>NZ_BMYR01000047.1 GCF_014652375.1 Alishewanella tabrizica | reverse complement strand
ACGTATGCAGTCATTCACCGCCAAATTTGATCACTTTGTGCTTGCAATAGAGGGGGAGTCCATAGACGCATTGTTAGCCGCCCAACTCCGTAATGTGTAGTAGTTCACCAACTGGCCCCCACAAATAAAATACCTTACCCCACGACTCACTCTGAACTGGAGTGATTTTTGTTTTGTGCTTTGATTGAGAGCAAAGGCTGTATGCTGTATCGATATCTGAAACGCAAACCTGAAGCATAAAATTATTAGCCAAGTCTTCGTTGAAAAAGCGCTGCAAGAAGAAAAGACAATCTCCGTTTTGAAAAAGGGTTAAGTCCTCAGAAACGAACTCTGATTCAAATCCGATCTCTGAATAGAAAGCTTTTGAAATTTCATAGTCTTTACTCGGAACAAAAGCTTTTATATCGACAACATCCATTGTTTTCTCCTGAACATGGGTAACTCAAGCGGCTAACGCCGTGCTCAACGGCAGTTTTTAAGTTGTGGATTTGTGGATTACTTTTGCGCAGCAAAACC
>NZ_BMYR01000046.1 GCF_014652375.1 Alishewanella tabrizica | reverse complement strand
GGTGCCAAACCACCATTATAGTGATGTGGCCTTTGCTGGCTGTAATAACCCAGCATATATTCCAGTATCTCTCGCTCTGCTTGAGCAAAAGAACCATAACCTACTGTAGGTACCCATTCTGTTTTTAAGCTTCTGAAGAAGCGCTCCATTGGGCTGTTGTCCCAGCAGTTACCGCGCCGACTCATACTCTGCGTTATTTGGCAGCGCCAGAGTAATTGCCTGAACTTCCGGCTGGTGTAATGGCTTCCTTGATCAGAGTGAAACATGACGCCCTCTGGCTTGCCACGCGACTCAAACGCATGGCTTAGTGCTTTGCATGTCAACTCACTATCCGGTGAAAACGACATAGCCCAGCCCACAGGCTTGCGAGCAAAAAGATCCATTACCACAGCCAGATAAGCCCAGCGACTGCCAGTCCAAATGTATGTCACATCGCCACACCACATGTGATTCGGCTTCACAACAGCAAATTGGCGCGCTAACACGTTAGGGATCTCCACATGCTCAGCACCACCTTTTTTGTACGCATGTCGCGGT
>NZ_BMYR01000045.1 GCF_014652375.1 Alishewanella tabrizica | reverse complement strand
GGTCTGGCTGGCATGATGGCAGTGCCGAAGTGGGCCGCCAGCATTTGATAGGTTGGATTGAGATCGGGATCGGTATTGCGAGCCACGCTGACTGCACTTTTTAAACAATCAGGTACCACTAATTGCGGTACGCCACCGAAGAACTCAAAGGCACGTTTATGGCTCATGATCCAGTCTTCCAACTGTTGTGAACGGGTGGCTTCGGCGAAGGTGTAATTGGACGCACCCAACACCGCCACGAAGATCTGCGCACGACAGGTAATTTCACCGGTATCAGGATCAACAATCGGCATGGTTTGGCCGCAGTAGTCGACAAAGAGCTTTTCGCCCGCCAGGTGGATTTGTCGCATAGAGGGCTGCAATACGGCCGCCCACTCTTTATAAAGACGACAGAAGTGGTTGTAACTGTAATGTTGTTCAGGGCTTCGTTCGGCATACTCCTGCCACAGCAGCTCTAAGGTGACGCCTTTGCGGCCAGGTGCTTTGAGTTCCTGATAGACACCCGCCCAGTTAGGCAGCGGTTTATGCTGAGTTTTATG
>NZ_BMYR01000044.1 GCF_014652375.1 Alishewanella tabrizica | reverse complement strand
AACCTGCCTTTGGTACTGCTCTGACTAATGCTCAAGGTGAAGCGAGTATTCGTTTAACAGCCGGTACTATTGAAGGTGCTGGTACGCTGACAGCGCGTTACCAGGGTGTGGAGCAGACGCTGAACTTCCGCACTCAGGGTAATGAAGGTGTGAGTTCTTATCAATTAACCTTGAACTTGGTTGATACAGCTGGTGGTGCTACACGTCAGGTGTCACGTAGTGCGCCAGGTAAAGTGCAGGCAGTACTGAGTCAAAATGGTCAACCGGTTGCCAATCAGTTAGTGAATTTCGCACTGGCTTCTAACATAGGTATTATCTCGCCTAGCAGTGGTACTGCCAGAACAAATGCTGCTGGTTTGGCAGAAATCACTTTGTTAGCTGGTCAAGTGGCTGGCAGTGGTCAAATTAATGCAGAAGTGCAAATTGCAGGTGAAAGCTTACTGGCACTGCCGTTTATTTTTGACTCTTTAGGTGATGACAGAGTTGTTAATACCATCGAAGTATCGTTACTGGATGCTGCTGGATTAGCGGTGCGCGATGTTGCCTATGCTACCCCACGTACTTTACAAGCCTTAGTGACCGAGAACGGGGTAC
>NZ_BMYR01000043.1 GCF_014652375.1 Alishewanella tabrizica | reverse complement strand
GATTGCGGACAGTGTCTGGTGGGTAGTTTGACTGGGGCGGTCTCCTCCTAAAGAGTAACGGAGGAGCACGAAGGTTGGCTAAGTACGGTCGGACATCGTACGGTTAGTGTAATGGTAGAAGCCAGCTTAACTGCGAGACAGACACGTCGAGCAGGTACGAAAGTAGGTCATAGTGATCCGGTGGTTCTGTATGGAAGGGCCATCGCTCAACGGATAAAAGGTACTCCGGGGATAACAGGCTGATACCGCCCAAGAGTTCATATCGACGGCGGTGTTTGGCACCTCGATGTCGGCTCATCACATCCTGGGGCTGAAGTTGGTCCCAAGGGTATGGCTGTTCGCCATTTAAAGTGGTACGCGAGCTGGGTTTAGAACGTCGTGAGACAGTTCGGTCCCTATCTGCCGTGGGCGTTGGATGATTGAGTGGAGTTGCTCCTAGTACGAGAGGACCGGAGTGAACGAACCGCTGGTGTTCGGGTTGTCATGCCAATGGCACTGCCCGGTAGCTACGTTCGGAACGGATAACCGCTGAAAGCATCTAAGCGGGAAGCCGGCCACAAGATGAGTCATCCCTTAGGCTTTAAGCCTACTAAAGGGTCGTTGGAGACCACAACGTTGATAGGTGAGGTGTGGAAGCGTGGTG
>NZ_BMYR01000042.1 GCF_014652375.1 Alishewanella tabrizica | reverse complement strand
AAACTGCTCGCTATAATGGCCTTTGGCCAGTTCAGTGGCGGGTTTTAGCGGATCGGGATTGCCATACACCAGTGCCATCGCCCGGGCTTCGGCTTTGGGGCCCATTTGGCCGGTGGCTAAACGGTACATTAAACCGCCAAAGGCATGAATATCGACTGTTGGTTTAGCTTCACCACCGCCTTCTATTTGCTCCAGTGGCGCGTAAAACTCGGTAAAGGGCGCTTGTGATTGCGACGCTAAGGCAAAGTTTTGCTTCGCAGCACCAAAATCAATGATTACCGGTGAGCCGTCGCTGCGGCGGATAAACACATTGGCCGGTTTAATATCGCGGTGCAATACACCCTGGCTGTGGATGTAGGCTAAACCATCCGCCAGTGGCAGTAAAAAATGCAGTAATTGCTGCTCAGTGTAACGGCTACCCTGCGCTTCTAAGCTGCTTACCAGCTCGTCCAGCGGCAGGCCGTCTTCAAAGTCCATCACTAAATAAGCCGTGCCATTGGCGGTAAATAAATCGCGGCAGCGTACTACATTCGGGTGGCGCAGTTTAACCAGCGTTTTGCCTTCTACCATAAAGCGGCGCAAGCATTCGCCGTAAAGCTCCTGCTTTGAGGTGCCATGCGGTTGCACGGTATTGCCATGGCGCCCGGCCAGCTCTACCGGCAGAAACTCCTTGACCACCACCTGCTC
>NZ_BMYR01000041.1 GCF_014652375.1 Alishewanella tabrizica | reverse complement strand
GCGGTTGGATCACCTCCTTACCTATATAGAATGAGTTATAAGTGTTCACACAGATGATTGATTGCACGAGATAGAGCAAACGGTTTTAACGTTAGATAGTGATATTTAACGCAGGATGACGAAGCTGAGACAAGGCGCGCGATGAGCGAATGAGGAGCGTACTAATAGTACGTGACGAAATGAGCGAAGAGTGCAACGCAGTATCAGTGAGTCAGACCAGTTAAAATTGGTCTGTAGCTCAGGTGGTTAGAGCGCACCCCTGATAAGGGTGAGGTCGGTAGTTCGAGTCTACTCAGACCAACCAAATTTCGCACCATGCGGCGTTATTTTAAAGCTCGTGTACCTAAGTACACTTCGCTTGAAAATGCCTTGCCTGGCACGAAATTACCTTGTTAGAAACTATGAGGGGTTATAGCTCAGCTGGGAGAGCGCCTGCCTTGCACGCAGGAGGTCAGCGGTTCGATCCCGCTTAACTCCACCACCACCTTTTATGCGTTGTTGCAGCGAACCTCACATACCTAAGTATGCTTCGGTTCACCGCGCCTAGCCTAAAATCCGTTGGTTACACTGATAATAATTGCTCTAGAAATTCAAATATAAACGCTTAATAACTTTAAGTTTTTATATTTGAGTTTATCTCAAACTGCTCTTTAACAATTTGGCAAGCTGATGTAAAAAGAAACAAATCAAGGATACATATT
>NZ_BMYR01000040.1 GCF_014652375.1 Alishewanella tabrizica | reverse complement strand
TAATCATGTGCACTTACTGGCAACGCCGCAGATAGAAAATGGCCTCAGCCTGATGATGCAAGACTTAGGACGTTATAACCTTCGGGGTCAGATACCGAACCAAGATACCGAACCAAAAAACTTCGGGGTCAGATACCGAATCAACAAGCCCGCCTCACGCGGGTTTGTTTTTTCAGCCGTCAGAAAACATTCCAAAACCTTCGGGGTCCCAAAACCTTCGGGGTCAAACCTTCGGGGTCAAACCTTCGGGGTCAGATACCGAATCAAGAACCTTCGGGGTCAGATACCGAACCAACAAGCCCGCCTCGAGCGGGTTTGTTTTTTCATAGAACCTTCGGGGTCAAAACCTTGTAACCTTCGGGGTCAGATACCGAACCAAACCTTCGAACCTTCGGGGTCAGATACCGAACCAACAAGCCCGCCTCGTGCGGGTTTATTTTTTTAGCCGCCAACGGTAACCTTCGGGGTCAGATACCGAAACCTTCAAACAAAAAGATGAGCTAACAAGGAACATTCATGGCGTTCGGTGATCAGATCTATCGCCAAACAAACCCATCAAGGATACGCCATGAACAAAACCTTCGGGGTCAGATACCGAACCAACAAACCCGCCTCACGCGGGTCTGTTTTTTTCAGCCGCCAAAGTCAAATAGTCCTGCTTATGTTGGCAAACGCACAGAGTAAGCGTTTTTAAAAACGCATTATTAATGCTGGTAGCATTTACGCCGCCTACAGGAGCAAGTAATGCAAACAACAACGCTAACATTATTC
>NZ_BMYR01000039.1 GCF_014652375.1 Alishewanella tabrizica | reverse complement strand
ATTAACAACTGAGATACAACTTAACGCAAGCGGAGCCGAAAAGTAAAACAGATTTTGAAACCACACACCCTCTCGACAGCCGGCTAACGCCGTGCTCAACGGCAGTTTGTAAGTCGTGGTTTTGTGGATTACTTTTGCGCAGCAAAACCACAAAGCCGCGACTTACAAACTGTCCAGCGCACGCAGTGCGCGTGTTGCAGCACTTTGTTAGGGCTTTATTCTGCAGTTTCTTTTACCCATTTAGATGTGCCAACCACTTGGTCAATATATTCTGCAAGGTTTATAACTTCATATACTTGCTTGGATTCACAACCTAAATAGGTTGAAACTGCCTTTTTTCTATTTTTTACTAAGCCTTCAATAAGAATATAACTAGAATCAGTTGCGGAAATGAAACAACCCCAGCTACCTGAATCGAGGTGAGATTTCATTTTCAAAAACTTGACTTTTATTAGTTTTTTCTCGATTAGTTCGACGCTTTCTTTTGGAAGGTTGCCTGTTTGAAAGCCTTTAATTGAAACATATTCATTGCCTTCATACTCAACTACACCATTAGCTTTAACAGAAACGGTGTATACGGGACAGTTTCCAAAGCAAGCTGTACGCTTTAACTTAACGACAGTTTCATTATCAATTGTCGGAGTTGTTGTGCTGCACGAAGCCAACAGCCACGATACCGACGCAAAAATTAATTTTTTATAGAAATCCATTTTTCACCCTAACGCTCAAAGCAGCTGCGCGGCAAGCGTCGGCTGCCTTTGCTTGTTAAATTTTGCATTCTG
>NZ_BMYR01000038.1 GCF_014652375.1 Alishewanella tabrizica | reverse complement strand
ATTAACAACTGAGATACAACTTAACGCAAGCGGAGCCGAAAAGTAAAACAGATTTTGAAACCACACCCTCTCGACAGCCGGCTAACGCTTTGCTCACCGGAAAATGACGAGCGCCAGCGAGTTGATTTTTCCGGTGCAGTAACTTGTTAGCAGCAAACACCTAAACCTTCGCGGCTTTGCCGCCACGCGAAGTTGACCGAAGCCACTGCACCCATTAATTAAAAACCTAACCAGCCAAGTGCAATACAACGAAATAACTGGAACCTTAAAACTTGCTACAAGCGGAGCAAATGAACCAGAGGAACAACGCTACCGCCCTCGCCGCCAGCGACTTCCCCACAAACTGGCGGACTTTACGTTTTGGCTTTGCCGCTAAAAGAACTAAACGAGAGCAATGCCAGTACGAAAAACCGTTACAACCCTAAACACCCCAGAAAGCTGCTAACGCCCAGCACACCGGGCAGTTTGGAGCACCAGCGGAAAACTGCTCCGGTGGTGCTGATTGTTAGGCCCTTCACAAATGATACGGGGATATGTAAAACAATCATCAGCCAAAACAATATTTTGCACGACTGGTTATCAGATTCTGAATTTGCATGTCATTAACCAATTCAAAGTAAACATCAGCAACGGCGGAAGATGGATCGTCACGAAAAGACATACAAAAGCGCATATCTAAATTTTCCGTCATGAACTTTGGGTAATACGACCTATAAACTGTATAAAAGCCTATATCGTCATAGATGATAGCAGCAATATTCTGAGTCATGGAACTCATATCCATTTTAATGCTTCCTTCATAAATAGCTGTGTGTAGTGGTCAACTAATTTTGGCCACATTGTTATAGCTAAGCCAATATCTGCGCTCGCTTTCGTTT
>NZ_BMYR01000037.1 GCF_014652375.1 Alishewanella tabrizica | reverse complement strand
TATAGTGAAAACAAGTGGATCAGATTTCAATTGTTGAAGTGGATCAGTTTTGCATTGTTGGTAACAGCTGCTCAAAAAATTCTACCGCATCTGAGACCTGAACGGGGATTGTTAATGCCAGAGCAAACGCTGTGGTTTCGCTGCTGCAGAAAACATAAGCCACACCGATATAAAACGAGGTGGCCAGCGCAGAGTAACTTTGTCCGGGGACGTCTTTTGCAGGGATGCAAAAGAGGAGCCTACAGGGAAGTATCTACGGCGTGCGCCGGCGAAGTCGAACGGCGTGCTGGCAGCCGGATGCACCAAACGATGAGACGCAAAGGATACGCACAGTCCATTACCTCAGAATCGCACTAAAGCAAAAAGGCCCACCCGTTAGGGTAGGCCTTTTGCTTGAATGAGGTGCCTTCATGCCCCTCGCAAAGCTCGGGGCGTTCAGCCGGCGCCAAGCCAAACTGTTGGCTTGGCGAATTCCCGGCTTCACTGTACTATTCTGCGCATGGTATCGCCCTTCAAATATACACCGATATAGCATGGCGACAAAAACGCTTGGAGCGTTTTTGAACGTTACGAAGCGACGGCCCGAAGGGTGAAACACAGGATGTGTTTCGCAATGCCACCACGGTGGCTGGCGTGGGAGTCGGCGGTGTACTACTTTGCTCACCCCATCCCTGGGGTTCGCCGCTTCGCGGCCAGCTTAAGCTGTCCCAGTTCGTTCCTGACGAACTGGTCGCATGGGGTCGCCCTGCTCGAGCAGTATACCGCTAGAATCGCAGCCAATAAAAAAGCCCCACTCTTTCGAGTAGGACTTTTCTATTGAATGAGGTGCCTGGCGGTGTACTACTCTCGCATGGCGAATGCCACACTACCATCGTCGCA
>NZ_BMYR01000036.1 GCF_014652375.1 Alishewanella tabrizica | reverse complement strand
GGAAAAGAAATCAACCGAGATTCCGTTAGTAGCGGCGAGCGAACGCGGAGTAGCCCTTAAGCTACATTGGTGTTAGTGGAATCATCTGGAAAGCTGAGCGATACAGGGTGATAGCCCCGTACACGACAACACCTTTATAGTGAAAACGAGTAGGACGGGACACGTGGTATCCTGTTTGAACATGGGGGGACCATCCTCCAAGGCTAAATACTCCTGACTGACCGATAGTGAACCAGTACCGTGAGGGAAAGGCGAAAAGAACCCCTGTAAGGGGAGTGAAATAGAACCTGAAACCGTGTACGTACAAGCAGTGGGAGCCCCTTCGTGGGGTGACTGCGTACCTTTTGTATAATGGGTCAGCGACTTACATTCTGTAGCGAGGTTAACCGAATAGGGGAGCCGTAGGGAAACCGAGTCTTAACTGGGCGAATAGTTGCAGGGTGTAGACCCGAAACCGGGCGATCTATCCATGAGCAGGTTGAAGGTTGGGTAACACTAACTGGAGGACCGAACCCACTACTGTTGAAAAAGTAGGGGATGACTTGTGGATCGGAGTGAAAGGCTAATCAAGCTCGGAGATATCTGGTTCTCCTCGAAAGCTATTTAGGTAGCGCCTCGAGCGAATACCATTGGGGGTAGAGCACTGTTTGGGCTAGGGGGTCATCCCGACTTACCAACCCCATGCAAACTCCGAATACCAATGAGTACTACTCGGGAGACACACGGCGGGTGCTAACGTCCGTCGTGAAAAGGGAAACAACCCAGACCGCCAGCTAAGGTCCCAAAGTGATGATTAAGTGGAAAACGATGTGGGAAGGCATAGACAGCTAGGAGGTTGGCTTAGAAGCAGCCACCCTTTAAAGAAAGCGTAATAGCTCA
>NZ_BMYR01000035.1 GCF_014652375.1 Alishewanella tabrizica | reverse complement strand
CAGTCACAAGTGAGGGGAAGTCGCATGGAACAGTCTATACGTTGTGGGGTCGATATTGCAAAGCTCGTGTTTCAAATTCATGGCGTTATTGCTAAATCTGGTGAAACCATCATGGTAAAGAAGTTAGCCAGAAACGAAATGCTTCGCTATTTCGCCAATAAACCACCGATGCTTATCGGCATTGAAGCCTGCGGTGGTGCGCATTATTGGGCGCGTGAGCTGACCAAACTCGGCCATACCGTAAAGCTGATGACACCGCAGTATGTTGCACCCTATCGGCGTGGTGGTAAAAACGATGCCAATGATGCCGAAGCCATTTGTGAAGCTCTGGCTAGGCCAAATATGCGTTTTGTTGCCGTGAAATCCGAATCACAGCAAGCGGTTTTGGTTATGCACCGCATGCGTGAGCAATGGGTGCGTGAGCGCACTTCATTGATGAACCAAATCCGCAGTTATCTGCATGAGTTTGGCATCGTGATTAATCAGGGCCGCGCAGCACTGACTAAAACGTTGCCTTTGGTGGCTGAATCGGAAACACTGCCCCTACTGTTTCGCCAGAGTATGGCTGATTTAGCGGACAAGTTAGCTGATTTAGAAACGCGGATTACTGCACTTAACAAACGAATTGAAGCCTGGAGTAAGCAAAACAGCACGGCAAAAGCTTTACTTGATCTCTGTGGTGTCGGTAGCATTACCGCCACTGCGGCAGTAGCAACAGCCGGTGATGTGTCAGTATTTAAAAACGGCAGACAGTTTGCTGCTTGGCTCGGTTTAGTGCCAAAACAGAATTCATCCGGTGGTAAAACGCAACTCGGTGCCATTACTAAACGCGGCGACCGCTATTTGCGAACACTCTTGGTTCAGGGTGCCCGAACCGTCATGCTTGCGGCCAGCAGAGCACAAAAATCCACGCAAACAACACCCATGTTTGAGTGGATT
>NZ_BMYR01000033.1 GCF_014652375.1 Alishewanella tabrizica | reverse complement strand
TAGCGTATCTTGCCGCTGCTGCTTGGCCATGATTGCCCACAGCATTCTGGCTTGTTTTGCGGCGATAGCCACCGCAACAACATTGTTTGGCCGTCGCTCTTGTAGCTTATAAATCCAGTCAAACATGGGTGTTGTTTGCGTGGACTTTTGTGCTCGGCTGGCCGCCAGCATGACGGTTCGGGCACCCTGAACCAAGAGTGTTCGCAAATAGCGGTCGCCGCGTTTAGTAATGGCACCGAGTTGCGTTTTACCACCGGATGAGTTCTGTTTTGGCACTAAACCGAGCCAGGCGGCGAATTGCCTCCCGTTTTTAAATACTGACACATCACCGGCTGTTGCTACAGCAGCGCTTGCGGTAACGCTACCGATACCACAGAGCTCAAGTAAGACTTTTGCGGTGGTATCTTGCTTGCTCCAGGCTTCAATCCGTTTGTTTAACGAATTAATGCGCGTTTCTAAATCAGCTAACTTGTCGGCTAAATCAGCCATACTCTGGCGAAACAGTAGGGGCAGTGTTTCCGATTCAGCCACCAAAGGTAATGTCTTGGCCAGTGCTGCGCGGCCCTGATTAATCACAATGCCAAACTCGTGCAGGTAGCTGCGGATTTGGTTCATCAGTGAAGTACGTTCCCGTACCCACTGGTCGCGCATCCGGTGCATGACCAATACAGCTTGTTGTGATTCTGATTTAACGGCAACAAAGCGCATATTGGGTCTGGCTAAGGCTTCACAAATGGCTTCTGCATCATTGGCATCGTTTTTACCGCCACGCCGATAGGGTGCAACATACTGCGGTGTCATCAGCTTTACGGTATGGCCGAGTTTGGTGAGCTCACGCGCCCAATAATGCGCACCACCGCAGGCTTCAATGCCGATAAGCATCGGTGGTTTATTGGCAAAATAGCGTAGCATTTCGCCTCTGGCTAACTTTTTAACCATAACGGTTTCACCAGATTTAGCATTAACGCCATGAATTTGAAACACGAGCTTTGCAATATCGACCCCACAACGTATAGAC
>NZ_BMYR01000032.1 GCF_014652375.1 Alishewanella tabrizica | reverse complement strand
TAAAGGGAATCTGATCGCTCTGTGGATCAGCCTGTCCAAGATCGCTTCGGCGAAGGTGGCTTCTCCGATCATGCCGTACCATTTATCTACCGGTAATTGACTTGCCACCACCGTTGATAACTTGCCATGTCGCGTGTCTATCACTTCCAGTAAATTACTACGCTCTGTCGCATCCAGCATTTCCATCCCCCAGTCATCCAAGATCAAGATAGCAACTTGACTAAGCTGGCTCAGTAACCGTGGATAGCTCCCATCTGCTTGTGACAACCTCATCTCCTCTAATAAGGTCTTTAACCGGTAATAGCGCACAGCCATTCCCTGACGGATAAAGTAACGGCCCAGTGCACAGGCCAGGTAACTCTTACCACATCCCGCAGCACCGGTTAACAACAGATTTTGTTGATGTTTAAGCCAGTTGCCTTGCAGTAATTCCCGTATCTGCGATGTGTTAAAGCCTCGATTAGCGCGATAGTCTATCTGTTCAACCTGTGCACCTAAACGGAACCCAGCTTGCTTCTCTAACCGGCTAATTTTGCGCTGCTCGCGCTGCACTAACTCATGGCTGAGTAACAGCTGCAGGCGCTCTTCGAAGCTCATGTCTTGATAGAGCATCGTTTGCTCTTGTTGTTTTGCCAGGGCTTGTTTAACACCGCTTAAACGCAGCAGGCTCAGTTGCTCTTCGATTCTTAATTCCATAAGTCTTCTCGTGTAATCTGTTAGTGGAAGTAGCTTTCGCCGTGCACATTGTCGTGCACGAGCGTTTTTAGCGGATCATGTTTCACGGTTTGCACCGGTTGATATTCCAGGCCGTTTTTCAAGATGGCCCTGATGTTGTGCAAGCGGTTAGCACCGGTCAGATGACCGCGCAGACAGGCCGCCTCCAACCGCGCTTTGCTGTAGGTTTCACTTTGCCCTAGTAAACTTAAGCAAGGACGCACTGCCAGCGCCGGATGTGCCGCGTGCGCTAACGTATCTTGCACCCACTGCTGTGTATAAATACCTATCGAAGCGGCCCATTTCAGGAGCCGCTCTGGTGACCATTCCAGCAT
>NZ_BMYR01000031.1 GCF_014652375.1 Alishewanella tabrizica | reverse complement strand
TGAGCAAAGGCAAACGTTATACCGAAGAGTTTAAAATTGAAGCAGTAAAGCAAATCACTGACCGTGGTTATTCTGTTCAGGAAGTGGCTGAACGTTTGGGTATTTCAACTAAATCGTTATATCACTGGCGAGACCAGCTTAGTGGCAACAAGGTTGTTACGCGACCCAAGTCAGATGATTTGGTTCGGATTGCCAAGCTAGAAGCCGAGCTTAAAAGAGTAACGGAGGAGCGGGACATATTAAAAAAGGCCGCAAGGTACTTTGCAAGCCAGCCAGAGTGAAGTACGCCTTTATCCGTGACCATCTGCGATTATTTTCCGTTTTAGCCATGTGTCGTGTTCTGAAGCTCAATCGCAGTGGTTTTTATGCTTGGCTAAAAGCACCATTGAGTCAGCGCACTATTGAAGATCAGCGTTTACTCACGCGGATTAACGCGTTTTATATTGCCAGTGGCGGCACCTATGGCAGCCCCTGGATACATCGTGATCTGCGAGAAGCCGGTGAAACCTGTAGTGTTCATCGTGTGGCTAAAATTATGCGATTGAATCGATTAAAAGCCCAAATAGGCTACAAGCGACGGTATATCAAAGGTGGCAAGCCATCACGGATAGCAGATAACGTGTTAGAGCGCGATTTTAAACCTGTTGCACCCAACACCGCTTGGGTAAGTGACATCACGTATATTCGTACTTATGAGGGCTTTTTATACCTTGCAACGGTAATTGATTTGTTTTCACGTCGCGTTGTGGGTTGGTCAATGGATAAAACCATGGATAAACATTTAGTCATTCAAGCTTTACTAATGGCCGTTTATCAACGACGGCCTAAACACTCAGTTCTAGTGCATAGTGATCAAGGCAGCCAATATGGCAGTGCTGACTATTTATCGTTTATGAAAGAGCATAACTTAAAACCGTCGATGAGCCGCAGAGGAAATTGTCATGATAACGCTGTAGCAGAAAGCTTTTTTGCAACATTAAAAAAGCGTGTAACGCGTAAAAAGATATATTCGACAAGAGACGAAGCGAAAACCGAGATATTTAACTTTATAGAAATGTTTTACAATCCCCAAAAGCGCCATTCACACACAGGCGGCGTTTCT
>NZ_BMYR01000030.1 GCF_014652375.1 Alishewanella tabrizica | reverse complement strand
CACTGATCGTCACGGTCGCCGCATCGTTATCCACGGTCGCGTTTACACTCAGGGCCGCCTCCACTGCATCTAAGGTGATCGCCGTATTAGCATTAATAGGATTGCCATTATTATCCACCGCTGTCGCGGTAATGGTTAAGGCGCCATCCGCTAAGCCGCTAATATCAATCCCCGCCAAGCTGTAGCTGCCATCGGCATTGACTACCGCACTCACCACTACGCTAATACCAAACTGATCGGTAATCGTTATTTCAACCGTGCTACCCGGCGCCACATCGGTGGTGCTGCCTGACAGGGTTAAGCTATTATCCGCTGCCAGCTCTGCCGTCACGGTAATGGCCGAGTCGATGGCATCCAGTGTTAAGCCTGTACTGGCATTAATGGGGTTGCCATTATTATCCACAGCGCTCGCCGTAATGGTTAAAGCACCATCCGCTAAACTGCTAATATCCACGCCCGCCAAGCTATAGCTGCCATCGGCATTCACTAAGGCCGTCACCACCACGCTATTGCCAAACTGATCGGTAATCGTTATTTCAACTGTGCTGCCCGAAGCCACATCGGTGGTGCTGCCTGAAAGGGTTAAGCTATTATCTGCCGCCAGCTCTGCCGCCACGGTAATGGCCGAGTCGATGGCATCCAGTGTTAAGCCGGTATTGGCACTGATTGGATTGCCATTATTATCCACGGCGCTCGCCGTAATGGTTAAAGCGCCATCCGCTAAACTGCTAATATCCACGCCCGCTAAGCTATAGCTGCCATCGGCATTCACTACCGCACTCACCACTACACTAGTACCAAACTGATCGGTAATCGTTATTTCAACTGTGCTGCCCGAAGCCACATCGGTGGTGCTGCCTGACAGGGTTAAGCTGTTATCTGCCGCCAGCTCTGCCGCCACGGTAATGGCCGACTCCACCGCATCCAGTGTTAAACCGGTATTGGCATTAATGGGGTTGCCATTATTATCCACAGCGCTCGCCGTAATGGTTAAAGCACCATCCGCTAAACTGCTAATATCCACGCCCGCCAAGCTATAGCTGCCATCGGCATTGACTAAGGCCGTCACCACCACGCTATTGCCAAACTGATCGGTAATCGTTATTTCAACTGTGCTGCCCGAAGCCACATCGGTGGTGCTGCCTGACAGGGTTAAGCTATTATCTGCCGCCAGCTCTGCCGTCACGGTAATGGCCGAGTCGATGGCATCCAGTGTGATGCCGGTATTGGCATTGATGCTATTGCCGTTATTATCCACCGCTGTCGCGGTAATGGTTAAGGCACCATCCGCTAAGCCGCTAATATCAATCCCCACCAAGCTGTAGCTGCCATCGGCATTGACTAAGGCCGTCACCACTACGCTAGTACCAAACTGATCGGTAATCGTTATTTCAACTGTGCTGCCCGAAGCCACATCGGTGGTGCTGCCTGACAGGGTTAAGCTATTATCCGCTGCCAGCTCAGCCGCCACGGTAATGGACGAGTCGATGGCATCCAGTGTGATGCCGGTATTGGCATTGATGCTGTTGCCGTTATTATCTACGGCACTGGCCGTAATCGTCAGCGGGCCATCAACCAGGTTGCTGATATCAATGCCGGCTAGGCTGTAGCTGCCATCGGCATTGACTACCGCACTCACCACTATGCTAGTACCAAACTGATCGGTAATGGTTAGCTGCACCGTGCTACCCGGCGCGACATCCACCGTGTTACCCGAGAGCGTTAAGCTATTATCCGCCGCCAGCTCTGCCGCCACGGTAATGGACGAGTCGATGGCATCCAGTGTGATGCCGGTATTGGCATTAATGGGGTTG
>NZ_BMYR01000029.1 GCF_014652375.1 Alishewanella tabrizica | reverse complement strand
ACTGGTGCTCTTTCGTCGAATACCGACGCCAGATACAGTAATCCCTCACGACAGTGCGGGCAATGCCAGCAGGGTATTACTTTTTCAGTCATCTTTGCCTCAGCTTTAGCTTTACGCGGCGCTTCCTGCTGCCTGATTATCGCCAGCTTTCGCTTGCGGCAACGATTCGCCAACACACCATAGTGCCGGATACGCATAAAACCTTTAGGAAGCACATGGCTCAGGTAACGGCGGATAAACTCACAACCGCTCAGCGTCATCACTTTACGCTTATTGCCATCCTGATAGTCACGGTAATTAAAGCTCACGCCCTCTGTGCCAATTCGCTGCAAGCGGCTTTCATGCAACACGCCTTTTCGCGTGTAACGCGCAAGATAACGTAATACTGTCTCGGGTTTACATAAGCACGCTTTGCTAAACACCGTCCAGGGTTTTGCTAGCAAGGTATCCTTGTCTGGGATACACAATTGCGCATCCCGCAGCTGCTGTAGCATCTTTGCTCTGAACACCGTCGATAGCGCTTTTACCGGAAACAAGTAACCTTTATCTATCACCTGCCAGCGCGCAGTTGTACTTAAGATACCACCAGGGATTAAACAGTGCAGGTGGATATGCTGAGTGAGCGACTGTCCCCAAGTATGCAAAACAGCCGTCATGCCCAACTCGCCTGCGGTTTTTCTATGTCGTTGGGCGAACGTGCTGAGTGTTTGCCACACCGCATTAAACAGGCTTTTATAAAGCTGCTCTGGTGCATACTGACTAATCACATTCAGCTCATGCGGCAGCGTAAACACCAGATGGAAGTATTTCACCTGTAATAGATTGGCAGCCTGTGCTTCTATCCATTCTCGGGTTCGCTGCCCCTGACAGCGCGGGCAATGTCTGTCACGACAGGAGCAGTACACCACTTGTTGCTGATGACAGTTATCACATTGCCATAGCTGCTGACCTAAAGCAGGCGTTCGACACGCCATAATGTGTTTACAAGCCGCTTGCTGCTGCCAATTTAATACATGATGTTGCTGATAGTCTGCTAAAAACTGCGCCAGAACGTCACTTACATGCAGGCTCATGATACAACCCAACCCGCCAATAAATCTCTGGCACCACTACCCATCTCAGGTAGCCAGTGTAAATAGCGTTGAGTGGTTTTAATGTCAGTATGGCCTAGCTGATTTTGTAGTTCATACAATGGCATACCCGCAATCAACTGATGTGTCGCGTAAGCATGCCGTAAGCTGTGGATGCTGCACCCACTCGGTACACCTGCTGCCCGAACTGCTAGCTTAAATTGCTTAGTTATACAACTATTAGACATCGGTATATCCATACCTCGACCGGAATAAAACAAGTAGTCTCTAGGCCGATATAACAGCCAGTACTCACGAAGCAAGTTAAGTACTGCTGGGGATAGCACGACATACCTGTCTTTGTTACCTTTACCGGCAACAACTTTAAGCGTGCTTCTCTGGCCATCAATATCCGTAACTTTGGTGTGAATAAGCTCCATTAGCCTCAAACCCGTGCCATAATAAGTCATTAACATAAAACGATGCTTTATGTCGGGACAAAGTGAAATAACCAGCTGCACCTCGGTCGGCTTTAATATCACCGGCGCTTTAACCGGTCGCCTTGATAAGGGCTTGGTGATCGTAATCTCTTTGTGTAATACCGTTTTAAAAAAGAAACAAATTCCATTGAGCTGAACGTGAATAGTACTTCGAGCTAACTGCTTCTCTAACGTCAGATATCTGAAATACCGTTCTAACTGCTCCTCGGTAATGGTATCTGGACGCTGATGGTAGTGACGACTTAACTGCTCAACAGCATACAGGTAAGTTTCTTCAGTTCTTTTGGCAAGGCCGCGCAACCGACATTCATCGATCATTGCCTGACGTAACGGGGTCATGGTGATTCTCCGGTTGAATTGGGAACATTCCCGGAGTAAGTGT
>NZ_BMYR01000028.1 GCF_014652375.1 Alishewanella tabrizica | reverse complement strand
TTGTAAGGGCCTGATAGCAAAATTTAAGCGGTGCTTGAGGGTGCATAGATCTTCCGTAAAGTTAACGCCCGCCACAAACGCGAGCAACTTGTTGCGAGTCGAGCCGCGAAGCGGCGTTTTGATGGCGTTTGTTATGCGCTTTTCGCTTCACGAAACCGCCTATTTAGATCCAATACAACAGGATGCACTGAGAATGTAAATATTCTCGTCTTTGGGTGAAACATGACTTTCATAACTTCACCTTTTGAATCTCTAAAACTAATAATCACCCTCTCCGGAGAGCCAAGTCTTCCCTCAACGGATAGAATATCTTTTAAAAAAATAGTTTCCTCAACAGCACCCTTCTTTACGAGCAAATGATCATTAAAATCAAACACATCATCAGCCGCCGACCAAATAATTTTCTTGAAGAAAAAACAGCCCAAAATAAACATCAGGATTGGTATTAATGTTAAAAATGGGGTGTCCTTAAAATGCCCAGATAAAATAAAAATCACTGTTAAAACAAATAGGAAACCCAAAGAAAACACTGAGAAGGCCATGTGAAAAGGGTTAGATGTAGAAATCCGATTCATATCACTCCCAGCGCATAACGCTTTGCTAATTGGCTGCCGCAGCGCAGCGTAGGCAGTCCAGTGGAGGCCACGCTTTTTGTGGCCGGAACGAAATTAAGCAATTTGTTAGGGTTTATACGACGACGATTAGCCATTACACCAACCGCAACCAAGTAAAAACTCACCATCTTCTAAGGGTGATAATGCAATTGTCATTGGGCAGGTGCCATAAGGTTTACCATCTGTGTCAACGCTGAGTTTTCTCTGATATTTTCCGATCGCGCCTTCGCTGCCTTTTGAATCAGATAAATGAAGCGCAGAAACAGCCTTTTTGTAGTCGCCTCGAAACTTTGCGTACACAATTCCATTAAAGTCAAAGTATACAGCTAGGTCTGCTACCCCAAAAACCTCGCTACTTTTTGAACCAGCAATTTCAATTGGGTTATCAAGAATTACAATTACTGTATTCGCAGATCCATCACCGTAGGATGCAGTTGCGTAACCGCTTTTAAAATTATTTCCATCATTGACAATACTACGAATTTTTCCTAATGGGTCTACACTGCAAGTTACTGCCTCTTTTAGAATGCTATGTACGTCGGCTGCATATGAGAAATTGCAAAATAGGAATATTGCTAAAATACCACTAAGAATTTTCTGATTATTCATGAACTTCATTTCAGGATCCCTAACGCTCAAAGCAGCTGCGCGGTACGCGTCGGCTGCCTTTGCTTGTTAAAAGGCCAGAACCTGCAAACAAGCCAAACCAAAAAATGCAGGAGTAAAATACCCAGCAAGCCAATTGGATATTTTAAATACCAGCCCATAAAAAACTCTGCTTTCACAATAACTAAAGCTGACAAGCCATCCCAAAGCAACAAACCAGCGGCACCAGAAAGTAACCAAATAACTAGCCTATTCATACTATTTTTGTAGCGTTCGGCAGCAACAGCGCCAACAACAAAGGCCAGAAAAAAACAAAAGATGTTTACTAAATGCACTTTGAGTGGAGCGCCACTCACTAAAACTGAAGTCAGTGATAACATCGCAAAGATCGAGACGCTGACAACTGTGGTTGGTTTCATATTACCTTTTAACGCAAAGCACATGGGCGACGGCCGCGCAGCGGTTGGCGTCCCAGCGACCGAAGGGAGCGAATGGTGCGCCTTGTTAGCGGCGACAAACATTTACCCTCGCGGCACTGCCGCCAAGCAATGCCGAACAACGGCAACCTTGTACAAATTTAAAAATGTAACCAGCCAAGTGCGAAACAACGAAATGACTGGAGTCTTAAAACCTTTAAGCTAGCGGAGCCAATGAACCAAAAGAACAACGCTACCGCCCCATCAGAGATTGCACCTGACCAACAAACTGGCGAACCTGACGGAATAAATTAACAACTAAGATACAACTTAACGCAAGCAGAGCCGAAAAGTAAAACAGATTTTGTACCTAAACTTTCTCGACAGCCGGCTAACGCAAAGCACACGGGCGACGAGCCGCGCAGCGGGTTGGCGTCCCAGCGACCAACGGGAGCGAGTGATGCAATAACATGGACTCCCCCTCACTATCCGGCATCGATGTGCCACACTGAGAGTGTC
>NZ_BMYR01000027.1 GCF_014652375.1 Alishewanella tabrizica | reverse complement strand
GCAGTCATTCACCGCCAAATTTGATCACTTTGTGCTTGCAATGGAGGGGGAGTCCATAGACGTTTGTTATACGTAGATTATGCACCGTACTTTAATCTAAAGAGCTGCTTCAGCAAATCAGTGCGTTGGACATTTGAATAACCAACACTACTAATAGCTATCGCAACTGGTAGTAAATACATTGCTGTCCATGATGCCGCCAACCAAGTAAACACAAATATCCAGATAATCATTCCCGCACAAAAAATTGCAGGCACATAACTCAGTCGATGTAATTGTTTCTCAATACGTTCAATTTGTTTTAGTTTTTGGTACTCATCAAGTGCATTAACATCTTCAATTGAATTAAGCTCCATCTGCTGAATCTCCTCTACGTATAACGCCGCAAGCAGCGGCGAGCGTTAGCGAGTCCAGCACCGCAGGTGCGATGCTGGCTTGCCTTGTTATGCCTTACTTTGTGCAATCGAAGTGCTGTGTTGACCATGCACCACCACCATCAAGACACGAGTCGATTAAAAGCTGCTCCCTTGCATAGGGATACAGCATACCCAAAATTACAATTGCTGTTATCAATTTGGCGAACCAGCTAGAGCGTAAGCTGTGCCATTTAAACTGCAAAAATATACCGAAAACCAGTAACGCTAACCCACGCCAGCCCCAAATGATACCACTTTGATACCAGGCATTTGGGAATTCGGTTGGCGGCCCGCCCGCAACCCAAAACGAGGCCATACTTTGGTTCAGGCAAAGCAGCGCTGCTGCAACGAATATTAACGTTAAGACGACTCTGAAAATCCTTTCTCGACGATTCAACTGACTTCCTTAGGCATAACGCATTACTCACCGGAAAATTGGGAGCGCCAGCGAGTAATTTTTCCGGTGCAGTAACTTGTTAGCAGCAAACACCTGAACCTTCGCGGCTTGCCGCCACGCGATGTTGACCGAAGCAACTGCACTCATAAATTAAAACCTAACCAGCCAAGTGCGATACAACGACATAGCTGGAACCTTAAAACTTGCTGTAAGTGGAGCCAATGAACCAAAGGAACAACGCTACCGCCCTCGCCGCCAGCAACTAACCAACAAACTGGCGAACTTTGCATTTTGGCTTTACCGCTAAGAAAACAAAACGCGAGCAAAGCCAGAGTTAAAACACGTACTACCCTTTACATTTTGAAAGCTGCTAACGCTTAGCACACGGGCGGAAAAACGCGTTAGCGTTTGACGTCCCAGCGGCCGAAGGCCGCGAGTGATGCAATAACATGGACTCCCCCTCACTATCCGGCATCGATGTGCCACACTGAGAGTGTCTAATCAAACAGTCACAAGTGAGGGGAAGTCGCATGGAACAGTCTATACGTTGTGGGGTCGATATTGCAAAGCTCGTGTTTCAAATTCATGGCGTTAATGCTAAATCCGGTGAAACATCGATGGTAAAGAAGTTAGCAAGAAACGAAATGCTGCGCTATTTCGCTAATAAACCAGCGATGCTAATTGGCATTGAAGCCTGTGGTGGCGCACATTATTGGGCGCGGGAACTGACCAAACTGGGTCATACGGTAAAACTGATGACACCACAGTACGTTGCACCCTATCGCCGTGGTGGTAAAAACGATGCCAATGATGCCGAAGCTATTTGTGAAGCTCTGGCCAGGCCGAATATGCGCTTTGTTGCGGTTAAATCAGAGTCACAACAAGCGGTTCTGGTGATGCACCGCATGCGTGACCAATGGGTGCGCGAGCGCACCTCACTGATGAACCAAATCCGCAGCTACCTGCACGAGTTTGGTATTGTGATTAATCAGGGCCGCGCAGCACTAGCCAAGACATTACCCTTGGTGGCTGAATCAGAAACCTTACCGCTGCTGTTTCGCCAGAGCATCGCCGACCTCGCAGATAGATTAACCGATTTAGAGACGAGGATTACTGCACTCAACAAACGGATTGAAGCCTGGAGCAAACAAGATACCACCGCAAAAGCTTTACTTGAGCTCTGTGGTGTCGGTAGCGTTACCGCCAGTGCGGCAGTAGCAACAGCCGGTGATGTGTCAGTATTTAAAAACGGCAGGCAATTCGCCGCCTGGCTCGGTTTAGTGCCAAAACAGAATTCATCCGGTGGTAAAACGCAACTCGGTGCCATTACTAAACGCGGTGACCGCTATTTGTGGCTAATAACATCATTCCGATCGCTCAATAACATCATGCCGATCAGGTTTTTTCTTCCCGCGTTT
>NZ_BMYR01000026.1 GCF_014652375.1 Alishewanella tabrizica | reverse complement strand
AGCCTACGAGAAGATTGGATACGGTTAAGGTAACCATAAATATAAAGCTTTAATAAGGTTGCTGGGTGATAGCCTGGTCGCCCAGTTTGTTTGGCTGCAACTCTCTCAAAACCAAGTGAGTCCAGCTGCAATCCATCTACAAATATATCAATTACTCTGACAGGATTATCTTCTGTAACAAAGTCATCCAGCGCTTCAGGTAGTAATGTTATTTGATGCCGGCCCTGACCTTTAATATGATGAGACATAAGTGCACACGTTTATAAATTTACCTATTAGTAATTTTAGTCAAACGGTTGCTGCAAGCATTGTTTTATCAAGAACGATTGATCATAAAAATCTTGTGCTTAGACCAAAAAGTGATCAGCAGTTTTCACACAGCCTGAGCGAAAAGCCGACATTAGCTGAAAAATTTACTAATACTAGACTTGCATAATCCCTGTTCAAATTGTCACCAATTGAGTTAATAGATTTATACTTGCTCATTAATTCGGCTTTTATTATCATAATATTTTTACATAAAGGACATCTCCATGAAAAGGATTGCCACATTCGCATTTGCTACATTTACCACTTTAATAATGGCCAGTTGCGCCAGCACCAGCGATTCAGGCTCTGGTGGTCAGTATCCTGTTTTAAAAGTGCTTTCCGATAAACCTTACGTATGGGATGACTCCATCTCTGAAGCGCTTAACGTCGCTCGTATGGCACAACCGGCAGGTGTTGGTAACGGTATGAAAGATTTTGCTGATGGTACTCATGCGAACACAGGCAGAATTGGTGCAGGTATGAGAACCTTTGACGCGGGCATTGGTTTATTAAGTCAGGGTATCTTTGGTGTAATAGCTCACGAGTCGTTGAGTCAGGGTGTTAATCGTCAACTTGATTGGAAGCCTTCGATTGTTCAACTTGTAGATGCAAAAAAAGTAACTAGTGATAACGGGTTAATATCATTTGATAAGATTGCTGGCATTGTATCTGATAGTGTAAAAGGTTCAGTAGAGAAAGGGCATCCAGGGATAAGTTGGGGTCCGGATCTGATACCAAAAGACCAGAGAATTAGCAATTTATCTATTGCCATAAATGATATGGTCGAATGTAAAAAAGCTTTTGATTTCATATCTATTAATAAAGAGCATAAAGGATATATAGATCAGCCATACAGTAAATTCTTCATTAATGGAGGGAATGTATCTGAGAAACACTGTATAATATCTTTAAATATTTCTATTGCTGGTGTTAAAAAGAGTGGAGAATTAATAATTGTTAGTGAAATTATTAGTGGTCACTACTTTAATGATTCGATAGTCAAAAACCACACAGGCTATGTCATTGTTCCAGATATTTATTTTATAAGAGCTAGTGACTCACCAAAAGACATAGCAGTTACAACAAACTATGCTTTCGTATCAAGTAAAGGTGAAAAATTACTATTCGAGAGTAAGTAATTAAGATAGCCACTTTAAGTGGCTATCCTTAAAGTGACTAAATTATTAATTATCCGTCGGATTGAAAGAGAAGTCACAAACTTTTGGTCTTGGGACAACTGAGCAATCTAAATTATTTATTATTGTTCTTATCTGGTTTTTTCCTTCCATTACTCTATCATGAGCGACATGAATATACCCTTCTTCAACTACAATACGTTTTGAGGCTGGCTCCCCTGTTACCAGTAATCTAACTAAGTAATCAAAAATGATTTGATCTCTACAAGCCAAAAATGTCTGCTTTTGGCACTTAGTGACGATTCAAATAGCAAGATGGCACTGGATTACTCGTTGAGCTTGTGATGAATATCATCATATTCTTCGATCATCTTTGCCAAGGTATCAAACTTCTCACCTTCAGGCGTGCCTGGCCCAGCTTCGAGCAGTTGATCAATCGCTGCTAATGCCGCGGCATATTCCTGCTCATTTTTAATGGATGGCATGGTCATCTTAATGTTACCCCTGTGAATCTATTCGCCTTAATAGACCTTACAAAATGCGTTTATCTTTATCCCGCATTTGACCATGTGATCTAGGGTATCTGCGACTAACAAATACCCTACTCCCAGATTAAATTGACTGGCCTTAGTTACGTTTTGAAAGCCGACTATCAATCTCAATGCAAGTTTTGAGTAGATTGCAAACAATCTGACAAATATCGTTGAGGTAATACTCGATATCTAGTGCTAGAAAACTGGCTAACACCAACTGCTCCCCCTCTATCTCTGGCATCACTATCACATTTTTAAATTCGTCCTGAATCAAGGGCGCTAACGCTTTGTGATGCTGATTATAGGTCATCAAAAACCCTAGAAATCGCGTTCCTCCACTGGGTGATGTCCAACAACCAGGTGTCATGCTGTAGGCCGTTAACTGGCCAAACGGTAAAGGTAACTCCAGCATAATGCCAACATCGGGATGTGGCGTAACAGGGCTGAAATATAAATCCTCGTTTGCCATCATCAAAAGCGAAAATACCTTGGGGCTTATCCCATTTATCGGCGCTTCGCAGGGGTCATCGCCACCAATGACGCCAGTTCTGGCGCCTTTATGCTCTAGGTACAAATGATTACTGAAATTCTCCATTTCATTAAAGTGACAAAAATCGGTTAGGTCAAAAATCTCTCTGTCATCAGGTTGCATTATTGGAATGTTCATTTTTTCCTCCGCATGTTTGAATGAACCTGACTAGCAAAACACAGATTAATTTTAACGCCACAAAACGGCACAACCGATAAAAACACATGAATTAGCTAATCCCTCTTGGAATTAACCGGCACAAATGACATGGCGTATTTTCAATACATGTGACTCAGTGCTTCACGTTGGCAATGGCAAAATATTTTGGGCGAACAGATTAGCATTTAGCACCCTGTGCTATATTAAATCAGGTAAGCAACCTAGGTATCAGAGGGTTTATGGGCTTTTGGTGGTTAATTTTTATCGTATTGGTCAACATTGCGATTGTTGGATATATCGCTTACAAAAGTGACATGACGCCTTGGGAGTAGTCTTAGTAGCGGTTAATTTTAGCTAAGCCTTTATCTGGCCTCCTTATTTTATGGTGCGGTAATGACTTTAGTGAGCATTCTTTTAACAGTAGGCACAGCAATTCTTGTCTCAGCGGGCATGATCTTATATTGCGTTTACCGCTTTGCTAAACAGCAAGACAAGTAACACGCCCCCTTAACCCTCAATCTGCCGCTATCAATATTCTGTTACACAAGACACTACGTTTTATTCGTCAGCGCTTAAGCTTATCACGCGTGTTAAATTGCTGGTTGCCTCGATTGTGACTGACAATGACTCGCGCCGTCATATTGACCAGCATCCTGGCAAACTATGTTAGGATCACGTGCAACTGATGCGACTTTTCAACTTATTGCTGGCAATCATTTCTACTCATGCGTTTTTCAATACTGCGCCATCCAAAACAAAAGCAGCTGCTATTAATCGCTCTACCGATGATCGCCTCTAATCTGACGATTCCACTACTCTCCTTGGTAGATACCGCCGTGGTCGGACATTTAGAGCATGCCTGGTATCTGGGCGGAGTGGCCTTAGGTAGCAGTTTAATTAGCCTGTTGTTTTTACTGCTGGGCTTTTTACGGATGAGTACCACGGGCCTCACTGCTCAGGCGTTTGGCGCACAGCATAAACAAAGCCTGCGTGATAATTTACTGCAGGCTGCGATAATAGCGTTGCTCTTAGCCTGCTTACTATTACTGCTACATCCTTTGGTTATGCCACTGGTGCAGCAACTTAGCAGCGCCAGTAGCGAGGTATTAACTCAAGCTGCGGTGTATTTTCAGGTACGCATTTGGAGTGCGCCAGCGGCTTTGTTAAATATGGTGCTGCTGGGTTGGTTTTTAGGGCTACAAAATGCACGCTATCCCATGCTGTTGTTAGTGCTAAATCAAAGCCTGAATATTGTGCTGGATTTGCTGTTTGTGTTGGGCTTTGGCTGGAAAGTGGCCGGTGTGGCGGCAGCTTCGCTTATCGCCGATTACACAACCTTGCTGCTGGGGCTTTATTTAGTTAGCAAGCTTTGGCAACAACAGCAACTACCCGCAATAAGCTTGGCGCAGCTAAAACAGCTTAGCGGCTATAAACGGCTATTCGCGCTTAACCGCGATATTTTTATCCGCAGCCTCTGCCTGCAGCTGGTGTTTGTGTTTATTGCCTTTCGCGGTGCGGGCTTTGGCGATACGGTGGTCGCTGCCAATGCCGTGTTGCTGACTTTTTTAATGTTAGTGTCTTATGCGCTGGATGGCTTTGCTTACGCTGCAGAGGCAACCATCGGCAAAGCCGTTGGCGCAAAAGACAACGCAGAAATGCAGGCTTTGTTCAGTATTCTGGCATGTTGGGGGCTGCTACTTGGCAGTGTATTTTCATTAGGCTATGGGCTGGGCGGTAATAGCCTAATCGCCATATTGACCTCGATAACCGCCGTACGCGAGCAAGCGGCCATTTTCTTACCTTGGCTTATTGCCCTGCCCTTGCTGGCTGTCTGGAGTTATCTGCTTGATGGCATCTATATTGGTGCCACTAAAGCACGGGCGATGCGCAATGCTATGCTGATATCCTTTAGTGGCTTTGCGCTAAATTATTGGCTATTTTTGCCCTTGGGTAACCATGGACTTTGGTTGGCGCTTTGCATTTTTATGGTATTACGCGGCCTGACCTTAGCTTGGCCGCTGTATCGTGATGGCGCTACCTATCTACTTAAATAAGCTGCGCTGCAATTAATAATAGCTTGGTTTTGTCATCTATATAATGCTAACCCTTTTTAAGGGTGCTAAATGAATACTAATCACTTATAACCCGAAAAGATTGCAACGTAGCACCAAGCACTTCCAAATCAGTAAAGCTTAACTCCTTACCACGTAAGCTTGCTGGCACCTGTAGTGGCACACTGAATTTGGCCACCTGATTAGAGGTGTTATGATACACCTCGTATGATATTAG
>NZ_BMYR01000025.1 GCF_014652375.1 Alishewanella tabrizica | reverse complement strand
TGGCACCAATATGCCTACTAATAGATGCTTCATGTCCGTTCGGTTCTCACTCTTTTAGCCTAACGCCCGCCACAAACGCGAGCAACTTGTTGCGAGTCGAGCGCCCAGAGGGCGCGTTTTTGATGGCGATTGTTAGGGACGTTCTTCACAAGGTACCACCGATAAACAAATGAAAATTGAGAACTATTAAAAATGATATAAAGATAAAGCTCGGAACAGCAATCGCTGTTATTAACAAAGAGATAAAAAGCTTTTTAACCACATCGCTCAGCTCAAGGGTTCTATAACTCACAGTGAAAAAACCAAGTACCAGCAGCAAAAATGCGAGTTTCTCAATGAAACCCGAGGACCAATAGTTAAGCGGCTGACCACTCTTCACAAAAAAATAGTCATCAATAAGCCAAAGAGATAATGCAACCAAGGACAATATCGTCACACCTAGAAGCGTTTTCACATCGAGTCCCTAACGCTCAAAGCAGCTGCGCGGCAAGCGTCGGCTGCCTTTGCTTGTTAAATTTTGCATTCTGCCCCCGCTGCCGAGCCATGTGAAATATATTGGGTTACATTAAGTTGATGCTTGTACTGACCTAGATGTCCCCATTTACCCTCTTTAGATAAATTACCTTTCAGCTTGACCGGAACCATTGGATTCAGATCGCCGAGATGGTAAGAAAAGCGAACACCATCATTTTCCAACGCTTTCTTCAATTCTAAAACCGCAGGAGAGTATTCGATCCATAGCTTTTCTGAAGAGCCGCACTTAATAAAATAACTCCACTCGAAACCTTCGGTGTACGTGCCAATAAATAGCCTTTCTTCTGCATAAGAACCTACTGATAGAAATGCTAAAATCGCAAAAGTTAGTTGTTTCATGATGAAATTTAACGCCGCCAGCACGCGCGGCTTTGTAGTGAAGGCAAAGCCGCAACGGAAAAGCCGTCGCCGTGCCTGGCCTTGTTAAGTTTTATTCACCATCTCCGTCGGGATATTCAGACAGAAATAGTTCCATACCTAAATACGACATGATGCGCATAGATTCGACACTCAGTACTGCGCCACCACCGCAAGCGTCAGGACGAATATCGAATCCAATATCTGCTACATATTTCGCAGGTTTTAGCTGATCACTATTTTTCTTAAGCCAAACGCTAAGTTCTTCGATTTGGGAAGGTAATTCCCAATCTTCATCACAGAGCCAATCAACTCTCTCCGAAGTGTCGCTATTGTAAATGTTGATAGGCAATTGCTGCTCCGAGAAACTTAACGCCCGCCACAAACGCGAGCAACTTGTTGCGAGTCGAGCGCCCAACGGGCGCGTTTTTGATGGCGTTTGTTATACGTAGATTATGCACCGTACTTTAATCTAAAGAGCTGCTTCAGCAAATCAGTGCGTTGGACATTTGAATAACCAACACTACTAATAGCTATCGCAACTGGTAGTAAATGCATTGCTGTCCATGATGCCGCCAACCAAGTAAACACAAATATCCAGATAATCATTCCCGCACAAAAAATTGCAGGCACATAACTCAGTCGATGTAATTGTTTCTCAATACGTTCAATTTGTTTTAGTTTTTGGTACTCATCAAGTGCATTAACATCTTCAATTGAATTAAGCTCCATCTGCTGAATCTCCTCTACGTATAACGAGCCTGTAGAAAAACCTGTTCAGAACACAGCATTTCCACTTCGGCTATTCTGTTTATTATTTGTTATCAACTTTGCAGGTTTCTGGTGAGAATTTCAAGACAAGATTTATTCCGATGTTAATTTGGTTTTATAGCCTCGCTATTAGCGGAGTTTAGGCAACTCTTCACCTCGCTTTACCCCACCTTGCCATAACGACTTACTTTCTCCAGGTTATGCACCATACAGAACAACTGCCATTGGCCTTGCACCTTGGTTTTACCGCGCAAACTAAACCGTTTTAGCCCTTTGTTCGTCCCAATATTGCCAAACACCGGCTCTACTACCGACATCCTATGACTGTATATTTGCTTACCTAACTCGCTATCTACACGCTGTTTCATCCAATCGGTGTAATTTGGCGATGCGTTGGCTCTGAGTAAAAACGATACCTGTCGACCGCTGCCTTTTCGGTGATTGGCTGACTCTGGCGTTTGCATACATTGCTCTTTTAAATCGCAATTGCGGCAGTGCAGTAATCTGCCGCTAAACAGCACCCGCTGTCGTCCATTCGGCTCAGTTCTTATTCCCCAATTTGTTAACCTATTACCCGCAGGGCAAATACACGTCATGGCTATGGGGTCAAATACAAAGGCGGTAGACGGGAAGATAGGCTTTTGCCCTTTTGTTTTGTCTTGATGCCGCTTGCCGTACTTTTGTTTTTGCTCACTGAATTTCGGGTCGCGCTTTCTAAACTGGTTATCCGGTACATAGCCATTGATGTGTTGCTCGTACAGGAAGCGGTTATTGGCTTCATTAGCAAAGCCGGTGTCGGCCGTCACGATGGTATTACCGGCAAAGATATCCTCGCTAATCCCCATCCGTTTATAGCGCTGCTTTATCTTTTCTAACACCGGCACTAAGGTATGGTGCTCTTGTCCTTCACCGAACGCTTGTGCATCCACTATTATCTGATGTTTCTTATCCACAGCAGCCACACCGTTGTATCCCTGAATAGTGCCTTTGCTGGTGGTCATCTTGGCCGATTCGTTGTCGGTGATATTACTTTTTACTTCCTTGCATCGTTTACCCTGGCCCATCCGTGGACTGGCGGTCTTTAAAAAGTGTTCGATTTTGTCATGCGCTTTATTCAGCGTTTCAATACTTTGCTGGTGCCGCGCTTTGCGCTCGTCATCGGCATTGGCCTGCGCATCCAACTTTTTATGCTGTTCCAGATGGTAGCGAATTTGCCGCTTGAGTTTATCCCGTTTAGCGCTCAGCTCTTTAAAGGTGCCTGACCATTCCTTGGCAGCGTTAGAGGACATTTTGCAGCCATCGATAGCGAATAGTTCATTACCTAACAACCCTTGTTGATGGCAAACCAACAATACCTGCTCAAACAGCTGGGCAATTTGCACCGATGAGCCACTGACAAAGGCCGCAATAGTCGTAAAGTGCGGCACGGTATCGCACGACAAGGCTTTAAAGATAATGTTCGTTTCGCAGCACCACTGGATTTCACGGCTCGAGGTAATGCCCTTAGAGTAGGCAAATAGAATAATTTTTAATAACACAGCAGGATCATACGCCGGACGGCCGTTATCTTCATTCTGGTATTTGCAGTGAAATATCGATAAGTCCAGTTTGTTATCAATCAGGTAATGAATGGCATGCTCAAAGGTGCCAGGCTGGAGTTGATCAAGGTAATTAATCACCACCATGGCATTTTGATTGTAATCGTAAGGGATATATTTAGGCATTAGGCGTTGTCCACTTTTTAATCAGACAACGCTATTTGATCACAAACACGATCGCATGAAAAGAGGTTTTTCTACAGCCTCAACGCCCCGCGCATGCGCGCGAACTTGTGAGCGTCGCAAGGGCTGAAGGCCCTGAATGACGCGGTTTGTTATGCGTAAACTTATCTATGACCAAAAATAGTAAAGCCATTATTAGTCTCCTCAATTGGCCAGTGACCAACTTTATTCAGTTCATTCAGTAAAAAATCTGTATTTTGAACCGTGTTGCATACTGGCACATTTTCAAAGCCTGCCTTTTTCACGATTTTGGGAAAGCTTAGCCATTGAATTTCTTTGTAATATCGAGGGCCAAACCAGAACTTATGATTAATATAGGTATCTTCTAATTCACTAATTTCAGGTGAACCAATAAGGCCTACTCCATCGCTATCTGAATCAATAAACTTCCATATTGCGTATATTTCAGGGCAGTTTACGGAGATAAGCATGAATAGCTTTTTCCATTTTGCGTTCGACATCTGAGAATCATTAAACTTAGATCGAATAATCTTATCGACCTCAAGCTCGTGATTTACAAAATCGAAAGTTTTACTGGAGACTGATTTCATATCTTCCTGCATAACGCCGCCAGCACGCGCGTCTTTGTAGTGAAGGCGAAGCCGCAACGAAAAAGCCGTCGCTGTGCCTGGCCTTGTTAAGTCATATATCTGAATGAAAACGCCTTGCCTTTAGACTCGTTTTCTTTAAATCAATTTCAGGGTATTTCTCATGAATAAAGTGACAAAAAGCATTCTGAAGTGACAGAAACTCCTGACGCATTACTTGAAGCCTTTCATATATCTGGTTCTCTTCAGGCGTGCGGAAAAAGTCCATAGGCATTATAAAGCTCAGTTCGTCCCGATGATCCATATAGTTATAAGGCGCAAATCTAATTTGCCCTGTCATCTCGAACCATTTCTGTAGCCAGCTATATAGCTTTTCTTCAAGCTCCTTATCATACAACATGAAAACTGGGCTAGAAATAACCCTTTGTATTGGCTCTTCATGCTCAATAAATTTCATCGCTACATATTTTGGAGCCATTTCCAAGTAATAGCCTGTCGACTCAACATCAATATACTCAAGCAATTCCTGCACTCTATTTATATCTCTATCTCTTAAGGAGTCAGTTGGTGCTGTCGAAGATGCGCTGTTATTGAAAAACTGAGGATAGAATCTTGCAAGCTCATTACGGTTTTTAGATAAATCCTGTTCAATATCAGACCAAAAAAGTATTGCAACGCCAAATTTCCCGCTAGCCACTCTTTGCTTAGATAACTCCATTACGTGCCTTTGCAGATTTACATCTGATGAAGCGCTCGTTGCTATATTAAGCTCCAGCAGAGTAGGCGTAAAAGATTCAGCATTACTTATCTCATCTTCTACAATCTTTTCCGTCAAAGTACCCAGTGTATTTTTACACTGCACCCCTATAAGTCTTCCGTATATATCATAGCCACAGATATCTACACCGTTTTGCTGCTGTCCCTGTCGACCAAATCTAGTGAAGTTTGGGTTGCCCCATCGTGATTTAGCGGCAGATAAACATATCTCCTCAAATTCGTTCCAATCTTTTGGTTTAGGTAGAACTGCATTTGGGAATGCTGGCATAAAAAGTTCCTTTAATATAGGTAACATAGGGTTTTGTATTGACGACTTAACGACGCCCGCAGCGGCGAGCAAAGCGAGTCCAGCAGCCGAAGGCTGCGCGCTGCCGGGCCTTGTTATGCATGTTTATCACCAACGATTTTTTGGATGGTTTTGATAACTTCTTTGCTTTTAATGACTGTTCCTGAATTACCGCAACTATTGATATAGAAACCGTCCAAGTATTCCGATACAAACATTAGATAACTTTCACCTACATCCATATTGAAGCGGCTTGAAGTATTGTCGTTATATAGAGTCAGATACCCTTTAACTACATATTCCGGAGGGGTGCCATATAAGACATTTTCAATTTCGACCTGAAATAGCTCAGCCTCGTAACCTTCAGGATCTTCTATGGGGTCAACCACAATCTTTCTTGATGTTACTTTTCCAATGGCTACGAAATTTGCCTTTTTTATTTCGTCGACAACAGTAACATTCGGGTATCCACCATCACAATATGCAAATAATTTAGAAGAGAAGCCTAGCAGAGCAATTAGAATTATTATTTTTCGCATCATGAATCCCTTATGCATAACGCCGCCAGCAAGCGCGGCTTTGTAGTGGAGGCGAAGCCGCAACGAAAAAGACGTCGCTGTGGCTGGCCTTGTTATAAGCCATCTACTTCCTGCATATTTTCACGCATGGCGATCACTCAATAACATTCAAGCCGATCAGTTAATAACATCCATGCC
>NZ_BMYR01000024.1 GCF_014652375.1 Alishewanella tabrizica | reverse complement strand
ACGTATGCAGTCATTCACCGCCAAATTTGATCACTTTGTGCTTGCAATAGAGGGGGAGTCCATAGATATTGTTAGCAGCTTAAATTTAAACCCGCGCGGCACTGCCGCACTGGCGAAGCTGAACAAGTGCACCACTGTGCAAATTTAAAAACTTAACCAGCCGACTGCAATACGGCGAGCCAACCGGAACCTGTAAAACTAATAAAGCGAAGCCTAGAAGAACAACGCTACCGCCACAACCGTTTGCAGCAAACCAGCAAACTGACGAACTTTAACTTTTGGCACTGCCGCTAAGAAAACCAAACGCGAGCAATGCTGAATAAAACTACTGACTAAAACCCTTAAAACCCTGAACGCCTGCCCCCTGCCCGCGGCTGCTCAGAGATCACACCTTCTATCCATTCCTTATAGTGGCTCAAGCGGACATTGCAGATGATTGAGCCATATTGGCCCGTGCTGGTCCTCGTGGATCTCAAACCAGCGCTCCATGATGTCAGGCCTGCCAAACGCCAACCCATCTCGGTATTGATAAGAACCGGCCCACCACTGTCACCACCGCCGGCCCCGCCCTCAAGCGGTAAGGCTTCAGATGGATCGTTGAACACGTAGCAGAAGTAGCGGTCGTGCGCGCTAGTGATCTTGTTGTAAGCCTGGCGAAGCTCCGTGCGGCGCGAGCTACTAAATTCATATCCAGTGGCTCCTGTGGCAGTTGCGCCCTTTCCTATGATCCTTACGGTTTGGTCAAATTCGTTTTTGTGTTCGTAGATTCCGGACGGAGAAACGTCCGTAGCGGTTTGGGCCAACTTGAGAAGTGCAATGTCATCTGAGGCGGTGAGTTGAGCCCAAAAAAGCATCCAATCCCAACTGGCCAGCGCGTTGTCCAATACATCTTGCGAAGGCTTTTTGTACCCAGAATGTACGACGACGCGCTCAACGTCCCTGGCAATCCCATTGATCACGACCTGCTTTTTTTCCCAATGCCGCGGAATAGTGTGGGCGGCAGTAACGACCCATCGTGGATCAATGAGTACACCATGTCCCTCGCCGGGCATGTCAACGAGAGCTGAAAAAGTAGACTCCGGAATACGGTACTTCGAGTCATCAACGTCGTGTCGTATGACGACGGCGCTAGCGGTTGAAGACGCTGCAAGTAGGACAATCAATAAACATCGAGTCATGTGCGATCTCCTTAAGGGGGCTAACGCCCAAATTTAGCGCGGAAAGCCGCGCAGCGGGTTGACGTCGCAGCCAGCGTTTTTTGCTGGCGATAAAATTTGTTTGTTATGCGTCTTGCTCACAATCCCACTTAATACCATAATTAGGTATCTTTTGGTATCCAGAGAACTACACATGGCCAAGAACACAAGTATAACTATTGGAGAACACTTTGAGGGCTTTATTGCAAGCCAGATCCAAAGTGGGCGTTACGGCTCAGCGAGTGAAGTCATTCGCTCAGCGCTACGCTTACTCGAAAACCAAGAAACCAAACTAAACTCACTCCGTCAACTACTTGTCGAAGGCGAACAAAGCGGTGACGCAGAATATGACCTCGATAGCTTTATCAATGAACTTGATAGTGAAAACTCTCGATGAAGCCATTTAATCTCACCGTTGCTGCTAAAACCGATTTGCGAGATATCGCATTATTCACTCAGCGCCGCTGGGGAAAAGAGCAACGAAATATCTATTTAAAACAATTTGATGATTCATTTTGGCTTTTAGCAGAAAACCCCGACATCGGTAAAACATGCGATGAAATCAGAATCGGATATCGTAAATTCCCTCAAGGTAGCCACGTCATCTTTTATCAACAGATCGGCAGCCAACAAATTAAAATCATCCGTATTCTTCATAAGAGTATGGATGTTAACCCGATACTTGGCGCATAACGCCCAAATTTAGCGCGGAAAGCCGCGCAGCGGGTTGACGTCGCAGCCAGCGCTTTTTGCTGGCGATAATATTTGTTTGTTAGCGTCTGTACTCGCAAAGACGCGCAACCTGTTCTTGTGTTTCTTGTGAATATTGAGCCAACTGCTCATCGGTTAAAACACCATAATGCTTTAAGGCCGCTATTTTAAACACCGCATTACTGCGTTTGAGATCATTAAACATCTCAGCAATGGCTTCATCTTCTTTGTTAATTAATTTCCATAGCTCTAAGTAAGTCTCATGCTCCCGATCTTTGCGGGTAGATGATATTTGCTCGATACGCCGAAATATTGTCTCGCATGCGGAATTGAGCAAAACTTCTTTAAGACCGCTAAGTCTTTTCCAATCTTTTTCAGGTACAGATGACATCTGAATTTTCTCCTGAAGACGCTAACGCCGCGCACATGGGCGACAAAAACGCGTCAGCGGGTTTGGCGTCCCAGCGACCAACGGGAGCGAATGGTGCGCATTGTTAGCGGCGACAAAAACACAACCCACGCGGCACTGCCGCCAAGCGATGCCGAACAACGGCAAGCCTGTGCAAAAATAAAAACGTAACCAGCCAAGTGCGATACAGCGAAATAGCTGGAACCTAAAAACTTTAAAGCCAACGGAGCCAATGAACCAAAGGAACAACGCTACCGCACCATCAGAGATTGCACCTTGCCAACAAACTGTTGCGCCCGATGGAATAAATTAACAACTCAGATACAACTTAACGCAAGCAGAGCCGAAAAGTAAAACAGATTTTGAAACTACACCTTCCCGACAGCCGGCTAACGCCCGCTTCAGCCGCTTGTCGGCTGAAAGCGTTTGTTAGTGTTAAAACCTACCGGAGTCAGACGGCATATCCCAAATGTGATTTGTAAGCTGAAATCTCTCAAACAAATCTTTTGCTTCATTTACAGACCACTTAACCCAATTTTTGTTGAGGTGATTTCCATACCAAACTTTAGAAAAGTTCCAAACATTACCAATCGGCTGAACATCACCTTTATTCATACCGTGGCGCTCACACCAATTATCGATATCCGCTTCTGATGCGAATATTAGCATCGTGCTGCATGTATAAGTAACGTTGTCCCAAGCTTTAATCATTGGTATAGGAAAGTGGATAAATAAGTTTTCATTCAAAACTTTTCCATCTTGTATTTTTATAACGACCTGTTTTGCTTCTGCACCTAAAGTAGTGGTTATTGTTAAGTCACGATTAAGTAACGCTGCTGCTCCCAACGAACACCAAGCACAATTCCCCCACCAACTTCCATCATCAGATTCAATCCAAAAATTTGTCGGAGCTGTTGAAAATGGATGCATTATCCACACTTCACATGATTCGGGGTGCAATACAACACCGTGATAATCTTGAAGTTCCTTAAGTGCTTCTTTCATCTCATTCGTTGGAACACAAAAAGCTTTAGACATTTGCTCGACTTTGGGGGCGATTCCTTTATCGACAATGTGCCTCATTATGAAATAGTGAAGACTCGAATTGTTTAAATTCACTTTTGACCTCTTAAATAACCGGTTATCACTAACGCCCAAATTTAGCGCGGAAAGCCGCGCAGCGGGTTGACGTCGCAGCCAGCGATTTTTGCTGACAATAATATTTTTTTGTTATGCATGACTGCTCATTGAAGAGCCGTAAAACCAAGGTTTTTCACTGAACCACCTTCTGTTTTTAGTTCATGCCACATCACTAGAAATTTGAGCATGTCACCTTTCTTCTTTATTTCCAGCCAATTATTAGCTGGAACAATAATCTTGTTGTCATTCCATGTAAGTATGTAATTTACACTTCTGAAACCGTTATCAGTGACATCAATTACATCCTCAATGATAGCGGTATAGCTTTGATGTTTGTTATAAAGAACTCTTTCATCACTTGCATGACTAGATACTGAAAAAGATAGTAAAAAAAGTACCAGCATGTTCAAAATTAGAATTTTTCTCATTGGTTAGATCCCTCTTAATGCATAACGCCTTACTCAACCGACTCGTTAGCGGTCGGCTGCAGTAACTTGTTAGCCGAACTCTCTTCAATTGTGACTTTTACACCTGAAGAGTACTTCTGATTAAACCAAAGTAGCTTATCTACTGGAAAGTTACTAAAAGTGAGTTTCGTGTCTGATTCCCAGACTACTTTTAAGCTCTCTGGTTTCCCATCCAGCCCAAATATGCCGTTAAACTCTTTCCCAGTATCTACATCAACAATATTTACACCAGTTTGCCAGTTAGTTGTTGCACCGCAATCCGAATAGCCTAGCTTCGCAATTTTTTTACCGTTTGGAGAAGAGAATTCTGCTACCTCAGTATGAGAACAGATTGATGGTCCTTCAATACCCAAAAGGTCCATTCCATAACCAATGATCTTAAATCCAAACCAAACAAAAAATACAACTGCCCCAAGATTCCAGACAGCCTTTTTAACTTTTACAGAGATACTCATGCAGTTCCTTGAGTATGGCTAACGCCCGCATTTCCGGCTGGTTTGGAGCGCAGCGGAAAACCAGTCCGGCAACATGCGCTTGTTAGGTGATTTAGACAGACTCAAACAGGCCATTTTCCGTTTCTCGCACAAGAATCATGAAATCGATATATAGGGAGATCACCTCATCTTGCGCATTAACTCCCCAGAATGCGGGATAAGCACCGTCCCCGAAACCACTTGTGGATATAACGCAGTCGTCTTCATCTACCATTGATACTAATTCTGGCTTGCCGTTAAGGCACCATTCATTAAATATCCGTTCTTTTTTGATACGGCTTAAACCCATGAGGTTGCCGACATCGAAAATGGCTAAATTGCCGGCGTCTACACCATAAACACCATTGCCACTTGGCGTATTAGCGGCATACCATTTAACTGGTTGCTCGCTATCATTAAACTTCACTCGAATACCAGCTACTCGATTATGTATTGTTACGGTTTCAACGGGATAATCTCCTAGGTTCACTTTTCTTTGTAGAGGCTCAAAATCATAAATGTCATAGCCGAAATCTAAGATCCCGAGCACCCCAGACCTGATTCGAAGCTTTCCGATACGCTCTAACTTAGCCACTCCTTCGTCTAAATTTGGAATATTGATGTTACGCTCTGCTTGAAAAAGTGTATTTTCATTGAGGTTTATATGATCTTCCCTGCCCATGAAAGGAGCATCAGAGATGCTCATAGAAAAGATGCCTGCATGTTCATCAGGATCAATAACAGGGCTCTTTGGAGGATGAAAAAATGTAGATATTGCTGTTATTTTCCAACCTTTCTCTGCGTCAAACTCAAGATCATAGACGTGATATTTTGATGACTTAAGCGCCTCTTCGTAAATCTCTGTGGATACGCTGGCAACATTTCCTTGAATATCGCATTCGGTGATTTTTTCTACATTGGGGTCATAATCAGCTTTCGAGCCAAATGAATTTCTAGACCCTGAGCTACTTCCAGCAGCAAAATGAGCCCCATCTACATCTGATATAAGGTCTACCCAATAGTCAAAATCTACATCATTGCCCATTTTTCTCTGGGCTTTAGACCATTGCTCATACCAGTGCGAAATGAACGCTGTGACTCTATCTTCAGGAGAATCAATCACATCATCGTATTTGTTTTTTTTCCTGAAGAAATCAATGATTTTTTTCATGCTCAATTTCGAACTCCGATTTCACCTAACGCCCCACTAAGGAGCGAGTAATATTGGCTAAAATGTGCAGCGAAGCGGAACTTAGCCAACTGTTACGAGTCCCGCTTTAGTGGTTTGTTATGTTCTTCTTTGTGGTAAAACTTCCTCTTCCGGAGTTACCGCTCCATTCGCCATCAAGGGAATAAACTTTTGTTTGAATAATCTCAGGCGGCTTATCTTTTATTTCTATCGTGAAAATTCCGTTTTCAGAATGCCTAATATTCAAGTCTATTTTCTGTTCAAATGCGATGTTATCCAAGAGATTAACTTTTTTGACTAGTACCTCTTGGTCATAGACATAAGCATTCAAAAATAACTCGGCCTCATCTCCCTCTATGTAAAGATGGAAAGAGTCATAGCCAGGGATCCCAAGCCCATCGTATTCGCTAATTAGTGCAGCACCACCCGTTTTAGGCTTAGGGTAAAGAAAAGTATACCCACCCTTATACTTCTTGTTTGAAGGTGTCTCGCCATCAATCGCGTAGATCGTCAATTCATACGGCGAGTAAAATTCTTCATTTATATTTGCGCATGCACTAAGTACAACGCAAAGAAGCATCAAAACAATTACAGAAAAAAAGATTCTAAGTTTCATAAGAACATAACGCAAAGCACACGGGCGACGAGCCGCGCAGCGGGTTGGCGTCCCAGCGACCAACGGGAGCGAGTGCTGCGCATTGTTAGGCATACTGCGCACCAACCATGAACAATGGCAGCCAAACGGCAACCGATACAAACATAACACCGGTAATTGCAAAAAATGCTGCGCTACCCGCAGCATGAGAAAAATATACTGTTGGACGACTGGCAAGATGCTTATGAAAATTGTTTGATATAGCCTTAAAGGTTGCCCTTATCATGTCTATTTGAAACTGTGCCCAAGTGATAAAAGGCTTAAGCAAAATTATCAAACAAGAAAATGCAACTTCTAACCCTGCAACTTCAACAAACAGCAACAGATAACCAGCAAATGGTGTTGCTACTAAAATAGCTAAGAGCATTAGTGCTCTTTTTAGCCAAACGTGACGATTCAGAAAATCCATCTAATGTCCTTATTAATGCCTAACGCTCAAAGCAGCTGCGCGGCAAGCGTCGGCTGCCTTTGCTTGTTAAATTTTGCATTCTGACCCCGCTGCCGAGCCATATGAAATATATTGGGTTACATTAAGTTGATGCTTGTACTGACCTAGATGTCCCCATTTACCCTCTTTAGATAAATTACCTTTCAGCTTGACCGGAACCATTGGATTCAGATCGCCGAGATGGTAAGAAAAGCGAACACCATCATTATCCAACGCTTTCTTCAATTCTAAAACCGCAGGAGAGTATTCGATCCATAGCTTTTCTGAAGAGCCGCACTCAATAAAATAACTCCACTCGAAACCTTCGGTGTACGTGCCAATAAATAGCCTTTCTTCTGCATAAGAACCTACTGATAGAAACGCTAAAGTCGCAAAAGTTAGTTGTTTCATGATTAAATTTAACGCCCGCCACAAACGCGAGCAACTTGTTGCGAGTCGAGCGCCCAACGGGCGCGTTTTTGATGGCAATAACATGGACTCCCCCTCACTATCCGGCATCGATGTGCCACACTGAGAGTGTCAAAACAAA
>NZ_BMYR01000023.1 GCF_014652375.1 Alishewanella tabrizica | reverse complement strand
CTAATATCATACGAGGTGTATCATAACACCTCTAATCAGGTGGCCAAATTCAGTGTGCCACTACAGCATAACGCTGGTTTTCGTAGTGAATTGCAACAGCAAGGTGGCAAGGTAACCGTGCCCTGTTTGCAGATCACCCCTGACAATGCCGAAACCGGCCAAGTACAATGGTTATATGAGTCCAAAGATATTATTGCGTATTTACAGCAACGCTTTGCGGCTTAAGTTAACTAAGTTCGACAAAGATAAACCAAGCAGCCTTGATAACCACTTATTGCCGCGCGTCTAAAATCTTCTGTTGCAAAGCGGCAATAAACTTTTTATCACCTTCGGCTTCAGCCGAAAGCACTATCTGAAACCACGTATCAACGGCATAAGCGTTTATTTGATAAACACTGTTGGTTAACAAGTTACCCTGCTGAACTAATTCAACATGTTCAATATCCGTAAAATACAAATCATATATTTCTAACTCACCTTCGGCATTTTTAAAGTAAGAAACCACCCTGCGATCAGTTAGCAAATTGCCATCGACCAAGATAGAAAACATACCCGCAGAATAGAAATAGGCTATTTCTTCCTCACTTTCGACAATATTGTGTTCTACTAACGTGGCAAGCTGATTAGCGGGTACTTTGTCCCCCGCCAACACCTCGGTTGAGGGAAAAGCGCCGGTTACGGTGAGCATGCCAAAACCTAGCGCCAACAAGAAACATAACCCCAACGGAATACCCGCAATTAAGTACCAAACCGATGATGTCTTATAATCCGGATTTTCCTGCTTTTCCAGCCGGTGAAAGACGAAAGTCCCTTGAATAGCTCTGGCGTAAAAATACAGAAAAATCAGACTGACTAGCAATCCTTGCATTCGCCCAACGGATAGCGCAATAAAAATTTTGGCAAAAATAAAATAGATAAAAAGTAATACCGCAGCAGTGCGTGACTTGCGGTAGATGCCAAAAGCTAAAAAAAATATCAACAGCACATCGATAAGATTAAACGGATCATTCCAAAAGGCTAAATCACCTTCAGCATCAGAAAACAACGCCATCCCCACAACAAACAGGGTAACGGTGCCCGAAATTATTGCTGCGATAGCCCCCTTTCTTATCGCTTTTAACGCCCCAGCTCTATCCATCACAATGTCCTGTTACCTATTAAAATGCGTTAAAAAAACTAATCAGCGCAATAGCTTACCTTGGTGTTTGCAATATAGTCATGCAAGCATCTTTGTGACTTGCCAAAAATCAACAGTGGATTAATCAATCCGGCAATCAGGGGACCAATAAACCCAAGACTAAATTGGTAAATAAGCATTATTGGCAGTAATCGTAAAAAAGCGATTTTTTTCCAATCTGCCTTAGTACCATCCACATTTTCGATACGAATCGACAACAGGTACTTGCCAATAGTCTGGCCATTTTTATAAAGCAAATACCCGTGCAGTACAGCAAATATCAGAAAGCCATACAAAAAACTTACCAGTGTTACTTGTAAGGTGGGCTCTCGGAATACGTCTAAACCAAAGTAAAAAATTAAAGGAAGTGAAGCCAATATATTAATCAAACCATCCACCACCACCGCAAACAATCTATCGATCCGCGATGCTTGCGTACCTACCCTACTTGAGGGGGCAACCTCAGGCTGCGTCTGCAACTGCGCTTCTTTCTCTTTTATAAACTTATGAATTTCTTGAGCTCTATCGGGGTAAGCTTCGCTATTTATCGACTCAGCAGCAGAATACAACTCTTCAAGGGTGTAAGATGAATAATCAACATTGATATCCATAAAGATCCTTTTACAACACTAATGAAGCGAAGCATCGCATAAAAAAACCAAATTGTTAACAAAAAAGAAGTATGTTGATACGTAGTAATTAAAATTGACCAACCAAATGCCTTTTACAAACGATAAGCTAAGTCAATAAATAGCGTCAGCAGCAAAACTTTACTGCATCGAATGCAGGCCTATTAGGTTTCCTTCAGTGTCACGCACCAGCGCGCAAAATCCATGCTCACCTATAGATTGCTTCTGTTGAACGACTTCACCGCCCTGTTTTGCCGCACGCGTAGCGACTACAGCGCAATCCTCGCAGGTAAAATACACCAGGGTACCGCCAACACCAGGCGAAAAGCCTTCCATTTTCACCAACATCCCACCCGAGCCGTATTGTGTCATACCCGACTCTTTATCCATCGGGAAACACCACATATCCATTGCCACATCAGGGATCGGACTGGGTATATTTTGCAGCACTGTTTCAAAAACGGCCTCATAAAACACCTTTGCACGTGTCATATCGGCAACATAAATTTCAAAATGCACAACAGGGTTGGTTAGCATACGGTTTCTCCTAAACGAGGAATTGATAGCGTTAACTGCCAATACCCACTTTACGCTTTTCCATATAAGCGCGCAAATTTGCAGCGTTTATCTCCTTAGCGTCTTGCAGTCCAGCAAATACCCCTATTTGATCCTCCGCTTTACGATGTTGACCTAATTTTTCTTTGGCTTGTATTTCCTCTATGGCAATTTTGAAACCGACCACACCACTACGCAACTTGAGCTGATAATCATCTGGCATAACAGCAGTATTCTCTAACAACTCAGGTTCATACTTGGCAATCAGTTTAGCCATGGCAAGCTGATTCTCTTCATCATTTAGCAACGTTAAGTAACCATAACAATGAACTGCGACATAATTCCACGTGGGTACAGCAGGTTTAGTCACATACCAAGTGGGCGAAATATAAGCATGTGGCCCCTGAAAAATAACCAGTACGCGCTGGTTCTCAACACGTTGCCAATGTGCATTAGATTTTGCAAAGTGACCAAACAGAAATCCTAGCCCATTATCATCAGGCTCATAAATAAGCGGTAAATGTGTTGCAGTAAGATCCGCACTAATTAACATGGCAAAGCTGTTTTCAGCCAATAACTCGTTAAGAACATAAGGATCTTTTAGTTCGAGGTGTTTAGGTATATACATAATTCTCAATCGCTGTTATCAAGTGGCAGTCATCACACGTTATAACCGTGTTATTTTAATAATGCCTGAACTGTCTTTACTAACAAAGCTGATAATAAATTTTTATTATTACTTACACTTAAAAGCAAAAACAAATGATGATGAACTAAACGATAAAATTACCACTTTGGAAATTATAATATTTGACTGATTGAAACCTAGGAAACTCGTCAGTAATGAAAGCATGCTCACTGACAACACGACGATAATAAAAACTAACAAATAAAAAGCTTTAAAATAACTTATTTTGATGATGCATTTTTTAAACAATACATAGCCAAGCATCACACCCAATGCTGAAGAAAAGGTATAAAATACGAGAGAGGCTATTGTTGCTTGCGCATCTCCAAAGAAAAGCTCAATCAGATAAAACGTAATTGGCATGATAAAAAGTACACACAAAAACCACTGCTTTGATGACAACTCTTTCAATTCAGCCTCCAAAAATTTATAACAAAAAACACCCAATCTTAGCGAGTCGAGGCCGCTTTAGCTGTATTTATTAAATATTAGCAAGTACGTTGCTATGCTTTTTTAAGCAACACATCCACCACCTCTGTTGCATCATTTAAATTTGCACCTGTGATTTTGCGATAAAGCCTAATAGCTTTTAATCTATGGCCATCATTAAGCGCCTTACGCACCTCAGGCGGGACAAGAGCAGGATCGTTTAACTCAACACCTGCAAGCTTACTGAGTGAACTTAATGTGATCTCCAAGTAACGAATTCTTTTTTCATACCACATAGATTTCAATAACAGTAGAACAATACAGACAACTATTAGTACCGGAGAAGATAAAACTATAGTCAAAACGTCCATAAATATTGTGTAAAAAGAGTCCAAATAACCATCCATCTCATCAACTCCTAAAATACATACGCTTTAATTTAACACGCTACGCCGCGCAACGGGTAGAAGCACCCTACGCACGCTTTGCTGGCGATAATCTTTGATTTTTAGGCATTTACTTGTCTACTGCCGCGAACCAACAGGCAAAAACATACTGCCAATAAAAAATAACGTGGCAATGTTGTAACGATTGTATGGAACATTAGAGGCTGAGATTGCGCCACAAAATATAGCTGCAACAGTATTAAAGGCACGAGTAATAATGCATAAAAAGTGAAATCTGGCTTCCTAATAAACACTTTACTCGCAAACGCTACGACTAAAAATGCTGCCGACAGTGGCACTGCGATTGTAAACAAGTCAACGAGTGTAATGGCAAGCAAGCCAGATATTTGTGCAATGGGCTTTAGCGCCTCAGCCGGTATTACTACTGCAGCACCGATGCCGGCAATAACAATTGACGCATACGCCAGCGCAATACCAAAAATAACGGCGATTACTCGATTTTTAATTTGATCCATCTACTTAGTCCTTTTTTCAAAACACCTGCCAATGTTGTGGTTGATTTTTGCAAAAGGTGTTTAGCCGCTTTATTTTAATCTCCTTGGATCCGACACTATCAAATATTTTCAGAAGCACCAGCCGATGGCGCGTTTCGCTCAGAGGGGTCTTTCTTAAAGTCTTTTACTAACTTATGCGGATCTACTTGTGATCGATATTCTTGGGCCGCCTGGGCCCACCACATCAATTGGTTGAATGTTCGTGCAAAATAATCGAACCAGCGGTGCTTGTCTTCCCCGCCCTGCATTGCCCCATCCGCTGTAAATACTTCTTGAGCTTTAGGCACATGTATCATCGAAGAGACCGGCAGGCAGCCAAGCTCTGAGAGAAATGTACGCATTCCAATTGCTGCACGCATCCCGCCCCATTGGCCTGATGAGTATGTGACGATGGCACTTGGCTTATAAGAAAATAAAGAGCTGCCAAAATGATTTAAAAGATTGGCAAGCGCCGGACTCATTGAGTGATTATATTCGGGACTGACCATAATGTACCCATCGGCACTTTCAATCTTTTCAGCAAGCTCGACGAGCTGTGAAGGAGCCTTGCTTTTGGGATAGGCGAAAAGCGGCTTGAATACAGCCTCAATTGGATAATCTTTAGCATCAATAAGCTCTATTTCATGGCCTTCACATCGACTCTTTAAGCATTCAAGAACCGCTTTCGCTACACGAACACCCAGTCGAGCTGGGGTCGGAGGCGTGCTTTCACGCACGGTACCCAAAAGAACTAATAATTTCATAAGAACTCCATATGGAATGCATACTCTCTGCCATTAAATGCTCGCCACAACCCCGAGCAACGTGTTGCAAGTCCAGCAGCCAAAAGCCTCGATGTTTTAACTGCCTGTTATACAACTTTTCGCCCGTGAACTGAACGCCATGCAAAGAACGAAACTGCAGCGCCCATCAGTACTGAAACCAACGTTAAAAACACATAGTAACTATTAAACTCATTACTAAGTGCATAAAATGAATAGCTAAAAACACCCCCTAGCAAACCGCCAACGGAAGCCCCAACTGCAATATAAATTAGTAGTGATTTAACCAGTCGGGCTCTTAGTAACAAGAGTGCAGGCAACAAAATCACCGGCACTAAGACAAGCGGCATTACCATAACAAGTAATAAAAAAGGAAAGTACCCCACCGCTAACCCCTTTAAAATGTATAACGCTCGCAGAACAAGCCGAAACCCACAGCAGCGGGACCAGCAGCAGGTTTGCTTTTGAACACATATGAGACGAATGAAATTATAAGACCTATGGATACTACTAACGGCCTAAGATCGATTGATTCCAATTCTGCACCTTAACTGAAAGACTAAAAGCTGTTACGACTCAAATGGTTTACATAAGGTGCCCTGATGGAAGATCATTTGCCACCGCCCATTTATCAGAGACCATATTGAACATCTTAATGAGTAAATCGCGGTTGTATCACCCCCTTTTACCATTACAGCTTTGTAAAGTAACTGAGCACAATTTGGCGCTAAACATCTCAATTCATATTCAAATGCACTGATCTTAGGAGGCAATTCTGATGGCAGACGCTCCAGCACTTCTTTTTTTCCAAATCGAACTCCAGAACCAGCAATTTCAATGAACTCATCCGCAATTAGTTCATCCAATTCGCCGTGTGAAGCTCTGATCTCAGCCTTAAATAAATGCTCTTCTAACTCGATGAGCGTCGCCTTTAAATTTTCCACCCAATCTCCAAGTAACCCTAATACTCAAATAACAGGCTAAGTAGTCGTTGGCTAAAATTTTGTAGCGAAGCGAAACGTAGCCAACTGTTACATGTTTGGAAATACTACTATAGCAACCAATATTCTCTCGTTAAAAGGCTCAGTATCTAGGAATGCATCAGCACTGACCAAAGAATAGCTGTTTGCACTCCACAATGAAGCACACCATGCTTAAAGGCATATGACCATTTACCCTTTTCAACTAGCACTTTAAGCTTTTCCGATTTTTTGTTGGTTCATAAACTTAACCCTTCCAAGTTTTAACACCCGCAGCACAGGCCAAAACCCTTGCTGCGGTTGAGGTCCAAGCCATGCAGTGGCCGTTTGTGACTGCGTTTGTTATACACCTTTTGCACAATATTTCTCAGTAAAAGCCTCTACCATCGCGTCGAAAGTTTTAAAAGCAGGATTGTGAGGATGAACCCGGCCTTTAAACACATTTTTATCGCTACGATATATGGTCAGTGATTCTTCAAACTTTGAGCAGCCGTTTGCGGAGTTATTATCTGATAGATAGGCATTACCCATCTCAAACAGAGCCTTCGATACCCCCCAGTAATCACCGTCTGCTTCAAACGCTTGAACGGCTAATTCGAAGTGTTTTATTGATGTTGATGCAGTAGGGTCATATTCATTGTGTCTTATATAAAAATCTTTGTGTTCTCGGTAACTTCTATTCTTATAAAACACTCCAAGGAATGTATGAGCTTCTGCAATACCATAGATATCTTTAGACTTTTCTAAATCAGCTAGCGCCTCTAGTCCAAGTTTTTCAGCAGCTAAACCTCTACCTTGCATTCCCATTAGCTGATATGCGTAATTAAGTTTTGTCATTGGATCATTTGTATAAGGAACACCAGCCGCTGCGCAGCCGAGTAAAAACAATGTAATAAAAGAAATAATGGTCAGCTTCATGCCAAACTCTCCATAGGTTTATAACGCCCGCCAGATACGCGAGCAACTTGTTTCGAACGCCGCAAGCGCGTTGTATTGGCAATTGTTATATGACAATTCGCTCAATACCATCATCGAAGCTGGCTACTCTTGCTTTTACAATTTCCGTTATTGACGGAAATATTGTGAAATCACCATTTAAAACCTGCTCACCGTGTTCTTTTAACAACATAGCCAACAGAGGCAATTGCGCTATTTGGCTAAAAGAAGCGATGCTCTGTGTTGGATATTCACCAGTTTTAGCTTTCACCAAATCGTAGAGATCGAAATTCTGAAAGCCTATACAACTACCAACTGCAACTCGGGCATTCTCGCCCCAATTTATCCCTTCAACGATAACTTGAACAGTAGCACTTTTGTAACAAACCATAAATTGTTCGCTTTCATGCTCGCTAGAAGTATTTTTTAGGCGGAAATCGTTTTCCAGAAACCCAAACTCTAGTAGGACGGCATCCCGAAAATTCTCATTACTTAGTAGCATACTGGCGAACCTAGTTTGTCGGATAACTTTTGGCTAAGGGGCGGGATTTTTGGCGTCCCAGCGACCAACGGGAGCGAGTGCTGCATATTGTTAGGCATACTGCGCACCAACCATGAACAAAGGCAGCCAAACGGCAACCGATACAAACATAACACCGGTAATTGCAAAAAATGCTGCGCTACCGGCAGCATGAGAAAAATATACTGTTGGACGACTGGCAAGATGCTTATGAAAATTGTTTGATATAGCTTTAAAGGTTGCCCTTATCATGTTTATTTGAAACTGTGCCCAAGTGATAAAAGGCTTAAGCAAAATTATCAAACAAGAAAATGCAACTTCTAACCCTGCAACTTCAACAAACAGCAACAGATAACCAGCAAATGGTGTTGCTACTAAAATAGCTAAGAGCATCAGTGCTCTTTTTAGCCAAACGTGACGAGTCAGAAAATCCATCTAATGTCCTTATTAATACCTAACGCAAAGCACTCGGGCGTCGACCGCAACGCGGTTGGCGAACCAGCGGCCGCATGCCATGAGTGATGCGCATTTTTATATGCACTTTTCTTCTTTATCCGATAGGTTAATTGTGAAAAGCGCTAATATGCCATTGATAACATCGACATTATCTTTTTGATGCTTCTCGCCATTGCGCTCATTCTTATTTTTTCTTTTCTGCTCCGACTCGTGAGCACCAGTAACAAATTCACAGCCTCTCTCTGCAACGTGGTGAGAAGCGCATGAAGACAGTGAAACGACAATTAAACACAGTAATATGAATTTACGCATAAACTTCCTTATGTATATAACGCAAAGCTTTGGGGCGGACAGAAAAGCGGCTGAAAGCCTCGATGCTTTAGGCAATAACATGGACTCCCCCTCACTATCCGGCATCGATGTGCCACACTGAGAGTGTCAAAACAAA
>NZ_BMYR01000022.1 GCF_014652375.1 Alishewanella tabrizica | reverse complement strand
CACTCTCAGTGTGGCACATCGATGCCGGATAGTGAGGGGGAGTCCATGTTATTGCATCACTCGCGGCCTGCGGCCGCTGGGATGCCAACCGCTGCGCGGTCGTCACCCGTGTGCTTTGCGTTAGGCTCTATTAGCACATAACCATCATTCCGGAAAATTATGCATGCAATGAACAAATACTTACCTTTTAAACAAATTTCGTTTATTGCTTTAGCTCTTTTTTTGGCTTCTACTTTTGTGGCCCTTCCTATTGCATTAATTCTTAAATCAGTACCTTTTGGCGGTTGGCTCGTTGCATTTAAATCATACCTTCCAGTTTCGAGCGGATTGTTGCTCACAGCCATTCTTATAACTTGGCTATACTGCGAGCTAGTTTATTTAAATTTAAATCCAACTATTACCATAATCCTATTTAGCTTAGGTTCACCGTTAGTCTTTTTTATTTTGCTCGGAGTTTCGGCGCAAATCGTTCATGGCAATTTCTTTGACGGAATTACAACCAGTAAAGGAATTGAAAACTTTATGTTAATTTACGGCTTGCTAAGCTTTTTCATGGGTTCACTAGGTTATTACGCCATAAAGAAAAAAGCCTAACAAAGCAATCAAACGGATGGTTTTTAAGTTGCATTTTTGCCATTCCGCTTCGCTCCATTTTATGGCAAAAGTGCAACTTAAAAACCACCGTTTATCGCGGCGTTAGCATAAGGAAGTAATATGTATCAAGTAAGCTGTCTTTGCGGAGCTATAGCAATAGAGGTACATGGCGGTATTGATTCAATTATCCACTGCCATTGCTCAAAGTGTAGAAAAAACAGTGGCACTGCTTATGCAACAAATGGCTTTATAAAGAAAGCTGGTTTAATTATAAATACAGGCGAAGAGCAAATTGGTTTCTATGAAACTGCGCCAGGAAAAAAACGGCACTTTTGCAAAGTCTGTGCATCTCCGATTTTTAGCAGTAATGAGTCGTCTCCTGAGCTACTACGTTTAAGGCTCGGTGTTTTGGATTCAGACATTGAAGAAAGGCCGGTATCACATAATTTTGTGTCCTCAAGAGCAAACTGGGACGATTTAGATGCTGAACTACCGCGTTATGATGGGCATGAACCAAGCCGTGTAGTTCAGAAGTAATGCCAAAAATGCTAACAAACAAATATTATCGCCAGCAAAAAGCGCTGGCTGCGACGTCAACCCGATACGCGGTTTTCCGCGCTAGATTTGGGCGTTAGTTTCTTAGGTGTAATTTCGTGTATAGAATTTTATTAATCATTTTAATTGTTTCCTTGTTTGCATTCTGGATGTATCCAAAAGAGAAAATTACTCCCGCTGTGAGTAATGAGCATGTGTTTCAGCTTAAAGATGCTGGTACTAAAGTCGAAAAAGAGGAGGAACGGGGATCAATTGTTGAATATATTGCCGAAGATGATGCCCAAGGCAATATATTGCAACTTAGCGCCAATCAGATTCTTGAACTAGCAATTGAGCTTCGCCTTTGTAAAAGTGTGCCGAAATCAGATTCTGAATTATCAGTCTGGCTTGATGAAGCTAATAGTGTTGGAGAACCAAACGAGTATATCGAAGATGTTCTCGCCAGATTTGATTTATGTTCAAAGCAACCTAAAGTCGAATACAACTACATAGACCTTTTGTTAATTGCGGCTGAGCAAGGATCTGACGATGCAGTGTCGTTATTATGGGCAATCGGTGAACAGGAATATTTTGAAAACGTTGGTAAAGTGCAATTAAGTAGGGAAGCGAGAATTGCTGCTAGAGTAGCATTTACTCACAAGAAATACGATTTAGCGCATAAAGTTGCATTGCAAGGTGGTGAGCAATCGTTAGAAAAGCTAGTTGAAGGCTATCAGCATTTTGACCCTGCAACCAATGGGCAAAGCTATTATAAGTCGGTGGCATACGCTAACTATGCCATGGCAATTACACGGAATAATGATTTGTATCGTAAGGTCGACTGGATTAAGCAGCGGCTGCTAAACAACATGAGCAATTATGAGCAAGATCAAGCGCAAATGATGACTGAAAAATTACTTTCTGAGGCGTTAATTGGACGAAACTAACAATCGCCACCAAAACGCCGCTTCGCGGCTCGACTCGCAACAAGTTGCTCGCGTTTGTGGCGGGCGTTATATGCCAGTAATCAAAAAGTCTATAGCTGCGATAATCTCATCTCTGAAAGCGCCTAAGTCTGAGACTGGCTCTGCTAACATTTTGGTTGGTATACTTGCCATTTGTTGGGTAAGAACGACAAAGTCGCCTTGTTTAATATGGATCGTCGGACACAAATGGCTTGGAGCCTTTTTTTCTAATAAATGTAGTGGTGTCAGCGGAATGACCAATCGAGTATTGAGGGTGCTTAGCAGCTCACTTTGCACGTCAACAAAATACGGATAGGCGTTAGATGTACTTTTGTCGAAATTTTTGTAAAGAATAAATTGTGACATCAGAATACTCGGTATGAATCAGAAAAAAGACCGTGTTTTTCAGTAAGCTCGTTGTAAGCTTGAATAGAGTCGGCGTTTTGCTCTAACCACTCAGCTTTCAATCTAGAGGAAACTTCTTTTTCTAAAGCTTTTTCCATTGTAGCGGATAGATTGATGTTAAGGCGCTTAGCTTCAGCAAGTAACTCACTGTTTAAGCTTAAGTTTGTGGCTTTTTTTGGTGCTTGTGCACTAAATGTGGTTCTCATAAACTAATTCCATGCGTATTGTCTGTGCGCATTAATTTTAGAAGAAATAATGGCATATAACAAACAAATTTTATCGCTAGCAAAAAGCGCTGGCTGCGACGTCAACCCGCTGCGTGGCTTTCCGCGCTAAATTTGGGCGTTATGAGCCATATGAATAATTTACTAATTTGTAGCCTGATAGTTCTCTTGGTTGGTTGCACTACCATTAAAAATGTTTCAAATAGTTCTCAATTTGAAGGTGACATAGGCATAAAGCATTTAGAAAAGAATGCTTTCATTTGCTCTGTTGATAATAATGCAATGTTTGCGAAAGGCTTACCCGTTAACGAGCTATATGAAAACCATGGCTTCAAATCCTGTCCTCGCGGAACGGATGTTGCTTCCCTTCTTAAGGGTGCTGAAATCAAAGTTTCAGAGGCTTCTCATCGCTCACACTTCGGTTTAGTGTCTTATACAGATCATTGGTATTTTGTTGGTTCCGCTGAGGCAGGCGGTAAAACAGTGAGCTTCTATTACTACTTGGGGTTGACTACTGATGGAAAACCTCCATTGAATTATAAGGATAATTTGTTGTGGCACTAGCAAAAGCTCATAACAAATTGCTGTTGTCGCCGCTGCGCGACTGGGACCTGCGCTGCGCTTCACTACGGCCCCAAAGCAAAGCGTTATAGGGCCTAAGCGCATCATGATAGAAAAAGATGAAATGTTAGAACTAGCAGTTATAGCTTGCCCTAGCTTTAAGCCAGTGTGGGAAGAATTCCTGGACGAGTGGAAAGATGAAAAGGATTTGCCCTTATATTTAGCACTTGGTGACCTTTCTAGGCACATTTCTTCGCTTGTAGAAACTGCGCAAGATTCTGAACTTAAGGAATTGTTTGAGGTTGTAGAGCGTTGGCACATAGAGGGAAGCCCCTATGTGAAAGAGGCCGCTACAATTGCTTTGCTTGAAGGACTTCAAGACCAGAGCAATGCGGCATCAACAGAGGGCTATCTTCTGCCAGAGAGCAAAAAGTGGTGGGACAAAGTAAACGGGTTCTGGGAAAACGGTACATTAATTATGTGAATAATCGGCCCTATAACAAGTTGCTTAATTTCGTTCCGGCCACAAACAGTGTGGCCTCCACTGGAATGCCTACGCTACCTTTCGGCTGCCCATTAGCAAAGCGTTAAGCAATTATAAGGAACTGATAATGTATCTGAAAGTATCAGCAAAAATCTTATTGAGTAGTGTATTGATCGTTATTGTGTATCTAACCATCGCTTTGACATGGGCTTCATTATCGGTAGAGTATCTCCTGACAGAAGAAGCAATAGCCAACGAAGAATCGATACTAACTATTAAGCAAAATGACATTTTACTTAAAATTAAAGATCCTACCTTTTATGAACATGCAGGTCTTGATCTATCTCAGGGGCAAGGATTGACAACTATTACATCTTCTCTGGCTCGAGATATATTTTTGTTTAGAGTAAAGCTGCCTGGAATTAAAGGTAGTTTCCAATCATTTTATCGTGGTGTATTTAATTGCTGTAAAAAAATTGATCTGGGTAGAGATATGATGGCTCTCATACTCAACAAAAACCTGACAAAAGAGTTGCAGCTTCAGCTCTACGTATCCAGCTCATATATGGGATCCTATGATGGTAGGCAAATAAGAGGACTACCTGCTGCGGCAGAAACATATTTCAATAAGCCACTTGCTGAACTTTCTGATGATGAATTTATTGCTTTGGTTGCAATGTTAAAGGCACCAAACTATTTTCATCCAGAAAAAGGTGCCAAGCATCTTGAAAGCCGTATTTATAAAATTAAAAAAATACTAGCTGGTACATGTAAGCCAGACGGTTGGTTCGATACTGAATACAAACACTGTACAAGCGGCGCTTAACAAACGGCTGTTGTCGCCCCTTCGAGGCTGGGACGGCCTTTCCGCCGCCTGCGGCTTCAAGTCCGACCCAAAGCCGGGCGTTAGGCAATACAAGTAGAACCGTCATCACGAAAAGGGAATAAATCATGACTTATGAAGAAAAATATAATTTTGCAGTTAAAGAGCTCGAAGCAGCAAAAATTTGGAAGTCGAACTACAATCCACCAATTACAAGATTACTTCGTAGGCTTGGCTTTAAAGCCCCATTACCACATTACAATTCCTTTTTAAAGAATGCACTTTGTACTGGTATTTATTTTGGTTGTGCTTGGGGGGGATTTATGTATTTTTTTGCTTGGAGCACCCAAAATATATCTCCGGCCGTAATGCTCTCGACCGCAGTGTTTGCGGGTGCTTTCTTTGGCATTGTTATGGCTTCCTATTATAGGCATGTTTTTAAAAAGCATAAACTAACACCCTGGCACGAAATTAAACGTGCCTAACAATTCTTACCTGTACGCGCCTTCGGCGCCGGACAGCCTTTTGCTGCGTCGTTCCTCCTGCGCAAAAGTCTTCCGCAGTACTCGGCGTTATGTTTTTTAGGGAGGTTTGAGATATGTTTGGAAATCTGTTTTTTTTAATTATTGGATTGGTCGCTATTTTTGTTGGTATAAAAAACAGTGATGTAATACTTATTTTATGTGGTGTTGTTAGTTCGCTGGGTGCTGTGGGAACTTTTTATTTTTTTAAGACAGGAAAAAGTCCTGGTCAGCAAGAGAAGTAGGCGCTATTAAATAAATAAATCAGTTTTTATCGCCAGCAAAAGCGCTAGATGCGAAGTCAACCCGCTGCGCGGCTTTTCGCGGTAAATTTGGCGTTAGGTAAGTATGAAGCAGTCATCTAGTAAAAAAACATTCATCCAAACGATTGGTTATGCACCGTGGATTTTGGCGATATTTACTGTCATTTTTTTGGTTATGAGCTTTTTTGAGAGGCCAATTTACTTCTTACTATTTTTAAGTATTCCTTATGGTCTGTATACCGCTCTTGTATTACCGTTTTTGTGGCGTAGGAATAATGATTGGTTAGGTGGTTTTTTGACGGTGGTGCCTATTGTGTTTTTCATAAATTCGTATGGTAACCACTTTGCGGGAATTCAGGCTGCTTGTGCTACTGCGGCGTTTACTAGCTTTATATGGCTATCGTTCAAAAGTAAATTTATTGGCTATGTTTCAAACAATACCTAACAAGTTTGTAAAGTTCGTTCTGGCCACAAGCGGGGTGGGCCTCCACGGGATTGCGCACGCTACGATGCGGCAGATCATTGGTAAAGCGTTATAAATTTTGGAGGGTTACGTGAAAGAATTATCATCAAAGCAGTAGTTTTTAATTGTGCTTATAGTCACTGTAATTCCTTTTTACTTGATTGAGCTTTTCCTTGGGCATGCTCAATCAACCATGCTTTCTTTCTTATCTCATGGTTTATCTTCAGCTTTGTGTGATTTACTAGATGCGGAAACCCGAGAGGAGGGAAGGGTCTCTTATACGCTTTCGCAACTTCTCGTAGATCTTGGGGGAAACCGACGAGGTAAATTGCGAATAAGTCCCTTTACCTGAGACAATCAAAAAAAGCGGGAAGAAGCGGACTTGATCGTACTTTCCTTACCATGTTGATAAACTCATCATGTTGATGATGAAGAAGGTGATGAAGAATATGGCAGCACAACATCGCGTTGCTCGGCGGTCCCTCCCGACAGGCCCCGTGACAGCGGCGTATGAACGTAAGGTGGATGCGGAAGAGGTGCGACGAGATAACGCGCAAGTTGCTCTGGCGGCAAAACTCGATGCCCTGCACGAGTCTCTTACTTCGCTCCCACCAGTACCCGTGCGCACCGACAGACTGACAGAGAGCAGCTCTAGAAGCAGCAGTCCGCTGTTACTGTTACTGACGCGATCCTTGGCATCCGCTCAGTCCTTTCTTCGAAAGAAATTCTATTTGTGGTCTTTTGGTCCACCACCGCGAGGCATGTACATTCATGGACCGGTCGGGGTCGGCAAGAGCTTTCTAATGGATCTCTTTTACGCGTCGGTTAATGTTCCTGATGATTCTTGCTGTAATAATGACAGCCACAGCTTCAAACACGTAAAAATTACCAAACGCCGCGTCCACTTCCATGAATTCATGCTAGACGTCCATCATCGAATCTTTGTCTACAAACAAAAGCACCCACGAGATGATGCGATACCCATCATTGCGCAGCAATTGGCACAGGAAGCCCAACTCCTCTGTTTCGATGAATTTCAAGTAACAGACGTTGCCGATGCCATGATTTTGAAACGACTTTTTTTATTATTATTGGATTGGAATGTCGTGGTGGTGGCCACCTCGAATCGCTCCCCCGATGCCTTGTATAAGGGAGGCATTAACCGATCCCTCTTTTTGCCATTCATAGACATGTTAAAACACACGTTCGACATTATCTCCATGGAGGATTCCGCTAAGGATTATCGACTCGAAACTCGAGCTGATGGTCAATCCTATTTTTGGTCAAACAAGGATGTTCACGGCGATAATGATAGTGATAACAACATGCAGGCGCAGTTGAAAGAAATATTTGGTGGCACTGCATCCGGAACTGAGGCCGAGGCCATTCACGTACCCTTCGGTCGCACCGTCCAGGTCGCCCGATTGAATGACCGGTGCGCCTGGTTTGACTTTTCCGAGTTATGCTACCAACCACTCGGCGCGGCCGATTATATTTCCCTCTGCGACCGATTTCAGGTCCTCATCATGGACCGGGTGCCGCAATTAGACGCCAATCACCTCAACGAAGCGCGACGATTCGTGACCCTCATTGACGTGTGTTATGAATCTCGCACCCGCTTGGTGCTGGCGGCAAAAGTCCCGCTCGATGAATTATTTGTCGAGTTTGAAGCGCAAGTTGAAAGCAGTGATGGAAATGAAGAGTTGTTTGTCAGTGAGAAGGGGGGAAACTCGAGTTCCTTTGCGACGACCATGATTCGCACCAAAGAGGGTGAACAATTTGAGTGGTCGGCGACGGGTCGAAGTGGCGTGTCACTGGCACAATTATCGGCCGCCAATGATCTCGCCTTTTCCTTTCGACGCGCCGCGTCTCGGTTGGTAGAAATGGGTGGAAAGGAATGGGGACGGCAATGACGAAAGCTCTTTACCTTGCAAGCCATTGAACCTATAGCAGATTTTTAACTAGGGAACATGCGAGTATGTCCCTAATATGAAATAATCTGCCACAAATGATAACTCAGAAAGAACACATCATGAGCCATCAACTTACTTTTGCAGATAGTGAGTTTTCCAACAAGCGTCGTAAAACGCGTAAAGAGATCTTTTTATCACGGATGGACGCTCTGTTGCCTTAGTCTCAACTCCTTGAAGTTGTTGAACCATTCTATCCTAAGGCAGGCAATGGACGAAAAGGAGATAGCCCGACCAATTTATTTTTTACGGATCAGGGCAGACAAATGTGGGGTGAGCTATGGCAGGGATGGGCTAGTGCTTTCCCACAGGATAAATCTGTGTTGATTGAAAAAAGTGGTCATATCACAGGGGCAAATTTAAAAGAAACAATAGAGGTTTGGATGTATTGCTTAAAAAAACATAATAAAACGCATCACTCTCGCCAGTTGTTCGCTGACATGCCAACCCGCAGTGCGGTCGGTCACCCATTTTGCTTTGTGGTAGGTTTTCTATGAAAAGTTTGAGTCTGTCAGCGTTTTTGGCTTTAGTTCTCAGTTCTTGTTCGTTGAACACAGACTTAGTTCAGTCTGATATGCCGTCTAACAAATTTATTGATGTTATTGGCGAAGTCGATGAATCAATCGGTTTCAAATTACAGGTTGAGTATAGAACAACCATTAATACCGCTGCGTGCACCGACTACAGTATTGCCTTGGGGAGGCGAATTACAAAAACCTACACCCATGATTATTACCCGGAAATAATTGGTTTATCCCACAGAACTCATGTACCGCTGCAACAAATATCATCCCAAACAGAATGTTCATGGCAGCCATCAGGTATTTCAATCTGTTCTGCGGCAAGAGGAGTAGAGCCAACGTCATGTTCTAGTATTTTTGCTTTTAACGGCCAACAGAAAACATCTGAGCCTGTAACAGTAGAATGCACGTTAGCAGGTTGGTGCTTTACGCAAACTAAGGTATTTAATGGTGCTATTAGTGTTTTTAACAAAACTTATGTTTTACATATACTAAGAAAACAAACCTAACAAAAAATTTTATCGCCAAAAACAGATAACAATTAATAAACAGAGTGGCCGAAGTAGAAATGCTGTTATTTGAACAGGTTTTCTGTAGGGGCGTTATGCTAAAAAAGGGAGTATATGACTGCAGACGCAAAGGAAAGGAACGAGATAATTCTAGTTGAAGTCGAGCGCCTTGGAGGTGGTTTCGTTTGGGAGACAGAAACTTTCACGATCACTTTAATGGATGTTGCGGTCTCCGAGCAGGATGCAATGGCGCTTCTTGGACTGTCTGGAGTTGAGCTCATAGCAATCAACATCACCCATATTGGCTAATAACATCATTCCGATCGCTCAATAACATCATGCCGATCAGGTTTTTTCTTCCCGCGTT
>NZ_BMYR01000021.1 GCF_014652375.1 Alishewanella tabrizica | reverse complement strand
ATCTAAATGCGCATGATGGGCCTTATAAACAATGCCAAAGCCGCCGCTGCCTAAAACCGCTTCTATAATGTAATGGTTTAGCTCGCTACCTAGTGGTAATGCATTCAGGTTGTCGTTCATGTCTATTCCTGTTAAAAAACCTTACCGGCACGCCTTACAATTTCACCACGCCATCACTGTCTGCCACACCTACTGCGATACAAAAATCTGCCAGATAAAGTTCTGCTACCCCATCCAGCGACACAGGTTCACCGGATTGCAATTTAACCTGTTGCTGGTTGCGGGTTATCGCGGAGCCATAGCTTGAGCCCAGATCGCGGTAGTACCAGCTATTGTGCTGATAAAAAATACAACCATGATGCGACGATACCGACGGGTGAGCTACCTCAGCGTCGTTTTCTGCAGCTCGCCCAACACTAAACGGCTTGGCTGCCGATGCCATACTGCTAACCCAGACCTGGCGTGTACCAATACTTAACTGCAAAAATGACAGCGACGCCATCTTTGCTGTTTCAGGTTTATCCGCCATGCTCAGCTTAGCATCCGCGCTAAGAACACACTTCAGATCTGCCAGAGTGATCTGCACCGGCAGCTGCACTGACGTTGCGGTATAAGCGGGCAAGGCTTTACCCTCTAACTTAGTGCCATAGCTGGAACCAATATCTTCAACCACCACCGTATTGGCCCGTTTGGTTATGCGTAAATGCTGCGACGAAACCGACGCGTGGCTCACTGTAATAGCGGCGTCATCGGCCCGCCCCACTACTATACCTTTACGCAACTGCGCCTGTCGCAGCGGGTAACAGTGATGCGGCGTATGAAAATACAACAGCGGCGGTTCCTCGGTTGATCTGGCGAACGGCTGGGGTGCTGGGCTTACGCCACGGTATTGGTAAGGCTGAAAGCCGGTGTCAGCCTGCCGCCCGGGTCTGGCTCGCTTTAACAACAGCCATAAACCATAACACAATAAAAGGCCGGCCATTGCCATCGCCAGATGCACAGCGTTAACGCTAACGGCAGGCACCGATTGCGGTAGTGCAGGCGGCGTTTTCGCCTCAGGCAACGCGGGCAGATCAGCTTTAGGCTCAGGTATCGGCTCAGGTAACGGAATTTGTTTTGGCTCAGCCTTTGGCTCTGGTTTTGGCTGCGGCAACGGTTTCGCTGGTGGGATATTTTCTGTCCAACTGCCTTTAATGCCTACGGCATCAAAGGCTTTATGCACCGCAGTGCGCTCGGCGGAATATTTACCGTAAATAATTTCAGCTGCTTCCGCTATGGCATAACGGGCATCACGAAAATCGGATGTTGGCGTCATGATTTTAGTGGAAGCGTAGTGCCAGAGCTTTAACGCCTTTTGCATACCCAGCTTGGGCACTTCCACACCGCCTAAACGCCGGTGTGCGCCGCCTTCGGCTAATAAATAAAAAGCATGATTCACAATCGATGAGTTAATGTGCACCCCTCCATGATCTTTAGCACCGGTATAGCGTTCCAGATAGTGATCCGGGTTATTGTCGGCCCGATTGGGGTAGCGAAAATCGCGGATCACCCGGCTAATTAAGCGTATCGCCCAATCTGAATTTTCCGGCGTGTTTAGCCGGTTATTCATCCAGGCGACAAAGCTGACACCTGCGATATCGGCAAAGGCTTCGTTTAATGCGCCCGGCTCATCCTGATACACCAAGCCAGAGCTAAATGCCACTATACCGTGTGCCAGCTCATGCATAATCACTTCCGGGTTTTGCAATAATGGCGCATGCACCTGCACCAGCCCCACTGTTTGGCCGTAATCATCATGTACCAGCATAAAAAAAGCGTTTGAATCATTGCTACTGCCAGCACAGCTGACACTGGCGCCTTGCCGGTAATGGAACATCTTGCCGCCGATCAACGCAAATACCGGGCTGTTACCGGCAGTGTCGTACTGCAGGCTGCCGAATTGCTCCGCCATAAAACGCCCCACCTGATCAAACAAGGTCGCCAGTTGTTGCGACGCCGGTGTCGACGCTTCGACAGCTGAGCTGGCAGGCTCATACAAGGCGATATAGGCATTGGTTAACTGCAACAGATCATCCACCGTGGTAGGGCTGCTATAAGACATGCGGCTACACATTTGGTCGGCATCAACCAGTTGATAGCTAAATTGCCAGCGTGTCGCCAGTTGCTGCAACACGTCGCCACCCGCAGAAATAAACAGGGTGTAAGGATAATCTGTTTGCTGATAACGTAGCTTGCCATCCACTTTGGCTGCCGCCAGCAGCTTGTCACCCTGTGGCCAATATACCGGCTTAATGCGCAGCTCACCGTCATAGACTATTTGTTGCTGCTGCAAGGTTTTTTGCACTACGCCCAGCCACTGCGCCATGCTAAGTGCAGCGTCGGCGGGTAATGAAGTGGTAGTTTTATGCGCACTGACTGGCTGGCCATGTAAAAACAGCAATACTGACTGATGAGCAAACACCTCAATACCGTTTATGTTCTGCTGAATACGGTACAGGCTGTAACCATTTGGCTCCTGTATGGCTGCTTTAAGCACAATTTCGGCGTTATCAGCCATGCCCAGCAAGGCTTTATTGGCCTGTGCCCAGTTAACAAAGTCTGTCGGATTATTTACCTCCCTCGCCAGCGGGGCAAAATCGGTAGCATACTTCGGCGGCGCCAGCGCCGTTGCCACCGCGTTGGTATTGTCGTCAGCCATTAATACAAACGGCAGCCAGCATAGGCAGCCTAAAAGACGTTTTAACACTGCAGCCTCCCTAACCAGATACCTGACGCGAAATTATACGCAGCGCATCACAATTACTGTCTGACAAAAACAAGTCATGTGTCACAGCGGCGGCACCAACGGCTACAGGTGTCAGCCAAAAATAACTCTGGCTGGCAGCGTCGATATACAAGGTTATCGCAGGGCTATTTAGCAAGGCTACCGGGTTGTCTTTGGCCTGTATTTGTTGGTACCGGGCAAAGCAGCTGGCAAAATCGTGTGCCGGTGCGGCCGGCAACAGCGGTAAATTTGCCGTTTTACCGGCGATCACCTTTATGCCCTTGGCGGTTTTTCGATAGCGTAGCAGTGCGCCATACACCGGGGTGTTATTTACCATCAGCTGCACGGTGGTAATTTCAGCGTATTGGTCCAGCATAACAGCCGTTTTGTTCAATACGCTGCCTCTGGCAACCAGCCCCTCGTCCAGCAACTTTTGTAACAGGGCGGTAATTGCATCCTCACCGTCAGCAAGAACCAACTCCAGTTCATGACTACTGAGTAAATTATCATTTAATAGCGTAGTATCACTCTGGTTACCCTGTTCGGAATTTGACTGTGCCGGCTCTGCATTCTCTGGCCCCGCTTGATCCGGCTGTGCCGCATTGATCTCCTGCATAATCCCGCCAACACTGTCAGAAAGCGTTATCGCGCTGGGTGCGCTCACTACGGGTTTGGCGCAACAATCCATAGAGTTGAGGTAGTAAAACGCCAGTGCCACCGCCGCGATCAACAGCAATACCAGCCCTGCCAGCCATTTTATAAACTCCGCTTTGCGCCCGATTGAACCAGCAGACGATTGAGGTGTTTCAGGCTTTACTTTCGCCAGCTCCTCAGCTTTGGCGCCAGTGTCATCGACCAACGCAATGCTACTGGATAAATGGGCAATAATTACGGTGGTGTTGTCATGCTGCGGCTGCAGTTGCAGCTGGCTGTTCAGACGGTTTAAAAATACCGTATCGCGTTGCTCCGCCGCAATCAACTTAACAATGTCATCGTCGCTAAACATTTCCCAGAAACCATCGGTACACAGCACAAAATAGCCGCCCAGCTCGGCCTGCCAGTGGTTAATATCTATTTGCAGATCGGCATCACCATTTATGCAGTTAAGGAGTTGGCTTTGGCTTGGGTGTGTCGCCAGTTGCTGTTCGGTTATTTCACCCATTATCAGCTTGGCATACGCCAGAGAGTGATCCTTTGTCTGGTTGATTTTAGCGGTGCAGCTAAATTGATACAGCCGCGAGTCACCAGCATGTGCCGACACCAACTGGCCTTTAAAACTAAGCAATGCCACCAGCGTGGTAGCGGTTTTAATGCCTTGCTCAGCACGTTGTTTAACGGCGGTATTACAAGCCAGCACAAAGTCGGTGAGTAAGCTTGTTGCGTCGCTATAGCGATGGCGCTTTTGCCAGAAAATGTTGCTTTGCTCCACCACGATGTCAGCGGCAACCTCACCCTGCTCTGAGCCACCTACGCCGTCAGCCACCAGCAGCAGAAAATCGTCATTGTCATCGCTGACATGCACCGCGAGGCGATCTTGATTATAGGCCCGGCCACCTTGCTCTGATGCTTGCAGTAAAATCTGACTAACGCGCATGTGCAAATCCTTGTCGTTAAGCAAAAGCCGGCAACGCCGCTTTAAAATCATAAATGGACTGAATACGTTGTGCCGGATCTAATCTGGTCGCACCGTACAGCGCATGAACAACACCGGCATCGGTCAACGTCGCCAGATAACGCAGTTGTTGACTAATGGGGTCGTCAAGCCCTGCGGTTACCGCTTGCTGGCGCTGATAAGCCGTGTCTGGCCGCTGCATTGTCAGCAACTCAATAATCATTACCCCCAGCGCATGCACATCGGTCCAGGGCCCTATAGGATAAATGCCATATTCCTGTTCCAAAGCGCTGTAAGCCGGTGTGTTTTGTGCATATTGGCTAGCATAACCACCAGCTTGCTTTACCGCACCAAAATCAATCAGCAGGGGATGCACCACAGCGCCCGCGCGCAAAAAAATATTTCCAGGTTTAATATCGCGGTGCACTATCTGGCGCTGATGCATATAGTGCAAGCCGGCAAACACGCCGGGTAACACTTTGGCCAGTTGCTGCCAGTTAAATGGCCGTTGCTGCTGTTGCACCTGGCCGACGTAGCTTTGCCACAAAGTACTGCCCGTCTCAAAATGCATTACCATATAGGCGGTACCCGAGGCGTAAAAACAATCGTAGACATAAACAATATTGTCATGATTTAGCGTCAGCAAGGTTTCGCATTCGAGTGCAAAGCGCTGTAGCGATTGCTGGTACACCTCTGTTACCGTCGCGTTTAGTGGCATTACCTCGCCGTTAACCCTGGCTGCTAAAGCCTGTGGCAAATACTCTTTAATCACCACCTGATAGCCGAGTGATTTATGCTGGGCCAGATAGACGATGCCAAAGGCGCCGCTACCCAGCACCTGTTCAATCAGGTAGCGGTGAATACTGCAACCGGCTGCCAGGGCACTCATGGCGACGTCGGGTTAACCATTATTTGGGTAACAACGCTAACAATAATGCTGCTGTCAGCGAGCCGTTATTCTTATCTAAATAGCTGCCTTTACCGGCAGCGACCACTTCAGTATAAAAATCGTGCTGTGCTTTAACATTGCCCGAGTAGCGCACTGATACAGTATTTGTGCTGCTTTGCGCAGTAAAAGCGTTAACCGCCGACAATAAACGGCGATCGTCCCCCGGGTGAGCGCCATCATCGGTAATAATGACTACAGTGCGACGGCTGGAATCTGTGCGCCAGATAGTTTGCATTGCCTGCATAAAACCGGGCAACACTGCTTCACCGTCTGTGGTGTTGCCGCCCCTACCAATACCAACGTCTACTTTTACACGTTGTAACTGTGCCAATAGCACATCAATTTCTTGGGTTAGTGTTAACGGAAAATGGGTCACCGGCACGTCAAAAGCATCATCACCAAACACCACTATGCGCATGGCGGCCGAATCAGACAGCCGGTCTAACAAGGCTGCGATATCGCGTATTTCGGTTTTTAAGCCATTTATTTCGCCGCTCATACTGCCGGTAATATCTAACACCACCACCAGATCTAATTTTTCCATTTTCTTAAAACCGGGCGGTACCGGTGGTGTCGGCGGTGGGCACACCTCACACGGCACCGGTTTAGGGCAAATAACCGGCTCGGGACATTGCAGAGGGGCTTCGGTGGGAATTTTTGATACATTGCCAAAAAATGGCAACGCCATGACCGCCAATAAAATAAAAGCGCCCATCCCTGAGGCGAACAAATCCAGCGCCGACATGCTAAAAATATTAATGTCCCGGTTGCGTATTTTCATCTGTCGGCAGCCTTTATGCTCTGAACATCACGGTATAACTCACAGATACGAAACCTGAAACACTATGGTACTCAGGCGTAACACCGAGCCCGGCGCCAACATCACCGGCTGGCCTGCCGCTAACGGTAAATTGTTTAACCAACTGCCATTTTGGCTTTGTAAATCCTCTGCCAATAACACACCGTCACGCAGGATCAATCGCAGATGGCGGCGGGAAATTTCGGTCTCGGTTATCGGATAATCGACCTGGCTGCTTTCGCGGCCAATAATTTGCTCACCGGCCTGCGCCAGCGCTTTACCGTTAATTTTCAGCCGGATTTTACGGCCATCATGGGTGGTGCCATCCAGTAACACATCATTAAAGCTAATCTGCATTTTGGCAACCTTATCAATAAGTTGCTCATTATCTTGCGCCAAACCGGAGGCGTGCTTGCGTTGTTGCAATAATTCAGCGTCTTTGGCTTGTATAGCTTGCTTACGTTTGCGCATTAGCAACACAAAAACCAGCAAAACCATAAGTAATAAGGCCGCAGCGCCGATTAAAAAATAGCTTTTTTGCTGCTCTGCCGCTTTGGTCTTATCTGCCTCATCTTTTGCTTTTTGCTCCGCTTCCTTAGCAAGAGCTTCAGCAGCGGCGCGTTCCTCTTCAGCTCTTTTAATCGCTTCTTCCGTTTGCTTTAGCATTTCCTCATTTTGCTTGGCAATTTTGTCCGCAGCGTCTTTAGCATCTTGCAGAAGCTTATCAGCCTGTTTTTTCGCGGCGTCTGCTTGCTGCTGGGCTTCTGCTAACCGCTTTTTCGCCTCAGCATCGGCTGTTTCCTGTGCTGCTTTGGCCGCAGCCGCGTCTTTAGCCGCCTGCTCGGCATTGGCGGTGGCTTGTTCAACATCAGACAAACACCGATCTGGCGCTACAGTAAAATCTATTTTACGCTCGGTCAGCACCGCTTTTAACAGTGCTGACGACATGGCGTAAGCAATGACCTCGGGCTGCTGCATGCGTTTAAACAAGCTGCTCTCATACACACTTAAACCCAGCAATTGCTGACAGTTATTAAACAGCGGCGCCGCCCACTGCTGGCTATTGTACAGAGCGGTATGCACGTATATCCCGCCGGAGGCTACATCTTTTAGCGGCTCAAAGCGCTGCACTAAACTGGGTACACTGCCAGTGTTGGTTAACAGCACCAGCTGGCCACCTACCGCCTGATCCTGCGCGGCCAGCGTAACGGCCTTACCCGAGACATTGCTGGCTGATAACACGGCAATGCGTTTGTCGTTGTCGGCAAACACCACGTTTGCGACAATCTTTGCCGCCGGCGTTACCGTGTTATCAATAATAAAAATACTGCTGGAACCCTTTAACAAGTTGGCATCGGTAACAAACTGGTTAGCATTAATTTTGGTCGCCAGAGCGTCAATGCTGCGATTGTTACTGCGATCTATCTGTAACGGATAGACATAATCTGCCCGTGCTGCAGATGCCGTTATGGCCGTGAGCACAAAACTTATCACTGTTAAGGCTGTAAAACGCATGCCGCTGTTCCTTATTATTCGTCTTGTACTGTTTGCGTCAGTTTTAATACCATTACGGTGGCATTGTCCTGATAGGGTTTTTGCAGGCTATCGACATAGCCAATGATATGCTCGGCCAGCAGCTGTAAATCAGCATGCTGCAAGCGATGACAGAGCGCTGCCAGCTCTTGCTCAGGCACTGACTCAACGCCATCACTGGCCATCACAATAATATCGCCACTTGCCAGCTCGATTGCATTAATGTCAACCAGCTCAACAGGCACGCCCATCACGGCAGATGTTAGCTGGTTACGCTGTGGATGCACGGCGATGTCGCTGGCAGTCATCATCCCGGCAGCAACCAGTTGCAACATTTCGGCTTTTTTGGAGTGGTCCTGGTTAATGCGCGTTAATTGCGCGTCGCGGATGAGCCACAATGGGCTGTCGCCGACACTTAACCAGTGCAAATGTTCGCCGGTGAAAGCTGACGCTATTAGGGTGCCACCCATGCCCTGACACTGCGGATAGTGTGCAATATAATCGGCCAAATGCTGATTCGCCTGCAACAGGCTGTCATGCAGCCGTACATGCATATCCTGCTCTTCGCTGGTACAAAACGCCTCGCTAAACCCACGCAAGATTTCCTGGCTGGCAACCTCACCATGCACTGCACCGCCCATACCGTCCGACAACAGCGCCAGCGCAAAGCCACTGGGCCACACCATTTTACTAACGGCATCCTGCTGATACTCACGCTTGCCAACCGTCTGCGCCCACCCGGTGCTTAGCTGCAACATAACTATTGCCAACTGAAGCTGGCATCGCAAAACGCGACAAAACGCAGCGTAGTCGCACCCACTTTAAGAATATCACCACTTTTTAGCTGCATTTGTCCGGCCACAATCTGGCCATTTAAGCGATTAAGACTGGAGCCATTGCCCGGCGCAATAATAAAATCGCGATTCTCGTCATCAAAAATCACCAGCAACTGCTGTTTCGAGGTGATTGATGTATCACCGAAATTTAAAACGATACGCTCTGTCACCGAGCGCGAAATAGCGCTTTGGCCGGCGCATACATTAAGGCTTTTACCTTTACCCGGGCCATCTACCACCACCAGCCAACCACAGACGTAACTGGCTGCCGTATCACCTGCTGCGCCGAAATTGATGCTGGTTTTAGGTTCGGCTGACATCTCAGGTACAGATGCGCCGCCGGCAGCCTGCTGTACCGGCGCTGCTGCAGCAAATTGCGGCTTCGCAGCATCCACTACACGGGTTGGCGGCTCTGGCATAACCGCCATACCACCCGGGCGCATAGCATTCTGCTGCATGGCTGGGGGAATATGCTGAAACAAATCTACGGCGGGAGGCTGAGTGCGTTCAGCACCCGGTGCTGCTCCGGTTGGCGGCGCGTTAAAACCACAGCGCGGTGGCAAAGTACCGCCATCAGCGGGCTTGGGTTGTGCCGGTGCAAAACTGGTCTCTACTTCCACCGGTTTGCCATCTGGCCCTAGTCGAAAACTCATAGGTTATTTCTCCGTTTCAATCCGCTACAATTAGACGGTTAACCAGCCGGTCCAGACAATACTGGCCAACCTGATTCAAGGCTTTTTCTTCCCGCCCTTGTGCGACGTTCATACCAAACACCAGCACAGCTGACATGATCAGCGCCACCAGCGTGGTGTTAAAAGCCACGCCGAGTTTGATGGTAATAAGCGCCACCCAGGTCTTGATTGCGGCCGAGTCACTGATGTCCGGCATATCGCCGGCACTGGATAACGCCAGCGCAATACCCACCACAGTGCCAATAAACCCAAGCGTTGGGATTAACCACACCAAATAGCGCGCCATGGTGTATTTTAAGTCGACTTCGTGCTGCATTAATTCCAGTGACGAGTTCATCAGGTTATTGGCCTGCTCAGAGCTGCGGGTAATTTGAAATTGCGTAATAATGCGCTTAATAAGCCGCTGCAGGTAAAACTGGCTGCCGGTGCTGTCGGCTATGATGGCTTGATACACCGGCACTAAGTCTTTTGAGCGGTACAGCGCCGTATCATCGTCACTCATTAAACCGCGCGATAATTGCGCCAGCTCCTGCGTTGCTCTGTGCCAGCGCACCCAAATTTCGCCACCACAGAGGAAAAACAATAACCACATCAGGTTTTGAATAGTAAACGGATACACCGGTGCACTGCGGTCAAACAAAATATCGGCAGCTCTGAGCTCGGTGCTGGTTTCAGTAAGCGGGACGGTAAACATCGAGGCAAAAATAATAATAATGACAGCTATAAAAGCTGCGGCAAGTAACACGACCAAACGGTAGTAGGCTTCTTCTTTGTCCAGATTGGTCATACGCCACGCCTCCGGCTGTTAATCTGATAGGCAATAATTATTTCCATTAATCGCAATTTGGTTGACCCGATAAAAATATAATCATTGGCGCTTAGCTGTATGCTATTAAAACGCAGCCACTGGCTACCATCCCAGTAAAACGAACCAAAGCTGGACTGGCAATCGTCCAGCTGCAGGTTTTGCAAGCTATTGACGGTTAAACACAAATGCTGTCTAGAGACACTGGCATCATCTACCGCAACATCGTTGCTTTGCGTGCAGCGTCCAACGCTGATGGTAACTCCCTGCATGCTTTTATACCGCGCTTAAATGTTAGCAAAAGTATATTAGCCAGTGTTGTTACAATTGGGTAGTGCAAATTTACCGGTTTGCTGACTTCTTTGCTCATCTAGTGTCATTTTTTTCTAACTCTGTCACCCATTTAGCCGCCGTGGGATGGCCATTTTGAGCAGCTTTGTAAAGCCACTTTATTGCTTCTGATGTCGATCTGGTTACGCCTTTGCCATTAAGGTAATTTGAACCAAGTACATATTGAGCCCAGGGATCATCTTGCTCTGCGGCTTTGAGGTACCATTTATGTGCATCCGCATCAGATAAATAGACACCTCTGCCAATAATATACCTAGTCGCTACTGCCTGCTGCGCACCTGGATGCCCTTGTTCTGCTGCTTTGTAAAACCAGATAACAGCATCTTGTTGCGCCCGGTAACCCTCCCCCTGATCATACAGCATACCTATTTTGTACTGCGCATTGGCATCGCCTTGCTCTGCGCGTATACGGTATTGTGATAACTCAGCCTCAGTATCAAGTTCAACAAGCGCCGCTAGCTTGTACAGCTCAGCATTTTCATGGCCGCCAATGGGGTGTTGTGAAAACTTTTGTACTGCAGTATCACGATATTGCCGCGCAAGTTGAGCATTTTTAGTGACCCCCTGGCCGCGCAAATACATCATAGCAAGCTGTGAATCTGCGTAGGCACTGCCAAGCGCTGCAGCTTGCTGGTATAAACCAAATGCAACACCATACGGATCCATGACTAGCGATGAATAATAGGCCTCTTCTGCGGCTAAGCGTAATGCTTTAGCTTCAGGAATCTCTAGGGGGACAACAGTAATATCCTCTGGGAGATTTACTAACTCCGCAATTGGCTCTGAATAATTCTGATTGCCCAGATAATATTGGTAGCTAACAGCCGCCAGCACCATTAGCGTCGTTAAAGTAACCATTGCCCATCCGGAGTAGTTTTTTTTAACAACAGTTGAAACCGGCTCTGTCTTTTTTGATATGGTGCCGCTTTGCAGCGGTGCTTCTGTGTGTTTTGCTTCTGAATATGGAGATAATTGCAGTGCCACCTGTTGCATAGTCTGCGGCCGCTCACTGACTTTAAAGGCTAAACACTGATCGATGGTGGTTAG
>NZ_BMYR01000020.1 GCF_014652375.1 Alishewanella tabrizica | reverse complement strand
CGCTAGTTCAGTCGGTTACTCTCTATTAAGAACTCAGCCGGCCTATCACGCCCAAAACCATGCAGGTCGCGGGTTCTAGTCCCGACAGCGTAGCCACTTTGAGCCAGCCAAGTGCTGGTTTTTTGTTTTTGGCATGAGCGGTAATTCAGCCGGGTTGCTTTCTGTTAAATCAGCGTTATTGAATTTCCCACACTACAGGTTGTTCTTCTGTTAGGGCCGCCGCTAACAACATTAATAATGGATAGGCACGGCTTGAAATGCGTGGGCTTTCTTCCTCTGCCTGCTCTTCATTATCGCCTTGCGTTTCGTGTATTAATGCAGCAGCGCTGGCAGCGAGTTTTTTTTGTTCTTTTTCCAATGCGAGTTTAGTATCTAAGTCCAGACTTTTTGCTGTTAAAGCAGAATGGGCTGCAGCCAATGCGTCGACTGGGATAACGCCTGTCACTTTACTTAGCGATTGGATCCCCGATTCTGGTGCGCTAGACGCTATACAGCCCATGAGTTCTAGCATTAAGTGGCCATGTGAAGGTAAATAACTTAATGCACGACCATTTGGTGTGGTAAACCTAATCATAATTCACTCTGTTAAGATGATTGCTTTGTGGTATTAACATTAGCAGCTTTCTGTAAAAGGTACTGTTTAATCGGTGACAAGATTAGTGCGAAAGTTGTCGATGTAAGGGGGTTATTGATTCATAGCACGTTATGTACAATACCCAGCAACGACCAGCAACGACCAGCAACGATAAGTGCAAGCAGATACAGATCCTATCCAGAAGACGATTGTTTGGCAAAACGTTGTAATTGTGTTTGGGTGGCGGCCGTGCCAGCAAGCAAGCTGCGTGCTGCCTCATCAATGGCGGCCATTTGCTGATAAGCTTGGTTAGTCATCTGCTCTATTGCTGTTAGATTTATCTGAGTATCCTGATATTTATGCTCAAGTTTGGACACGCTGGTGTTGATATTTTTTACGTCACCTCGTGCGGTTAAAAGCGCTTGCTGTAATTGCAAAAATTCATCTGTAGTTTGGTTAACTTGAGTTCTAGCGTGTTGTGCTTGTCCCGTTAAACTGTCGGATTCTTTTTTAGTTTCGTTAACTAAGCGTTCCATATCATTTAAAAAGCCTGATATTTGTTTGGTTGCTTCATTGACTTTGGCTGCTAGCGTACGTACTTCATCGGCTACAACCGCAAAGCCTCTTCCAGCATCACCGGCTCGCGCTGCTTCAATAGCTGCATTTAAGGCTAATAAATTTGTTTGATCAGAAAAGCTTTCAACCATGACTAAGATCTGACGCACATTTTCGGCATTTTTTTGTAAGCCGTTAATGGTTGAACCAAAAGAATCCAATAGGGTTGCTATAGCAATTAATTGCGTTGTTAATTGTTGCATTTGCTCACTGGCAATTTTTGCTTTGTCCACAGCAACATGCGTAACAGTGCCCATTTTATCACTATGCTGAATGATATCAGCCAAAAATTCGACAACGTCGTGGCTGTCTTGCCGGATACGTGTGTTGCATTGTTCGGTATCGCGTAAATTAATTCGTGTACTTTTAACTGCACCAGACACCTGTTCATTAATTTCATGCGTTTTGCTGGCCTGTTGGTGCACATTGCCAAGGACATCACTTAATTGCGCAACAAAATGATTAAATTCCTCTGATAGGGTACGAAATTCGTCAAAGGTAAAGGCGGGTAAGCGCTGGGTTAAATCTGCCCCAGAGCGATTGCTTTCATGTAAGGTAGCTACCAGTGCTCGTACTGGACGGACGATAAGGTGACGTAAATACAGCCCTGTAAAGATAAAGGCAGCAGTTCCCATAATTAACAGTAACCACCAGAGCGAACGCGATCCCTCTACGGGATAAGCTAGATAGAGCGCGAGCGCAAAAAACACGCCGACAAAAAGCATATTACCTGCAATTTTTCGGTTGAGGGTATTAAAAAACGTTTGCTCGATAACGCGGTATAGGGTCGTGAATATTTCCATTACAACAAAGACCTCTTGCTATTAAGACCGTAATAGTATGAAGACCGTAATTATCACCAAGGCAACATTAACTGAGTTTTATGCGTTCGCCAATAATTATTGATCCGATAATCAAACACCCCCCCTATATTGTGATAGAGGGCGTTAAGGTAAGGCTCAGAATTTAAAAATTGTGCCTACTGAGAATGCAGCAGGATCGGCGCCGCGTTCAATTGACAAACGTTTACCATGGCCTGCCGCAGACACATTAAAATTGGCCGCATCTGCATTATTTGTAAAGGCGATAGCGGCATAAAAATTCAGTGATTTACTATAATCACGAGCAATCCCCAATGCCCACATAGTAGCATCCGACGCGGCCGCGTCGGCTTTATTAGCCCGATAATATTGTGCTGTAATTTGATAGTCTTGCAGTTTATAACTGGCGCCAGCACCCCAGGCAGTTCGATCACCGCCCGTGAAATTGTTGGTTTGCTGTATAAAGGCGGCAAGTTGCCAGTGGTCGTTTAGCGTGTAGCGGCTGCCCATGCGAATACCGCTTCTAGCAGCAACGGCATTGCCTTGGGCATTAGGTAATTGATTTTGTCGTTCGTAAGCCAGCATGATTAACAGGCCATTGGCGTTATATGAAATGGCGCTGCTGAGAGCATCGTCTTCATTTTCAACGGTGCTGCCGGTTGAATCGTTACTTGAGTAATGCAGCTCTGCCTGAAGATTATTAAATGCGGGTGTTTGATAATGTACGCCGTTTCTAAAACGTTTATCTAAATTAACGCCACCCCCAGAAACGATATTGCGGGCGTCACCCACTTTGTCACCAAAAAAATCGGTCCGCGAGCGTACTTTTTTCATCGGGGTATCAAAATAGCCAACACGCGCCATGCCAAAGTGGCCTTGTAAACCGACAAAGGTGTCTCTAGCATCAAAGTAGTCGCTGCTCGTATCACCTTCTTCAATGCGTACTAAGGCTTCAATTTGCGCGATTACACTTAGCGTATCATCAAGCCGATGTGTGATTTTCACTCCCACACGGCTTGAGTTACTGGATACATTTAAGCCACTTTCGTTTCCGTTATCTAATTGATCAATAGATAAATGTGCTTGGCCATAAAATTGTGTGTCTGTTGCACTGAATGCTACAACGGGTATAAAGGCGAGCAACAGACTCGCGGCAGCGTAACTGAATCGCATAAAACCCTCTTGCCGATAAAAAGATGTCCATGGTGTGGTGACATCTAGTATGGCATCGAAAACTGTGGCCGCATTGATCCACCGTAATTTTTTAGCGTTTTTTATAAAATTTCTTAAAGAAATACAATGCTTTTAGGCTAAAGGTACTTTTCGCGCAATAAACCAACCTATAATCATGGTTGCTACAAAGCCTATTGTGCCAATGCTACCCGTTGACAGTGCGGCTATGGCGGGGCCAGGACAGTAACCGATTAACCCCCACCCAATACCGAAAATAAGTGCACCTATTAGCAAAGGGCGATCTATTTTTTTTGTGGCGGGCACGTGAAAATCTGACGCAAAGAGCGGGGCTTTGTTACGCTTTATTATTGCAAAACCGCTAACATATACAGATAGTGCACCCACCATCACTAATGCCAAGCTAGGATCCCAATTACCAGAGAGATCCAAAAAACTGAGTACTTTAGCCGGATCGATCATGCCAGAAACCGTTATACCAATGGCTAACAAAATACCTGAGATAAACGCGATAAATAGAGACATAAAGGCTCCTTAATGAAATAGCGTGGCAATAACGATGCCTGCGCACATAAAGACTAGCGTGGCCACAATCGAACGTACTGAAAAACGCCCAATACCACAAATACCATGACCGGAAGTACAACCACTGCCCCAAGCCGTGCCCAAGCCCACCAATAAACCGGCAAGTAGTGTCGTGCTCGTCAGCTCGGGGGTGCTGTAATCTAAATCAGTAACGAACAGCGATAAGGTAATGGGGCCAGCAATTAGCCCAAGTAAAAAAGCGAGCCGCCAAGGCCGATCGTTGCGATTAAATAATGCTTGGCTCACTATCCCCGAGATCCCGGCAATTCGGCCCAGCCCCAGCATTAATATCAATGCGCCTAAACCAATTAACGCACCGCCAAACAACGCAGAAAAAGGCGTAAAATTTTCCATAGTGTTTCCTTACTGAATACTTGGTAATTGCGCATCAAGCCATGCTTGCATGCCACCTGCAACCGAATAGACTTGCGTAAAGCCCATGCGTTGTAATGATTCTGCGGCAAGCGCAGAACGCGCACCCGAGCGACAAATCAAATACAGCGGAGCTTGTGCTAATTGACTCAATGCAACCTCAGCCTCACAACCACTAGCGGCCACCGCTGGGTGGGTCGCTAACTGCATTTCAAGTACGCCGCGGGGATAATTAATAGCGCCTTGTATATGGTTTACGGCAAACTCAGCGGGCTCACGAACATCAATAAGCCGTGGCTCAGGGTGCTGCGCCATATACTCAACTAATTGTGTAATACTGATCTCGTTTATAACGGCTTTAGCTTCTGTCACGAGTTGCTGGGCAGTTTTCATACAAATTCTCCTAAACAAAAATTAAAGAACGGATTGGGTAAAGACAACAACAGCCATGATGATCAAAAAAACAGAGAATCCTTTTTGTAACAATTGTTTAGGTAGTTTCTGTCCTAGCCAATTACCCACAAAGGTGCCTAATAAACCGGCTATGATCATGATGGCAATAATTTGCCAAGCAAAGTTGAGCCCTGCGGCACTGAAGGTTAAATAATACTTGGTGAAGCCTGCAAACGATTTTAGCGCGATAATGCTCAGGCTGGTGGCAATTGCTTTGTTCATTGGCAATCCCCCCATTAATACCAGTGCCGGCACAATGAGAAAACCGCCGCCAACCCCCACAAAACCGGTAATCGCGCCCACCAGTAAACCGTCTACAATCACTTTAGTATGATTAAAAGGATATTGATTTGCGGTATTAGTTTGACGATTACGCCACATTAATACAGCAGCCACTACCATTAAAATAGCAAAGCAGAGTAATTGCCAGCGGCTATCTACCAAGGTACCTAACCAGGCACCGCCATACGTACCTAACATACCAGGTACACCAAACCACAGGACATGACGCCAACTAATTCGGCGCTGCCAGGCGTTTTGTACCGATCCTAGCAAGCTGATACCGGCCACAATCAAAAGTGATGAGGCGATAGCCATGTCTGCGGGCATCTTTAATAAATACAGTAATACCGGAACGGTGAGAATAGAGCCGCCAGAGCCAAATAGCCCTAAGCTTAAGCCGATAATCAATGCACCTAAAAGCGCAATCATGATGACCTCTATATAATTTTATAGAATAAGCTTATAACGTATTTGCATTCTAGGCGGCTTTTCGCTAAGCTGCAACTTAAATTTAGTATTATCTAATTTTGGGGGTAAGTATGTCGCAGCACGCTTTGCACATTGAGATGTTTTTTGATGCTGACAGCGCAACCTTTAGCTATGTTGTGGCGGATCCCTTAACCAAACAGGCCGCTATAATTGATCCTGTGCTCAATTATGTCGCTGCAGCTGGGCAGGTGAGCACGGAAGGCGCGGATAAACTGCTGCGCTTTTTAGAGGAACACGGCTGGCAATTACAGTGGATCCTCGAAACGCATGCGCATGCTGATCATCTCTCTGCGGCCTATTATTTAAAGCAAAAAACAGGAGCAACTCTCGCCATTGGCGAAGGGATCCGCAAAGTACAGCGAACGTTTAAAGCAATATTTAATATTGCAGATAGCGAGTTACAGGCTAACGGTGACTACTTTGATAAGCTGTTCAGTGATAATGAACATTTTACGATTGGTTCCGTGTCGGCCACGGTAATAAATACGCCCGGACATACGAATGATAGTGTAAGTTACTATATCGCTGGGCATTTATTTGTGGGCGATAGCCTATTTATGCCAGACGCGGGGACGGCTCGCTGTGATTTTCCAGGTGGCGATGCGCATATTTTATTTCGCTCCATCCAACGTATTTATCAATTGCCTGACGATACCGCAATTTATATGTGTCATGATTATCAGCCCAATGGGCGCGAGCTGAAATATAAAACCACAGTGCTGGAGCAAAAACACAGCAATATTCATGTTAATGCCAAGACTTGCGAGGCTGAATTTGTAGAAAAACGTGAAGCGCGTGATAAAACCTTGGCGGTACCGCGACTGATTTATCCTGCGGTGCAAGTTAATATTCGGGGTGGGCAATTGCCACACGCTGAGGCGAATGGCCAGCGTTATATTAAAATCCCTCTAAGCGTTAACAAAAATAACTGACGCTATACAATATTAATGTAGGTGGAATCATCGGGTACAGCAAAAATCGCTGTTATAGAAAGAGTAAAACGCGTAAAAAAGGCAGCCTTAGCTGCCTTCATACAGTGAGTCTGATGTGGCTACAATCCGCTTCGTTTTACTCAGTTAAGCTAAAAACCCTTTTACCGTTGCCACAACGCTGTCCAATGTTAGCAATTGTTTCTCTCCAGTACGGCGGTTTTTGTACTCCACTTCACGGTTATCTAGATTACGCTCACCAATTACAATGCTATGCGGGATGCCAATTAACTCCATATCTGCAAACATCACGCCCGGACGCTCTTTTCGATCATCTAATAAAACGTCAACACCCGCAGCCGTTAATTGTTGATATAGCAGCTCTGTCGCTTCTGCAACACGAACGGATTTTTGCATATTCATTGGGATCAGCGTGACTTGAAATGGCGCTATTGCATCTGGCCAAATAATGCCGTATTCATCATGGTTTTGTTCAATGGCTGCGGCGACAATACGCGATACGCCTACGCCGTAACAGCCCATGGTCATGATCTGATGCTTGCCTTCTTCGTTTAACACGCCCGCTTTTAACGCTTGTGAGTATTTTTCACCTAACTGAAAAATATGTCCCACTTCAATACCGCGTTTAATGACGAGCTTACCAAAGCCGCAGGGACTCGGATCGCCTTCGACAATATTTCGCAGATCAGCAACACGATAGGAACTGATATCCCGATCCCAGTTGACGCCCGTTACGTGATAACCATCTTTATTTGCACCTACAACAAAGTCTGCAAGATGCGCAGCGCTTCGATCAACAATAACGGGAATAGTGATGCCCAGAGGGCCTACCGATCCTGCGCCTGCGCCCAACAGCATCCGCAATTGTTCATCACTGGCAAATTGCAGTGGGCTAGCCACTTCAGGTAGTTTTTCTGCTTTTATTTCGTTTAATTCGTGATCGCCACGCAACACTAAAGCAACCAATGACGTAGGTTTGCCGTCTTCTTGTGCTGCAAGCACAAAAAGTGTTTTAGCAATTTGGGTTTCTGGGATATTTAAAAACGCTGCGACATCAGCAACAGAACCGACATTTGGCGTGGCGATTTCTGTTACAGGCAGAGTGGCCGCGGGGCGAGAGCCTGCTGGCGCAAGGGCTTCGGCCATTTCAATATTCGCGGCATAATCACTGGTATCGGAAAAGGCTATTGCATCTTCACCAGAGGATGCCAAAACATGGAATTCATGCGAAACACTGCCACCAATAGCACCTGTATCGGCGAGAACAGGACGATAATCTAACCCTAAACGATTAAAAATATTGCAATAAGCACGATACATTGCATCATAAGTTTGTTGTAACGAAGCTTGGCTCAAATGAAAGGAATAGGCATCTTTCATTAAGAATTCACGGGCACGCATTACGCCAAAACGTGGGCGGCGTTCGTCACGGAATTTGGTTTGAATTTGATATAAATTCAAGGGCAGTTGTTTATAACTGGTGATTTCTCGGCGTACTAAATCGGTGATGACTTCTTCGTGCGTGGGGCCTAATACAAAGTCACGTTTATGGCGATCAACAAAACGTAACAACTCTGCATCCATTTGCTCCCAGCGTCCGGATTCTTGCCATAATTCTGCCGGTTGCACCATGGGCATTAATACCTCTATGGCGCCAGCTTTATTCATTTCTTCGCGAACAATCTGCTCCACCTTACGCAGTACGCGCACCCCAGTTGGCAAATACGTATACAACCCCGACGACAGGCGGCGGATCATGCCGGCACGTAACATTAATTTATGGCTGATCACTTCGGCATCGGCCGGGGTTTCTTTCATCGTTGATAGTAAGTACTGACTGGTGCGCATGCTGTTCTCTGCAAAATGGGCTGAAAAATTGCCCGTATTCTAACAACCTAATTACTCCGGCAGAAGGTTAATCTGGTGTTTTATTGGCTTATTTGTCACTTCTTGCTGTTTTAACATGCCTCCTAAGCTGTAAAAATGCCCGTTAACTTCCACCACGCCCCGCACATCCATAACGGCCTCGGTGTCGGCAGCTTTTAACCAACGTTGTTGTAATGGCGCATATAACCACACTTCGGCAAGCGGCTCTGCCGTTTGCCCAGCATACCCTTTACCGTCTAGAGCATAAGGAGTATGGCTACCGCCAATAAAAGCAACCATTTCTTCACCATTAACAGTAACGGTGGTTGCTGCCATCCGATAGCGCGCTTCGCCAGTGGGATGCGAAATGGGTTGCCAAGCAATGCTGTTCGGTTGGCTTCCTAACTTACCTGCCCAACAGGCCGCGATACGATTTAATTCGCGCGCTTGATCTTTGGGATAGTCGACTGTGACGCCATCACACACCACAAGATGATTAGCGGCAATAGCGCCGGCTAAACCAAACACGGGGTTGCCAGGATAGGGGGTAGCTTGCGACCAGCGTTGAGTAAAATTATCAAACAGTTGTACTAAATTAACCGTACCGTGATCACTCCAGCCGCTGACTAAATAAATATAGCGATTTTGATAAGGAATGGCTGCGGCATGATCGACGGGGACGGGCATATCATTTAAGCGCGTATAGCGACGGGTAACCGGATCTAATCGGTAGCTGTCAGTGGCCGTTTGTACGCTGCCATCATTATTGACAAAGCGTCCGCCAAAAATAAAAAAGTTATTATTAAGCGCCACAGCGCTTGCACCAATTCGGCCCGCCAAGCGCTGTTGACTAGGCACGGCGGGTAAGCTGGTCCAGCCAAACTCACCCAAGGTATGTAGCCAAACCTTATTATGAATAGCGCCACTGTTTTTTGCTGGCCCCAGCCCTGTGGCAGACATAACATAGGTTTTGTCACGAATACTGGTACTGGCCACCGCATTGTTACTGACGGGCTCCGGTAGATCCGGCAAGGCCATCACGGCAGCACTGGTTGCCAGTAAGCTAAGGTAGCTGAATGATTTCAGTAACATGATTGTGTTCTCCGTCAACGATCCATTTAATATTAAAGTTATACAGGGTCATGCCGTATTGCTGCTCACCCTCCCGTTGCTTTTTATAAGGCGGCCTTGGATCCTGTTTTAACACCTTTTCAATCAGTATGCGCAGCTGCGGATAGCGCGTTTGTTGCTGGCAAAATAATGCAGCCGGCTCTGACATTGATACCGTCATTGCTGTATGTGGTGCGGCATCTGCAAAGCCTCCACTGGCAGCGGGTAAGGCATCAGAGTAGGGTAAATACGGTTTAATGTCCAAAATAGGTGTACCGTCTAACAAATCTAAACCGCTGATCTCTAATATAAGTCGGCCATTTTTGCGAGAGACACCCTCTAGTTTTACGACAGATAAGCCAATTGGATTAGGTCGGAATGTCGCCCGGGTAGCAAATACGCCTTTACGGGTATTTCCACCTAAGCGAGGTGGCCTAACCATGGGGGACCATCCTTTATCAGCGGTTTCATGAAAAACAAACACTACCCATAAATGACTGAATGCTTCTATGCCACGAACGATACTGTCATCAGCAAAGGGGGGCTCTAATACAAGCTGCCCCGTCGCTTCTGGGATTAATCCAGGTTGGCGCGGAATAGCAAACTTTTGCTTATAAGGCGATGCGACATAGCCAATAATATTAAATTGATAATGGTTCATTGTGATGTTTCGATCTGCCTTGTTTTAGCCGCTACACGAAGGATAAATCAGGTATTATGCAAGGCAACACTGTAAACAACAAGTAAAGATGGCTGCAGCACGCCCATAGGTATACAGCTTCAAGTTTAAGGTATTAAATTCAAATAGACGTCTAAATGTTTTTGACGCCAGATGGATAAGTTGTAACAATACTTCGAAGTGTAAACTAGAGAACGCGTTTAATGGCACACCGTATCTTATTAACAGAATGCCCTGATTCACAGGGCTTGATCGCGCAAATCACCAATATTTGCTACAAACATCAACTTAATATCATTCGAAATACCGAATATGTTGATCCAGGCACCGGTCAATTTTATATGCGAACCGAGCTTGAAGGTATTTTTAACGATAAAACGCTTTTACATGATTTAGATCGCGCATTACCTAAAGGCAGCCGACGCAGTTTATTAAATCGTAACGCGAAACGTGTGGTGATATTGGTCACTAAGGAAGCACACTGTCTCGGTGATATTTTAATGAAGGTGTATGATGGCTCCTTAACACTGGATATTGCTGCCATAGTCGGTAATTATCCGGCGCTAGCAGCCTTAGCGGAACGTTTTGCTATCCCGTATCATTTTATACCGCATCAAGGGCTAAGCCGAGTAGAGCACGAGCAGGCATTACAGCGTGTGATTGCTCCCTATCAGCCGGAATACGTAATTTTAGCTAAGTTTATGCGAATATTAACGGCAGACTTTGTTGCTGCGTACCGTAATCGAATTATTAATATTCATCATAGTTTTTTGCCCGCGTTTATTGGTGCGAATCCCTACCAGCAGGCCTTTGAACGCGGCGTTAAGATCATTGGCGCAACTGCCCATTTTGTGAATGAGCAATTGGATGAAGGGCCGATTATTCAACAAAAAGTGGCGGCGATAGATCACAGCTACAGCGCAGCGGATATGGAAAAGGCGGGGCGCGATGTTGAAAAAGCGGCATTAAGTGACGCGTTACAATTTATTACCGAAGATCGTGTATTTGTACATGGCAATAAAACGGTTATTTTGTAATCGTGTAAAAATAGGGCGCGTCGCCGATTAGTTGCGACGGCCACTTTTTGATAAAAACGTATTAATGCATGCCTTCATCTAGTTCATGCGGGTCCATGGCATAAATATCATCTATTTGATTAAGCGAAGAGTGACTTACCCGTAAGTCTTTGACGCGACCGTTACGCAAGCTGTAGACCCAACCATGCACGGCAAGCGGCTGTCCACGTTCCCACGCTTCTTGTACAAAACTGGTGTGACATAAATTACGCACTTGCTCCATCACATTTAATTCTATTAAGCGATTAACACGTTGATCTTCGTCCTCTAAGCTTTCAATTTCGTCGCGGTGCATAGCATAAACATCTTTAACATTGCGTAGCCAATTATCAACAAAACCAACCCGTTGCTTTAGTAAGGCAGCACGAACCCCACCACAGCCATAATGGCCAACAACCAAAATATGTTTCACCTTCAAAATATCAATGGCGTACTGTAATACCGACAAACAATTCATATCAGAATGCACCACGAGATTCGCTACATTTCTATGTACAAATAACTCGCCTGGCATTAAGCCAACAATTTCATTGGCGGGTACTCGGCTATCAGAGCAACCTATCCATAAATACTCTGGCGCTTGTTGTTCTGATAATTGTTTAAAAAATCCTGGCTGTTCCTGCTCAATCCGGTCGGCCCAGTTTTTATTATTGATAAAAAGATCTTTAAAATTTGGCATTAAATTATCCAGCTTATACAAAACACCCGACACGATAACGAATTTTTCATCATACACAACGCTGACCAGCAAACGTTATCACGCAATCGCTATTTTTTAGAAAATTTTTTGAAAACTGAGGGAATTCTAGCCAATTGTAGACCGAGCATTACTATTTGCTAAATTTCTAGCAAGACCAAAAATGAATAAATAGCGTAATATTTTTAAATAGTATTGAGCGTAAAGTTAATTATTAATCTATGCTGAATATTAGTTAAATATAGCCATTATTGTTTAAGTTCATATGCTTTAATTTTTTTATTTAATTAGCTATTATGTTGTGTGTAAATTATATAGGAGTTACTGAATGTCTCTGTTACTTGATAAGCGTGAATTAAAGAAAGCGGCAAAAGAGTTAACATTAGCGAAGTTAAATGACGTATTAGATACTCTTCAATCGGTGCTTGCTGAGCGTCAAAGTGAAATTGAAGCCATTAATGAAATTGAACGGTTTGCGCGTGAAAAAGGATTTACCTTAGAACAGTTAGGCTACAAGCAAATACAGGATACTCTTGCTGTAGAAGAGGAGATCAGTGTCAGCTCTGATAAGCGGCCTATAAAACCTAAATTTAAGACGTTAAACAAAGAAAGCCAGTATTTTTATGTTGAAGATGGCCAATTGCAGTTGTTGCGCACGCATACCATGAAAAAAGGACTACAAGCTCGTGGTATCGAGGTTGTGTCTGTTGATAAAGTAGATAAGAAATTTGCCAAGGACATTGATGCTTTGCTGGCTGACGCAACAGAGCAAGCAACCCTAAACTACAACAGTAAAGTGGTGCTATGGAATGCTTGGGCAGCGGTAAATGGCGGCGAAATTTTAGAAACCCGCTAAGTAAATCTGGTTGTATTGGGGTAATCGTACAAATATGATTAAGCGTTTGTCTAAAAATTACGTGCCCTGTGTAAAAGCGTAATACAGTGCAATCTTCCCAATAACCAAGTTGTCTATAAGTTTAAACCCGGCCAGATGTGCCGGGTTTTTTATAACATAAACGTAAAACGATTATTTAATCTGGGCATCTAAAGATTGCTTGGTAACACCGATACTGTCATCACTCATTAAATACAAATAAAGCCACATTAAATCGGCAGGCGTTTTCAGTGTTTGCGGATCTTCACCAGGATAAGCTTTTGCGCGCATGCTGGTGCGCGTTGCCCCTGGATTAATACAGTTAACGCGTACGCCGGTGTTGTCATATTCATCTGCGATGATCTGCATTAATCCTTCGGTCGCAAATTTTGAGACGGCATAAGGTCCCCAAAATGCCCGCCCTTTGCGCCCAACGCCTGATGATGTGAATACAATTGAGCTATGACCGGTTTGCTTCATTAATGGCAACACGGCTTGTGTAAGTAACATGGCACCCGTTACATTCACTTGCATAATATCGTGCCAGGTGGGGAGATCGATATGCTCAAACGGGGTTAACACGCCAAGCATGCCAGCATTATGTAACACCCCATCTAAACGACCAAACTCCGCCTTAATGGTTGCCGTCATATCCTGATAGTGTTTCTTAGTTGCACCTTTTAAATCTAAAGGCACAATAGCGGGTTCAGGGTAACCTGCAGCAACGATCTCATCGTAAACGGTCGTGAGTTTTTGCGTCGTTTTACCCAGTAAAATAACGGTAGCACCATATTCAGCATAGGTTAGTGCGGCAACTTTACCGATACCATCACCAGCGCCGGTAACTAAAATAACTTTATCTTTAAGCGCGCCTGCTGGCGCAGAATAATGTTGCTGTGCTTGCATTAGCTGTGATCCTGTCAGAAAAAACAGCGACAGCATACGCCGAAATGGCTTATTTTGCACCTTTCTTCACGATATCTGCGTTTTAACTCTAGCGATTTTTAAAACTTTGAGTTAAGTTTAACTGGTCGTAGCTGTTCTTAAGGGCGGCCACTCTTTTTAACAATAAGCAAAGTAAGGTTTTGCTTTGCAATAAAAAAATACCAGTGATGGACAGGGGAGAAAATATGAATAAGCTGGCAATAAGTCTTGCTGTTGCAGTTGCCTTAGGGTTAACCGGCTGCGGTGAGTCACTCGACGATATAAAACAAGACGCCGCTCAACCTGGCGGCACCGTCATACCAAGTGCACGCGTGGTGTTTGATCCCACTGCTGGCGCGGTATCCGTTCCAAATGATTTACTGTTTCAGGGCTCCACTGATGGCACCTTAACCCTCGACAGTGGTGCGGCGCCTGACTATACCAATCCGCAAGTAGCGCTTGGCGCGTTAGATGGTTGGTCTACGCAGAACCCATTTGCCATCGCCTTAAGTTTCCCTGCAGGCGTAAGTTTAAACATGGACTCTGCACGTGCCCCAGGTTCGGTGAGATTATTCAAAGCAGTAATGGGTGATCCGGCTTCGCCAGACGCGGATTGCCGTGCGCTTCCTCGTGGTATTGCGTGTAAAATCGTATCTGAACTGCAATACGGTGTCGATTTCGTCTCTGCAGGTTCGGGCACGAGCGTTGCTGTTATCCCGTTAAAACCTTTAGAGGCAGCGACTACCTATTTATTGGCGTTAACTAATGGCCTTAAAGATAGTACCGGAGCAGCCATAAAACCTTCGACCACATACGAGTTAGTGAAGCAAGATTTAGCCACTTTGCCATTAGCTACTGATGCGCAGCGTTCCTTACAGGCTGTTATCAATAGTTTCGAGAATACTATTGATCGTGATAGCAGTTTGCCAAAAGAGAGTATTATTTACAGCGCGGCAATTACCACACAATCTACTGGCGCAGTATTAGCTAATTTAAAACAATTAATGGCCTCACCTACGCCTACAGGGTATGCGCCTTCAGCATTAAATGTTCAAAACACTGGGTTAATGGTATCGCAGCTTAATCCTGCTTTTGCTTCACAACCGGCTTTTGCCATTACTCGCTTATACCAAGGTTCGCTCACGATCCCTTATTTCTTATCGCGGCCTACAGCAGAAAATGTCACAGCGCCACTTAACAGTCGTTGGACGGCACGTTGCGACAGTGGTGCTATTATTGCTGCTTTGCCCGCCAGCATGAAGCCCGCAACACCGGTATCTGAAAATGATGGTTTTTGTCAGCAGGTTAGCGGCGGGGCTTTACGTGATCTAGGTGTGGATGCAGCGCGACATTTAACTAAATTTAATACAATACCGCGAATCACGAGCTACCAAACGGTTGGCGTGCAAATGACCGTGCCGGATACACCCGCTATTCCAATGCCTGAAGCCGGTTGGCCGGTGGTGATTTTGCAACACGGTATTACCTCGCGTAAAGAAGATATGTTAGCGATCACTGGCGCCTTGGCGTCACAAGGTTTTGCAACGATTGCCATTGATCATCCTTTACACGGCAGCCGTGGTTTCACCCAAGAAACCGAAACGGGCACCTTAACCTTTAACGCCTCAACCAATTCTGCTACAGATTACATGAATTTAGGTAATCTTTTGGTGACTCGCGATAATTTACGCCAGAGTATTGCCGACATGTTGGCACTACGTTTTGCCTTAAACACAATAAATGGTGTAAGCATTGACAGAAGCCGAGTGCAATTCTTAGGGCATTCGTTAGGAGGTATAACGGGCGCAAGCATGGTGGCTTTAGCCAATACCTCTTCTGGCAACGCGATGCTTGATGCCGCATTTAAGGTAGAAACCAGTGTATTAGCCATGCCAGGCGGTGGTGTTGCTAACTTCCTATTAGATTCACCCAGCTTTGGTCCATTAATCAAGGCCAGCATTATGTTAGGTGCTGGTGGTGAATTGACCACTCAATTTGTTACTTACATTGCCACCAATACCAGTTGTGGTACTCCCACGGCCGCAACGGCCGCTACGTGGCCAGCTTGTGCTGCGCCAACAGTTAATCAGTACTTAGCCAGTTTGGCACAAACGGGTAATACGGCGCAGCAAGCCCGTATTAACGCTACGCTGACACAATTCGCGTTTGCTGCGCAAACTGTTACTGATAGTGGTGATCCAAATAACTATGCTCAACAATTAGTGGCAACCAGAACACCCACGTTTATGATTGAAGTGGTGGGAGATGGTGCGGATAATCTGCCTGACCAAGTTATCCCTAACGGGTTCTTTAATCCTTTAAATGCGTTGGCACAAGGTAGAATGGCGTTAGCGGGTACTGAGCCTTTGGCACGCTTGTTAGGCGCGGGTAGCGTCCCAGCGCAAGCACCAGGTGTGGTGTTAACAGGTAATGCCATTACACGGTTTAATGCAGGCGAGCATGGTTCAATTTTAAACCCAGCACGAAGCCCAGCCGCAACCGGTGAGATGCAGTTCCAAAGTGTCACGTTCTTCTTAAGTCGTGGTACACAAATTGGTATTCAAAACCCGGCGGTTATTGCGGGCAATTAAGATACTGATCGCGTAATCTCAACAGCCCGGTTGCTTCTGCGCCGGGCTGTTGCTTTTTAGGGTATTTTCACAACACGTTTCAAAGGAGAACCATTTTGGAGTTTATGTATGAATATGGCCTGTTTTTAGTTCAAGTGATAACCTTAGTGCTGGCTTTCGCCGCGATAGTGGTTATTGTAGCGGCGGCCAGTGTAAAAACACGTCAGCGCAAAGGGCAATTAGAGATCACAAATTTAAGTGAGCACTATCAAGATGTTCAAGCACTTATGCAGCAACAGGTGTTGGATAAAAAAGCCTATAAAAAATGGCAAAAACACCTCTCGGCTGGCGACACATCAGTTTCGTTACCTCGATTATTTGTTATCGACTTTGTGGGCGGTATTGATGCCAAAGAGGCCGATGCATTACGTGAAGAAGTATCGGCTATTTTGGCTATTGCCACACCCGACGATGAAGTGTTAGTGAGATTGGAAAGTGGCGGTGGGGTGGTGCATGGCTATGGTTTGGCCGCGTCACAATTAAATCGCGTCACCCAACATAAGATCCCGCTAACCATTGCAGTTGATAAAGTTGCGGCCAGTGGCGGTTATATGATGGCCTGTGTTGCTAATAAAATTTTAGCAGCGCCTTTTGCTATTGTGGGATCAATTGGTGTTATTGCCCAGCTGCCAAATTTCAATAAGCTACTTAAAAAACATGATATTGATTTTGAACAGTTTACTGCAGGTGAGTATAAGCGAACAGTCACTCTTTTTGGCGAGAACACCGACAAAGGTCGTGATAAGTTTCAACAAGAATTGGAAGAGACGCATCATTTATTCAAAGCGTTTGTCGCCAAGCAGCGCCCACAAGTCGATCTATCGCAAGTCGCAACCGGTGAGCATTGGTTTGGTTATCAAGCACTGACGTTGCAATTAGTGGATGAGCTAACAACCAGTGATGATTATTTGCATGGCGCTTTTGCCAATCGCAAGGTATTGCAGGTACGTTTTCAACTGAAAAAACGGTTAACTGAGCGTCTTGGTGCTGGAGGCGCGAGCGCATTAGCTACTTTTTGGCAGCGGTTGCAAAACAGACATTGGTTTTAATAAAAAACGGAGCTTAGCTCCGTTTTTATAAATTTAAACTACTGTTTTAAATGATGAAAGTCTATAGTCTCTTCTTTTTCACCAGCCCGAGGATTGTTATAAATATCGGCGTTAAATTCACCTTCGCTTTTCGCTACCACACAGGATACCATCGCATCGCCAGTAATATTAACTGCTGTTCTAGTCATATCAAGTAACCGATCTACCCCAATTATTAAGGCAATTCCTTCAACCGGCAAACCCACTTGCTGTAAAACCATGGCTAACATAATCAGGCCTACCCCCGGCACCCCAGCGGTACCAATTGACGCTAGCGTGGCGGTTAATATAACCATCAAAAAGTCGGTCAGCGTAAGATCAACACCAAAAACTTGAGCAATAAATACCGTGGCGACGCCTTGCATAATGGCTGTGCCATCCATGTTAATCGTTGCGCCTAAGGGCACAGTAAAGGAGCTGATACTATTATTCACGCCAAGTTTTTTATTCACTGTTTCCATGGTGACAGGTAAGGTGGCATTACTGCTCGAGGTGCTAAACGCAAATAACGCCGCATCACGCATTTTACGTAAGAATATAATTGGATTAAGCCCAGTTAGTATCTTAAGAATAGATGGGTAAACTGCTAAGCCATGGAACAGTAATACCGCTAAAACAACCAAGAAATATTTTAATAAGCTAGCAATGGTGCCATAACCCAGCGTGGTAAATAGCTTGGCCATTAAGAAAAATACTCCATATGGCGCCAAGTTCATCAAAAGCGTTACCAGCTTCATAATAACTTCGTTTAAATCGGTAAATAATGCCGCTACACGCTCGCCGGTTTTACCTGATAACGCGACTGCCAAACCAAAAAGTACCGCAAACACGATAATTTGCAGCATATTGCCTGAGGCCATCGATTGAATGGGATTACTGGGGAATATATTAATAAATACTTGAGCCAATGTGGGGGCTGCGCTTACGTCAAAGGTCGCATCGCTGCGCATTTCTACACCGTTACCTGGGCCTATAAATAAAGCCGCTGCAATGGCTACACTAATCGCTATGGCGGTAGTGATTAAATAGAGGCCAATAGATTTACCACCGAGCCGACCTAGTTTAGAGGTATCGGATAATGAGCAAGTACCACAGACCAAAGACACAAATACGAGGGGCACAACCAGCATTTTTAAGCTGGCAATAAATATTTCACCACCCACATGAAAAATGCCATCGACAAAAAACGCTTTTAATGGAATGGCTAAGCCCAAAATGGCAAGGTGACGCTCATCTGCGCCAGCCAAAAGCCATTGAAAGAAAAACCCCACCGCAATACCGGCGGTCATCCCTATTACAATACGTAAAGTAAGACTCAATTTTTTAGTTGATGTTGTCATAGTTATTGTGTTCAGAAAAGTCGCAAAACACTAAGGGTATCAGGTTGTGCGCTTTGAGGGCAGAGCAGTGATAATTTTTTTTTATTTAGCGGTGCCCGCTGGATAATTAATAGTTTAAGATACAGAATTAACAAAACTATATAAAAAGACGTGCTAGGGAGAGTTTCATGCTAAGCATCCGACAACTTTGGGTAGTGTTGGTTATCTTTGTATTATCAGCTTGCGGCGGTGGTGGTACATTAGAAAATGGTGGTAACAATGGAGGTGGTACTGGCGTTGTTGATACTTACACATTAACAATTGCGCTAAAAAATTCATCTGGACAGGACGTTCGTGCAGTTTCCACGGATGCTCCAGCAAGGCTTAGTGCGACACTCAGAAAAAATGGCCAGCCATTTGCAAATCAGCTTGTTAGATTTAATTTGTCTGGGAACGTAGGAGCATTTTCTCCAGTTGAAGGTACCGCTAGGACAAATGAAAATGGTGTAGCAGAGCTTACACTATTAGCGGGTGAGCGAGATGGCGCAGGACAAGTCTCAGCGAGTTTTGAAGTGTCTAGCTCTCAAGTTATAACATCCACGCCGTTTGTTTTTGATGCTACGGTTAAAGGTGGTATCACTGCCAATTTAGCTGTTTCACTTGTCAGACATGATGGAGAAGAGACTAGGCAAGTTTCTTATTTTTCCCCGGCAATCGCAGAAGCTATCCTAACTATTGACGGGCAGCCTGCCCCATTTCAATTGGTTACGTTTAATTTAGGCTCTTTGGGTGTATTAAGCCCATCAAATGGATCGGCAATGACCGATGAAAGTGGTGTAGCGCGAATAGATGTGTTAGCCGGTAGTGAAGCTGGTGCTGGGACAGTAGAAGCCAGTTATACAGCAACAGCAGACAGAGTTGTCTCTTCTAATTCATACGTTTTTACTACGGCGGGTGATACGCCTGTTCAAGGTGACAATACCGCATTTTCTATTAACCTATCCATGCGTAATAGCGCTGGCAATACAGTTAACCAGATTTCTCAAGCTCAACCTGTTTTTGTAACTGCGACCGTTCGAGATACTCTAGGTCAGCCAGTTGTAAATAAAGTGGTATCCTTTTCTACAACGCTTGGCAGGATATCGCCAGCATTTGGAACTGCTTTAACGAATGCACAAGGTGAAGCGGCTATTCAGCTTACAGCAGGAACTATCCAAGGTGCAGGCACATTAGAGGCTCGCTACGAAGGTAAAACGCAAACGATTGGTTTTGTTTCAGCGGGTGATGAAGTATTAAGTGCATTTACCCTAACGCTAGGGCTTAAAAATCAAGCAGGTGCTGACATTCGGCGTGTTTCTAGAACGCAACCAGGTAAAGCCTCTGCCACGCTCACACGAAACGGTGTTCCGGTTGCAAATCAACTAGTGACTTTCTCATTAAGCTCAGTAGTGGGTTCTTTATCACCACAGTCAGGTACTGCAAGAACAAATGAACAGGGTGTTGCTGAAATAAGCTTATTAGCAGCCGCTGTTGAAGGTGCTGGGCAATTAAATGCTGTGGTTAGTGTTAGTGGTGAAACTGTTCAGGCATTACCTTTTATATTTGATTCGTTAGGTGATGATCGGGTAGTAGCCAACATCACTTTAAGTTTGCTAGACGCAGCAGGTGCAACTGTGCGGAACGTAGCTTTTGCTACCCCACGTACTTTACAAGCCTTAGTGACCGAGAACGGGGTACCGGCACAGTTCCGCGTAGT
>NZ_BMYR01000019.1 GCF_014652375.1 Alishewanella tabrizica | reverse complement strand
AAAACTAAAGAGTAGTGGATCACTTTTAGATTGTTGGGGTGGATCACTATTGGGTTGTTGTTGACAACAGGCTTTGTTTAGCATTATCGACTCGCTGCCTAGCTTGATAAATGTTACTCACTTGTTGGTTTAAAAAGCACGGTAAGTAAGCTAGGTAAGTTCGCTTCTATTGGCGTGTTTGAACCGAACCGCTAGGCTGCTTTAAGCCGATAACGCACACAAAGACGCTGTGAATACATCCATGTAAGCTCTTCTCCAGCATCCATGCTGGACAGGCTTTGTTTAGCATTATCGCCTCGCTGCCTAGCTTGATAAGTGTTACTTACTTGTTGGTTTAAAAAGCACGGTAAGCCAGGTAAGTTCGCTTCTATTGGCGTGTTTGAACCGAACCGCTAGGCTGCTTTAAGCCGATAACGCACACAAAGACGCTGTGAATACATCCATGTAAGCTCTTCTCCAGCATCCGTGCTGGACAGGCTTTGTTTAGCATTATCGCCTCGCTGCCTAGCTTGATAAGTGTTACTTGCTCGTTGGTTTAAAAAGCACGGTAAGCCAGGTAAGTTCGCTTCCTTGAGCGAGTTGAAACCGAACCGCTAGGCAGTTTGTCACCGAATGTAGCAATTTTGAATTGGTTAAACCAAAAATAACGGCAGATTTTAGATTGGTACAGTGCGAAGAGCAGAGCACTATCCACAGATGGTTCGAAATATGCTATAACAGCAGCATGCAACGCGATCTGCTTATCTCGGAAATACCGTGTCTGCCACAAACAGTCCCATGATAACTGCCTTTAAAAACGCAACAGCCCCTGAATCAGGCGCTGAACTGGTGCTTTGTCGGCATTGTGATTTGTTGCAGCACTTACCTTATTTACAAGAAGGTGAGCAAGCGCATTGCTTGCGTTGTGATCATCAATTAGATGCTCGGCAGCCACAACCGATATTACGGCCCGTGCTGTATGCGGCGTCGGCTTTATTTATGATGATTTTGGCAAATCTTTTTCCATTTGTCAGTTTAGGCGTTGCGGGCAATCGTAGCGAGATGCATTTTTTTGATACTGCTACTGTGTTGTTTAACGAGTATCACCAAGCACTTGCCATTTTAGTGTGGTTGTTTATTCAAGCGGTCCCCGCGTTTTGTATGGCGGCAGTAATCTATCTAAAGCTGGGTATGTTGTATCAGCTCCCCGCTCGAATTTGGGTAGCCAGGGTGCTATTTATGTTAAAGCCTTGGAGCATGGTAGACATATTTTTAATGGGGTTGCTGATCAGTTTTGTAAAACTGGTGGCCAATACGGATATCTCTCTGGGTCTGAGCTTTTGGGCATTTTGTGCCTTCTGTTTATTGCATTTACGCACTTTTCAAGTGATTGATCGCCATGAAATGTGGTCTAAAATTGCACCTGCGCCTAAACCCTCGGTTCACGCCGAAGCGGGAAAAACGGGGTTAGCCCAACAACTGAAATTGTGTCAGTGTTGTACTGCTGTAGTCGCGTTGTCTGCGACCAATTGTCCTAGATGTTATAGTAAAGTGCATGTGCGTATCCCTGGCAGTTTACAAAAAACATTGGCGTTACTAATTGCCGCCTGTGTGCTTTATATTCCCGCCAATTTGTTACCTATTATGAGAACTGTGTCTTTTGGTAACATTACCGACTCCACTATTATTAGCGGCTTTATTTTAATGTGGCAAGATGGCGAATATCCGGTTGCGTTGGTGATCCTGCTGGCCAGTGTAGTGGTGCCTATTGTTAAGATACTCGTGATGTTTTGGCTCTGTTTTCTTACGCAATCAATAGGTCAGTTGCAAAGTAAATTCACTACGCAAATCTATTTATTGGTTGATTGGGTTGGGCGATGGTCTATGGTCGATGTGTTAGTCGTTGCCATTTTAGCGGCGTTAGTAAGGTTTGATTTATTGATGAGTGTTTACCCAGGCGTGGGGGCGCTCGTTTTTGCTGCCGTTGTTATTTTAACAATGTTAGCGGCCATTAGCTTTGATCCGCGTTTGCTGTGGGATCGGCAGAGTAAAACTGGAGAGACTGTGTGACTGAAACGCCATTGCCGCAAGCAAAAGTTAAAGAGATCAAGCAGTGGTCTCCTATTTGGATTGTTCCCATTGCTGCTGTGCTGATTGGGATTTGGATGTTGATCAATTTCTATCAGCAGCAAGGTGCTATGTTATTACTTATTGCTGAGGATGCTGAAGGGATAGTCGCGGGTAAAACACAAATTAAAAACCGCAGTGTTGATGTCGGGCAAGTTGTCTCTGTGGAGCTTAGCGATGATTTGAGGCAAGTATTGATAAATGTACGGATGAAACCCAATGTGACTCCGTTACTAAATGCCGGTTCGCAATTTTGGGTTGTAAAGCCTCAAGTAGGGCGGGGAGGGATTACGGGATTAAATACACTGTTATCTGGCGCCTATATCGAGTTACAACCTGGCGATTCACCTGACGTGGTGTTAACGCATCCATTACTAAGTACCCCTCCGGTAGCGCCAGCGGATGCACCGGGGATCCGAGTGCGCTTGCAGACCACTAATACCAGCGGTTTAGCGGTGGGCGATCCGGTGCTATACCGTGGATACGAAGTAGGTACTGTGGAGAGTAGCGAGTTTAATATTGCCGATCGCAGTACGGGTTATCAATTGTACATTCGGCAACCTTACGATGGGCTAGTGACCGAAAATGTGCGGTTTTGGTTAAGCAGTGGTTTATCGTTTGATTTATCCGCAGAGGGATTATCTGTTGATATTGGCTCTGCGACTACATTGTTAAGTGGCGGTGTAAGCTTTGATGTGATGGACGGATGGCCGGCGGGTGCGAACGTCAAAAACGGCAGTGAGTTTCAGCTTTTCCCAAATCGGCAAAGTATTCAAGATGGGATGTATCATCAGTTTGTGGAATATTTAGTCTTTTTTGATGAATCGGTGCGAGGGTTAAAGGCCGGTGCCCCAGTCGAGTTCCGCGGCGTACGGGTTGGTACGGTAACCAGCGTGCCATTTTTCTTTGCCATGGGTAAGCCGTTTGAAGTCTCATTGAATCAAGGGATCCCAGTTCTGCTGCGAATTGAGGCTGGGCGCTTATATGAAAACTTAACGATTCAACAATTAGGACAAGAGCTAGAGCTGGCCGTGAGCCGAGGCTTACATGCGGTATTAAAAACAGGCAATCTATTAACGGGCGCGTTGTATGTTGATTTAGATATTAACAGCGAATGGTTAGCCGATACCAAACAACAGCAGCTTTACGCAGAACAAGTTGTATTAAGCCGACAAGCGGGCTATCCCAATTTACCCTCAGCCCGCAGTGGCTTGAGTAATATTGAACAAAAAGTCTTAATGGCGTTAGATAAGATTAATAATTTGCAGCTAGAGCCTTTCCTGAACCAGGGGCAGCAAACCTTGGCCGCGACCGAGCAGTTACTCGTGAGAAGTGAAACGTTGATTAATAGCTTACAACAATTAATTACCCAACCCGAGCTGCAACAATTACCTGCAGACCTACAGCATAGTTTAGCTGAGGTTCGTCGTGCGCTGGCTGGTATTAGCCCAGGTTCTGTAGCTTATGAGCGTGCTGCTACAAATTTGCAGACGTTAGATAATGTGTTACGTGAATTACAACCGGTATTAAAACTGTTAAACCAACAAAGTAATGCCTTGATTATTAATGCCAGTGATAGTGCTGATCCACAACCTAAGAAGGCTCAAGAATGAGACAGGGAACCGCGTTTTTATTGCTCGTGCTAATGGCTAGCATGGCACTTGGCTTAGCTGGGTGCAGTTCGACGCCTGCATCTGATATTCGTTATTATCAATTGGCTATACCTAGTCCACAGCCGGTGCATAGCAGCAAATTGGCGGCAATCGGTATTGCTCCGGTAAGGGTCGCCACTTACTTGAATGGCAGTGGTTTGGTGTTACAACAATCGGCAGTTGAATTTAGCATTGCCCGTCAGCACTTATGGGCAGATGCGCTAGAACAACAATTACAACGGCAATTAACGGAGTATCTATTACAGGCGCTACCAAAGCAGCCGTTAGCGCTGTTGAATACCCCCGGTGTGCGTACATTACAGCTTGAGATAGATCGGTTTTATGCCAATGACCAAGGACAAGCCATCATCAGTGGCCGCTATAGCTTAAGCCTGCTGGGTGCTATTGAGACAGTGCCGTTTAGCCATGCAGTGAAACTTGAACAAGATGGCTATCCAGCGATGGTATATGCCCTGAGTGTGGGTTGGCAACGCGTATTAGCCGATATAGCACAGCATCTTGCGACTCAGGTGCAGTGAGTCTTACACATTAAGCCTGATTTCAATTAACTTCACCTCACTTCACTTCACTTTAATTTACTGCGCTGTCGTAAAAGATGCCAAAAGGCAGGCAGCGCAGGTTTATTGTGTTACCTTGCAGTAAATCCGTTTTCTTCAGTATAAACATAAACCTAAGTTTATCTATCTGCGCTAAGCAAATACTGGTTGTTGCTTTATTGTTCCTTAGCCATCTAGAAATATATATGTCTTTATGGTTGCATGTGCTTTTGTGATGGGGTAAAAATAACAATACTAAGTATCACTGTAATTTATTGTCGTGCCATTCAGCTTTAGGCCATACTGGTACGGAACGTGTAAATAATGTTACTTGCTTGCGCCTGCAGGGTATTGATAGTCGAGCAATGGAGAAAAATTAATGGTTGCAGATTTACTATTGGAAGCAGCTGGCTTGATGTTTATTGGCATGGTGTCGGTGTTTACCTTTCTGTTTATGCTGGTATTGCTTTTACAGCTTATGAGTCGCGTTATCCAGCGTCATTTCCCCGTGAAAATGACAGAAAAGCCCACAACGATTGACACAAAGGCGACCACCGTGTCGCCAGCTATCGTTGCTGCTATCAGTGCTGCGGTGCATCAATACCGCCAAAAACAATAATTAGACCAAGAGGATACTGGCATGACGAAGCCTTTGCTATTAACTGAACTGGTGTTGCGTGATGCACATCAATCTTTACTCGCTACCCGGGTACGCCTTGAGGATATGCTGCCGATTGCCAGCAAGCTCGATAAGGTTGGCTATTGGTCTGTAGAATCCTGGGGAGGGGCGACCTTTGATGCCTGTATTCGTTATCTAGGTGAAGATCCTTGGCACCGGATCCGTGAATTAAAGAAAGCCATGCCAAATACGCGGCAACAAATGTTGTTGCGGGGCCAGAATCTGCTGGGTTATCGCCATTATGCCGATGATGTAGTAACGCGTTTCGTTGAACGTGCCCATGATAATGGCGTTGACGTGTTTCGTATTTTTGATGCGATGAATGATATCCGTAATCTGCAAACCGCGGTACAAGCAGCTATCAGGGTTGGCGCCCATGCACAAGGCACCATTTCTTATACGGTTAGCCCAGTGCATACCGTGGATATGTGGGTCAATATGGCACGGCAGTTGGAAGATATGGGGTGTGATTCTATTTGCATTAAAGATATGGCGGGTTTGCTTAAGCCATATGATTGCGAAGAGTTGGTTACCCGAATAAAAGAAGAGGTAAAGATCCCGCTGGCGATGCAATGTCATGCGACAACCGGGTTAAGTACGGCAACCTATCAAAAAGCCATTGATGCCGGTATTGATATGCTTGATACCGCGATTTCCTCAATGAGTATGACTTATGGGCATAGTGCCACTGAAACATTGGTGGCCATTACTGAGGGAACAGCTCGCGATACCGGATTAAATATGGAGTTGTTAGCCGAGATTGCAACGTATTTCCGGGATGTACGCAAGAAATATGCACAGTTTGAAGGTTCCTTAAAAGGTGTGGATGCACGGATTTTATTAGCACAAGTACCCGGTGGCATGCTGACCAATATGGAAAGCCAGTTAAAAGAGCAAGGCGCACTAGAAAAACTGGATGCGGTATTGCAAGAAATTCCCCGAGTTCGTGAAGATTTAGGTTTTTTACCTTTAGTGACCCCCACTTCACAAATTGTTGGTACCCAAGCCGTACTAAATGTATTAACGGGCGAGCGCTATAAGAGCATCACCAAAGAAACTGCGGGCGTGTTAAAAGGGGAATATGGCGCGACGCCAGCCCCGGTTAATGCCGAATTACAGCAAAAAGTGTTAGCAGGAGGCAAAGCCATTACCTGTCGTCCTGCGGATGTGTTAACGCCAGAAATGGATAAATTGACGGCAGAGCTAACGGCGCTAGCGAAAACCGAACACATTGATTTAGCAGCAGATATTGTCGATGACGTCTTAACCTATGCTTTATTTCCGCAGGTTGGCCTGAAATTTCTGAAAAACCGCAATAATCCCGCCGCCTTTGAACCAGCGCCTGGCGCTGTATCTGAACCCAAGAACAAACCGGTTGCTAATTCTGCAGCTACGCAAAGTGGTCCTGCCGCATACAGTGTCCGAGTGGATGGTAAGGTTTATGAAGTAGAAGTGGCGCCTACAGGTGAACTTAGCAGTATTAAACCCGTGGTGTCAGAAAATATTCCGGGCAGTGCTTCTGTTACGGGCAGTGGAACGTTAAACGCGCCTTTAGCAGGTAATATTTGGAAGATTGTCACTAAGCCAGGTGTCAGCGTCAAACGTGGTGATGTGGTTATCATTATGGAGGCGATGAAAATGGAAACAGAAGTGCGCGCGGTAGCGGATGGCACGGTAGTTAAAATTCATGTCGCGGCGGGTGATGCAGTCACTACCGGTGATGTATTGATCAGTTTTGATTAATACATATAAGGCAAACAAGGATTTATAATGGATGCTATTCAAACGCTTATTGCTTCAACCGGTATAGTACATTTTACACTAGGGCAAGTGGTTATGATGCTGGTTGGCGTGGGATTGCTTTATCTTGCAATTGCTCGTGGTTTTGAACCTTTATTGCTGCTCCCCATTGGTTTTGGGGCGATTTTAACAAATATTCCCTTGGCGGGTATGGGGGAGCCTGGCGGTATTCTCTATTTATTTTATGACGTCGGCATTGCGTCAGGATTATTTCCACTGCTGATTTTCTTGGGGGTGGGGGCGATGACTGACTTTAGCGCGTTAATCGCCAACCCGCGCATGCTTTTTTTAGGCGCGGCCGCGCAATTTGGTATCTTTGCCACGCTGTTTGGTGCTATAGCACTAAATTGGGTACCTGGATTAAGCTTTACCTTAAAAGAGGCTTCAGCTATTGCGATTATCGGTGGTGCTGACGGACCAACAGCCATCTTTTTAGCCTCTCGCTTAGCGCCTGATTTATTGGGCGCCATTGCGGTAGCCGCGTATTCTTATATGGCGTTGGTGCCTCTTATTCAGCCGCCCATTATGCGTGCGCTGACTACTCAAGATGAGCGTAAGATCCAAATGACTCAGCTAAGAGTGGTATCGAAACGTGAAAAGATCGTGTTCCCCCTGTTACTGTTGCTGCTGACCATTTTGTTATTGCCCACTGCTGCACCCTTAATTGGGATGTTTTGCTTGGGGAATTTAATGAAAGAATGTGGTGTAGTCGATCGGTTAAGTAAAACCGCGCAGAATGAATTAATTAACATTGTGACGATTTTTCTTGGGTTAGCCGTAGGCTCACGTTTGAGTGCTGATAAATTTTTGACTACACAAACGCTTGGCATTTTACTCCTTGGGATGGTGGCATTTGCTATAGGTACGGCTGCTGGCGTGTTAATGGCAAAGGTTATGAATAAAGTGTCTGCTCAGCCAATTAATCCATTAATAGGTTCAGCTGGGGTATCGGCTGTACCCATGGCGGCTCGCGTCTCAAATAAACTGGGCTTAGAAGCGGATCCGCATAACTTTTTATTAATGCATGCGATGGGTCCCAATGTGGCTGGCGTAATAGGTTCAGCTGTGGCTGCGGGCATACTTTTAGCATTGGTAGGGTAACGTGAGTGACTAAGTGTTGCTAACTAAGCATCACTAAATGTGCACTAGTGGCATCACGCGAGTGCAGTAATGTAACGTAACGTATCTCGAATGCTTCAGATAAAAAAAGGTGCTTTTAGCACCTTTTTTATTTTTAATCACTGGGCATTTTGTATTTTAAATCGTTACTCATTCGTAGCCGTTTGCTGATCAGAGGTAATTTGCTGCGCTAATTGTCCTTGTTGCTGCTGTTGTAGCTGAGCCAGCAACCCTTTGGCACGTTGTTGAAACACACTTCGCTCATTGCCACTAAGGGGCGTCGCTTGCGGTAATTTAACAGTACGTGGATTACGATGAACACCATCCAATAAAAACTCATAATGTAAGTGTGCGCCTGTTACACGTCCCGTTGCGCCAAGGCGGCCAATGGTTTGTCCCTGCCGTACCCGATCACCACTTTTAACCTCACGTTTAGATAAGTGTAAGTATTTAGTGACAATATTATTCGCGTGCTGAATAAATACATAATGACCGTTTACGCCATTGTAAGCCGAATGGGTAACCCGTCCATCACCGGCAGCCATAATGGGCGTACCTACCGGAGCAACATAATCTGTACCATTATGTGCGCGTACTGTGCCAAGAACCGGGTGTAAGCGTCGTGGGTTGAAGTTTGAACTAACATATTGAAAACTGACCGGTGCTCTTAAAAAAGCTTGGCGCATACTTTGACCATCAGGTTTGTAGTAATGGCCATCACTGTGGCGTACCGCCTGGTAAACTTGACCTTGATTGCTGAATTCTGCTGCAACAATATGACCTGTCCCGATATATTCACCTTCAACATAATCGGCATTAATTAATACGCTAAAACGGTCTCCAGCGCGTAAATCTAGAGCAAAGTCGATATCCCAGCCAAAAATACCGGCCAGTAACATGATTTGTCCTTCAGATAAACCGGCTTGTAAACCTGCATTCCAAAAGCTACTGCGAATATCGGCCTGAGCAAATTGTTGGCGTTGTTCAACGGGTTTTTTTACTTCTGTTGCTTCAAAGCGACCATTATCAACGCGGGCAATTTGTAAGGTTTTTAAGCGATCAATAGCATAATGTAATGCTTGCAATTCACCTTGTTCATCAAAACCAAACTCTAATTTTTCACCGGGAAATAAGCGCGTTAATGTACGCGTGCTTTTGCCGATATCGAGGATTTGTTGCATGGTTTGTTGACTAACATTGGCTTTACGAAACAAGGTCGACAAAATGTCGCCCGACTGCACCTCTAAGGTTGTCCATCTTAAACCAAGCGCAGCAGCAGGAAGCTCAACTAGCGCATCATCTAGCTCGGGGATGATAATACTTTGCTGTTCTTCAGGCGCTTCTTCAGGAAGGGCTAATGCAACACTATAGCGTTTGCCAACATCTAATGTATCCGTCGCAGTATTTCTTGAGGCCGAGGCTTGCTCAGAAGGTAACAATAATAAGACTGCGATAAAAAGAGAGACAAGTGCAATCAAGAAACGATGAGGAGAAGGCAGTTGAGCGACAAGTTTCTGCATAGGAAAAAGGCTACCTGAAAACGAACAAAAAGCGAGCATATACCGTTTTTTTCGAAGATACCAGACTTTTGTGCGTTTCCCCTTGCTTGAACATGCTATAGAATGGCTGTTCTGTAAGCAAAAATTATTTATTGTCAGGAGTTGAAAATGGCCGATTGGGCGCAGGCATTAGCGGAATTAAAGCGCGGTTGCGAGGAAATTCTGCTCGAAGAGGAGCTTATTGCCAAGTTAAAAGAAGGCAAGCCTTTAAAAATCAAGGCAGGCTTTGATCCAACGGCTCCTGATCTGCACTTAGGCCATACCGTGTTGATTAACAAGTTGCGTGCTTTCCAGCAACTGGGACACGAGGTTATTTTCCTGATTGGTGACTTTACTGGGATGATTGGCGATCCAAGCGGTAAAAATGTCACGCGCAAACCGTTAAGTCGTGAAGATGTGCTGGCGAATGCTGAAACCTATAAAGAGCAAGTGTTTAAAATTCTCGATCCGGCGAAAACCCGCGTAGCCTTTAATTCGCAGTGGATGGGTGAACTGGGTGCCGCGGGCATGATTAAACTGGCCTCGCGGCAAACCGTGGCACGGATGTTAGAGCGTGATGATTTTAAAAAGCGCTTTGCCGGCAATCAATCTATCTCTATTCATGAGTTTTTATACCCGTTGGTTCAGGGATGGGATTCTGTTGCGCTAGAAGCCGATGTAGAAATGGGCGGTACTGATCAGCGTTTTAATCTGCTTATGGGCCGCGAGCTACAAAAGGAAGAGGGCATGCGCCCGCAAACCGTGATGATGGTGCCGCTGCTGGAAGGTTTGGACGGGGTGCAAAAGATGTCCAAGTCTTTGGGTAACTATGTTGGCATTACCGATGCACCAAACGACATGTTTGGCAAAATTATGTCCATTTCTGATGAGCTAATGTGGCGCTATTACGATTTATTGAGCTTCCGCCCGGTAACCGACATTCAGCAATTAAAGCAAGATGTGCAAAATGGCACTAATCCGCGCGATGTAAAAATTGCCCTAGCCAAAGAAATTATTGCACGTTTCCACGATGACGCAGCGGCAGAAGCAGCACATCAGGACTTTACGCAACGCTTTAGTAAAAATGCCTTGCCCGATGATATACCAGAAGTTACGCTAGATTGTGCTGGTGAGAGTATGCCTATTGCTAATCTGTTAAAAGAAGCGGCCTTGGTTGACAGTACCTCAGAAGCGCTGCGAATGATTAAGCAAGGCGCGGTGAAATTAAACGGCGAAGAGAAAGTAGACGATCCGAAATTAGAGATCGCTAAAGGTTCCAGCCAAATTTATCAAGTCGGCAAACGAAAGTTTGCTAAGGTAACGTTGCAGTAAAGGTTACTCTTATTCAGCGAGGAAGACAGTATGCACCAAGGTTATCTGTGGGGACTGGCTTGCTTGCTGGGTCTGCTTAGCAGCTGCAGTTTACCCCCTGCTCCGCGGGAGTCTGTCTTAAATAAACCCGTACATGTAGTGCCGTCACCGCCTGTAAAAGCGGCGAAACCGATACTCACGTCCTCTGCCTATTTGGCACTGACCGCGGCTGAGCAATATGCACTTAGCCATAATGCTGGTCAATTACAGCTTATTTGGCCTGAGCAACGAAGTGAACGGCAAGCGGTTAACAATCGTCGCCGTTTCTTAGCCTATGCCGGGCAGGGCGAGTTGCTGGTGAATATGCAGCAAGCAACGGAGCTGGAACTCGCGGTGAATCAGCATGTGCTGCGTTTACAGCGCCCAGCGGATGGCAGTCCTTTTAAACTGGATTTAGCGGCTTATACCCGTAATGGTGAGAATCGCTTGCAGTTAGTCGCGGTGAAACCTATGGATGCCACTGTGCAGCTTAGTCTGCCTTATCCTACCTTAAGAACTGATTTAGAACGCTACAGTGCGGCTTTTCACGATGTTGATCAATTAATTAGCGCAGAGGTAGCAGACGGTTTTCCGGGGGCGGTGTTGCTAGTGGTAAAAAACGGTGTGGTGATAAAGCACACCGCATATGGTTATGCGCAGCGTTACAACAGTGATGCACAACCACTAGCAGAACCTGTAACACTCCAACCTGACACGTTATTTGATATCGCCTCGAATACCAAAATGTACGCCACTAACTATGCGTTGATGCGTTTGGTTAGCGAAGGCAAGCTTAATGTCAATTTACCCATTCAGCATTATTTTCCCGAGTATCAGGGGGATGGCCGAGAGCTGCGCACGGTAAGTGATTTACTCTATCATACCGCGGGTTATCCGCCTGAAGTACATTTTTTCCGGCCCGATAATCGACATGGCCAGGAGTTTTATTCGTTAAATAAAGCTCAAACAGAACACCTTATTTTAACTCAGGTACCCTTTGCTACTGCGCGGGGGCAGCAAGCAGTCTATAGCGATGTCGATTATATGCTGTTAGGAATGCTGATAGAGCGTGTTACAGCACAGCCATTAGATCAGTATCTGGAGCAGCATTTTTATCAAGCGTTAGGATTAAGTAATACGGTATTTAATCCGTTACTAAAAGGTATCACCACAGAGCGCATCGCGGCCACCGAGTTAGCGGGTAATAGCCGTGGCGGTAGAGTGCATTTTCCCGCTAATCGCCAAGGGGTGATATTGGGGGAGGTACATGATGAAAAAGCTTACTATTCCTTTCAGGGGGTAGCAGGGCATGCGGGATTGTTTAGTACGGCTCATGATTTAGCGGTATTGATGGCCGTTGCTATGCAAGGTGGCGGCTATGGCTGGCAGCAGTTTTTTGATCAAGCCACCTTGCAGCAGTTTGTTAGCCCTTCACCGTATCAGCATACGTTTGGTTTAGGCTGGCGCACTGCTGTACAAGGGGATTTGGCGTGGCACTTTGGTGCTTATGCGAGTGATACAGCGTATGGCCATACTGGTTGGACGGGCACAGCCACCGTTATCGATCCGGCCCAGCAGATATTGGTGGTATTGTTAACCAATAAAAAACATAGCCCTATTGTGGCTGATGGTGATAGCTATCGTTTTACGGGTGATCACTTTGAAACTGGACGCTATGGTTCTGTTCTCACCTTAGTGTACGAGGCATTGCAACGATAGCACTCTGCGCCGATAGCGGCTATTTGCGTATTCTCTGCAAATAGCACAATCTGAGCGGTTAATCTTGTTCAGGCTTTGTTGGCAGCGGCCAGCCTGATTTTATGTGTAAATCCCGCTGTGGGTAAGGGATAGTAATATTATGTTTTTTAAAGGCGCGCCAAATAGCCAAGTTAATATCTGATTTTACCGCTCCAGTACCGTTTTCTAAATCAGCGATCCATACCCGTAACTGCAGTTCAATGCCACTGTCAGCGAACTCCATTAGCCTTACGGTTGGGATAGGCTCCTGTAGTACCCGTGGTGAAGCAAAGGCGCAATCAAGCATTAACGCCATAGCTTGTTCCGGATCATCCTCGTAACTAATTTGTACTTTAATAATCACCCGCACATTGGGATCGGCATAGCTCCAATTAATTACTTCTGAGGTGATCAGGTTTTCATTCGGGATCAGGGTGTCAACGCCTTCTCTATTTCGTACCACTACGTAACGGGCGTTTAGCTGCTCAACCCAGCCAAACTTATCACCTACGGTAATAACATCGCCGGGTTTTATTGAACGATCTAATACTAAAATAAAACCGCTGATAAAGTTAGACGCGATACGTTGTAAACCAAAACCTAAACCAACGCCAAGCGCACCACCAAACACAGCCAGTGAACTTAAATTAATGCCGACAGCGTTTAAGGCAATTAAAAACGCCAAGGTGATCAGCAAAAACTTACTAAACTTAGCAAAACCCACTCGCATACTTGGGCTGATAGACGCGGATTGCATCAAACGCTTGTTAATTAACTCGGCTAACCAAATAGCAATCGTAAAGGCTAAGGCGATCATCAAGATCAGTTTTAATACCGATAAAATTGTGATCCTGGTTTCGCCTAACGTTAACGCCGCGCTATCCAACATCTCGAGCACTAACGGAAGCCAACCGGCTAAATGCAGTAACACCGCAAACCAGATGATACCTACCAAAAAATTCTCTGACGATTTGAGCAATGGACTAACGGTAAAAGCCTTACGCAAAATATAAATGGATAAACGAATTAAGCCCAATGCCAGCAATATTGGTACCGCCACTTCCAGTAACTGTATTGGCAAGCTATACCATTCAAACACGGCTTTAATGGATAATAACAAGAGTAATGCGCTGAGTGGCCACAGTATGCGTTGAATGCTACGTAATGCCAGATGCCGTAATCCTGCGGCAAAGTTATCTTGTGCGGCAAGCAATTGTTGCAGTTTCCTATTGGCGAGTGAGGCAAGTAATGCCGCCAAGCTTAATGCTAACAATTGCCACCAATAAATCGGTTGCTGCAACGCGTGTACTATTTCATTAAACCAAAGGGCGAGCTTTTCCATCGTTTCCTTATTGCCGCTTTTTTATTGTAGTAACCAAAATACAATGGGCAAACTGATAAGCCCAGATAAAATACCCAAGCCGATGATACCACTGACGAGTCTGGGTGCCAGCCCCGCCATAATCGCAATGGCGCCAGCAGAGATCATGGGGGGCATAGCAGCTTGAAAAATACTGATTTGTACTGCTAAGCCTTCTTGTCCCAGTGCCATCCAAATAAGCCATGCTGCAATTGGCATTAACATGAGTTTAATCGTTAATGCGCTGATAAGTGGCGATATCTCGCTTTTACTAAAGCGAAAGCTCAGTTGAAATCCTACAGCAATCATGACGACGGGGACCAACGTAGCGGCGAGATTATCAATAAGATTATAAGTTAACGGTGGCAAACTAAGGTCACGTACGAGTAAACCAACGATCAGCGCAATAAAGGAGGGGAAGGTAATTATTTTTACGAATATGCTTTTAACGGTGGGTTTCTGCATAGTGGGGCTGAATATAGCGGCGATAATGGTGACATAAGTAGCCAACGCAATAAAAGAGCCGATTTGATCATAAACCACGGCATAGGGCATCGCGCTTTGCCCAAACAATGCTTCGGTCATCGGGAAGCCTAAAAAGGAGGTATTGCCCAATGGCAATACAATCAACAAGGCCCCAGTGACTTCACGCGGCCAAGCAAACACCTTACTTAATAGCAATACACTGGCCACAACGACGAGTAACAGTAGCCAAGGTGTAACCGCCGGAATTAATAACGCGTAGGAAAACGTTAGCAGCTTAATGTTTTTTAGAATAAGCGCGGGTAAAGCGACATATAGGACATAGATATTCAGGACCAAACCGCTATTTTCCGGCATGGCAGGCAGACGTTTCAATAGCATACCAATCATCAAGTATGCCAATACCAAATAAAAGTTTTCCATTATTGCTCGCTAATCAGCAGCTCTTTTGCCGCTTTACTTTGTTTTTTTAAGCGATATTCCGCTTTACTTGCTGTCGAGCGATCGGCATAAGCGTGTTGATAAACCAGCGCTAAGGGGCCTTTGCCACGTAAGGCCTTTGCGCCACCGGCAAGTTCGCCCTGATGCTGGCGTAAACGTCGCAGCGGATCAATACTGATACCCGTGTAAAGCTGGCCGTTGGCGGTGCGCACCATATAAAGAAACCATTGTTGTTCAATCATTTAATATGAGAAATACCCAGAATATCTTGTCGCAGGCGCTTCTGCTATAATCGTACTTTGTGTTATCAGTTAGCGAATAAGACTTTTGGAATTAAGCATGTCGTTTCACTCTTTGGCTCTTGCTGAGCCTATATTACGCGTTTTGGCAGAACAGGGCTATGTTAGCCCGACACCGGTACAACAACAAAGTATTCCGCATATTTTAAGCGGAAAAGATGTGTTGGCTGGTGCCCAAACCGGTACAGGTAAAACCGCAGCCTTTACTTTACCATTGCTGCAACAGCTGCTCAATGCACCGAAAGTCTTAACTAAGGCTCACGTCAGGGTATTAGTATTAACGCCTACCCGCGAACTGGCCCAGCAAGTTTTTGAAAGTGTCCAAACCTATAGCCGCCATCTGTCGGTAAGCAGCGCCGTTTTCTATGGTGGGGTATCGATACGCCCGCAGTATGATGCTGCCGAGCAGGGATTGGATATTTTGGTCGCTACACCAGGGCGCTTAATTGATCATTTACATCAAGAAACGGTGGATTTAAGCCAACTTGACGTATTAGTCCTGGATGAAGCCGATCGCATGTTGGATATGGGCTTTATTGTTGATATCAAACGTATTATGGCTAAACTGCCTGAAAAAAGGCAAACCTTGTTATTTTCTGCTACCTATTCTAAAGAGATTAAACAGTTAGCCGATGCCCTATTATATAAACCCGTATTAATTGAAGTGGCCGCTGCCAATGCCACAGCAGATCGCGTCACTCAACAAGTCTATTTAGTCGATCGTCATCGCAAGCGCGAGCTTATTTCGCATGTGATTGGCGCTCGGAACTGGCAACAGGTGCTTATTTTTGTACGTACCAAACATGGTGCCGATCGCTTAGCTAAGCAATTGCAAAAAGATGGCTTAACAACTGCGGCTATTCATGGCGATAAAGCCCAGGGCGCACGGCAGCGCGCTTTGGATGAGTTTAAACAAGGTAAGGTGCGGGTGCTCGTCGCCACAGATATTGCGGCGCGCGGTTTGGATATTACGGAATTGCCTTATGTGGTGAATTACGATTTGCCGCAAGTAGCGGAAGACTATGTACACCGGATTGGCCGCACAGGGCGAGCCGGCTTAAGTGGTGAAGCAGTTACCTTAGTCGGCCCAGATGAGCTTGGTGCCTTACAAGATATTGAAAAGCTGACACAGCAAGTGATACCCACGCAAATTTTACCCGGTTATGAGCATGATCCGCATTTTAAAGCCCCGAATGAGCCGATAGAGCGTAAGCCAGGACAGCGGCCAACTGGCCGGCTAGATACTGCAGCAAAACGGCAGTCAGCAGGGAAATTAAAAGCCAAGCTGCGCGCTAAAGCCTTGGGTAAAGCCTAATCTATCCCATTCAGAATAAGATAGCTGCAGTATTCATGCAGCTTTCCCTGAGGATGCTTCTGAGTAACAAAACCAGCACGATGATAAGCGTTAAGTGCAGACGTATTGCTGTTAAATACAAACAAAGAGGCGGTGTGGGTGTTTAATTCCACGCAGCCCCTTCTTAACAGTTTAGTCAGCAAGATTTGAATAAACCCATAGCCGCGAAAGCAGGGATGGATGATTAAACGACTAAGATGGCAATGTCCTGCTTGCAGTGAAAACTGCCCAAATCCTAAAAGCTGTTCATCATCCGCTTCCAGTACCCAGGAACTTACTCCCGGTGGTTGTAAATCTTCAAAAAAGCTTGCTGGGGTAAAAGGGAACCTGAAGTCTGGTCCAGCCCAATGCAAAACCTCTGTTTGATGGGTGAACCAGCGCATAAGTTCGGGTATATCGTGCTGTTCCAGCGGTCTTAGATGCATTTAAATGCGGCTTTGTGGTTTAATTACGATACAACGTTTTAATTAAATGAAAACCAAACTGCGTTTTTACCGGCCCTAGGATCTCGAGTAGCGGGCCTTTAAATACCGCATCATCAAACGGTTTGACCATCTGGCCTTTGCGAAACTCCCCTAAATCACCGCCTTTTTTACCCGACGGACAGAGCGAGTGTTGCTTCGCCAATTTGCCAAAGTCGGCGCCTTTTTGCAGTTGCAGTTTTAGCTTATCTGCTTGCTCTTTGGTTTTTACCAAAATATGTAAGGCGCAGGCTTTGGCCATGGTCATTCGTCTCGTTATTAACCAGCAGGTTGCTGTTGGGTGATACAGTGAATATTGCCGCCACCCAGAAGAATTTCTCGTCCTGGTACCGTAACCACTTGATGCGCTGGAAACAGTTGCTGCAGAATTTCTGCGGCGACCTGATCGTTCGGATCATCAAAGGTCGGCAGAATTAAACCGCCATTACATAAATAAAAATTAATGTAAGAGCCGGCTAAACGGGCATTGGCTTCGCGTGGAATAGCAGCCATAGACTGATCAACAGTGGCATATTCTTCGGCTTTGGCAATAATAGGCGCAGGTACTGGCAGTTTATGCACTTTGATTTTTCGACCTTTGGCATCGGTACTGGCTTCTAAATAATCTAAGGCCGCTTTGCTGCGGGCATACTGCGGATCGTTTTGATCGTTCGTCCAAGCTAACAGCACTTCACCGGGTTTAACAAAGCACGCCATATTATCAACATGGCCATCGGTTTCATCGTTAAAGATGCCGTCTTCTAACCACAGTACTTTTTCAATGGCCAGATGCTCGCGCAGCATAGCTTCAATTTCTTCACGGCTTAAATGCGGATTGCGGTTAGCATTTAGCAAACATTCGGCAGTGGTCAGCAGGGTGCCTTCACCATCAACATGGATAGCGCCGCCTTCCAGCACAAAGCCTTCCGTACGATAACGTGGCAGCTGCTCTATGCCTAAAATCTTGCTGGCAACTTGATCATCGCGATCCCACGGGAAATATAAGCCGCCATTCAGACCACCCCAAGCATTAAAGGTCCAATCGACACCCCGTACGTCGCCTTTGCCGTTTGTAACAAAAGTAGGCCCGGTATCACGGCACCAGGCATCGTTATTGGAGATCTCGACTACCCGAATAGGAAACTTGGTATCAGCAGTACTGAGCTGCGCATAAGCATTGGCATACTGCGTGGCGGAAACACCAACAGATACCGGTTCAAAACCAGCAATGGCTTTAATAACGGTGACAAAAGCCGCTTGCGCCGGCTTAGCGCCTAAGCGCCAGCTGTCGGTGCGCTCTGGCCAAACCATCCAAGTCTGCTTATGCGGTGCCCACTCGGGCGGCATGCTAAAGCCGTCTTGCTTTGGTGTTGAGGTTAGGGTTTGGCTCACTTGCTGTTCTCCGGGTTAATTTTGCCGTCTTTAGTCAGCAAGGTATCGTAGATATCGATACGGCGATCGCGGAAAACACCCCAAGCACGGCGGGTAGCGGCCACTTCGTCTAAGTCAAAGGTGTGTACTAACACCGCTTCGTCAGTTTCGTTCGCTTCTTGCACTTTGGCACCGGTATGATCAGCAATAAAAGAGCTACCATAGAAGGTAATAGAGAAGTCGCCTTCGGTTTCGGTACCAATGCGGTTAGACACGATAACCGGCGTTAAGTTAGCAGCGGCATGGCCTTGCTGGGTGCGCTGCCAGTGATCACGTGAGCTAATGGTAGCATCATGCGGCTCACTGCCAATCGCCGTTGGGTAGAAAATCAGCTCAGCGCCCATTAACGCCATACTGCGGGCACACTCTGGGAACCACTGATCCCAACAAATACCGACGCCCACTTTGGCATAACGGGTATCCCACACTTTAAAACCGGTATCGCCCGGCGTGAAATAGTATTTTTCGCTATAGCCTGGGCCATCAGGGATATGGCTCTTACGGTAAATCCCCATGTTGCTGCCATCGGCATCTAGCATCACGACGGTGTTATACAGGCAATTACCGGCGCGCTCATAAATACTGATCGGTAATACCACGGCCAGCTCTTTGGCAACTTTGGCAAAATGCTTAACGGCGGCGTTTTCAGACACCGGTACGGCAAAGTCTAAATACTCTGGCTTTTGTTTTTGGCAAAAATAGTTACGTTCAAACAGTTCTTGGATCAGGATAATCTGCGCACCTTGTGCTGCGGCTTCACGCACCAGCTTATCTGCCCGGGCAATATTTTCTTCAACATTCCAGCCACCAATCATCTGGGTAGCAGCAACGGTTACATTACGCATCAGCCATCTCCAATTTAGTTATTTTATCAATCTTAACATCTTGCCTGAATTTGCTACGAAGTTGGCAAATCATCATGCACGAAGTACAGTGTAAAACAGGCATTTAAAACTAAGCCATTACCGTGCTTAGTCCCGTATAGGTTAGGTATTACAGGGCGCGCAAAATGCCGCATTTTCTATCAATCGTCAATATTTTTTGCGGTTATTTGAGCTGGCTATTTTGCCTGCCTGAAAATTGTTGTTAACCTTAGCAAAATTTACCATAAATTACCTGCCAATTTTGTTACTCAGGGGTGTTTGCCCTGCACGTTGCAGGTTTTAGAGGAAAACATAAATGTATGACACCGATGTGATCATCAGTGGTGGGGGGATGGTAGGCGCAGCCTTGGCGGTAGCCCTATCGCAAGCCGGATTAGCGGTGATGGTACTAGAGAAGCAGCAACCTGCATCTTTTGCTGCCGATAGCGCTATTGATTTGCGAGTATCTTCTTTGAATTTACGCTCTGAACGTTGGTTAGCGTCTTTAGGTGCTTGGCAGCACGTACAACAGATGCGGCTATGTCCTTATCAGTTTTTGCAAGCCGGTGAAGGCAACGCGGCAGTACGTTTTGCGGCAAGCGAAATTGCTGAGCCGCATTTGGGGCATATTATTGAAAATAACGTGGTGCAGCTGGCGCTTTGGCGGCAGTTTAACGAACAGGTAGAGGTGATTACTGATACCCAGATCGTAGCATTACAACAAAACGATAGCTCGGTAAGTGTGACACTCAGTGATGCTCGGATAGTATCGGCTAAATTATTAATTGGCGCAGATGGCGCACACTCTGTGGTGAGGCAATTAGCCGGTATTGGCACGCAGGGCTGGCAATATCAACAAGCCTGCTTAGTGGCCTATGTTGATACGCCGTATCCGCAACAAGATATTACCTGGCAGCAGTTTTACCCAAGTGGCCCTCGGGCCTTTTTACCGTTGCCTGGTGCGCAGGCGTCATTGGTGTGGTACGACGAGGCGGCCAAAGTGAAACAACTGGCGCAGCTTGCGCCTGCTGCGTTAGAACGGGCCTTTATTGAGGCTTTTCCTGACGAATTAGGCGCGGTGAAATTAAAAAGCTCAGCTTGGTTTCCCTTGGCGCGGATGCAGGCGCAGCAGTACGTAAAAGGGCGGGTGCTATTAGCAGGCGATGCTGCTCATACCATTAATCCGTTAGCCGGGCAGGGCGTTAATTTGGGCTTTGCCGATGCTATGCTATTGGTTGAACTTATTAGCGCTAATCTACAAGCCAGGCGTGATCTGGCCGATAGCGCTAGCTTGCTGCAGTATCAGCGGCAGCGTAAGCTGCAAAATAGCCTGATGATGGGCGCGATGGATGTGATTTATCAAACCTTTAGCCGTGACTCGGATACACTGAGTTTTATCCGGCAGCAGGGGTTGCGGTTAGCGGCCAATGCAGGCGTGGCTAAGCGGCTGCTGACCCAATATGCAGTAGGAAATGGGGTGTTTTGAGTTTTGCCAATCTCTAGATTGCGCTGACTTTAGGTTATGCAGATTCTAAATTGGTGCATCCGGCGGTTAAACGCGCCGTATCGCTTTTTAGCGGGACCGCTGTGAATACATCCCTGTACGCTGAGGTTTTTCATCCCTGAAAAACACGTCCCCTAAAAAGGATACTCTGCGTTTACCACCTCGTTATGTTCTTGTTTAGCCTGATGGCTCACTTAACTTGTTTAAGCCCTTGGCTGCGGTAGAATTTTTGTAACAGCAGCAGGGATGCTGCGCAGGCTGAGTGGGCACATGGACGTGATCCTCGAAGCCGGTGGAGAAAATTACTACCCAGCTAAGGGCGTTGCTCCGAGCTTGAATCTGCGGTTTCTTAACGTTACGCAGATTCTGGATTAGTGCATCCGGTGGCTAAACGCGCCGTACAACTTTGCCGAGGGACGCCGTGAACCCATCCATGTTACCAACAATGCAAAACTGATCCACTTCAACAATTGAAATCTGATCCACTTGTTTTCACTATA
>NZ_BMYR01000018.1 GCF_014652375.1 Alishewanella tabrizica | reverse complement strand
GGACAGCTTAAGCTGGCCGCGAAGCGGCGAACCCCAGGGAGGGGGTGAGCAAAGTAGTACACCGCCCACTCCCACGCCAGCCACAGTGGTGGGATTGCGAAATACCTCCCTGTGTTTCGCCCTTCAGGCTGTCACTTCGCAACCTCCAAAAACGCTCCCAGCGTTTTTGTGCTCGCCCCATCGTTGGGACTCGTCCTTGTAGGACCTGCCTGCGGCAGTCCAAAACTGCTCTAGGCAGTTTTGTCGCCATGCTACATCGGTGTATTTTAAGAGAGTGCTTGAGGCATGCGTTTTAGATTTGCTTAAGTAATGTGAACTGTTTATCGGTGATGATTTTTCGATAATGCAGTCCTGCTATTCCTTGCAAGCCTCCCGTATGGAAGAAAGCGATGCGTTTTCCTTTTGGTATGTTGCCTTTAGCTAATAGCGTAAATAATTTAAATAATGCTTTACCGGTATAAATGGGCTCGATAGTCAATTGTGGTTTTAGTGCACAGCAAAATTCAATTAATTGTGGTGTAACTTTGCCGTAAGGCGTGTCTGACTCAAAAACCTGCCAATGGTAAAAGTTTTCTTTCGTAGGTAAGCAGGCTTTTACTTTTGAGATCAATGCCTGATCTTTTACAACAGCTAAGCCTAGTGCTTGTTTATGAGGGTAACGTTGAATAATGCCAGCTAAAGTGCCGCCGCTTGCAGTTGCAACGGTAAGTATATCTGCTTCACCGGCAGGTGTATCTGCCAGCGGCAGCATCGCAGCGCCACTTGCGCCATCTTGATTACTTCCCCCTTCAGGCACGACGATATAGGTGGGATAAGTATTTGCTAAATATTGATTGAACTCTATGGTATCACGCTGTCTAAATTGCATTCGGTTGATAGGCTCTAATTGCATACCATATTCAATACAACGTTGTAGCGTCGGATTATTAAGATCTAACTGATCGGTTCTAACTAAACCTATCGTCGGGAATTGATAAAAATAACCGGCAGCTGCCAGCGCTGCTAGGTGATTAGAGAATGCACCCCCAAAGCTTAGAATTCCTTGCGATGGTTTGCGTTTTGATAATATGGGTGCCAGTTTAAGCCACTTATTACCTGCTATCTCTGAAACTGGCGGCTCTATTTGGCAAACCCAAAGTTCGCTCTGATGCGCCTTTAGTATTGGATGTTGTATTTGTTGCCAGTGTATTTTTAGCTGCTGAGTTTCAAACATGCCTTGTATTCTTAAACTGATTTCATAATAAATTATACCTGCTGTTTTGACTTGTGTATTGGCGGTACGTGCTAATTTAAATGGTTTCTATGCGGGTAAAAAATAGAAAAACTCTCTTTAACCGAAGCTAACAGTTAATTTGGTAAAAATGTCATAAAAAGCTATTTTCTTGTCGGAGACTTACTTAGAATAGCTACAACTTTTGTATAAATTTTTTTCCGTTGCTTTATTGCCTTTTACGGTCTTGGCAGCCGGATTTTGTAAAAAGGATTCACCTTCTCCATGTTTAATAAATTGCGCGGCATTTTTTCAAACGATCTGTCCATTGATCTTGGGACAGCAAATACTTTAATTTATGTTAAAGACCAAGGTATCGTTCTTAATGAGCCTTCTGTTGTTGCTATCAGGCAAGAACGGGCTGGTGGGCCAAAAAGTGTGGCAGCAGTAGGGCATGCTGCAAAAAGAATGTTAGGGCGCACACCAGGTAATATCAAAGCTATACGCCCGATGAAAGACGGCGTAATTGCAGATTTTTATGTGACTGAAAAAATGCTACAGCATTTCATTCGTCAGGCACACAGTAACAGCTTTTTACGACCAAGCCCAAGAGTGTTAGTTTGTGTGCCCTGTGGTTCAACTCAAGTTGAGCGTCGTGCAATTCGTGAATCAGCCCAGGGTGCTGGGGCGCGTGAAGTGTACTTAATTGATGAGCCAATGGCTGCTGCAATTGGTGCTGGTTTACCGGTATCAGAAGCTACAGGTTCAATGGTTGTTGATATTGGTGGCGGTACCACGGAAGTCGCCATTATTTCACTGAATGGTGTGGTTTACTCCTCTTCAGTGCGTATTGGTGGCGACAAGTTTGATGATGCCATTGTTAACTATATTCGTCGTAATTACGGCATTTTGATTGGTGAAGCGACAGCTGAACGGATTAAAACGGAAATTGGCTCGGCATACCCTAGTGATGATGTGCTAGAAATTGAAGTTCGTGGTCGCAATTTAGCTGAAGGTGTACCGCGTAGCTTTACCATGACCAGTAACGAGATTTTAGAAGCCTTACAAGAGCCTTTAGCCGGTATTGTTAGTGCCGTTATGGTTGCGCTAGAGCAATCGCCACCAGAATTAGCATCTGATATCTCTGAGCGTGGTATGGTTCTGACGGGAGGGGGCGCACTACTTCGCGATCTTGATCGTCTACTGATGGAAGAAACGGGTATTCCAGTGGTTGTAGCAGACGATCCACTAACTTGCGTCGCGCGCGGTGGTGGTAAAGCGCTGGAAATGATTGATATGCATGGTGGTGATGTTTTCAGTTACGATTAATCTAGCTTGCGCCGTTAGAGACGCTCATGAATGATTTTTTCAATCGCGGCCCGGCACTCGGGCTGCGCTTAGTCTTAGCAATTGCTTGCAGTGTAGGATTGATGTTTGTTGATCGCTACACTGAAAGCTCCACTCAGGTACGTAGTTTTTTAACGTCTGCAGTAAGTCCTTTATTTTATGCTGCCAGTTTGCCTGAGAGTTTGATCTCTGGTGCTTCTGAACAATTAATGTCTCAACAACAATTATTGTCTGAGAACCACCAACTTAAAGCGCGTTTGCTCAATCAAGAAGCACAATTACAGTTACTGACCTTCTTACAGCAAGAAAACGACAAGTTACGTGCGTTATTAGGCTCTGCGCCAGTCGTGCAAGGGCAACGTTTAATTGCTGAGGTTTTGGCAGTGTATAGTCATCCTTTTGCCCATCAAGTGGTGTTAAACAAAGGGACTAATGACGGCATTACTGTACATCAACCTATTATTGATGAAAAAGGCGTTGTAGGGCAGGTGGTCAGTGTTGGCCCTACCAGTAGCCGTGCGCTTCTTATATCAGACAACACGCATGCCATTTCGGTGAGAGCTGAACGAACCGGGGTACGAACGGTCGCTGAAGGCTTAGGCCAATCAGACAGGTTAAGAGTTATTCACTTACCCTTGAGTACAGATATTCGTGAGGGCGATCGTCTGCTTACATCTGGCTTAGACGGGCGTTTCCCTGAGGGATATCCTGTTGCTGAAGTGACGCAAGTTATTAAAGAAGCTAGCCAACCCTTTATGACCGTGTACGCTAAACCCTATGCGAGTTTAGATCGGATACGTCATGTATTGATTTTATGGCCTGGCTCCCAAGTTGAAGCGGTGCGGCAAGCAGAGGAAGAAAATTAATGCGCCCAGCACAAGGCATCGGTTTTATTTATCTGAGTTTACTCGCTGCGTTATTACTAACGGTAATTCCAGTTCCATTTCAATTTAGCTTATACCGCCCAGATTGGGTGTTGCTCGTATTAATGTATTGGGCGTTAGCGCTACCTAGGCGAGTAAATATTGGCACGGCCTTTTTTATGGGACTACTTACCGACGTATTGGTGGGAACGGTTCTAGGCGTAAATGCACTGGCATTTTCAGTCGTGGCTTTTGTTGTCGCCGTAAATCACTTAAAAATTCGAAATTTCTCGGTGATTCAGCAATCGCTATTAATGGGGCTTATGCTAGCGTTATACCAATTATTATTATTTTGGTTGAGCCATTTTTTAACTGGTGTTAACTTCCGTGCAGCCTATCTTTGGCCCGTTCTGACAGGAATGATGGTATGGCCTTGGTTGTTTTGGTTACTTAGGCGTTATCGCCGCCAACTTAAGATCCAATAATGTATCCTACGATTGCGTTAGCCTCTGCTTCTCCCCGTCGCCGCGAACTTTTGCAGCAATTGGGTGTTAACTTTGAATTAATTAATCCTGATATAGACGAAAGTATACTGACTGCGGAGCCTGCCGCTGAGTATGTTAGTCGCTTGGCGTTAGCAAAAGCAAAAACAGGTTTTCAGCTGATAGCGCAGCGCTTGCCGGTGTTAGGTGCTGATACCAGTGTGGTTATAGCTCAACGTATTTTAGGTAAGCCGAGAGACAAAACAGATTTCTTGCAGATGATGCAGTTACTGTCAGGACAAACCCATCAGGTAATGACGGCTATTGCCCTTGTGAATGCGACACAGCAATTGCAGAAATTAGTGATAACAGACGTCAGTTTTCGCGAAATCACATCAGATGAAATGCATGCCTATTGGTTAACCGGCGAGCCCGTAGATAAAGCTGGCGGTTATGGTATACAAGGACTAGCTGGCAAATTTGTTGCCCGTATTAATGGCAGTTACAGTGCTGTAGTTGGGTTACCGCTATGTGAAACTGACCAGCTACTACAACAATTGCAGAGGTAGACATGAGTGCTGAGTTACTAATTAACGTTACCCCCACAGAAACTCGGGTGGCACTTATTGAAAATGGGGTGTTACAAGAGCTACACATAGAACGACAAGCCCGTTTAGGTTTGGTGGGTAACATTTATGTCGGCAAAGTCAGCCGGGTATTACCGGGTATGCAGGCTGCCTTTGTCGATATTGGTATAGATAAAGCGGCATTTTTACATGCCTCTGATATCGTACAACATAACGAAGCGTCTGAACTCGACAGTAAACCTGCTGCGAGTAAAGATATTCGTGTTTTGGTCCGTGAAGGACAATACTTACTTGTTCAGGTTGTAAAAGATCCCTTAGGAACCAAGGGAGCGCGTTTAACCACTGACATTACTTTGCCTTCTCGTTATTTAGTCTTTATGCCAGATTCCACACATGTCGGCGTATCGCAGCGTTTAGAAACAGAAGCTGAACGTCATCGACTAAAAGACATTGTAAGCAAATGTCTGGACGATACAGGCGGATTTATTGTGCGAACCGCTGCAGAAGGGGCCTCTGAAGAAGAGTTGGTTCAGGATGCAAAGTTTCTAAAGAAACTGTGGAGTAAAGTTCTCAAACGTAAGAAAAACACCCGAAAAGAAGGGGTGGTATATGAAGATCTCACCCTGAGCTATCGCATTTTACGAGATTTCGTTGGCACGGAGCTTGAGCGCGTTCGAGTAGACTCAAAATTAACGTTTCAGCAGTTAACGGCGTTTTGCGATGAGTTTATGCCGCAAAATGTCGCGTTATTAGAGTACTACCCAGGCGAGCGCCCTATTTTCGACATGTTTGACGTTGAAAATGAGATCCAGCGGGCGTTAGAGCGCAAAGTACCATTAAAAAGTGGTGGTTATCTGATGATTGATCAAACAGAAGCCATGACTACGATTGATGTTAATACGGGGGCTTTTGTAGGCCATCGTAATTTAGACGAAACCATCTTTAATACCAACACTGAAGCAACACAAGCGATTGCACGACAACTTCGATTACGGAATTTAGGCGGTATTATTATTATCGACTTTATTGATATGCAAAACGAAGAACATAAACGTCGGGTATTTCACAGCTTAGAACTGGCGTTGGCACGTGATCGCGCAAAAACCAATATTCATGGCTTCTCGGCGTTGGGATTAGTTGAAATGACGCGAAAAAGAACCCGCGAAAGTTTGGAACATATCCTATGCTCAGAGTGTCCAGTATGTAAGGGGCGTGGCTCTTTAAAAACGGTTGAAACAGTATGCTTTGAGATATTACGAGAAATCGTCCGGGTTAACCGTGCTTACTCAGCAGATAAATTTGTCGTGTATGTTGCACCTGTAGTTAAAGATGCACTTACGACCGATGAATTTCATAGTTTAGCCGAGCTTCAAGTTTTCATTGGTAAGCAAATAAGTATTCACAGCGAACCTATGTACACGCAAGAACAGTTTGACGTGGTAATGATGTAGTGCAAAACGTAAAGCGAATTTGTTTTTACTGCTTGCATAAGATTTGGATAGCAATAGCGATAGGGCTGGTCGTGCTGGCAACACTGGTATCAGCATTGCGCATTGCACTTCCTTATGCAGACAGTTATCGGCACCAAATAGAACAGATGCTTAGTCAGCAACTGGGCTCTACTGTTGCTATTAAACAAATTACTGCCACCTGGCAAAAAACGGGGCCAGCGTTAGTATTGCAGCAAGTGAGTATACAAAACGCAGATCAATTACAGTTAGACATTGCTGAAACAGCAATACAGTTGGATTTTTGGCAGAGCATTATTGCCAGGCAGTTTCGCGCAGCACATTTTGAATTAACCGGGTTGCGATACTGGATTGATGTCGAGACAATCTTTCAGCCAAAATCGACTCACACCGTTAATACCTCCACGTCTTTGCACGCACTTGAAAACGTGTTTTTTCGTCGCTTGCAAGATTTTACGATAAAACAGAGTCAACTTATTCTACAAAGCGCTACGCAGCCCGATCTGGTGTTAGACATTGGCCACTTAAATTGGCGTAACGAAGGGATGCGGCACCAAGGTGAAGGTGAACTCACCATTGCAAATGTTACCGCTAACAGCTTGGTGTTTCGGCTTGATTTACAAGGACCGAGTTTAGCTGAGGTGACGGGGCAACTCTACTTACAAAGTACAGAGCTAGATATCTTACCGTTGTTTCGGCAGCGATTACCGCACCTTGACCGTTTGGAAAAAGCCAGAATAAATTTTGCGGCATGGGCGCAAATTAACCAAGGTGTATTACAAAACGTTCAAGTAGAATTAGCAGACAATAGTTTACATTGGCAGCGAGATAGCAAAAAACAGCAATTACAATTTGGTTCTGGACAATTATTGTGGCAACCCACGGAAGAGGGATGGCAAATGATTTCTGGTGAACTGCGTTTGGCAACCGATGTTGCGTCTTGGGCGGGGATGCGTCTTGCTATTTCACAACATCAGCACTCTGTATCAGCTCAATTACAGCATTTCCAATTAGACGCTTTAGAACCGCTTGCCCAGTTATTCACACAGGATAATCATGTAGCGCAACGCCTTTTAGCACATAAGCCTACCGGTTATCTTGAGAAATTGAATATAGTATTGGAGGCCGATCAATATCGATTATCTGGCAAGTTTAACGAGCTTGGGTTAACAGCTGCAGGCAATATTCCGGGTTTACAACACCTTACGGGGGAGTTTTGGTTAGGTAATGAATTTGGTTGGTTATTGCTAGAGGGTGAGCAAAACCAAATAGCGTGGGATGGCCTGTTTTTAGAGAATTGGCATTATCAGCAATTACAAGCTGATGTGCGATTACGTTTACGTGATCAGCAATGGCAAGTAAGCATTCCTGCTTTAACGTTACACGCCGACGACTTTACGCTTGAAGCGCAAGCATCCTTGCGTTTGGGTGCTCAGCCAGAGTTGGCATTACTGGCGCAATTAACGGGTTTAGATGCAGCAAAAGCGAGCATGTATTACCCTCAACGCTTTATGCCCGCAAAAACCCGCGATTATTTAAGCCAAGCCATTGAAAGTGGCTCAGTAGAACAAGCAACCGTGGTGTGGCATGGTGCCTTTAACGATTTTCCTTTTACTGACAGCACTGGGCATTTTCAAGTTAGAGCTGATTTGCGCGATGGCGTATTTCAATTTGCGCCTGATTGGCCTAGCTTAACCGAGTTAAGCGCGGTGTTGTGGTTTGAAAATGCCAGTATGCTTATTGAAGGACATCGTGGCTATTTAGGTGAATTGCCGTTAAATGATGTCGTCACTGCGCGTATCCCAAATTTATTTGCAGCCAGCCAACTTGATATCAATGTGAATACCGAGATCAATACTGGTCTGCTAACCCGCTTAATGTTGCAATCGCCATTGCAAAATAGCTTGGGTAAAACGTTGCAGCATTTAGGGCTTGAAGGCGTTGTGCAGGGGCAGTTATTGCTCGAAATTGGTTTAAATACGCCTTCTGTTATTGCAAGTGGAACGGCTGAGTTATTAAATATAGAGGCGAATATCCAAGCGCCTAATATGGCTTTAAATAACCTTACTGGGCGGGTACATTTTCGCAATGACGTGTTACAAGCAGAACAATTACAATTTTCTTGGCAAGGCGTGACAGCGCAGGGCGACTTTAACGGCGAAAACACGCCTGAAGCTTATCAATTAGCCATAAATTTAGCCGGGCAAATACAAGCGGATACACTCACGACGTCGTTGGATCCCCTTTTAAGCGAGCTTGCAGTGGGGCTGGCTGATTGGCAATTACATGTGGCGTTAGCCCTGCCCCAAAACGGCTTTACTTATCAAGCTGACTTACAAGTCAATTTAGAGCAAATGGCGCTTAATTTACCTGTGCCATATCAAAAAAAGGTAGCTGAACCTAGCACGTTGTCTCTCGTTGCACATGGTAATACTGAACAAAGTTTTATCAATGCAGATTATCAACAAGCTTTACATTTTCAGGCTGAGTTACCTCATAACACTGGGCGGATTAATCGCGCGCAACTGTCGCTTGGCAATACGAATCCTGGTTTGCGTGGGGAGGGCTTTAATATCGAGGTTAACTTACCTTATGTGGAGTTCTCACCGTGGTTTGCGTTGTTACAACCACTTTTATCTCGTCCGACAACAGGTCCGGCACTCTTGCCGGCGTTGCGTGAGGTGCGTGGTAAAGTCGCTCATATTCAATTGCCTGCTAAGTTGGCTTTAACCCATACGATCTTTGATCTCACGCCAAGCGAAGCTGCTTGGCAATTAAATTTGCATGGTACCGAATTAGCCAGTCGTTGGCAGTTTTTTAATGCATGGCAGTCCAAAGGGATTAACGTACAGTTTGATTACTTACATCTGCCATTAACCGCTGATGAAACCCGCGTGACATCGCCAGATGTGCGCCTCTCTTCTGAGATAATCTCCTCTGAGAGCATCCTCACGGTGGAACCTGAGTTACAGCCGCAAAACTGGCTGGTCAATATGGTTCCGTTACAGCTAACGTGTAATGATTGTTCGGTAGGTAACTATCGGTTTGGTCAGGTGCAATTAGAGGCTGCCGGTCAAGGTGATACGTGGCGATTACAACAATTCGTAAGTGAGTACAAAGGCAGCAGATTAACCATTGCAGGTGATTGGCAACCTAACGCAGGCTTGGGAATTAGCCAGTTTAGTGGCAAGTTTAAAAGCCCTAATATGGGTGCCTTATTAGCAGAGTACCAGTTAAGCTCTGCTATCAGTGGTAGTCGTAGTGATATCGATTTTAAATTCGCCTGGGAAGGTGCACCCCAGCAGTTTCGTGTAAAAGCGTTGGATGGCAATGTTACATTCGCACTAGGCGATGGCGTGTTAACGGAAGTCAGTGATCAAGGTGCCCGCCTATTTTCTTTATTCAGTTTAGATTCGCTGGTTCGTAAATTACGGTTGGATTTTCGAGATGTGTTTAGTAAAGGTTTTTACTATAACAAAATGACAGGCACCTTAAATGTTTATAAGGGCGTCGCGCAAACGAACGATTTCAGTATTGATGGTGTGCCGGGTAACTTAACCCTACAAGGTTATGCGGATCTGTCAAAAAAGCAGATAGATTATCAAATGTCATTTGCACCAAAAGTTACCTCCAGTTTGCCGGTGATTATTGCTTGGATGGTGAATCCTGCTACTGGGCTAGCCGCGCTGGCGCTAGATGAAGTTTTTCAATCTGCTGAGGTGATTTCGCGTATTAACTTTACCGTGACCGGCAGTTTTGATAAACCCGTGGTGACAGAAGTTAATCGCCATAGTACAGAAATTCCAGTACCTGTTCGTATTGCTCAGCCAGAGACCCTACCTAAAGATGACCGCCAACTTCGCACCTACTAATTGGCAACTTAGTGCTATTCAATTAACGAGCCAGCCAGATCCCGTAGATAACTTTGCGGTATTGCAGCAGTATCTTGCTCAGCTCCCTACAGCAGAGCGTCATTTGGTGGTTTTGCCCGAATGTTTTGCTGTATTTGGTGGGCCTGATGGGTTGCAGCAATCATATGCTGAAGTCATCGGGGATGGCATGCTGCAACAGCAATGTGCGGCATTAGCCAAGCAGTTTGCGATCTATCTGGTTGCAGGTACTATTCCTACAACGAGCGTTGATCCCCAGCGTTTTTCTGCATCTAGCATGCTGTTCTCACCACAAGGTGAGCTTATTGCGGATTATCAAAAATTACATTTATTTGATGTCAGTGTTGCGGATAGCATGGGCACGTATCGTGAATCAGCTACAACCTTGGCGGGTAATAAACTCACATTATCTACACAGGGCAGCCTGAAACTCGGTATGGCGATATGTTATGATATGCGTTTTCCAGGATTAATGCAGGCGTTGGCGGCAGCCGGTATGAACGTGCTGAGTGTGCCATCTGCGTTTACTCGGGTAACCGGTGAGGCGCACTGGTACAGTTTATTGCGCGCCCGCGCTATTGAAAACCAATGTTTTGTGGTCGCGCCTGGCCAAACAGGCGTACATGCTAATGGGCGCGAAACGTTTGGGCACAGTGTGATTATTAGCCCTTGGGGCGACATTTTGGCCGATGCGGGTACTGAGCCCGGTGTGATCTCTGTCTCGGTCGATTTAGCCGCGTGCCAGCAGCTTGCCCGAACCATGCCGATCAAGCAACATAACCGTTTTAACAGTGAGCTGAAACTATGAATGCAGTAGAACATAATCTTATAAATGCCTCGGAATTGAGCCCGCGCGATCTAGAACAGACACTGGGGTATTTGTTTGCACATCAGCTTGATTATGCCGATTTATATTTTCAATCCAGCGTACATGAATCTTGGGTGTTGGAAGATGGCTTAGTCAAAGATGGCTCTTTTAATATTGAGCGCGGGGTCGGTGTGAGAGCCATTAGTGGTGAAAAAACCGGTTTTGCGTATGCCGACACTATTAATGCTGCCGCGTTGAAACAGGCAGCAATGGCTGCGCGGGGTATTGCCGCGCAGGGGCAGCAAGGGCAGGTAAAAGCCTTTAGTCGCAGCAGTAACAGCCAGATTTATTTACCATGTGAACCATTGCAAAGTTTAACTAATACCGAGAAAGTGGCGCTCTTACACGAAATTGAAGCCTTTATTCGATCGTTAGACAGCCGCGCCGAACAAGTGATGGTGAGCTTAACCGGGGTGTATGAAGAAGTGTTAGTGGCAGCCAGTGATGGTACCTTTGCCACGGATATTCGCCCTTTAGTGCGCTTAAACTGCTCGGTATTATTGCAACACAATGGTCGACGTGAACGTGGCAGTGCTGGAGGGGGCGCGCGCACGGATTATCGTTATTTTAGTGCAGATCAAGATGGCCAACCGCGCTGGCAACACTTTGCACGCGAAGCAATAAGAATGGCGCAAGTGAATTTAACGGCGGTAGATGCTCCTGCGGGAACGATGCCCGTGGTGTTAGGGTCTGGTTGGCCAGGCGTTCTGTTACACGAAGCTGTCGGACATGGCTTAGAAGGCGATTTTAACCGCAAAGGATCGTCAACCTTCAGTGGCAAAATTGGTCAGCAAGTGGCCTCTAAGCATTGTACTATTGTTGACGATGGTACCCTTAGTGGTCGTAGAGGATCGCTAAATATTGATGATGAAGGCGTGAAAAGCCAGTGCAATGTATTGATTGAAAACGGTATTTTAAAAGGCTACATTCAAGATAAACACAATGCCATGCTAATGGGGGTTGCGCCAACTGGAAACGGTCGACGTGAGTCTTTTGCGCATTTACCCATGCCTCGAATGACCAATACTTACATGTTAGCAGGTGATTATGCACCAGAAGAGATTATTGCGAGCGTAAAAAAGGGTATTTATGCGCCTAATTTTGGTGGTGGCCAAGTCGATATCACTTCGGGTAAATTTGTATTTTCGGCATCAGAAGCCTATTTAATTGAAAACGGTAAAATTACAACCCCGATAAAAGGCGCCACGTTAATTGGCAATGGTCCCGAGGCGATGCAGCAAGTCTCGATGGTAGGAAATGACATGCGATTAGACACCGGTGTTGGGGTGTGTGGCAAGCAGGGACAAAGCGTCCCTGTTGGCGTAGGCCAACCCACCTTAAAGCTTGATGCCTTAACCGTTGGCGGAACCCAGTAAATAATAGTACCCCTTAACCTATAGTAAAAGCTGGGAAAACCAGCATGATAATCGACAACAGGAACACAAAATGGCAGCATTTGGCACCGTATTTACCGATGAAATGATCCTTTCACGCTTTGAGAATAACGGCTGGACTGAGCCTGCTGTTGTGCCAACACAAAGCATCAGCCTCCATCCTGGCGCACATGTTTTGCATTATGCCAGTACCTGTTTTGAAGGGATGAAGGCGTTTCGTCATGCAGACGATTCGGTGCATATCTTCCGGATGGAAAAAAACGTTGCGCGGTTACAACAAAGCAGTGAATTGCTCACGCTACCTAAGGTAGACGGTGCGATGCTAAGCCAAATGATTGTTGATATCGTGCGTCGTTATGCTTCGGACGTGCCTATGCCACCGGGCTCCATGTATATCCGCCCAACCCATATTGGTACGGAAGCCTCAATTGGCAAGGCCGCGGCACCTAGCTTAAATTCGCTGTTGTATGTGCTATTGTCGCCAGTAGGTGATTATTTTGCGGGCGGGGCTAAGGCATTACGGTTACTATTGGACGACAATGCCCGCTGTGCCTCACATATGGGAATGGTAAAAAGTGGCGGCAATTATGCCAGCGCGTTACAGCCTATTTTAAAAGCCCGTGCTGCTGTGCAAGCGGACCAAGTGCTTTTTTGCCCGAATGGTGATGTTCAAGAAACCGGTGCCGCTAACTTTTTATTAATTGATGGCAATGAAATCATCACTAAAGCGCTAGACAGCTCTTTCTTACATGGTATTACCCGTGATTCCATTTTAACGCTGGCGCGGGATCGTGGCATGATTGTGTCAGAGCGTGAACTTACCGTAGAAGAGCTGCTTGAACGTGCCGTTAAACCGGGTGCAGAAGCCGCGTTGTCAGGAACGGCTGCCGTTCTCACACCCGTAGGAACCCTTATTCATGCGGGTAAAGAGTATCATGTGGGTGGGGGCAAAGCGGGTAATACCACGGCGACCTTACGTCAAGCCCTTAACGATATCCAGTGGGGCAGAGCAGAAGACAAATTTGGTTGGTTAACGCGGGTGTAATACGCCCTGTTGTTTCAACTAGTTTCTCATCATTAACCCAGTTGTGCAGACAGCTGGGTTTTTTATCTATGGTGCCGCCAGAAAACGTATGGGTCTTTAATTACAGTTTTATTTTTGTAATAAGCTGTTATCATAAAAATTACAGATTTTTATGTTTAAGATTATGCCATGACCACAGAAACCTTTCAGAATCTTCCTGTTTCGCTTGCGCAGCTTCCTTCGCTCGATACCCTGCAGTGGCAAACGTTAGCACCCAGCTATACGCCGCTTAATGTGTGGCTTAATGTGGCAATCACCAGCAGTGTGGCCCTGCTGTGGTTAGCCTTATTATGGCAACCATTTTGGCCACTAAGTACAACGCTGGCGCCAGTGGTGTTTTGGAGTGGTATCGTGCTGTGTGTCTTGTGTGCATGGTCTTGTTTGTATTGCTATTTCGCTTATCCTCTTAAAGCGTATGCGTTGCGGCAGCACGATCTTAGTTTTCAACGGGGGTTATTTTTTAAAACCAGTATCACGCAGCCTATTACCCGTATCCAGCATATAGAGTTAAAGCGTGGCCCATTAGAACGGCGTTTTGGCTTAGCAACGCTGCAAGTGTTCAGTGCGGGTGGCGCAGCGCATACTTTTGCTTTACCAGGGTTACCTGTAGCGGATGCTGAGACAATACGTCAATTTATTTTACAGCACAAAGACACGGTGCAGTATGCTTGAAAATCACTCCACGCAAGCCGCGTCAGCCCCGTCGCTTAATGTGTTACAACAGTGGCAGCGCGTCTCGCCTATTGCACTGGTATACTTTTGCCTGCATTTATTAAAAGGTATTTTTAGCAACGTCAGTATCTTAGCACCGTTATTATTGCTGTTTTACAAGGGCATACAACGCTCGCCTGGCTATTTTATGCTTGCGCTAGGCCTGCTCATTATCGTTATTGCAACTATAGGCATGATGCAGTATTTAGCATTTCGGTTTAGGGTGAGTGAAGATACTGTTGAGATCCAGTCGGGATTGCTACGCAAAAAGCAGCTTAATTTGCCTTTTAATCGCATCCAAAATGTTCGTTTACTGCAGCCGCTCTATTACCGATTCAGTAATCATCTTTGTGTGGTGTTAGACACCGCAGGATCGAATCAACAAGAGGCACGTTTAGCCGCATTACCTAACAATCTCGCTGAGGCGTTACAACAGGCTATTTATACACAACATGTTGCAGTAAGCCATTCCGAAGCAAACGACGATCTCACCAGCCAAACGACTGAGCTAGTCTCAGACGAAGCACTCCTCTGCACACGTTCGATCAGTGATTTAATTTTATATGGGATCAGTAATAACCGGGCCATTTTAGTGATGGGCTTTGCTGCGCCATTTTACGTTCCAATTACTAATATACTTGATCAACAACTGCAGCGCTTCGGGATTGATGCCAGTCAATGGTTTAACTATGAGCAGCAATCATGGTTTTGGTTTGGATTAGCCGTGATCGCAACAACCTTGGTATTCTTATTAATCATTACCTTATTTTCTATTGCGGCGTCGGTACTCACGTATTACCACTTTCGCTTATTGCGTACGCATGATCGTTATATTCGGCGTAGTGGATTGTTAACTCGTCATGAAATTAGTATGAAGCGTTCACGTTTACAGTGGATGCATCTGCAACAAGATGGCTTAGATAAAGCATTTGGACGCTGTCATATACATTACGAGCAAATAGTATCGCCGTTAGCCGCCGTGCAAGGGGAAGGTCAGCATGGCAAAATTATGGTTCCAGCGTTAACCCCTGCTATGGCACAGCAGTTGTTACAAGACGTTTATCCGTCAAATCAGTTGGCGGTAGTGCAATTTAATCCTATCAATTGGCGTTATATACTGCCTGGGTTGGTATTGATATGTTTGCCATTGCTCGTGGCGAGCCAGGTTTTCTTTTGGCCAGCAGCGCCCTCGCTCGCGTATCTGAGTATTGGTGTGGTGATGGTGATCGCGGCACTGCAGATTTTACGTTGGCGCCGCTTTGGTTACGCCATGGATGCGGAATATTTTTATCTGCGGCGTGGGCTTATAGGCATTGATTACTTCTGTGTGCCCTTACATAAATTACAGCAATTAAAAGTATCACAACATAGTTTTATGCAACGGGCAGGATTGCGTCATTTGCATTTAGTGTGTGCCGCGGGGAATTTAACAGTGCCTTATATGCCTGCCCAAGCTGCCTATGATATAGCAAATTATGCGCTTTATCAGGTACAAGCGAGTCACCGCAGTTGGATGTAACCATCAACGACAAGCATTATGCATGCACTAAGCTTGTCGTTGTTAACATGATTAATCGGTAATAATAAGCGGTTTAATAAATTGAAACAGCTCTCGATAAAACTTTGGCGGCTGTTGTTTTTCTTGCTCTCTTTTAGCGTTTCGAATTAACTGCCGTAGTTGTTGCACATCAGCCGTAGGGTATTCAGCAATAAAACGGGTTACGGCATCACTGTCGGCAAGTAATTTATCGCGCCAGGTTTCTACTTTATGAAATTGGCGCGTTGCGGCTTGATTCGTGTTACGAATAATCGCCAATGCTTGTTCAATAGGCTCTAGCTCATCTTCGCGTTCACGCATTAAACGGCCGATAAATTGTATATGACGTCGTAACGCTTCACGCTTATTTGCTAATTTATCTGCCAACGTCAATGCCGCTTTAAGATCGTCATCAAGAGGAATTTTGGCGCGGGCAGCAGGGCTTAAATCAATTAACTCTTGACCTAACGCTTGCAGTGCATGCATTTCGCGTTTAATTTGGCTTTTGCTGATATGATCCGGCTGCTCCAGCCACTTACTATCGCCGTACTTAAATTCTGTATCTGTCATTGCTCTGCTTCTTTATCACTATTTACTTTATACCCTTAGTATATCACTAAACAGCGCAGAGCAAGCAGCAGCCTTTAACGGACTATGATAAGCTACGCAAATTGATTTTGAGGTAAGAGTAACTATGCAGCAATCCCCTAGCATTCAGCAAGAAATCGCCGATGTCAAAGAAGCCGTAAGTCAGGTATTGGCGCATGCAAAAAAGCTTGGCGCGTCTAGCGCGGAAGCGTCGATGAGCAGAACTCGAGGCTTAAGTGTTGAAACACGCCATGGTGAAGTTGAAACCGTTGAATTTAACCAAGATGGCGGTTTAGGTATTAGTTTATATTTTGGTCAACGTAAAGGCTCAGCCTCGACAGCAGATTTAAGCCCCGAAGCGCTAAAGCGCACGGTAGAAGCGGCGGCTGATATTGCCCGTTATACGTCGGAAGATCCTCATGCTGGCGTCGCTGAAGCGGCGTGGTTAGAATTAAGCCCACCCGATTTAGATTTATACTATCCAGACAGTATTGGTACCGAGCAAGCCATTGCGCTGTGTGCCAGCGCTGAAGAGGCCGCATTTGCTTATGATCCTAGGATCACTAATTCAGAGGGCGCCTCTTTTTCTACCCATCAAGGTTTAAAAGTGTATGGTAATAGCCATGGCCAATTGGTTGGGTATCCTAGTTCACGGCACAGTTTTAGCTGTGTGGTTATTGGTGAGCAAGACGAAGATATGCAACGTGATTACAGTTTCACGGTGGCGCGTCGCTACGCCGACTTACTTGATCCAAAACGCGTAGGTATTGAAGCTGCTATTGAAACGGTAGCCCGTTTAGGCGCGCGCAAAGTTGCCACACAAAAAGTCCCGATCATTTTTCGAGCGGACATTGCCAGCGGTTTGTTTGGCCATTTAGTGTCGGCGATCAGTGGTGGCAGTATTTACCGTAAATCGAGTTTTTTACTCGATAAAGTCGGTAGCAACATAATGGCACCAACTGTGACCATTAAAGAACTGCCTCATTTGAAACAGGCGCTTGCGTCTAGTCCTTTTGATGGTGAAGGGGTTAAAACCCGTGATTTAGTTGTTGTTGAGCAGGGCGTACTAAATACGTATCTCACCAGCAGTTATTCAGCGCGTAAGTTAGGCATGGCCAGTACCGGTCATGCGGGTGGGATCCACAACTGGCTGGTGCAACATGGTAATGATGATCTGGCCGCGTTATGCAAGCAAATGGGTAAAGGGTTATTAGTCACTGAACTTATGGGGCAGGGCGTAAATACCGTTACTGGCGATTATTCGCGCGGTGCCAGTGGTTTTTGGGTAGAGCATGGCGAGATCCAATTTCCAGTCGCAGAAGTCACGATAGCAGGCAATTTAGCCGATATGTTTATGAATATCGTGGCTATTGGTAATGATGTTGATCGGCGTGGCGGCGTGTTAACCGGCTCAGTATTAATTAGCCAAATGCAGATAGCTGGTGATTAATCTGGTGTTATAGTTACAGCTATGCTGGCTCGTTAAGTATAAAAAAGCCTCTGAAGATTCAGAGGCTTTTTAGTTTCTAAGGGGATAACCCTAGCCGAGGCTAGGGTGTAAAGCCTTAATCAATCTTGGTTTTTAAACCACGACGGATTAACAACGCATCTGTAGAAGGCTCTTGGCCACGGAAGGCTTTGTAAGAATCCATCGTTGGCCGTGAATTACCCACTGATAAAATGTTTTTACGATAATGATCGCCATTTTCACGAGTTAAGCCACCGCTCTTCTGTACATGAGCAAAAGCATCTGCCGCTAAAATCTCACTCCACATGTAGGCATAATAACCGGCAGAATAACCGCCACCCATTGAGTGAGAGAAGAAGTTGGTTTTGTAACGTGGTGGCACTGCGGCTAAATCAACACCGTGTTTTTTCAGTGCGGCTGCTTCAAACGCTTGCGGGTTTTGCAGTGGCGCGTCAGCAGACAGCGTGTGCCATTCCATATCTAATAAAGCTGCAGACATATACTCTAAGGTATCGAAGCCTTGGTTAAAGCTACGTGAACGCATAACTTTATCCAATAAGTCAGCTGGAATAGGCTCACCCGTTTCGTAATGCTTGGCATAGTTACCAAGGATTTCAGGATGTTGTGCCCAATCTTCTTCAAACGTAGACGGGAATTCAACGAAATCACGTGATACCGCAGTCATTGCTAACGTTGGATATTTCACATTTGAGAAAATACCGTGCACGCCATGGCCCAATTCGTGGAAAATGGTGGTGGTATGATCATAGCTAATCAGGGTTGGCTCACCTTCAGGTGCTTTAGGAATATTCATCACATTCACTACAACCGGCTTTTGCCCAGTTAAATGTGATTGACCCACAAAAGAACTCATCCAGGCGCCACCGCGTTTCCCTTCACGGGCAAAATAGTCTGCGTAGAAAATGGCAATGCTGGTACCATCAGCATCAAACACTTCATAGGCTTTTACATCGGGATGATATACCGGTAAATCTGGACGTGGCTCAAAACGTACGCCGTAAAAACGGTTTAAGTAATAAAAGGCACCGTCTTCTAGTACACGATTAAATTCAAAGTATTTTTTCACTTCGTTTTCATCTAAATCGTATTTAGCTTGACGCACAAATTCAGCGTAATATTCCCAATCCCAAGGCTGTACTTCAAAATCACCGCCTTTTTCACGGATCATCGCTTGAATAGCGGCTTGCTCTTGTTTGGTATTTTCAATTACTGCCGGCACCATTGAACCTAACATATCAAATACCGCCGCAGGGGTTTTTGCCATATTCGTTTCTAAAGTAAAGCTGGCCCAGCTGTCGTAACCCAATAACTTAGCCCGTTCAGCGCGCAGTTGCGGTAAACGCGCGACGATGTCGTTATTGCTAAATTCACCCGACTGCGCACGGTTTGCAGACGCTTCCCAAACTCGCTGACGTACTTCACGATTGTTTAAAGACGTTAAAATAGGCTGGCGCGTAGTATTGGTGATACTGAGTAAGTATTTGCCTTCTAAGCCGCGCTCTTTTGCTGCATTGGCCGCTGCGGTAATTTGCGCAGGTGATAAACCATCTAGTTCTTCATCAGTATCAACAACCACGGCAATATTACGTGTTTCTGCCAGTAAGTTTTGTGAAAACTGATTAGTGAGTTTTGAATGTTCTTCGTTCAGTGCACGAATTGCCGTTTTTTGCTCTTCGTTAAGTTTTGCGCCTGAGCGAACAAAGCGCTCGTAATACACTTCAACTAAACGCAGTGATTCGGCGTCTAAATTTAAATCGTTACGCGCATTATAAACCGCTTCGATACGTGCGAATAATTGTGGATTAAGATTAATATTATCTGAGTGTGCCGCCATTTTTGGTGCTAAAACGCTTTGTAATTCACGACGTTTTTCGTTGCTGTCGGTACCCGTTAGATTATAAAACACACGAGAGACACGGGTTAATAGCTCACCACTCTTTTCCATGGCAACAAACGTATTTTCAAAGTTAGCGGCTTCTGGATTATTAGCAATCGCTTCAATTTCAGCTAAATGCTGCTTCATGCCCTCTTCAAAGGCGGGTAAAAAATGCTCATCTTTAATGGCATTAAAATCTGGCGCTTCGTACGTTAATGTACTTTTCATAAAAAATGGGTTCGTCACAGTCACGTCCTGAACAACTGCTGCCGGGGTAGCAGCTTGGTTCGCTTGTTGCGCTGGGGCAGTATTGTCTGAGCAAGCACTTAACGTGATCACTGCGCCAATCGCCGAAGCGAGTAGGGTCTTACGCATGATATTTTCTCCGTGGATAGGTTGCCGATAGCGTTATATCCATTCTGCTCTGTGAGATAACCGCCAGGCAGTCAGTTCAAAAAGCGTGGATATCGTTATTGTTTTTGTTAGGCAGCATAGCTGCGATATTACAAAACACAGTATGCCTAAAAGTTGGGTCAAAAGCGGTGTTTTGCAACCAAGTGCCAACAAATTAAGATAAAAGCCTGGCAAGTGCAAATTTTTGCAATAAATACTCTGGCTAACCAGGTTTTACTGAGGTTGCGCCAGCGGAAGTGTGAAGTAAAAGCAACTTCCCGGCGTTAAACGTTGATAACCAAATATCATTAATGCTGTGCAACTTAACACCAGCCATTACCACACGGTAAAAGCCGCTCGGTGGTTTGTCATGGCAAGTTCATGGTAATAACCGAGAATAAGCGCAGATTATAGGCAGTAATGGTCTGATGCAAAAGTGATTCGCATCGTTCGCCTAAAAAACCGACAGCTAGACAATAGACTTAACCCCAAACCCTGTCTATAATGCCCGCTCGCATAAATATGCGTAGGTTGCACCCATAGCTCAGCTGGATAGAGCGCTGCCCTCCGGAGGCAGAGGTCTCAGGTTCGAATCCTGATGGGTGCGCCATATAAATCAACCACTTACGCGAAAGCGAGGTGGTTTTTTTGTTTTATGTGCCACGATTGTGCCAAAAATGTGCCACTGTTTAAGAACACAACTTAAAAAATACTGAATTTTTGACCCTTGCTCTAAACTGCCTTATTTTTCATATTAAAGTTAATGCAAGTGTGTTTGTCAAAAAGCATGCTGGTTAATCTCATCCAAATTCACCACCATAATCTGCTGCGCTTATATTTTAGCGAGTTCCAGATTTAGTGCCTGCTTGGCTAAGAGAGCCAAACAGGGCGCATATGCCATCGCATTGGGGGGCCTATCAGCGTATGAGTCGTAATCATGCAGATTTAATTATCATCCCGACTGATTAAAAGCACTGAAAATCTCCCGTTCCAAAAGCATACACTGAGTATATGTACAGATTGGTATGAATTTAGAACACACCTTAAAATGTACTTTATGAGAGGACCGCTACACTGTCGGTTCTATTAAATGGAAAAGGCTTCAGGAAGTTACCAACAGAAAGTAAAAGGATAACCTGACAAGGATTACGACTCATTTTGGCTGTACCTGAAATCGTGCTTAAGGAATTGCAATGCAAAATTATAACAAACATGATATTAGTATCTGTTTTAAAATGGAATGCTGTTTTTAAGGAGAATATATGAGGTTGACGGTAGGTTCTTTAGTTGAGGGGACTCCCCTTTTCGAAGGGATAGGTAAAGTTCTATCTATTTCGACTGTTGATCAAAGTGCAACTGTTGGATTCTTTACGTCTCCACTAACTCCCTACGATAGGAAGATAGAGGTCAAAGGAAATAACTTAATTGGTAAAAGTAAGTTATTTGAAAAAACCATTGTCTACGTCAAACTCGGGCCTACTCGGCGATGGAGAATGGGTTTTTATGATGGTGAGAGACCCAACGATAAGCATTTAATATACTTTAGTGGGGGCGAATCAGACGTCTTTGATATTGAGGATTTATTCGTCCCTAATTTGCTGAATCGTTTCTGTTTCCCTGTTTCGAGATTCCTTGCCTCTCAGGCGACATCTGCCTATAAGCATTACTTCAATAGAACAAATTTTATTGCATCTTATATTGCGCAAAGGGCAGCATGTAATTCAATTTCTTCTTTATCAAGTAGCGCAGTCAACCTTGAAACACATCAATTATCAGTCGTATTACGGGTTTTAAAGGATTCAAATCAAAAATATTTATTAGGCGATGAGGTTGGTTTAGGTAAGACCATTGAAGCTGGTTTCTTGATCCGCGAGCATATCCTTGAGTTTAAAGATGATGCTTGTGTGTTGATTATTGCTCCTACTTCTCTATTAAACCAGTGGAAAGAGGAGTTGACATTAAAGTTTCACTTAGAAGATGTCCTAGGTGATGAGTTTGATGAAGATCAGAAAGTCTTTATCTGTGATTATTTAAACTTACCGTTGTTTGATAATAGTGAAAAGAAACCAACTATGGTTGTAATTGATGAAGGGCATAACCTCTCTGACTTGGCATGGAGTATCGACGGCAGCACTAGTTATCAAAGAATAGTGACCTATTCTGCAGAAGCACGATCGACAATTATTTTGTCAGGTACGCCTATTGCAGGCAATGCAAAAAGCTTTTTGGCTATGCTGCATTGCCTTAATCATGAAAACTATAAGATCTCTGAAGAAGGTATAGATGATTTTAATAAAAAGGTGAGAGAAAGGGAGCGCTTCTCAGGAATTTATACTGCAATTTCACCAGAGTCTGACGACTTTACGTTGAGTGGGATACTAGAAGAATTAGAAAGTCTCAACTTAGGAGATAAGGATTTAACTTCATTGATTGAGCGTTTGAAGCCTGAGATTGATTATTTCAATAAGGAGAAGGATGAAGATAGAAGGAACTCCGCTATTTATGAACTGAAAAAGTATTTTGGTGAAAAGTACAGGCTGTTTCAGCGATTTATCCGCAATAGAAGAGGAAGCAAAGATAGTTCGATAGAACTACTTTTTCCGGGCCTTGGTGATTGCGCACTGTATAAATGGGAATCTGCTAAACAATTACCCTCATTAGATCAGCAATTAGATGACTATAGAGACTACCTGATTTGTGAAGGATATGAGCAAAAATTACCAAATGTTATAACTCTTCTAGACGCGCTTTTAGATTCTCCAAAGAGTTTTTCGTATGAACTCGATAAGTTAATTGATACTGAAGATTATCAGCAGTTTTCTGAAACATTCTCGATAATGAAGGAATCAGCGCTTGTTGAGCAAAACAACAAGGATGAACTCACAAGAAACGTACTTGATAAATGGTTGGCAAAAAATATAGATGGCAAAGTAGTTATTTTCTGTGGAAATAAAGCCTCTGCAGATAACCTTTATACATTTTTGCAAAAATATAGAGACGATGTTGAAAGGCACTCTCCAGATTCTAGGCCACTTTTTGTTGCAGACTCCTTAATAAAAGTACTCATTGCCGATGAAAAAGGTGAGGATGGGTTAAATTTACAAGGAACTTCTCGACTCGCGATTCATTACAGTTTACCACGCTCTTTGGTAAGAATTGAGCAACGTATTGGTAGGTTAAATAGGTATAGTGCGACGTCAAAAAGCATGAAACCGATTGAAAACTATGTTCTTGTTCCAAGTTATGAAAATTTCATTCAAAACTGGGCTCTGCTTTTAAAGGACACCGTGGGCGTATTTGATGACACAACGGCAAGTATCCAATTAGTCGTAGAAGAAGCTATCAAAGTTGAAGAGGCTAAGCTGTTAACAAATGGTTTTGGGCATCTGACTTGGCTAAGAGATAAGTTGGGTGGTGAGAAAGGTTTGATTGCAAAAGAGCGCAAGAAGGTCGCAGATCAAGAAGTTTGGAATGAAATGCAGATTGACCTGGCTACGACCAAAAAGTTTGCCGAAAATATTCAGAACGTTGACCTAAATGCTGAATCTTTGCATAACTCATTACAAAACTGGATAAAACAGAGTTTGAAATTTGGTGTGACTCGTAATGAGGATTCGTCATTTGTTTATCAATATAGACTTGGAGTAACTCGTTTAAATATAGACGATTTTTTACACCACTGTATCTTAGGGATGGACTTCAATAGCGGGTTACGTAACCCCTCTACAAAACCAATGACCCCTGACAGGGAAGTCACCGCCAAAACCGGTGCTTATCCATTGCGGTATGGTCAACCTTTCATCGATACAATTTACAATTTCACTCACGCCAGCACATTAGGACTTGCAAGTTCAGTCATAAGGCAAATACAGATAAAACTTGGAAAGCCTAAGACATTTTTGAAGTTGAATTGGCTTGTTTCTTGTGAATCAAGCGAAGGTTCAGTTGTCGAGCAGAGAAATCTTGATTCAGAGTTTGAACCCCGCTTAAAAACAGAGTGGATAGATGACTGTGGAAAAATTGTCGAGAATGAAGCAATACTTAACTTACTGGAAAAGCCGGTAAGAGCAATAAATGGTGAAAATGATAACGGTTATCGAGACTTCGAAGTCCTAGTAACTGCAGAAAAAGATCTTTGGGAGTTATTTGATTCGTTTTGCCCCAAAGATGAATGGTGTAGTGTGATAGAAAATGCGATCACTTACAGGGAATCTGAAATCATTCAGAGCACTTTGACCAAAATTGAGCATTTAGATTTAACAAACAAATTATCTGTTTCTCTGGTATCCGCTCTCAGTATGACATTGGTAGGGAAATGATGAGAATGCCTGAAGTAAATCCATTGAAATTTAATGAGCATGAATACCAAATTGTTAACGACGAGGTTACAAAACTCTATTCCACCTTTCGTGATAATTTTTTTATATGCAGACTTCAGTTAGTACTTAAATCCTTTAATATCAGTTCAGTAGATGTACTACTGGCCATAAAGGATTTCTTAGTATCAATCCAGCACACAGTTAATCAAAATTACATTAGTTTTAACTTTCCCCGAGAATTGAGAGGGCAAGAATTAGAAGTCGCTAAATGGGCGGGATTGGCTCAAAGGCAAGGGACTAATTTATTACAACTTGATCAAAGCAGGCTCCACGAACACGATTTAGATGTTTATACCCTGAAGAACAAAAGAAAAACGGTACCAGTAAAGCTAGATAAGTGTTTAAAGAATAAGCTGGATGGATTTGGGTACAAGAATTACCAGACGGCAGGGCAGCGATTGGCGGTCCGGGCATGCCTAACAGCTAAAAAAGGCTCAACTATCTTTGTTAACTTGCCTACAGGATGTGGTAAGACTCTGGTTTCACATGCATCTATAATTTTCCAAAGAGAATTTGCTAACACCATTGTTATTCTTCCTACAGTAGGGTTGGCAATCGAACAGGCAGCGAGAGCTAGAGAAGTAATTGAACACTGCGGCATACCAGTTGTTTCAAATTACTGTTGGCATGCAAGTGGACTTCCCAGACTTTGCTAGACACATTTAACAGTTACAATGTAACTTAAATTAGAGGTGTTTA
>NZ_BMYR01000017.1 GCF_014652375.1 Alishewanella tabrizica | reverse complement strand
GAAATCATCATAAGTGCCCACACAGATAATTGATTGCTAATTGTTAAAGAGCGTGCTTCTTATCAGAAGCGAGGTTTTCACCTCAGTGTTCTTGCGAACCGTATTCTTTCAAACCTTGACTTCGTTGCCGTTGTCGCCGTCTGTGGATGCGCATTATAGAGATCTAAAAAACATGTTCAAGATCTTTTTTATTAAAAAAGGATCGTTCGGCCGTTTTTTAAACGATCCGATGATTAATCGCTCAAGCTTGGTTAGATCTTCAACAAATTAGCTGCTGCAGCGTTAGTTTTACCGCATCCTTTTTAACCCCAGCTGATAATTATAAATAAGATCTCCCAGCTCACGCATAAATGGTTGTCCTATAGTGTCCGTCTCATAAGTATCATCATTGAGGATCTGATTTTCATTGGTATAAATAATAACGGTCAGAAAAAAGGCGATCCCCTCTTTCGTATCTTCTATATAGGCGCCATCGATCACATGACCATAGGCCTGGCCGTTCTTGTTGTAATAATTAATATGATCTGGGATCCGATCTGGCTGACCGCCAAATATAAAATACTTAACATAGCTATCTGGATACTCCAGTTCAGGGTATTCTGGATTTCTGCTATGTCTTGGCATCGTCCTCATATATTGCATTAGCAAACTGCGTTGGCTGTCACTAAAACGAAAGCGTTGTTCTGGTGCAAATAACTCAGGCAATATGATGCGTTTTATAACACCATCAAAATCATTAAGTGACTGCCGGTTCTTCAACGTAAAGTCCATCGGTTCTGCAACTAACTCTCCACCTTTATAGTAAGCAATGCCCAACTTCGGTTGTTGGTTATTACGATAAGATTCTGAGATTTTACGTTCACCTAACTGCAAGATCATATTACCCTCGTTATCTAGGAACCTGACAGGATTAAAATAACGATTATCATCGTCGGAAAAAGGCACGCTAAGTCGATGATTGATTACCGTGTTACTTAAGCCTTTTTGCAGGAGCTGTTCATTAATGTACTCTTGACCCAACAGCTCATAGAGCCTATTACTGGCATCATTATCGCTGACCAATAGGATTTTCTTAATATAGTGGCTAATGCTGGGTAAACCTGAAGGTGCTGTCGGATCTTGATGCGCCACAGTCTGTGGTGCACGCGCGGTATCCGTTAACATAACGCTGTCTTCAGTTAAATGCGGTATTTGTTGCTCCGCTAACCACTGCAAAGCAAGAGCAGCAAGCGGAAGTTTAACTGTACTGGCTGGGTAAAAATAACGACTAGGATCGACTTGATAATGATAGTAATGCAAGCGTGCTTTAGTTGTATCTGACTCAACTCTGGTATACAGAATTTGTACCTGGTATTTCTCTGGCTCGTCAAGCACCTTAGCAAGCACAGGATAATGAGCTTTTCGCTGGGTTAAGATTGAGTCTAATGGCTGACAACTTACAGCTGCCTGCAATACATCACAAGGACTTGCCGCAAGAACTGAGGAACTAGAAAAAAGAAGACAAGAAAGTGCTAAAGAAAGTGGTTTTAGTATAAATGCCATGAGATAACTCAATCTGGTTGTTTGAGCTATCTTAGACCTAATTGAAGTAGATTAAAATCTGTTGAAATAGTACGTTAATAAGGTAGTAGGTAAGCGGGATACGGCGAACAGAATAAAAAAAGCCGGGCTAAGCCCGGCCTTTTGCTGAATTACTGATTACTCAGCTGCAGTCTCTTCAACTGGCAGTGCATCCGTTTCTGGACGATCAACTAATTCAATGTAAGCCATAGGTGCATTATCACCAGTACGGAAACCACACTTAAGAATACGTGTGTAGCCACCTGGACGCGCGTTGTAACGCGGACCTAAAACGTTAAATAATAAACCTACAACTTCTTTATCACGAGTACGTGCAAAAGCTAAACGACGATTAGCAACACTGTCGTTTTTTGCTAATGTGATCAACGGCTCGATCACACGACGTAACTCTTTAGCCTTTGGCAAAGTCGTTTTGATGATTTCGTGCTTCACCAACGAGCTTGCCATGTTGCGGAACATGGCAGTACGGTGACTGCTGTTCCGGTTTAATTGACGACCACTCTTGCGATGGCGCATGATCTATTCCTTCTCACTAAACCAGGAAATGGTATCTGGTTAGTCTTTATTTACCAAACTAGCTGGCGGCCAGTTTTCCAGGCGCATGCCTAAGGATAAACCGCGTGATGCCAACACGTCTTTGATCTCGGTAAGTGACTTCTTACCCAGGTTAGGCGTTTTAAGTAGCTCAACCTCGGTACGTTGCACCAGATCACCAATGTACTGTATCTGCTCTGCCTTTAAGCAGTTAGCAGAACGAACTGTTAGCTCTAAATCATCAACAGGACGTAAAAGAATCGGATCAAACTCCGGCTTCTCTTCACGTTTTTCAGGCTCACTCTTGTCGCGTAATTCTACGAAGAATTCAAGCTGTTCAGCAAGAATAGTCGCAGCGCGACGAATGGCTTCCTCAGGCTCAACAGTGCCGTTGGTTTCCATGTCGATAATCAGTTTATCCAAATCAGTACGCTGTTCTACCCGTGCTGCTTCAACAGTATAAGCAATACGCTCAACTGGGCTGAAAGAGGCATCAAGTAACAAGCGACCAATAGGACGTTCGTCATCATCTGAGGACAAACGAGCTGATGCAGGCACATAACCACGACCACGTTGTACTTTCAAGCGCATACTGAACTCAGTTTCGCCAGTCAAATTACAAATCACATGATCAGGATTAACGATTACTACACCGTCGCCACGCTGGATATCTCCAGCGGTTACAGGGCCGGCACCTTTCTTCGTTAAAGTCAGCGTGACTTCATCTTTGTCTTCCAGGCGAACGGCAAGGCCTTTAAGGTTGAGAAGGATATCAATGATATCTTCCTGCACACCCTCTTTGGCACTGTACTCATGGAGAACGCCGTCGATTTCTACTTCAGTCACAGCACAACCAGGCATAGACGATAACAGAATACGACGTAACGCGTTGCCCAAGGTATGCCCGAAACCGCGCTCAAGTGGTTCCAAAGTAACTTTGGCACGAGTTGGGTTGATCCTTTCGATACCAACTAATCTCGGCTTAAGGAATTCGGTGACAGAACCCTGCATATATCCTCTCTTAACAATTAGCTTTACTTAGAGTAAAGCTCGACGATTAACTGTTCGTTGATGTCAGCAGACAAGTCTGAACGCTCAGGTAGACGTTTGAAAACGCCTTCTAATTTCGTATTGTCAACTTCAATCCAAGTTGGTTTCTCACGTTGTGCAGCAACTTCAAGCGCAGCACCAATACGGGCTTGCTTTTTGGCTTTTTCACGAACTGAGATCACTTGTTCAGGTAATACAGTATGTGAAGGTACATTCACTACGCGACCATTTAACATGATTGCCTTGTGGCTTACCAACTGACGGGCTTCAGCACGTGTGCTAGCCAGACCCATACGATATACAACGTTGTCTAAGCGTGACTCTAACAACGCTAACAAGTTTTCACCTGTATTACCTTTCAAACGCGCAGCTTCTTTGTAATAATTACGGAACTGCTTTTCTAATACGCCATAAATACGACGTACTTTTTGCTTCTCGCGTAACTGTAAACCGTAATCTGATAAACGACCGCGACGAGCGCCGTGCTGACCAGGAGCAGTTGTTAAGTTACACTTTGAATCGATTGCTCTTACGCCGCTCTTCAGGAACAGATCTGTACCTTCGCGACGACTTAGTTTGAGCTTAGGACCCAAATATCTTGCCATCTTCTTTCTCCAATAATCCGTGAAGCGCTGTAATTACACGCGACGTTTTTTAGGTGGACGGCAACCGTTATGCGGGATTGGCGTCACGTCGGTGATATTTGTGATTTTGTAACCAGCGGCATTCAGAGCACGAATCGCTGATTCGCGGCCTGGGCCTGGGCCATTCACAAACACTTCAAGGTTTTTCAGACCATATTCCAGTGCAGCAGTACCTGCACGCTCTGCAGCTACCTGAGCAGCGAATGGGGTTGATTTACGTGAACCACGGAAACCTGAACCGCCAGCAGTTGCCCAACACAGCGCATTGCCCTGACGATCAGTAATCGTCACGATGGTGTTGTTGAAAGAAGCATGGATATGAGCCATACCGTCTGAAACTTGTTTTTTTACCCGCTTACGAGTACGAACTGGTGCTTTAGCCATGTTGAATCACCTTATTTCTTAATCGCTTTACGTGGGCCCTTGCGGGTACGCGCATTAGTCTTAGTGCGCTGTCCACGAACCGGCAGACTACGACGGTGACGTAAGCCACGGTAGCAACCCAGGTCCATTAAACGCTTAATGTTTAATGTGATTTCACGACGCAAGTCACCTTCAACGGTGTATTTTGCTACTTCGTCACGTAGAGAATCTAACTGTGCATCAGTTAATGATGCAATCTTAGTTGTCTCTTCAATGCCCACTGAAGCTAAAATAGCTTTTGAGCGGGTCTTACCGATACCATAAACATAAGTCAGTGAAATCACTGCATGTTTATTATCGGGGATGTTAATGCCAGCGATACGGGCCACTAACGTTCTCCTATCTAAAATTAAAAGGTGCCAATTTGAAAAGCCCGTAAGGATACTCAAATGGCGCTTATAATGCAAACAATAAAGGGGCTAAACGCACAGTTCAGCCCACCTTATCGTTTTCTGCTATTAACCTTGGCGTTGTTTGTGCTTCGGCTCACTGCAAATTACGCGAACAACGTTATTACGTCTGATCACTTTGCAGTTACGGCAGATCTTCTTAACGGAAGCTCGTACTTTCATAACTTAACTCCGCAAATAATCTTAACGGCCTATGCCTTTAAGATTTGCCTTTTTCAGCACAGAATCATACTGATGTGACATCAGATGGGTCTGTACCTGTGCCATGAAATCCATGATAACGACGACGATAATCAATAATGATGTACCACCGAAATAGAACTGCACGTTCCATGCAACCATCATGAACTCAGGAACCAAACAAATAAAGGTTATATACAGGGCACCTGCTAAGGTTAACCGTGTCATCACTTTATCAATGTATTTTGATGTCTGTTCACCAGGACGGATACCAGGGATGAAGGCACCGGACTTCTTCAGATTATCAGCTGTATCACGTGGGTTAAACACCAACGCAGTGTAGAAGAAACAGAAGAAAATAATCGCTGCTGAGTATAACATCATATACAGCGGTTGTCCCGGAGATAATGTTAACGATAATTCTTGTAAGAAATTCGCAAACATACCTTCGCCTGAACCAAACCAACTGGCAATAGTACCAGGGAACAAAATAATGCTAGACGCAAATATCGGTGGAATAACACCAGCCATATTAACCTTTAACGGTAAATGGCTGCTTTGCGCGGCAAACACCTGACGGCCTTGCTGACGCTTAGCATAGTTAACCACAATACGACGCTGGCCGCGTTCAAAGAACACCACAAACCAGGTAATCGCAACAACGATTACGCCAATAGCTACTAACAGTAAAAAGTGCAAATCGCCCTGACGTGCCTGCTCAATCGTCTGGCCAATGGCAGACGGGAAGCCAGCAACAATACCGGTAAAAATTAGCAACGAGATACCATTACCAATGCCACGTTCTGTAATTTGTTCACCTAACCACATTAAAAACATGGTGCCAGTGACCAAACTGATCACTGCAGTGAAGTAAAAGGCAAAACCTGGGTTAAGCACTAACCCTGGCATCATATTGGGCAGGCCGGTGGCTATACCAATAGATTGTAGTATCGCTAATGCTAACGTACCGTAGCGCGTGTACTGGTTGATTTTACGCTTACCTGCTTCACCTTCTTTCTTAAGCTCAGCCATTGCCGGATGCATTACCGTCAACAACTGCACAATAATAGAGGCAGAGATGTAAGGCATAATACCTAACGCAAATACAGAAGCACGCTCAAGTGCACCACCGCTGAACATGTTAAACATTTCAACGATGGTACCTCTTTGTTGCTCGAATAACTGAGCTAGCACGGTGGCGTCAATTCCAGGAATTGGCACAAATGAGCCTAACCGGAATACGATTATGGCTAAGAGCACAAATAACAGACGAGATTTCAGTTCACTGAATCCGCCTTTTGCTGCTCTTGAGTCCGAACCTGGTTTAGCCATCGCGTACTATCCTTATTATTCTTCGACTTTACCGCCAGCGGCTTCAATTGCAGCACGCGCGCCTTTTGTTACGCCTAAACCTTTTACGGTCACTGGACGAGTAATCTCGCCAGACAGCACAACTTTAGCAAACTTAACAGTGCGTGAAATGATGTTCGCTTCCATTAAAGAGGCTAAATCAACCACATCGCCATTAACAGCAGCTAGCTCGTGTAAACGAACTTCAGCAGAAACCAATGATTTCTGTGAAGTGAAGCCGAACTTAGGTAAACGTTGTTTTAAAGGCATTTGACCGCCTTCAAAGCCTGGACGAACACCGCCGCCAGAACGTGATTTAAGACCTTTGTGACCGCGGCCACCAGTCTTACCTAAGCCCGAACCGATACCACGGCCCAGACGGCGCTTTTCTTTCTTAGCACCTGGTGCTGGAGCAAGAGTATTTAATAACATCTGTTACTCCTCCACTTTAACCATGTAGTAAACGACGTTGATCATACCGCGAACTGAAGGAGTATCTTCAACTTCAACGGTATGGCCGATACGGCGTAAACCCAGACCCATTAATGAAGCCTTATGGCGCGGTAAGCGACCAATGCTAGACTTCACTTGGGTAACTTTGATTGTTTTCTTCGTCATGGTAATTACCCCAGAATATCGTCAACGCGTAAACCGCGTTTTGCAGCTACTTGTGCAGGCGACTTCACAGACGCTAATGCATTAATAGTTGCGCGAACTACGTTAATTGGGTTAGTTGAACCGTAACACTTAGACAAAATGTTCTGAATACCAGCAACTTCTAGCACGGCGCGCATTGCACCACCAGCAATTAGACCAGTACCTTCTGCAGCAGGCTGCATATAAACATTAGAACCTGAATGCACACCACGTGTTGGGTGATGCAAGGTGTTACCATTTAATTCAACTTGAGTCATGTTGCGACGTGCTTTTTCCATTGCTTTTTGAATAGCAGCGGGAACTTCACGTGCTTTACCATAACCGAAACCAACGCGACCGTTGCCGTCACCTACCACTGTCAGCGCAGTAAAGCTGAAAATACGACCACCTTTTACCACTTTTGACACGCGGTTAACGGCAACAAGCTTTTCTTGTAAATCAGATTGTTGTTTAGCTTCTTCGTTAGCCATGAGCTACTCCTAGAACTGAAGACCGGCTTCACGCGCCGCGTCTGCTAACGCTTGCACGCGACCATGATACTGGAAGCCGCTACGGTCAAAAGCACAAGCAGTAACGCCTTTAGCTACTGCACGTTCGGCGATCGCTTTACCTACAGCCTTAGCAGCATCTACGTTACCAGTGTACTTCAGTGATTCTTGAATTGAAGCTTCTACAGTAGAAGCTGCAGCAATCACTTCTGCATTTGGCGCAATCAGCTGAGCGTAGATGTGACGTGGAGTACGGTGTACTACCAGGCGATTCGCACCTTGTTCGATAATGTTTCTGCGAGTGCGTTTGGCACGACGCAGACGAGCAAGTTTCTTATCCATCGTCCTACCTTACTTTTTCTTCGCTTCTTTACGACGCACGTTTTCATTCGCATAACGAACACCTTTGCCTTTATAAGGCTCTGGTTTACGATATGCACGAATGTTGGCAGATACCTGACCAACTAATTGCTTGTCAGCACCTTTAACCACAACTTCAGTTTGGGTTGGTGTTTCAATTGTAATACCGTTAGGTACTTCAAAAGCTACTGGATGCGAAAAGCCTAAACTCAGGTTTAACACCTTACCTTCAGCTTTTGCACGGTAACCAACACCCACTAATTCCAGTTTCTGAGTGAAGCCTTCGCTCACACCAGTAACCATGTTGTTTAAAAGTGCACGGGCAGTACCCGCTTGTGCGTCAGCGTTCTCGAAACCGTCACGAGGAACAGTACGCAGTACGTTACCTTCAACAACAATTTCAACCGCAGGGTTAACGTTAATTGTCAACTCGCCGTTTTTACCCTTTAATGCCACTACTTGACCGTTTTGCGTTACAGTAACGCCGGTAGGAAGAGTGACTGGGGCTTTAGCAACACGAGACATAGATTACTACCTCCGTTACGCTACGTAGCCGATGATTTCGCCACCGATACCAACCTTGCGCGCAGCGCGGTCAGTCATTAGTCCTTTAGATGTTGACACGATGGCCACACCTAAACCGCCCATTACCTTAGGTAATTCGCCGCTTTTCTTATAGATACGCAGACTTGGCCGACTAACACGATCGATAGTTTCAATAACTGATTTGCCTTGGAAATATTTTAATGTAATTTCCAATTCTGGCTTAACATCACCAGATACAGCGAAATCGCCGATGTAACCTTCGTCTTTTAATACTTTCGCAATTGCAACCTTCAATTTTGAAGATGGCATTTTAACCGCAACTTTGTTAGCCGACTGGCCGTTACGGATGCGAGTAAACATATCCGCTACTGGATCTTGCAAACTCATAGCTCGTTACTCCCGTGATTCTTACCAGCTAGCCTTACGAAGGCCAGGAATTTCACCGCGCATAGCCGCTTCGCGGACCTTGATCCGGCTCATACCGAACTTGCGCAGATAACCATGTGGACGACCTGTCACACGACAACGATTACGCTGACGTGCTGGGCTTGAATCACGCGGTAACGTCTGCAACTTAAGAACTGCTGCCCAGCGATCTTCATCAGAAGTCGAAGGATTGGCAATCAGATCTCTAAGTTCATGACGCTTTGCAGCGAATTTGGCTACCAGTTGTGCACGCTTTAATTCGCGAGCTTTCATTGATTGTTTTGCCATGACCCTACACCTTATTTCTTGAACGGGAAGTTAAACGCGGCAAGTAAAGCACGTCCTTCATCATCGGTACGGGCTGTAGTTGTAATAGTGATATCTAAACCACGTACTGCATCTACTTTATCGTAATCGATTTCAGGGAAAATGATTTGCTCACGTACGCCCATGCTGTAGTTACCACGGCCGTCGAACGATTTCGGGTTTACACCACGGAAATCACGGATACGCGGGATAGCAATAGAAACTAAACGCTCTAAGAAATCCCACATACGCTCACCGCGCAGGGTCACTTTCGCGCCAATAGGGTAGCCTTCACGGATTTTAAAACCAGCAACTGATTTGCGAGCCTTAGTTACCAGAGGTTTCTGGCCAGCGATAGCAGTTAAGTCTGCTACAGCGTTTTCAAGGATCTTTTTATCAGCTACGGCTTCACCCACACCCATATTGAGCGTGATTTTAACAATCCGAGGGACTTGCATGACGCTGGTGTAGCCAAACTGTTTAAACAGTTCTGGAACTACGGTGTCTTTATAAATTTCATGCAGTTTCGCCATCGTATTACTCCAATAGCAATTAAATTACTTCGTTATTCGATTTGAAGAAACGGACTTTCTTGCCATCTTCAAAACGGAAACCTACACGATCCGCTGCACCTGTTTTAGGATTAACGATCGCTACGTTTGAAACATGAATCGAGGCTTCTTTCTCGACGATACCGCCTGGCTGGTTAATAGCCGGAACAGGTTTCTGGTGTTTCTTTACCAGATTAACGCCTGAAACATAAACACGTGATTCAGCAACTAATACTTTAGTTACTTTACCGCGCTTACCTTTGTCCTTACCAGTAAGAACAATTACCTCGTCATCACGACGGATTTTGCTAGCCATGGTGACTCCTTACAGTACTTCTGGTGCCAGAGACACGATCTTCATAAACTTATCGCCACGAAGTTCACGTGTAACAGGCCCGAAAATACGGGTACCGATCGGTTCCAGCTTAGTGTTTAATAACACTGCTGCATTGCGATCAAAACGGATTAATGACCCGTCCTGACGACGTACGCCTTTAGCTGTACGCACCACCACTGCATTTAGAACATCACCTTTTTTAACTTTACCGCGTGGAATTGCTTCCTTTACAGTAACTTTAATGATGTCACCAATTGCAGCATAACGGCGATGCGAACCACCTAAGACCTTAATACACATTACGCTGCGCGCGCCGCTGTTGTCTGCGACTTCCAGCATAGATTGCATCTGGATCATCTTAGTGCTCCGCTATTCTACTATGTAACCCTCTCGGGATACGCTGCTTACGATAATAAATCCCTCCCTAGAGGAAGGGCGCGTGATTATAACAGCAGTTATGGCAAAGTGGTAGTTTAAAATAAAAACAATTATGTCTTTTACAAGGTATCACCTTACCAAAGCTACTGGGGTAACAAACAAAAACGGCTCCCAAAGGAGCCGTTTTGTTCTTCTTCTTAAAAATTAAGAAGCAGATTCAACGATAGCAACCAAGGTCCAAGATTTAGTCTTAGACAAAGGACGACATTCACGAATAGTGACTACATCGCCTTCTTTACATTGATTGGTTTCGTCATGCACGTGCAGCTTGGTAGTACGCTTGATGAACTTACCATAAATTGGGTGTTTCACCTGACGCTCAATCGCAACAGTGATAGACTTGTCCATCTTGTTGCTGATTACTTTACCTTGCAGTGTACGAGTATTAAGTTCGGTCATTACGCACCTGCCTTCTCGGTTAAGATGGTCTTAACGCGCGCGATATCACGACGCACCTGCTTCAATAAGTGAGACTGAGCTAACTGACCAGTAGCTGCTTGCATGCGCAGGTTAAACTGCTCACGTAACAGACCTAATAATTCAGCGTTTAACTCTTCAACACTTTTGGTTTTCAATTCGCTGGCTTTCATCACATTACCGTCCGCGTTACAAAGGTTGTCTTGAATGGAAGCTTAGCAGCGGCTAATGCAAAAGCATGACGCGCTAACTCTTCAGACACACCGTCCATTTCGTACAGAACTTTGCCAGGTTTAATCTGACATACCCAGTACTCAACAGAACCTTTACCACTACCCATACGTACTTCCAGCGGCTTAGCAGTGATTGGCTTGTCTGGGAACACACGGATCCAGATTTTACCAACACGTTTTACAGCCCGCGTCATAGCACGACGTGCAGATTCGATTTGACGTGAAGTCATTTGACCACGTTCTACAGATTTCAGTGCGTAAGTACCGAAACTCACTTTATCACCTACTTGTGATAAACCGCGGTTACGGCCTTTGTGCACTTTACGAAATTTTGTACGTTTTGGTTGCAACATCGCTCAATACCCCTACTTAGCCTTACGAGCCGGTTTTTTCGGCGCTTTAGGCTGGTTGTTAGTGTTGGCGTTGTTGGCGTTATTTTGCAGAGGCAGAGCACCTAAGATCTCGCCTTTGAAAATCCACACTTTAACACCAATGATACCGTAAGTAGTCAGTGCTTCAGAGGTATTGTAGTCGATGTCGGCACGTAAGGTGTGCAATGGCACACGGCCTTCACGGTACCACTCATCACGGGCAATTTCAGCACCGCCTAAACGGCCGCTTACTTGCACCTTGATACCCTTAGCACCAATACGCATAGCGTTTTGCACGGCACGCTTCATAGCGCGACGGAACATTACGCGACGCTCTAACTGGCTGCTGATAGAATCAGCAACTAACTTAGCGTCTAGCTCTGGCTTACGGATCTCAGAGATATTGATCTGAGCAGGTACGCCAGCGATGGCTGCTACTTGCTTACGGATCTTCTCAACGTCTTCACCTTTTTTACCGATAATTACGCCTGGACGTGCAGTGTGAATAGTCACACGGATGCTTTTTGCAGGACGTTCAATATCGATCCGGCTTACTGAAGCTGCTTTCAGTTCTTTTGTCAGGTACTGACGAACTTTATAGTCACCGTTCAGAAAATCCGGGAAATCTTTTGTATTCGCGAACCAGGTTGAGCTCCACGGCTTAGTGATACCTAGGCGAATACCATTAGGATGTACTTTCTGTCCCATTTCTCACTCCTAGTTATCAGCTACAACCACAGTAATGTGGCTAGTACGCTTGACGATACGATCAGCACGACCTTTAGCACGTGGCTTGATGCGCTTCATAGACGGACCTTCATCAACGAAGATTGTCTTAACTTTCAGCGTATCAATATCCGCGCCTTCATTGTGCTCAGCGTTGGCAATGGCTGATAAAAGAACCTTTTTGACTAACTCAGCAGCCTTTTTCGGGCTATAAGTTAGTACATTCAGCGCCTTATCTACTGGCAAACCACGAACCTGGTCAGCAACCAGGCGAGTTTTTTGTGCAGAAGAACGGGCAAATTTGTGTTTCGCTAATGCTTGCATTATTTACCCCTTAACGCTTCTTGGCCTTTTTGTCGGCGGCATGACCACGGTAAGTACGAGTAGGTGCAAATTCACCTAACTTGTGACCAACCATCTCTTCTGAGACAAATACTGGTACATGTTGACGACCATTATGGACAGCGATGGTCAAACCGATCATATCAGGTATGATCATTGAACGACGGCTCCAAGTCTTTATAGGCTTCTTGTCACCGCTTTCCAACGCTTTCTCTACCTTCTTCAGCAAGTGAAGGTCAATAAAGGGACCTTTCTTGAGAGAACGTGGCATGGCAATTCCTCACAAATTATTTATCACGACGACGTACGATAAGTTTATCAGTACGCTTGTTTGAACGAGTCTTGTAACCTTTAGTTGGTACGCCCCATGGTGTAACTGGGTGACGACCACCTGAAGTTTTACCTTCACCACCACCGTGTGGGTGATCTACCGGGTTCATTACTACACCACGTACGGTTGGGCGAATACCACGCCAGCGCATAGCGCCTGCTTTACCGTATTGACGTAACATGTGCTCGGCATTACCAATCTCACCGATAGTCGCGCGACAATCTGCTAATACTTTACGTACTTCGCCGCTGCGCAGACGTAGAGTAACATAGTCACCGTCACGAGCCAGGATTTGAACAAAAGCACCAGCTGAACGCGCCAACTGACCACCTTTACCCGGTTTCATTTCGATGTTATGTACTACCTGACCTACTGGGATGTTACGAAGTGGCAAGGTATTACCTGGTTTGATTGGAGAATCAACGCCAGAAATAACTGCATCACCCGCTTTCATGCCTTTAGGGGCCAGGATGTAACTACGCTCACCGTCTGCATACAATACTAGTGCAATGTTTGCGGTACGGTTTGGATCGTATTCTAAACGCTCTACTTTGCCCGGAATACCGTCTTTAGTGCGTTTGAAGTCAACTAAACGGTAATGCTGCTTATGACCACCACCGATATGACGGGTAGTGATACGACCGTTGTTATTACGACCACCAGTTTTAACGTTCTTCTCTAACAAAGGTGCGTAAGGCTTGCCTTTGTACAGGTCAGGGTTAACCACTTTTAATACGTGGCGACGACCTGGTGACGTAGGTTTACACTTAACAAGTGCCATTTCCTAACTCCTCTTCTTACTCAGCGCCGCCAACAAAATCGATTTCGCTGCCTTCTTTAAGAGTCACGTAAGCTTTTTTCCAATCGCTACGCTTGCCCATACGCGCACCAGTGCGCTTGGTCTTACCCTTAACGTTAACAGTACGAACACCAACTACTTCTGTTTCAAACAGTTTTTCTACGGCAGCTTTAATGTCAGCTTTAGTAGACGTAGTAGACACTTTGAAAACGATAGTGTTGTGTTTTTCTGCCGCAGTGGTGCTCTTTTCAGAAACATGCGGAGCCAGAATCACTTTCAGTAAACGTTCTTCACGGATCATGCTAACAGCTCCTCAAGTTGTTTAACTGCAGCAGCAGTCATTAACACTTTGTCGAATGCGATTAAGCTGACCGGATCGATACCATGTACATCACGTACGTCAACTTTATATAAGTTGCGTGCAGATAAGAATAAATTCTCGTCTACTTCGTTAGTTACGATCAGAACGTCTTTTAAATCCATCGCTTTCAGTTTTGCAGTTAAGTCTTTTGTTTTTGGTGAATCAACACCAAAACTCTCAACAACAATTAAGCGCTCCTGACGAACAAGTTCAGACAGAATGCTTTGAATCGCACCGCGATACATTTTACGGTTAACTTTTTGGCTGTGATCTTGTGGCTTAGCCGCAAAAGTCACACCACCGCTACGCCAAATTGGGCTGCGGATTGTACCAGCGCGCGCGCGGCCAGTACCTTTTTGACGCCATGGCTTCTTGCCGCCACCACGTACTTCTGAACGTGTCAGTTGTGCACGAGTACCCTGACGGGCACCAGCTGCAAAAGCAACCACTACCTGATGTACCAGAGCTTCGTTAAACTCACGTCCAAAGGTAGCTTCGGAAACTTCAAGAACGCCTTGAGCGTCTCGTAATGCTAATTCCATCACTTATCTCCTAGACGTTAGCTTTTAACAGCTGGTTTAACAATAACGTCACCGCCGATAGCACCAGGCACTGCGCCTTTTACTAACAGGATGTTACGTTCTGCATCAACACGAACCACTTCCAGTGACTGCACGGTTACGCGCTCGTTACCTAAGTGACCAGCCATTTTCTTACCTTTGAATACTTTACCTGGTGATTGGTTTTGACCAATTGAACCTGGTGCACGGTGTGACAAAGAGTTACCGTGAGTAGCATCCTGAGTACGGAAATTCCAGCGCTTAACCGCACCAGCAAAACCTTTACCCTTTGATGTACCAGCTACATCAACTTTTTTCGTTTCTGCGAAAATTTCAACAGTAATCGCACTACCAACTGTGATGTCAGTACCTTCGTTGTCTTGCAGGCGGAATTCCCACAGACCACGACCTGCCTCAACACCCACTTTTGCAAATAAACCAGCATCTGGTTTGTTCAGGCGGCTTGCCTTAACAGTACCAGTGGTTACTTGCAGCGCGTTATAGCCATCAACGTCTTGCGTTTTAACAGCAGTAACGCGGTTTGGTGTTGCTTCGATTACGGTTACTGGGATTGATACGCCATCTTCTGTGAAGATGCGAGTCATACCCACTTTACGACCGATAAGACCGATAGCCATTTCCTAAACCTCTCTAAAAACCTGTCTGATTAGCCCAGGCTGATTTGAACGTCAACGCCAGCAGGCAGATCTAATCGCATCAGCGCATCAACTGTTTTTTCAGTTGGCTCAACGATGTCGATTAAACGCTTGTGGGTACGGATTTCGTACTGGTCACGCGCATCTTTATTGACGTGAGGAGAAATCAGAACAGTGAAACGTTCTTGACGTGTTGGCAGTGGAATTGGACCACGGACCTGGGCGCCAGTACGCTTAGCTGTGTCAACGATTTCCATAGTTGACTGATCGATCAAACGGTGATCGAACGCTTTCAGACGGATGCGTATCCTTTGATTACTCATGTATCAAAGCCTCAAAGAGCAAAAAGAGCAAAAATAAACATAAGCAAAAACCTAAGCAGGCATGCTTATGCACCAAGTTACCAGTTGCTCCCCAATCGGGAGCTTGTTGTACAAGCTACACAATAAAGTTTTGTTTATACGTTACCGTATAAGTCTACCAGTTACTGTGTTATTACTTGTCTCAGCCAGATGTTTATCGACTGGCCGCATATTATATACAGACCAGCCGATATTGCAAGCACTGATTATTAATCGGCCAATCATTGTTAGCCTTCACGTCAACTCGACGTTAAAATATGTCATCTTGCAGTTTGAACAACGAGGATGTATCACCTTCAATACTTGCCAAAATACCATATATTTTTGGTAAGACCTTATGACAATACCATGCAGCACTTTGTTCTTTGCCTTGAATAAAGTCGTTATCTTGTGTGCCTGTAGCTAAGGCTTTGATATTTCTATACCACATATATCCATACAAAACATAGGCCGTGGCATCTAAGAAGTCACACGCACCAGCACTAATGACTGCAAGGTCACGTTGCAGAAGCGCGTGTAAATGCTGACGAAGCACAGTAATAGCTTGCTGTAATTGAGGTGTAGTCGTGTTGGGCTGTGTAGTAATTTCATCAAGAATGTCTACAAGCAATGCCTCTAACACAACGCCTTTGTCGGACACTACCTTTCGCAACATAAAATCCGCAGCTTGGATGCCATTTGTTCCTTCATAGATTTGTGCAATCCGAACATCTCGCACCAGTTGCTCCATACCCCATTCTTTTACATAACCATGACCACCAAAGACTTGTTGAGCAGTAATACACGCATCCAAGCCGCGATCTGTCATAAACGCTTTTGTTATGGGCGTAAGTAAATTCGCACGATGATTTGATAATTCACAGTTATCGTATTTGGCTCTATCTAATAATGAAGCAACCCAAGTAGCAAAGGTTCGACCAGCCTCATTCATTACTTTAATATTGAGCAGCATTCGTCGCACATCAGGATGACCAATAATGGCCTCAGCCTTATTTGTATCTTTTTCTGCTATTCTGCCTTGTAAACGTTCTTTAGCGTAGATTAATGCATTTTGGTAAGCGCGCTCTGCTGCGCCTAGTCCTTGGCTACCCATGGATAAACGTTCATAATTCATCATTGTAAACATACAGGCTAAACCACGATGAGGCTGCCCGATCAGAAATCCTTGGGCGCCATCAAAATTAAGTACGCAAGTCGCTGAACCGTTAATGCCCATTTTATGTTCGATAGAACCCACAGATAGTGTGTTTCTCTCGGTAATATCACCCTGAGAATTTACTAGAAACTTTGGAACCAAGAAAAGTGAAATACCCTTGCTGCCAGCAGGCGCATCAGGTAATTTTGCGAGCACCAAATGTATGATGTTAGATGTTAAATCATGCTCGCCCGCTGTAATAAAGATTTTACTCCCTGTAATGCTATAACTCCCGTCTGGTAAGGGTTTAGCAGCAGTACGCATAATACCTAAATCAGACCCCGCATGAGACTCCGTCAGGCACATCGTCCCTGACCATTCGCCTGAATAAAGTTTCGGCAAGTAAAGCGATTTCATCGAGTCGTCAGCATGTTGTAGTAATGCCACACCCGCGCCAGCGGTTAAACCTGGGTAAAGTGAGAAAGCAATATCAGCGCTGCACAACATTTCGTCGACCATCATCGATAAGGCTTTCGGCATTCCCATGCCGCCGAACTCTGGATCGCCACTTAATCCTGTCCAGCCACCTTCACTTAAACTTTTATAAGCAGTGTAGTAATGCTCTGGCAACGTGACCTTTCCCTCTCGAAGCTGAGCACCAACAGCATCAGCCACCTGGCTCAAAGGGGCAATTTGTTGCTCACATATCTTTGCGGCTTCATCCAGAATGGCTTTTGCTGTCTCTGATTCAATTATTTCTGCCAGCGTTGATTGCTGCTGCCAATAGTGATCTAACTGCCAAACATCGAAAAGATTAAAATGTATATCGCGAAGGGGGGCTTGATAATGGCTCATAAGTAAACCTCAGACTGGACGGATGAGTTAACTATGGCACAAGGGTTATTTTCAAACAAGTGTTTGAAAATAATTTCAGATAGAAAAAAGGCCCCAAACGGAGCCTTCTTTTTACATCAATGCGAAATCAATAATTACGCGATGATTTTTGATACTACACCAGCACCTACGGTACGGCCACCTTCACGGATAGCGAAGCGTAAACCTTCGTCCATCGCGATTGGGCAAATCAATTCAACAACAAACTTCAAGTTGTCGCCTGGCATTACCATCTCTACGCCTTCTGGCAGCTCAACTGCACCAGTTACGTCTGTAGTACGGAAGTAGAACTGTGGACGGTAGCCTTTGAAGAATGGCGTGTGACGACCACCTTCTTCTTTTGACAATACGTACACTTCGCCTTCGAACTTCGTGTGTGGCTTGATTGAACCTGGCTTAGCAAGTACTTGACCACGTTCTACGTCTTCACGCTTAGTACCACGTAATAAGGCACCAATGTTCTCACCTGCACGACCTTCGTCTAACAGCTTACGGAACATTTCTACACCAGTACAGGTAGTCGCAACAGTATCTTTGATACCTACGATTTCTACTGTCTCGCCTACTTTAACGATACCCTGCTCTACACGGCCTGTTACTACAGTACCACGACCAGCAATTGAGAATACGTCTTCGATTGGCATGATGAATGGCTTATCAATCGCACGTACTGGCTCTGGGATGTACGTATCTAACGCTTCGCCTAATTCCAGGATTTTCTTTTCCCATTCAGCATCGCCTTCCAGACCTTTTAAGGCTGAACCGCGGATTACTGGCAGGTCATCACCTGGGAAGTCGTAGTCTGAAAGAAGCTCACGCACTTCCATTTCTACTAATTCTAATAATTCTTCGTCATCTACCATGTCACACTTGTTCATGAACACGATGATGTACGGTACGCCTACTTGACGTGATAACAGGATGTGCTCACGTGTTTGTGGCATTGGGCCGTCTGTTGCTGCTACTACCAGGATCGCGCCGTCCATCTGCGCTGCACCGGTGATCATGTTCTTAACATAGTCAGCGTGACCTGGGCAGTCTACGTGTGCGTAGTGACGTGATGGCGTGTCATATTCTACGTGTGAAGTATTGATCGTGATACCACGAGCTTTCTCTTCTGGTGCTTTATCGATTTGATCGAAAGCAAATGCCTGACCGCCGTAATGCTTAGCTAATACGTTAGTGATAGCAGCTGTCAGAGTAGTTTTACCGTGGTCAACGTGGCCGATAGTACCTACGTTTACGTGCGGTTTTACGCGTTCAAATTTAGCCTTAGCCATTTATAGACCCTTCTTAGTCAAATTTAAGCCCCGATATAGCGGGACTGTTTAATCGTTAATCGTGTGCTCTACGAGAAGCAATAATAGCTTCGGTAACATTGTTTGGTGCTTCTTGATAATTTAATGGTTCCATTGAGTAAGACGCGCGGCCTTGACTCAGTGAACGCATATTAGTCGCATAGCCAAACATTTCAGATAACGGTACATTGGCGTTAACAATTTTGATCCCGCCAGGCGCATCTTCCATACCGTTGATGATACCGCGACGACGGTTTAAGTCACCAACAATATCACCCATGAAGTCATCTGGCGTTACCACTTCAACCTTCATTATCGGTTCAAGGATAACCGGCTTAGCCTGAAGAGCTCCTTTTTTGAAGCCCATCGACGCCGCGATTTTGAACGCCATTTCGTTCGAGTCAACATCGTGGTAAGAACCATCGAATACAGTAACTTTTACGTCGATTACCGGATAACCCGCCAATACGCCGTTTTTCATCTGCTCTTGAATACCTTTGTCGATAGCAGGAATAAATTCTTTTGGAATTACACCGCCAACAACAGCATTCTCAAACTTGTAGCCTTCACCTTCCGGTAATGGCTCGATGCGTAACCAACAGTGACCAAACTGACCACGACCACCTGATTGACGTACAAACTTACCTTCAACTTCCGTTTTTGCACGTAACGTTTCACGATACGAAACCTGTGGTTTACCCACATTCGCTTCAACCTTGAATTCACGCTTCATGCGATCAACGATAATGTCTAAGTGTAATTCGCCCATGCCAGAAATAATGGTCTGAGCCGTCTCTTCATCAGTATGCACCCGGAAAGAAGGATCTTCGGCGGCCAGCTTGCTTAACGCTATTCCCATTTTTTCCTGATCAGCCTGTGTTCTAGGCTCAACAGCAACAGAAATAACTGGCTCAGGAAACTCCATGCGCTCCAGAATAATCGGGTAGTCTTGATCACATAACGTATCACCCGTTGTAGTGTCTTTCAAACCAATTGCAGCAGCAATATCGCCTGCACAAACGGCTTTAATTTCCTCACGCGCATTTGCGTGCATTTGCACAATGCGGCCAATACGCTCTTTCTTCATCTTTACTGAGTTATATACTGCAGAGCCAGACTCAACAATACCTGAGTAAACACGGAAGAACGTTAGGGTGCCTACAAACGGATCGGTTGCAATTTTAAACGCCAAGGCAGCAAAAGGTTCATTATCATCAGATTTTCTGAAACCTTCTGATTCATCTGGCAAAATGCCGTGAATAGCTTTTACTTCTGTCGGTGAAGGCAGATAGTAAACAACATTATCCAGCATGGCCTGCACACCTTTATTTTTAAAGGCGGAGCCGGCCTGAACTAATACGATCTCATTACGCAGGGTAAGGTCACGCAGCGCTTGACGTAGCTCCTCTTCGGTGAATTCATCACCTTCAAGATAGCGTTCCATCAATTCTTCACTGGCATCAGCTGCCGCTTCAACCAAGTTTTGCCGCCACTCATTACATTCATCCAACATGTCTGCTGGAATATCTTCATAAGTGAACGTCATACCTTGATCTTCAGTGTTCCAGTTAATAGATTTCATTTTGACGAGATCAACCACGCCTTTGAAATTATCTTCTGCACCGATAGGCAACTGAATAGGCACACAACGCGAATTTAGACGATCGTTGGCTTGCTTAACAACCCGAAGGAAATTAGCGCCCGTACGATCCATCTTATTAACGAAGATCATTCTTGGAACTTCGTATTTATTTGCTTGTCGCCAAACCGTTTCAGTTTGCGGCTGTACACCTGAAGAACCACACAATACCACTACTGCACCATCAAGCACGCGCAAAGAACGCTCTACTTCGATAGTGAAATCAACGTGGCCAGGGGTATCAATCAGGTTGATACGGTGTTGTTCAAACTGCTGCTGCATACCAGACCAAAAGGTCGTGGTAGCCGCAGAAGTAATAGTAATACCGCGTTCCTGTTCCTGTTCCATCCAGTCCATGGTGGCTGCGCCATCGTGGACTTCACCAATTTTGTGAGAGCGGCCTGTATAAAACAGGATCCGCTCGGATGTCGTAGTTTTGCCGGCATCAACGTGAGCACAGATACCAATGTTACGGTAACGTTCTATTGGAGTTGTACGTGCCACAATTCATTCCTCTTAGTTAAGAAATTCTTACCAGCGGAAATGTGCGAACGCTTTGTTCGCTTCGGCCATACGGTGCACGTCTTCACGTTTCTTAACCGCTGAACCTTTATTTTCGATTGCATCAAGCATCTCACCAGCAAGACGCTGAGCCATAGATTTTTCACCACGTTTACGGGCAGCTTCTACTAACCAGCGCATGGCAAGCGCATTACGACGCACCTGACGAACTTCACACGGCACTTGATAGGTAGAACCACCAACACGACGTGATTTAACTTCAACAGTTGGACGAATGTTATCTAAAGCTACTTCGAACAAGTCGATGTGCTCTTTCTTAGATTTCGTAGCTGCAATTTCTAAAGCGCCGTATACAATTGATTCGGCTGTAGATTTTTTACCGTCGACCATTACGACGTTTACAAACTTGGCCAGTAATTCACTTCCGAACTTAGGATCTGGAAGGATTTTACGTTGACCGATGACGCGTCTTCTAGGCATTCGAAACTCCGATTGCTTCAGGTGATTCCAAAACTTTTAATACATAAAGAAAAAAAGTTGTTTAGTTTGGCCTTACTAACGGAGTACCGTTATTTCTTAGGCCGCTTGGCGCCGTACTTAGAACGGCCTTGTTTACGATCTTTTACGCCAGCACAGTCTAATGTGCCACGTACGGTGTGGTAACGCACACCTGGAAGGTCTTTTACCCGGCCACCGCGGATCAGCACTACGCTGTGTTCCTGCAGGTTGTGGCCTTCACCACCAATATAAGAAGTTACCTCGAATCCGTTGGTTAAACGAACACGGCATACTTTACGTAATGCTGAGTTAGGCTTCTTAGGTGTAGTGGTGTATACACGGGTACAAACACCACGCTTCTGCGGGCAAGCTTCAAGCGCCGGAACGGTGCTCTTGGCTACCTTCTGGCTGCGCGGCTTACGCACTAGCTGGTTGATTGTTGCCATTAAATACTCCTGGTTAATAAATACCCAATAAACGTGAAAATTCCGCACCCTAAATTTAGGGTCGCGGAATTCTAATGGTCAAGCTTTGACCTGTCAAGTTACAAAGCAGTTTGCCGGCGTTTTAATCACCGGCAAGCCTGTTTATCCCTTGTTTACTCGTCGTTGCCCGATAAATTCATATTAAGTGCATCAGTCAATGCTTGTTCAGCAGATTCAGCACTCATTACCGGTTCAACAACCTCGTTGTTGCCTGCACGTAACCGCGCACGGTTCTGGTGATATGAAAAACCAGTACCGGCAGGGATTAAACGGCCAACAATAACGTTTTCTTTCAGACCACGCAGTTCGTCAATCTTACCTGCTACAGCAGCTTCAGTGAGAACGCGAGTCGTTTCTTGGAACGAGGCCGCAGAAATAAAGGAATCAGTAGACAATGATGCCTTAGTAATACCGAGTAAAACACGCTCGTATTGAGCTGGCTGTTTACCTGCCAGTTCTAACTCACGGTTAGCGATGTTTACTCTGGCTACCTCAGCTTGTTCACCTTCTAAGAACTCACTATCACCTGGGCTGGTAATAATGCACTTACGCAACATTTGACGAATGATCGTTTCAATGTGCTTATCGTTAATTTTTACGCCCTGTAAGCGGTAAACATCCTGCACTTCGTTCACGATATAGCTGGCGACATGGTGGATACCACGTAAACGCAGGATATCATGTGCCGACTCTGGACCTTCAGAGATAACTTCGCCTTTTTCAATGCGCTCACCTTCGAACACATTAACCTGACGCCATTTCTGGATCATCTCTTCATGTACATCACCTTGATCAGGCGTAATTAATAAGCGGCGTTTACCTTTCGTTTCCTTACCGAAGCCGATAACACCTGAAATCTCAGCCAAAATCGCTGGATCTTTTGGTTTACGTGCTTCAAATAAGTCAGCAACGCGCGGCAGACCACCGGTGATGTCTCGTGTTTTCGAGCTTTCCTGTGGAATACGCGCTAACACCGTACCTGTAACAACGGTATCGCCATCAGCCACTTCAATGGTGGTGAAGCTTGGCAGACGGATTTCTTGCAAGCCACCATCGTCTGTTGCCAAGATAAGTTTTGGCTCTTTGGCGTTAGCCTTAGCCAAATCTTTTACTACAGTACGGGTTAAACCAGTCAGTTCGTCTTGCTGTACTTCAGTGTTGGTATCATCAACATCACTGAAGGTAACCTTAGCACCACGCTCCAAAATGATTGGGTGTGAGTGCGGATCCCAGTTTGCCACAACTTGTCCAGCAGTAACTTTGGCATTGTCGTCTGTTGCCAAGATAGAACCGTATGGCAGCTTGTAGCGCTCTTTCTCGCGACCTAACTCATCAAAGACCGTTACTTCAGCTGAACGTGAGGTAATAACAATTTTGTTATCCGCATTGCGAACAAATTTGGCATTCTGCAGCTTCAAAGTACCGGCGTTTTTCACCTGTACACTGTTTTCTGCTGAGGCCCGTGATGCCGCACCACCGATGTGGAAAGTACGCATGGTCAACTGAGTACCCGGCTCACCGATTGACTGTGCAGCGATAACACCTACCGCTTCACCAGCGTTAATCAGGTGACCACGTGCTAAATCACGACCGTAACACTTAGCGCAAACACCAAAATCTGTTTGACAGGTAATTACAGAGCGAACGTGCACTTCGTCGATAGAGTTTTGCTCGATGGCATCACACAGCTGTTCGTCTAGCATGGTACCGTCAGCAACTAGCACTTCGCCGGTAGTAGGTGAAACGATGTCGCCAATTACCACACGACCAAGCACGCGCTCACGTAAGCCCTCAACCACGTCACCACCTTCAATCAGCGGCTTCATGATGATACCTTGATCAGAGCCACAATCGTGCTCTGTAACCACTAAGTCTTGTGCAACATCGACTAAACGACGTGTCAAATAACCTGAGTTTGCTGTTTTTAACGCGGTATCGGCCAAACCTTTACGTGCACCGTGTGTTGAAATAAAGTATTGCAATACACTTAAGCCTTCACGGAAGTTTGCCGTGATAGGTGTTTCGATGATTGAGCCATCTGGCTTAGCCATCAGACCACGCATAGCGGCTAACTGACGGATTTGGGCTGGTGAGCCCCGTGCGCCAGAGTCTGCCATCATATACACCGAGTTAAATGATTGCTGTTGCACCGTATTGCCATCACGGTCAACCACGTCTTCTTTTGACAGGTTGTCCATCATCGCTTTTGACAGTACTTCATTCGCCGTTGACCAAATATCGATAACTTTATTGTACTTTTCACCGGCAGTCACCAGACCTTGTTGGAACTGGTCCTGAATTTCGGCGACTTCGGCTTCAGCAGCGTCGATGATCTCGGTTTTCGCCGCTGGGATCACCATATCGTCGATACCAACAGATACACCAGACAGCATGGCGTAGTGGAAACCGGTATACATAATCTGGTCAGCCAGAATTACAGTTTGTTTCAAACCAATACGGCGATAAGCACCATTTAACAGGCGAGAAATTTGTTTCTTACCCATCGCTTGGTTAATTGAATCAAACGCTAAACCTTCAGGCAGAATTGAATATAAAATTGCCCGACCTACCGTTGTGTCACGCACAGCAGTAGAACTAGTACGCGTGCCGTCTTCAGCAATAACCACTTCCGTGATACGCACTTTCGCTTTTGCATGTAAGCTTGCAACATCGGCACGGAACGCTTTTTCAGCTTCTTTCGGGCTCTTGAACATCATGCCTTCGCCTTTAGCATTAACTGCTTCGCGCGTCATGTAGTAAAGACCCAAAACAACGTCTTGTGACGGAACAATGATCGGCTCGCCGTTTGCTGGCGACAGTACGTTGTTGGTAGACATCATCAACGCACGTGCTTCTAACTGCGCTTCCAGCGTTAACGGTACGTGTACCGCCATCTGGTCACCGTCGAAGTCAGCGTTATACGCAGCACACACCAAGGGGTGTAATTGAATGGCTTTACCTTCAATAAGTACTGGTTCAAACGCTTGGATACCTAAACGGTGAAGTGTTGGTGCACGGTTCAGTAATACCGGGTGTTCACGGATTACTTCGTCCAATACGTCCCATACTGCGCCTTCTTCGCGCTCTACCATCTTTTTAGCCGCTTTGATCGTCGTGGCTAAACCACGTGCTTCCAGCTTGCCATAAATGAAGGGCTTGAACAGCTCAAGTGCCATTTTCTTCGGTAAACCACACTGGTGTAAACGTAAAGTAGGACCAACGGTAATAACCGAACGACCAGAGTAGTCAACACGCTTACCAAGCAAGTTTTGACGGAAACGACCTTGCTTACCTTTGATCATATCGGCCAAAGATTTCAGTGGGCGTTTATTCGAGCCGGTAATCGCACGACCACGACGACCGTTATCTAACAAGGCATCAACGGCCTCTTGTAACATCCGCTTTTCGTTACGCACGATAATATCGGGTGCAGATAAATCGAGTAAACGCTTCAAGCGATTGTTACGGTTGATCACACGACGATATAAATCGTTCAGATCTGACGTGGCAAAACGGCCACCGTCCAATGGTACTAACGGACGTAAATCCGGCGGTAACACAGGCAGTACTGTCATGATCATCCACTCTGGCTTATTACCAGAGGTGTGGAAAGCTTCCATCAGTTTTAAACGTTTGCTAATTTTCTTACGCTTAGTTTCTGAGTTGATGGTTGGTAGCTCTTCGCGCATTTGCTTGATTTCAGTTGGCAAGTCGATACCTTTTAGGATATCCAGAATTGCTTCTGCACCCATCTTGGCTTCAAACTCGTCACCGTGCTCTTCCAACACATCCAGATATTCTTCTTCAGTCAGCATCTGACGACGCTCTAAAGACGTCATACCTGGCTCTGTCACCACGTAGCTTTCGAAATACAGTACACGTTCGATATCACGCAGCGTCATATCAAGTAACAAACCGATACGGCTTGGTAATGATTTCAGGAACCAAATGTGTGCTGTCGGGCTAGCCAATTCAATATGGCCCATACGCTCACGACGTACCTTGGTTAAGGTAACTTCAACGCCACATTTTTCACAAATCACACCACGGTGCTTTAAGCGTTTGTACTTACCACACAAACACTCATAATCTTTTACCGGGCCAAAAATACGGGCGCAGAATAAACCATCACGCTCGGGTTTAAAGGTACGGTAGTTGATCGTCTCAGGTTTTTTTACTTCACCAAATGACCACGAACGGATCATATCTGGCGAAGATAAACCGATACGAATAACATCAAACTCTTCAGTTTTAGTTTGCTGTTTCAGAAACTTTAATAAGTCTTTCACCTTTGCTCTCCTGTAAGAGGTAAACCGGAATGGGGCAGTTTACTGCCCCCCAACACGAGGTCGGTTTATTCCTCTTCCAATTCGATATTGATACCGAGCGAACGGATTTCTTTCATCAATACGTTGAAAGATTCTGGCATGCCAGGTTCCATTCTGTGGTCGCCGTCAACAATGTTTTTATACATCTTGGTACGACCGTTGACGTCATCAGACTTAACGGTAAGCATTTCTTGTAGGGTGTAAGCCGCACCATATGCTTCTAACGCCCACACTTCCATCTCACCGAAACGCTGACCACCGAACTGTGCTTTACCACCTAATGGTTGCTGTGTTACCAAGCTGTAAGAGCCGGTAGAACGTGCGTGCATTTTGTCGTCAACCAAGTGGTTCAGTTTTAACATGTACATGTAACCAACCGTCACTTTACGTTCGAAAGTATTACCAGTACGGCCATCATACAAGGTGATCTGACCGCTTGCTGGTAAGTCACCCAGTTCAAGCAGTTCCTTGATCTCTGATTCCTTAGCACCATCGAATACTGGAGTCGCAACAGGTAAACCTTTACGTAGGTTTTGCGCTAATCGACGAATTTCATCGTCGCTGAAGCTTGCAATATCCACGTTTTGACGTGACTCACCTAAGGCATACACTTTCTTCAAGAACTCGCGGATTTCCGCTACTTCTTTTTGCTCTTTAATCATGCCATCGATCTTATCACCGATACCACGAGCAGCTAAACCTAAGTGTGTTTCTAAGATCTGACCAATGTTCATCCGTGATGGAACGCCCAGCGGGTTCAACACGATATCTACTGGTTGGCCTTTTTCGTCATAAGGCATATCTTCAACAGGAACAATGGTAGAGATAACCCCTTTGTTACCGTGACGACCAGCCATCTTGTCACCAGGTTGAATACGACGTTTAACAGCAAGATACACTTTAACGATTTTTAACACGCCGGGTGCTAAATCATCACCTTGAACGATCTTACGACGTTTTGCTTCGAACTTTTTATCATACTCAATACGGATTTCTTCGTACTGGGTAGCTAATTGCTCTAAGTCGTTTTGTTTGTCTTCATCGCTTAAGCTTTGATTAAACAGTGCATCACCTTTCAAGGTGTCTAATTTCACGCGATCTAAACCGCTTTGCTCAAGCAAGTTACGAGCACGGTCAAAGATACCTGCTTCTAGGATACGGAATTCTTCATTCAGGTCTTTTTTGGCCTGTTTGACTTCCATTTCCTCGATTTCGCGAGCACGTTTGTCTTTTTCAACGCCATCACGCGTAAATACTTGAACATCAATAACAGTACCCGTTACCGAGTTTGGCACACGTAATGAAGTATCTTTAACATCAGACGCTTTTTCACCAAAGATGGCACGTAGCAGTTTTTCTTCTGGGGTTAATTGGCTCTCACCTTTAGGTGTTACCTTACCAACCAGAATATCGCCACCTTTAACTTCAGCACCAATATAAACGATACCGGCTTCATCTAGTTTAGAAAGCGCTGACTCACCCACGTTCGGGATATCACCAGTGATTTCTTCAGGTCCAAGCTTTGTATCACGTGCAATACAGCTTAATTCTTGAATATGGATCGTGGTTAAACGATCTTCTTGCACTAAACGCTCTGATAACAAAATCGAATCTTCGAAGTTGTAACCATTCCATGGCATAAACGCCACGCGTAAGTTTTGACCTAACGCCAACTCACCTAAGTCAGTTGATGGACCGTCTGCCAATACATCACCGCGCTCAATTGGCTCACCATGATTCACACATGGGCGCTGATTGATACACGTATTCTGGTTAGAGCGAGTGTATTTGGTTAAGTTATAGATATCGATACCGGCTTCACCGGCTACCATTTCTTCTTCGTGAACTTTGATTACAATGCGGCTAGCGTCAACATAATCAACAGTACCACCACGCTTTGCTACTACAGTAACACCAGAGTCTTTTGCTACAACGCGCTCAATACCTGTGCCTACCAGCGGTTTATCCGCACGTAAAGTAGGTACTGCTTGACGTTGCATGTTTGAACCCATCAATGCACGGTTAGCATCATCGTGTTCTAAGAATGGGATCAGCGCAGCAGCAACAGACACGATCTGTTGTGGTGCAACGTCCATATATTGAACTTCAGAAGACGGCATTAAACTAAATTCGTTCTTAAACCGGCAAGGTACTAAACCTTCAACAATACGGTTGTTTTCATCTAAGTCAGCGTTAGCCTGAGCGATAACAAAGTTACCCTCTTCAATTGCTGATAAGAAATCAACTTCGTCTGTCACAATACCATTTTCGATCCGACGGTATGGTGTCTCAAGGAAACCATATTCGTTAGTTTGCGCGAAAATAGATAACGAGTTGATCAAACCGATGTTTGGACCTTCTGGTGTTTCAATTGGACAAACACGACCGTAGTGGGTTGGGTGTACGTCACGTACTTCGAAACCAGCACGCTCACGCGTTAAACCGCCGGGGCCTAAAGCAGAAATACGACGCTTGTGCGTCACTTCTGACAATGGGTTGTTTTGGTCCATAAACTGAGACAATTGACTGGAACCAAAGAACTCTTTTACCGCAGCAGAGATAGGTTTCGCATTAATTAAGTCTTGTGGCATTACAGCATCGAGATCGCCTAATGACAAGCGCTCTTTAACGGCACGTTCAACCCGCACTAAACCAACACGGAATTGGTTCTCGGCCATTTCACCTACTGAACGAATACGACGGTTACCTAAGTGATCGATATCATCGACTTCGCCTTTACCGTTACGAATATCGATTAACACTTTCATCACAGCAAGAATATCTTCCTTGCTCAATACACCTACGCCAACACCCTCGTCAAAATTAACGCGGCGGTTAAACTTCATCCGTCCAACAGTAGACAGATCGTAACGATCTTCTGAGAAGAACAGATTTTCAAATAAGGTTTCAGCAGCTTCACGCGTTGGTGGCTCACCCGGGCGCATCATACGGTAAATTTCTACCAATGCTTCCATCCGGTTGCTGCTTGGATCAATACGAATGGTTTCAGACACGTAAGAGCCTTGATCCAAATCGTTGATATATAATGTTTCAAAACTGTCATAGCCGGCTTTTGCTAGTTTTGCTAACAGCTCTAATGTGAGCTCTGCGTTCGCCTCGGCAATAATCTCTCCGGTTGAACGGTCAGCGTAATTTTTCGCTAGGACACGACCTACCACATATTCATGTGGTACTTCCATCATGGTCATACCGGTTTTTTCCAGTTGACGCACATGACGGGCGGTAATACGACGACCTTGCTCTACGATCACTTCGCCATCGTTGTCTTTAATATCAAATGCAGCAGTTTCACCACGTAAACGGTTAGCCACTACTTCCATCATGATCTTACCGTCTTTGATATCAAAGCGGGTATTTTCGAAAAAGATGGACAGAATTTGTTCAGTACTAAATTCTAATGCACGTAATAAAATCGTCGCAGGTAATTTACGGCGACGGTCGATACGTACAAACAGGTTATCTTTGGCATCAAACTCAAAGTCTAACCATGAACCACGGTAAGGAATTACCCGCGCGTTATAAAGTACTTTGCCTGATGAGTGCGTTTTACCACGATCGTGGTCAAAAAACACACCAGGACTACGGTGTAACTGAGAAACGATAACACGCTCAGTACCATTGATTACAAAAGTACCGTTTTCGGTCATCAACGGGATTTCGCCCATGTAGACTTCTTGCTCGCGGATGTCTTTGATGGTGCCTGGTGCTTCTTTGTCAAATAATACCATACGCAATTTAACGCGTAAGGGCGCAGAATACGTTACGCCACGGATCTGACATTCCTTCACATCAAAAACGGGTTCCCCAATGCGGTAGCTGACGTACTGCAATTCCGCGCTGCCTGAATAGCTTTTGATTGGAAATACAGAGCGGAATGCGGCTTCTAAACCGTATTCACCTTCCGGATCTGGCTCGATAAATTTGCTGAAAGATTCGATTTGAATCGACAGCAGGTATGGCACATCCAATACTTCCGGACGTTTGCCGAAGTCCTTACGGATACGTTTCTTCTCAGAATAAGAGTAAGTCATGGGGTTCCTCAGCTTGCTGATTTTTTTCCCAACCACCGTTCGGTGGCTTGTGTTACCAGGACTGGTAACAATAGGGGTGGGGAAATCATTGTCCCACAGCGCAAAAAGGCCGGTGATTAATTCATCACCAGCCCGGCCCAATTTCTCAGGCAGCTAATCTGGTTTGCACCAGATTATTTGATTTCAACAGTTGCACCAGCTTCTTCAAGTTCTTTCTTGAGAGCTTCGGCTTCTGCTTTAGAAACAGCTTCTTTGATTGGCGCTGGAGCGCTTTCAACCAAGTCTTTTGCTTCTTTCAAACCTAAACCGGTTGCGCCACGTACTGCTTTGATAACAGATACTTTGTTAGCGCCAACAGCGGCTAAGATTACGTTGAATTCAGTTTGCTCTTCAACAACAGCAGCTGGACCAGCAGCTACAGCTACTGCAGCAGCGGCTGAAACACCGAATTTTTCTTCCATTGCAGATACTAACTCAACAACTTCCATTACAGACATTGCTGCGATAGCGTCTAAGATTTGCTCTTTAGTCACTGACATTGCGCAGATTCCTAAATTGTGGGCCTTGGCCCGAATTAAACTCTACTCAAACCAAACGTAAAATTACGCGGCTTGCTCTTGTTTTTGGTCGCGAACCGCGGCAATGGTACGTACCAATTTGCCGGCTGCTGCCTCTTTCATGGTGCTCATCAGGCGTGCAATAGCTTCGTCGTAAGTTGGTAACGATGCTAAAACGTCGATGTTCACTGGGGTACCGTTGAAAGCTGCACCTTTAAGCTCAAAGTTTTTGTTATCTTTGGCGAAATCTTTGAAGATACGCGCTGCAGCACCTGGGTGCTCCTTAGAAAACGCAACTAATGTTGGGCCTACAAATACATCTTTCAGACACTCAAATTCGGTGCCTTCAACTGCGCGGCGCGCTAAGGTGTTACGGACTACTTTAACCCATACACCCGCTTCACGTGCCTGCTTACGCAGTGCAGTGATTTTGCCTACAGTGACACCACGAGCGTCTGCGACTACCGCAGATAAAGCACCTTTGGCAGCTTCCTGGACTTCAGCAACAATTGCTTTTTTGTCTTCAAGCTTAATAGCCATTGGCTCTTAACTCCTGGTTCATCCGAGCATTATGCTCGGTTGCCTACACATCGCTGGCGGTTGCCAGCGCGCGATTTACGGTGAGACCAGAAGGAATTTAATTCTTTCTGGGGCCTACACCGTCTGCGTAGGTTGGTTATTTTAAGTCACGCTACTCAAAAAAGCGTTGTGACACCTACGGTCTTGGACGGAAGCTAGCGCTTTTGACGGCCTAGCTTCTACCCTAAAAACGAGGGCGAGATTATAAATTAACCTACCCTTGCTGTAAAGCGCTTATACTACAGCACTTAATGAAGCTTGGCTCAGAGTTAACCCTGCACCGTGTGTAGAAGAAAGGGTTACTTTCTTGATATACACACCTTTTGCTACTGAAGGCTTAGCACGCTTCAATGCAATTAATAAAGCTTCTAAGTTTTCTTTCAGTTTATCAGCATCGAAATCGATTTTGCCGATAGTTGAATGGATAATACCATTCTTGTCATTACGGTAACGAACCTGACCGGCTTTAGCATTTTTAACCGCTTCTGCTACGTTAGGGGTAACAGTACCAGTTTTCGGGTTTGGCATCAGACCGCGTGGGCCTAAAATTTGACCTAACATACCTACAACACGCATTGCATCAGGAGAAGCAATAACCACGTCGAAATTCATTACGCCTTTCTTAACTTGTTCAGCTAAGTCTTCCATACCAACGATATCTGCACCAGCAGCTTTCGCAGCTTCAGCATTAGCACCTTGGGTGAATACTGCAACACGTACTGTGCGACCAGTACCGTGTGGTAACACTGTGGCACCACGTACGTTCTGATCAGATTTACGTGCGTCAATACCCAGGTTTACTGCAACATCAACGCTTTCAAGGAACTTACCAGCAGTTAATTCTTTCAATAAAGCAACAGCTTCATTGATATCATACTCGCGAGTTGAATCCACTTTAGAACGGATTAACTTAGCGCGTTTTGTTAATTTAGCCATCGATTAGCCCTCCACCACTAAGCCCATTGAACGAGCAGTACCTTCAATGGTACGCACCGCAGCAGCATGATCTGCAGCTGTTAAATCAGGTTGTTTGACCTTAACGATCTCTTCAATCTGAGCAGCTGAAATTTTGCCAACTTTCTGGGTATTAGGACGACCAGAACCACTCTTCAGGCCAGCCGCTTTCAATAATAAGAAAGACGCTGGTGGAGTGCGAGTTTCGAACGTGAAAGAACGATCGCTATATACTGTAATAACAACAGGAATTGGCATGCCTTTTTCAAGACTTTCTGTGCGAGCGTTAAAGCCTTTACAGAATTCCATGATGTTAACACCGTGTTGACCTAACGCCGGACCTACTGGTGGCGACGGGTTTGCCATACCGGCTTTTACCTGCAGTTTAATAAGTGCAGTGACTTTCTTTGCCATGTTTCACCTCTGTTAGTGGGTCTTAGCCTTGTAAGTGCGAGGACACTTACTCAAACGGCTTCCCAAACGATAAAAAGGGCGCAGATTATATTTTAATCAGCGCCCCGATACAAGTTGTAATTTAAGCTTTTTCGACTTGACCAAATTCAAGTTCTACAGGCGTAGCACGGCCGAAGATTAAAACAGACACTTTTACGCGACTTTTCTCATAATCGACTTCTTCTACAACGCCATTAAAGTCGGCGAATGGACCTTCAGTAACACGGACAACTTCACCGGCTTCAAACAGTGTTTTCGGCTTAGGTTTATCTGCATTATCTTGTAAGCGATTTAATATCGTCATCGCTTCTTTTTCAGAAATAGGCGCTGGACGATCTGAAGTGCCACCGATAAAACCTAATACGCGAGGCACACTTTTTACTAAGTGCCACGCTTCTTCGCACATTTCCATTTGCACTAACACGTAGCCAGGAAAGAATTTGCGCTCAGATTTACGTTTTTGACCCGCACGCATTTCAACAACTTCTTCAGTTGGTACTAGCACTTCGCCAAACTTTTCTTCCATGCTATGGATTTTGATATGTTCACGTAAGGAGGTAGCCACTCGCTGCTCGAAACCTGAAAAGGCTTGCACGACGTACCAACGCATTTTTTCAGCCATAACTTACATCCCCAGTCCGGTAAAGAAAGACACAACACGTAATAAAATTGCGTCAAGCCCCCACAAAATAAGCCCCATAATAATGGTAGCAATAATCACAATAATGGTGGTTTGCATGGTTTCTTGACGAGTTGGCCATACTACTTTGCGAACTTCAGTGCGTGACTCTTTAGCAAAATTGAGAAAAATCTTTCCTTTGGTGGTTTGTGCAGCAACAAAACCTGCAGCCGCTACTAGCACAACAATGGCAATCGCTCTTTCCAGACTCGATAATTCATAAATGTAATTACCAACCACGACCAGTGACAATATCACTAGCACTAACAACCATTTAACCAGATCTAATCCGCTTTTTGGGGCTTCGCTTGTTGCACTCATGCTTCCACTCACTTAATTTGGCTTACTTATGCTAATGATATAAACATGCATAATGGCTCGGCAAGGTGTCCGAACCCGAAAATAGTGGCAGGGGCAGAGGGATTCGAACCCCCAACCATCGGTTTTGGAGACCGCTGTTCTACCAATTGGAACTATGCCCCTACGAAAATAAAACAACACGCATTATACGGTGATTTTGCCGTGCCGTTAAATAGCCGCCCATTATACTGCCTTGGCGTGCTAAAACAAGCTTACAATATCTTATTGCATAATTTTTAGAATATTAAATAACAAAAAGGCCCCAAACGGAGCCTTCTTTTTACATCAATGCGAAATCAATAATTACGCGATGATTTTTGATACTACACCAGCACCTACTGTACGGCCACCTTCACGGATAGCGAAGCGTAAACCTTCGTCCATCGCGATTGGGCAAATCAGTTCAACAACAAACTTCAAGTTGTCGCCTGGCATTACCATCTCTACGCCTTCTGGCAGCTCAACTGCGCCAGTTACGTCTGTAGTACGGAAGTAGAACTGTGGACGGTAGCCTTTGAAGAATGGCGTGTGACGACCGCCTTCTTCTTTTGACAATACGTACACTTCGCCTTCGAACTTAGTGTGTGGCTTGATTGAACCTGGCTTAGCAAGTACTTGACCACGTTCTACGTCTTCACGCTTAGTACCACGTAATAAGGCACCAATGTTCTCACCTGCACGACCTTCGTCTAACAGCTTACGGAACATTTCTACACCAGTACAGGTAGTAGCAACAGTATCTTTGATACCAACGATTTCTACGGTCTCACCTACTTTAACGATACCCTGCTCTACACGGCCTGTTACTACAGTACCACGACCAGCAATTGAGAATACGTCTTCGATTGGCATGATGAATGGCTTATCAATCGCACGTACTGGCTCTGGGATGTAAGTATCTAACGCTTCGCCTAATTCCAGGATTTTCTTTTCCCACTCAGCATCGCCTTCCAGACCTTTTAAGGCTGAACCACGGATTACTGGCAGGTCATCACCTGGGAAGTCGTAGTCTGAAAGAAGCTCACGCACTTCCATTTCTACTAATTCTAATAATTCTTCGTCATCTACCATGTCACACTTGTTCATGAACACGATGATGTACGGTACGCCTACCTGACGTGATAACAGGATGTGCTCACGTGTTTGTGGCATTGGGCCGTCAGTCGCTGCTACTACCAGGATTGCGCCGTCCATCTGTGCAGCACCTGTGATCATGTTCTTAACATAGTCGGCGTGACCTGGACAGTCAACGTGCGCATAGTGGCGTGTTGGCGTGTCATATTCTACGTGTGAAGTATTGATCGTGATACCACGAGCTTTTTCTTCTGGTGCTTTATCAATTTGATCGAAAGCAAATGCCTGACCGCCGTAATGCTTAGCTAATACGTTAGTGATAGCAGCTGTCAGAGTAGTTTTACCGTGGTCAACGTGGCCGATAGTACCTACGTTTACGTGCGGTTTTACGCGTTCAAATTTAGCCTTAGCCATAAGTAACCCTTTATTAAACAAAACGGCGAATTAACGATGTATGATTGTAATGCGAACGAGGAAGGCATGCAAGATGGTGCTGATACCCAGAATCGAACTGGGGACCTCATCCTTACCAAGGATGCGCTCTACCGCCTGAGCTATATCAGCAACTTTGTATCTGGAGCGGGCAGCGGGAATCGAACCCGCATCTTCAGCTTGGAAGGCTGAGGTAATAGCCATTATACGATGCCCGCGGCCTATTCGTAGCTATTCTCCTGACGAGATCCACAACTAATGGTGCCGCTTATCCGAGTCGAACGGATGACCTACTGATTACAAGTCAGTTGCTCTACCAACTGAGCTAAAGCGGCACTACGTCAGTGGGTGCGAATTCTAGTAGAATGGCGGTTACTGCGCAACAAGAAAAACCGAAAAAAGTATAATTTGTTCGCCGAACGGCTAATTGTTGCGCAATTCAAAGATTAACTGTTGATATAACGCGCTACTCCACGAAATATCAATAAAGGATCATGGTAGACAGGAAGATCTGTTAAGTAGGTAGTAAGCTTTTCTGCATCACCACCTGTAAGTAATAAGTGCTTCGCTGGCCGAAGTTGCCAAGCGAGTCGAATCGCCCCTGTAACGGCAGCTAAAGCGCCATTTTCCACACAACTATGCGTATCATTACCCAATCTTAAACTATTGGCCTCACCAGGGCGACTTTGTACTTTGGCGGTATTACTAATTACGGCTTCCTGTTGCAAACGTACTCCGGGTATTATCCAGCCGCCTTCGTGTTGTTGTTTATCATTTAACCAGTCTAACGTGAGCGCGGTACCAGCATCTATTATTAGCAGATCAGTGTTAACAAATAATGTGGCGGCACCTAGCAGGGCGAGCCAACGATCCACGCCAAGCTTTTCTGGCATTTGGTAGCAATTTGTCACTGAGAAAGCACTTGCTTCACTTCTCAGTAAATGCCAAGGAACATGACCTAATTCTAATTTTTGTTTTAATAGACTAATTTTGTCCTCAGCTGCCACACTTGCCACATAAACCCCTTGCCAAGCTTCATCTTTAAGTGTTTCAGCTGTCACTTCAGTTAAAGGTCTAAACTGCCCATTATGATAAGTTACCGCCTTAGTTCGAGTATTACCAACATCTAATAGTAAATACATTATGTGCTAGCCCTTAACGATATTTCACCGCCATAATAAGCCTGTATATTCCCGTCTTGTTCTAACAAAACTGCACCATTTTCATCAACACCTAAACAGATCCCACTTGCGGTAGCTGAACCACTTATACTAACTAAACACTTCGCAAAAACATCGTACTGATTAAAGATCTGTTGAAAAGGCTTAAAACCTTCTATTTCAAAGGTATTTAGAGCATTTGTTAATTCATCTTGTAATTGTACTATTAATTTATTGCGATCAATAAGCTGACCGGTAGCTTGCGTTAGATCGGCATATGGCTGATTGATATGTTGTAAAGCGGTTTCAGGTAAAGCAATATTTAATCCAATACCGATAATCACATTACAAGCCGCATCAGCTTGCCCCGCTAGCTCAACCAAAACTCCGGCAATCTTATGGCCATTAATGTAAATATCGTTTGGCCATTTCAGTTGCGCATTAACTTGATACTCGCGTCTAAGTAAACTGCATAGTGCACAACCTGCCACTAAGCTTAAACCCATTGCGGCTTGCACTCCTTGTTCTAACCGCCAGTAATAGCTGAAATACAAATTGCTTCCATAAGGCGAATACCACTGACGTCCGCGGCGGCCCCGGCCAGCAGTCTGCGCTTCAGCTACAACAACCGTGGCTTTTAACGGAGGCGATGCATTTTGAAGCATTTGCAGCAGCTGTAAATTTGTTGAGTCTGTTATGTGCTGCACGAAGACTGGCGCCGTCCCAACCGATTGCAATTTTTTTATCCGCTGCGCATCTAATAAAAGTAACGGACGAGCTAAACCATAGCCCTTTCCCTTTACCTTATAAACATCTAAACCAACCTGCTCCAAATCATTGATGTAATTCGCGATAGCCGTCCGACTTACGCCAAATTGTTCAGCCAACGCTTGACCTGAGTGAAAACCTCCATCAGCTAAAACTGCAAGTAACTGTCGCTGTACTTGTAGACTAGCTTTCGACATAGTGGTGTCCGTTGCTGTCTAATAAACGCACTTCTGGCTCTAACATAATCTGAAATTGTGCTTGTATTTTCTGTTGGATCAAACAAACTAAATCGAGTAATGCTGCACCATCTGCACCACCGTAGTTAACGAGTACCAGCGGCTGATGTTCATAGCACCCTACATTATTAAGCTTATAACCCTTAAAGCCGGCCTGATCGATTAGCCATGCTGCCGGGACTTTAATGCCATTTTCCACACTAAATCCTGGGATCTTTGCAAAAGAGCTTTGTAATTTTTGATAGTGAGATTGGCTTATAACAGGATTTTTAAAAAAGCTACCACAGTTAGCAATAACATTATAATCCGGTAATTTTGCCTGACGGATAGCAATTATCTGTTGATAAATTTGCTGTAGTGAAACCGAAGTTGGTAACGTATCTAATCCAGGGTAAGTTAAAACAGGTTTTGGAACCTTATATAGTTTTAAACCAACAGCTACAATAATACCCTTACCTTGTAATTGGTGTTTAAAAATACTATCCCGATAAGCAAACTGACAGTCATTATTGTTTAATCGCCTAACGTTGCGTTCCGTCCAATCATAAAAATCAACATAACTACAGACATCGGAGAATTCTACCCCATAGGCACCGATATTCTGTACCGGTGCAGCACCAACAGATCCGGGGATTAACGCTTGGTTCTCAATTCCCCAGAGCTGTTGTGTTACTGCCCAGGTTACGAGTTCATGCCAATTATGCCCAGCTTCTACATGCAGCTCTATGTGTTGTAAGGTCTCAGCGGTTACCGTTTTAGATTGGGCTAAAAAACGTAGAAGCGGGCGATCTTGAGATGCCAAAAAAACGGTATTACTACCTTCGCCAATAATTACAGGTGGATTTTCTGCATTAACGACAGCCAGATCTGAGAGTTCATCAATCACAATGACTTCAGACAACGTGTTTTTAAGACGAAATGTAGAATAAGCCTCAGCAGGCTGGTTATATAAAGTGCGCATAGCAAAACCGATTATCTAAGTACGGGCAATTCTAAAGCTCACTAGCAACAAGCGCAAATACAAATATCGGAAACGCAGCAGGCTAGTGAATATTGAAGCACAAAGCTGAGTCATCAGGTTATGAAAAGTAGCGAATAGCACGGCGCAGCGCCCTCAGCTGGGTAGTAATTTTTTCCACCGGCTTCGAGAAGCACCTCCCGGTGCCCACTCATCCTGCTGCTGCTGTCAACAACAACCCAATAGTGATCCACCCCAACAATCTAAAAGTGATCCACTACTCTTTAGTTTT
>NZ_BMYR01000016.1 GCF_014652375.1 Alishewanella tabrizica | reverse complement strand
CCTGCCAAATTTGAAGAAACGTATTTTTTGGAACAACAGACTGTCTAGTAAAAGCTGGGAAGTCCAAAGTTTAACTCAGGAAGAGAGAGAAGAAATAAAGTTAAACATGCAAACGGGCCGTCAGAAAGTTCTCTTTACATCACCAGAATCACTTACTGGAAGTTTACTTTATTTGCTTTTTTCATTATCGCGCAGCGATCAAATTGCAGAAATTATTGTCGATGAGGCTCATCTAATTGATAGTTGGGGCACCAATTTTAGGCCAGACTTTCAAAAATTTGGAGCATTGTTAGCAACACTCAGAAAGGTTTCAAAAAGTAAGTTTAATACTGTCCTGATGTCGGCAACGTTTACTCAATCGAATATAGAGGCAATCAATAAAGTTTATGGTGATGGAATTAGCGATCCGATTATCGTCAATGGTAATTTTCTTCGCCCAGAAATTAAAAGCTCTGTGTTAAAAGTTAATAGGGATGAGCATCTGTCTTCAGTATGTAAATATACCTTTTTTCTACCGAAACCAATGATTTTATATACAACAGTAAAGTCTGAAGCTGAGGAAGTATATAGAAAATTAAAGGATTATGGATGTACCAGGATTGCTAAGTTTGACGGCGACACTAAATATGAAGCAAGAAACGGAATAATAGAAAAATGGAAGAGTAACCAGTACGACATCATCGTTGCAACTTCTGCTTTTGGTGTCGGGATGGATAAAGCGGATGTTAAAACAGTTCTACACGCTAGTGTTCCAGATAACATTGATAGGTATTATCAGGAAATCGGAAGAGCTGGCCGTAACGGTGACTCAGCAATGGCATTAATGGTTTATCATGATGATCAGTTATCCATTGCTCAAAAAATTAACAGAGAAAACATCATATCGATTGACCTAGGGTTTGAGCGTTGGATGGATATGTTCGAGCGCAGACAACCTGTCAAAAGTGATTTGTTTGAAAGTGATGACCTTTACAAGCTAGACACTTCCATTTTTCGAAAGGATTTAGATAAAAAAACCGATACTAACAGTGAGTGGAATTGGTTAACTTTGCTGTTTATGCAGCGTGCTGGCGCTATCAAAATATATTATGAAGTTCCTAAATTACCTTCAACGTCAGATGAAAGTTATGACCAACTACAATTTCAAAAGTTCTGGGAAGATTATTCTGAAACAATAGTAATAGAGTTGTTAGAGCCCAAAGCACTGAAAAAGGATTATTGGGAAACTGAAATTAATAGATACCGAGAACGTGAGTTAACTGTGCAGAATGACCGATTTAATGTTTTGAGGCAGTACCTAGAAAATAACTCCGTAACACTTTGTAAAACGCTGTCTAAATACTATTCGATTAATCATGTACCTGCACAGCGAGCCTGCAGGGGGTGTCGCAATTGCGACGGATTCTCCCCTACTGTTGGAGGGGCAGCCTATCTGGATAACTATACATCTCAGGCAACTTCGACGCCCAGATTACAACCGCTGATTTCTAACAGGAATATGTGCATGGTTTACTACGATAATAATGATATTTTCGATTGGAAAGGTTTACTGAAATCAATGTTAGTGAAAAATATTATTTCGGGTATTCAGGCATCTGATAGGTTTTTGGCAGAGTTCCAAGAAACCTTACCAATTGGCTTTGAACAGTTCTGGATTTCTCAAGAATTTGAGGATGAATCGAGCTTCTGGCCTACCATATTGATTGCTGAGGAAAGTGCAAAAGTAATTGATGTACCAAAGGTTAGAGAGAAGGTAACGTATTTCTTTGCAGAAAGGTCACAAAAAGAGTCAGGCAAGGAATATCGGAATTGGTACGAAAATTATTCATCGTCATTATCAATAAGTAACTTTAGAAATCTGCTAGGACAAAACTGATGTCAGTAATAAACAATGCGAATCCAGGCAGCCATATACCTTCACTACATTTCATTGACCGTTTGGTTAACCGACATTTTTCCAAAAAAAATAAAAGCGAAGAACATTTACCATTGACCGCTATTTTGTCATCGAACATGCCAGATTATCTTTTTATCGATGAGGAGTGTGATGCTCAGGGAGAGTTTAAGAGAAGCACTAACCCCGAAAAAAAGCTGAGAGAAACTTTATTTTTTTGGAAGGAAACTGGTTTATGGCAGCAAAATGAAGAAGGGATCAAGGCTTGGTCAGAGTTTTCATGTGATGACAACCTTGGAGAAAGAATTACTCAAACTTTATTTAAAGAGAAGCTTGATATCGTCGATGGAACTGGAATAGAACCACTGCTTCGAGGCATGGCACTTTTTTTGTGTCTGGACTCATTTACATTTGCAGGTGGTAATTTTTTTAAGTCTACAGAAATCGAAACCATCGTTGGAAAGTATCTACCACCAAGATCTGGAAACGATACTCGCCTTACTATTAACAGTTCCGAGACTGCTACTTTTGCCAACTATGGTCTTCTTTTAGGTTTTCTAGAACAAGTAACCAAAGATACGCTTGTGGTTGATCCAACTCGCTTAATTAGACCTGCGGTTATCAAAATATTAAAAAATTCAGATGCTGCTAGTGAGATGCCAGTAGAAGAATTTTTAATTCAACTAAGGGGAATACTTCCCGTAATTGATGGTGGAGCGTATCGCTGCACCATCGAGGAACTTATTCGCTCTAAGGTAAAAGATTGGAAATCTTTGCCTGAGCACGAACTATCGGCAAGTCTTTCTCAGGCTTTGTACCGACTTAATATTGAGGGGCTTATTTTTCTTGTGCCTAAATCGGATGCTGAAAAAACAATGCAGTTGAACCTACCTGGAAACAAAAAAAGGCCAGTTAGTCACATTAGATTTGGGGTAGAAAAATGAGTTTAGATAGATACTGGCCATCTGTACAGAACGTAATTGATTGTATCAAAACTGAAGCTGAAGAACTCTCAGATGAGACATTGCTGGCTGTTCATGAACCGATGCAGCTGACTAAATTTAGTAGCAATAAACCTGAAGAAGAGGCTACCGAAAAGGACCTTCTAGATCATTTTTTAAGAATTGATAGGCCCATTCCTATCGTTGCTGATGCTGGGTTAGGCAAATCACACCTTATAAGGTGGCTACATGCGAAGCTTAAAAATGAGAAAATAGTTCAGGAAGAAAACTGGCAGATAGTGCGAATCCCGAAGAATGCAAGTTTAAGACAGACTCTTCACCTACTTCTTAACGGTTTGGAAGGAGATGTTTTTGAAAGCGCTCGAAAGCAGGTAGACGAAGTCGGAAATACTCTAGTCGCTAGAAAAATAGCTGATCTTTTTGGTACCCACTTAAAACATGGCATTCAGGATATTGGTGAAGAGAGTGTTCAACTTTTGGATAACTGCCAACCTGGTTCTGCTGGAGCCCGAGAAGTAATAGAGAGGATACAGTTTGCTAAACAACTCCCTAATTTAGTTGACGATATTGAATTTAAATTGAGACTAATTAGTGATGATAGTTATATTTACAATATAGCAACTAGGTGGATAAAAGGGGCAACAGAGGAAGAGTTGCGCCAAAAAGAATTTGCTTTGTCACAGAAAGATTTCGACTCGATAATTGAAGAGATTGAAATAGATAATTTATCTTTACCCGGTCGTAAAGCTTTAAGTGCACTTAGATTAGACAGTAACCCCGAGCAAAGTAAAAAGGCATTAGAAGTAATAAATGAGGGGGTTGGCCGAGCCTCACAAACCGCTTTCCAACAGTTATTTCAATTTGGTAGTGGCAACTTTCAGGATCTATTTAAAGAAATAAGAAAGCACCTAAAAGCACGTAATCAAACGCTTGTTATTTTAGTTGAGGATCTCGCTGCAATTTCGGCTATCGAAGATGTATTGATAGATTGCCTGTTAGAGGAACCTAAAGATGAATTATGCACTCTGAAATCAGTACTCGCTGTTACAAGTGGCTACAGCGGTTATACAAGAAGACAAAACACTATTAGGACGAGAGCAAGATTTGAGTGGCAAATCAAAAATAATCAGGACAGCCAAGAAGAGATCCCTACTAAAATAGTCGACTTTTGCAGTCGGTATTTAAATGCGGCCCGCTATGGGAAATCCCAATTACAGGATGTCATTAGCCTTGAAGATTGGGATGATAATATTCCTATATGGAATGACGAACTGGATGAGAGTGATAGCTTGTGTTTGGAAGCATTTGGTAAATCTTCTTTACATATCCCACTTTTTCCGTTTAATAAAGAGGCCATAGTAAATCTTGCGAAATGGTATTGTTCCAACGATTCCGGTTCGTTAATCTTTAATCCACGAGATGTGTTGAATGATATTTTACTTAATATTTTAAGATATCAACGAAACGATTATGAAGCGGGTATATTTCCTAAGAATGTTGAACTTAAAGAGCGCAAACCAACACTTCTAGCTGAATTGAGCAATTTGGGTCTTGCGACTCCGCAACAAGCTATAACACTTTGTTCAATCTGGTCAGATAAATCTAGCATGGAAGCTTTGAGATCAGTTTTACCCAAAGAAGTTGCTATTTCATTCAATTTATCAGAACTCGCTCCCTACTTAGGTAGTGAAATTCATATCCCTACACCAAGCCCTGCTGTGATAGCAACACCGAAACCGGTTGAGACCGCCCCGATTTCTATTCCGAGTAAGTCTGATTTTATTGAGGAGCAACTTGGGAGGTGGTTCAACAATGAGGCACCTATTGATTCTAAGTTGGCGAAGGATTTCAGAAGCCAACTTTATACAATGATTGAAGAATCACAACTTTCAGAATGGGTTGGGTTTAAAAATAGTAAAGTCTTTGAATCTGGGAAAAAAACAAGAACAGCCTTTGAAGCAATTCTTAAGTCAGAACCACACTTTTTAATTAAGTTACCAAACTCAAATAATAACAATGCATTATCGTTGGTTGAGTTTTGCTCAGAGCACGATTTCTATGATGAAAAGTCTTCGAATGTACTACAACGGACTGCACTGGCGATAATTCGCTATCACAGAACTAACAAAGATAATCCATCTACGGGTTGGAATTATGAAAAAGGATATGAAGATTTTGCTTATTATAAAAGTTTCGCTGAAAAATGGGTTCCCCATGCTTTAAAGGTTGCTCTCAAAGCATTACGTAAGAAATATTTAGTACGCTCAGTGGATAAGCAGTTGATGTTGCTAAATGGTTTGGGACTAAAAGAGCAAGGTAGCCTTGAAAACACGCTTTTCATGAAAAGTGTGCACATCAAATCGATTCTAAAAGAACCGCTAAACTCTGTTTTCGAACAATTAAGGACAGCTTTGTTAGACCAATGGGACGATACGCAAATGGTTTGGTCAAGTCTTGTTCTTATTGACAATGTTGCTATCGACTCAGACATATTAAAGGCGGCAATCAAAGAAGCCAGAAAAAATGGCGAGGAGAAGCTTGATCCAGCATTGCGGCGACTTAAGAAAGCGGCAATCGATGAAATAAAGCCAAACCTCCTTAAAATAAAAATGTTTATTGGCGATTGTGAGAATAGAGAGGAATTTCAAAAATTACTTGAGGATATAAGAGAAGTGTACAAATCTATTCAAGATTTGGGATTGTATCCAGATGAAATCCTGAAGCGAAAAACGGCCGATCAAGATATCAAAATATTGCTAGAAACTTTAAGTTGGATTGATGTTAAAAATGCCATCAAGCTAATAACCGTTGAAGATGAGCAAAAAGAGATGGAGATTCTTGCCAACCTTGATGGGAAACTCATCACTCTATTGTCAAAAGTTCTTTCCCATTGGGAAGCCTTTGAAAAGTTAGCATTGCCGAAAATACAACTGGTCAATAAAACTGTGGGTGCAAATCAGTTAAATTCACTTAACCAAAGCATCAAAAATACAAACGCTAATTTAAGCCAAACACTTTCGGACTTAACCTCGTTTATGGAGTCAGATAGTAAATGAATAGTTTGAAGGAAAGAGTTGCTACTTTTAAATCAGAAATCATGTTGGCAGATAGTTCCCAACAGAATGAAGTGATTATTGAAGGTAATGAGATTATTTACAATGAGTTGCGTTCTGTAAGTGACAAGTTCAAAACGCAGTTTGAATTTTTGCAAGCTTTGAACTACGTAAACAGAAAATTAGAGGAAACGCCAGACTACAGCACCGTTTTCTCTGATGATTGTATATATCGAAATGGCATTAGTACTATTGTTTTCAATCGGGAGGCGGCAGAACTAATTAGTAGTGCTATAACAAAGTTTGATGAGTTTGAGCGCGCTTGGAGAGACGAAAATTATAAGGTGCAACAAAAGGATTCGTATATTCATGCCCGAGATATGTTGAAAGGACTATCAGAAAAAATAAAAGCGGCCAATGAAGACTGTTGGCAAAAGTGGTTAGCATTGATAGATAAAAGAGTTTTTATTGAAGAACAGGTCTTAGAAAGCCAGAAATACAACCCAACTCAAAAAGATAACTATGAAAAATTTAATAGAGAAATTTCTACTTTAGAAGCGTTGAAGCGAAATAGAACTGTTACAAAGGATTGTGCAATCCGAATTCAGGAGTTACGCGACTCTTTGGAGAACTTGAAAGCACAATTTGATCTTTCTGATTTTCCCAAAGATGTTGCAAGATTTTTTAAGGCAGTAAACTCTCCATTTGAAACTGCGACTTTAGATTTGCTGACCCCTCAAGTCCTAGATTGGCTTAAATCCAACAGTAAACTAACGAATTTCAAGGTAGAAAGAAAATAATTAGGAAAGTAGTCGTTTATGATACATGAAAATGAACTTCGGCATTGTTTGGATAGCTGCCTAGACGTTATTGAGCAGAGAGAGTTTAAGCTGTTGGCGTGGGGGGATACGGAGGTTCGCCATACAAAAGGTGAGATAATTGAAATTATACAGTCTCAAACCTCCCAAAATGCTCAAGATATATTTAGAGAATTAATGAAGAGATGTTTAATCTTTTCTATCGCTGATATTTTCTTCCCCGATGCTTACCGAAGTCGAATGGCTCAGTCGGTTTATCTTTCTAAAAAGTTGCGACAGTGGTTTCACGGGCAAAGTCTAAAGAATACTAAGACTCTTGTCTCAGATTTCAGATTTATACGCAGAGCGCGAAAATATCCACAAAGGGATATAGAACCTAATTTAGTTGTTGAAGAAGTATGTAAATCGAACCAGTTAGGCAGTAATTACAGAGAAGCGCTCTTTTCTATGCTTGGGGATAACCAAGAGTTTAAGCTCTCTGGATTTCAAAAAAGAGCGACAACAAGAATTCTTAATAAACTGACTAAAAAAAGTAATGTTGCTTCTGCAACTATAGTGTGTGCAGGAACTGGTAGTGGTAAAACACTCTCATTTTACTTGCCTGCCTTAGCTAATCTGGCTGTTGAACTCACTCAAAACCAAGAGATTAAAGTTAGAATCTTAGCAATTTATCCTAGGAAAGAGTTGCTCAAAGACCAATTTCAGGAAACCTTTCACCAAGCTAGGAAGTTAGACTCTTACTTGCAGAGACATAACGCCCGAAAAATTAGAATTGGCACGTTTTTCGGTGATACTTGGAGTAAAAAAGACTCAGAACTAGCGAAAGGAAATCATTCTTACAACATGTTGAGTTGTAAGTGCTCCGGCGTATTAAAGTGGAAAGGCGAAGATTTTGTCGCAGATAATGAAGTGTTAACTTGTGGGTCTTGCGGTGAAAGAATTGAAGGAGATGAAATAGCGTTAACACGAGAGTCTCCCGCGCCTGATATTCTTTTTACGACAACTGAAATGCTAAACCAGCATTTAGGAAACAGTTTCTCTAACCATCTATTTGGTGCGCGCAAAAATCAATCTATTCCTTTGGTACTTCTAGATGAAGTGCATACTTATGAAGGTTCTACAGGGGCGCAAACGTCTTATTTACTTAAGCGATGGATGAAGTACACGAATTCTTCACCACACTTTGTGGGGCTGTCAGCTACGTTAAATAATGCTTCCAAGTTTTTTGCCTCATTCACCGGTGTTTCTGATTATCAGGTTGAAGCTATTGAGCCGTTAGAATCCGAAATGTTAGAGGAAGGGGCAGAGTACTTGTTGGCTGTGCGAGGGGATCCCGTATCTCAAACTGCGTTACTTTCTACTACGATTCAGACCACTATGCTGTTTCAGAGAATGATGGATACTATAAATTACTCTGTTTCGAAAGGTACTTATGGAAGTAAGCTTTTTGTATTTACTGATGACTTGGATGTAAATAACCGATTGTTCGAGATGATGGCGGATGCTGAAGGATGGGATCATTATTACAAAAACCTCAAACCGAAAAAAACTCCCCTGGCGTTTCTAAGAAGCGGCAAACACCCAGAATATGACGTTCAAAATGAGCAAATGAATGCACTAGGTCAGGATTGGTCTATTTGTGAATACATTGGCCATGCAATGAATGAGCATGATAGAGCTAGAGTTTCTCGAACATCTAGTCAAGACGCTGGGGTTGATCGTGACGCAGAAATTACAATCGCAACAGCATCACTTGAGGTTGGTTTTAATGATCCTGAAGTAGGAGTTGTTATTCAACATAAAGCTCCTAGAGGAATGGCATCGTACGTTCAGCGTAAGGGGCGTGCCGGGAGATCTAGGGGAATGCGCCCCTGGATGGTAACGGTTTTATCTGACTATGGTAGGGATAGAGTTGCATTTCATCGGTATGAGGGGTTGGTTGACCCTCAAATAAAATCTAGCAGACTCCCCATCGAAAATAGCCACATTCAAAAGATGCAAGCATGTATGGCAACACTGGATTGGCTCAGTAGGAGAGTGGGTAAATCGCACTTGTGGTCTAACCTGAAGAATCCCGAAGGTAAAACCAGTAAATTATATTTTAACAATCTTAAAAATGAACTTGAAGCTCTCAACAGTGATGAACAAATCATAAAAGAGTTGAAGAAATACCTGACGGCAGCATTAGGGTTATCGGATGAAAATATCAACCAGGTATTTTGGCAAAGCCCTCGATCGCTAAGAATGGACTTCATACCAAATTTACTACAAAAAATTGAAACAGATTGGTCCATAGATGGAATCAAGTGGAAGGGGGTTACCAAAAGCGGGTCGCCTATGCCCGAGTTTTTCCCTGCTACATTATTTAGCGAATTGGCTTTACCCTCCCTTAATATTTGTATATTGAGAGGGAAAAAAGATGACAGGAAACAAGAGTGGCACGAATTGCCTTTTTTTCAAGGCTTGAAAGAATTTGCGCCTGGTAGAGTATCGAAAAGATACAGTATCAATAACCAGTCTGAAAGCGATTGGTTGGTATCAGACAGTTTTTCGCCTATACCAGAAAAAGACATGAAGTGTGGGATTGAGGTTTATGACGCATTTGGAAAAAGTGCAGAACCAATTAAACGGATTGTTTTAGACTCAAGAAGTAGTATCGAAATATTTAAGCCAACAGAGTTATATACAAAGAGAGTTGAAAGCAAAAACATGACAGATAAAAGTAATGCTTTCTTAAATTGGGCGTCAGACTTTTATTTTGATTCTGATTCTCATAAATTGAATATTCCACAGAGTTCTGATTGGCACGAACTTCTGAAAAGCATCTGCTTTTTCTGCCACGCCCAAATGACCCCGATTGAGTTAACTCGATATACAACAGGATCTGAAGCTACTATAAAATTTAAAACAGGTGAGTCGTCTAAGGTTGACTTTAACTGGGAGAATGACGGTTCACCGGTTGGTGTAGGAACTGTACTTTTTGTTGATGGAGTTTACTGGGATTTTCATTTTACTGAAGAGTGCTTGCTTCAATTACTAAAAGATCCTGTTCTCATAAGTAGCCTACGGGCTACTTATGTTGAAGCATTATTCAAAGAATCATCATTGTTTAAAAACCAGTTCCAAGGTGGTTGGGTTTTCGATTGCATCACAACAGCAATATATTATTTAGCTTGCTCACAGAATAGAACAATTAAGTCTATTGTTGAATCTATTTCAGAACCCGATATTAAGAGCGCAATTTGTTCAATTCCATTGGAGGTTTTTCAGATGAAAGACTTAGATGGTGAGAATGCAGAAGAACAAGTTTTGCAGAAGGATATTATTGAGTTTCTACAAAATGACAATAACTTAGTTGCTTTGAAGCCATTACTTAGTTTTTTATATGAAGAAAAATTAACCACAAAACACTTCATATCATGGTTTAGAAATATACTTGCAAATACATTGTGCGGTGGGATATCTGCAACGCTGCATAGTCTTCTTCCGGATGTTAGCGAATCTGATATTAATGTCGACCCTGTGTGGGCGGGAGATAATTTGAAAGTTTGGTTAACAGAAAATGAAGCCGGTGGTGTTGGTGTTGTTTCCCGCTTTGAAGAGTTGTATGTAAATGACCCGCTTAGTGTGTTAAATCATTTATCAAGAAGCTTTGAGATTGGAGAATACGAACAAGTTAACTACGATATCCATCAGTTATTGATTCAGTTGCAAAAGAATAGAGAATTGGCAACTGCAATAGATAGACTTAGGCAAACTCAAGGCTATCGCGATAGATTGGAGGCTTTACGAGAACTTAGAACCGCTATTTCTAAGCTTGGAGTGACCCAAACACATAGTTTTAACAGTCTACTTCATACAAGATTGTTAAAAGCTGGGAGTACATCGAGTAATGATAAAGATCTCTTAGATTGGTTAAATCAATGGGAAAAATTAGAAAAGCAATTTCAGTTAGAAATTCCCTTGGTTGCTATGGCTTATCTGATTGCTAAAAACAATGCAATTGATGGAGAGGTCAATGAGGCAAAAGATAAAATTTTGGCACTTCTTTGGCCGAAAGGCAGTGCGATTAGGCAAGGTTCTATACAATTTTATAACCGATTCGCGAGAGGCATAACTGTTTTTGAAAGACTTGCTGTAAGTAGATTGTTTGTAGACAAGGTTAAGTCTGTCGAGTTCTCCACAAGTTGGAAGCAAGAAGTTTCTGATGTTTTGACTTCGAAAAAACAAGGCAAAGTTGAACTACGGTTAAATTTTGAAGATGTGGATAAGCTAAATAGTATTATTTACGAAATTAACACGTTCGCAATTGAGTACTTAGGGATGTTGTTTCACACTAGAATTATCAAAATAGCTCGACAAAAAAATTATTTATCAATTTATTTGGAAATAGCAGAAACAATACAATGATCGAGTTAACGTCTAGGGACATATTGACGAAATCTCTCCTTGGCAAGCGAGAGTTAAGAGAAATTTTATCGAGCATATTTGCTGGCGTTATAATTGTGCCTCAGAATTTATGGTTGGTAACTGCTTGGTTAACTGATTTCGACGTTTTGGACAATCGGTCAGGTAACTGGAGTTATTTAAACCCAGAATGGGGGGCTAGACAGGTAAGTTTTCTTGATCTGTTGGAAACTGCAGTCAAGAGTGGATGTCATCTGAATATGGTAGTAAAGGAGGACATTATTAACGATGCTGCTTTGTATCGGCTTCGGACTAATCTGGGCAAAGAGGTTGGATTTAGAATTTGTGAAAGCCAAGAAGTTCATATAAAAGGTTTTCTTACAGAGTCGTGTTTCTTGAAGGGTTCTATGAACTTCACCTATTCAGGTGCTAATAAAAATGAAGAGATGCTTTCACTCACTGGAGATGAGCATCAACTTTCAAGCGCGAGGATAGAATTTAAAGAATTCTATCAGTTTAAACCTAGGGAAATCGAGCCTAATAATCCAATTAATAATCATAAACATGTTTCAAACATAGAAGATGACGAAGATGAGCATGACTTCTTTTAGGCAGGGTACTTGGCTGAAAACATTCTTCAGTTATGAGAATTTTATCGAAGTTGATAAACCTAACAGTGATGTTCTGCTGAACACAGTCTATCCGTTGATAATAGATGCTAAGGACAAGTTACAGGGAAGTCGCCCCTTCTTCTTGGCATCATGTAACGACAATGTTTTATACTTTTATGGGTTTAGTGATGGCCGAAAAAATCTAATGGAGTTAAGGAATGGTTTACATTTTGCCTTGGGTACTTCTAATACGAGCCACTATCGAATAATTCGGCAGCCCTCTTTTGAATATGAAAAAGAAGCCTTACAGGCTTTTCCGCATGGAATCGTAAGATTTGAACTCCTTGAATACTCGAGCAAAGATCAACAGCTCGAAAGTGTGAAATATGTAATTTCGAAATTACTTCAAATATCTAAACGATTCGAAATTAAACCTACTTTTAAGCCGAATATATCAAGGCCTGTAGGCCGTATGCTAAGGGATTTCTTTGTTGCCTGCAGACACAAAGATTCAGAATTAATCACTGACTATTTGGGCGAGATTAAAAACTCTGGAAAGCTTAGTCATAGAAACATTATAAGTCTCGAATTGCAGTCTCTTAAAGCGCAGTCAAAATGGGAAGAAATACTTAGCCATGACTCCTTAATAGATTACGTAAGTGGGATAATCCCTAGTCGTATATATCACATTTTAGTTAGAGCCATTTCAAAAACTTTGGAAATACACGAAGCCCGTCTTGAAGAGATGGATTTGGTGTTAGTTAGGGCCAAGTTAGACAAGTTCCAGCCCTTCTTAACGAATAAGTTAGCATTAAAGAGCGATTCGAGGTTCCAAGAAGATTGGAAATCTTGGGTTTTACTGAACGTTATATTGGGCGTAGAAAATGTAGTTGAAGTAGTCCCTGACTTTATAGAAAAATCTTGGGTTGAAAATATAGAGTCTCTAATAAAGAGGACAGCACTAACTCTCAAAGTGAAACAATCTTTCAGCGAAGAGTTTAAATCCTTATTAGAAAGCCCCAAAGACATAAATACAGCCAGTGCTTTATTCCGCTATGCTGAAAATTGCTCGTCCATAGAGATACCCGAAATTCTTGACTGGCTTGATAAGTTACCGCTTGAAATTAGAAAAGAAATAAAATCGTGCATACCTCTGAGAAAAAAATGGAATGAATATGAAGACTATGTTTATGGTGTTAACGATGAACCTAAGGATGTCACGCACGAAGAAGTGACAGATGACTTGCCTCATTCTGGCGTACATCCTACTTTGGATTGGAACACCTGGTTTTCTAATGGGTATAAACGTTCGGTAAACGTCGACCTTCTTATGGAATCAAAATCTGAAGGTTTCGATTTAGAGATGGTTACAAATAAAATAAAGGAATGCAGTGAACCTGAGAAAATTAGAGACATATCACCGCACCTCCTAAGGTGGATTGAAGAGCGAGAAGTTAAAACGGATTCAGAATTTTGGTTATCTTTAATTGAACTAATCTCAGTCGACGACCAGACTTCATTAACAACAATTCTACTTCTTAAGGACCTAATTAATCACTTTTTGCAAACGCCTCATTCGCAAGCTCAATACAAGGAGGTTTTGGAGGCATTTGATTTGGTGCTTTCTGTCGAGTTAAGCCGAAGGTCTCTAGGTGCGGTCATTGATTTCATTGAGTCATTATTTGACTACGCAATAAAAGACGAAAATTATTTGAAATTTGGAATATGGCCAAAAATAAGGTCGTTTGCAGCAGACCATTGGGATGAATATGAAGTTGATACACAAAGTGTGCTTATCTGGCTAGAGAAGCAACTTTCGCCCGAGTCCCTGCTTTTCGAAAAACTTCGCTCTCAAAAGAATAATCCATCTTTAAATGCGAATTCTGAGCAATTAGAGGGCAAAAAAATTGGTATTTCTACTCTTACTGAGAAAGCAGGAAAACGAGCTGCAGAAATCCTGAACACTTTGTTTCCTTCTGTTGAAGTCATTTTAAACCATGACAAGGTTGCCACAGATACGTTACGGAGTTTGGTAAAAACTGCTGATTATTTTGTTTTTTGCAACAAAAGTGCTGCTCATCAATCATATTATGCAATTAAAGATATAAATAAAAATATTATTTATCCAGATGGTAAGGGTAGTTCTTCAATTGTAAGAGCTCTCATTGCAAATTTGAAAAGTGTTTAGAGTCGCAATATAGAGTTTAAGCTTGGAATATTCAGTGTAACTGCTTGGGAATTTTCTAGAGGTGAATGTTCCGGGTGCTCCTGGAACATTCATATTTAATTCAGGTGTTTACCCTACAGTAGATAGGTAAGGTAAAGGGTCAAGTTTGTTATGAACTTCAAAAGCCTCCAATCTTTCAACACATGAACCACATTTGCCACATGCTCTCTCGAGACCTTTATAACAGGTCCAAGTTTTAGAGTAGTCTAGTCCCATTGCGAAGCCATCTTTTAAAATGCCAACTTTATCTGAGTTGAGGTATGGAGCGAATACTTTAACTGGTTCAAAGTTAGCTACCTTGGATGCTCTATCCATGATTTCAACGAATTCTGGCCTGCAGTCAGGGTATATTATATGATCGCCAGAGTGAGCCCCATACCATACCTCTGAGGCCTTAATATTAACTGCATAACCAATTGCTAGAGACAGCAAAATCATATTCCGGTTCGGCACTACGGTCGACTTCATGTTTTCCGCTTGATAGTGACCTTCAGGCACAGCAATTTCGTTGGAAACAAGGGAAGAACTGGTAAACAAAGAACTGATGTTTTTAATATCAAGAATTTTATGTGCAACAGCCAATTCACCGGTAACTTGCTTTGCGCACTCTAATTCTTTGTTGTGTTTTTGCCCATAGTCAAACGATAGCGCGAATACTTCGTTCTCCTCTTTAAGGGCTTTGTGTAATACTGTAAATGAATCCATTCCGCCAGAATAAACTACAACTATCCGAGCCATTTTTTATCTCCAAACCTCATTCCGATACTTGCGAAGTAAGAAATTGGTTAAATTTTGCAGGTCTTTGGATATATTCTGCAGTTCGTTCCATTTCACTTTTTGATCGGTTCCGAAGTCCCAATAGCCATTGGTCCATTTACAATATGGTTTTAGTAACTCTAAATCATGTTTAAACTGGTTGATAGAAACTATATCCTCATGTTCCTCTGAATGATAGCGATCATAAATAGCATCCATCAAGTGGCCCATTGAAGAAATTCCCGCACCATGCATTAATCGGGACTCCTTTGGGTTTACGTTCCATGCTTCGGGAAATACTTGACTAACTGCTGACCAATAATTACACATTAATTGGAACATTGCGTCTATGTCGCCTTCACCATTTTTGGCATCTCGAAAACGATAAAGAGCTCCTTCAGCCAAGCTACTTTCAATTAATTTCAGTATAGAATTATCTTTAATTTTTCCATTAGGGTTTGTAGCAGTTTTTATCATCCGATTCATTGGTGAATCCGGGTGGTAATTTAGTTCGTCAAGTAACCTAGCGGGGAACCGCTTTTTCTGAAGAGGCCTGGCAAGTTTTGTATCTGTGAATGGCAGTAACTCATAAATCAAGCCTTTTGGAAGTGGTTTCGTTGAATTAACCAAAATGAATTGTTCGCGTTGCTCTTGTGTATCGTTCGTTATAAAAGCGGAGATTGGCATTTGGAACTCTCCACAGTTAGCTTCTCGCAATGCAGCTGCACGTTGCTGTCCATCAACAACCCAACCAGGTTTTATGTTGTCGCCATCAATCAATGGAATATGTATTTCACCAAATGTCCCGTCTTCAGAAAGTGGCTTGAAGGTCACCCTTTCATCAAATGCGATAACGATTGCATTAGGTATCATTGGGTTAGCAGACTCGAGATAGCTCTTTATCTCATTGATGTGAGATGATACCTCAGGTCTCTGATATCCGGCTAAGTGGTTTTCTTCCCTTTTGACTCTTGATATGGCTGCAACACTATGAATGTCTTTACCTTTTAAAGCAAAACTATAAAGCTCTCGATTTGGACCTTGTATTATTTTCAGCGCTGGTACTTTCAATATTTTCATAGATTAATCCGATATCTTGGCTAGTTCTTTTTGTAAGGTGTTATATGCATTGAAAAGGTTATGAAAGCCACGTCTTCTATTGCGAGCCGCGCCTCGTTTTAACATCACGTGAACCCCAATTGCTTTGCAAATGTTACAAGGACAGGCAGTCCAAGGTTTATCTGTTAAAACTTTATCCATTAGCATTCTTCTTGTTTTTTTATGTGCATCCTTTAAATAGAGCTTTTCATATTCACAAAGAGCTTCTAATACGGCTTCTTTCGATGCGCGTCCTTTATCGAATTGAATGACTAAATCTAGACAAATTCTTTCAAGCTTAATTGCTAAGTCTTGATCAATAGCTCCACTAGCGATTAAATTTCTCATTGTGTTGTTACCATCTACTTGTGGTATGGCTATGGAGGTGTACTTATGTTCAGGTAAATGATAATTAAATTTATCGTCTTTTAACCCTTGCATAAGAGGTGACGTGGAGTCAAAACTAGTTACGCCGAACGAGTAGAATTGAGGGATGTGCTCTAAACGATTAATCCCAAGTAGATGAAGTTGAGTAGTAGGCTTCCTGATTTCTGAGACCTTGGCTAGGATCTCTAGAATATCTCTAGTTTTTAGAGGAATCATACCTCCTAATGCGATTTTATCGTATCCCATTTTCTGAAGTTTAGTGACGGATTCGGAAAATGAACTAGGGTTCCAACCATGTGCCACACCATATGGATTGAATGGCTCAGATTTAGATATTTTCAGGAATTTCGATGCATTTTCTAAATTTAGTTCGGTTCTTCTTAAACATTCCTTAAGGCGTTCACCAACGATTTTAGAGGACTTAACATCGTTATTCTCATAATCGAAAATAATATGATCCATGGCAATGCCATGAGTGAAGCCTGAATTTGTATAGAATTCTGCTACATCTTCAACTGAGTATGGAGGTTCAACTTCCTTTACATAACTGAAGGCACCACAATCTCCGATAGTTTCATAACTTCGTGGGAGTCTAAAAAATCGGTATACGCCTTCACGGAAAAATCGTTGTCTTTGTGCAACTGAATAGCGGCCTTTTACCCCACTTAAACCCTCCACGATAGCTTTAGATATAAGAATGCCATCATAAACAGGGCTATCAAATAATTCATGTGCGTACTTATCATCACGTTGAATAACGCGAAACTCATTATTTGTCTCATTAACAAAATCAAATGTTGGATCAACAAAATCATGGCTATCGGGAAAGAAAAATTTAACTTTTTTCACTAATTAAAACTCTAGGCTAGAATGATATTTCGCAAATAGTCTGGAAAACCTTTTTTGTTCACAGGATATTCCCTTATCTCGTAAAGCTCTCAACGCGGAAGTTGCTGACTTGAGAGAAGAATTTGGTAATTTAGATATTTCGTTCATTACATCAGAGTCGTTGAGTCTATTTATCTTTTTTCTTATAGTATCTGGCAATGAATGGTCTAACTCTTTATATACCTCAATCATTTTTTTTAGCGGGTACGGTGCGTTGATGGATGCTTGTATGAGATACCGGGCCAGTCTAATATTCAATGATACCATCGAACCTTTTATTTGCTCTGAAGAAGAAAATTTTTCTTTTGACTTCAAAACGAATCTATTCAAATTCTTATTGATTTTGCTATTGCTAGTTATTATTAAGAAATTGCTCTCGTTAAAAAGCCCTTTATGGACTAAATCTAGAAGATCATTTTCAATCGCAACCAAATAGCTTTCGCTAGAGCAAAAAATATACATATCTTCTGGGTATTTTTTTACAAGTTTTTTAAAAGCATTTTGATTTTTGTGTAGTAGAGACCACCAACTTTTGGTCGGGTCTATAGTAAGCTTGTTAAGTTCAATGTTCCCCACAAAATTAGGGCTAGATTTGTTAAATGTTGCGTCGTAAGGGCGTGCTAATTTTGAGTGATGAGCGAAACCTAATCCCGCTGAAACGACCCAGAGTGTTACGTCCTTAAGTGTATTAAGGTTTTTGGCAATCGACCAATGGTCACCTTTGTATAAGTCGAGAAGCGACAGCATTTCATCAGCTTTACCGCTTAATGTATTGAGCCATTCTTCTGCAGAGTTGCAACCTTTTGCAAACGCATCAGTCAGTGCTACGGTATCTCCGACCGTGGTATTTTTGGCGCTAACGCAACTAGTGATCAAATTCACCCGCATTCTATTCACCTTGGTAGTAGACTGCGCATGTGCACGTTTCTTTGAGTTCCACTTCAAACAATTGAGGTAAAATTGGCTTAACTTTATCCCAAATCCACATTGCGATTACTTCGGCGGTTGGGTTTTCTAATCCTGAAATCTCATTTAGATAATGATGATCTAACTGGTCTAGTATTGGTTTGAACTTGACCTTTACGTCATCGAAATCAATAAACCATCCTTTTAGGGGATCTATGTCACCTATTAGGTGAAGCCTTACTACGTAGGAGTGCCCATGAAGTCGTCCACACTTGTGACCCTCTGGAACATTGGGTAAAAAGTGCGCAGCCTCAAAGGTAAATTCCTTACAAATTTTTATAGACATAATCGGTTAATGCCGTTACTAACGTGATATTTTGTGAGATTGTACACTAGTAATTGCTAAGCAGCTAGTTGCGGAATCCAATTTCACCCAGTACGATAAACGATAATGAAGATTTTCAATAATTGAAGACTACAGAGGTGGATGGACATCAACAAGTTGAAGGTTAAAAATTCGAATTACTTTATATTAAATAAGGATGACATGATGGACACTGTGCTGAAAAAGACACTCGTTAAAATAATTTTAACACTACAAGACGACCATCATGGCTGTAAAGAGGAAGCAATAAACTTAGCAAAGCAGGCTTTAGGTTGCGAAATTCAACACAATGATATCCGTGAAATAATAAATAAAATTAGTGAAGAGCGAGTTGATAAAATTGTCTCAACTCTTGAGAGTATAAAAAATCCTGTGTAAGCGCCATTCTACTCACATATTTAAAAAAATAAATAATGTCAGTTTCATACCCGCTTATCGATCATTTATTAGCTGACTACAAATCCCAGGAAGACCCGTTTGGTTAGCAGGGTATCCTAAAGCAGTTAACCAAAAACTGCCGAACGCGCCCTTGAAGCCAAGAGTATTTGAGATAATGCTTAAACTTTCTCAAACAAGTCTTCAACTTTGCAGTTAAATAACTCGCAAAGTTTATCAATGGTTTCAAAGTCAACGCGCTGTGCAGTCTCTTTGTAAAGCAGGGTAATCGTATTTCGATTAAGCCCTGTCTCTCGCGCAACATCGGTAACTTTTAATTTGTGTTCACCCATTAATCTGGCTAAGTGACACTTAATCAATTTACACCTCAAATATCAAAATGCCATTTAAAATGACAAAAAATGTTTGCACATGTCATTTTTAGATGCTAAATTGCATTCAAGATGACATTTTGGTTTATAGAGTAGCTTTATGTCATTTAGACTAACTCAAAAAAGAGGTGTTTACCATGAAAAGTGCAATGACTTATTTAACGTCTAATGAGCTGTCGGCATTAATCAAGTATGACTCCCGAACTATACGGGAGCAGCTAAAAGACAAGGTGCTACTTGAAGGAGTCCATTACATCAGGCCGTTTGGTGGCAGAAAAATTTTATATCTGTGGGAAGCGATTGAACGAGATATGGCTAAGCCCACTTGGGGGCTGGTGATTCCAATGGCAAATGGAGGTCATGCTCATGGCTAGTATCAGAACCAGAGAGGGTTCAAAGAATTTGCTCATCGATTTTAAATACAAGAATCAGCGCTTTCGTGAGCAAACGGCTTTGCCTGACAACGCAGCTAATCGTAAGAAATTAAAACAGTTACTTGATCGCATTGAAGCGGAAATCACCTTAGACACTTTCGAGTACCGTAGGTATTTCCCTAACAGCAAAAATGCTGACAAGGTTGAACAGCAACTTAATTACGAGCGTCAGTTTACACGGATGGGCGATAACCCGTTGTTCGGGATTTTTGCTGATACTTGGTATGACGAAATGCGGGTTACCTGGCGTGACTCGTACGCATCGACCATTAAGATTTTGCTTGAGACTAGGATTAAACCCTATTTCAAGGATAGGAAGGTCGACCAAATCACTAAAGCTGAATTACTCCAATTTCGCGCCTCACTCGGCAAAGTACGTCGCGAAGATGGAAAGGCACTCTCAGCTGATTATATCAACCGCCATCTGAAGGTTCTTCAAATGATCCTCAGTGAAGCAGCCGACCGTTTTCAGTTTAGCGCAATCGAGAGGCTCAAACCAGCCAAGGTGAAAAAAACGGATGTGGATCCGTTCACCTTAGATGAAATCAACAGGATCTTAAGTCATGCCGACATTGCATATCGAGACTTGCTTACGGTGGCTTTATTTACCGGGATGCGCACGGGGGAGATTTTGGGGCTTAAGTGGCGTTACGTTGATTTTAGTAATGATCTGATTTTGATTCGGGAAACCATCGTCAATGGTAAAGAGGAGTACACCAAAACCGATGGCAGTCAGCGTGAAATTGCCATGTCTGCACCTGTTAAGGCCGCACTGCAGCGTCAACAGCAGCGAACCGCAAATGGGATCTACGTGTTTAGTAACAGTGCCGGTAAGCCACTTTGTCGGCATAACCTGTTAAAACGCAAATGGTATCCCTTGCTTGAGAAACTTGAGCTTAGAAAGCGTCGTCAGTACCAAACTCGGCATACCGCAGCCACCTTATGGTTAGCGGCAGGGGAGAACCCAGAGTGGATCGCACGGCAAATGGGGCATACCACAACAGAGATGTTATTTCGGGTGTATAGCCGTTTTGTGCCTAACCTGACGCGTCAGGATGGATCTGCTTTTGAACGCTTAGTGTTACAACACGTAGAGGTGCAGCATGCATAGTCTTATTCCTATTTTTCCAGGCTGTTTGTCGGGTTTAAACCAGAACAATCAACACTTTCATGGCAGTTTTCGTTTGCTGGGTTGTGTTGCTAGGGTGTCTCGCACTGGCGAGCCGTACTGGTCAATTAAAGTGGCGGATATTTCAGGTATGCGCGAAGTGTTGTTATTTGACGAGACGCCGCGCTGGGATACCTTCGCGGTCAATGGGGTGATTATGATGGAGTTGTCGTTACGCCCTCAAGTCGGGTTTATTGTGGCGAAAAATCCGGAGCAGCTGGCGCTAAGAGATGCATTGATGGAGCCCGCGCTGTTTTGGAAAGCGTTACCGGTGAGTTGGATTGTTGCCGAGTGGGTGGTGGAGCGCTTTTTGCAGCTCTTGATGAGTATGCAATCTGCGGTACTACTGGCTTTTATCACCAAGGTGTTCTGGCAAAGTGATGTGTTGCAGGCCTTTTTAGCGGCACCGGCAAGTCTTAATTATCATCACAATTATAAAGGCGGCTTACTTGAGCATAGTGTGGAAACAGCAGAGATTGCTGCATCCTTACCCTTGCGTACTCAGTATGACCGCGATGTGCTGATTACAGCAGCGTTACTGCATGATATCGGTAAGGCGAAAACCTTAACCCAGACCATGCGCCGCACATCACTGGGTAAGTTAGTGGACCATGATGAAATGACGCTAGAAATCTGTGCTGCAGCACTTCGCTGGTTAGACGCAGAAGACCCATCAGCGGCTATCTTGCTGCGTCATATCTGGACATGCAGCAGCCCAGGAGCTCGGTATGGTTATAAAGCGGAAACCTACCTGGCACCGGCCCTGCAGCTTGCCGACCAGATGAGCTCACAGTTAGCGAAACAGGCCTAAATGCGTTGCAGGCAGGCGGTTTCATCCCTCTTTCTTTCACGCCACATATACCAATTCTGATTTGTGGCGTGAATACCAAAGCATGGCAACATGCTTAAAACCCAGTACGTCAGTTAAACTTAAACCACCTCCGGAGGCTTTATGAGCATGACAACCGTCTCATTGATTATTGCATTCTTTGCCTTTATGGCAATCGGAATGACGCTCCTTGCAACCTATTTTGCGGCGCTATACAAGGAAGAGCAGCGGAAAAATCGGGCGTTAATGCAACAAAAATCCAAGAAGGAAAAGAAAAATGCTAAACGGTTATGAAATCGCGATGCTGTTAACCATTGCCGCTTCGTTCGTTTATATGATGTGGCGTTTGTATCATGCGATTGAGCAGGAAAAGCGGGAGAAGCAACAGGAAAAGACCAAAGATAGTGACAACGATGAATGCTAGGTAATTTCCTAGCATTGTTGCTGAGGGCCTATTTTGCCGACTAAGATTGATGTATTGCTAGGCTTTTTGCTAGCGCAGTAAAGCTTCAATATGCTTTTCCAGCATTTCCTATATCAGTAAATCACTTAAAAAATATGCTGTACGCAGCAATAGCAGAATACATCAGCAGAGCCTGCCTAAAGAAAAGCAGCAAGCCAAGGCGTTTCTCAGGCATGGAGCATGAAGCGTGCGATGCTATCGCCGCAATACACCACAAAATGGACAGAGCTGCCCGTTGTCAGCTAGCCACTGTTCACGCTTGGCTGATTTGTGGCAAAAAATACCCTTTGAACTACGATCAGAATGTTAATGCTGTTACAAAGAGGAATGCTATGAGCTACACCGTTGAAATCCTTCAGAATAACCTGCTGCCCTTGCCTGAACCGCTTTGCACAGCGTTAGGCTTTGCCGTTGGCGATATTTTGGTTTGTGAGATGAATAAGGAGCGAAATGAAATGAGGATGGTAAAACATACTGATCAGACGCTAAGTGATGAAGCAATTGAAGCTGCCAGCAATTTAACACGCGTTATAAGCTTAAGCGCTGACGAATAATACGTAGTGATCTGTACCAGCATCAGTGGACACTTCACTAAGCACTGTTCTTCAATTCAAAATTCTCTGGGCTAAGATAGCCCAGTGCACTATGCCTTATGGTCTTGTTGTAATCAACCTCAATGTATTCAAAAACGTGCTGTCTCATTGTTTCCCTATCCATTATCGGTTCATCCTGAAGCGCTTCAACCTTCAATGAATGGAAGATGCTTTCCGCACAGGCGTTGTCCCAGCAGTTTCCTTAACGGCTCATGCTTTGCACCAGTTGGTGCTATGTAATCAAGTCACGGTAATCATGCGAGCAATACTGGCTGCCGCGATCACTATGAACTATCACCTTTTTTGGGCGTCCGCGGCGAAACAAGGCCATTTTAAGCGCATCACACACCAAGTCTGCCGTCATGCGGTTACTCATCGACCAGCCAATCACTGTGCGTGAGTAGAGGTCAATAATCACAGCCAAATACAGCCAGCCTTCGTTGGTCATCAAGTAAGTAATATCACCGACCCATTTCTGGTTCGGGCCTGTTGCGTTAAAGTCTTGTTCAAGCAAATTTGGTGCAACAGGGAGCGTATGATTGCTATCCGTTGTAACCTTGAACTTGCGCGCCGCTTTGGCCACTAATCCCTGACGTGCCATGCTGTTTCGTATGGTTTTTACGTCAGGTTTATCACCATGCTCAGCAAGGTCTACCTGAATTCGCCTAGCACCATTACGTGCTTTGGAATCGTCAAAGGCTTCCTTTATCAAGACATCTCGCTGTGCACGCTTCACCGCCCTTGGGCTTGTCGTCAGGCCGCTTTTACGCCAGGCATAATACCCACTACGCGACACCTGAAGCACCGCAACCATTCTGATTAACGAGAACAGATGCTGATGCTCAAGAATAAACTCAAACCGCGCTATTTTTGGTTCTTCGCGAAGTAGGTGGCCGCCTTTTTTAAGATGGCTAAATCCTCTGCTTGCTCAGCTAGCTGACGCTTTAAGCGTGCTACTTCAGCGGCAAGCTCGGATTCACGTTCACTGGTAGTAGACTTTTTCTCGGCAGCAGAGCGCCAGTTATACAACTGAGATTCATAAAGCTTTAATTCCCTGGCTGCGGCAGCTACGCCGATCTTATCAGCCAATTTCAGAGCTTCAGCTTTAAATTCAGCGGTATGTGTTTTGCGGACTTTCTTTGTTGACATGATTCATCTCGTTAAGCGATTGTACTCACTTAGCAAGGTGTCCAAAAGTGTTGGTACGGATCACCTGATCAACACTTTTATCTTTATTTAAGTCATGCTCAACAGCTAGAGACTCAGAAATAAAGTAACGAACCTTATGTAGCTGTGTGTCATACTCTTGACTTTTAATTTCAACAGCAGTGGCAAGACGCTCATCTAACCACTTTTTAAGCTGGCCATTAATTTTAGATCGAGCTTGCTGAAGCCAGTCTTTTTCAAATGGTTTTAGAGCAGGTAGCTTTGATAAAGCCTCTTCAGAGCTTCCCTCAACTATTTCTCTATCGACATTAAAAGAAGCAAACACTCGGCTATCGCCAGCAATTATTGAATAGATTTTTAAGTAAGAAGCGCTATATGTTGAGTCAACACAAAACTTACGATCAACATTTAATTTTCTCTCAGGCAATTTGGATAACCAAAGATAAAATGCTAGTTCTTTTGGTGGCAGTTTAATTTCAATGCCATTCACTAACAGACATTTTTTATGAGTCAAAACTTCAACAATTATTTTTTTCTTTTTGTAAGAATTTAACAACTTAATGGATTTACTAAAAGAATTACACTTAACCTGATTCATGAATCCTTGATCAACCATATTACGCATGCGCACAAAAGGGATTTCTGCAAGAGTAACTTTTGCATCTTTGGTATTCAAAGGTATGTCCCCTTTCGCAATATAATTATCGTTTAAGGTTGGAAAAAAGAACTGATCAGAAAACTCAAAATCTTTACTAACAAAAACATGACTAAGAACATCTTGCTCGCGGCCAAACATTGACATGGCATACCCCATATAAAACGCCATAGTCTTGCGGCCGCCTGCAATCGATGCATGAATTCGACAGCTCTCATCCGCAGTGAACTTGGCCACAATGCGCGTAATCGAGTCTGCAATACTTTGTTGGTCCCCCTCTTCACGACCATCAAATACGGCCTCACCATCATCATGCTCCATAAGCAAGATATGACTCAGGCAGAACTTGAAGTCAGGTAGGCCATGATGAGCTTTTAATTGCTCAATTTTTCCTTTTTCAAGTAACCACTCTACCGCTTTGGCTTTGGCGTTGGCTGAAGTGATTAAATAAACCTCGTCAGGGAACGGCCTACCCTGCATATGAATAGCATATAGCGTTTCAGTTAACACCTGGGGGCTTGTTCCCATAATGGCAAGCAGAATGTTTTTCATTCTTTGGATCCTAAGAGCTAAAATAAATACTTTACACTGACATTGATCAGACCAAAACTTCATTTTTCTATTTTCGATATTCCTGCCTGATCAGCCATTCGGTATCATATAGCCTCAACTTTCGGGGGCAATATGAAATTAAAAATCAAACGGTTAGACCATCACGGTATTGTCGCTGCGTCATTGATGACTTAAACATTGTGCCCTTGTTAGATCTGCACTTACCACAAGATGACAAACAGGAAATCACCCCATGCGATGCAATTAAGGGCATGATCATGAATGGTCTGGGATTTTCGAGTCGTCCGTTGTCGTTGAGCCCACAGTTTTTCACCAATCTGCCGATGGAACATTTGTTTCGCGAAGGCGTCAACGCCTCGCACTTTAATCGCCACAAGTTGGGTAGAACGCTTGATCAATGTGCTGATTTTGGCTGTGAAAGCTTATTTTCTCTGGTCTCCCATCAAGCCTGTGAATTAGAAGCCGTGGATTGCACATTTAAGTCACTGGACACCACCAGCCATTCATTGACCGGAGACTATGCCGTCCATTCTGACGAGGACAGCGATGAGCATGTCATTCACATTACGCACGGCTACAGCAAAGCGGATCGCCCTTATTTAAAACAAGTTGTTCAGGAAATGATTGTCAGTCAGGACGGTGGAATTCCTCTGGCCTGTGAAAACTGGGATGGCAATACTGCTGATACCAAAGTGTTTAAAGATCGCGCCAAAGCCCTAGTGGAGATGCTGAAAAACACCAAACAACCCAGTTATCTGGTCGCTGATTGTAAACTGTACCATAAAGAAAACGCCGAATTTTTATCGCAGTTAACCTTCATTACACTGCTTCCTTCCACCATCAAACTTGAAAACACCCACATTACACAAGCGTTAGCGGCACAGCAATGGCAGAAAATTGATGATAACTATCAATACACCGTCAATCATTTAGAGCATATGGAGATACCGCAACGCTGGATAAACGCTGGATAGTGTTGCACTCTAAAGCTGCCGGTGAGCGGGCGAAGATAGCAAGCTTGTAAACGCCATATTTATTTTTCAATTTGCTATTGTAAGTTCACACAAGGAAGGGCGAATAACTACCGTTCGCTACTTTTATATTTTAATGACTCTGAAGGACGATATTATGACTGGATTTAACCCCGCTAATTTTACAGTAGCTAAAGCTAAGCCCTTGCCTGTAGTACTGTTGCTTGATGTAAGCACCAGTATGCAAGGTAACAGCATCAATCAGCTAAACGCTGCTGTAAAAGAGATGATTGCTGACTTTGCCCGTGCTGAAAAAAATGAAATTGAGATCTTGGTTTCAGTCATCACTTTTGGCGCTGAAGTCTTACTTCATACTCCCTACACCTCTGCCAAAGACATTGAATGGCAAGACTTACGAGTAAGTGGTGCGACACCAATGGGTACCGCTTTCTCTATGGCAAAGGCGATGATTGAAGATAAAGATGTTACTCCATCGCGTGCCTACCGTCCTACTATCGTTTTAGTCTCGGATGGTGAGCCAAATGACTCTTGGCAGCAGCCATTGCGTGCTTTAGTCAATGAGGGGCGCTCACAAAAATGCGATCGTATGGCAATGGCTATTGGCAGTGAAGCTTCCAACGCTGTGCTTAATGAGTTTGTCTCGGGTACTGAAAATAAAGTGTTTACGGCACAAGATGCTTCGCAAATTCAAGAGTTCTTTAAATTTGTCACTATGTCTGTAACCACCCGAACGAACAGTCAGAATGCAAATGTTGTACCTAAGCCAGAAGAAGTTGAACAGTTGGTCGAGCAAGAACAAAACAAGCAGTTAGTTGAGTCTGAAGATGAGTTCATCTAATTTGCACTGCATCATAGATCGTTCTGGAAGCATGGCGGAATATGGCAAGCCAATGTTGTTGGTTAACTTGCTGCGCTATATCCGTCAATTTACTACACAGCACAGTCAGAGCTCTCGTTACTTTAGCTGGCAAAAAGATATTGCTGAGATGAATTGGTCTGCTCAAATTGATGTTGAGCTGCCAGTTGTTGAGGGTAGTAGCGATATCGCTGCCCTTTGCAGTTGGACTGAAGCAAATCCTGGAGTCACATTTTTGGTGCTAACGGATGGTTATTTTAAGTTAACTGATCAACAGCGGTATCAACTTACTCAGTTGGAAAATTTATATGTTGTTGGGGTGGGCGGTGATGCTGATTTAGCACAGCTAAATACACTTTCACAGAATAGCTATCGTGCTGAACAACTAGGCCATGTTCTACATACAATTTGGCGACCAAAAACTGCAACTGTCGGCCCAGCAAGTCGAGTTGAATTAGCTGTGGTTCTTGTTGAAGGTGAATCAGATGATGATGAGTGGTAACACACCGGCATGGCGAGGCTTAGGCGATAGTGATATTGGTCCGCTTCATCTACGCCTAGGTTTGCCAAATCAGGATGCTTACTACCTAGAGCTTGAGAAGGAGCCACTACTCATTACTGTATCGGATGGTTTAGGGAGCAAACATTTATCCCAACTTGGAGCTCAAGCCGTAAGCCGTGCGGTGGTGAAGTTAGCGCAGTATTGTGTGGATAAGTCGGAAATTGAGCCCCTATCTTTACTTAAATTGTTCCATGATTTTTGGCTAGAAGAGCTTCAGGATATAGATGTTGAGCAGTGTCGCTGTACGGCGCTGTTCGCTATTGTGCTGGGTGAGCAGACTTTTATTGCTCAGCTTGGTGATGGTGATTGTTGCATTATTACTTCCAAGCAAATAGTAGGTGAGCAACAGGTTAGATTTTTAACTGATAAAGACGACGACCTGTTTGCCAACCAAACATACTCGTTAGGCAATAAATTTCAAGCCAGTCAGTGGCAGTTTTGTTTGCAACCGACTGCTGAATTAGATGCCTGCTTCTTAGTCACCGATGGTATTGCCGATGATTTGGCTTTAGAACACCGCGCTAGTTTTTATCTTGAGCTATTGAGGCAATATCGTCAGTTGTCAGATGATGATGTTAAGGAGGATGTACGGGGCTGGATTAGCCAGTGGCCTGTGGCTGGCCATAGTGATGATAAATCCATCGCTGCCTTGTATCGCTAGTAGCTGTAGCAATAATTTTAGGAAGTTGTATATGACACAGCAAAGAAACTCTCAGCCAAAATGGGTTAAAGATCAGTTATCTCAACAGCATAAGCTCACTAAAGAGTTAGGGAAAGGCGGGCAAGGAATCGTATATCGAACTACAGATCCTGAGTTATTAGTTAAGATGCCGCTTAAAAACGGTAAGGAAATAACAGATAAGGAGGGAGTGAAAAATTTTCAAGACCAATTGGAACGTTTATACCTGCTGCCATTAAATGAAGCGATGCACATCACTAAGCCGCTTTACTTACTTGAAGAACAAGCAGGTTACGTAATGCAGATGATGCAAGACATGCAGCCGATTGGTGAGTGGTTACCACAACTATTTAAAAGTCTAGCCAAAAAAGATCAAGAAGAGTTTAAATCACCAGCTTGGCTTAGCGATGACGTGCCCTTGGAGGCCGCTTACTCGCTGACAATGTATGCTAAATCTGGTGGTACTAAACGCAGGTTAGAGTTACTAGCGCAGGCTGCTTGCGAACTACTTAAGCTACATAGCGTCGGTGTGATATTTATGGATATTTCACCGGAAAATATCTTTTGTTCGGTGGATGCTGAGTATAGTGAAGTCTGGATGATTGATGCAGACAACCTCCGCTTTGAGACAGTAAATGCTATAACAGGTGTCATAACTCCACAGTACGGTGCGCCAGAAGTAGTTAAGAGAGAGAGTGGTTCTCGCGTTACCGCTGATGCTTATTCGTTAGCGCTTTTAGCATTCAAAATATTAGCTATGACGAGCGCTTTTGCTGGGCAACGCTTTCTTGATTCTCAAAATGATGAAGATGACTGGGCGGTAGATGACTCTGTAAGTGCTGGACCAAGCCTAGAAGACCAAGCAGCGAAAGGTGAGCTGCCGTTTATATACGACGCTAAAGATGACAGCAATAGTCAAGTTAACGGACTACCCTCTGACTTAGTTTTAACACCTTCACTGCTAAGTTATTTTCAAACGATGTTTGGCGAAGGGCGCACCGCACCTTGGATGCGTCCCAGTCTTCATGCACTACCACGCTTGTTAGCCAGTGCTGCAGATGCCTCTATTTCATGTACTTGCGGTATGAGCTTTTATTATCAGCCTTTTTTGCCCAAGCATACTTGTCCTTATTGTACGCAGCAACCACAACAGCTTTTGGTAGCCACTAGCTATTTTTATACAGCAGAGGGTGTAAGTGAACTGGCTTGGACTTGGGTTGCACCGTTTGTTGACGGCCAAAATTTACGGCTACCAATGCGATTATCTGGCAGTTTTGAAATTGATAAACATAACACTCCAATGCTTGAGATTAACCAGATTGAGCAAGATTGGTTTATCTATGTAGCTGTAGAAGATGTACAAATAGATATCGCAGATATTAATGGATGTTTTCGTCCTTTAACTAATCAGTGGTTGCTTGAAAGGCAAGATCTTGAGAAAGGTGTGCAGTTATATTTGCGTGCGCCTTATTCTGTGATTATCGAGATTAAGGTTCAAAAAAACAATGAGATTTAAAAAACTTAATATTGAAGTAAGTCATACCTTTTGGATAGAGCCACTTGAAAGTAAAGGGCTAAGTTTTAGTCAGGGCGACTTAGGCCGACTGCGTTTGAGTTCACGTACCGGTAAATTACAGCTGATTATTAAGGATAAATTGTTTGCTATTACCTTGCGTGAGCCGATTTTATTTAATGAGCTAGCGCTTGGATTTGACCGTGCTAATGCAAATCTAGTTGAGATACGCCGAGTGCATCAGCAAAAAGATTGGCCACAAGAGCGCATAGAGCTTGAATTGGCGCTGGCTTCGTTCAACGGCCCTGAGATTGAGTTAGGCCCTATTGATATCGCACTGGATCCAAGAACTATAGAACAGGCGCGTGCCGCGGATGTTGGCGAAGATTTCGATGCTATAAAGAAGGCTTTAGAACAGCGCTGCACGTTAAACCTTACCGGTGAGTCAGAAGAGCAATATGCTATTGCTGTTTTGGGGGAAGGGGCACTAGATCAACTGAAGCAGATTGAAAAAAGCGAAGGTGAAATAACTAATGTTGATGAAGCCTTACAGCAAAAGATTAAAAGTGGCTTAGTTTTATTAGGTGATGATCTCCAACTTGCCGTGCAGCAATACTCTGCGGTGGAGTATGACTATTTAGGAGTGCGCAAATTAGTCACTCGCTCTCACACAGCTCCCACTCGTACACTTCGTCTAGTGAAGCTGCAATTGAGTTTTAATGAACAGCAGCAACAAATGGCGTTATTGGCAACTCAACAGTTGAGTAAAATCATTGCTGATCAAAAAGGATATTTGGCTACTTGGGATCGATATGGCCAGTCGGAAGGTGAGCAGCTGCTGAAGCGCGCTAGAGATATCGGCCGTATTCAAGTGTCACCTGAGTGCTGTGAAATTAGTGGAGAAGCTGGTAATCACTTGTCTGTTTATATTGATAGAGATTTGCGCAGTTTATTAACAACACAAGACACCTTGTTAATGGTAAGCCCAGAAACATCCATTGCTCACCTTGATAACCCAGATATGGATTGGCAGTCATTTAGCCAGCAGATGCTAGACGAGTATAAAGCGAAAAAAGGCTTTGATAGTGGCCTTTCAAGTTGGGATCAACAGTCAAGCGTAGAGAGTGAAGATCCTGATCCTAAAAATAATTTAACACAGGCAGCTAGTGAACCTGATCAGTTTTTAAAAGTTATTAGGGTCGAGGAGAAGCGAATTGTTGTTGAAGGAGTGGGTATGCCTTCAAGCGAAGTGACCTTAGTACAGTCCATCCTGGGTGATCAAGTTCAAGTTGAGCGACGAATGGCTGCCCGCAATGCAATTATTGAAGGCAAAAGTGCGATGCCACACTTAGGGTTGCTAATAGAAGATGGGGCTTTACTACCTGGTGGGCGTGCTCAGCGCCCCGATATAGAGCCACTATCAAATTTTGTTGAAACAAAGATATTCCCTAAAAATCCGCCAACTGAAACTCAAAAAAAAGCAATTAAGTTCGCTTTAAACACACCAGATATTGCCATTATTCAAGGACCACCAGGAACGGGAAAAACCACCGTTATCACCGCTATTATTGAGCGCCTAAATCAGGAACTTGATAAAAGCAAATCTATACAGGGCGATATCTTGGTTTCTGGTTATCAGCATGATGCGGTAGAAAACCTGTTAAGCCGCTTGTCGGTTAACGATCTGCCTGCGATAAAGTTTGGTCAGCGTTCGGGAGAGCAAAAACAAAGCAACTCAACCGAAATCAAATTAGATGAATGGCGCCTGAAAACAGTAAAACAAATTTATCAGCAAGCACCAGAGTTAAAAGAGAGTATCGCATATTTACAGCTCGAGAATGACGCCATAGTCTACGCTGCAAGACCAAGCGATAGCGCTGCTTTGCGGTTGGTGAACAAGGCGAAAGCGCTATTAACAGGGCATCCAGAAAGTGATGAGTTAATCGGTTTACTAAAAGCTCTAAGTAGTGAGCTTGGTAACCAGTATTTGAGTGAGCAGGATGGTGATGGTATGCGACTTTTGCGTGCATTGCGCCTAACAAAGCCTGCATTTTTGGATGATGGTTCCAATAGAGCTGCAGCTTTGAAGGCTTGGCTTGATGAGCAAGATGTCACCATCAAAGAAGCCTATTCAAAGGCATTACAACAAGCGATGATTTGGCGGCCAGAGAATGATCTAAACTTTTTGCCGCAATTAAAAGAAGCAAAACAACAACTGTTAAAGCAGTTCACGCCACGCCCTCAGCTTAGGCGAGCACTAGCAAGAGAAGATGTTAAGTTAGCAATACAGCGTGCACTCGACTTGCTGCAAGCCAACGGCCGCCAGCAGTCTAAAAATAGAGCACTTATAGAATACCTGAGTGATCTAGAAGGTAACCCTAATTTAGTGCAAGAGGCGTTGGCAGAATATAACCTAGTTTATGGCGCTACGACGGGGCAATCAGAGGGTGAAGTCATTCGCCGCTTTAAATCAAAGAGCGGTGACGGTAAAGGCTATTTGCAGTATGGCACAGTGATTGTTGATGAGGCGGCTCGCGCTAGTCCAAGAGACCTTATGATCCCTATGGTGCAAGCAAAAGACCGGATTATTTTGGTTGGTGACCATAGACAACTACCGCATATGGTTGACGAATCATTATTAGAGCAAATGGAAAGTGAGTTTGAAGATACTGATTGGCAAGGTGCTAAAGAAGAGTTTAATCAACATATTAAAGAAAGTATGTTTGAATATTTGTTTAATCGTGCCAAGCAGTTAGAGCAACAAGATGGCAAGCGCCGAACCATTACACTCGATGCACAATATCGTAGTCACCCTTTATTAGGACAGTTTGCTAGCGATCAGTTTTATGAGCCTTATGGAGAAGGTTATAAATCGCCTTTATCGGCTAAACATTTTACTCAACAGCTTGAGGGAATTGAGGAAAAAGCAGCTGTGTGGCTAGACGTACCTGCATGGTTGGGTGATGAAGATCGTAATACCAGTAAGAGCCGATTTAGAAAGGCCGAAGCTAAGATAATAGCGAAGCAGTTGCAGCAGTGGATAGACAGCGAGCAAGGCAAGAACCTCAGTTTTGGAGTGATTTCTTTTTATAAGGCGCAGGTTGATGAAGTTATGAAAGCGCTTGCTGAATATCACATTACTGAGCAAGACGAAGAAGGGCACTATGTTATTGCTAGGCAATATCAAATTCTTTTTGACGGTGAAGGCAAACCCTTAGAAGAGCGCCTCCGTGTAGGTACCGTTGATTCGTTTCAAGGAATGGAGTTCGACGTGGTGTTTTTGTCTATGGTGCGGTCTCAGTCCGATAAATCAAGTTTTTTACAAGAGCGTAACTTTTCAGCTAAGGAGCAGCAGAGAGTATTTGGCCATTTAATGTCTAAGAGTCGCTTGTGTGTATCGGTGACCCGCCAAAAAAAAGCGTTGGTTCTAGTTGGTGACAGTCAGCTGGTTCAATCCCCCATAGCCGAACAGGCAGTACCAGAGCTGCAAGCATTTTATGAGTTGTGTAAAAACCATTCGCAAGGGGTGTTGCTGTCATGAGTCTACATCAACCTAAAGTGTTTAAAGTATTGCATCAGCCGCATTCTATTGCGCAGTACCACCCTAAAGCTATGCAAGACATTTTATGGCCCTGCTTGCGCTTTGCTATCTCGTTACAAGCTAAAGCAGATCAGAACTTGAATCTATTTGAGCGCACCTTATTGCGTTTGCTAGGTGAAGGGGGAAGCGATCTTAAACAGTTAAGCCAGCAAATGGGACTTATGAATGAAGAAGGTGAGCATTCCAGCCTTACAGAATTTTTAAGCCTTAAACTACAACAACTAGATTTAATTACCGATAGGCTCAGATTAACCCATGAGGGCGAGCAAGTGCTCAAAAAAATCAATAGCAGTCAAACGAAGGTAATAGGCGCGACTGTGTACTTTGATTTAATCAATCAATGTTGGTTACCAGTCATTAGTCGTGGTGAGCTATCCCCCGTTAATGCTGAGCAAGCATCTAGTGGCCTTGTTGAATTTGCTCAAGGCAGTGTTGGTAAGGCTGAAAAAGTACAAGCAATCCCCTTGCTGAGTGAAAATGTATCTAAAAAGTTACCGGATGAGCGCGAGGTGATTGAGATTATTAAGCGCTCACGGCAGCAGAATAAAAAGCTAACTGCCTCTTCTGGTCGCGGCAACCATGATGGGTTCATAGCTAGCAGTGGCACTATTTCAGTCAACCCAGAGAGTGAGTTGGTTTATCTGCATTGCTATGCGTTTAGGGTAGATGGCGTAAATTCGGCTTATGTTAGTGATGGTTTTCGCTCGACTATTCAAGAGCGGTTTACTCGAGGGTTTAATAGTCATAGCAACCGAGAGAACAATTCAACCTTAAAGATAGCGTATGAAGGGCTGCTTCAAAAAAGCAGAAGAACTCATCAGCGTCAGGTGATGCAAAAATCAAAATCACTGGATAGGCTCTACCATGCATTAACAGCAGACCAAGTAAAAAACGCTATTGGCCAAGCCGAATATGAGAACAATCTTTCCTCTTTTGTAAGCAAAAGTTATCACGAAATCGAACAGATGTTGGCTGAATGCTACGCCTTCTCAAAGCTTGATAACTGCATTTCTGAGTTGAGTGCCGACCCGCAGCGTAATGCTGACTTAGCAAAAAAAATAGCATCAAAATTAGGCTTTGAGGTGAGTGATGGCAAGCTTGTTAATAATCTACTTAAGGTAAATAAGGGTAGTGTTATTCACCTCAAGGCAGAGCAACCAGTTATGTCGCCATTATTATTCTGCCATTTACTAGCAGCACGCAATGACGAGCAGCAGCCCATGGCTAGGTTAGCTAAAGAATATCCAGATCTACTAAGTAGTATTGCTAAGTTACGCCGTTGGCGAAACCCGATTGATCATGGTGACGCTGATGCTGTACGCAATGAACTTGGCTTGGAGCAGGCTAGGTTTATCTATCAGCTTGTAGAGCGGGTGCGCGAAACCTTGTCAGATTGGTTAAAAGATAATAACAATCAAGTAGCAGAAATAACTGTTCCCAACTGGTTTAAAGAGGATATTCGCAGCGAAGCGAGCAATAAACTAGACAAATATTTTGGGCTAATGTGCAGTCGCATGTGCGAGCATGTGTATCAGGGGTTATTTGATGCTTTGGTGTTTGCCAATTTCGAGGATGCTAGAAACAGAACCAATGCCTTGGCTGGTGCCTTGCAGCATGCGCTTTATCAAGCCTGTCAAGTGCTTGATGCAAGTGAAGTAAATGATACTGAGTTGATGATACGTCAGTTAGAAGGCCTTGGCGCAGTAAGCATCACTAAGAGCAATCGACATAAGGTACAAGACGCACTAAATGGTAGTAATGCGAGCCTTGGAGCAAACTTTATCGCTTTTTGGGCGCAAATAACCGACCAGCAGCAAAAAGAGTTTCGAAAGACTGAGAGTTTTGTTAAAGCAGTGGATCGTCTAAATAAGATAAGAGGCCATTCAGGGCCAATACTAGGCCAGAATGAAAACTTGAATGAAATTGAGAAAACTGTATTTGAACTTATTAAGCTTTTAATGGAGCAATATTGTGGATAGCAAGCAGCAGGGTCAGGAGAAGATTAAGGCTGGAGATTCTGAGATGCAGTTTAGACAGCAGAGTCTTGAAAAACAAGCAGATGCACTAAATGAAAAAGAGGTCGAGTTAAAAGGAAAACAACAAGAGCTCAATAAGCAAGAACAGCTCTTGAAGCAGCGAGTAGAAGCGTTTGCCCAAGATAAGAAGTCACTTAATGAGCGTAGCTTAGAGCTTGAAACTCGCCATCAAAAGCAAGAGCGTCGGCAGCTAGAAATCGAGCAGGGTTTACCGGCTTTGCGAGATGAGTTTTTTGCAGAGCGTGAGCAGCAACTTGTAGAAGAGCGTCAAGCGCTTAGAAAACAGCGTGCTGAACTTGTTGCGGAGACGAATAAGCTGCAAGCAGAGCGTGAAAAGTTAGCACAAATTCAAGAAACAGTGGAAGGTGACTTTTCTGAGCAGCGAGCTGAATTACAGCGAGAGTTGCAACAGAAGCGTTCTGCAGCCATCACTAAGTTGCACAATGAAATAGAGCAGCAGCGCAAAAATGATTTTGAGGTGCTAGAAAGGGAGTTGCAAAAACGCCGTGATGATCTTAAAAGCCGAGAAGATCTGTTAGAGCAGCAGCAAGCGATGTTAACAACTGAGCAGAATAGTGTAAGACTTAGAGAAGTTGAGGTTGAACAACTTCAAACTTCACTTGAGCAGAAAATTACAGAGCGCACCCAGTCTCGTCTGCAAGAATTTGAACAAAAAGAGCGACAGTTTGAGCAGGATAAGCAGCGTCTTTTGAGTCGCATTGAGCGTCAAGATGCATTACACAGTGCATACGATGAGCTTCAAAAGGCACTGGGTGATAGGTCGCCAGAGGAAGTACTACTTGACCTTACAGCAAAGAACGAAGAGCTGAGTAAGTTGCGTGAAGAGCTTAAGCTCCCGAGTCAGGAGCTAGAAGAATACTACGATAAGCACAGAGCTGAAGTCACCAGGCTAGAACAAGATAAGATAATTTTACAAAAGGAAAAGCGTGAGCTTCAGCGTGACTTAGATACTCAAGAGCAGTTGGAGTATGACCAAGAACGGCTACAAACTAAGCTCAATAGCCTTGAGGTTAATTATAATGCAGTTTTAGCTGATAATAATAAACTGCGAGAAAGTTTAGATCGATTAAACCCCGCTTACAACGAGCCACAGAATCGAGAAGATCGGATTCGAGAGATTAAACGTCCTTACATTGAGCAATATGTGCCACGCCGTCAAAGTCAGAATGTCAATGAGATTAAATGGCTCGAAGCAATTCGGTCAGGAATTGATGAGCATGGTTTGCATTTCTCTTACCGAATTCTATGTGCTTTTCATACGGCGTTAAAAATCGCTGAGTGGTCGCCGTTAACTGTTTTGGCTGGCGTTAGTGGTACAGGTAAGTCAGAGCTACCAAAGCTTTACAGCCGTTTTGGCGGTATTAACTTCATTAACGTACCTGTGCAGCCAAATTGGGATTCACAGGAGTCCATGTTGGGTTACTTTAATTCGATCAGCAACAGCTATGAAACACAACCGCTGCTCAATTTTCTTGTACAAAGCCGCGAAGAGTTGATAAGAGGCAGTGATAATCCACAAGATAACTACAATGGACTTAATGACACTGTGAGCTTGGTGCTTCTTGATGAGATGAACCTTGCTCATGTGGAACTCTACTTTGCAGATTTTCTCAGTAAGTTGGAGCAGCGTCGCGCGACTAAAAATAGTGAACTGCCCTACATTGATATTAACCTTGGTGCAAAGCTAGATCCTTATAAGCTTTCATTAGGAAGAAATCTGCTATTTGCTGGCACTATGAACCAAGATGAAACGACTAAGTCTCTGTCTGATAAGGTAATCGACCGGGGCACCTCAATTTATTTCCCACGACCAAGCTCATTGCACCGTCGTGAAAAGCTTAAATCATTGCCTGCGCAAGCAGACTTGTTGCCACTGAAAATTTGGTGGGATTGGATTAAGAAAGAAAGTGAGCTATCAGACACTGTGGTAGAGCCATATAAGAAACTGATAGAAGCAATAAATAAATATTTGGGGGAAGATGGCAAGGCACTTGGTCACCGTGTTTGGCAATCCATTGAATACTACATGGTTAACCACCCGCTAGTCATTGGTTTGGATGCAGAACAATACCCTGACGAATACAAAGACGCACTCAAGTTCGCTTTTGAAGATCAGCTAGTACAAAAGGTCATGCCTAAATTGCGCGGAATTGAGACACGCGGTTATGCCAAAGAGCATTGTTTAGACCCCATTCGTGAGCTTCTCGCCAAAAATCAACTAGACATTCTTGATGACTTTGATAAAGCGATGCGGATTGGCCATGGACAATTTAATTGGGCAAGTGCAGATTACTTAAATAATCAGCAGAGCAACGATCGTTATCAAGAATTATTCAAGCTTGCTTTAAATCCACCATTGTTGGCTCCAAACACAGCAACGATTACAGAGCAGGCTTCAGTTGCAGATCCTGTATCACAACCTACTAAATAGAACTCGCAACCCTTGGCATCACTGAGGCCTAAAGGTATGAAAGATATGCTTGGAAAGAGTAAGTAGGGAATTTAGATGACCGACAATGAAAATGAGCAGTTGAACGATTTTGGTCAACTGTATACTCGCTATCAAGCGGGTGAAGCAATTGCGCTGCAGCTATTGCAAGGACAGCACTGTTACTTGAGCAACCTCACTTTTGACCCGCTCAATGGTGAGGCATTACCACAGCGAATGAGCCACTGGCTGAGCCAGAGTGTTCCGGGGCCAGATCAATGGTTATATGATCGCTTTACGCACCTGATCAATCATTGCATGGACGCTATCGGCCATATTTTGTTGTCGCCTCGGCAAACCGTGGTGCGAGTCCATGAGATGACACCAGTCTACTTAGCGCAACGCCTAGATAGTCGTTCTGTACAGTGGCTGAGCCGAAAGCCGGGTAATAATATGCGTGAAAAGCTAGCTGCAAACCCACATATTTTGGCGGCTACTCGTAAAATGAGTTTCGATACCCTTGAAAACCGTTTGTTCAAGGCTTTCTTAACTCGAACTCAAAACCTTATTTTAGATCGCCAAGACGCGGGTTTAAAATTAACTGATAGGCAAGAAAACCTTATAGACTCAATACAGCAAACTTTAAGGCAAGAAGAGTTTGTTGCAATTAAACCCTGGCAACATATGCCGCCCAACAATGTGTTACTGCAAGATAAACAATACCGAAAGGTATGGCGTGCTTGGCAGCTATTACAGCGTTTAGAAGAAGACTGTGAAAATCAGCAGCAGAATTTTTTTGCAACTGGATTTGGTCTTTTTAGTGAGTTATTAAAGCAGCTAGCTAGAACAGAGGGTTGCGTATTGCTAGATCAGCCTTGGCAATTTAAGATTGATTGTTTATCGGTGGTTTCCTCGCTTGAACTAACTGAAAAGCTAGCTCAAGTCGAGGTTTTGGCTATAGATCTTGGTGGTGATGAGACTGGAGCCAAGAATGACGCTATTATAAAGCTGCAGGCTGAGTTGTTCTTGTCACTATCTGCCGAAGGGCAAATTAAAATCCAAAGGCGAGCTCAGTCAGGCCAGTTGCATTGTTGGGAGTTTAACTTCCAGCATTATAATGGCGTAATTAATGTAAAAGTCACCTCTTCAACAACAAGTCATAATCAAGATAAACAACTTATTCCTGCTATGCCTGCAGATTTTTCTAGTTTGGCTGCACGGATTATTGACGAACTTCTTCCTGGTGAGAGAAAGACTAGGCACATGTTACAACCAGCGACTAAGGTGTCTGATAACTTTGCATCAATGATGTTTGATGGTGCTAGTTGCAAGTTAAAACTCGGAACTGATTCAGATGGGTATTGGATAGAGCCGCTATTACTTGATGAAGCTGGATTAGACTCTAGCCAAAGCCAAGCATTACTAGCTGATGCAAAAGTGTTTAGTGCTAAAGAGTTAGCTACAGTAAATGAAGGTAGTAAAAAGCAGCAGTTAGGCGTTTTTTCAGATCAGTTAGCGAAGCAGTTTCGAGCAGAACAGAAGATGCACTACCTAGTTAGTGATCATCATAGTGAGTTTGAGACCAGCGATCTGCGTCGTGAAATGAGTCGTAATTTCAATAATGCAAGTCCACTACCAAAAAGTATTGCAGCCGCTTATGCAGCAACAGCTAACAACCAATTTAAACCTAATGACTTAATTATGGTTCTTAGCTCTGATTGCGATGGCATTTATGCGACACCTGTTTATTATTGCTGGGGAGAGAATGCAGGGGAAGAGTACCTTGAAAGACATCCATCAATTAAGCTTTCTAACAAGGGGGAGCTGCAGCTGTTGCAGGATGCGTTAGTTAAGTCAGGATTGCCTAGTCATATAGCAGTGCGTTTTATCGATCTATACAGCTACCGTGAAATCGTATCAAACAAAGCCAAAATCATACTGCAGGATGGTGAGCATTGGTATCGAGTCCCTGCAGGTTTAAAGGTGTCGAACATCGACATTAGTGATGTACTATTTAAAGAAACACAAAAATTACAGAAGAAAATTGAAAAAACTTACTTTATTTCTGTATCTGTAGCAATCAAGCAGCAAAAGGGTGTTAAACCCCAGCAGTGGTTAGCTAGCGATCCACTTTCAGGATCGCAGCAGCTGCTACAAAAACAGTATGATCAGCCTCATAAGGTTTTTTGGAAAGACCACTTACCCCAGTTAATGACACGGTTGCCAATAGAAGGCATCGAGCAAGAATTCTACTTTGTTGATAAACGTACCTCAGTTAAACCTGAGCGTGGTGTTGCAGTTGAGATTCCAATCAGTACTCCTTTTACTCTTCCAAGTGGTAAAGAAGAATTGCGCTTTAATGTCTATCAGGGAACAGAGAGTCATCGTCAGGAATTTTCACTGTTGTTATCACTAAGAAAACCACTTAATACGGATTGTAGCTGCAACTTAAAGCTTACCTATACCTATGGTGATGAAAAGCCATATAAATTACGTTTTATCCCAGGAAATACTGATAATAAGCCGTTTAATTATGTTGATGCACAATGGGGTAAAAAACAGGATGATGCTACTGATAGAGTGGTTGCAATTCCTGCTTTTCCTGAACGTTTGCCATTCGAGACGTTGCGGACTTATTCAGGCAATGACGGTTCAACTGATATTGTAGGTTGGATTGAACGCAACCTTGAAGAGTTAGACGATATTTATAAATTTATATCGGATGGTAAGAGTAAAAAGCGTTTTAACTTTTCTTATGGAGACGTTGACTGGATTCCTAATAAGGATTTTGGTTTTTATAGAGCACACCTAGATTACGAGAATATTTTTGTACACCGTAGTCAATTTGAAGGGCTCGATATTATAAATCAAAGATATTTTTCTGGTGATATTCGAATTAAAGGGGATGATAGATACTCTTTGGAAAATGTTGGTGTTCAAGGAGAGCTAACAAAAGAGGAGCTTAAAAACTTACCTAAAAAGTGGCGCTTTCCTATGCTTATTTTTAGCGATCAAACTCGTAGCTTTGCTGATGAAGAACTCCCAAAAGAGTTTGCACAAAAAGGCCAGCAAGCCATAGAGCAAGCGCAGGAACTGCTTAACCTGCTTAAGGGTAGCAATAAAGACCTTGAAAGAGAGCTTGTGCAGTTTTTAAGCTATAACCACAAGCTGATGCCTGCATCTGCAGCGGATAATCTTCTAGAAATGGCAACCGATAAATATCTACTTAGGCATGAGAGTAATTGGTTTAAGTACGCTTTGGGTGATGTAAGCCAGCCATGGCAACAACAATTGCTCACCCAAATACTAGAGCCAGTTGACGATAGTGGCGGTACTCGAGCAGCAACTTTGGAGATTATATCGGTTGCTATGTGGCGAGATAAAACAGTTATTCATAAATTAACTGCAGAACAAGTGATAATGCTTACTCAAAGGCTAAACGAGTATCTGCTTGAAGCTATTGGCCAGCTTAAGAAGCAAGATAAGCATTACAAGTGGAACTCATTTATTCTGCATTTGGAACTAATACTTGCGTTATTGCGTACACGAAAAAGCTCAAAATCAGAAATAAGCTCACTGTTTGCTTACGGTAGTAGCTTAACTAACCAGCTACTTAGTACTGTTGAAAAAATTACAGATAAACAAGGGGAAGTGCTGGCTAATCAGATCCGTCAAAACCCTAAGGTTGTAGCTCGAGTTAAGTTGTCTGTTAATAAACCTGATTCTTACTATCGCACACCAGATTTACTGTATGCATTAAAGCTTTACCTTTCAGGAGAAGATGGTGCTGATCAAATAACCATTACCGAGCTGGTTAATACATAATATGGGTCATAACAGGCATTATTTTAAGTGAGAGATATGAGCAACCTTGTAGAGATTAAATCGCTTGATAAATTAATGAACGCCTTAGATCGTCCTGCTGTTCAAATAAGCATATAGAGGTTACGAATTGCTTGCGCCCCTTGCACGTATCTCTTTGCAACAAGGACATACCACTACAAGTCTCTGTATCTTGGGGCAGTAATGAAGGTAAAAGCAAAGGTACCAGTTTTTCAAAGAATACTGGCCCTTTGAAACCTTTAAATGCGCGCCTGGTGTTAAAGAATAAGTTGTCATAGCTTACCTCTGAAATGATTTAAAAAGTGATTGCTTAAAGCGTTTGAGGTTATTACCAAGTTTTTGTTATTGGTATTATCTTTTGACACCTGATAGCAAATATAAACCAAGCAACCCACTACTATTCACTTGAACATGTCGTTACCCCGTTTTGTTTTGCGATGAGAAGATAATAAACCTGTTTTTTTTATTTATGTTCTAACAAGTTTGTTAACTTTTTTTCTGTCTAATAGCTTGTTAGCAAACAATGCCATCAAGCCACTTTTCAAACAGCGTTGCGCTACGGTAGTGCAAATCAGGTTGTTGGCAATTAGGGCAACATTCTGGCCTGGCAGTGGCGGGCAACATATCGCTCGTGGGGCACCAGGTTTGTTGCCAGCGGCATTTGTTGCAAACAATAGTGTAGGCTTTGGGCTTTGTTGCCATAAGGTATTTATCTCTCCATCTGCAGTGCTTGTGTTAACGGATGAAATGATAACGCTTTGCCCGTTTTTTGGGCTAGCTGACAAGTTTGTGAGTAGGTTAATAGCTTAAAAAGTAAAAAACTTTACCCTTAGAGTTAACATGGTCTCTAAAGGTAAAGCCGTAGGTGATTAGTTGGTTTTACGGTTCCCTGAATATTATAAAGGTTGTTATCCGTTATAAACGCTGTGCCACTTGGTAGGCGTCTTCAATAACCCGCATGGCGGGGATTTGATCCCATATAAGCGTGTCGTGCCAATTTTTTTTGCTGATATTTTGACTAAAAAGCCTTAGTTGCTGTTGCATGGCTTGTTGCCATTGTTTGTTGGCGCTGAATATTAGTTGCTCATTATGCCAAACATTTTCTCGATTAGCATGGTAGTAGCCGTTGGAGGTCATTAACTTTAAGCTTTCCTCTTTTTTATCGGCGTAAACTTGGGCGTCTAGCGTGATCCAGCATCGCCGGTTTCTGGCAATTAACAGTACTTGATCTTCAACATCTTGTTGCTGGCAAAGTTGACCATCTAACCATAAGGCGGCTGAGACTAAATCGAAACTGCCAATCATATAATGAAGTAGATCGACCATATGATAGCCTGCATCTAAAAGTGCTCCGCCACCAGACAAGGCTTTTTGATTACGCCAACTATCTTCTTTTCCGCTACGGCTAAATCCCAGATGAAGCTTGGCATGAGCTTCGTAAATTTGGCAGTTTTCTGTGGCTAGTAAGTTTTTCAAAAAGGCATAACTTGGATGATGCCGCCGCTGAATGGCTGTTTGGAGTGGGCATCCTGCATTTTTTGCTTGCGCTAAAAAGCGCATAGCTTCATCCAGATTACGACCAAGAGGTTTTTCTTTTAGTAGGGGCAGTTTTAGTTTGAGTAATTCTGGCCAGAGCGTATCGTAGACAAAGTGTGGTAAGGCTAGTACTAGGCCATCCAGTTGAAAAGCTGCAATATCTGCAATAGTCTTAACACAGCTTAGTGCTGGCTGAATTTGTTTTGCTAAGGCTGCGGCTTCTGGCGCCGGGTCGAAGCCACATACGAATTGAATATCGTTTTGACCCATTACAGCCGTTAAGTGCTCACGGCCTTGGTTGCCCAGGCCGATTAAACCAAGTCGAATGGTACTCATGTTAGTGCCCCCATATACTGCCCGCTGTCATATCTACGACACTACCAGTAAAATAACTGGCCTTGTCGCTTAACAGGAAGCTTACCGCATTGGCAACTTCTGCTGGGGTGCATAAACGCTTTAAAAAGGTTCCTTGCGCAATGCTATCTCGGCGACTTTGTTGCCAGTCGTTTGTCATACAGGTAATGGTTGGCCCGGGTAGTAACAGGTTTACTCTAATTCCCTGCGGTCCAAGGTTGCGAGCGCAGCTCATGGTTAAACCATGTAGTGCTGCTTTACTCGCGGCGTAACTTGGTTTGTTTGCACCCACAATACCTACTGGTGAACCAATGTTAACAATGCTGCTGCCTGCGGGCATATGTTTTGTTGCAAATTGGATTAGTTGCATTGGGATGTCGACGTTAGTGGCAAAAGCCTGTTGCCAGGCTTCTTGCGTAAGTTGTTGTATTGGCGCACCGATTGAAGCACCTGCCATATTCACTAAGCCTTGTAGCGTTGGCATATTTTGTAATAAGTCGGTTAGTTTTAGCAGGAGATCATTGGCTGTGAGTTCGCTTTGTAAAGGCGTAACATTAGCCAGGGTTGCAATAGCATCTAGTCTGTCTTGATGCCGGTCTATGGCAATAACGTTCCAGCCTTCATGAGCTAAGGTTTTAACTGTAGCCTGACCCATGCCGCCGCCGGCGCCGGTAATAATAACGGTTTTCATATGATGTCCTTAAATAAAAAAAGCTTGGCGTTCTGTTAGTAAGTGCTGGGCACTGAGCGCTGACTGGGGTGTTACGAGCCAGTTTAGTTGATTATTTGCTAGCTCTACCTGTTGCCAGCTACTATCGAAACAGCTGAAGCCTTCTGCTGCTGGGGCTGGGTATAGCGGAAGATTAAGCATCTCTGCGTTTAGTGCTGTTTGGTTACCAGCACAACGGGCAAACCAGGCCGACTCGATAGGGTAGAGTGTAGATGTACGGTTTGCTGCTTGGTTAAGTAAGTGTTCAGCTAGTTTAGGCTGCTCATGCATAATCATGACGGCTTGTGCTATTTCCATATAGGCGTTGGCTATTGCATTATGTTTTGCGGGTATTAAGTTGTTGAAACGTTCGTGGACCATGATCTGTGTATTGGTTTCAACATAAAGCCACTGTAAGCGCGCCAAGGCATGCCAGACACTGTCACTATCTTGATTATCATGCGCTAAATACAGGCTGTTCATTAGTAGAGCCTCGGCGCGAAGATAGGCTTTTTGGCGCATTAATACGGTTGCCAGGCTGTTGTAATGCCTAGCCTTGTGTACAGAACCTTGCAGTAGTACGTTGGTTGAGCTCATTAGAAATAAATGGGCAAATTGGGTATAACCGGCACGGCAAAATAAATCGCCTAAGGCATTGAAAGTGCGGCTAGTGTCAAATAAGCGGTTATGCTTTCTTGCCAGTTTTAGCGCATAAGTCCCCCAATCACGGGCCAGCTGCCATTGACCGGTTCGTGTGTATATTCGGCATATACCCAGTGCAGCATCTAGATTGATGGCTGGCCAATTTTTCTCCATCTCGGTTAGAGCTTGCTTAAAATGGGTTAAAGAGGTTTGATATAAGCCTTGATGATAGTCCTGCCAGGCTTGATGCACTGCTTTTGCTGTACTGGGTAGTTGATTCAGTTCTGCTATTGTTAAGGGTTGGCGTGTCAGCCAGCGTTGCCAACATTCAAAATTACTATGCTGTGTTTTTGCTGCAGATGCTTCTCCCTGATGTTGCCAATGCTCCTGCTGACAGAAGCGATCGAAATCAATTTGGTCCATTTTGTTTAATCCCATTATGTTTTGCAGGGTTATAGTCGGTGCCAGAAAAATTAAAACGTTGTTTAGGTATATTCCTTTAGGTAGTACTGATATGTAATTGTTAAGAATGCGAATAGGGTACCTTGCTTTATCTGCTTATCAATACTTTTTTATCTTGCAGTTTTGTTTGTTCTGATGTTGTAGCTGACAAACTTGTTAAAAACGCGGCGTTTAAATTGCATGTTATCTTTGGTAAAACTTTTGGAGATTGCTGTATGACAACATTTTTTATTAGCCGCCATCCTGGAGCAATTGAGTGGATTAAAAAACAGGGCGTGCGTATTGATCGTTGGGAAAGCCATTTATCTTTATCTGATGTGATGGCGGGTGATGTAGTTGTTGGTACTTTGCCCATCCCTATGGTGCACGAATTAAATCGTAAGGGCGCTACTTACTTGCACTTGAGTGTAGAGGTTGTAGTGGTCAACTAATTTTGGCCACATTGTTATAGCTAAGCCAATATCTGCGCTCGCTTTCGTTT
>NZ_BMYR01000015.1 GCF_014652375.1 Alishewanella tabrizica | reverse complement strand
TAATCATGTGCACTTACTGGCAACGCCGCAGATAGAAAATGGCCTCAGCCTGATGATGCAAGACTTGGGACGTTATTATGTGCGGTACGTTAATAAAAACTATGGCAGAACCGGCACGCTCTGGGAAGGAAGATATAAAGCAACCTTGGTTGATAATGATCGTTATTGTTTAGCTGTTAGCCGTTACATTGAGCTTAATCCGGTTAGAGCAGGTATGGTTGATCATCCTGCAGCTTATCCCTGGTCAAGCTATCAGGCGAATGCATTGGGTAAAGCCATTCAACTTTGGCAGCCGTTACCGGCTTATTTAGGTTTGGGTAAAACGACAGAGGAACAACAGGAATGTTATCGGGATCTTTTTGAAAAACCTTTTTCTGATAAAGTACTTGCTGAGATCCGTTTAGCCAGCCAAGGTGAGTGGGTGCTTGGCAGTGAGCACTTTAAGCAGCAAATCAACACCCAGCTTAAGCTTCGCAGAACAATCATCCCAAGCAGAAAACAACCTACTTATTCGGGCAATTAATCTTGTGGCCATAAGAACCTACTGGGTCAGCTCCTGAACGCCTAACTCACCAATCCACTCATTAAGCTGACGGTCAAACGAAGCGATTAACGCTGCTAAGATTGCCTACGCATAATGCTTCGGAGTAGGATAAAACCGAGTAAAACCACGAGCGGAATGGCTAATACGTTTTGTTTGTTATCGAATACACTGGCGGTTTCGTCCGGCATCGGCCCCATAACGGCTGCCGACGCAGATTTTTCCGACGTTGCCAAGGGCGTCGCTGCCACTACTGGACTGGTTTCAGCGGCCATCATTTGTTTTAACGTTAAGGCGGGAGGCGGACTAATTGGCCTTACCGTGCGGATTTGGTTATCAGGCACAAAGTTTGCGACATCAATCGGCCTAGGAATAGGATTACTGCAATAAGTCTCGAGCTGATACTTACTTTCTTGATAAATTCTACCAAAGGGATCTTGGCTAAAGCGTTTAGCTTGGTGCTCCAACAAAATACAGGCCGATTCTGTATATTGCTGTTGGCTATAAACCCATGGCGACGCCAGTAAAATGCAGGATAAAGCAAGAAGCCCGTAGCGCATAATTCATCCTTGAAGTAGTGATACTAAATGCTAACAAGCTTAGAACACTACGGCAAGACTCAACGCAAAAATCCTTATTAGCTTAAGGCGAATGACCCCAAGGTGCGGGTGGGATTTCAGGTAGAGGCTGGCTTAAATCAAAATCAATGCGCCAGCTCCATTCCTTACCGCGGACCGTGCCATAGGTATAGCGCACACCGGGTTCAATTTCGATCCGCCAGCCTCGATAAAAGCCAGACTCAGCGGTTCTCTCTACCGACTGAAAGTCATGCCGAATAACGCTGCCTTCACCATACGAAAAACCACCATACATGGTGATCTTGTCATCAGTACCTGCTTTAGTACGATGATCATGCCGCAGCTCCAGCCTATCTGCATGCTTGGTAAAAATCCACGTCCGAGAACGATTCCACTCTTGGCTTGCTTCCAACTCTATATGAAAAGGAACTTTTAATTGTGTTTCGCTACATTCGCGAAAATGCACAATCAACAATTCAGTACCCGTTAGCATATCATCGCCTGGCGGCTCCAAGGTCAATTTACCTGGATAAGCTTTACCGCACTGTAAGCTTAATTGTTGAAAAAACTGAGCAAAGACCGCTTGCTGCGGTTCAGTTGCCAGCACAGAAAGTGGCAAGGCCAAAATTAACCATAAAGCGTTACGTAATATTGCAAAATACATTCGTTAAGACTCTCTTTTAGTCAGTTTGCAGTTTAATGACATATTAGCAGATAAAGGAGTACATATTAGCTGTTTACCGTATCGCGCTAATAATTGCTATATAGTAATTAAGCTTAGGCCCTTTCGGGATCAGATCCCAAATAACACTTAGCAGCACTTGCTAAAACATTGTTTTCACGTACTATTTAATAAAGACACCTTAGCAGCGTGTAATCAAGAAATGGATGCAACAACACGGCAGTGCGATAATTGTTATACCGTATTACAGGGTAATTTTTGCCATCAATGTGGCCAAGAAAAAAAACATCACATTCGCCATGTTGGCGGTGTGGTAACAGAGTTTTTTGGCGAGTTTAGTAACTGGGATGCCCGTGTTTGGCGCACCTTGTTGCCTTTGTGGTTTCGCCCCAGCTTTTTAAGTCGTCGGTATGTGGCTGGGCATCGCGTGCCTTATGTTCCACCGCTACGTTTGTATTTATTTACGTCGATTATCGCCTTTTTATTGTTGGCAAAATTGCTGCCGAATAATGCGGTAACCTTAAATGACGAGAGTGCTACCCTGCCCTCGGTTGTCACCGGCGCGCCGGTTGATGCAGTGCAATTTCAGCAAGAATTAATGACGCAAATTCAAACCGATGCCAAAGCCGAAGGGATGGATTTAGACTTTTTATCGAGCGATGAAAACAGCACCTTTGGCCGAAAACTGACCGAGCTAAGCGCAAACCCTAAGTTGGCTATTAATAAATTTTTTAGCTTAGCGCCGCAAATGCTGTTGGTGTTGCTACCCATGTTTGCGTTGTTATTAAAACTGGTTTATTGCCGCAGTGGGCGTTTTTATACCGAACACCTGATCGTAGCGCTGCATAGCCACAGCTTTATATTGCAATTTAGTGTGCTTTACTTAGCACTAGAATTGCTGGCAGGAAAACTCACCGCATTCGCACTGCAAGAAGGTATCAGCCTATTGTGGCTTACAACCCCCGTCAGTTGGTTGGCGCAAGGGGTATTATTCTGGATCCCATTGTATTTGCTGCTATTCCAGAAATATTATTATGCGCAAAATTGGCGCAAAACACTGCTAAAGTTTTGGTTGGTCAGCTCCATCTATAATCTGATGGCACTAACTGCTTTAGTCGGCGTCATTATGTTAAGTATTTTATGGGCCTAAACGTTTAAACGGCTGAGCATAGTTATAAGAGCTGTACGGGTTTTTAACCGCTATGCTAATTTTAACCGCTATACGTGGTTTTAACACGATAGCTTCACCCCTAGCGTAACGCTTTCGGGTTTAACGCTATGCCCACACCCTTAGTGCAAGCTATCGATAATATCGGCTAAGTCTTGATGGCTGGTTTCGTAACCTCGGCCATAGCAGGTATTTTTCAGCAGCGATGCCGTGTGCTGACGTGGTGCATCCGCGGCTAAGAAGGGTGTAGGCGCGTTCTGTTGTGCCGTTGCTACAGGCTTGGCATCCGCATAATTTGCATCTTTAAATACAACACTTTTACTCGACGCGCCAGCAGAGGGATGCAACACCACATTGCTTCCCGTTGTGCCAGAATGGCTTGCTGCTGTGTTGTATTTTTTTGCCTGTGTACCCAAGTTACTCGCCACCTCTCCGGGGGGATTTGTTGATAAGCCTGAGCGGTTTGGCGTGTCTGTAGATTTCATGGCGCTCTCCTACTACCTTAGTTACATAACCCATGCCGCAATAACACCTGTTATGCCGTTATGCCTAGGTTGCTGCTGAAGGTAAAAAGTAGCTTGCTACGACATAAAGCCGATCACTAAAATAAGACCTTAACTGCAAGCGATGCTAATAAATACCTTACTAGGTTAACAGGCGAAATATTAACCGCGCATTAATCGCTGTCAGGTTCTTTTACACTTACCTTTGCCCCAAAAACAGGGAAATCATAAGCTATTGTTTTTATTTAAAATAAAATAAATGGCGTGATTATTGCTTAACATAGCTATAGCATAGTGCTTTTGTATTATCAGCACGCAGTACTAAGGAAGTATCGTATGAAAAAGTCTACTTTTATCCCTAGCTTAACGAAAACATTGCAAAGCATATTGTTGCTGTGTGGGTTAACTGCTGCCGCACAAGCTGCCATTATTACTCCAACTTTTGACGAATTTGTTCCTTTACCCAGCGCAACCTGGGGTGGTTCAGGTATTCCTAATGATGCAGTTGCTATCTCTAGATTTCGTAACTTTACTTTAGGTTTGTCAGCCCATGGCCGTTATAACAACTCGCCTTTATCTAACAATGGCGCAGGCACTTTTTATGCTGAACCAGGCAAAAATACACCACAGGGATCTATTCTTGAAGGCGCATTATGGAATTTCAATTTCTATGTTAATTTCCCAAGCCTAGATAATTTAGCTTCATCTGGTAACCCAGATGGATATGTATTTGAGCTTTTTTATGATTTCAATCCAAATTCAGATAATTCAAAATCAACACATGGCGTTTTAAATCTAAACCAATTGAGTACTACTGGTTTAAAAGATTGGAAATTTGTAGAGCAAATAGACAATGGAATACTTACCTATACTTTACAGGGCTCTCAAAACCTCAATTTCAATTTTTTGAGCAATAATGGTAATCCAACTTTTATTACTCCTCCAAGCGGTCAGTCTTTTGATGCAAATGCTAATGGCATATATACATTTGCGCTTACGGCATCTGTCAATAACGAAGAGAAAGCTAGATCTGCTATACGTGTAGAAGTTGGAACAAACAGCGTCCCCGTTCCAGCGCCTGCTACAATTGCTTTATTAGCCGGTGGCTTAGTATTACTGCAACTACGTAAGCGTAAATAGTACCCCGCTGATTTGACGAAAAACGCGCATGACATTATCGTCTGCGTGTTTTTTGTTTTAAGGCGTCAGTTTCCAAAGCTTTTTTAAGTACGAGTGCTGCCTAGTTTTTCAGATGATTTCAGCCTTCTATATCTTAGCTCGTTTGGCTAGTGCGTAAGCGCTTTTGGGCGTTTCTAACCAGTAAGTTTATGGTGCAAACCCCGCAAGGGCCGCTGGAAATGACTGGCAACTTTTGGCAGCACGAATACGAGATCCGGCAACAAGGCCAATTGGTGGCGAGCATTTCCAAAAAGTGGTTTAGTTGGTCTGATACCTATACGGTTCAGATCCAAAACCAGAGTGGACAGCGGAACTCTTGGCAGTGGTAATCGTCATCGACAGCTTGCAGCATAGTGATCGTAACTCCGGCGTGGGCGATTAGCGATTTAACACTAATCTACATCCCACAACTCATCATCAGCCGCCCACAAGGCTAGTAACTGCGCTTGACGGCTCAGTTGTTTCACCTTGGTGGTCAAACGGCACGGGTTGGGGTTGCCCCCCAGTACTATCGCCAGCCAGAATCCAGTGTCCGACAAACTCCAGATCTTCAGGGTCTTCTAATGCCCATAACCCAACATAAGGCGCGGTATACCTTTCCGACCAATCGCAAATAACGCCATGCGGGATTTTCTGGGTTTTTACGTAAGTTTCCAATGGCCGCAAACTGGCTGTTACACCAGGCCCAGTTTTGCGCGTCGTCAAAATCCATCTTCAAGCTACCGCATTGAATGAAGTTGTTACCTATGTCTTTGGTAACAACTTCTGCCGGACTTTACTTCGCAAGCTAACGACTTTCCGAGCGCTTTTCGCTCATTTTGACAATCCCCTTGGGTTACATCTATTCCAACGTTTTGCCTTTGGTTTCTTGAAAGTATTTGACCACAAAGAAATTACTGATACACGCCGACAGGGTAAAAAGCCAAGAGCACCCGCGAGGCTAACCGAGCCGGGCAGAATACTGAGGGCCATGCTAATGGCGAAAGTAACGAGGCTCCTCGGTATCTGACCCCGAAGGTTCTTCGAAGGTTCTTACCCCGAAGGTTCTTTAGCAAGGCTCAATATAAAGCTCAATATCAAGCGCGATACCTTTAGTACTCGCATAATCTTGAGTATCCCGCATAAGTTGCTGCCAATAAACCAGCGCCTGTTCGTCAACATTCGCCTTGCCATCGATGGCAAAACGCCAAACCGTTGAGTTTTTTAACGTATCCACTTCATCCAGCAATAGATCGTAGGCCGCATCAAAGTTACCCCCAAAATAGTCAGGAAACCGAAAAGAATGCTGCAAGCTGTTTAAAATGGTCTCTCGGTTAACTATGTTGTTAGCTGTTAAACCTATAGTGTTGGCGGGGGCAACAGCATGCAATAGAGAAATATGGCTGTTTATGTTAGGTAAATTCATGGAACGCCGCTAATTTGCCGGAAAGATTTGTAATGATCTTCTGTATAGTAAAAAACATCAGGTGGGTTCCCTCCCGTAACCACACGCCTCGGGCCACGATGAGAAAGGCCAGGTGTATCTACAGTATATTCCCGGTAATAACCACTGTGTTTAATAGGCAACAGACGTTCTCGATTATGAAAAGTAATACCATCCCGGTCGTATGGAAAGGGGCCATTATTACGGATACGCAATAGCGTTTTTTGTAATTCACGCTGCTGAGCAGATAGATGTTGTTTAGGGCCGTCGTGTTGCTCTGCCACAACATTTTGGAACCCTTCCTCAAACCCTTGGCTTAAATTACTACCTTGAAAATGGTAGATGCCAGCTATTACGAGTAACAGCAATAGAAACTTTTTCATAAAAATCCTTTTTTAAGTTATCAACCAATAATCATTACAGAAATGCAGTGCCTTTACAACACTATTGTCCCTCGCTAGCGATGCGGTCCGGTAACCTGTTGTTTATGGGCTTTACGCATCGCAGATTTCGCAGAGGCTGTAACATTGAGCTTGGCAGCAAACTGCCTAAGTTGCTCATCATTAAAACAAGGCTGGGAAAACTGTTGTATATAATCTGCTACTCGCCGGATATAACACACATGCGCAGGCAAAGGTGTTTTTAGCTTAGCGCGCTCACTAAAAGCCACCACCGAATGCACTTGTCTGCAATCTTGCGAAGTTAAGCCCAAGGCGAATTTTACTGCCTCTGTATGCTTATAATTCTGCCGCAACGGATTTTGAAAACGGTGTTTACGCCGAAAATGCTGTACTGTCCAATAGTCCTGCTGCTCACTACCGAAGATCCAGCCCCGGTAGTTTTTTACTTCCACCACAAAAATACCAAAACGGCTCAGTACCAGATGATCAATCTCGGTTAAATCGCCCTGCGCCGTCTGCAAGACCAGATTACGATAGTGCTGATAACCTTCTGGCAACCGCTGTAACAACACACGGTGTAATTGCCATTCAGCCATAGCCCCCAAAAACTGCGCCTGATTAGCAAACAACAGCCAAAAGACCAGGCGAAATAATATTAACGCCACCAGGAAAATAACGATGTAAGGAATATGCGGCTGAAATAGGCTGAACATCATAGCGCCCATATCAAGCTTAAATGGTACCGCGGCAGTGTTTTCAGGCGTGGCAGTTAAAACTACAGGCTCGGTGGCTGAGCTAGCTACCGTAGAAGACGCAATCGTTTTAGTCGGCACATTACTTAACACCAGCGGCTTAGCGGGTGCGGCTATGGGATTTTGGCAATGCTGGTTAAAATCCCGCAGAGCTTGCCGATAATGCCGACTTTCTGGCTGCGCCGCAAAACGGTCAATTTGCTGCTGCAAGAGTAAACACGTTGCCTCGGTATACTGCTGCTGGGCGAAAGTATTTTGAGAGAAAACCGCGCATAGCAGCAAAATCACACTTGATAAAACTCGCATCCATCATCCCTGATTAACGATATTACTTTTAACGTAAGGCTGCGCTGGCCTTCTGCATAAACTGAAACACCTGAACAAATTGCCGCTTTATCAGTACACGCTGCAATACCTCAACACTAAAATTTAAATAATCATGTACTAACGCATTACGCAAGCCAATAATTTTTCGCCACTGCAATAGCTCGCTTTGGTCTAACTTGCCGAGTTGGCTCAGCTTTTCAAAGCTACTATAAGCATCGCTTGGTGCAGATCCACTTTGCGCCTTAACCCAATGCTTGGCAATCCCAATTGCTGCTTCTACCAACACTTGTAACTGCCGTTCAGCCGCACTTTGTTCTATGCGGGATAAGGGTTGCTTACTCGCCGTGGTGGCAAGTTGTTCCAGCAATTCCAGACAAGCGTTGCAATGTTCTTCTATATGATCTAAATAGGCATTAAGCATAATGCGCCTTATGATAAAGATGATCTATTTCCCATTTTGACAGGGTACGACGCTCAAACTCCAGCCGGGCGAAATCGTCACAGCAGTAAAGCAGCCGATTGTCGCTAACGACAGTAAAAGCCAAAGGCAATGGCACTTGCTGCACATCAATAACTGACAGTTGGATAGCAGGTAACTCACGCTGCCAAGCCATCGCTAATAATTCAGGTGCTAAGCGGCGCTCCAGTGGATCCGGCTGATAAGTATTAAACAATACAGCTAAATCATAATCGCTGTCAGCATGGGCGGTGCCTCGGGCGCGCGAACCATATAACCATAGCGCGGCGATTTCTGCATTTGCCTCTGCCAATGCAATTAAGCGAGTTTGCATATCGGTTTGCGGCATAACATTCTCTTTGGGCATAAAATCTAAACCTAGTATACCCGTTTCCTCTTTCAAGATGCACGGGGATTGCATACCTCTTTAAATCAACTAGGTTTAGGCTAACATAAAATAGCCAACACAGGGATTTACTACTACGTTGGTTAACGCATAACCAGCGATATAAGCTCACTTAGCAGGACAACTATCGCTAACGGCTGCGCAGCCATAGCCCCAGCGCCGTGCTATACCCCAGTGACTTAGCGGTAATTTGACCTTTTTCATCAATCACATAATAGGTAGGAAAAGCTTGAATCTGGTAATCCGTTGCCATTTGCTGATTACCCAGCAATACCGGCACCTGTAAGTCTAAATCAGCGATAAACTCGCTTACCTGCTCGGCTGAATCATATTGCAGCGCAACGGCATAAACCGCGAGTCCTTCGTTATCGGCCGCTAAGTATTTGAGGTTTGGCATACTCAGTCGGCAAATCCCGCACCAAGGCGCAAAAAAATACAGTAAGGTTTTTTGACCTTGGAGCTGGGTTGAGCGAAATAACTGATCTTGTCCGGTTATCGCAATAAACGCGGGCGCAAGGCTATTTTCAGCCAATAAATCGCGCGCTTGATACCAACTAATCGCCAAAAACAGGCTTACTGCCAGCAAGATGGTTAGCAACCAAGATTTCATTTTGTAGTCCTTAAAGACGTTGCTGGGATAACTGTGCCATTACACCAAGCTGGTACATCATTTGATTAGATTTTGCGATCTAATGACAAGGTTTTGGTATCTGACCCCGAAGGAAGATCAGGTTAATCCACATACCACAACTCATCATCAGCCGCCCACAACGCTAGCAACTGCGCCTGACGGCTAAGTTGTTTCGCCTTCGTGGCCAAATCGCCGCTAAGCTCTGGGCTGCCTTGCCACGCTATACCTTTATTGGCGGCTGCGGCGAGCGTGGTCCATTTACGCGCAAAAGCGGCCATCGCATCACGGGGTTCGGGTAAATCGGTGGCGCTAAGGTGATCAAACGGCACGGGTTGGGGTTGTACACCGGTGCTATCGCCAGCCAGAATCCAGTGCCCAACAAACCCCGGATCCTCTGGGTTTTCGACTGCCCATAACCCGACATAAGGCGCGGTATACCATTCCGGCCAGTCGCAAATCATACCATGCGGGATTTGCTGCGTTTTTAAGTAAGTTTCAATGGCCGCAAACTGGCTGTCACACCAGGCCCAGTCTTGCGCGTCGTCTAAATCCATCTTCAAGCTCCAGCATTAAATGCAGTTATTACCTGTGGCTATGGTAACAACTTCTGCCGAACTTTACTGCGCAAGCTAACGATATTCGGAGCACTTTTAGCCTAATTGGGCTACAATTTGTGTTAACTAATCATACAGGAGCGACTAATGGCTAGAACAACCAGTGTGACAATTGGCGCACAATTGGACGACTTTATTAGCGAATTAATTGCCACAGGCCGGTATGGTTCCACCAGTGAAGTAGTGCGCTCAGCACTAAGATTACTGGAACGTCAGGAAAAACAACTGGTCGCGTTACGACAGGCTGTGGCAGCAGGCGAGCAAAGCGGAATAAGTGATTTAACACTAAGCCAAATCGCCGCTCAGGTGAAACAAAAGCACAATGTATAAACTTTCGCGGCTTGCCGCTGAAGACTTTTCCGCTATTTACGAATACACCCTGCTAAATTTTGGTGTCAGTCAGGCTGATGCTTATACGCAAGATCTAGAAAAGGTATTGGCGTTACTCTCTGAACATCCCTTTATTGGCATTGCCAGTGAAGAGAGTGGCAAGAATATCCGGCGCCACGATCATCAACACCATGCTATTTTCTACCGGAGTACTGATGGTAATCTTTTTGTCCTGCGAATACTCCACCAGCAAATGGAAGCGACACGCCATCTATTCGAGTAACGCCCTAGCTATTGGATCTCGGCGTCAGATGTAATGAGATTAGTATCATTAACAACAAAGGCCGCATTCGCGGCCTTTACTTTAAAAACTTAACTCAAACACTCAACTTAGAAAAATTATTTCTTCTTCGCTTTTGGGTTTGGCAAGTCAGTGATTGAACCTTCGTAGATCTCTGCGGCTAAACCGATAGACTCGTTTAGCGTTGGGTGAGCGTGGATGGTTAACGCGATATCTTCAGCGTCGGCACCCATTTCTACCGCTAAGCAGATTTCGCCCAGCATTTCACCGGCGTTAATACCGACAATAGCGCCACCAATGATACGGTGTGTGTCTTTGTCGAAGATTAACTTAGTGAAGCCTTCAGTACGGGCTGAGGCGATAGCACGGCCAGACGCTGCCCATGGGAAGGTCGCTGTTTCGTACTTTAAGCCTTGCTCTTTCGCTTCTTTCTCGGTTACGCCAGTCCACGCCATTTCTGGATCGGTATAGGCTACTGATGGAATGCAGCGTGGATCGAAGAAGTGCTTTAAGCCAGAGATAACTTCAGCGGCAACGTGACCTTCATGGACAGCTTTGTGCGCTAACATAGGCTGACCAATCACATCACCAATAGCATAGATATGGCCAACGTTGGTGCGCAGTTGCTTATCTACATTGATAAAGCCACGCTCATCCACGTTTACGCCGGCTTTAGCGGCGTCTAACAGGTTACCGTTTGGCTTACGGCCAACGGCAACTAAGATCTTGTCGTAACGCACTGGGTTAGCAGGGGCGTTTTTGCCTTCAAACGTCACGTATAAACCGTCGTCTTTCGCTTCTACCGCAGTGACTTTGGTCGACAGCATGATATTGAAATGCTTGCTGTTGTACTTGGTGTACGCTTTCACGATGTCAGCATCAGCTGCAGGGACTAACTGATCAGCAAATTCTACTACTGATACTTTAGAACCCAGGGCACGGTAAACAGTACCCATTTCCAGACCGATAATACCGCCACCTAATACCAGCATTTCGCCAGGAATATCTTTTAATTCCAGCGCGCCAGTAGAGTCGATAACGCGTGGATCATTTTTTGGAATAAATGGCAGGGCTACTGGCTCAGAACCGGCAGCAATAATAGCGTGTTCAAACGTGATAGTGGTATCGCCAACCTGTAAGGTGTTAGCGCCAGTAAATTTACCGAAACCGTTAACGACCTTAACTTTACGCATTTTCGACATACCGGCTAAGCCGTTGGTTAATTGACCAACCACTTTGTCTTTCCACTCGCGAATTTTGTCTAAATCAATTTGCGGTGCATCAAAGGTCACACCGTGTGAAGCCATTTCGCGGGCATCATCAATCACTTTTGCAACGTGTAATAGCGCTTTTGATGGGATACAGCCTACGTTTAAACATACGCCACCTAAGGTGCTACGTGCTTCCACTAAGGTTACTTCTAAACCTAAATCTGCGGCACGGAAGGCTGCAGAGTAACCACCAGGGCCAGCGCCCACTACTACTACTTGGGTTTTAATATCGTTGCTCATGGTTTTACCTTTTCATTAAGTCGGTTATCTGACAGCGTATCGTTGTAGGGTACAGCTATCAGGCGAAAAAAGTGGCGGAATTTTAACATCAGAGCCGCCGCTCTGTAACCTAAGATTGCACTAATAATCTAAAATTAATAATGCAACATTACGCCACGTTAACGGCAAAAGCCGCTTTTATCGTGGCGTAAGCCGGTTTTACATAATAATTTGCCGAATATCGGCCAGGTAACTGGCTAAGGTGGCAGTAAAGCGTGCCGCCATTGCGCCGTCAATTACCCGATGGTCGTACGATACTGATAAGGGCAGCATTAACTTAGGTTCAAAGTCTTTGCCGTTCCATTTTGGTTTAATCTCCGATTTTGAGACACCCAAAATAGCCACTTCAGGCGCATTAACGATAGGCGTAAAGGCTGTACCGCCAATGCCACCTAAGCTAGAGATAGTAAAACAGCCACCTTGCATATCGCTGGCAGTTAGTTTGCCATCACGGGCTTTAACTGAAATGTCCTGCAGCTCACGCGACAATTCGATAATGCCTTTTTTGTTAACATCCCGTACTACCGGTACCACTAAGCCGTTTGGTGTGTCCACCGCAATGCCAAGGTGGATGTATTTTTTCAGGATCAGGCTAGCACCGTCTTCTGATAATGAGCTATTAAAGGTTGGGAATTCTTCCAACGCCTTGGCCACGGCTTTCATAATGAACACGAGCGGTGTGTACTTCACGCCCATTTTCTTTTTCTCGGCCAGGGTGTTTTGCTCTTTGCGGAAGTCTTCTAAGCCGGTGATATCGGCTTCGTCAAACTGCGTAACATGCGGAATACGTACCCAGTTCCGATGCAAGTTAGCACCTGAGAGCTTTTGAATACGCGACAAGGCTTTGGTTTCTACTTCGCCAAACTTGGCAAAATCGACCTTTGGCCATGCCAGTAAGTCAAAACCCATATTATTGCCGCCAGTGGTTGCGCCTGCCGCCGGAGCTACTCCGCTTTCCACTTGCTTCACTAATTGTTTCACGTAGTTTTGTACGTCTTCTTTGACCACACGACCTTTACGACCCGAGCCTTTCACCTTAGCCAGATTAATCCCAAATTCGCGTGCTAAGCGGCGAATCACTGGCGAAGCGTGAGCATAGGCGCTGTTTTCGACAAAGCCATCCGCTTGAGCCGGAGCAGGTGCTGACGCTGTTGCAGCCGCTGGTGTGCTAGCAGGCGCACTGGCAGATGCTGGTGCACTGGCAGCTGCTGGTGCAGAGGCAGGTGCGGTCGCTTTGGCAGAACCGGCCACTTCAAACACCATAATCAGGCTGCCGGTTTTTACCTTGCTACCGGTTTGTACTTTGATGTCTTTTACCACACCGGCGAACGGTGCTGGCACTTCCATTGAGGCTTTATCACCTTCAACGCTCAGTAGCGATTGATCGGCAGCAACCTTGTCGCCAACTTTAACCATAATCTCGGTGACTTCCACTTCATCACCGCCGATATCGGGTACCGCAACCTCTTTTTGCTCGGTGCTGCTTGCTTGCTCTGCCACGGGCGCTGCAGATGCGCTAGCTGCGGCTGGTGCGCTGGCAGGCGCTGGCGTAGCCGCTTTCGCAGAACCCGCCACTTCAAACACCATAATCAGGCTACCCGTTTTCACTTTACCGCCCGTTTGCACCTTGATCTCTTTGACCACACCGGCGAACGGCGCAGGCACTTCCATTGAGGCTTTATCACCTTCAACGCTTAACAGTGATTGCTCAGCCGTGACAGTATCGCCGACTTTGACCATAATCTCAGTCACTTCCACTTCGTCACCGCCAATATCCGGTACAGCGACCTCTTTTAGCTCAGCAGTGGCCGGGGCAGCAGCGTTTTCAGTAGCCGGTGCCTCTGCTTTCGCAGGTGCTGGCGCGGCTGCAGCGGCGGGCTTAACGTCGTCACCGGCAAACACCATAATCAGGCTACCGGTTTTAACTTTATCGCCCACGCTAACTTTAATTTCTTTAACAGTACCGGCAACGGCTGCGGGCACTTCCATGGATGCCTTATCACCTTCTACGCTTAATAGCGACTGATCCGCGGCAACGACATCGCCAACCTTGACCAGAATCTCGGTAACTTCAACCTCATCGGCACCAATATCTGGTACTTGAATTTCTATCGTCATGACAAATCCTCTTATGCGTACAGCGGGTTGATTTTGTCAGCGTCGATGCCAAATTTCTTAATCGCATCAGCCACTACCGCTTTCTTCAACTCGCCCTGCTTCGCCAATTCGTTCAGCGCAGCGACTACGATATAACCGGCATTCACTTCAAAGTGACGGCGCAGGTTTTCGCGGCTGTCAGAACGACCAAAGCCATCAGTACCCAATACTTTATAAGCATTGCCGGGTACAAAGGCGCGGATTTGCTCGGCGTAGCTTTTCATATAGTCGGTTGCTGCAATGGCCGGCGCTTTGTTCAGCACAGTTGCCACAAAAGGCACTTTCTCGGCAGCATCTGGGTGCAGCATATTGAAACGCTCACAATCCTGGCCATCACGCGCCAGCTCGTTAAACGAGGTTACCGAGTACACATCTGACGCTACATCGTAGTCTTTGCTTAAAATATCAGCGGCTTTACGCACTTCATTTAAAATGGTGCCTGAACCTAATAGCTGCACTTTACCGCGACCACCATTAAAGGACTCCAGCTTATAGATCCCCTTACGAATACCCTCTTCCGCGCCTTGCGGCATGGCCGGATGATGATAGCTTTCGTTCATCACGGTAATGTAGTAGTACACATTTTCTTGGCTTGGGCCATACATACGGCGGATACCGTCTTGCATAATAACGGCAAGTTCGTAAGCGTAGGTTGGATCGTAAGAGATACAGTTCGGTACCGTACCGGCCAGAATATGACTATGACCATCTTCGTGCTGTAAACCTTCGCCGTTTAGCGTAGTACGCCCGGCGGTAGCGCCTAATAAGAAACCGCGCGCTTGCTGATCGCCTGCTAACCACGCCATATCGCCGACGCGTTGGAAACCAAACATCGAGTAATAGATATAGAACGGGATCATCGGTAAATCGTTGGTGCTATAAGACGTGGCTGCAGCAACCCAAGACGACATGGCACCCAGCTCGTTGATACCCTCTTGCAGTACCTGACCACCGGTATCTTCTTTGTAGTACGACACCACTGAACGATCTTCTGGCGTATAGTTCTGACCACTTGGGTTATAAATACCAATTTGGCGGAACAAGCCTTCCATACCAAAGGTGCGGGCTTCATCGGCAATAATCGGCACAATGCGCTGACCAATGCTCTTGTCTTTTAACAGAATATTTAAGGCACGCACATAGGCTAAGGTGGTAGAGATTTCACGCTTTTGCTCTTCTAATAACGAATCAAAAGCTGACAACTCTGGCAGCGTTAAGGTTTCGCTAAAGTTTGGCAAACGAACTGGCGTATAACCATGCAAGGCCTGACGACGATCGTGCAGGTACTTAAGCTCTGGCGAACCTTCTGGCAACTTAATGTACGGTAAGTCGGCGACTTGCTCTTCGCTAATGTAGTCTTCTAAGCCCAAACGGGTACGCAGTTGTTTTACATGCGTCAGGTCCATTTTCTTCACCTGGTGCGCAATGTTTTTACCTTCTGCCGCATCGCCCATGCCATAACCTTTTACAGTTTTGGCTAAAATAACCGTTGGCTTATCGGTGCAGGCTTGCGCCGCTTTAAAGGCCGCAAACAGCTTCGATGGCTCATGACCACCGCGTTTTAAGGCGAAGATTTCTTCGTCTGTCATATCCGCCACTAAAGCAGCGGTTTCTGGGTAACGACCAAAGAAATGCTTACGCACATAGGCGCCATCATTGGCTTTATAGGTTTGGTAATCGCCATCCAGCGTTTCGTTCATCAGCTGTAACAACTTGCCAGTGGTATCTTTGGCCAGCAGTTTGTCCCAACCACGGCCCCACACCACTTTGATCACGTTCCAGCCAGCACCACGGAATAAGCCTTCCAGCTCTTGAATAATTTTGCCGTTACCCATTACTGGGCCGTCTAAGCGCTGTAAGTTACAGTTAACTAAGAAACACAGATTGCCCAGTTTTTCACGAGCGGCAAAGCTGATCGCACCGCGTGATTCTGGCTCGTCCATCTCGCCGTCACCTAAAAAGGCATACACGCGCTGTTCGGTAGTATCTTTTAAGCCACGGCCATTTAAGTACTTTAAGAAACGGGCCTGATAAATGGCGGTGATTGGGCCTAAACCCATTGAAACGGTGGGGAATTGCCAGAATTCCGGCATTAATTTCGGGTGCGGATAACTAGATAAGCCAGTGCCATCGACTTCTTGGCGGAAGTTATCTAACTGCGCCGCCGTTAAGCGGCCTTCCACAAAGGCGCGGGCATAAATACCCGGTGAAATATGGCCTTGATAATACACTAAGTCGCCGCCGTCTTTAGCGTTTGGCGCACGGAAGAAGTGGTTAAAACAGGTTTCATAAAAGGCGGCTGACGATTGGAACGACGCCATATGGCCACCCAGCTCCAAATCTTTTTTCGAGCCACGCAGCACGATCATAATGGCGTTCCAGCGGATCACCGAACGGATACGTCGTTCCAGATTCACATCACCTGGGTAAGCCGGTTCTTGCTGTGGTGGAATGGTGTTGATGTAGTTAGTGGTCACGCCGGTTGGCATATCAACGCCTTCTAGCCGGGCTTGCTCTAGCACTTGCTCAAGCAAAAATTGCGCCCGTTCTACCCCTTCGGTACGCACCACCGACTCCAACGCTTCTAGCCACTCTTTGGTTTCTAAAGCGTCGACGTCAACCTTACTGACTTCAGACATATCGAGGTTTCCTATGGTTAATCACGCCCCCGGCGTGCTGCAAAAATATTATGCCTGCTGTGAACGACGAAGCGAGCGCTCAATGCGCGATCGTTCTTTGCTCACTTCTAGCAAGGCTTCTTCTATAAAGGCTAAGTGACCATTACTGGCTTGACGGGCAAGCTCTGGCGCTCGGCTAATGACCGCTTGCATTAGCCGCCGCCGATGCTCATTGAGCTTATCAGCGATACCGTCACGTTCTTGCAACGCAGCTAAATTTAAACGGATATTTTGTTCGGTTAGCGGCGTTAAGCTTCTAACCAAATGTAACAACACCACATTATGCGAGGCTTCGGCCACCGCCAGATAAAACTGACTCACGGCTTTCGCTTCCGCTTCGGCATCTTGCAATTGCTGGTTCAGACAAATCTCTTCGTATAAGGTTTTGATTTTTTTGTGGTCAGCCTCGGTACCACGTAGTGCCGCATAGTAGGCACAAATGCCTTCTAGCGCATGACGAAACTCTAAAAAATCAAACTGCGAATCAGGATACTGTGCCATAAGCGTAAACAGCGGATCCGTGAGATCTTTTACTAAATTGTCGCACACATAGGTGCCACCGCCTTGGCGTCGCGTTAACAACCCTTTGGCTTCTAATTTTTGAATCGCTTCGCGCAGTGACGGCCGCGATACCGCAAAACGCTCGGCCAGCTCGCGCTCCGATGGCAACTTTTGCCCAGGCTGAAAGCTGCCTTCCAATAGCATATGCTCTAACTGCGACACAATCTGATCAGACAGCTTAGCGGGCTTGATTTTTAAATCGGCCATAGCGGGTAAGTTAATCCTTGCTTTTGCTATCAAGGTAAATTGGTCTTACCAATTTACCTTAGGTGGACAGCAGGCTATCATTTTCTACGCAGGATGTAAATAAAGCAGATTTTTTGCTTGCTGGCAACCTAGAAATAGTTAGAGTAAAGACTCGAATTAAGATGAAAGTTTCACTATTAAAACAAAATGGTCTGACCAATTGTCACTCGGTGATTTTACCGCGGTAGTTTATATTGTGTTTAAGGCGCCTTGCCATCATGCACAGACGTTATATCACCTGCACAGCAAAGTAGGATGATTAAATCGGGCAATATCCTTATTCGACACAAACGAAATTGATACCTAATGGCTGAGCATGCAGTAAAAAAATCCCAGCAGGTAGTACACCCTGCTGGGATTGCCAAATTAATGTTACAACGCTTTAAAATTGGACCGTATAACGAACTCCAACTTCACGGGCATCGTTGCTTAATATCCGTAGTACATAATCACCCGTATTTAGTCTGGCATTATCATAACGCTCATCAAACAGGTTTTGCGCGTACAATGAAACAGACCAATCACCTTGAGCAGGTTTATAACGCAGATCCATATTAACTAATTCACGGCTGGCAATGCGTGTAAACCGACCACTATCGCGACTCGGTTCACCAAACATCTCATCACGGTAAGAGTAATCTAACCGTGCCGATACTACGGCACCGCCTGTTATATTAAATTCATACGTTGCACCCAGAGCAGCTGTAGTATCAGGCGTTAAGGGGGCAACCGGTTTAACTGCACCCAATTGCTCAACATCAACGTCAATATAGCCTAGCGCACCATGTAGTTTAAACGCATCGGTAACAAACCAGGTCCCTTCCCATTCTATGCCGCGCGATGTTTGACTCACGACCAAATTAGTCGTACTAAACCCGCCTTCAGATGTGGTGCTAACCTGATAAGGTAAATCATCAAACTCAGTATTAAAAATTGCAATGCCCATAGCAAAGTTGCTATTAACTTGCCCTTTTAATCCAATTTCGTAGTTTACTGCAGTAATATTTTCAGACGCCACTAAACAGGTTGGATCGCCGAACAAACAATAGGGTCTAGCGGGGAATTGACCCGACTGATAGCCACTTTGAACGCTGGTATAAATATTTAAACCGTTCTCTAGCGTATAATTCGCTGACAGATCATAGCTAAGTTGACTCCAACTATCGCTTGCCGAGAAGGGACCAATGCCAACATTCGCCGTTACATCCTTTTTATCGCGATTAAAACGAACCCCACCTGCAACGCGCAAGTTATCTAATAGCATGTAGCCAACGTTAACAAATACCGCACGACTAACCGAACGCTGATCTAACGCCAGTAAGTTTGCACCACCATTAAACCGTGAGTTACTGCCTTGTCTGTTATTACCCTCTTCCGTGAAATAATAAATACCAGAAACAAAATCAACTTCACCGATATAGCCATTTAACTGTAATTCAGCAGAGGTTTGATCAGCATCACCCGTTTCAGGGTAATGATCTAAGGCAAAAATCGTGGCGTCATCATCTAAACCCGCTTTATAGTCTGAGGTACGGTGACTAATGATGGCTTTGGTGGCTAGGGTATCTGATAACCCCAGATCTATTGTTAAAGACACCCCATTGGCTGCGTTGCTGACATCGGTTACATCAAGCGTGCCAGTAGCATTATCATATATATTTGCAGCAACATCGGTATTACGTAATGGTCCAACTGGCGTTGGTTGGCCGAAACGTTCCCCCGTAAAATAAGCGCCAGTAGGCACTTCATCTATTAAGGTCGTGTACGGACGTAGCCCGCCTTTACCATCGTTTGCGTCTGCTGTTAAGGTGAAACTAAGATCATCTTGCGGAGTATATTTTACTGATAAACGACCATATGCTTCCTGGGTTTCACCCACATCATATTTTGCATTGGGTAGATTAATAAACTTACCAAGACCATCCCTTTCGTTGTAGCCGGCATTCACATTAAACGCTAAGTTATCCGAGACTTCGCGGTTAATGAATATATCGCCTTTTAAACGACCACGTGTCCCAACGGTGGCGGTGGCTTTGGTTACTGCCACTTCATCGGGTTGTTTGGTAATGATATTGATAGCACCACCGATCGAGTTACGCCCATACAAGGTGCCTTGTGGGCCACGTAACACCTCAATACGCGCGATGTTATTAAGATTCCAGTTTTGACCAACCTGCCGCCCAAGATAAACCCCATCGACATAAACACTCACACCAGGATCAGTGGTAATTAGGTGATCTTGTAAACCGATACCGCGGATAAAAGGATTAGCCGACGACGTATGACCCGCTGAGAAACCAGTAACATTTAAATTAGGAACAAATTTACCCACATCAGTAAGATCAGTAATACCTTGCTCAGCAAGGGCATCGCCACTAAACGCACTGATTGCTACAGGGACTTCATAAATTGCTTGAGTGCGCTTTGTTGCCGTCACTTCAATGATTTCAATTTTGCTTTGATTTGTTTCATCTTCTTGTTGTGCGAAGGCTGCTTGATGAAATAAAGCCCCTAGCGAAATGGCAATAAGACTAAGTTTAGTTGTTACAGAAGAAAAAGCCGGTTGAGTCGACATGTGATGGTGTGCTCCTGATTATACTGCCCAGCATGCGGGCAAACCGACCGATTATAAAGATCCATAAGCACGCTGTGAAGAACGTAAAAAGAATTATTTAGGCACCAAGCAAAGCGAGCGTTAGCGGCTAAATGCTTAGCGCCCATTAAATAATCGGCAGGTTGCAACCGCGGAGAAAAATTAAACGAATTACACTTAAAAAAAATGCCAGTCATTACTATTGACTGGCATAATTAATACCGTTTGTATCGTTAACGGTTATAGAAAGGAATACACCTTACCCCAGCCAGCCGGTTAAGGTCAGGATGGCAGTAAAGGCTAAAAAGAAGAGCATATTACGCTTAGCCAATTGCACCATCGCACTGGTATCGTCGACCGGTTGCAGGGGCGTTTCAATAATAGGTTCAGCAGCTTTCGCCACATCGGTTATCACTTGCTGATTATTAGCGCTGAAATCTAAAAAGTAGCTTAACAAGGCATTAGACGCGCGTGAAAAATAGCCTACCAACGCAAAACCTAAACCAAATAAACGGGCCGGAAACCAATCTGCCCAATGCAGTAAATAATGTACGGCATCTTTGGTTGTTTCTGGATTTTTTGTTGATTCGCTAAACGCAGACGCAGACTCAGAAACAAAGGGCGCAGTGTCATCCGCCTGCTCTGTTGCCGCAACCTCTGCCGCCTGCACAATACTGGGCTCAGCCTGCGCATCAGCATAGACATTGGCTGACGAACTTGAGGCTGCGCTCTCGTCTGCGCTGCGCTCAAATGCGCTGCCGTTGTATGTGCTACGCATGTCTGCCGTGGCGTGCTCGTCTGTTGGTTCAGCCTGTTGCGCGTCAGTTGCGGCTGACGCCACACCACCTTGCTCATTTAAATACCGTAATAGTGCATAGGTAACGACACCAAATACCCCAAGCACTAAAAACCAAAACACCACAGCAGCATAATACCGAAAATTTAACCATACCAATAACAAGCCATTGGAATCGTCTACGGTACTGCGGCTGTCAGTACGAATTTGCTGCATGCTTAAATAGGCGGCTTCGTCATCACCACGATCTTGTGCATTTAAAAACTGTTTATACAGCTGCCGATAATGCCAACAGCCGATCCCCACCAATAATACTAGGGTATTCACGATTAAACTGAGTAAGCGGCTATCTACCAGATGCAGCAATAACGCCAGTACCGCACCAGGCAGTAAAATCCACAGATACCGGCCCAAAGTATGGTCGGCAAGTTTGCTCAATCCTGAGCGAGCAGTGAGTTTAAGATATGCTTGGCAGTAAGGACGCGCTTGCCAAGCATCACTGCGTACGGCCAGCCGCTCTATAATTAATGCCAATAACATACTAATTAAGGTCATGCCTTGTTCTCCTTTAGCGCTTGTTTATAACGCTGCCAATCAAAAGCAACACCAGGATCGGTTTTTCGACCTGGCGCAATATCACAGTGACCAACAATTCTATCAAGGGTTATCGCCGGATACTGTTGCTGCAAATACCGTGTAAGCTGCACTAAACGGGTATATTGCAAATCAGTATAGGGGATAGTGTCGGTCCCTTCTAACTCGATGCCAATAGAAAAATCGTTACAACGCTCACGCCCAGCAAAAACACTTATGCCAGCATGCCAACCCCGTTTTGCAAATGGCACATATTGATAAATCTGGCCATCACGCCAAATGACACAATGTGCCGCAACACGTATACCTTGCAAATCAACAAAGCTGGGATGCGCTGTGGTATCAAGAGTACCGCAAAACAGCGCATCAACGTAACTGTTTTGCGGATCTTTAGTAAATTGCCCGGCGGGTAAACTAATATTGTGGATCACCAGTAAATTAATAGGTTCGCCAAGAGGACGATCATCGTAATGCGGCGACGGCCGTTGCACCAAGGTAACGAGATCATCAGAAGAAATACTGCGCATGCGGAATTTTGCCTTTTGCTGGCGGTCTTATTAAGCTGTAACAATATTGTCGATGCTGGATGAAATATATGCAAGCACCTGAAGTGAGTTCTTCGTTCGGGAAAATTTTTACGTTAATCACCTGGTTACTGCTGGGCAGTGGCTTATTTTGGTTTTTTCAGGACTATTTAAGCAAACAGCAAAATCCTAATCAACGCTTACAAAGCAATGTGAGTGGCCAGCAAATCAGCACCGAGCTTATTCGTAATCGCGCCGGGCACTATCTTGGCGTGGCGTATATTAATGGCCAGCCCATCGAATTTTTATTAGACACTGGGGCAACCACTGTGGCGATTTCTGAAGCGGCAGCCATTAAATTAGGGCTAATTAAGGGACAACCGATTCGGGTATCCACCGCCAACGGCGTAACAACCGCATGGCGCAGCGAAATTGCCGAATTAAAACTGGGGCTGATTACCTTAACGCAAGTACCTGCCAGCATCGTACCCAATTTAGCCGGCACCGAGATATTATTAGGTATGAGTGCGCTAAAACAGTTAGAATTCCGCCAACAAGGTAATCAACTTACGCTGATTCAAACCATTTAACTTATGACGAACCCTGCCATGCCCTATCAACATCCGTTTTTTGCCGACGAAATGCGTCGGGCCGTAGCCGCTGCCTTAGCCGAAGATCTGGGCTTTCAATCCTTAGCATTAGGCGATATTACTGCATCCTTGATCCCTGCGTCCCAACAGGCCAGCGCCACCATCATAACCCGCGAAGAGGGGGTGATCTGTGGTACCGGGTTTGTCGATGAAGTGTTTACGCAATTAACGCACGCCGCTGCAAACAACGGTGCTAACGCGGTAGTTATTCACTGGCACGTTGCTGATGGTGATCGCGTTGCCGCGAATAGCTTGCTATGCACCTTAACCGGTCCAGCGGGCGTTTTACTGACCGGCGAGCGTAGCGCCCTTAACTTTTTACAATTACTCAGCGGCACGGCAACCACCACGGCGCATTATGTACAGTATTTACATGGCAGTAAAACGCAGCTGTTAGATACTCGCAAAACCCTACCAGGCTTACGCTTTGCCCAAAAGTATGCTGTAAGTTGTGGCGGTGGCGCTAATCACCGCTTTGGATTATTTGATGCCTTTTTAATTAAAGAGAATCATATTGCGGCAGCTGGTTCTATTGCTGCGGCGGTTCAAACCGCACGCACCAATTTTCCGGGTAAACCCATAGAAGTAGAAGTTGAACATTTAGACGAGTTAACGCAGGCACTTAATGCCCAAGCCGATATTATTATGTTAGATAATTTTAGTTTAGCCGATATTCAACAGGCGGTGACGCTGAATGCAGGCCGCGCCAAATTAGAAGTGTCTGGTAATATTACTAGCGAACGCCTAGCCGAATTGGCCGCTACTGGCGTTGATTTTATTTCCAGCGGTGCGTTAACCAAGCATGTTCAGGCACTCGATTTATCCATGCGATTACTTAGCCGGAGCTAACCCATGTGGGTGTTTTCTACTACACTAACCGACAAGCAGCAGTATGCTGAGTCGGTAAGGTGTGGCAGATGCAACTGACAGGCAAGGTGGTTTTTTGGCAAGATCAAAAAGGCTTTGGCTTTTTGCTGTGCGATCAAACCCAACAAAAGCTGTTTTTTCATATTCGGGACTTTTTACCGCAACCTGTCGAAACTCGTAAAGCAAGGCCGGTAGAAGGGGATTGTTTGGCCTTCACGCTAGGCCATGATAAACGAGGACGGCCAATAGCAACGGGGTTACACTGGTTAGACAATCACCCTGTAACCCGCGCGGCAACTCAAAACACCTTAGCCCGTAATAAAAATATTGTCGATTTAAACTATACCCAAGATATGGCCTTGTACTTTCGCGCCGCCTTTTTAATGCTGGTGATTATTGCATTGCTGTTTGGAACCCTACCGTATTTATTGCCCATGTTGTATTTAGAGGCGAGCCTGTTTACCTACTGGCTATACCAAGCCGATAAAAACGCGGCAATTGCCCGTCAACCGCAACGATTACCCGAAGAAAGCTTACAAATGTTTAGTCTTATTGGTGGCTGGCCGGGCGCCTTATTCGCCCAAAAAAAGTTAGCGCACAAACGCAGTAAAGCCTTATTTCAACGGGAATTCTGTCTGATCGTCTTGGCTAACTGTATTATGCTTGGATGGTTGCTATCGCAACATGGCCAACAGTTCTTAAGCCGTTTTGCTTTCTTTAGGATGTAAAGGTTACACCTTAAACAGGTATCCGCGCCGATAACACCACAACATGACAACATAAGACAGCAGTAAAAATACGCAGGCAAACGCTAATGATCCCGGGTAATTACCCAACAACGGCTGAAAAACGTGGCTAAATAACCAGGCGCCCAGCGAGGTACCGGCTACCGGCAGCATGGCAAGCACCCGTGCCGCAACGCCTGCCAGCATAAAAAACAAAATCGCATTCACCCCAAAGACCACAAAGGGAGCACCCCATAATCGATAGCGTTTGATCTCGGTTAACCATAAGGTTGCACCCAGTAATAAGGCGGTATAGCCGCTGCTCAGCAGGACAAAAGTGGGCGTCCATAACGATTTATTAATCGCTAATGCGGGATGCAGCAACTCGGCGATCCACACCGCCACCACGCCTGCCAGCATAAGAATGCGTATTTTAAAATGTAGCGGTCTTGAAGATTGCAGTAACTGCGCGATTAATACCCCAATTAAGCAGCTACTAATCGCCGGTAAGGTGCTAAAGATCCCCTCAGGATCAAAGGCGAACGGGGTAGCCTCTCGAAAGTACACATGATTAGGGCCTAATACCTGATGATCTAGCCAGGCAGCAAAATTATTCCCATACTCCCACAGGCCAACAAAGCGATTACCCTGCGCATCGCTGTAAGGCATAAACTGCATACAGGCAAAATAGCCGACACACAGGCCCAAAGCCCATACAATTCGTCCACGCGTGCCAGTATATAACACGATTAGTAGAGTGCAAAAATACACAATCCCGATACGTTGCAATACACCAGACCAGCGAACGGTAAGTAATTTTTGCTCAAGATAACTGTAAGCGGGATCCCGAAAATTATAGTAAAACAGCACTAAAAATAATCCCAAAGCATACAACTTAAGCGCCCGCACGGCACCTTGGCGGATGATGTCGCTGCGCGCTAGCGTGGTTTTTGCCGTAAAACTTAACTGCATAGCCATACCCACCATCACAATAAACGCCGGAAAGATTAAATCAGTGGGCGTCCAGCCATGCCATTCTGCATGCCGCAGTGGCGCGTAGACATATTGCCAACTGCCCGGATTATTCACCAACACCATGGCCATGATGGCCACACCACGCAAAATATCTAATGCCAAAAAGCGCCCTTTTGGCTGCTGGGCTAAAATGGCGTAGCAGTGTTGGCGGATCCCTCCCATTACGGCTTACTCGTTAACAACGAAGTATGTTTAGCAGAGCCGGTATGCGAAGATGTCGCCGCATCGGCCAAGGCCGTTGGCGTGTTGCTTAGCGTAACCGGCAAGGTGCCGCTGGCACGGCGTTTCCCTAGTAATACCTCGGCTAAGGCCAAATACACCGGGCTAGCCAATTGATTATGTGCATCTTGCCAACTGTGATAGGCATACGTAGCAAGTGAGCGCTGTACCAAGGGCGCATACAGGCTAATTTCGTAAGGCGAGCGCAAACTGACAAAGGTTTGGTCTTTTTTCAACGCCGCGCCATATTCCAGCAATTGATAAAAGTAACGTTGCTGTTTTTGGTAGGCTTCAGCCAAGTTAGTAATACGCGCCAGATCATCCATGCCGCCTATTTCAGCTAACGATTGCATCGGTGATATAAAGCCCGCAATTACCCTATCCGCTGCGGCGATCTGTTTTTTTGCTGCATCTAAATTTAACTGCATTAAGCTAATAACCGTGATCTCGCCACTCTCTGGCGCTAATTGCCTTAAATACTGCTGTAACACCATCCCTTTGCTGGTATCGGGCATAATTAACAGGGTTTTTTTGCCTACAAGGTTAAGAGGTAGCGCGTGCTCACCCTGCACCACAGTTACTGCATCTCGTGCCAGCGCCAACTCAGCCGCCCGATGCGTCTGATGCGCCAAGGTGGCCCACGCCGTTTCGACAGTAGGCCTAGCCAGCGTATTCAGTGGCTGTTTTGCTTTAACGATTCGCTGATAGGAAGCGCTAAGCTCTGCCTTATTAATTTTGCCACTGTTTACCGCCTGACTTAGCTCGTCAAGCAATACGCCAAGTTGGCGCAGCTCGTTGGGGTTTTGTAGCTTTACTGGCATTAAGGCAATATCGGCACCGGCAGCAAAGGTTTCGATCACCGCTTGTGGCACAGTAAAAAATTGACTAATCCCCGCCATATCTAAGGCGTCAGTAACAATTAATCCTTCGTAACCTAATTGCTCACGTAATACGCCATGCAAAATATTGCGAGATAACGTGGCGGGCTTTAGCATTTCTTCGCCATTTTTATTCACAAACACCGAGCTGTCTAAAGCCGGAAACTGAATGTGCGCGGTCATGATCATCGCAGGGTTTACCTGCTGGATTATTTCGGCAAACGGCAGTAAATCGTTTTGGCGAATTTGCGCGATACTGTGATCAACTCGCGGTAAACCATGATGGCTATCAACATGGGTGTCGCCATGTCCTGGAAAATGCTTTAACGAGACCAATAGGCCTTGTTGTTGCATGGCCTTGGTCATTGCTCCGCCCAGCTCAGCCACCATCTTAGGATTTTCACCAAAAGAACGCACATTAATCACAGGATTTAACGGGTTGATATTCACATCGACCGTGGGGGCGAAATTAACATTAATGCCCAAGCTTAATAACTCTTTGGCTAATATATTCCCTACCGCACTGGCATGCAGGGTGCCATGTGCCGCATAGGTCGCGCCAATCGCCATATTGCCGCTAAACGAGGTGGATTGATGCCTTGGTAAGCGCGCAACGCGCCCCCCTTCCTGATCAATACCAATAAACAGCGGGAGCCCCTGATCCTGTGACGCAGCCACCGCTTGCAGTTGCGTGGTTAAATCAATGATTTGCTGCGGGTTTTGTACATTTTCTGCAAATAAAATCACGCCGCCGATATGGTAATCACGCAGTAACGTTGCTAAGGCGGGGGGTAAGGAGGTCATAGGTTTGCGGCATTGGCCAGCCGCCAAGGGCTCTTCACAGTAATAGCGCAAATCGAGCATCAGTTTTTGCCCTAACATTTGCTGAACCGTTACGGTGGGTTTACGAGCAGCAGCCTCTGAATTCATAACACTCCCTAAACTGATTAATAACGTGAATATTAACAGCAGTTGGCTTAACCGCATTTGACGAAAAACTGCCACATTTACTTCCTTCAACTGATTATTTGCATAGGCTGCAACGACACTTTATCACAGTACGGCATTATGGCGTGTCTTGCCGTTATTGGCACATAAATTATTCATTACTAGCCATTAAAACAAGAATTATTTACTCTGTTCATAGCGCATAACTTATGCTTTACTGCCTAGCATTAACTGCAATGCTGGCAACCCGATAGCCCCCATTGCGCAAACTAATCCTTAACGTGTAGTAGGCACCCCTTTATGCAGCTTACCTTATTAGATTGGCTGGTCTTTTGCAGCTATTTTTTAATTTTGGCTGCCCTAGCCTGGTGGGTAAATTTACGCCAAGCCAATAATAGTAAAGAGTACTTTTTAGCCGCCAATACCATGCCAGTATGGTTAGTGGCTATTTCAGTGTTGGCGACCTCACAATCGGCCGCGACGTTTTTAGGTGGCCCAGATATGGGGTTTCGCGGCAATTTAACCTATCTGGCCAGTAATATTGGCGCCATTTTGGCGGCTTTTTTTGTGATGAAATGGCTTATTCCTCGCTATTATGCACTTAAAGTCACCACGGTATATGAACTGCTGGAACAACGTTTTAATGCGCGTGCTAAGAATCATGCTGGCAAAATGTATTTATTTGGCCGTGTTTTTGCCAGCGGCGCACGCCTGTATATGGCCGCGTTAGCCGTTGCCATGCTGGTGTTTAACAACATTGAAGCAACTAGCATAGTGATGGCCGTGGCGTTACTGGCTATTATTGGTGTGCTATGTACTTTAGTGGGCGGTATTCGTTCGGTCATTTATACCGACGCCCTACAATGTGCCGTGTATGTTAGCGCCGCCTTATTTGTTTTGGTTTTTCTTTATCAGCAGCTCGATTTGCCCCTACCTACTCTGATTAACGCCCTGCGCTATCCGCCGGAGCTAGACGGCTCAAAGCTATTGTTATTTGATACGCGACATGATTTTAGCAGCACAGGCGTATTTACCCTTTGGTCGGCATTAACCGGTTTTGTGTTGCTCAATATTGCCGCTTTTGGCTTAGATCAAGATATGACGCAACGCGTACTGACCTGTAAAACACCGGCTCAAGGTGCTCGGGCATTATTAACCTCGGCGCTGATTGTGATCCCCGTGATGCTGGTGTTTATCGTTATTGGCTTTTTATTGTATATTTTTTATCAGCGTCCTGAGTTATATCAGAGCGCCATGCTGCTGAATAACACCGCACAGGCGACCTCAACATCAATAACCACACCCATTCAGCGCGCTGAATTCGAAGAGCGCTTTCAGGGCGAAAAGATCACGGTATTTATGCAATATGTGCTGCATGAATTGCCCTCGGGTTTGCGTGGCTTAGTGGTGGTAGGCGTCATTGCTGCGGCATTGTCTACTATTACCTCAGGCTTAAATTCGATGGCGTCGGTGCTGGTGGCCGATTTATATCAACCGTGGCGTTTACAGCGTATTCCGACAACGCCAGATCGACACTTTGTCCGGGCAGGACAATGGGCAATGCTGGGTACCGCCTTGGCGTTATCGCTTATGGCTATTCTTTGTTATTACTGGCAACAATACTCGGATATGCCCCTGCTCGCTTTTGCGCTAAGCGTGATGGTGTTTTCGTATAGTGGATTATTAGGCGTATTTTTTACCGCACTCTTTACCCAACGCGGCAACAGCCGCAGCGTCACGGCGGCATTAATCACTGGATTTTTGATCACGTTATTTATGCAACCCTATGTTATAAATACGGTTATTCAGACTATATTGCAGCCGCTACTGGCTATGTTTATACCTACTGCGACCGGCTTAGCCAACCTAAATGTGGATATTGGCTTTACTTGGCAATTATGTATCGGTACCGTAATCGCTTTTTTAGTCTGTTACAGCGGCAAACCGACAGCCACCGCATTCACTCGCGGCGCATCGCGGTCTCAGCAGCACGCTATTGACCACGCACACTAACACCGGAGATGTCATGTATTATTTATTAGCCATTGACGGCGGCGGTACCAAAACCGTGGGGCAATTATATTGCCCACATAGCGGTCAGCGCTGGCAAGGACGCGCTGGCCCAGCCCAATTAACGAACGATTACGCCAGCGCACGGCAAAATGTGTACGACTTATGTCAACAGCTGCTGACTCAAGCGGGTGTTGAACCTGCACAGATCGTTGCCATAATAGGCTTGGCTGGTGCAGGTAATCCTAGCCTCCATCACGCCTTTCTTAATGATCTCGCGTTGCCTTTTGCCGCATGGCAATTAACCACAGATGCCCGTATTTCGCTGTATGGCGCTAATTTAGGTCATCCGGTGGCCGTGGTTGCCATTGGTACCGGTTCCGTTGGCATGCGCTTACAGGCCGATGGGACAGAATTACAAGTCGGTGGTTGGGGCTTTACCCTTGGGGATGAAGGTGGTGGCGCCTGGTTAGGTAAATTATTGGTGCGCGCACTGCTTTGGCAATTAGATTGGCAACGCCCACTTACCCCATTACTGCAAGCTACCGGCGCAATATGTGGCACCAACGTTGCTGCTATTTTGCCGTGGTTAAAACAAGCTACGGCCAGTGACTTTGCTGCCTTGGCCCCGTTAGTTTATCACTATACAGAACCGCTGGCCGAACAATTACGACAACAACAAGCCCAGGCCATTGCCGAGTTAGCTCGCTGCAGTTTAGCCGATCAAGCGTTACCTTTGGTATTTTTGGGCGGGTTAGCCGAGCAATGTTTACCTTATTTATCAGAATCGTTGCGACAGCACCTGCAGCCCGCAAAAGGCGATGCCTTAGCAGGTGGGTTAGCCTTAGCCGCCACATTGGCCGCCTCTCTTTCACATCACGAGTAAATGTATGAGCACCACGCATCTTATCCAGCAGTTATCAACCATGAGTACCGAAGCGCGTAACCATGCCAGCGAACATCTGGACCAATTAAACAGTTTGCAATTAGTACAGCTGATTAACCAAGCTGATCAACAAATCGCTAACTGTCTTGTGCCGGCATTACCTCAGGTGGCGTTAGCGGTGGATCGTATTGTCGATGCTTTTGCAGCAGGCGGACGTTTAATTTATGTTGGCGCCGGTACCAGTGGTCGCTTGGGTATTTTAGATGCGGTGGAATGCCCGCCGACGTTTAGCGTACCCGACACCCAAGTTGTAGGCCTGATTGCTGGCGGCGCTAACGCCATGTATAAAGCGGTGGAAGGCGCTGAAGATGATCCCTTGTTAGGCGAAACGGATTTAGCTCAGCTGCAGCTGAGTGCACAAGATGTGGTGGTAGGTATTGCCGCCAGTGGTCGCACGCCTTATGTATTAGGGGCTTTAGCTTATGCCACCGCTGTTGGCGCCACCACAGTGGGGATCAGCTGTAACGCCAACGCGCCGGTGTTAGCCGCAGCGGACATTGCAATTTGTGCAGAAGTGGGCCCAGAAATTATCACGGGCAGTACGCGTATGAAAGCCGGTACCGCGCAAAAGATGTTACTGAATATGCTCAGTTCCGCAGCCATGGTTCGTAGTGGTAAGGTATATCAGAATTTAATGGTCGATTTACATGCGAGCAATCAAAAATTAGTTGCGCGGGCAATTCGCATTGTGATGCAAGCCACAGAATGTGATATGACCACCGCGCAACAGGCGCTGGAGGCCAGCCAAATGAGTGCAAAATTAGCCATATTACACCTACTCAGTGGGCAATCTATCGAACGTTGTAAAGCACAATTACAGCAGCAACATGGCTTTGTGCGCGCGGCATTGGAGGCAATGTGATGCGTATTGTCATACATCGCGTTATTAGCGCACCATCGATATGGCTATGGTTATGGCTATTAACTGTTAACGTTGCTGCGGCCGCTACACCTATTTCTGCCACCCAGCCCGCACCACCTACAAATGAAACGAACACGGCACCGCTGTTAACTGGGGCGCAACAAACCGAACGCTACCTCCCACTGTTACAAGGAAAAAAAGTGGGCTTGTTAGTTAATCAAACATCGCTGATCGGCGAACAGCATTTAGTTGATGTACTGCTGGCAAATAATGTGCAAGTAACGGCCATATTCGCCCCCGAACATGGCTTTCGCGGTAATCATGATGCTGGCGCAACGATCTTAAGTGGTGTAGACGAAAAAACCGGCTTACCTGTTTGGTCTATGTATGGCGAAAGTAAAAAACCCGCAGCGGAACAATTACAGCAGCTCGATATCATTATTTTTGATATTCAAGATGTTGGCGTGCGTTATTACACCTATATCAGTTCCATGCATTATATGATGGCGGCAGCGGCCGAATTTGCCATTCCCATGCTGGTATTGGATCGTCCCAATCCCAACGGGGCTTTTGTTGATGGGCCCGTCCTTGATGTCGCGTTTCGATCCTTTGTTGGCATGCATCCTATTCCGCTATTACATGGCATGACCGTCGGTGAATTAGCCTTAATGATTAAAGGTGAAGGCTGGATTGCGCAAGCAGAGCAATTGGCACTCACCGTGATCCCACTTGCCAATTATCGACGCGAGCAGCCTTATGAATTACCCGTGCCGCCTAGCCCGAATTTGCCGAATCAACAAGCCATAAAATTGTATCCTTCCTTGGGCTTTTTTGAAGCAACGCCAATGAGTGTCGGCCGAGGCACGCCATTTCCATTTCAGGTACTGGGGTATGATAAGTTTGCGCTTGCTGAGTTTCAATTTACACCGGTAAGCACGCCCGGTGCTGCCCTACGCCCACCACTGATGAACAAAAACGTGTATGGTGAAGATTTACGCCACGTTAGCAGCAATGGCCTAACGCTGTCTTACCTTATGCGTTGGCATCAATTGTTTAATCAGAATGCGATATCGATTTTTAACGCGCCAGCGTTTATGGACAAGTTAGCGGGCACCGATCAATTGCGTTTGCAAATACAGCAAGGGCTGAGCGAAGCCGAAATACAACAAAGCTGGCAACCGGCCTTAATACAATTTCGCCAGAAACGTTTACCCTATTTACTTTATCCCGATTATCCGCAACAGCCTTCTGGGTAAATGTATACTCAGTATAGAACCTTGGATCGCTCCTGCACCTTTGCAGGAGTCGCAACCGGCTCGGCCACTTTGCTTAAGCGATAATGCTCAGCTAAAGGCCCACTGATGACTTCAGCCGTTTGATCTAATTGTCGCAGGGCATTTTCTTCAACTTTAAAAAACACAGGTTCACCTTCTGCCGCATTCAAGCGAATAATGGCGCCTTTGACATCCCAATCAAAGGTGCCCTGCTGTTCAAATTCATTATCCGGTGCTTCGCCTAAATACACGCTCACCAGATGATAGTTCCCCTCAGGGGTTAGCGTTAAGCGTGTTTCAATACCCTCACAGCTAGCACAAGGCAACACGCCTTGATAGGTGCCATCCCAATCTAAGGCGGTGCGGCTGCTATCTCCCAAAGGTAATACTGTGGTTGGTTCAGCCGTGTTGAAGGTTGCACTGTTTTGTACTGTGTTTTGTACTGTGTTTTGTACTGTGTTTTGTGCAGGAAATTGTGCTGGGGCTTGCTGAGTCGCATCTTGCATTAATACGTCGGGGGTTGCAGGGGCCTGAACAATCTCAATGGTAGGATCCGGTGAGCACGCTTGTAATAATACAACACTGCAGAATAACGTTAACGTGGCGAATCTCCGCATTGTCGCCGCTTTAGCAACACCTAACACTGGCGTGTTTAACCCTGTATCATTGTTTGTTAATAACATAGTCTGCTCCTGCCACATTTAAAATAAGCCTTAGGTTCCCAGTGGATTCCTAATCTGTCCTGTGGCTAAGTCTATCAATTGGCCGTTTAACAGCGCCTGAACAACTTCACCTTGTTGGTTAACCAATAAAAAGGTGGCACCTTGGCGTAATTGGGGAGCCTGCTGAGGTGGCCGTAGCGGATTGACTAACACAGGTAAACGGCTGGTACTGGTTAACCGGCTTGGCTCACCCGAAAAATGCGTATAACCTGCAGTGAGTAACGCCAAATGTGCCGCAGTATCCAACGTGAGTGCTGCGTCTAAGGGATATGCGCGCCCAGCACGGAACGCCAATCCACTGACATCAAATTGATGATAGCCACTGTGTACGGACAGATCGCCGATCTCTTGGATCCGCGCGACGCGATCACCTTCCGTGTGAAAATGTACCGCTATATCTATCTGTGCTTGGGTAGTCGCCTGTGTTACCTGTACATTCTCTAAAATAAGATCCTTCATACCGCCACTGCGATTAAAAGGTAGCGCCTCGTAATCGGCAAGCGATGCCTGCTGATAAGCGCCTGAGGCAATGGCGTCTAACCATTTTATATATAATTGTCCATTTAAACGCCGCGCCACTTGCCGATGATCATCGGCACGATGACCTCCCGCCTCAACCAGTACCGTGCTAAATCCCATGGCGGCAAAGTTATCACCAAAAGAGCGAGGCGACCAGGTATCGTTATAGCGCGCCACATGCTGCGGGATCTGCTGATCTAACCACGGTTTCACGTAGGCGATTAATTGCATCGCGGCTTGCCGACTGGCATTAACGTCGCGGGCATCGTTAAATGCCGGCGCCAATAAAGAAATGGTGGCGGGATTCGGTGCATCTCCCGCCGCATGAAAGCGATTTTGATCATGCAAGTTAAAAGCATAATGTGGCTGGATCTGCTTGGCTGCAGCCATTAATATCTGGCCCTCTGGGCTTTGCAACGCTAAAGCATCACGGTTTATATCAATGCCTTGAGCATTCACCCGGCTATTTTGTGCGGCACCATCCGGATTAAGCATCGGAATAATATGCAGGGTGATCGCTGCCTGCCATTCTTGCTGCCAAGCGGCTTGCGCGGGTGCGGTACTGTAATGCAGCAAATCGAACAGCGCGGCGGTGGCCGTATGCTCATCGCCATGCATTTGCGACCAGGCTAATACCCGCTTCTCACCTCGCCCCAGCGTTAACATATAAATCGGGCGATTTTCTACCGAGCGCCCTAATTCGGTTACGGTGATCCCGGGTACTTGCCTGTAATGCTGAATCAACGGCTCAATATCGGCAAGCTGTAAACGGGCTTTGTCTAAACCCGGTTGTAATGTGTGGGACATAGTTGACATAACCGAAGCGTGCGCCATGAGATTACCACCTAGAGTGAGTGCCAATAAAAAGACTATCAATTTATTCATTATTTACCCTCTAGAACTGCAATTCTTATTCAGGCATAAACCTAAGATGATGTAAAGACAGTATAATCATGCCCAGTTATGCGGTACTTGCAGTGCTTAGAACAACACTGTATAAATTATGTTATGTTGAGTTTACGCAGCGTAACATGCCGTTGGCAAATGCCAAAATAACCTATGTTATTCGCCATAAGCTTAAATAATACGCTTGCAAACCGCATCCTATTTCACGCGACCAGACAACGGAGAATATCGTGGAAAACTGGCTTACCCTGTTACCCGCTATTGTCGCTATTGCCGTAGTGCTCTGGCGCAAAGAGGTCATATTGGCGTTGTTGTTGTCATTGTGCACCGCGGAATTACTCATTTTTATCCAACAGGGACAACACCTTGGCCCAGGCCTGCTCCTTACCGGCAGTATTCAAACCATTGAACGGATTATTGAGGTTACCGCCGATGCCGGTAATGCGCGGATCTTACTGTTTTCGCTGTTAGTCGGTAGCTTATTGGCCTATGTGCGTTACTCCGGCGGGGTCACCGCGACAGTCACTTTTTTGGTTAACAAAGGCATTGCCCGCACCGCTCGTCAGGCCGGTTTACTGACCTTTGGGATCAGCTTTTTTACCTTTATTGAATCTAATTTAAGCTCGCTGACCAAAGGCATTAGTATGCGCGGCTTATTTGATAAATTTAACATGAGCCGTGCACGATTAGCTTATATTATCGATAGCACCAGCTCACCTATTTGTATCATTATATTACTTAACGGTTGGGGCGCTTATGTGCTGGGCTTGCTTAGCAGCTATGACTTGCCTATGCCTGCGGTATCAGTATTACTGGGCAGTATTCCATTAAATTTTTATGCCTTATTTACGCTAGCCGTTGTGTTGTATACCGTGATTACAGGCAAGGTGTATGGCGCGTTACGTCGTTCTGAGCAACAGATGCAGCAGCATACTGCCCCCACCGAGATTGAAACACCTGCTTCGCATCCAAGTTACATGCTAGTGCCCTTGCTAACACTGGTCTTGTCGATGGTGGCGTTTATGTTATTTACCGGCAACGGTAATTTAGTGCAAGGTTCAGGCTCAAAATCGGTGCTATACGCAACCGTGCTAGCCTGCTTAGTGGCGTACAGCATGATGTTGTTTAGCCGCCGTTTTCAACATCAAGAGCTGGTGAACATTGGCTTTAAAGGCATTGCTGAACTGTTGCCAGTGGTGACGATTGTATTGTTGTCGATGGCACTGGGCACCAGCTTAAAAGTATTAGGTACGGGTGCGGTGATTGCCAGCATGGTAGATCAAAACATCCCACACTTTTTAATTCCCGCGCTGTTATTTTTAGCGGGATCATTAATGTCAGTAACCACCGGCACCAGTTGGGGGACCTTCGCGATTCTCATTCCCATAGGAATACCCATGGTGATGCTCCTTGGCTTACCGGCCCCCTTAGTATTGGCGGCGATTCTTAGCGGCGGTATTTTTGGTGATCACTGCTCGCCTATTTCCGACAGCACCGCCGTAAGTTCAGTGGCCGCAGGCTGCGACTTACTTGAGCATGTGAAAACACAATTACCCTATGCGCTGTTTTGTGGCGCATTTGCTTTACTGGCCTTTATCGTATCGGGCTGGATCATGATTTAGTGGTTAAGGCATGATATTACCAAACCATGCTAAACTAGCGGTAACGTCGTTTTGTTAAAGCAGTATTGATAACTTCCTTATGGCACGTAAAACCAAAGTAGAAGCAGAAGCAACCCGCGAACAAATTTTAGATGCAGCGGAACACATGTTTTATTTACATGGGGTGTCACGCACGACCCTTGAAAAAATTGCGTGTGCTGCAGGTCTTACTCGAGGCGCAATTTATTGGCATTTTGACAACAAATCGGCCTTATTTGGCGCAATGCTAGAACGTATTCGTTTGCCCTTTCAACAAATGCTCAGTGAGTTAGATGCTCAGCCGCAGGGCGATCCACTAACCCAACTTAGAGATCACCTCGTGCAATCGCTGCTAATGATAGCCCATAGCGAACGCTATCATCGGGTGTTATCCATTATATTTCACCGCTGTGAATATATGGATGAATTAAACCCCGCTGTCTCGAAACAAGAAGAATTAGATCGGGCCGCCACAGCCGTAATAAGCCGCACCTTACAACGCGCCAGAGTCGCAGGCATGTTACAGGATGGGATTGATCCCGATTTAACAGCTGGTGCCATCCATGCGTATATTGGCGGCTTAATTCGCAAACATTTATTACAACCGGCGTTTTGTGATTTAACACACGCTGCCGCCTATATCGATGTGATACTGCAAGGCATAAAAAAGCCAGCCTGACGCCGAAACATACAGACTGGCAAAGGTACAAACTTTTAAGCTAGCGCAGCGCGCTAGCGGTAAATGGTGACGCTTACTCAGGCTTTTCTGAATAGCCAGGCTGCGCATTTACAGACGCAGTGGTCGCTTTAACCGCAAATACCCGCATCACCACATAGTAAAAAATAGGCACTAAAAATACCGCTAATACCGTTGCGGAAATCATGCCGCCCAACACGCCTGTACCAATAGCATTCCGGCTGGCTGACCCCGCACCTGAGCTAATCACTAACGGCAACACCCCTAACGAAAAGGCCATCGACGTCATAATGATTGGACGCAAACGTAACCGTACTGCTTCTAAAATCGCCGCGACCAACTCTTTGCCTTGTTGCTGTAAATCGCGTGCAAACTCCACAATCAAAATGGCGTTTTTCGAGGCCAAACCCATGGTTGTAAGTAAGCCCACTTGAAAGTACACATCATTACCCAAGCCGCGCATGTACGCCGCACAGAGCGCACCAAAGATCCCCAGTGGCACGACTAAAATTACCGCAAACGGCACCGACCAGCTTTCATACAGCGCTGCTAAGCATAGAAACACCACTAAAATAGATAATGCATATAAAGCGGGTGCTTGTGAGCCGGAAAGCTTTTCCTGATACGATGTACCCGTCCATTCAAAATCAATCCCTGCCGGCAATTGTGCAATTAACTGTTCCATGGTGGCCATGGCATCGCCCGAACTTACGCCAGGTGCAGGCTCCCCCTGAATTTCCATCGCGGCCACACCGTTGTATCGTTCTAAACGCTGTGGGCCAAACTGCCAATGGCTGGTGGCAAAGCTGGCAAAATTGACCATCTCGCCTTGATTGTTACGAACATACCATTTGGTTAAATCTTCCGGTGTCATCCGAAACTCGGCTTCGGCTTGTACATACACTTTTTTCACGCGACCACGATCAACAAAATCGTTAACATAAGACGAGCCCCACCCAATGGCTAAGGTTTGGTTAATTTCACTTAACGACACGCCTAAGGCTTGTGCTTTCAGTTGATCCACTTCAATTTGTAATTGCGCGGCATCTTCCATGCCGTTCGGACGCACTTGCATCAAGTTAGGCTGTTGCGCTGCCTTACCTAGCAAGGTATTACGCGCTTCCAGTAAGGCGTCGTGCCCTAAACCGGCGCGATCTTGCAAATACAGATTAAACCCGGTTGCTCGCCCTAACTCGGCAATGGGCGGCAAGTTGAAAGCAAAAATTTGCGCTTCTTTTACCGTGGAGAAAAAGCCAAAGGCGCGGCCAATAACGGCTTGTACACTATCTTCCGGCCCACGCTCAGACCAGTCTTTTAACCGCACAAAGGCTAAGCCCACATTCTGACCACGGCCTGCAAAGCTAAAACCACTGACCGTAAAAGCAGAAATAACCGCGTTGTCTTGTTGATAATGTTCAGTCACCTTAGCAAGTACCGCATCAGTACGTTCAATACTGGCACCCGTTGGCAATTGCACCATGGTTAGGAAAATGCCCTGATCTTCCTCTGGTAAAAACGAGGTTGGCAAACGAATAAACATTACGGCCATAATGGCAACAATAGCACCGTATACCAACATAGAGCGGACCGGCCGTTTTAACATGCCTGCTACGCCACGCTGATACTTCGTGTTACTACGATCAAATCCACGATTAAACCAGCCAAAAAAGCCTTTTTTCGGTTGATGACCGTGTCCTGCTTTTAACATGGTGGCACAAAGCGCCGGGGTAAAAATTAAGGCGACTAATACCGATAACGCCATGGCGGTTACGATAGTAATCGAAAATTGTTTATAAATAGCGCCGGTGGCCCCACCAAAAAAGGCCATAGGTACAAAAACGGCCGACAACACTAAACCAATCCCAACCAAAGCACCGGTGATTTGTGCCATCGATTTACGGGTTGCTTCAATGGGCGATAGCCCTTCTTCGGTCATCACCCGCTCTACGTTTTCGACTACCACAATGGCATCGTCTACCAGCAAACCAATGGCTAGCACCATACCAAACATGGTTAGGGTGTTAATGGTAAAGCCAAACGCCGCCATCACCCCAAAAGTACCCAATAACACCACTGGTACTGCTAAGGTAGGAATTAACGTGGCGCGGAAGTTTTGTAAAAACAAATACATCACTAAAAAAACCAAGATCACGGCTTCAATCAGTGTGTTCACTACCGAGCTAATCGATAATTCTACAAAGGGAGTCGTATCGTAAGGAATTTCCATTTCCAACCCTGCTGGGAAATATGCCTCTAGCTCAGCCAAACGCTGCTTCACCGCAGCAGCCGTATCCAGCGCATTGGCACCGGTGGCCATTTCTATCGCTAAGCCAGTGGCTTCTTTACCATTAAAACGGGCATTATTCGCATAGCTTTCGCCGCCCAGCTCTACCCGCGCCACATCGGCCAACCTTACCGTAGAACCATCTTGATTCACGCGTAATAAAATTTGAGCAAATTCGTCGGCACTGGTTAAACGGGTTTGCGCCAAAATTGCCGCATTAAATTGCTGACCTGGCAGCGCAGGTGTGCCGCCGAGTTGTCCTGCAGTTACCTGATTATTTTGTATGCGTATTGCGGCCGTGACATCGGCAGGCGTCATGCCAAACTGATTCAGTTTATCGGCATCTAGCCAGATCCGCATCGCATACTGACTACCAAATACCGTAACGTTACCCACCCCCGCCGTACGGCTGATCGGATCGCGAATATTCGCGACCACAAAGTCAGAAATATCATCACGCTGCATGCTGCCATCGCTGGAGATAAAGGCCGCCACCATCAGGAAAGAACCATTAGATTTAGCCACACGCACCCCTTGCTGCTGCACTTCTTGTGGCAGTAACGGCAAGGCTTGTTGCAATTTATTTTGCACCTGAACCTGTGCAATATCGGCATCGGTGCCGGTTTCAAAGGTTAAGGTTAAGCTGATGTTGCCCGAGGAATCACTTTGCGCCGACATATACATCAGGTTATCTAAGCCATTCATAGCTTGTTCAATAACCTGGGTTACTGCGTCTTCGGCCGTTTGTGCAGAAGCGCCAGGATAGGCGGCTGAAATGGTGACCGCTGGCGGCGCAATGCGCGGATATTGTTCTATTGGCAGTTGCTTAATCGAGAGTAAGCCCGCCAACATGATCACAATGGCAATTACCCAAGCAAAAATTGGCCGATTAATAAAAAAATTCGCCATAGCTTACTCCTGAACCGGGGTAGCGTTTACCTGCATACCTGGCCGCACTTTTTGTAAACCGGCAACAATCACTTGCTCGCCGGCACTTAAACCTGACTCGGCAACCCAGTATTGCTCATGAATTCGCCCCAGCGTTACCGGCCGCGATTCAACCGTACCATCAGGCGACACCACCATCACATTCGCGCCCCCTTTTGGCGTTCGAATCACTGCGGTTTGTGGCACCAATAAGGCATCAGCTTGCTGTGCTTGCGCTAAACTGGCCCGCACAAACATCCCTGGTAGTAATTCGCCCTGAGGATTAGGAAAAACGGCTCTTAACGTAATCATCCCGGTGCTGGGATCGACACTGGCTTCTGAAAATTGCAACTCTCCAGTTTGTGCATAGGCACTGCCATCATCCAAGGTCAGCGACACCGCCACAGCGTGTTGCTGCGCCTCTGGAAATTGACGGCGTAATTGCAGCAATTCACTGCCAGATTGCGTTAAATCGACATAGATGGGATCTAATTGGCGAATTGTGGCTAAAATTTCTGCCTGATTTGCCGTAAGTAATGCGCCCTCGGTGACCATCGACCGCCCAATTTGCCCAGAAATGGGGGCTTTGATTTGGGTATAGTTCACATTGATTTGTGCGGTTTGGCGTTGTGCTAAAGCGGCTTTAACATCAGCGTCGGCTTGCATGACAACCGCATTAGCGTCGTCCACATCTTGTTGGCTAACGACTTGCGTGCTGAGCAACCCTTGTAAACGCGAATGACGCAGCTTTGCATTGGCTAATGTAACCTGCGCCCGGCTCACATTTGCCTCGGCGGTGGCTAACGCCGCCTGATAAGTGGCGGGATCAATTTGATACAGCACATCTCCCGCAGCCACTTGCTGACCTTCGGTAAATAAGCGCTTTTGTAAAATGCCACTGACTTGTGGCCGAATTTCAGCTTGACGAAAATCGGTCGTTCTCCCCGGTAACGCTGACGTATACGCTACCGTGCTGGCTTGAATCTGATAGGTGCTTACCTCGGGTGTCGGTGCCACAACAGCAGCGGGTGCACTGGGTTCACTACATGCGCTTAATACTGCTAACGCGATCACGAAAATACTGCTATTACGCAGAAATAATATGCTGTTACGCATAGGTTGCCCCTGAAGAAAGATGGAAAGTTGAATAGCGAAGATTATGTTGCAGCAATATACATACATGACTGTATGTTTTCAAGCAGCGTAGCGGTAACTTGCGATTAGCCGTGCCTAAGGCACGTTAAAATAACGCACCGCTGCGCAATACATTTATAGGATTACAAGGCGAAAGAAATGAAAATTACGACAACTTTGTGGAACCAAGGGTTTATTTTACGGTAGATTTAGCCAACCACGTTTGCGCAAAATCCGCAGCACTCACGGGTTTACCAAACCAATAGCCCTGTGCACGATCACAGCCTAATTGCTGTAAATACGCAGCTTGTTCAGCCGTTTCTACCCCTTCAGCAATGGTGATCATATTTAAGCTGTTGGCCATCGCCAAAATGGTTTTTACCACCATATTATGGTGATGATCGCCAGGAATATTGCTAATAAAAGCCCGATCAATTTTTAAGGTAGTCGCCCGAAACCGCGTGAGATAGGCTAATGACGAGTAACCGGTACCAAAATCGTCTATCGCCCAACAAAACCCCATGGCTTCAAGATCAGCCATTAAACGCAGCGATTGTTCCGGATTACGCATAATGAGCGACTCGGTAAATTCCAGCTCAATCTGTTCAGGAGCAATACCACTACTACACCGAGTAAACTCACTGATCAGATGCTCGCTCTCTAACTGGCGCGCCGACACGTTAATCGATAAACGTCCTGGCAATTGCCAGCCTTGTGCTTGCCATGCGCGCAGTTGCCGACAGGCGGTTTGCATCACCCAATTACCTAGCTCCGGCATTAAACCGCGCTCTTCGGCAAGCGGAATAAACGTTGCCGGACTGATCCAGCCCCACTCAGCATCATGCCAACGACATAAAGCTTCAGCACCTGATAATACGCCACTGGCCAGTTCAAATTGGGGTTGATAATGTAAACTCAATTGCTCGGTACGCAAGGCAACAAGAAACTTTTCCAGTACCTTTTGCCGTTGATTTAAGGCTTGGCTCATAGCAGGTTCAAAAAACTTCACCTCTTGGCCACTTTGTTTTGCTTCAGCCAAGGCAATACTGGCAAAACGCAATAACTCGGCACCGTTTAATTCAGCCAAGCCAGATATAGCACAGCCTAAATTTATATCCAGCATAAAGGCTTTGCCGGCACAATGCAGGGCAGCCACAAACAGCTGTTGCACGCTATGGCATACCAGTTGTAACTCTTGCGCTGAATTAATAGGGGTAATTAAGGCAAATTCATCGGCTGAATATCGCGCGATATAACAGCTTTCAGGTAAAGCGGTGCGTAAACGTTGTGCCACGGCCTGCAATACTTCATCACCAATTTTAAAACTGAAAATATCGTTAATTTCTTTAAAACGGCAAATATCAACGAGCACGATACCTAAGGCCGACGTGACAGTACCCGTATGGGGCCAGTTTTGCAGCGTTTCTAATAAATGTGCACGGTTAGGCAGTTGCGTTACAGTGTCGCGGTATGTAAGTTTACGAATAAAGTGGGCACTTTGCGTACGTTCTAATTCTGCCCCAATTTGTGCTGCTGCTATACGTAATACCTCGCGGCCAATGTCCGGCAAATGCAGAGGCGAGGTTGTCATAATGCATAAAATGCCCAGCTTATTACCACTGCTGGTCAGAATAGGCATGCCTAAATAGCTTTCAATTCCTAAATCAATTAATAACTGATCCTCTGGAAAAGCTTGGCAAACGCCCTGCGAATATAAACAGGGATCGCGCTCGGGCACAGTTTCACAAGGCGACCCTTTTAAAGGATAGCGAATATTATCGAGTAGCTTGCCTTGTCCCCACAGGGCAAGGGTTTGTGCTTGCGCAGGATCAGAACTGGTTTCGGCAATTAAGCAGTAATCAACCGCTAAAATCTCCGCCACCCGCTGCACTAAGGAGGGTAAAAAATTCGGATAACCACTTTGCGCCAAAACATCGGCTAATTGTCGGAAAATTTCCTCAGAACTTAGCATGGCAACAGGTTTTAACATTTCCTCGGAACTTAACAGAGACGCCATAGATAAATCTGCTTAAGTAAAGGTATAAAAGCATAGTAGGCAGAGCATTAGCACATTGCAATAGTGTGCAGCAAAGAATGAGGATTAAAAGCAACAAGTACATAGCCGTACCCATTTCGGTGCAAGAATGCACCAAAAAAGGAACTAAAAAATCATTAGACATTAAATAAATAGCACAAACAATTGAATAATATGGTTTTTTACTTTTGGCATAGTAGCTGCTTTATATGGAATGCACCTAAAAAGGCAACTATCCAGGGAACGCACCCGCTGAGCGGGCAATAACAACACTTACTTTACAAAGTAAGGTTAAACACAAAACGCCAGTGTTTATAACAATATTACACTGGCGTTTTTTATTTCCGCGCGTTTCAGCTCAACGTTTACCAACACCCTAGTTTGATTTCGGTTTTATCGAAAATATCATAAAGATGCACTATGCCGTTATAAACAGCTGCCACTTAGTGGCAAAACACAGTAAAGGCCAAGACGTGTTATCCTCTGATGCTACGTAAAAAACGGTCCCGTTGTTGATCAAAGCGATCATGCTCACGCGCCGTTTTAAAGGCAAACTTATCGTACGCCTGTTCAACTTTACGTTGAAACTTGTCATGCGCTTTACGTTGATGCCCCTTAGATTTTCGAGTATCACGCTGATATTCACGCGCCAGTTTATCTAACTCGCGATCCAGTTCACGCTCATATCCCGCCAGCTTACGCTGATGATCGGCCGCTAAACGATGCAGCTGTTTACGGCTGTAAGAATCTAACCGTGGCGGGGCATGCCGTACAACATAGTGCCGGCTGTAGCCTTGATAAACTGGATCAATGCGCGATACCCGTAGTATTTCTTCAGCCGCACGGTGTAAGGTAAAGGCCACGACTTCTTTTACCACTTGCTCAGTGGGATCATAACCCCGTTGCTGTGCCGCCAAAGGCCAAGCCGGCAAAGTCATTAAAGTCGCAATTAACAGCGTTTTGTTCATACCTGTTTTCATAGCAGGCTCCATTTCTGGCTAATCTTCTGCTAATTGTGACGCTAACGGCTGAATAGCGGCTGAAGCAACTTTTTATACCACAGAAGAATACTGCAGCTGCCGTTGTACTTGCGGCAAATAAGCATCAAAACAGGCGCAGATACTGCGTACCCAAAGCCGCCCTAAGGGTGTTACCTGCAGTCGCTCGGCATAGACCTCGATCAAACCATCTTCCATAAAGGGTTGTAACTGTTGTAAGGCTGTTTCGAAATACTGCCAAAAATGCGTTAGCTGCCAGTGTTGGCTAAAGGCAGCGATATCTAAGGTAAAATGACAAATCACTTGGCTAATCAGGGCGGCACGTAAACGATCATCCCAGCTTAGCGCAAACCCACGTGCAGCAGGGAGCGTTCCTGTCGTTGTAGCAAAGGTCATATCATTATAATAGGCTGATAAGTCCTTACTGTTTTGCCACAACACGCCGTTTACTTGGCTGATACTGGATACGCCTAATCCTAGCAAGGCATCTTGGCCGGCCGTAGTATAACCTTGAAAGTTACGTTGTAATTTACCCGCTTGCTGGGCCAGGGCGAGCGCATCATGAGGTTTGGCAAAATGATCCATACCGATACACTGATACCCCGCGGCCACAAACTGTTGAATTGCCAATTGCATCAGTGCCAACTTCTCGGTGGGCTGCGGCAAACTGCTGGCCGCAAATTTACGCTGCGCCGCAAAGCGTTCAGGTAAATGTGCATAGCTAAATAACGAAATACGATCGGGGTTTAACCGAATGACCTCGGCGAGGGTTTCAGCAAAACATGTTGCGTTTTGATACGGTAAACCATAAATAAGATCTAAATTGATAGAGCGAAAGCCCAGTTCACGACACAACGCCACCTGATGGCGGATCAGTGCGGTATCTTGCACGCGGTTTATCGCAATCTGGACGGTTTCATCCAGATCCTGCACCCCAAAGCTCACGCGATTAATACCCAACTGCTTTAGATGGCGCAGCTTCTCGTCGCTGCAACTACGCGGATCGATTTCAATGCTAATCTCTGCATCAGGTAAAATGCTGAAATGCTGCCGTAACAATGCCAGCAACCGGCTTAACTGCGCTTCGGTTAAAAATGTTGGCGTACCGCCACCAAAATGCAGTTGCGAAATCACCTTATCCTGCACCAGCGGCTGGTATAGCATCATTTCTTGCGCCAGCGCGGTTAAATACTGATCGGCTTTATGCTGCTGGCGAGTCACCACTTTATTGCAACCGCAGTAATAACAAAGCTGCTGACAAAACGGTAGATGTACATACAGGCTTAGCGCGCTACTTGCACCCTGTATGGCATTAACCCGTGTACTTAGTGCAAAATCTGGCTGTAAAGCAAGCGCCGTGGGATAGGATGTATAACGCGGCCCATTCATATTGTATTTCGCCACTAAGGCGGCATCCCACAAAGGTGCTTTCATCCTTTACCCTTATCTGCATGAAGTTTAACCGACAATATAAAGGCTTGTTGGGGTGATTGCTTTGATCTGCCGCAAGCATAAAGATGCTGCATAGCGATACCAAAGCTAAATATGATCAACCAGGTTTTCAATACATTTAAAAAACGTTTTTAGTGCGTTTTTTTTACACATTTTGAGCCTTTTAGGAAAACATGATTTAACTACTTGCTTTTTATTTTTCTCCGTGCAATTACTGGTTTATTCCACATTAGGAATGCGACCAAATCACACTTTTGGTCGACGAATAAAAACATAGGCAATTATTGCCCCAGGATTATATGTAGGAACCTCGCTATGAATTCTAATAAATTGACACGCGTATCGTTAGCCACATTACTTGCTTTAGGCCTTGCTTCCCATGCAATGGCAAGTGATCGTTATGTCATCCAAGTAGAAAATGGTAATAAAGGCATTGTCAAAGCGCTTACCGTTCGTATGGGTGGGCACATTGAAATAGATTCTGATGGATTTATCGCTGCCACTTTTGATGGGAGAAACCTCGAAGAGGTTCGTGGTTTATTAAATAACCCGCACATTAAATTAATTGAAATAGATCAACGTCGTTACCCCATGTCATTATTTAAAGACGATGCGGGTAATCCCAATGCACAACAACTAAAACCCTATGCTATTTATCAATCGCAAGCAAACTTACTAACGCTACAACTAAATAATGCAAAAAAAGTGTGTGTTATTGATTCAGGCATTTCACGTGAGACGGGCGAAACAGGTGGATATAACCCCGATTTTGTCTGGTCTCGTGTTACTGGCAATAGTGATTCAGGAACGGGGGATTGGTTTCGTGATGGCGGCCCTCACGGCACACATGTCGCCGGAACTATCGCCGCAGCCGATAACACCTTTGGCGTTATTGGTATGGCGCCAGGTAACCCGCTGCATATTATAAAAGTATTTAACGATAGCGGTTGGGGCTATTCATCTAGCTTGGCCCATGCAGCTAATTTATGTGCTGCTGCAGGCGCAAAGATTATTAACATGAGCTTAGGTGGCGGTGGCGCAAACAGCACTGAAGAAAATGCTTTTAATAATTTTACTGCTAATGGCGGCTTGGTTCTTGCTGCAGCAGGTAATTCGGGCAACACTACGCGCTCATATCCTGCAGGCTATAAATCAGTCATGATGATTGGCGCAAATGATGCCAACAATCAAATCGCGTCTTTTTCTCAGTTCCCAAGCTGTACTGTTTCTTCTGGAAGAGGGAAAACCCAAACAACAGAAACACATGATGGTTTCTGTGTCGAGGCAACTGCTGGTGGAGTGGATACCCTGTCAACTTATCCCTCTGGTGGTGCGACAATGGCCAGCTTAACCATGGATAACACCGGTTATGCTGCATCGGCAATGGAAAACCAAGGTTCTGTTTCTGGTCAAACCTATTACATGGGGCTTGCAACCACGACAAATACAGCAGCAGCAGGAAAGGTGTGTACCATAGATCGCGGTCAAATTTCATTTGTGGACAAAGTTCGTAACTGTGAGCTTTCAGGTGGTATTGGTGCAATTATCATCAACAATGAGCCAGGATTACTCGCTGCAACCTTAGGAACAACTAACACGACTTCTATCCCTGCTGTTGGTGTCGCCTTGGAAGATCGTAATAGTATTATTTCAGCAGGTAGCGCCAATATTTCTGTTGGTGCGGCTGATTATGGCTATATGAGTGGAACGTCAATGGCAACACCTGCCGTAGCCGGTATTGCTGCTTTGGTTTGGTCTAATCATCCTACTTGTACCGGTACTGAGATCCGCCAAGCACTTAAAACAACAGCGCAAGATGCTGGCACGTCAGGAAAAGATGTCTATTTTGGATATGGCATCGTAAAAGCGTTAGCTGCTCATCAACAGTTATCGACCTTTGGATGTGCCGGTGACGCGGGTAATGGCGGTGGCGATAATGGAGGAGGAGATTCCAGCGGCCCTATCCTTTTAGACGCAGTTACGTATAAAGTATCCAACAGGGTTCGTGCAGATTTAAGTTGGACCGGCGCTAACAGCAACCAAGTTGATATATTCCGGAATAACAGCAGAATCGCTACCGTAAATAATACCGGCAATTATACTGACAATACTAATCTACGTGGCACGGGTACTTTAACCTACCGTATCTGTCAAACAGGTAGCAGCACCTGTTCAGACAATATTTCAGTAAATTACTAATCTTCAAGTAGAAGTACAAATTGGACTTGCTAAAAGCAAGTCCAATTTGTTTAAATCACAGGCGCTAATCACTCAGCACATTTTAGTGAATCACCTCACAACATAGACATGCTAAATTAATTTGGTAGCTCCACCAAATGCTGATGCAGAATACGTCGTATTTCTAAAATAGCGGCTGACGTTTCTTGTACACTGTGGCCCGAACGAATAATCATTTCCGATTCAGCCCCCTCCAAATGCGCACTTAAGTAAGGAACGACACCATCCGATTGTTCAGTAATGGGTAGCGCGGGTTGTTCAACACCAATAATAGAGTGGTAACGCACAGCAGGGCTAATGGGTAAATCTGCCGCCGCGATAATAAAACCATCTTTATCACTCAGATTTTCGATACTGGTAAAACGCACTACCTTGGTCGATTCGGCATCATCAGGATCGGCCAATAACTCAGCCGCTTGGGCAAAGCGCTCTAATACCGCTACGGGTAAGGTAATTAACCCCGCCAACCAACGGGCTAGGCGATTATCAGCCACACTGGTACCGCGATGTGGCGCCGCCACAAAAATAGCTCGGGTAACACCCGGCAGCGCATTAAAGGTAAGATCTTGATGAAAACGTTCGAAAAATACGGCTTTGCGCTCAACCGACATATGCCGCTGCGCTAAAATCCGCTGTAGCACCTGTTCACCCGAATTCGACACCAACAAGCGCGACAATAAGCCGCCCATACTGTGGCCAATTAATACCATATCTTGCGAAGCGGCCGCACTGCCCGCCGGGTCAAAATGCTGTAGGGCTTGATGGATGCTTTGCCGAATACTTTGTACATTTATGATCAGCGGTAAATTGGTAGGATAATATAACTGCCATACCTGATAATTTTCGCGCAGGGTATCATCGCCTAATACCTCATTCGCCGTATTGACCCACGCTTCGGGGCTGCTAGCAATGCCATGCAACATGACAATAATTTTGCGATCGGGATCGTACGGTTGCATTAAGAACAAGTGCGGCTCGGCTAAGGCATCACGGGTGCCCATTAAATTCCAAAACGCTTGGCGGGAAAAATCGGAACGGGCTAACCACAAGCCATAGCCCGCAGTAAAATTTGCGGCTAAGGGTACCGGATTGCCGGCAATCTTTACGTCGCGTTGCTGCAGAGGATCCAACACATGTAACGTTGCTTGATTCGTGCGTAATACCTCTTCTAAGGTCTCGCCACCAAAACTTAATAACGCCGTAACAACCGGTACCGGTAGCTCACTAAAGCCCTGCTCGCTTTGCCAACGTTGGCTGCTTTTTCCTATCGCGACCAATTCAGCCCCTAAACCATCGCGCCGATATTGATTACGTAATCCCCGAAAAGACCAATTATTCGCCGGCAACAATTGCTCGGGTAAACCCTGTTCTCGAAAGCGTTGATGCTGCAATAAACTGCGTAACTGCCACTTATCCGTGTGCAACACCGTGGTCGATTCAGATAGCCAACGCCGCTGCTCTTGAGCAAACAATAAGGTGGCCGCTTGCTGAACAGCAAAATTATAATAATCACGCACTTGCGTTTGCCGATCTGCAAATAAGCGCTCGTAAGGCGCTACACCAGAGTAAAACAGATAAGCATAAGCATAACGCGCACTCATCAGATAGGCATCTAACTCTGCCAATAACGCTTTTTGTCTTGGCTTGCCATACCATAAGGCTTGATGTAACCACAGCTCGGCCATGGTAGACAAACGCTGCTCGGTGGTTAATCCCATGGCAGTACTTAACATATCAGCACATTGTGAAGCTTGGCGCTGGCAGCTTTTTTCATCCAGCCCTAAAATTTGCAATACTACGCCAGTATATTGGCTAAGTTCACCCGTAGTGAGCACATCACCACGCCGCTGCTTTACGTAATCGCGACTATCTACCGTATCTACCGATACCGAAGCACACCCCGTTATTACCCCTAAAAATACCAACACTGCGCCTAGCTTCCACAGGCGATTCTGCGTCCCTAACAGGCATAAAGTAGATAAAAAGCTAACAAGTGCGTTCACGATGTTCCTGGCCAGAAAAGGCGCTGAAGATATGCTGTACTATTTTACCAGTCCCCTGCCGGATATGCATCAGCCTTTATCACGCTATCGTTATCACGCTATATTTTGCTAACCAGATACTGTTACACTAGCGCTTCCATAAGCCTTGTTGCGAAATGCCATTCTTTAACTAACTGCGCTGCCAACCTGAGGTTACATTGCCTGCTATTATCCTCTTACCTGTCGTATTGTTGTTGATTGCCTTGGGATTTTATCCGCATTTGGCCGTATTTACGTTATTACCTTTTCCCGGCACCGCCTACCTAGCACTAGCAACGGTATTAGGGTTGGCTTTATTAATGCGACAAACAGAATGGGTGTATTGGATCGTTCTCTTAGCCAGCCATTTCGCGGTGTTACATTATCAATCTAGCCGCGTACTCATAGCCGATAGCCCTATAAATTATCTTACGGTACTGCCACTGCTCAGTGCGAGCATGATGCTCGCACTGGCCCTGCTACCCAAACCACTTATGACTAAACCGGCCGGACTATTACTGTTATTAAGCGGCCCCGCACTCTTGTTGCTAAGCTTGGTATTGCCACTAAGCACATGGCTTACTGCCGCGCAATTGCCGCCCATCGTGTTTAATACCCTACCCGGTAGCCAGCACTTTACGTGGTTACATGCGTGGTTTTGCACCATTATTGCGGGACTTTGGTTAATCAGCATTAATTTAGCCCCCAGGCATCCGGCGCAATGGGGCCAATTTGCCGTCTGGCTTGCCACCTTAGTAAGTATTCAATATAGCCACAATCTGGCATTGGCTGGCTGGGCAATAATTGCCGCTACCTTGGCCATATTATTGACACTTGCCTTACAAATGCTGCATTTAGCCTATATAGACGAGCTAACGCAATTGCCGCAACGCCGCGCGCTTATGTCACATTTAAACCGTTTAGGCCGCCGCAGCGCAGTATGTATGCTGGATGTTGATCACTTTAAAAAGTTTAACGACACCTATGGCCATGATGTGGGGGACCAGGTACTAAAACTGTTGGGATCGCTGTTAAGCCAAATAAAAGGACTCACCGCCTATCGTTACGGTGGAGAAGAGTTTACGCTGGTGTTTAACCACAACGATGTTGAACGCTTAGAAGAAAAACTCGAAGAGGTACGGCTGGCGGTAGCAGAATACCCGCTGGTGATCCGCAAACCTAATCGCCCCAGCCAAGCGGATAACGGTAAACAACAACGTGGCCGCAGCGCGGGTGAAAAAACCGTGACCGTTACCATTAGCTTAGGCTGTTGTATCAAACAGAAAACCGAAGCACCAATGGCCCTACTAAAACGGGCCGATGAAGCCTTATACGCCGCGAAAAAAGCCGGGCGTAATATCGCAGTGTTAAACACTGCACAGTAAAAAGCTCCGAGCACCTATCTCCTGTAGCACTAAATATCCTTTATTAACAACTCACGCGCGCCAAGCTCGCGCGCTAACGCGCGTATGGCCGCAATTTCTTTTACTGGCGCATTAGCAAAACAACTGACATATAAACCTGCATCTGCTGCGGTATGAATAAACTGGCATACCTCGGCAAAACCATACTGCAAAGGCTGCACGGCGTGTTGATACGCAGGGGGAGTGGCAGCGGGTAAAAATACCTCAAGCCGCTCTACTTCGAGCGCTAGCAACTGCTGGCACAACGTTTCAGCCTCAGCCGCAGACACTAAACCATAGGTCACCAAGGTCACTGGCACGCCATGGCGCTGGGCTTTAAACGCAGGTAACACCTCACTCAAAGTCTCTAAATGCAATAAAGGATCACCATAACCTGCAAAGGCGATGCCTTGTAACTCAAATTCGGTAGAGGCTTGCTGCTCGTAACCGTCTTGATAGGCTTGCTCAATAGCGGTTAACAGCTCGGCCGCCGTGGGATTTTGGGCCAAAGCGTTTGCCAGTTCTGGCTGCCCCGCTAACACTAATAACGATTGAGCAGCAGGTAAGGTATTACCTAATTGCAGTGTTAAGCGATGTTGCTGAACGTAACTGATCATGTACATAGTTCCTGAATGCGACTCAACAATAAACGCAGTCTCAGTGCTAACGCGGGCCTTGTCAATGCGAGCGGAATAAATCGATCACGATGTTAAAGATGACACTCCAGAAAACGTTGCCGAAAGCTGCTACTTAACGCCGCCAAGGGCACTATGATGCTTTGTTCATAAGCACCGCCAAAGTCATGATCCAACGCGACATCATCAAACCAGATCGCATTCCCCACACTGAGATAAGACTGCAACACGGGGGGAATACGGCACGCCAAAGGTTTAAGCAGATCCTGTAAATGTTTAACCCGTTGTTCGGCACTGGCTTGCCGCAATGTTGCATCAACCGCTAACATCGCTGCCTTGTAACACAGTTCAGGCTTGGCTTGTAGCATCGGTGAGGGAGACGGATACAGCTGCTGACAATACTGCACGATCAACTGCATAGCGGCCTGGCCAAGTTGTGGATAAAGCGTAACATTGCCAAAAAAGTATTGCAGCTGCGGGTGGCGAACTAACAACGCCCCTAGGCCAAGCCAGAGCGCAAAAAAACCTAAGGTGCTAGCTTTCGCGGCGGGGTTAACCACCGAGCGCCCCAGCTCGATGGCATAAGGCAATACCTGCTCGGTAAACGCCTTGCTATAGGTAAATAACTGACTGGTTCGCAAAATGTGCTGGCCATGCTGGGCCGCCAGCCAACCTAATTGATAACGGTACAAGGCTACCAGCTGCAAACGCTGTGGGTCCCATACAACCAGTTGCTGATAAGCCGGTTCAGCATAATCGAGTGCGTCTAAATCGCGCGGTAAATTGCGCCCTGCCCCCGCCTGCCGAAACACCGCCTCACGGATCAAACCAATTTGCTGCATAGTGTGGGGGATCTGCTGGGCATCAGCGCTAAAAATCTGTAACCCCCGAAACTGCGCCAGTGGCGTTAACTGCTGTAACTCCGCTTGGATATGCTCAGCGGGTACGTCGACTGCAAGAGGTATAGCCTGCGGCATCTTGCTGCTCCTTATAAATAACAGGCAATTGCATACCGCGTTGTTTTAAACGCTGTGCACGTTGCCAATCTGAGTCTGCCAAAGCTTCCAGTTCTATTGGATGCATTGGAATATCGACAAAAATTCTAGGCTGCTTGACTGCAGGCTTCAGCATTTCGCGGCTAAGTAAAAACATTTCAAGATTAGTGGTGATATGTAGCGCATTACGCAGCGTGGCTATAGCGTAAAATAAGCGCGAATTATGGCTATCGATATGCAGCAAAGTCAGAGTGCGCTGTGCGCGTAGACTAAGCGTTACCGCCAATTTGGCCCAGATCCCATCATCAATCTGCTGCTGTGCATTTCGCCGCCCGGTTCTCCCCGCAGGGAAAATTAATAACGGGCAGTTAGACGCAAAAGCGGTCGTTAATTGCGGTATTGCCGCGGCAGGCTTGGCAAACACTGGTACTGGCAGAATAAAAGAGGCCAATGGCGCAACAACCTGCAGCACATTATTGGCGATCACTTGCAGATCAGGATAACGCTTTTGCAACAGTGCAATAAGCAATAAACCATCCAGCCCACCGGTTGGATGGTTACAAACAAACACCGGACGGCTATGTGCTGCAGGCCAACGGCAAGCAATAACCTGCGGTATTACGCCTAAATACTGCAAAGCCCCATCACAAAAATGCTGATCTGGCTGCTGACTCAGCTGCCGCAATGCCTGGTTAAGTTGTCGCTCGGCCAAGCAGTGCTGCAAACAGCGCATTTGCCATATTGGTAACTTGGCCGCCACTTGGGGTAAGGTTTTTGCCAGTACAGCAGGTAACGCCAGCGGCTGAAACCCACTATAACGTGGCGGGCATGTTTGCGACCAGGACAGAGCCACTTCGCACGTGGCTTGCTGGCTTTGCTGCCGGGGATGCCCAGCCCAATATTTCAAGGAAGCGCCCTGTGCATGCAAATGGACATAGCTGGTGCTAACGGTCTGGGTGCTTGCCCGCTGCATAGCAATACCGATAAAACTATTTATCGGCTTAGCGGTACGCTGTATCTCCAACAGCTGTGCAGCCGTGGTGGCAGGCGATACCTTGGCGCGCCAATACCAGCGCCGTAAGGCAGGTATTAGCCTAGGCCAACGACCAGAACTCGACACAGGTGAACATACCGCAAAATACTGTTTTAATTGCTGCCCATCCCAATGCCATTGCTCAGGCTCTTGCCAATTAGCAAATAACAGCAGGTTAAAAGGGGCATAGCCCTGCAGTTTATCTTGCTGCATTATGGCATCTTGCTGTTGGCGGTTGGCGCAATGCGCCAATTGCTTAACCAGTAAACCACGGCTTCTGCCCCCTGCCGCAGGCTTGCTCTTTAACGACGCATAGTCATTTAACAAACACCACACTTGCCCGCGTTCATTCACTGCCAGCCAAGTACCACCACCTTGCGGATCTATCGGCATCATGGCCGCAATGCCGCGCTCGGTCACCGTCTGTGGCAATAACGCTATTGGCCGAGTGACTTGCTCGTCACGGTTAAACACTAAATGCAAACCGTCGGCTTGATACTGCCAACTTAAGGTGCACATGGCTGAAGATACGCTAAGGTAGAACTATGCATACCTGCCGTCTCAGGCAAGAGATAACCCAACTGCTGTAACAAGATGTTTAATAACGCCAGATGATGCACTGTATGGCTGGCAACAAAATCCAGTTCACGCAATAAACTGGTTGTTCCCTCGCCTTCCGCACACTGATAGCGCAAATGAGGGTTAGTATTTAGCTGCGCTAAGCGTTCCAGCCAATCCAGCTGCTGCTGTAGCAAGCCCAGCGCCGCCAAGGGGTTAGTTTCCACTAGCCTGTCGCGTTGCCGCTGCCGATAATCGACTTCCCCAGTAGTTACCGCCTGTTGTAATTGCGCATAATGCCCAAGTACATGCCGAATATGCTTACCAATAGTTGGCGCACCTGCAAGAGGAAACGCCTGTTGGTAATCAACCGTGTTTACCTGCTGCAAAATAGTGTCTATAAAGGCTAATTGCAGGCGATTTTCCACCAGAATTGGCTTTAGCATGTTTTAACCCTTGTTAAGCGAGAGCAATTGCTGCAAAGATAGACGATGCAAGTGACAATACGTACTTTTGGCAACTGATACTTTGCAACGCCTTTGATAAACTTTAGACTAACTTATTGAATAAGTGTACAAAGCTGGAAAATAACCCACAATGACCAAAACAACGCCCTTATCAACCGAAACACCGGAAGCCTTAGATCAGCTTTTAGCCCAGCTGGCATTTGGATCGGCGTTGCATTTTGAATCAGGTTTTTGTGATAACTGGAACTTGCTAAGTGATAAATCTGATAAGGCGGCTTTACATATTGTGACGCAAGGCAGTTTATGGATGGCGATCCCCGGACGCCTGTCTGAACAGATACAACTGCATGCCGGTGATGCGATTTTTTTTAGCCATGGTTTACGCCATTGGCTCAGCGACCAACCGGTTACCGCGCAAAGCACGCCGGTAACATTGCAAAACTTCTGCGTGCCTGAACATATTGAACGCGGCTTGGTTTGCTACGACATTGCCATTCACTCCCCGCTCACAGCAAACGTCTTGCAAATTATGCCCGACTATATTCACTTGCCAGCAAACCAGCAATCGGGGCGTTTAGCACCACTAGTCGCATTGATCCAAGAAGAAGCCGCGCTGCGCCAGCCGGGTTACCAAGCGGCAATTAGCCGCTTAAGTGATGTCGTTGTGCTGCATTTATTGCGTCAGGTGCTAACCGATGAACAGATCAGCCAAGGGCTATTGGCAGCATTACAAGATACAGCATTAAGACGTGTAGTGTTGGCCGTAATGGATAAACCAGAAGCCAATTGGACAGTAGACAATATGGCCGAGCTGGCCTATTTATCAAAAAGCGCTTTTGCCGAGCGCTGCCATAAAATTATGGGGATGACGGCTAAATCATTATTAGACCAGTTGCGCCTGCAAAAAAGCCGCTACTTGCTGATCCATACCGAGCACAGTTTAGATCATATTGCCGACGCTGTGGGTTATCAGTCGGCTACCGCCTTTATCCGTTTTTTTAAACAACAATTAGGGCTTTCGCCTGGCGAATATCGCAGCAGCCAAAGCTAAGCTGGCGCTCGCACTGACCCGCGGATATCACTGTAAAAAATCTTACTGCTTAAAATCACCCTTAACCTAACACCGGTGTTTTGGTTGATAGCGCCGTTGTTCTGGCTGATGCCCTGTTTACCCCCTCGTTTTAGACTGAACTCGTTTTATTAACTAACGAGGTTCACATGAAAACACTACTGACTGCTACCTTTGCTGTACTGGCCATTATCGGCGCGATTTTCTTCTTTAACCCAGCGACCGCTGCAACTGAGCATTTGGCTAAGCATAAACAGCCCTTTACAGAAGAAGTATTCCGCCAAGCACAAGCTGAGGGCAAGCTGATTCTGATTGATGTCTACGCGCCATGGTGCCCGACCTGCCGCAAGCAACATAACGTATTAAATGATTACCTTGCCGCTAACCCGCAAAGCGAACTACTGGTGCTAGAAGTGGATTTTGACAACCAAAAAGACTGGGTAACCTATTTTAAAGCACCGCGGCAATCTACCTTAGTGCTATACCGTGGTGAAGAGCAACTGTGGTTAACCGTAGCGCAAACCAAAGAAAAAGTTGTATTCGCAGCAATAGCTGAACATGACAAGAAAGCGGATTAACGATGGAATTTACCGCTATCCCCTTAGCACTGTTAGCAGGCTTACTTAGCCTGCTATCACCCTGTGTGCTACCGATGATCCCTGCGGTTACCGCTTCGGCAATGCGCGCCTCGCGCACCGGCGTATGGTTTTTAGCGGCAGGCTTGGCATTAACCTTTGCTATAGGCGGCTCTTTACTGACCTATCTCTTACTCAGCGCCGGTTTAGGGCCAGAGATTATGCGCACCTTTGCGGCATATTTTATGTTAGCCATGGGGTTGGTTTTGAGTATTGATTGGTTAAATCAGCAGTTTTCGATGTTGCTATCACGCTTAACCAGTCGCTTACCTTCTGGCGGGCAAGTGACCGAAAATACTGATCATCCGGCATTTCAATTTGTAGTAGGAGGCTCGCTGGGGCTGGTATGGCTACCCTGCGTTGGCCCAACCTTGGGCGCTGCCATTGCCTTAGCCTCGACTGGGCAAAGCATGCTGATGTCATTTACCGTTATGTTAGCTTTTGGCCTAGGCACCGCTTTACCGTTAGTCGCCATTGGTTATGCGGCAGGGATAAAACTATCGAAACTGCGCACCTCAGGTAAATTTGGCCGCAAACTGCTTGGCTATGCTTTGTTGTTAATTGCGCTGATGATTTTTAGCGGTTTTGACAAAGTGTTAGAGCTATGGGCTATTGAGTTTTTACCGGATTGGGTAAGCAGTATTTAATCACTCTAGCTAAGTAGCAACATTGTTGCTACTGCTCAATGGTCTGGTATGTCAACTTCAACACAAAGGCTTTCTTATGAAAACCTTTGTTGAAGTTGATCTAATCAGTGTTTAGCTCAATAAATCTGCAATATCACTATCTAAATCAGGCATTTGTGCAATGTGCTTGTACACATCTTCTAACTTTAAATGCAGCGCATGCGCCAATTTTGCTGGAAACAATTCAAAACGTTCTTCTTTAACGTCATTTTCATGCTCCAACAAATAGCGGCTTAACATTAATAGCGAAGCGTAGGGATCTAATTTACCCCCGTATACGGGGGTATATTGATGCTCAATGGCCAAGGCAATCTCTTCTGGAAAATTCCAAAAGCGCGCCAGCTCAGCGCCAGATTGCGTAAAGTCGAACCCCACATGGCGTATTTCTGTTTCGCGGCGTCTATTTCCCATTGCCACTTCTTTATCAATTTGTACAGCAATCTCCGGTTTAACTACATGCAGTAAATACTCGCCAATACCGTGTAATAAACCACAGGTATAAGCGGTTTCGGGATCCACTTTTAACAGCTTAGCCATATATTTGCTGCGGCTCGCCATTTTAAACGAGTAATGCCAATAGGCGGTTAAATCAAAACCGGGTAACGGTTTAAAACTGTTGGCCAAGCTAATCGATAACACCAGAGTACGGAGTGTATCAGTACCCAGTACCAGAACAGCTTCTTTTACCGATGCCACTTTACGATGGCCGCCGTATTTTGCCGAATTAGCCAGACGCAGTACTTTTGCAGTAATAGCCTGGTCATTCGATAATAACGTTGCAATACGCTCGCCACTCACCGAGTTACTGTTAAAGCTGGCAATCAGCTCTTGCATAACTTTGGGAACTGAGGGCAGGTTTGTTGCTTTTTCAATCAGTGCGCGCATAACTCAATCCTTCGTTTTTATTGTTGTAATTTCAGCATAATCTAATTACATAATTTAAGGCAGGCCTAATGTCGGCTAAACATAAATTTTTTTAACGCCTGAGCGGCTTACTCCAATTTGTTAACTGGCAACCATCTATTAAAATGGCATTAATAGGCGTTACCTAAACACGGTAAACTGATCCTTGCTTGGCAATACACAATACTACTGGCCCGATCTCACCTTGAAAGAACCCATTTACACTTAGAGCGCAGGCTGTGTAAAAACTCAATATTTCCTGACTTTTGATCAGGTCAATCCCGAGCATCGGTAAAATTCTGCTGTATCAAGCTAACTAAGAGCAATTTTGACTTTTAACGTGTTTGATTTGAGGGAATCGACATAATTAAGTGGTTTTTGTAACTGGCTAGACGTTAAACGCAATACAACCTGTCTATTGATAAAGCTCCTTGAACTTCATTTGTAACCCCGCAACACCCCAAATCGATATAATCCGTTTCAGGTTGTATGCCAAGATGTGTAAGCTGATTTCAGTACTGACATTTGTAAATCGCCGC
>NZ_BMYR01000014.1 GCF_014652375.1 Alishewanella tabrizica | reverse complement strand
GACACGTTAAGCTAACTCATACTAATTGCCCGAGAGGCTTAACCATACAACGCCCAAGATGTTTTAAAGCGCGAGAGAGCGTTTAGAAAGTAAGGTTGTGAGTAACCGAAAATCAGCTTGCTAAGTTAAAGAACAGACAACAAGTTTTTGCCTGGTGGCAATAGCGCTGTGGAACCACCTGAACCCATTCCGAACTCAGAAGTGAAACGCAGCTGCGACGATGGTAGTGTGGCATTCGCCATGCGAGAGTAGTACACCGCCAGGCACCTCATTCAATAGAAAAGCCCTACTCGAAAGAGTGGGGCTTTTTTATTGGCTGCGATTCTGGCGGTATACTGCTCGAGCAGGGCGACCCCATGCGACCAGTTCGTCAGGAACGAACTGGGACAGCTTAAGCTGGCCGCGAAGCGGCGAACCCCAGGGAGGGGGTGAGCAAAGTAGTACACCGCCGACTCCCACGCCAGCCACAGTGGTGGCATTGCGAAACACGTCCTGTGTTTCGCCATACGGGCCGTCGCTGCGCAACGTCCAACTTCGTTCCTGACGAAGTTGTGTGCAGGCCTTCCTTGGCCTGCATCGCTTCGCGACCTGCCTGCGGCAGTCCAAAACTGCTCCCAGCAGTTTTGTCGCCATGCTATATCGGTGTATATTTGAAGGGCGATACATGCGCAGAGTAGTACAGTGAAGCCGGGAATTCGACAAGCCAACAATTTGGCTTGGCGCCGGCTGAACGCCCCGAGCTCTGCGAGGGGCATGAAGCTACCAAGCTGAGGGCGGTGCACCGGACTCTTCACTACTTTCCAAAATCTGCCGTTCAAATAAATGCTATCCAACGTCCTGCTAATACTACTGCTAGCCAGAGCAAAATTGATACTAGCGCACATATTTTTAAGGTTATGCCGAAAGGCCGGTTAGTCAACGCTGCTTGCCAGGCTGGTAGCTTATGCACCAGCAGAATGTTCATAAATGCTAAGAATAAGAGCGGCATCTTTAAGAGAAAAGCATTATTAGATAAGTAATGCGCTGGCTGCACACTAAATAGCAAAGTACCGCTAAGTAGTGTGATGAATAAACCAAGCGTAGCCATTCGTTGTAACAACGGCAACAGTTCAGTTAATGCTGGTTGCCGCAGTACACCAAGTAACTTTAAATCGAGCAGTAGTATGTTGCTAAATAGCAAGCTGATGCCACCGATATGGACTGCACTGACTAGCGGATAGGCCAAAGTAGATTGACGCAGTAAGGTCGCTATTGCGGTGTCGCCCAGGTTGAGTAGCAGATTACTAATCAGTAAGTCACTGAACATTGTGTGTTAATCTTCAAGCACTAACTTAGGGTAAAAAGTATATTGTTTATCCTTAATGGTTGCTCGTACCGCTTTGATAATGCGTTCTTCTTCTTTAGCCGAGCGATGGCCGCGAATTAACACCGTATCTCCGACAGAAGCCTCGCCTTCTACAAAACCAGCTTCTTGAGTTTGCCGAGGATTTCCAAGATCAACTTGCCAGGTGCCCTCAGTGGTATTGATCATCAGTCGGGGATGCGGTGGGCCAATAAATATCTCCGTAATGGTACCAGTCATTTCGGTTTGTTCACTTTCCGTCCACGCCCAGCCGTGATGGGCTGAGGCTGCAGCAGCCCAGAATAGCAAACCACTTGCTGCGGCAATTAGGGGCGTTTTTATGCGCTTGGTGTACATTAATATGACCTCACTTAATAGCGTAGTTAACTTTCTTAGTATATCTGCTGAAGTCAGTAGTGCCAGTTATGGGGTGCTTGTTCCTTAATATTGCCTGCGGTTATTTAGTCATATTGTTTTGCAATGGTAGAATATTGATTAATCACAATATCTTACAATCTGGCAGCGTCTATAATGCATATTGACTAATAAAAGAGGCTATTGGTAATGATAACTGCGCTATTTGATAGTATTGATACTAAAGATATTAACGCTTTTGCTAATTTCTTGGCTGAGGATGTCATTTTTTGTTTTAGTAACTGGCCACAAGTAGAAGGTAAAGCGAATGTTAAAAATGCGGTGAATGCTTTCTTGCAGTCTATTGCAGGTATCGAGCATCAGGTATTGGCCTATTGGCAACCTGACGATATGCTAATTTGTCGTGGATTAGTGACCTATACTCGGCATGATAATACAAGCTTAAGTGTACCTTTTGCTAATACCCTTCAGATACTAGATGGAAAAATCAGTGATTATCGGATTTTTGCTGATATATCAGCGCTGTAAATCGATAAGTAAGTTATTCCTAACGCTATTTTCAGGCTATTGGGCGCATAGTGTACTAGATTAGCAGCAGACACTTTAGTATGGTGAAAGTTACTAAGTGCTATGGATATAAAAATGTACCTTACGAAATTGATGTTTGGATTTTTGGTTGTTTGTTCGTTCAGTTTTGCCACGTTAGCAGTAACAACTCCACTTGAATATGACGATGTATTTGAAATTGAGTTTGTGTCGGATCCGCAGCCTGATCGAAAGGGCGAGCAAATTTTGTTTGTACGTAACTGGATGGATCGACAAACTGATCGTCGTAGTTCGATGTTATGGCTTGCTGACACTAAAGGACAGCTACAAGCACTTACTGGCGTTGCGCAAAATGCTCATTCACCGCGCTGGGCGCCCGATAATCGTAAAGTCGCTTATATCGCCGATCAACAAATTCATCTTTATTGGTTAGATACGGGGCGAAGTGTACAATTAAGCCGCCTTAACCAAGCGCCTGCAAATCTAAGCTGGTCACCAGATGGTAAATGGCTGGCTTTCACCATGTTTACACCTTTAAATAAGCCAGCACCCGTAACGCTACCTGGTAAGCCCGCCAATGCTGATTGGGCTAAACCGCCTATTTACATCGATAATAAGCACTATCGTGCAGACGGTGCTGGTTACTTAGCTGCTGGTTTTACTCATATATACATAATGCCTACTGAGGGAGGGAATGCGATACAGCTTACCTCTGGTGAATTTAATCATAGTAGTAGCTTAAGTTGGCATCCTGATAGCACAGCCTTATATTTTTCAGCCAATCGTCATAATAATTGGCGTGAATTAACAAATAATACTGAGTTATTTCGGTTAGATCTTAAAAGCCGTCAACTCACTGAATTAACATCGCGTTTTGGACCAGACAGTCAGCCACAAGTCTCGCCAGATGGAAAAAAGATTGCTTATTTAGGCTATGATGATCGTAAGTTATCACATCAAGCTATGCGGTTGTATGTGATGGATCTTGATGGCAAAAATAGCAAAAACCTGACAGAGCCTTTAGATCGCAGTATTAACAGTTTTCAGTGGCAGAGTAACAGTAATAGTCTGGTTATCTCTTATGACAGTGAAGGCAAAGGTGTGCTAGCAGACTTGAATCTATCTGGCCGTGTAACCTTACTTACTGATGACTTAGGTGGTGTATCTTATAGCCGCCCTTACAGTGGCGGACAATTTTCCGTTGCAGACAATGGTTTTATTGCTTATACCCAAGCGAGTACATCACATCCTGCAGAGTTAGCCACCTTGTACCGTGGCAAGCGACAAGCCTTAACTGCTTTTAACCGTGATCTGCTTTTTAAGCGGGAAATGGGTAAGGTAGAGGCCTTCTGGTACGAATCTTCGGTAGACCAGCGAAAGTTGCAGGGGTGGATCATTTATCCACCTGGTTTTGATGCAAGTAAGAAATATCCGCTTATTTTAGAGATCCATGGCGGTCCCCATACTGCCTATGGGCCTTATTTCGCGATGGAGCTACAATTAATGGCTGCCAAAGGGTATGTGGTGTTGTACACCAATCCTAGAGGTAGTACTAGCTATGGTGAAGACTTTGCCAATCTTATTCATCACAATTATCCGAGTCATGATTTTAACGATTTGATGGATGGTGTTGATCAGGTCGTAAACCGCGGTTTTATTAACGACAAAGAGCTATTTATTACCGGTGGCAGTGGTGGTGGTGTGTTAACCACCTGGAGTATTGCCCATACCAATCGTTTTGCTGCAGCGGTTGCGGTCAATCCCGTGATCAACTGGTATAGCTTTGTACTAAGCGCAGACATGTATAGTTATTTTAGCCAGTACTGGTTTCCAGCTTTACCATGGGAAAATCCAGAGCATTATTTGAAACATTCACCTATTCAGCATGTTGGTAAAGTTAACACGCCCACTATGCTGCTAACCGGTGAGTCTGATTTCAGAACACCAATCTCAGAAACAGAGCAATACTACCAAGCATTGCAATTACGCGGTATTGAAACGGCGATGGTGCGCATTCCAGGCGCTTCTCATGCTATTCATACGCGTCCCAGTAATATGATGGCAAAGCCTGCTTATATCATTTATTGGTTTGAGAAATACCGGCAGAAGCGCGAAAGCTAACTTTTTCTAGCCCTGCACTGACTGTGTTGGGCTTTTTTAGTATAAAATGTATGTTTTATATTCATTTGAATAAGGTCGTTATGTTTTTCGCTTTACCTTTACAAGGTTATTTGTATAATGGCGACTCCAACGCTAGGGGCATAGTTCCAATTGGTAGAACAGCGGTCTCCAAAACCGATGGTTGGGGGTTCGAATCCCTCTGCCCCTGCCACTTCTTGATATGACAACACATTCTCACACTCAAACTTTATTACTCAAGCAGCTCGGCATAATGCCGTTAGCGGCCAAAGCTGAGTTTTTTACGCATTTAGCCGCTGTCAGTAATTTAGTTGAAAATCAGTCAGCGTCGCTCAGCGCCGAGGCTGTTGCTCACGGCACTGATATTAAAAGCATAGATGTTCAAAGCACTGATGCTGGCAGCGCTGTTGATGTAGGAACCGAGATTTCTGCACACTCCCGTTATCAGCCGATACCTGCAACTCTCTTAGCTGACGATATTAATACTATTTTGCCGCAAACTAGGCTGACGCATTGGCAAATTGATAGCTTGGCCAGCCATAGTCAGATTAGTGAGCAAATATTGATTACGCCACCGCTCGCGCTGCTGCAGCAAACAGCCCTAAAACGCCAGCTTTGGCAATTACTATCTGAGCAGTTTTATGATTGAGCTTCGTGCGCTAGTGTTGGCTGACTTACCCTTGCTAACGGCTATTGAACAAGCTGCCAACCCTTATCCTTGGAGCGAAGGTGTTTTTCGTTCTTGTTTTGGTGGGCAGTATTTTAGTTATGGTCTGTTACAGAATAACGTACTGCAAGGCTTTTATTTTGGGCAGTTTTTAGGGGTGGAAAGCCAACTATTTAATATTTGCGTTGCACCTAGTGCCCAAGGTATGGGCTTTGGACAGCAATTGCTTTGTCATTATATTGAACAGTGCCAGGAACGAAAAGCGTTGGAGGCTTGGCTAGAGGTGCGAGCGGGTAATACTAAAGCAATACCGCTTTATCAAAAGCTAGGTTTTATTGAAACCGGTAGGCGTACCAATTACTACATTGGCTCTCAGGGTCGTGAAGACGCATTACTAATGTGCTTGCCATTAGCGCTATGAATGTTATCAAATCTTCAATCAGTTACAAAGGCGCTGTGACCCTGCGCTAGCTGCTGTTATAATACCCTCATTTATGATCGCGCCATTACTCTTTGCGTAGGCGCCCTAATACTTTCGGAAACTATGACAACTCAAGCTTTTAATGCGGAAGTAAATAGCCGCCGTACCTTTGCTATCATTTCGCACCCGGATGCGGGTAAAACCACCATTACAGAAAAAGTATTGCTTTTTGGACAATTAATCCAGAAAGCCGGTACGGTAAAGGGTAAAAAATCTGGCCAGTATGCTACCTCTGACTGGATGGAAATGGAAAAAGAGCGGGGTATCTCGGTAACCACTTCGGTCATGCAATTTCCCTATAACAATTGCCTGGTCAATTTATTAGATACCCCAGGTCACGAAGACTTTTCGGAAGATACTTACCGGACACTTACGGCGGTAGACTCCTGCCTCATGGTCATCGATGGCGCGAAGGGCGTTGAAGATCGCACCATTAAGCTGATGGAAGTCACTCGGCTGCGAGATACCCCCATTATAACCTTTATGAATAAGATGGACCGCGATATCCGTGATCCGGTTGATTTATTAGATGAAGTAGAAAGCGTTTTAAAGATCGCGTGTGCGCCCATTACTTGGCCGATTGCCTCAGGTAAAGAGTTTAAGGGCGTTTATCATATTCTGCGCGATGAAGTGATTTTTTATAAATCTGGCTTGGGGCATACCATTCAAGACATCGATATAATTAAAGGGCTAAATAATCCTGAGTTAGATCAGCGTATTGGTTACTATGCCCAGCAATTACGTGATGAAATGGAATTGGTGCAGGGCGCCAGTCATGAGTTTGATCGCGAATTGTTTTTAAAAGGCGAATTAACACCGGTATTCTTCGGTACCGCTTTAGGCAACTTTGGTGTTGATCATATGCTGGATGGTTTGACTGAATGGGCACCCGCCCCGCAAGCCCGTGCGACAGATTCGCGCACGGTGTTGCCTGATGAAAGCGGTTTTAGTGGCTTTGTTTTTAAAATTCAAGCCAACATGGATCCCAAGCATCGAGACCGTGTAGCCTTTTTACGTATTGTTTCAGGCAAATATGAAAAGGGCATGAAAGTTCGCCATGTACGTATTGGCAAAGACGTGCTTATTCCGCAAGCACTGACCTTTCTAGCCGGTGATCGCGAGCATTTAGAAGAAGCCTATGCCGGTGATATTATTGGTTTACATAACCATGGCACCATTAAAATCGGTGATACCTTTACTACCGGCGAGAATATGCAATTTACCGGTATTCCAAACTTTGCCCCAGAATTATTTCGCCGTATCCGTTTACGCGACCCGCTTAAGCAAAAGCAGCTGTTAAAAGGCCTTGTGCAACTTTCTGAAGAAGGCGCTGTGCAAGTATTCCGACCACTGGATAATAACGATCTCATTGTAGGTGCGGTTGGTGTGCTGCAGTTTGATGTGGTAGTGCATCGCTTAAAATCAGAATATAACGTGGATGCGCTGTATGAGAGCGTTAACGTCAGTACTGCCCGTTGGGTATATTCAGATGATGCAAAGGCATTACAAGAATTCCAGAGCAAGGCCAGTACAAACTTGGCATTGGATGGGGGAGATAACCTGACGTACATAGCACCGACTATGGTTAACCTTAACCTGGCGATGGAACGTTACCCGAAAATCAAATTCTTTAAAACCCGTGAGCACTAACAGGTTAGGTCAATGAATATTAAACAACTTTTAACAGAGAAAACCCTAGCTGCTTTTACGCAGTTAGGCTTACCCGAAGGCACTAACCCAGCGTTAACGCAAAGCACTCGCGTGGAGTTTGGCGATTATCAAATTAACGGTGCCATGGGCGCGGCTAAACAATTAAAAACCAATCCGCGTCAGTTAGCACAGCAGTTGGTTGAACTGTTAGATCTGAGCGACCTTGCAGACAAGGTTGAAATTGCTGGTCCAGGTTTTATTAATGTCACTTTAAAAGCCGACTGGCTGGCCAAACAGCTGAGTGTTGCCGCCATAGATGCTCGCTTAGGCGTAAGTCAGAATCCGGCACCGCAAACGGTGGTCGTGGATTATTCAGCGCCTAATCTTGCGAAAGAAATGCACGTTGGTCATTTACGCTCAACCATTATTGGTGATGCTGTAGTGCGTAGCTTGGAATTCTGGGGCGATAAAGTGATTCGGCAGAATCATATGGGTGACTGGGGTACCCAGTTTGGCATGCTGATTGCGCATTTAGAAGATAAACTAGCCGAAGGCGTGGACTTAGAAAGCGTTGCGCTGGCTGACTTGGAAGATTTTTATCGGGCTGCGAAAAAACGCTTTGATGATGAAGCGGGCTTTGCCGATAAGTCGCGGGACTATGTGGTTAAGCTACAAAGTGGCGATGCGCATTGCCAAAAACTGTGGCAGCTGTTTATTGATACCTCGGTAAAACACAGCAATGACGTTTATCAAAAGCTTAACGTGACACTGACGGATGCCGATATCAAGCCGGAAAGTGCTTATAACAGTATGCTTCAACCGATAGTAGACCAGTTGGTTGAGCAAGAGATTGCGGTTGAAGACCAAGGCGCCTTGGTGGTGTTTTTACAAGAGTTAGCCGATAAAGAAGGTAATCCTTCGCCTTTTATTATCCAGAAAACCGGCGGTGGTTTTCTGTATGCCACGACCGATTTAGCGGCCTGCCAATACCGCAGTATTGAACTGGGCGCTGATCGCATTGTGATCTTTACCGATGCACGCCAGGCACTGCACTTTAAACAAGTGGAAATTACCGCCCGTAAAGCCGGTTTATTAGCGGATAACACCCGCTATGATCATTGCCCCTTTGGCACCATGATGGGTGAAGATGGTAAGCCATTTAAAACCCGTACTGGTGGTACCGTAAAACTGGCCGAATTACTGGAAGAAGCGGTAGTACGCGCTGAAGCCGTCGTAAAAGAAAAAGCGACCGATTTATCGGATGCGGAAATTGCCGAAATTGCGCGTAAGGTTGGTATTGGCGCAGTGAAGTTTGCCGATTTATCAAAAAACCGTACCAGCGATTATATTTTTAGCTGGGATGCCATGCTGAGTTTTGAAGGCGCAACCGCCCCTTACCTGCAATATGCCTATACCCGGGTTCGCAGTATTTTACGCAAAGCCGACGTCGCAGACGATTTTAGCGCGGCTATTGTGATTAACGCTGAGCAAGAGAAGCAATTAGCGGTAAAACTGCTGCGCTTTGAAGAAACCTTGCAGCAAGTGATAAAAGATGCGCAGCCCAATTTGCTGTGTAACTATTTATACGAGTTGGCCAGTTTATTTATGACCTTTTACGAAGCCTGTCCCATCTTAAAAGAAGGGGTTGAACCAGCTGAGCGTAACAGCCGTTTAATGCTAAGTATTTTAAGCGCTAAGCTCTTAGCACAAGGCCTAGATTTACTGGGTATTGAAGTAATGGAACGGATGTAACATGAAAATAGACGCAATTCGCCGCAGTTATACCAAAGATAAACTGGATTTGGATAAACTTAATGCCGATCCGATAGCACAGTTTGAGCTATGGCTAAAAGACGCCATCGCCACTGAGCTGCCCGATCCCACGGCGATGTGCGTCGCTTCTGTCGATAGTAATGGCCAGCCGTCACAGCGATTGGTTCTGCTAAAGGATGTTAATACAGCAGGTTTTACTTTTTACACCAACCTCGGTAGCCGTAAAGCGTCTGAGCTGTCGGAAAATCCAAAGGTCTGTTTGCATTTCCCTTGGCATCCATTAGAACGGCAAGTGATTGTTTATGGTACGGCTGAGCGCGTATCCAATACGCAAGTCATGCAGTACTTTTTATCTCGGCCGAAAGAAAGTCAGTTAGCAGCTTGGGCCTCTGAGCAGAGCCGACCTATTTCAACCCGCCAAGCGTTAATGCAAAAATTTGCTGAGATTAAGCATAAGTTTGAACACGGCGAAGTCCCTTTGCCTTCGTTTTGGGGTGGTTTTTTAGTACGGCCTCACCAAATAGAGTTTTGGCAGGGCGGTGAGCATCGCTTACATGATCGCTTTATGTACAAAAAGAGCGAAAGTGGCTGGCAGATTGAACGGCTTTGTCCCTAAAACTGCCTCAAATAAACAATGAACTCGCAGATTTTGCATAGCGATCCCCCACAGGCTGTTAGCAATAACAGCCTGTGTCTTTTTGATACTCACTGTCACCTTAACTTAGCACCACTGGCGACAGCGCCTTTAGTTTACTTTCAGCAAGCAGCTGCAGTGGGCGTTAAGGCCTTGCTGATCCCGGCGGTAGAGCAAGCAAACTGGCAAGATTTACTGGCGTGGCGCCAACAGCAAGCTAACTGGCATATTGCGCTGGGAGTGCATCCTTGGTGGGCGGCAGCGGAGTCTTTGGCGGTGCTCACTGAACTAGAGCACTTGCTTCAAACCCATGCTGGGCAGATCACTGCGGTAGGGGAAATAGGGCTGGATTTCGCGCTTGCGGCAGAGACCTTTACTAAACAGCAGCAGTTTTTTAGCGCGCAAGTGGCGTTAGCTAAGCACTATCAAAAGCCGGTGATTTTGCATCATCGGAAAAGTCAGCCTGCATTACTAGCTGAGTTAAAACGGCAGCAATTTACTGAAGGCGGTATTTTGCATGCGTTTTCTGGCAGTCAGCAGCAAGCTAAGGCGTTTCTTGATCTGGGTTTTAAACTGGGGATTGGCGGTACCATTACTTACCCAAGAGCGGAGAAAACCCGCAACGCCGTGCGTAAATTGCCATTATGTGCGCTGGTATTAGAAACAGATGCGCCCGCTATGCCACTCAATGGCTTTCAAGGCCAAGCTAATACGCCAGCGCAGTTGTCTGCAGTGTTTACTATCTTATGTGAATTAAGATCTGAATCGGTAGAACAGTTGGCGGAAGCCCTATGGCAAAATAGCCATCATGCTTTGCGGCTTTAGTGCCTTATGCAATTAACTGTATACTTATTAGTATGTTGGCTTTAAGTGATTGTATAGTAGTGTCGTGCTAATCGTTAGTTCTACTGATCGGTACAAAACGTCGATACCGTTGATTAAGACGGAAAAAGCTGCGTTTTAGTAGCATCACAACGGCTCCCGCTAGCAGCAGTAGCCCTAGCATTTGTTGCATTAATTGTTGCCAATAGCTGTAACCTGGAAATAAACGCTGATCATGCAATAGGCTAATTTTTATATATCCTAACAATTGCTCATTGGTTTTAATTTCTTGCACCATAGGGATCAGAGGTAATTGTTGATCGGGCCGATATAGCAAACGTGCAGCCGTATTGGCCTCAGACCAACTTAAACGCACCCCATTGGCGTCATAAACGACAACATCATGTAAAAAAGGATTTTCAGCAATATGTTGAGTAAGTTGACTGAGGCCTTCAAGCTGATCATTTTCGAGCAAATAAGCTGCGGTGTGCGACAGGGCAATCAGCGTTTCACGCATGATTAATTGATTTTGTTGCAGTAATACTTGTTGGCCTTTGTTTTTAGCCTCTACCCAGCTATGTAAAATAAACCATATTCCTAATACCGCAATTGCCAGTTGTAATAAGGTAATAAAACTTGAATATCGGTTACCGGATACGCTATGGTGCTGCATATTTACAATCATCATATTAAGACTAGTAGGCGAGTGCCGTAAAAGGGCTATAGCATGCCATGGTCATGACGTTAAGTATAGGGTATAAGCGTGTCAAACCTTTTAGAGTCGTCGTCGATATCGGCAGCTGTTTTTTCGGCAGCCACATTAGAGCAAGATCTGTTGGATTGTGTTGTACAACATCATGGTTGTTGTGAAGTACAGTTTCAACAACATCAGTTTACTGCAATAAAATCGAGCCACTGCGATAAAGATGCTGCAGCCTTGTATTGGTTTGGCGGGCCAATTTCGTGGTTTCATTTACAATCTATTTTAACGGCATTTTGCCTGAAAGAGGGTATTGTTAAGATCACTCTATTAGAACCCCACCCTGATTTACCCGCCGGGTTAGCGTTATCTTGTCAGGAATGGCAAGTTCCCACGCAGCGGATCTTAAATGAATTAGCCAAACAACTCGCGTGTCAATTAGTCTATTTACCTGCGCGTCCAAGCTTAGCAACACCGGGCTTATTAGTGATGGATATGGACTCGACTGCGATACAAATAGAATGTATTGACGAAATTGCTAAACTTGCTGGGGTAGGGGAGCAGGTGGCTGCAGTGACGGCCCGTGCAATGAATGGTGAATTAGACTTTGCGCAAAGCTTGCAACAACGTGTTGCTGCCTTGCAAGGTGCCCCCGTAAAAGTATTGTCTGATGTGTTAGAGGCTTTGCCGCTGATGCCAGGTTTAACCACCTTAGTGCAGGTTTTACAGCAGCATCGTTGGCGTATTGCTATCGCTTCTGGTGGTTTTACCTTTTTCACTGACGCATTACAACAGCGACTAAGCTTAGATAAGACCTTTGCAAATACGTTAGATATTATAGACGGTAAACTTACAGGTAAGGTATTGGGCGACATTGTCGATGCACAGCGCAAAGCCGCTGTTGTTTCTGAGTTGGCGGCGCAATATGCCATTCCTGTTAGCCAAACTATTGCGATAGGCGACGGTGCTAATGATTTACCCATGTTGGCAGAGGCTGGCTTAGGGGTAGCATTTCATGCCAAGCCTAGTGTGCAAGCGGCAGCCAAAGCCGCTATCACGCAAGGGAGTTTACTGCAATTACTGTATTTGGTTGCGGCTACGTGAAGCACCAGCAGCACTCGCTTTTTGTTGATCTCGCGGCCTACCAATTACATGTTAGGCAACTCACCCCTGTTCAGGGGTTGGTGGGGCCGATCCTGTATTTACACGGCGCAGTGGAAAATGGCCGGATTTTTTATAGCCATTCGGGTAAAGGTTTAGCCAGCTTTTTGGCTGATCACGGTTTTATGGGGTATGCTGTTGATTTTGCAGGTAGAGGTTTGTCACAGCCTTCTTTGGAGCAGGGTTTACAGCAAAGTCAGCAACAACTGATTTGTCACGATATTCCTGCATTAATCGAGTATTTTTACGAACTACATCATCAGCCTTTAACGCTTATCTGTCACTCATGGGGGGGCGTGTTGGCGGCAGCCTGTTTGGCACGTTTTCCCCACTTACTTCCCAAAATAAAAGCAAAAATTTGTTTTGGTACTAAAAGAGTGATCAGTGTGCGTTCTTTAGCCAGAACAGTAAAAATAGATGTTATTTGGAATAGGTTTGCCCCATGGCTAGGACAGCGTTATGGTTATTTGCCTGCTAAACGCTGGCGTCTGGGAGCAGACAATGAGCCTTTGCAGTTTTTACACGATACGATTTCTTGGATAAGAGGGGCGCCGTTCACCGATCTTAGTGATCAGTTTGATTATCATGCCGCGTGTCAACGCACGTCATGGCCAGCCATTTGGCATTTTGCTGGCGCGTTTGATCGTCTCTTGGGCCATCCTCAGGATGTGCAAGCCTTTATTACTGAATGTCACCAACATGACGCACAATTTAGTGTATTAGGGAAAGCGTTTGGAAACGCAGCAAATTATGATCATATTTCAATGCTGACGCACCCCGCGGCGACAACCGAGCATTTTGCCGAGTTAGCCCAATGGTTGAAGGTATTATACGCGCGCTCTAGTCCGCGCGAGATCAACGATCTCTAATTAGAATGCGCTGTCGCGCTTGCTGTTGACGGTCGCTGGCCTGCACGTTGTAACGAGATACCACTTCTGCTGAGCATTCGACACCGTCAGCGACCCCTTCGACATGCCAGAGTTCCTCCTCTAACGATTTGGCTTTATGAATCGCGTAAACGCTAATATAGCCAATTTCTTTGGCAATATAGTCTGCATCTAATTTACCAGTACGAGAGACAAATAGCCGGAAACTAAATAAAATGTGGTGTTCTAGTGCATCAAGTACAAATACGTTTTGTTCTTCAACACTGGCAAATTCAAAGTCGTAATAGCTAACAAACTCCAGGGCTCCTCGCTCTGACTCCGTCACTCTTATATAAAGCTCACAGCTTTTCGCCGCATCTTGTCGTTTCATGTGTTTTAATTGGTTGGCGATCTCTTGGGTAAGCACATTTTGTTTGGTTAATAGCGTTAAATCCAATATCTGAGCTTGGGTCTGTGCAAGTTGCAATAATTTATGTAACGCGTTGGGTTGTGCCCCTCGTCCTAAGACACTTATTTCATGGCGTAAGCCACGGCGATGAACAAAAATAGCGATATTGTTCAACGCTTTTAAATACATATTTCTTAGGGCATCAGACAATCCGGGGTATTTAGGCGTTTCTTCTGCCACCGTCAGTTTATGGCGATTACTTTGAATAAGTTGTTGAAAAAACTGTTTGCCAATATGAGGTTCAACTTTCGCAATTTTTAGGTTCATAATGGTCTTACTTTTGCTAACCGCCATAACCTCATAGGGCAAATGATGTAATGGATATTTAGGGGCGATTTTTTGCAAATCTGGCAGTTCGAGTAATAAAAGATCACCTTTATTAAAATCTACGGGTTCAGTACATTCCAGCTGCAAACCACCACTTGAGAAATCCCGGGTAAACGCATTAATAACGGGGTGTTCATCTTGTTTTTTTAGTAACACCGTTGTTTTGTACAAATAGCGCGATTCTGCGCGTAAATTGACATAATGTATTGGAATAGCTTCACAAGGTTGCGGCTGCACGGCTTTACTTAAACCAAATTTGTTTAATTCAGCTAACTTGGTACTATCATAACTGTGATTAGCATAATGGCTGCGATGCTCTGGTGCACTTATTTCGGTAAGGGCAACAATGTAATGCATATCTTTTAGCATGCTGCTGATCAGTGGTGAACAGGGCTCACTGTTAACACTTCCCGGTAATGCAAATTCATTTTGGCTTTTACTGACATGCGTTTTTAGGACATTGAAATGGAAAACGCGCCAACTGGGTTTACCGGCACCAAAGCCAAAAAACATATCGCGCAAAGCCGGAGCTAATGCCAGCTCGATGCTAGTGGCGGCATAAAAGTATAATTTGCCTTTTGCTGCATGCGTAAAGCAATACAGAATGCATGAGCGTTCAGCCGTATCTATATTTAACAGCTGTTTTAAGCGTCGTGCTGATAACAACAAATTTAAAACAGAATGTTGTTGTTCGTCTAAAAAGTAGTGCCAAGACGCTTTATTGTAATCACTGGTAAGACAAAAGCGGCTATGAACAATACCATCAGTAACCGTTAAATAAATAGGTAACGAATTGATGCGAGGTAAGTAATATTGCTCATAGCCTTTTGTAAGTGCCGCATCGGTGGTGTTATCTAAATTTATTTTATAGCGGCGCTTATTACCATGAATAAAACTTTGTAGGAATTGATTAAATTGCGGTTCTTGCTCTGGGTCTAATCGTTTCAAGCGTAAATACGCGAATTTTTCTTGCTCATCAACTTGTAAAACCTGATAGTTCAAGCCATTGGGTAAGTCGAGTGTAAATTCTTTTTCTAAGCCCTTTAGTATTAAATTTAGCTGATCACCTACTTGGATCCCCTTACCGGCAGGGACTTTTAATTTACACCCCGATACGGATAAATCACTGGTCATGGCAGCAAAAGGTGATTCAGCCGAGCGAACTTCAACTTCAAGACCATAATTCATGCGTTCTTCACGGCGACTAATGTAATAACCAAACTGAACTAGTTTATTACTATTAGTGACCTCTTCTGCGTCAGGTTCTTTTTCTACTGGCGAACTGTTTTCGGGTAGCAAAGGGCCTTTGCGTAAACTTTCCAGCGTGTTTTTTACCCGTTCTTCGGTTTCTTTACGATGGCGTACTCGAAAGTTATTATCCGCATTCATCACTTCTTCGTAAACGCCCAGCGTATATTCACCATAATCTTTGATACCACTTTCAAAGATCTGTTTGGCGTTATCGTCCAAGTAATGGGTTTTTTCCATATGTTGAAAGGGTTTGACATCGCCATCAACGTGGCCACGTAAATCAATAAAATAGCTACAGGGCTGCGCTAGACGCTTCAACTCCATTTTTAACAAAAATTGTTTTGATTTAGGCAAGCTTACCGTCAAACTGGCAAAGGTTTGTTCAAACTCTGGCGAGTTTAGTAGGCCTTTCATACGCGATATGATGCCTAAATAAGCTTTAAGATCAGTTGAAGTCATTGTTTATTGATTCAATTGCCAAAAAATTGGCAGCGTCCAGTTATAATCGGGTTAAGCTACGTGGTTCTTTTTCGAAAAGCAATATCTGTGCCTTTCATGTAAAGCGAGAAGAGTTATGGCAAAAACAAAAACGGCCTATGTGTGTAATGAATGTGGCGCTGACTTTATGCGTTGGCAAGGCCAGTGTACCGAGTGTGGAACGTGGAACAGTGTCAGTGAGGTACGACTAGGGGCGGTAAAAAGTAAAAATACCCGATTTGAAGGCTATGCTGGCGCAGCGGTTGCGAAAGTTATGCGGCTGGATGAAGTGGATTTGCAAGAGGTGCCACGTTTCAGTTCGGGTTTTTTAGAGTTTGATCGCGTTTTGGGTGGGGGTATTGTCCCAGGTTCAGCCATTCTTATTGGGGGGCATCCGGGGGCGGGTAAAAGTACGTTGTTATTGCAGGTAATGTGTGGTTTGGCGCAGCAAGGTGGCGCACTGTATGTGACGGGAGAGGAATCTTTACAGCAAGTTGCTATGCGTGCGCAGCGCTTAGGCTTACCTATGGCAGATCTTAAGATGTTGGCGGAAACGAATGTCGAAACGATTTGTCAGCTTGCGCAGCAAGAAAAGCCGCGAATAATGGTTATTGATTCGATACAGGTTATGCATTTAGCCGATATTCAATCGGCACCAGGTAGCGTGTCACAAGTTAGAGAAAGTGCGGCTTTTTTAACCCGTTTTGCAAAGCAATACCATATCGCCATTATTATGGTGGGCCATGTCACAAAAGATGGCTCTTTAGCCGGCCCCAAAGTGTTAGAGCATTGTATCGATTGTTCGGTGATGTTAGATGGCGATGCCGATAGTCGTTATCGCACCATGCGCGGTCATAAAAATCGCTTTGGTCCGGTAAACGAGTTGGGAGTGTTTGCTATGACCGGGCAGGGCATGAAAGAAGTAAAAAATCCTTCTGCCATTTTTTTAACGCGAGGTAAAGAAGATCAGTCTGGCAGTATCGTAATGGTGCTATGGGAAGGAACGCGTCCACTTCTGGTGGAAATACAGGGCTTAGTGGATTATTCCCCTCTTAATAATCCGCGGCGAGTCACCTTAGGAATGGAGCAAAATCGTATCTCTATGCTATTGGCGGTTATGCATCGGCATGCGGGGATCCAAATGGCTGATCAAGATGTGTTTGTTAACGTTGTGGGGGGCGTGAAAGTTAATGAAACCAGTGCAGATTTAGCCACACTATTAGCACTAGTGTCGAGTTTTAGGGATAAACCTTTACCGAATGATCTAGTTGTATTTGGCGAAGTGGGCTTAGCAGGAGAGATCCGGCCGGTGCCTAGTGGTCAGGAGCGTTTGCGCGAAGCGGCTAAACATGGTTTTCGCCGCGCCATTGTGCCTTTAGCGAATAAACCCAAAGAGCTTATCGACGGTATGGAAGTTATTGGAGTGAGTAAATTAGCGGATGCGTTAGAAGCATTGTAAAACGTTATTAAAAAGCCCCCTGAAGCGCTCGCTCGAGGGGGCATGTACAGAGCAACTACTTAGTTAAAGCGGCTGTTTTGCGGGAAGTTTAAACGTAACACTTGCTCAGTGTCTGTTTTTAACTTATCAAGACCCAGCTTCTCATAGCTTTCAACCATGATCACTAAGGCTTGTTCAACTAAAGGTGAATCGCGATAAAATTCAACCACGTATTTTCCCCGATTAGCTGCAGCTAAAAAAGCACCACGACGTAAGTAATAATCTGCCACCAACAATTCATGTCGCGCCAGTTGATCTTTGATGATTACCATGCGTTGTTTCGCATCCGCGGCATACTTACTTTGCGGATAGCTGTTTAATAAAATTTTGAAATCTTCAAACGCTTGACGGGTACTGCTTAAATCGCGATCGGAACGATCGATACCAAAAAATTCCTGAAAAGCATTTTCATCTGCTTTTAAATTGGTGAGTCCACGCATGTAGTAGACATAATCTAAATCAGGTTGATTAGGATTAAGACGAATAAAGCGGTCAATACTGGCCAAGGCTTGAGGCAAATCACCCGCCTGATGATATGCATAGATTAAATCTAATTGGACTTGACGTGCCAATGGACCAAATGGAAAACGGCTTTCAACCGCTTTCAATAATTCGATAGCTCTGTTGTATAAGCCGGCATCGAGCACGTCTTTTGCTTGTTGATATTGGCCTTGCGCAGTTTGCGAAGGATTAACTTGCTCTGGTTTTGGCTTGCCGGCGCAGGCGCTCAGCGTAATTGACATCAAAATAATCAGGATAAATTTCAATTTCATGTAAAAATCCGTTACTACTTAAGCTAAATGGCTGTCTAGTCCAGCGTAAAATCGTTAAAATACGTTCTATTGCGATTCTACCCCAGATAACGAGGGGTTGCACACAGGATAACTGCTTCCGTCATGACAAAACAGATAAAACTTTCACAAATCGTTCCTGATCATCTTTATGGTAAGCGCTTAGATCAGGTTTTGGCCGAAATGTTCCCCGATTATTCGCGTTCGCGCATAAAAGATTGGATCTTGGCCGATGCGGTCTTGGTGAACCAGCAGCTTTGTAACACGCCTCGGCATAAAATGCTTGGCGGCGAGCAAATTGATATTCATGCTGCGCTACCAGAAGATGAGCGTTTTGAAGCAGAGCCTATCGATCTCAATATTATTTTTGAAGATGAACATATATTAGTTATTAACAAACCTGCGGGTTTAGTAGTGCATCCGGGCGCGGGAAATAGCGAAGGCACCCTGTTAAATGCCTTATTGCATCATTGTCCGGGAATTGCTGAAGTACCTAGAGCAGGTATTGTGCATCGACTGGATAAAGATACAACAGGATTAATGGTGATTGCGAAAACCATACCGGCGCAAACGCATTTGGTTGAGGCTATGCAAGCACGTGAAATTACGCGTGAGTACGAGGCAGTGTGTTACGGCGCAATGACCGGCGGCGGGCTAGTTAATCGTCCTCTTGGGCGGCATCCCACTAAACGAACCTTGATGGCTGTTATTGAGAACGGTAAGCCTGCTGTCACGCATTATCGTGTTATGGAGAAATACCGCGCGCATACCCGTTTACGCTTGCGTTTGGAAACCGGCAGAACGCATCAAATTCGAGTACATATGACGTTTATCAGTCATCCGCTTGTTGGTGATCCAGTCTATGGTGGTCGGCCAAGACCGCCACGCCAAGCTGAAGAAAGTTTATTGGTAATGATGCGTAACTTTAAACGCCAAGCGTTGCACGCCATCATGTTAAAACTAGCCCATCCCATCACAGGACAACTATTAGAGTGGCATGCCCCTTTACCTGATGATATGGTGGCCTTGAATAATGCACTGCGTGCTGATACCCAAAAGCACGGTATGGATTTTGTGTAAACGCCAAAGCTAAGGAACTTAAATGCCCCTTTCACGCCTTACCGAGAATTTATTGGTGCCAGATTGGCCTGCGCCATTAAATGTCCGTGCGGTAAGCTCTACTCGCGTTGGCGGTTGTTCAAGAGGCGTGTTTGACAGTTTTAATCTCGGCGATCATGTGGGTGATGAACCGCAACATGTGCAGCATAATCGGCAGCGTTTTCAAGATCTATCCGGTATGCCAACTGCGCCATTATGGTTACAGCAGGTGCATGGCACGAACGTGGCACAACCTGAATTAGTCACTTACGCTAACACAGCACCGATTATGGCTGATGCCGCATATAGCAAACAGCCTAAGCGTGTGTGTGTAGTGATGACGGCCGATTGTTTGCCTATATTATTGTGTGACAAGGCTGGACGAGAAGTGGCTGCAATCCATGCCGGCTGGCGTGGTTTAGCCAGTGGCGTGATTGAAGAAACGCTTAAACACTTTCAGGCAAGCTCTGAGACTATTTTAGCGTGGCTCGGACCTGCAATTAGTAAAAGTGCGTTTGAAGTTGGGGCCGAGGTGCGTAATACCTTTATCCAACATCAGGCCATGGCTGAGGCCGCATTTCAGCCAACGGCTCAGGGTAAATACTTAGCCGATCTCTACTTATTGGCTAAGCAACGTTTAATGGCGCAAGGCGTCAATGCCATTTATGGTGGCGATTATTGTACTTATCAGCAACCTGCACAGTTTTTTTCCTATCGGCGCGATGGCCAAACAGGCCGCATGGCCAGTGCGATTTGGTTAGACTAGTCAATACTTTTATGATCTAAGTCAAATTTTTGACGTCTATTGCTTGAAAATTCTGCAATGCTCCCCAATTTTAGGGTATATCAACGCTTAATGATGCTTGTAGGAGCCCTCTCATGCGATTAGATAAATTCACTGCAAAATTTCAAGAAGCCATTGCCGATGCACAATCGCTGGCACTAGGTCGTGATCAACAATTTATTGAACCCGTACACCTGATGTTTGCCTTACTCAACCAAGAGGGTGGTACGGTTCGAGAATTACTTAACAAGCTGGCGATTAACTTCAACGAATTACGTTCTAAAGTCAGTCAAGCCATCGAACGTTTACCTCGCGTAGAAGGCCAAGCGGCCAATTTACAACTTGCTGCTAGTACCGCGCAATTATTACAGCAGTGCGATAAGCTGGCGCAAAAACGTAAAGACCAATTTATTTCCAGTGAGTTATTTGTTTTAGCCGCAACTGAAGATAAATCGGAACTCGGTCGCATATTACAGTTGTTAGGTGTCACGGCTAACAATATCAATGCCGCTATTGAACAACTGCGTGGTGGTCAGAAGGTCGATGATGTTAATGCTGAAGATACGCGCCAAGCGTTAACAAAATATACTATTGATTTAACTGCCAGGGCTGAAGCGGGTAAATTAGATCCTGTTATCGGTCGAGATGAAGAAATTCGTCGTTGTATTCAAGTATTGCAGCGCCGCACCAAGAATAATCCCGTACTCATCGGTGAGCCTGGCGTGGGTAAAACTGCAATTGTCGAAGGGTTAGCTCAGCGTATTATCAATAAAGAAGTCCCAGAGGGATTAAAAGATAAACGCGTCTTGTCTTTAGATATGGGTTCCTTGCTCGCTGGCGCTAAATATCGTGGTGAATTTGAAGAGCGCCTAAAAGCTGTGCTCAGTGATGTGGCCAAAGAAGAAGGCCAGATTATTTTATTTATTGATGAAATCCATACCATGGTGGGAGCTGGCAAAGCGGATGGCGCCATGGACGCGGGTAATATGCTCAAACCTGCGTTAGCACGTGGCGAATTGCATTGCTTGGGCGCAACAACCTTAGATGAATATCGTAAATACATTGAGAAAGATGCCGCTTTAGAGCGCCGTTTTCAAAAGGTGTTAGTAGAAGAGCCGAGTGTCGAGGATACCATTGCGATTCTTCGCGGTTTAAAAGAACGCTACGAGTTACATCATGCGGTAGAAATTACTGATCCGGCAATCGTTGCTGCAGCCACGCTGTCTCATCGTTATGTTAGCGATAGGCAATTACCTGACAAAGCAATAGATTTAATTGATGAAGCCGCGTCGAGTATTCGGATGCAAATGGATTCTAAGCCGGAAGAGTTAGATCGGTTAGAACGGCGGATCATCCAATTAAAACTCGAAGATAATGCCCTAGCAAAGGAAGCCGACGACGCCAGTAAAAAGCGGCGTGATGGGATACAAGAACAGATCCAAGAGCTAGACAGCCGTTATAACGAGTTAGATGAAGTGTGGGAGTCTGAAAAAGCGGCATTGCAAGGCACTCAAAATATCAAAGCCGAGTTAGAGCAAGCACGGCTAGATTTAGAGGTTGCGCGTCGCGCCAGTGATCTACAGCGAATGTCAGAATTGCAATATGGACGCATTCCCGAGTTAGAGAAAAAGTTAGATTTAGCATCGCAAGCGGAAATGCAAGAGATGACCTTGCTGCGTAATAAAGTGACAGAGCATGAAATAGCCGATGTGTTATCAAAAGCAACGGGTATTCCCGTCAGTAAAATGCTTGAGGGCGAGCGCGATAAGTTATTACGCATGGAGCAGGCTTTACATAACAACGTGGTCGGGCAGCATGAAGCGGTGGCGGCAGTCTCAAACGCTATTCGTCGCTCGCGTGCCGGCTTAGCTGATCCCAATAAGCCCATCGGTTCCTTTTTGTTTTTAGGGCCTACTGGGGTTGGGAAAACAGAATTAACCAAAGCGTTAGCCAGGTTTTTATTTGATAGCCCTGAAGCAATGATTCGAATTGATATGTCGGAGTTTATGGAAAAACACGCTGTATCAAGGCTGGTCGGTGCGCCCCCAGGGTATGTAGGCTATGAAGAGGGGGGGTATTTAACTGAAGCAGTAAGGCGCAAACCTTATTCAGTGATTTTGTTAGATGAGGTAGAGAAAGCGCATCCTGATGTATTTAATATTTTACTGCAGGTGTTAGACGATGGGCGTTTAACCGATGGGCATGGCCGAACCGTGGATTTTAAAAATACGGTAATTATCATGACATCTAATCTTGGTTCAGACCTGATACAAGAGCATTATCGTGAATTTAGTTACACTCAGATGAAAGAGATGCTGATGGGGGTTTTAGCCAAACAGTTTCGGCCAGAGTTTTTGAATCGATTGGATGAAACCGTTGTTTTCCATCCATTAGATAGCGTTCAAATTAAACAAATTGCACGTATTCAGCTCAAACGTTTGGAACAACGTTTACAACAACGTGATTATCAGTTGCAGGTGAGTGAAGCTGCTTTAGATACGTTAGCGGCAGTGGGTTTTGATCCATTGTTTGGTGCCAGACCGTTAAAGCGAGCAATCCAACAACACTTGGAGAATGCATTGGCACAGTCTTTATTGCAAGGTCACTTTTTGCCTGGTAGTACCATTATGGTTGACCATGATGGCGAACACTTTACTATTCAGACTAAATAACACCCCATAAATGACACTGTTAAGGCGTTGCTGAGCAACGCCTTTTTATTTCAAACTCGGCCAGCAGTCTTTGCTGTTCTCGCTCATCATCGGTAATAAGCCGCATTTCTGTAGTATTAGTGGTGGTGTTTAGCACACGGGTAAATAATTCTTGTTGGTTTTTTAGTAATTCCAGCTGATTTTTGGCCTGCTGACATAACGCAGGATCAACGGTATCGCCGACAGTGCCAGCTTCAGCCTCACGTGGCGTCGCAGCTCGGCTAGATTGTACCGAGAGTAATTGGTAATCACCGTTAGGGGGAGGCTGCTGGCTGAAATGTGTAACGCCTTTGCTGTCTTGCCAGCTGTATACCGTTTGGGCTGATAGTGATGCATTGCTGGCAAACCCAACAACGAACAATAAGAGAAGCTGCACTTTTGCCATGGTTCTATCCATGTTATGTTATGTTCTTTATAATCATTGTAATCTTTTTTTTAGAAGTTGCCTTATGACAGACTCAAAAAATACTGAAAATAGTCCTCGCAAAGGGATTTACTTGTTACCTAACTTACTGACCACTGCAGGGTTGTTCTCCGGCTTTTTTGCGATTGTGTCCTCAATGAATGGCCGTTTCGAAGCTGCCGCTGTGGCGATATTCATCGCGATGATTTTCGACGGATTGGATGGGCGTGTGGCACGGTTAACCAATACGCAAAGTGAATTTGGTGCGCAGTATGACAGTATGTCTGATTTGTTAGCTTTTGGTGTTGCGCCTGCCTTGGTTGCCTATAATTGGGCATTAGCCGATCTGGGTAAATTTGGCTGGTTAGCCGCTTTTGTCTATGTTGCTTGTGCCGCATTGCGTTTGGCGCGGTTTAATGCCAATTTAGGTGTTACTGATGGTCGTTTTTTCCAAGGACTTGCCAGTCCAGCTGCTGCGGCACTGGTTGCAGGTATGGTGTGGAATGGCACAAGCTTTCAAATTGATGGCGACAAATATGGCTACATTGTAGGCTTAATTACTATTGCGACTGGCTTCTTGATGGTCAGTAATTTTCGCTATAACTCTTTTAAAACCCTTAATTGGCGTGATCGTGTCTCCTTTTTAACAATATTGCTGGTAGTGGTGGTATTCGTGGTGATTGCATCAAAACCTGCGCAAATGTTGTTTTTGATTTTTGCGATATACGCGTGCTCTGGTCCTATAACCACGTTTCGCAGTGTTCGCAAATTAAAATTAGAACATGTCGTTGGCGATTCTGATGATGCTGATTTTTTAGATGAACACGCTAACTCTGCAGAAAAAAAACAGAGCAAACCAGAAGATAACACGTAATTTTGGGTGTAACGCGCGATTTAATGCGCGTAACGCACCGACCAAGAGTTTGTTAGGTTACTGGCTGTGTTCAGATTAGCGCAAATTTGCAGCGGTATTCTGACCTTAAGTATGTGCCCTATATTGAAAATTGTTGTGTTATCCCCCATTTGGTGGGGGATAACTTGTTAAATAAGGAATAATCTTGGTCTCCAGCATTACGCAACGCCTTACTGCTCTGCAGCAAAGTGGCCATACTCAATCGATCGTCGGTATCAAACGCGGTATTGAGCGAGAAACGTTAAGAGTAAATGCAGATGGGAGTTTGGCGCAAAGTGCCCATCCTTTAGCGCTGGGCTCAGCATTAACCCATCCGTGGATTACCACGGATTTTTCTGAGTCATTGCTTGAGTTTATTACACCTGCAACTGCAGATATTGATACAACAATTAAGCAACTTACCGATATTCATCGATTTACATTGCGGCAATTGGGTGCAGAACGCATCTGGCCTGCCAGTATGCCATGCTATATTGCTGATCAGCACCAGATCCCATTAGCGTTTTATGGAAATTCAAATATTGGACGCATGAAAACCTTGTACAGACAAGGTTTAAAAAATCGTTATGGTAGTATGATGCAAGCTATTAGTGGTGTGCATTTTAACTTTTCACTGCCCAATAGCTTTTGGCTAGCCTATCAAACCCTGCTGGCCGACCAACGGCCATTGCAAGATTTTGTGTCTGATCAATACTTGTCATTAATTCGAAATTACAAACGTAATGCGTGGCTGATTGTCTATTTGTTTGGTGCGTCACCGGCCATGTGTAAATCATTTTTAGAGGGCCGCACTTCTCGTTACTCGTTTCAAAGTTTAGGTGAAGGCACCGTTTATTTACCTTACGCAACCTCATTAAGAATGAGTGATTTAGGGTATACCAACAGTGCACAATCAAGTTTAAATATTACCTATAACACCTTGCCAGAATACATTGCTGGCTTACATTCGGCGATTAGCCAGCCGTCTGTCGAATATCAAAATATTGGCATTAAGGTTGACGGTGTTTATCAACAACTGAATGCGAATGTGCTGCAAATAGAAAACGAGTTTTACTCTACTATTAGACCGAAACGGACTACCGAGTCGGGAGAGCGGCCTACCTGCGCGTTGGCTAAACGTGGGGTGGAGTATATTGAAGTGCGAGCATTAGATGTCAATCCGTTTAGTCCGGTAGGGATCACGGCTGAGCAGATGCACTTTTTAGATATTTTCTTGGTGTATTGTTTACTTGAACAGAGCCCCTCTTTATCTGCTGCTGAACAAACCATTACCGAGCAAAACCTGAAAAAAGTGGTAACGGATGGTCGTCGCATTAATTTAGAGCTGATACAAGATGGTCAGCCGCGTTTAATGCAGGATTGGGCGGAACAGATATTTGCCGACATGATGCCGATCGCGCGTTGGCTAGATGACGCTTATAACAGTAACCGTTATCAAGGCGCGCTTAAACAATACTATTTATCGTTGCTAGATCCTGCTCAAACGCCCTCTGGGAAAGTATTAAATCATTTGATCAGTCAACGCAAAGACAACGGTCGTTACATGCGACAATTAGCGGAAGCGTACCAGCAGCAATTGTTACAAGAGCCTTACCAACTATATACCGAGTCGGCGTTCAGTGAAGCAGTAACTACCTCTTTACAGCAGCAAAAAGACATTGAGGCAAGTGATACTCTTAGTTTTGACGAGTATATCCAACAATACTTTGCGGAGGTTCCGGCTTGCGAACAAACGCTTTAAATCAGTGTTGTCGCCAAAAAAAACGGCTACCAGAGGTAGCCGTGAAGGAGAATCCAGGGAAAACAAAAACTTGGTTGAATCCATTCATTTCATTAGAATCATGTTCATGCAGATAGTTCAAAAATCATTAAAAAAAATTAGTTTATTTTTTTTGTTTGGAGCTAGCCTACTGTTATCAGGCTGTGCAACCCCACCGCCACAAGACACTTCAAATATTTGTGAGATTTTTGGTGAGCATCGCGCGTGGTATCACGCTACCGCCAAGGCTAGCGATAAATGGGGTGTCCCCATTGCCATTCCCATAAGTATTATGTATCAAGAAAGTGGTTTTCGGCACAATGCTAAACCGCCAATGCGCTATTTTTTGGGCTTTATTCCTTATGGCCGTGGCAGCTCTGCCTATGGGTACTCTCAAGCTCAAACCCCAGCTTGGAATGATTACGTGACCGATACCAATCGCTTTTTTGCGCGGCGAACCAATTTTGATGATGCCGTCGATTTTATTGGTTGGTATATCCATAAAACGCATCAAGTGAATAACATTCCCAAGGATGATGCGTATCGGCTTTACTTGAACTACCATGAAGGTTGGGGCGGCTATCGGCGGGGAACCTATCGTAATAAAAGGTGGTTAATCAACACGGCTCGGCGCGTTGATGACCGTGCAACACTGTATCAGCAACAGTTAAGACGTTGCGAAAAAGAATTGCAACGAGGTTGGTTAGGACGATTATTTTTCGGTTAGTGGTGTGAGCATTTCATAGTGTGCTTGTGACGAGACTAGATACCAAGCCGCTATCTAGTTGTTACCATGATTGCAGTATCCACTCTTGGAATGCGTTGTTAGGATGACGCCAAGATTAAGCGTACTGTTTTAATCATGTTATCGTGCACTTCAACAATTTCAATTGGATACCCTGCTAGTTTAACACTCATTTTACCTTGCGGGATCTCTTCTAAATGCTCAAGCAGTAAGCCGTTTAAGGTTTTTGGTCCATCAGTCGGAAACTCAAGCTGCATTTGTCGGTTGAGTTCGCGCAAGCTGATACTGCCATCAATTAAGAATGAGCCATCGGGTTGCTTCATAATGTCTTCATTACTGTCTTCAACAATGTCGGTCGTAAACTTACCCACAACTTCTTCGAGGATGTCTTCAAGCGTAACTAACCCTTGAATATCACCATATTCATCTACAACTAAACCAATGCGCTCTTTGGTGCTTTGAAACTTTAATAATTGGGTATTGAGTGCGGTACCCTCGGGTATGTAATAAATTTCATGTACTGAACGTAATAAAGTGGCTTTAGTAAATTGTTCTTTTAATAATAATCTCACCAGATCGCGTGGATGAATAAAGCCAAGTGCATCATCGATGTTATCGCGGTAAAGTAAGATACGGCTATGCAATGTATTGGCTAGTTGTCGAATGATATCTTTCCACTCATCATTAATATCAATACCAATAATTTCGTTACGTGGGATCATAATGTCTTCAACCGTGACATTTTCTAGATCTAAAACGCCCACGAGCATGCTTTGGTGTTGCTCTGGAATTAATGCGCCCGCTTCATGCACAACAGTACGCAATTCTTCAGCGCTTAAGCTATTTCCCTGATGACGCTCTGGGCTAACACCCAGTAAGGCAAGTAAGCCATTAGTCACCTTATTGAGTAAAAAAACAAAAGGGTAAAATACCTTTAATAACACACGTAAGATCACGGATGCCGGAAAGGCCACACGTTCAGGATAGAGTGCTGCCAGCGTTTTGGGTGTCACTTCGGCAAAAATAAGTACGACTAAGGTGAGTGCGATTGGTGCTATAGCAAGGCCCAGGTCGCCATAAAGCCGTTGGCCAATTAAGGTTGTTACAGTGGCGGCTGCAATATTGACTAAGTTGTTGCCAATTAAGATCAAGCCAATCAAACGATCAGGACGTTTTAGTAATAAGCTGACGCGTTTTGCTGCTTTGTTATTCTCGTTTTCTAGGTGTTTTAGACGATAAGGATTTACCGACATCATGCCGGTTTCAGAGCCGGAGAAGAAAGCAGAAAGTACCAGTAACACGCCTAGTATAATGAATAGGGTGCCAGTCGAAATCGCGTCCAAGAATTAAATACCTATATAGCCAAACAAAATAAGAGCGTTAAAAACGGTTAAGCAGTACTTCTTTAACAAAACGGCTGCCAAAATAGGCCAGTGTTAATAAAATAGTGCCTGTAAGCGTTAGTGTAATGGCTGTTTTGCCGCGCCAACCTAAACGTGCATGTCCCCAACACAGAAGGATAAATATCCCCAATGCCAATGAACTTAACAGACTTTTATGCTCAAGCCAATTAGTTGTGTAAGGAATACCGCTTAACAGCCCCAATGCTAATAACAGCGTGCCTGCAGCCAGCAGTCGGAATTGTAAGTTTTCGGCTTGCATCAGAGGCGGTAAAAAGCGGCTTACGCCCGAGAAATCCTTATGTTTCAGCTTATAACTAATATAGGCCACCTGCACTGAATATAAGGTGGCCATAAGCAATACTACATAGGCGGTAAATGCGAGCGTAATATGCGCTATTAACCCTGGGCTATGCTGTAAATGTTGTATTTGTACTGAGCTTGGTACGACTAAGGTCGTGAGTAAGAGAACCGCCGCAAAGGTATAAACTAACGGTAACAATAAAATAGCGGGTGTACGCAGCGATGTAAGGGTTATTGAAAGCGTGATTAACCAGCAGACGAGTGAACTCACATTGCTTAAATTAAAGTTTTGACCCTCGGTGGTAAAAATGGCATCCGTTAGGGTAAGCATATGCAATACCACGGCTAAGGTAGCCGCGCCAAATACCAGTTTGAAGTTTGGCCCCGCTGGATGAAATAAACGCAGCACAATCGCAAAGGTTGCGACTAAATAAGCAAGCAGCGCCAGCGCAGGAAACAACGTAGGCATTCTTAACACTCCATTGATGCGATAAGTTTGTTATTGTATACACAAATAGATGCAAGATGCGAGCATCCAGCATGCTTTGCACGTTCAATGTCAGCGTCTTAAGTGGCTGACGAATGCATGGCAAAAGAGTATAATCATTTCAATTTATGAATACGGGTCACTGTTATGTTTGAAAACCTGTCAGATCGTTTAAGCCGTACGCTTAAAAATATTAGCGGTCGCGGTCGTCTCACCGAAGACAACATCAAAGAAACTTTACGTGAAGTACGTATGGCATTGCTGGAAGCTGATGTCGCATTACCTGTTGTGCGGGATTTTATCAATCAGATAAAAGAGCGTTCTGTTGGTTTGGAAGTAAGTAAGAGCTTAACGCCAGGCCAAGAGTTTCTGAAAATTGTGCGTAAAGCGTTAGAAGACGCGATGGGTGAAGCCAATCAGGAATTGGCATTAAATACGCAGCCACCTGCAGTTATTCTGATGGCAGGCTTACAAGGTGCCGGTAAAACCACCTCTGTAGGCAAGCTGGCGAAGTTTTTAACAGAGCGTAAAAAGAAAAAGGTATTAGTGGTTTCGGCCGACGTTTATCGGCCTGCGGCGATTAAACAATTAGAAACACTGGCTAAAGATATTGGGGTTGAGTTCTTCCCAAGTGATATTTCACAGGCGCCAGTGGCTATTGTTAATGCAGCCATAACCCATGCAAAAACGCGTATGTTTGACGTGCTACTGGTTGATACGGCCGGTCGTTTGCATGTTGACACCGAGATGATGGATGAAATTAAAGCGCTGCACGCGGCAGTAAAACCCATTGAGACCTTGTTTGTGGTGGATGCCATGACCGGGCAAGATGCGGCGAACACGGCAAAAGCCTTTAACGAAGCCTTGCCGCTAACCGGTATTATCCTCACTAAAGCCGATGGTGATGCACGGGGCGGTGCGGCACTGTCAATTCGGCATATCACGGGTAAACCTATCAAATTTATCGGTACCGGCGAAAAAACCGATGCCTTGGAGCCCTTCCATCCAGACCGCATTGCATCACGCATTTTAGGTATGGGTGATATGCTCAGTTTAATTGAAGAACTTGAGCAAAAGGTCGACAAAGAAAAAACAGCGAAAATGGCGCAAAAAATGATGAAAGGCAAAGGCTTTTCATTAGAAGATTTTCGTGAGCAGTTGGTGCAAATGCGTAGTATGGGCGGCATGATGTCATTAATGGATAAGCTGCCAGGGATGAAAAACCTGCCAGCTGGCGCAGCCAGCCAGTTGGATGAAAAGCAATTTGTGAAAATGGAAGCCATAATTAATTCCATGACCCCAAAAGAGCGTGAGTTTCCTGATTTACTAAAAGGCTCACGTAAAAAACGTATTGCGACAGGTTCTGGCACCGAAGTACAAGATATCAATAAGCTGCTGAAGCAATTTACCCAAATGCAAAAAATGATGAAGCAAATGCAGGGTAAAGGTGGGCTAATGAAAATGATGCGTGGCATGGGAGGCAAATTACCACCGGGTATGTTGCCGCCGCGGTAAGTCAGCTATTTTGCAGCCGACAACCAAAACTTTGCTGCGTAAGTTTGGCGTTATGGGTTGCCAAGCCGTGAAATGCCTTGCATTCATGGTAAAAATCCGTACAATGCAGCAGCCTCCAGCCCGTCTGGGGGCTTTGTTATTTTTTAAAACCTGAACGATTAAAATTAGAGGACGGTATGGTAACTATTCGTTTACAACGTGGTGGCGCGAAAAAGCGTCCATTTTACCAAGTTGTGGTAGCGGACAGCCGTTTTGCTCGTGATGGCCGTTTTATTGAGCGTGTGGGTTTCTTTAACCCAATCGCCAGCGGTACTGAAGAGAAACTGCGTCTGGACCTGGATCGCGTTGAACACTGGGTAGCACAAGGTGCTGCATTAAGTGATCGCGTAGCCAATCTGGTAAAAAATGCTAAGAAAGTTGCGGCTTAATTAGCAAAGCGTGTGGAGTTGTCACTGTTGAGTGAAAAAGATTTTATTGTGCTCGGTAAGTTTGGTGCGGTTTATGGCATCAATGGCTGGCTAAAAATTAACTCCTACACGGATATCCCGGAAGGGATTTTTGATTACACACCCTGGCAAGTGAATTTTCAGGGTAACTGGCGGCAAGTGCAGATCAGTAGCTGGAAACGGCACAGTAATAGCTTAATTGCGAAGCTGACTGATATTAATGATCGTGATCTCGCACAATTGTATGTTAATGCCGATATCGCTGTTCCGGCTACTGCCTTACCGGCTTTAGACGAGGGCGATTTCTATTGGAAAGACCTTATGGGTTTAACCGTAGTAAACGAGCAAGGCTACAATTTAGGTGAAGTGACCGATTTAATGGAAACCGGATCTAACGATGTGTTAGTGGTGAAAGCCAACCGGACCGATGCATTTGGTAAGAGTGAGCGGTTAATCCCGTATCTTAACGATACTGTTGTCAAACACGTGGATTTAACAGCAAAGCAAATCTTAGTAGATTGGGACCCCGCGTTTTAATGCAGGAACAGCAAAGGTGGGTGGGCGTTGTCTCACTGTTTCCGGAAATGTTTCAGGCAATAACGCAATACGGTGTCACGGGTCGTGCTGTCAAGCAAGGTTTGATACAGTTACAGTGTTGGAATCCGCGGGATTATACTTCGGATAAGCACCGTACTGTAGATGATCGGCCTTATGGTGGTGGCCCTGGTATGCTAATGATGGTGCAGCCCCTAACCGACGCCATTCACGCAGCAAAACACGCTGCAGGAGAGGATGTCTATACGGTGTATTTATCGCCGCAAGGCCGTAAATTAGACCAGCAAGGTGTGGCTGAACTGGCAAAATACTCGAAGCTACTGTTAGTAGCTGGCCGTTACGAGGGAATTGACGAGCGCGTAATCGAATCCGAAATTGATGCTGAATGGTCAATTGGTGATTATGTATTAAGTGGTGGCGAATTGCCGGCGATGGTATTAATAGATGCCGTATCGCGCCTAGTACCCGGTGTACTAGGGCATGATTTATCAGCAGAGCAGGATTCGTTTGCAACTGGTTTGCTGGATTGCCCACACTATACGCGTCCTGAGGTGTTAGCAAACAAACAGGTGCCGGCAGTATTACTGAGCGGTCACCATGAAGAAATTAGACGCTGGCGTCTGAAGCAGGCTCTTGGTAGAACCTGGTTAAGACGGCCGGATATGTTAAATTCCCTGGCTCTGACTAAGGAGCAACGCAAATTACTGGCTGAATTCCAACAGGAACACCAAGCGTTGCAGCTGCAACAAGATAGTTAATTCCAGGTAAAGTGAGATTGTTATGAGCAAAGTTAGCCAAAACATCATCAAACAACTTGAACAGGAACAAATGAAGCAAGACGTTCCTGCATTCGCTCCAGGTGATACTGTAGTGGTTCAAGTTAAAGTTAAAGAAGGCGATAAAAGCCGTCTGCAGGCATACGAAGGCGTAGTTATCGCTAAGCGTAACCGTGGTCTGCACTCAGCCTTCACCGTCCGTAAAATCTCTAATGGCGAAGGTGTTGAGCGTGTATTCCAAACGCACAGCCCATTAATTGACAGTATTACTGTTAAGCGCCGTGGTGCGGTTCGCCGTGCTAAGCTTTACTACTTACGCGATCGTTCAGGTAAATCAGCGCGTATCCGCGAAAAGCTTAACTAAGCACCTGAGGCCGGCAATATTGCCGGCCTTGTTTTATATGTCGCTTAAGTCAACGTTATTGCCACCGCTTCCCACTCAAGCATTAGCACAGCTGGAACATCAGCTAGAAACACTTTTGTTGCGCCGTTTTGGTGAATTAACGGAACAGCAACTCTTAAGTATGTTACCTATAAAATCGTTGAGTCAGATAACTGAAGGCCAACATGCCTTATTTCAACGTCACTTTGTGCTTTACCATTTACTCTATCGGCTGGCAGAGCGCTGGCAGCTTGCGGAAATTGCGCATTTAGAGATTGGTCTAGCGCGTATTAACATCTCGCCTTGGCATGCGGGTTTACCTAAATTGGTAGATAGCAAGGCCGCGTATTATGCCGATTGGCAAAATTACTGGCGCATGACCCCCTTAGCGTTAAGTGAGCGATTGCAACAGTTTTGGCAATCGTATCAGCAACGTTATGGTGACATGACCCTGATCAATCTCACCGACGACGAGGCGCTTCAGCTATTACAGCTAGACTGGCCATGTTCGTTGCAAGAGTTAAAAAAAGCCTTTCGTAAACAATCATTAAAACATCATCCCGATCGCGGCGGTGACAAACACAGTTTTGTACGACTTTCTTTAGCGTATAAAAAAATCCTTCGTCGGTTTTAATTTGCCACGTTACTTCATCCTTTTGGCATGATGATCACCATACTGTAAGCCTTTGCTTGGTATGGTTTTAGCCTGATCTTTATTTTTGTAATTAAATTTGTACACAATCTATTTTTCTAAAATAAGGGGTAATCCTCATTTTTGTTGGCTTTCAGGGTTGACGCTGTGGCCGTCTATCCGTAAACTGCGTCAAGGTGTAATTTATAGATTACGTGCTGTAAGTTTAAGTTTACATAAGAAATGTGGTTAACATCCTTCGCAATTTTTATCTATGCTTTAACCCTGCAGCACAGCATTAGGAGCAGGTTAAATGAGTATGATTGTAGAAGATTTGCGTATTGTGGCGCAAAAGCCGCTAAGTTCGCCGGCGGTATTAAAAAAAGTGCTTCCGCTATCTGAGCAAGGTTCTGAGTTTGTTGCAAAAGCACGTGCCGATATTGCTAATATCATTCATGGCAAAGATAAGCGTTTATTAGTCGTTACAGGACCATGTTCTATCCATGATCCTGTCGCGGCTATCGAATATGCCCAAAAATTGAAAGCGTTGCAGCTAGCCTACAGCGACAGTTTATACATTGTGATGCGTGTCTATTTTGAAAAGCCGCGCACCACGGTGGGCTGGAAAGGGTTTATTAATGATCCGCATTTAGATGATTCGTTTGATTTAGAAACCGGTTTAACCTGGGGACGTGAGTTATTGTTAAAGATGGTTGAACTAGAATTGCCGGTGGCAACAGAAGCGCTAGATCCGATCAGTCCACAATACATGTCTGATTTAATTAGTTGGGCGGCCATTGGGGCGCGCACCGTAGAATCGCAAACGCATCGAGAGATGGCCAGCGGTTTATCGATGCCAGTAGGGTTTAAAAATGGTACTGACGGTAGCTTGAGTGTGGCGTTAAATGCTTTGCAATCAGCTGCCAGTGGGCATACGTTTTTCGGCATTAATCAAAAAGGCGAAGTGAGTTTAGTGCAAACGGCGGGTAACCCCGATGGGCATATCATTTTGCGGGGCGGTGTTAAGCCTAATTATGATGCTGATAGTATTAATGCGGCACTCGCGCAATTAGACGCATTACGCCTGCCACGTGGCATCGTCGTAGACTGTAGTCATGGTAATTCCAGCAAAGATCATAATCGTCAACCCACGGTTGCTGAAGCGGTAATAGCGCAGCGTTTAGCCGGTAACGAAGCCATTATTGGTATTATGCTCGAAAGTCATTTAAAAGCGGGTAATCAAAAGTTGATTAATGGTAAAGCCGAACATTATGGCGTGTCTATTACTGATGCGTGTATTGATTGGGAGACGACAACACAACTATTGGCGCGCTTGCATCAGCAAATGTTGCCTTTGCAAGCGGTGGCCTAAGCGATGACAGTAGACCAAGCTCAACAGGCGTTACAGCCACTGCGCGCTGAGATTGATGCGATTGATAGCGAACTGGTTAGGTTACTAGCCGCGCGTGCTAAGATCACCGCGCAGGTTGGGCAAGTTAAGCAACAGTATGCATTACCTGTTTATGTCCCTGAGCGTGAGCAATGTTTGTTGCAGGCGCGTCGTCAGCAAGCGGTAGACGCTGGCGTGTCACCGGAGTTAGTTGATGATGTCTTACGGCGTGTTATGCGTGAGTCTTATGCTACCCAAGATAATCATTTTGTCTGTTGCCGCCCAGCAGGAGGGAAAGTGGTGGTGGTAGGGGGGGCAGGCGCTTTAGGTGCGCGGTTTGTCAGTTTGTTTCAGCGGTCAGGTTATACAGTGGTGGTACTGGAACAAGAGGATTGGCCGCACGCGGCACACTTGTGTGAAAATGCCGTGCTGGTGTTATTGGCGGTGCCTATTACGCGCACTGAGCAAATCATTACTCAGTTACCTCCTTTAGGTGCAAATTGTGTGTTAGCCGATCTTACCAGTATAAAGGCTAAACCGTTAGCCGCCATGCTGGCGCAACATCAGGGACCGGTGGTGGGGTTACATCCGATGTTCGGTCCCCATATTAATAACTTGATTAAGCAAGTTGTCGTAGTGTGCCATGGTCGCTGCGCTGCAGACTATCAATGGTTGCTAAAACAATTAGTGATTTGGGGAGCCGAATTAGCCGAAAAAGCAGCAGATGAACATGATCATGCTATGCAATTAATTCAAGCAATGCGCCACTTTTCATCATTGGTATATGGCGTACATTTAGCGGAAGAGCACGCAGATCTGTCGGAACTGTTAACCTTAAGCTCACCTATTTATCGACTTGAACTGGCGATGGTTGGGCGCTTGTTTGCCCAAAATGCCGAGTTATATGCCGATATTATGCTGTCATCCAGTGATGTGGCTGCGTTACTTGAACGTTATCAACAACGCTTTACCCAGTTGCTGCACATATTACAAACGCAAGATAAAGCGGGCCTCATGGCCGAATTTGCAAAAGGACAGCACTTTTTTGGTGAGCTAGCGGGGCAATTCTTACAAGAAAGTAAGCATTTACTGCAAAAAGCGGCTGATGGGCGCAGTTAGCGCCCATCACAATCATTGATACATCTTATAAAACCTAAAGCAAGGTAAAGGCATACGCGTTTATTACGTTGATGACTTTTCCCTCTCACATGCGGGCCTTAGGTGTCTTTCCCCAATTGATAGAAGTCATAAATAATCTGCCAAGCGTGTTCTGGAGTGTCTACATACTGGATCAGATCGATATCTTGAGGGCTAATCAGCCCTTCTTCAACGAGCATCTCAAGGTTAATTAATTTTTGCCAAAATGCTTTATCGTAAAGGATCACGGGGACACGTTCCGCTTTTTTGGTTTGAATTAATGTCAGCGTTTCGAAAAGCTCATCCAAGGTACCAAAGCCTCCGGGGAAGGCGACTAACGCGCGAGCGCGCTGTAAAAAATGCATTTTACGAATAGCAAAGTAGTGAAATTGAAAACAAAACTCTGGTGTGATGTAAGGATTAGGGTGTTGTTCTTTTGGCAGCACAATATTTAAACCAATACTTTTGCCATTCGCATCCATTGCCCCTCGATTAGCGGCTTCCATAATTCCAGGTCCCCCACCACTGATAATCATCAGTGCGGCCTCGGGATGTTTGCTGCTATGCGCTGTTACCAGATGAGAAAAGGTTTGTGATGCAGCATAATACTGACTGTTACGACAATCACGTTGCGCCTTTTTAAGGGCACTGATTGTGCTAGGGTTATCTGGTTCAGTATTAAAAAGTTGTTGTACTTGTTGAAGTTGTAGCTGAGCTTGCTCAGGCGATAAGAAGCGCGCACTGCCAAAAACCACCACTGTAGCATTAACATTATGCTGATCTAATACCAATTGCGGCTTTAGATACTCTAATTGTAAACGAACGTGCCGCAATTCATCTTGCATCAGGAAGCGACTATCTGCAAAAGCCAGTTTGTAGGAATCGTGATCTTGCAAACGCGTTATGGCGTCTAAAGATTCTTGCGCAGTGGTAAAGTGGCGTTGATAAAGGGTATTGTGTTCAGACATTCATAAAGCTCCATGCCAGTAATTTTCTGCACCATTGTTTGACATAGCGCAGGAAACTTTTCTAGGGTTGGGTTATAACAGATAAGTACGCCTAAGCTCAAGTTAGCGTGAGCCAATCGGCTAGCCATATCGGCGATAACACTTTACAAGGCTCACTATGTTGTCTGATATTTTTATGGGGTTAGGCGCGCTGGGTTTACTTCTGCTTGGCATGGATTGGTTAAGTAAAGGTCTAAAAACGGCGGCTGGCCCCGCCCTAATGCAGTTTCTACAACGTTGGACAGCAAAGCCTTGGCAAGGGGTGATGTTTGGTACGGCCGCGACAATTGCGGTGCAATCGTCCACCGTTTTAACAGTGACGACTATCGGTTTTGTTAATGCTGGGATAGTGTCGCTGCAAAATGCTGCATTTGTAATTTATGGCAGTAACGTGGGGACCTCGTTAACTGGTTGGTTTGTGGCGCTGGTGGGATTGCAGTTTAAAATTGATACGCTGGCGCTTCCAATGGTGGGTATTGGCGCGATATTAAAATTATTTGCTAAACAAAACCGCGCTCAGAGCATCGGTGAAGCGCTAATTGGTTTCGGTTTATTTTTTTTAGGATTGGCCTATTTAAAAAATAGCTTTGATGCTGTGTTTGTTGATATTGAATTTGCAGCCTTAAGTCAACTGGGCTTCTGGGGGATTATTCTTGGCGTCCTAATAGGAACGTTTCTTAGTGTGGTTATGCAAGCATCTATAGCGGTGATTGCGCTGGTAATTACTGCGGTATCTTCAGGGGTGTTACCCTTAGCGCTGGCCGCAGCGTTTGTCATCGGCGCTAATCTTGGTACGACTTCAACAGCGATTTTCTCTACTTTAGCGGCTACAGCTAAAGCCAAACGTTTAGCAATGCTGCATGTCATTTTTAATGTTATTACTGGGGTTACGGCAATATTAATCTTAAACCCGTTACTCTGGCTAATTAGTTTATTACAAGACGCGTTATTTCACGATCCTAATCCAGCAATTAGTTTAGCGCTATTTCATACGTTATTTAATGTGCTCGGTGTTATGTTGATGTGGCCACTCACCAAATGGGTTGTACAATTTTTAGATAACCGCTTTCAAACGCAGCGGATTGGACAACTGCGGGTACTGGATGCTTCTAGTTTAAGTATCCCAGCCGTTGCGATTAAAACGCTGAGTATCGAATGTTTACGTGTAGGCCAATTAATTAGTAGCCAGGCATTATTACTCAGTAAAGGACAGCCTTTAAACAGTGATACGCAGGCACAGATCCGAGAATTACAAAACAGCATTAATCATTATTTACTGCAGTTAGGAAAAAGCCCTTTGGCTGAGCGCGAAGCAAAGGCGTTAAACGCGCTGGTGAAAAATTTATTGCGATTAGAGATGACACTACAGTTGCTCCCAGAGCTTGCCAAGCAGGCGCAGCGTGATGCGCAAATGTTTTTACCAGAACAAGCATTTTGGCAGCAGTTGGAAAATGCGCATTGGCCTGAAGATGCACAGACGGTTCGAAACGGCTATCGAGAATTAATACGACAACGACAGAAGTTAAAAGATCAGCTTTACTTACTGGTGTTAACCGAACGGGTAAGTAATGATTCAGGAGGCGATCAATTACTCCGTTTTGCCGAACTCCGTCGATTTAATCAGCAGTTAACTCGAGCGGTATTAGCACTGGCAAATTTGCAAGTACAAGCTGATAGCTCAAACTTTAAATCAAGCAATAAGGATGATCAACATGCCAGTTAATGCGAGTTTAACCTTTGTTGGGGCGGCCCAACAGGTCACAGGTTCATGCTATTTGTTGCAGTTAAATCAGCAGCAGTTTTTACTGGATTGTGGCATGGTGCAGGGTGCCGATCAGGTACGGGAATGGCATACATTCCGTTTTCCCTTTAAACCTAAAGAAATCGATGCGGTGATTTTATCGCATGCCCATATCGATCACAGTGGGTTATTGCCATTACTGGTTGCGAAAGGGTTTAAAGGTAAAATTTATTGCACGCCTGGAACCGCAGAATTGTTGCCTGTGTTACTCAAAGATTCAGTAAATTTATACTTAAAAGATTTAGAATGGCAAAATAAAAAAGCGGCGCGTGCAGGTAAAAAAATACATGAACCAGTAATGGCACTGAGAGATGTTGAACGGGTGTCTGAGCTGGTGCAAACACTTAGCTACAATAAACGCGGTTTTCCTTTGTTAGGTGTAGAGCTAGAGTTTGCAGATGCTGGCCATATTTTAGGTTCAGCTATCGTACAGCTCTGGCTCAAGGGAAAACACGCGATGCGTAAGTTGGTGTTCTCCGGCGATCTGGGAAATCCTGCTACGGTGTTATTACCCGCAGCAACAGTAATCGATCAGGCAGACATCGTACTGATGGAAAGTACCTATGGCAACCGCGATCACCAACCATTAGCTAATACAATCGAAGAATTTGCAACAGCGTTGTCAGAGGCTTTTGACGGGGGAGGAAACGTTTTCATCCCCGCTTTTGCTTTAGGACGTTCACAGGAAATTTTATATTATCTTGCATTGTTATATCGACAAGGGCGGTTAAAACAGCGTTTAGTGTTTCTTGATAGCCCGATGGCGATCAGTATTACCAAAATTTATGACGAGTATTTGCATCGGCTTGAGCAAGCTGATTTAGATCGTATTGGTTATAAAAAAGGCATGACGTTAGAACAACTTTTACCCATGCTAAAATTATCGGAAAGTGTCGAAGACTCAATGGCCATTAACCGCGTGACACATGGCGCAATCATTATTGCGGGTAGTGGCATGTGTAATGGTGGACGTATAGTGCACCATTTAAAACATAATCTTTGGAAAAACACCAATCATCTTATTTTTGTTGGTTTTCAGGCTCGAGGTACCTTAGGGCGACGGCTGGTAGATGGCGAAAAACGTGTGAAAATGTTTGGTCAGGAGATTGTGGTAAAAGCCAAAATCCATACTATCGGAGGATTCTCTGCCCATGCTGGTCAAGCAGAACTGTTGCAATGGGCAAAAGCAATTGCGGGGGAACCCGCTTTTTATCTGGTTCATGGCGAGCCTGAAGCGCAGCGTGTTTTACAGGATAAACTGGCAGATTTAGGGATCCGCGCGCAAATTCCAGCAAAAAGTGAAGTAATTGATTTTTAATCAATAAGCGGTGCCAACTGCTGTTTCTGGTTGGCACCGTTACACGCTTAGTTTTGTGGTTGAGTAGGGGTGATATCATCGCTTGGATAGCAGCCCAGTACTTTAACAAACTTGGTGATGCTGTTTAGCTCCTCCAATGCCCTGGTCATGGCATAATCACTTAAGTTCGCCGCGACATCAACATAGAACATTTCTTCCCACGGATTGCCGGGAATAGGCCGTGACTCGAGCTTGCTCATACTAATGCCATGCTGTCTTAATACTAACAGGGCCTCTACCAATGCACCTGGTTGCTGGCCAGTATACATAATAAACGTGGTTTTAGCGGGGATCGCTTTGGCGACATTAACTGCTTTGCGCGCGACGACAATAAAACGGCTGACATTGTGTTTTTGATTGGCCAGTTGTCGTGTTAGCACTTCTAAGCCATAAAGCTTGCCACCTTCTTCGCCGCCTATGGCAATAATAGTAGGATCCTGTAGTGCTTTTACTTTGGCAAACGCAGCAGACGAGCTATCGCAGTAATCAATTTTTACATTGGTTAAGCCCAGTAAAAATTGGCTACATTGTGCGATAACTTGCGGGTGTGAGCAGACTTGACGAATTTTAGACAGATCGGTACCGGGTAACCCGAGTAAACAATGTTCAATCGGATGGGTCAGTTCGCCAACAATCGATAATCGTGTATGTTGCAAAATATCATAAACTTCGTTAATCGAGCCAGAAGAGGTATTTTCGATGGGTAACAACGCATAATCGGCGTGGCCTGTTTCAACGGCATTAACAATTTCATTAAAGCTATCGCAACCGAGTTCAATAATATGTTCGGCGCGCCGTGCAAAGTATTTTTGTGTTGCCCAATAGCTGTAGGATCCCTGACCGCCCAAGAACGCGACTCTTACCGCATCAGTGTTATCACCATTTAATTGCCCTTGCACTTGTGCTTGTTGTTGTAATACCGAGTCTTCAATAATTACATGAAAAATTCGGGTAACATATTGCGCATCAAGTCCTTGTAACTTCCCTTTCTCAATTAATGAGAGCAGTAGCTCCTGTTCGCGCTTGGTATCACGTATCGGTTTATTTTGTGACAATTTCGCTGTCGCTACAGCAAGGGCTAAGCTGCGACGCTTGGCCAATAATCCGATTAATTGTTGATCGGTATCGCTAATTGCTTGCCGGATGTCGTTTAATTCCATGTTCTGCCTCTAGCTTGAATATAAGCGTAATATAGCCAAAAAAAAACCTCCCAGTGTGGGAGGTTTTCTGCTTTTCGTGCGCGCACGGTTAGCTACCTCCAAGTGCAGGGGGTAAAGCTAAAAAAACCGAGTGCGAATAAATGTGTTTTCATACCGACACCATAATCCGTCTGGATGGCTAAAGTCAAGGGAATGGTAGCAACTGTTGTTGATATTTTTTTGGGCCAGGAAGAAACGACAAGGGGGTCTCCTCTAGCCAAAAGCGGTGATCTGCCCGATAAAACGGTGATAGGGGATGCCCTGATTGCCCTGTAGGGATCACTAATATACCGTGTTGTTCGTGACCAGGCGCGACCACCATACGTTGCGACTGGCCAAAGGCTGGATGCTGTACCCGTGGCATATGGCTGTCGCCAGCAAGGGCTGTGGTGGGCATATTCAACCATTGACCAAAGAAGGGGATGGCTGAGGCTAGCGGGTGTTCAATTTTTGCTGTGTTACGATTGCCCCATCTGGCATCAGCTAGTTCGCCATAGTCTTTAAGCAGATCGGCATGCGTAAGCTCTGCTGCATGTAATAATAATTCCGACCAATTGGCGTAACGGCTTGGTAAAGTATCATTTCGCTGTGCGTGTAACATCAGCCAAAATGGTGTTTCTAAAGCGTATTTTAAGTCTGCACTACGCGCACCGCTTTTCTCTAGTAAGGCAGAGAGTGGGCTAAAGGTTAATTCAAGCACCTTTAAACGGAATTGGCGCAGCAGCGTATAACCAATATCATCGGGGCTTGCTTTTAAGCGTGATGCAGCAATATGTTGTCGAAATTCGCTAAGTTGACGCTGTGCGGCCAACGGTTCCGTTAGCGTTTCTAACAACAGGCGATGCCAGCCAGCTAGCAGTAGCGATCGATGATCGAGTTGGATCTGATGTAATGCTGATTCGTCTGCGTCTGATAACGTGGCAAGCGCTAATGCGATTTGCTTACCCCGAGCCCCGAGATCATAGCCGCCATTCCCTAATACCGCATAACGCTTGTCCCCCACGGTTCTCGCATTGGCCGACCAAAGTCGCTGACTAGGCGGGTTTAATAACGTAGGGTACTCATCAATGGATAAACGACCATCCCAATAGGGTTTGTCGCTACGCCCGTCTTGTACATGATCCCAATCAAACAGATTTCGCCGAGGTATAGGACCAAAAATGGTCCACCCAATGCTGCCATGCTTATCGGCGACTAGCAGATTTTGGGCCGGAATACCGATTTTGTCGGCATAAGAGAGGGCTTGTTTAGCTGATGTGGCATGTTCTAAATAGCGTAAATTTAGGTTAACGGCATCGTCATCATGGGCAATCCAACGTAGCGCATAATGTTGTTGATCGGGAAATGGCAATATTGGGCCCCACTCAGTTTCTTGTACCGTCAGAGCATAAGGTTCCGCATCACGGATTTGAATGTATTCCGTAACGCTGATTAACGGTTGCCAGCCGCTACCATTGAGATACTGTTGTTGATCAGCAGATAACTCAAGCGCAATAAGATCGTGCCAATCAGCCGTACTGTTCGTAAAGCCCCAGGCAATGTGACCATTGCTACCCACGACAATTGCCGGCGTACCAGGTAAACTTAATCCTGTAACCTGTCTATTAATCGTCTGCTCTTGCCAATTAAGCTGGGTTTTGTACCATATACCGGGCACGCGCAAAGAGAGATGCATATCATCCGCTAAAATAGCCGCGCCATGCTCGCTGAGTTGACCTGACACGGCAAAATTATTACTGCCCAGATCAACGGCATCGGCTGGCGTACAGTGAGTACAGCTAAGTTGTTGCTGTAAAACCGAAGGATATGGGCTGCTGGGCAGTGCAATAGTTGAGACCTCTGTGCCGTCAATAGCCGCTTGCCAATCAGCACTATGCTGTTGAAAAAAAGCATACCACTCTGGGGGTAACGCCTGGCGCAGCTTAGTCATTGCGTACTCATCACGACCTCGCTTGCCTTGTAGATCAAGATACATACTGTAAATCACCAGCAAGCTGTCGCTTTCTAACCAAGGGGTAGGTTCCGTTCGAAGTAGTGTATATTCAAAAGGCGGGCGATGCAGGCTGTTTAGTCCATCATTCACACCACGACTGTATGCTGCCAGTAATTGTAAATCGGCGGCAGCGAGTCGGCTAAGTTGTTGCTCGGCGCGCATTCTAAAACGATGGCGTCGATGGCTAATATCGGTATTCAGTGCGTGTTGGCCAAAGAGTGCCGCCAATTCACCGGCTGCACTTCGTCTGGTTAAGTCCATTTGGAAAAAACGATCTTGAGCATGTGCAAAGCCTAAACCGTAAGCCGCGTCGGAACGATCTTGCGCCTGCACCGTCAGATAACCTTGTGAATCGCGTTCTAAATAAACCGGATGGGCGACTGCACTGGGGTATGTTGCCTGATAATCGGCTAAACTGCCATTAAGCCACGTGTAGGCGAGGGTAATGCCAATCAGTAATACCAAAAACAGTGCGGTAAAAAGCCCGCGTATTATTTTCATTTATGTTTCCTGCTGGTATAAAATCAAAAGGTTAGCACAGAAAAAGGAAAGCTCAATGTCAGTTAAAACACACGTGTGGGATGTTGCCGTAAGATTCTTTCATTGGTCGCAAGTTTTGTTATTAGGTGGTCTTTGGTACACCGGGAATGAAGGCCTAATGGCGCAACACCAACTTATGGCGTATACCTTAGCCGCGTTATTAATTGCCCGAATTTGCTGGGGGCTGTATGGTAGTACAACCGCACGATTTCGCCATTTTGCCGCCTCTCCGATAGCGGCACTGCGCTATTTGCGTCATCCTAAACCTGTGCTGGGCCATAACCCAGCGGGTGCTTACATGATTTTTGCTTTAATTCTGTTGTTAGCATTGCAGCTTCTTACTGGATTGGCGACCTTTGACAATAGTTACATTAGCGATGGTCCTTTAGTGCAATATCTTGCTGCAGAGTGGGTGTCGCTAGCTTCTAGCATTCATAAGGTAAATATCGATATCATCCTCATCTGTGTTGGCGTGCATGTAATCGCTGCGTTATGGCATAGCTGGCGCTATGACAATGTGTTACTAACAATGATCACCGGAAAAACTACACAACAATATACTTCATCAATGCGACCGCTGATTAAAGCGAGTTGGAGTTATTTTGTCATCGTTGTGGTGTTACTGGGGGTGTTTTACGTTTGGCAAGGCGAGATGCTAGTGAAATTTATTTAAAAGCAGCAGGTTTGCACCGCGTCATTTGGCAACGACGCGGTGAAAAGACATGTTAATCGGCTTTGTACTTGTCATGACAGGCTTTACAATTACGTGCAAAGTCAGCAAACGCTTTACGAATTTCCGCTTGCTCGGCTGTCTTCGCCGCCACCAATAAAGCAGCTGCATCTGCAGCCATTTTATCACCGCGTTCTTGCACGTCTGCTAAATTATCCCAAATCACTGGCTTTACATCACCACCGGCTTCTTTTGTACCCGGTACGGTAAAGGTTTCCCAAGGCAGTTGACTCAGTAATGCTAAGGCCTCAGCACGACGCTGAACCCGTTCTGCATCAAAGGCGACATTGCCTCGGATCATATCTTGTATATCACCCATATTATGGCGAATCAGTTGGAAACTTGCTTGGCGGTAGGATACGGCATCTTTACCATCGGTGAACGCTGTTGCGGCGATAACCGGCGCACAGAGTGTGGCGCTTAAAAGGGTAACAATTAGGGCTTTTTTCATTTGCTTACTCTCTTCTAGTCGATTGCATAAAAATAATGGTAAAGTATCATTCATCGTTGTTGTGTGCCTTAATAGCACTATGAAATAACTATAACAGCTGCGAGCCTTAGTCGTGAAGGATCTTAATCATAATAATGCCAGAGGGATGAATTCACTGGGGCTGAAGTTTTCAGCACTGGTTTTTCTGGCTATGTTGATTACAGGCCTAACAGTCGCCTTTAGCTACACTACCTTTTTGCAAAGTATCGAGTCAAATCAATCTGTCTGGCATTTACTAATCTTTACACTTTTAACAGCCTTATTCGTTACAGCTATTCTTTATTTACTGCTTAATCAGTTAATTCTGAAGCGTTTAACACGTTTGGCATCGGCCGTGCACCGGGTGGGCAGAGGTTTACAACCGAGTTTGCAATTAGATAACAAGCCTGATGAGCTTGGCACCTTAAACCGCAGTTTTATGGCGATGAATGCAGAAATAAACCAGCTTATCACCGGTTTAGATAATCGTATTGCTGAAAAAGAGCAAGCGGAAATGCTGGCTCGTAAACTGAGTAAGGCTGTCGCATTCTCTAGCTCAGGCATTATTATCACTAATCATCATTTAGATATTGAGTACATCAATCCGTTTTTAAGCAATCTGTTGGGGCTAGAACTGCCCGCTATTTACGGTAAATCATTAAGCACGTTGTTTGCTCAGGATATGCAGTTACTGGGAAATGAGATGCGCTTAACGTTACAACAGCGTCAACATTGGCAAGGTGATGTGTTACTGCAACAAGCTGATCTCAACAATGATACTCAGCATTGGGTTACGTTAGCCATTGCGCCTATTCGAGATGAAAAAGGGAGTCTCTCGCATTATGTGGCGGCTTTGCAGGATATTTCGTTTATCAAGCAAAGCCAAAAGCAAATGGAGCGGCTGGCGTATTATGATTCTCTTACCGGGTTGGCAAATCGTAGTTACTTTCGTAATCAATTACGTAAATCTATCGCGATGTCTCAGCGAGGTTATTACAGTTTTGCTTTATTATATTTTGACTTAGACGAATTTAAATTAATTAATGATACGTTAGGGCATGATGCAGGCGATGATTTGCTAAAAGAAGTCGCCAGTCGACTAACCCATCGCTTGCGAGAAGACGATACCATAGCGCGCTTAGGCGGCGATGAGTTTGCCGTCATTTTAAGTGATATCAAAGATAAGGCCCAGGCAGGACAAATTGCCGCTACCTTGCAGCAAGCCTTTCAGCAGCCGGTTAAGCTGGGTAGCCATACTGTTTCTATAAGTGCGTCTATTGGTATTACCATTGCACCCGACGATGCGGTAGACGAAGAACTCTTGCTAAAACATGCTGATCTGGCGATGTATGAAGCCAAAGCGCGAGGTAAAAATACTTATCGCTTTTTCTCACAGCAGTTAAATGATGCAGCGAATGAGCGGCTGTTGATCGAAAGCCAATTACGAGAAGCCATAGCCTTACAACAATTTGTGTTGTTTTATCAACCTAAAATTGATGTTCAAGATGATATGTTGATTGGCTATGAAGCGTTAATTCGTTGGCTAAGACCTGATAATACCCTAGTTCCGCCTGGGCGATTTATTGCTGTTGCCGAAAGTACGGGATTAATTGTACAAATTGGCGAGTGGATAATCCTTGAAGCTTGCCGTTTTTTAGCACGCCAGCATAGTCGTGGTTATGCGGTATCCGTATCGATTAATTTGTCGGCTCGACAATTTAATGACAATAAACTGCCTGCGATGATCGAACAAATTATTCATCGCACAGGTGTAGATCCAGCCTATCTCATTTTTGAAATTACCGAAAGTATGCTAATGGGCGATACTGATGCGGCTATTAAACAGTTAAATCAGTTAAAGCGCCTCGGTATCTCTTTATCTATTGATGACTTTGGTACAGGCTATTCTTCACTTAATTATTTAAAACGATTCCCGGTCGATGAGTTAAAAATTGATCGCTCTTTTGTCAAAGACATTCCAGAAGATCGTAACGATATGGACATTGTTTCGGCCATAATTGCGATGGCGCAAAAAATGCAGTTACGCGTTGTGGCAGAAGGGGTGGAATCGGCTGAACAAGCCGCGTTTTTGCAAGAAAACGCCTGTTACCTGGTACAAGGTTATTATTTTAGTATGCCTTTACCAGAGCAAGAATTAAGTCAATTAACATTCACAATAAAAACTTAAAGACGTAGTCAGCTTTTTAGTGCGCGATACTTTGCAAAAAGCGGGTGTTTTGCTTGAATTGTTTCGACCCGCGTCTAACACCATTCAGGAAAACGTTATTTATGATATCAGCGCGTTTGTCTCTGCTGAGCTTAGCATTACTCGGCACGTCCAGTGCTGCATGTTATGCGGCTCAGACGACACCGGAACTGGGGATCCGCGACAAAACCCCCAACCTCGTTGCCCTTATTAATGCTACCGTAACCACGGAACCTGGCAACACGCTGCCGCAGGCCACGGTACTTATTCGTGACGGTAAAATTGAAGCTGTACGCACGAATGCGTCAGTGCCGGCAGGCTATCAAACGGTGGATCTTAAGGGTTACCACATTTATCCGGGTTTTATTGATCCCTATACACAATATGGTATTCCAGCGGCGGCTGCCGATGAAGGCTTTAGTTTTGGTCGTCGTCCCATGTATGAAAATGCGCGGCGGGGAGGCAATGCGGCTAATGATGCTATACACGCTCAACAGCGCTGGGTAACTGAATTTAAGCCAGACAGCAAAGCGGCAAACGAGCTCTTAAAAGCAGGGTTTACTTCGGTACAAAGTGCCAGACAAGATGGTATTTTTCGCGGGACGGCTTTTGTCGCATCATTGGCACAAGGGTTACCTAATGATGTGATTTTAAAGGCGGATGCGCAGCATTTTCTTTCCTTTAGCAAAGGCAGTTCAAAACAAAGTTATCCTTCATCATTAATGGGCTCTGTCGCTTTACTTCGACAAACGCTTTCTGATGCTAACTGGTATCAAGCGGCAACGGCCAATCCGACTATGTCGTTAGCAGGGCAGCCTATAGAATTTAATGCAGCGTTAGCAGCCTTAGGCACACTACCGCAGCAAGGTGTGTTGTTTGATACTACTGATGAGCGTTCGTTGCTTCGTGCCAACCGCCTGTTAGCCGAATTTAATATTAATAATGCGCTATTGCTGGGTTCTGGCTATGAATACAGCCGATTAGCGCAGGTTAAAGCGACGGGGAAACCTATCTTATTGCCGCTAAACTTTCCAGCGGCCCCTAGTATTACCACAGCAGAGCAGCGCTTAGATGTAAATCTGGCAGAACTGCGGCATTGGGAACGGGCCCCTGCGAACGCGTCGGTATTGGCTCAGGCTGGGATCCCTTTTGCCTTGACCTCACATGGTCTTGCGAAAAAGTCAGAGTTTATTCCAAATGTGCGTAAAGCTATTCAGCACGGTTTAACGCCAGAGCAGGCGCTGGCAGCGTTAACCATCGTCCCAGCAGATATCTTAGGTTTACAAGCATCGTTAGGTAAAATTGCACCTGGTTATCAGGCTGACTTAGTGATCAGCCGAGGCGATTTATTCCAAGATGGTGATATTGTGGCAACCTGGTTACGTGGTCAGGAACATCGTTTTGTTCCGGTGCAACCAACCTCTTTTGCTGGCGAGTATCAACTTAGTTTTAATAACGACACCTTTACTATCATACTCAAAGGTACCGCGCCAAAACTGACCGGTGAAGCCACCTTAGCAGATAAAAAAACCAAGCTAGAACATATTGTTGTGCAAGGCGATCGGCTGCAATTTAGCTTACCGCTCGTGTCGCTAAATGAACAAGCTGTGGTATTACAGTTTAATGGGGTATTGACTGAGCAACAGCTAAGCGGTTACTGGTTAGATGCGGCTGGACAACAGCGCGCAGTGGTGGCGATGCAGCAACCAGAGCGTGCTCAGACAACAGCAAGCGATAAAGCTCCAGCTTTGAAGCCTGCTGCAACAATGGTCTCGCAGCTCACGTATCCAAACCGCGCCTTTGGGGTATCTGCACTACCCACAGCGCAAAATGTGCATATTAAGAACGCTACTGTATGGACTGCTGCAGAGCAGGGTATCTTGCAGAATACCGATATTCTTGTTCGCGATGGTAAGTTTGAAAAAATCGGACAAAATTTAGCAACGCCACGAGGTTACACGGTGATTGATGCCAGCGGCATGCACGTCACGCCCGGTATTATTGATGAACATTCTCATATTGCAACCGAGCAAGGTGTCAATGAAGGTTCGCATGCGAATACGGCAGAAGTGCATTTGGGCGATGTCATTAATCCAGATGATATTAATATTTATCGTGCTTTAGCTGGCGGTGTTACCGCCGTGCAAGTGTTACATGGTAGTGCTAATCCCATTGGCGGACGCGCCCAAATTTTGAGTTTACGCTGGGGAGCTGACGCGGAAGGCTTAAAGTTTAAAAATGCACCGCCAAGTATTAAGTTTGCCTTGGGTGAAAACGTTAAGCAATCGAATTGGGGAACGGAATTTACCAGTCGTTATCCGCAAAGCCGTATCGGGGTAGAAACCTTTATCCGCGATCAGTTTCAGGCGGCAAAAGAGTATCAAGCCGCATGGCAAGCGTTTAATAAATTGTCTAAACGCGAACAAAGCCGCGTAGCACCGCCTCGGCGCGATTATCAATTAGATACACTGGTCGAAATTATCGAAGGTAAGCGTCATATTCATACGCACTCTTATGTTGCATCAGAAATTCTGATGTTAATGCAAGTCGCAGACGAGATGGGCTTTAAGGTCAATACCTATACGCACATTTTAGAGGGCTATAAAGTGGCCAGTGAAATGAAAGCCCATGGTGCCAGCGTATCTACGTTTGCCGATTGGTGGGGATTTAAAATGGAAGTGAATGATGCTATTCCTACGAATACTTGCTTGATGCATGAACAAGGATTGTTAGTGAGTGTTAACTCTGATGATCCGGGTTTGTTACGTCGCTTAAACCAAGAAGCCGCAAAATCCACCATGTACTGCAATATGGATGAGCATGAGGCGTTAAAAATGGTCACCATTAATCCGGCGAAGCAACTGAAAATTGACGACACGGTTGGCGCTATTGTTGTGGGTAAACAAGCTGATTTTGTCTTGTGGGATGCTGCACCCTTATCGGTTTACGCAGTTGTACAGCAAACGTGGATTGAGGGCGCACGTTATTTTGATCGTCAACAAGATTTACAGGCTCGCCAGCAAATTGAGCAAGAGCGTCAGCAATTAATACAAAAAATTCTGACTGCCGGTGAATCGGCACGGCAAGGTAGCACCACAGCCTACAAACAGGACGATCCCATCTGGCACTGTGAAGACAATGATGATTGGTTAAAATTGCGGTTTGGTTTTGGTGCGCATTTGCATGGGCATGGTCATAGTCACGGAGAGCAACATTAATGAAGCGACTAATAACGTTATTTGCTGCTGCCTGTACTATGGCAAGCAGCACGCTTTGGGCAGTAAATCCAGTTCCTGCCCCCAAACAGTCGGCACCTATTCTCTTGAAAAACGCCACGGTGCACAGCGTGGTGTCAGCTCCTGCTGTGCAAGATGTCTTATTGGTTGACGGTAAAATTGCGGCTGTTGGCGTTAACTTAGCGGCGCCGCAAGGGGCACAAGTTGAAGATTTGACGGGAAAACACCTTTATCCGGGATTAATTGCGCTGATTAATCAATTAGGGTTAATTGAAGTAGAAGCTGTGCGGGCAACCCGAGACGACAATGAAGTGACGGCAACCAATCCAGATTTACAGGTGCAAGTGGCTTTTAATGCAGATTCCGTAGTGATCCCAACCATTCGCAGTAATGGTTTTAGTCATAGCCTCATCTACCCGTCGGGCAGTTTAATTACAGGGCGCTCGGCGTTAATGCAGTTGGATGGTTGGAATTGGCAAGATGCACTGGTGCAGAGTGATGTTGGCTTACATGTCAGTTGGCCACGGATGAGTTTGCAAACTGGCTGGTGGGTGCGTGACAGTGTTGAGCAACAGCAGCAGCGTCAAACCGAACAACTTGACCAATTACATGGTTTTTTTAAACAAGCTCATGCGTATTATTTGGCAGAGCAAGCCGGGCTAAACCGTGGTAAAGATTCACGCTGGCACGCAATGCTGACCTTTTTTGACGGTAAGCTACCGCTGTTTGTGCATGCCGATGATCCGCGACAAATTCGTCAAGCCATCTTGTTGGCAAAACAGTACCAAGCAAAGTTGGTCATTGTCGGTGGGCGTGATAGTTGGCGCATGGCCGACGAACTAGCGGCAAATCAGGTAGATGTTATTTATACTGCGCCGTATGGGCTACCAACGCGTTCAGATGAAGCTTATGATCAAGCGTTTAGTGCACCAGGCATTTTACAACAAGCGGGCGTTCGTATTGCGTTGTCTTTAGACGGCTTCTGGGATACGCGTAATTTAGTGTTTGCGGCAGGCCATGTGACCCGTTATGGTTTAGATCCGGCTGCAGCATTACGTTCATTAACACTGGATGCCGCCATTATTGCTGGGGTAGCCGATCGTTTAGGCTCAATTGAAGTTGGGAAAAGCGCCAGCCTTGTATTGTCAGCAGGTGATATCTTTGATTACCAAGGCCACAGCATTGAGCAGTTGTGGATTGATGGCCGTCGTGTCGATCTAGACAATCGGCATAAGCAATTACACCGTCGTTATCAGCAGCGTTATCAAGCGCAAGCGACGCAGTAATTCTTGTAAATTGCATTATTACTAATGCTGCACAATGAGCAAAGTGCCAGTTTACTGGCACTTTTTTATTGATAAAGGACAGAGTGAACATGTTTAAAAAATCGCTAATTTTACTGGTCAGTGGCTTCTTTACCCTGACTGCCTGTGTTTCAGCGCCGCAGCCTCCGGCACCTCGAGCCAGCGCTAGTGTGCTAGAAAGTCATCTTACTTTTTTAGCCGATGATTTATTAGAAGGGCGTGATACCGGTAGCCGAGGCCATGAAATTGCGTCGCGTTATATCGCACAACAATTTCAGGCGCTGGGGTTACAAGGTGGCGCGGCCGATGGCAGCTTTTTTCAGCGAGTACCCATGCGTAAAGCACTATTAGTGCAAGGTAGCGCCCATTTACGCTTTGAGGTTCAGGGACAAACGCTGACACCCAGTTATCCTCAGCAATTTTTTACTGGGCCCAATTTGCAGCAACCCGATTTGGCCCTTCAGGGGGAAATGGTGTTTGTGGGATACGGTTTAGTCTCTGATGCCTTTGAATTAAATGATTATGCCAACTTAGATGTCAAAGGCAAAATTGTGGTGATGTTAGCGGGATTACCCGCGTTTCTTCCCAGTGAAGAGCGTGCTTATTTAGGCAGCATGAAAACGGAATTTGCCGCCCAGCAAGGCGCAATCGGGATCCTTACCGTGCATACGCCAGAGCAAGAGAAGACACGGCCTTATGCCAACAGTTTATTATTTTTAAACGCGCCCTCAATGAGCTGGTTAGATAATGATGGGAAGGTTGGCAGAGGTTTCCCACAAATTAAAGGCGGTGCATATTTACATCCTGATACGGCTAAAACACTCTTTGCGGCCGCGGGACAATCGTTAGACAGCATTTTTACGACTATTGCTGAAGATAAAATCCCCCGCGGGTTTACCTTGCCGGGTACCATGCAATTAAGCAGTAAAACGCAACATCAAGCCATTGATAGCCCCAATGTGTTGGCGGTTTTGCCTGGCTCTGATCCCACGTTAAAGCACGAGTATGTGGTACTTACTGCCCATTCTGATCATATTGGTTTGGCCAATGATTTACGCACCGAAGACAAAATCAATAATGGCGCCATGGATAACGCTGCGGGTGTCGCAATATTATTAGAAACCGCACGACTTTTCGCCGCGCTTCCAAAAGCACCTAAACGCACTATTCTGTTTGCCGCGGTAACAGGTGAAGAGAAAGGCTTATTAGGAGCAGATTATTTTGCTAAGCAACCTCCAGTGCCGATTAATCAAATGGTGGCAAATGTAAATTTAGATATGCCAGTGTTACTGTACCCGTTTGCTGATTTAATCGCGTTTGGCGCAAATCATTCAACCTTAGGAGATGTAGTTGCCCGCGCGGCGGCTAAAGAGGGTATCGCTTTGAGTGCGGATCCTATGCCTGAGCAAGCGATTTTTACCCGCTCTGATCATTATCGCTTAGTACAGCAGGGGGTACCTGCAGTATTTTTAATGACCGGTTTTACATCAAAAGATCCTAAGCAGGATGGTGGCAAAATTTGGGGCAGTTTTTTTGCAAAACACTATCATAAGCCTTCTGATGATATTCCAAGCTTAACTAAAGAATATGGTCCTATTCGCTATGATGCTGGCGCCATTTTTACTGATATTAACTTTAACATCGCGTTAGATGTGGCGAACAGTCCAGAGAAACCATTGTGGCGTAAAGATAGTTTCTTTAAAAATATTTTTGGTCGGGCAGATAACTCTGAGTGATGTTTATACTCAGCTCAATACGTGTTCAGGGCTGGTTAGGTACTGGGCTAGTTAGGTACTGGGCTGCGATAATACAAAGCAGCGTGTGAAAACGCGCTGCTTATTTAACACTCTGCGTATCCTTAAACTCTGCGTATCCTTAAACCTTGCGTATCATAAAACTCTGTGTATCTAAATAACCTGCGTATTTAACAATTCTGCGTATCTAAACAGCTAGCGATCAACCGCCAGCTTGTTTCACTTTGTACCCCTTTTGCTGGAGTAATTCTGCGACAAATTCACGCTTGTCTGCTTGGATTTCAATATGGCCTTCTTTTACTGCGCCGCCACACGCACACCGTTTTTTCAAATCAGTGCACAGTGCGCTGAGTTCTGCCGGGGTACCCATTAATCCAGTAATAATTAGTACCGTTTTACCACCACGCCCCTTAGTTTCGCGTTTTATTCGCAAAGCACCATCGGTATAGCGTTCGCCCTTAATTGGGGCTGCTGTGGCGGGCGCGATACGGCCATGTTCGGTGGAATAAACCAGTTCGGTTTTGCTACCTTGATGAGCTGATAAGGCGTGCTCTGTGGTTTGAGAAGCCGTGTCAGTATCTGAGCGTTGTTGTTGCCAATCGGCAAGCGACATTTTTTTGGTCATAGTGTTGCTCGTTACAACTGAGAAAACAGTAAAGTTTAAAGCTTACTGAGCTAGACGTCATGCAGCAAGTTTTTCTGGCATTGGCTTGGTTTTTTAATGGTATCTGGTAAAATATAATCAATTTTTAGAAATCTGGATGGCTATATTTTGGTTAACATGATGCACGATACTGCGCAAATAGCAGAATGGGTAAAAACGTATTTAGATAAAAGCGGTTTGTTTGCGTCATGTGCGCCAACCTTGCTGCCTTCATTGACTGATTTTACAGCCAAAACATGTGATTATATGGCGCAACTTGAACATTTCCTTGCGCAGGCAGCTGTACCACAGGTGGTTTGGCAATATGCAGTTCCCGAGTTAGGTGAAGGTGGTGCATGTTCCTTGTTTGGTGTGCTTGCCGATACGCCATACGATTTAACCGGTATATTAGGCGGTAAAACACCGGCAAACCAACAGGCACTTGAGACGTTAAGCTTGATCACCGCATTTTATCAGCAACACGCGGGCGTGGCATGGTTTGGCATTTACCAAGCCCGTTCTTCTGTTGAAAACGAACCAGTTTTAGTTAAGTTAAGTTATTTTGGTGCAGCCTCTAGAGCCGAGTTTCCATTAAATGCTGAATTTGCGCAATTGAGTAATAACAGCACGGTAGGGTTAACCGGAAAAGGCCGGGTCATTAACGATGTGGCGGCTTATTTACAACAGGGTGGCGAATATTATACGTGTGATCCCAAAGTGCAGGCTGAAGCTTGTTTGCCACTGTTTACGCCTTCAGGCAAGATAGCAGGTATAGTAGATGCCGAAGATGTAACTAAACACGTATTTACCGCTGACGCTTTGGCATTATTGGTTGCAGTATGTTTGACTATACCGCAGTTTTTACCGGCAACATCTTGATGCGGCCACGCTCTTAATAATCATAAATCAGGTAGAACATTATGTTTGCTCAGTTAAAACCCGTGGCTACCGACCCTATTTTAGGGTTGATGGCAGCTTATCGTGACGATCCTAATCCACTAAAAGTAGACTTAGGCGTTGGTGTTTACAAAGACGAGCAAGGCCATACGGCTGTGCTAAAAAGCGTTAAAGAAGCAGAAGCATTACGCTTAAAACAAGAAAACAGCAAAACCTACATTGGTATGGCAGGTGATTTAGGATTTAACAGTCATATCGAGAAATTAGCGTTTGGTGCATCACATCAAGTGTTGCTGGCTAACCGCGTTACCTCGGCACATACCCCCGGTGGTACAGGTGCACTGCGCGTTGCAGCCGAGTTTATTAAACGCGCAAATCCAAATGCCACGGTCTGGGTCACTACGCCAACGTGGGCAAACCACATCTCGCTTTTTCAAGCTGCCGGTTTGCAGGTAAAAGAGTATTCCTATTACGATTATCAAACTAAGGGCTTACAAGTTGAGCAAATGTTTGCCGACTTAGCACAGATCCCCGCAGGTGATGTGGTGTTAGTGCATGCTTGTTGCCACAATCCTAGCGGTATGGATTTAACCTTTGAACAGTGGCAACGTTTTACTGCTATTGCCCTTGAGCGTGGTTTTACGCCATTGGTTGATATGGCCTACCAAGGTTTTGGTGTCGGCCTAGCAGAAGATGCTGCAGGGTTGCGTTATTTAGCTGATCACGTCGCAGAAATGATTTTATGCAGCTCGTGCTCGAAAAACTTTGGATTATACCGTGAGCGAATTGGTGCGGTTAGTATTGTCTCAGCTGATAGCCAAGTGATGGATATCGCTCGGGTGAATTTGCTCAGTGTTGTGCGCAGTATTTACTCGATGCCGCCGGCCCACGGGGCGATTATTGTGGCACATATTTTAGACAGTGCTGAGTTGACGGCATTATGGCACCAAGAGCTGGCGGAAATGCGTGATCGCATTAACAGCTATCGTCAATTGATTATTGATAAGTTTGCTGCTGAAGGGATCAGCCAAGACTTTAGCTTTATTGCACGTCAACACGGGATGTTTAGCTTTTTGGGCATTAGCAAGGAGCAAATTGAACGCTTAAAAACCGAGTTTAGTATTTATATGGTGGGTTCAAGCCGCGTTAGTATTGCTGGGTTAAACCACAGTAATATTGATTATTTTGCAAAAGCGGTTGCAACCGTTTTAAAAGGCTAATTTTACGCAATTGTAGGGGCAACTTACTCTTTGCGTAACTGGGTAAGTTGCTAATATACCGGTAATGTAAGCATTACCGGTAAAGCCGTTTAACCTAGGCATTTGCAATACTGCTCGCATTTGCATGTTATGCATTATTCTTCCTCTGTTTTAACCTGTACTACAAGTTGCGTAGCTTGCACTTTGGGTACTGCATGTAATGATGCAGTGTCGCCTGTGTCGCCTGTGTCGCTCTTTGTTGTTCTCATGCTTATGTTAGTTTGTTCAAGCAGCTGTTTTGTTGCCTGTTCAATGGTCGATTTCGTCTGCGTTTTTATAGATTCTTGGATCTCAATCAAATGCTGTTGTAAGGCTTGGGTTGTTAGCTCGCTCACGCTATTAGCATTTACAGGGGCGAATATGCTGGCACTAAATAAACAAGCGATTAGAGTAATTTGAACGTTTTTCATGATGGCACTCACTTAGTTAAAGATTATGGGTTAATAACCTCCTTAGTATTACAATTGCTGTGCCAATGACGTAATTGAAATTAAGTGCTTGATAAATAAATGTAAAATATTTATTAAGCAGTTTCACTCTCAACGGCAAAATAATCAAAAACTAAAAAGTAGTTAATTTAACTATTTTTTAGTGTCAACGTTTCACCCTAGTCTACTCGGGTTAGCGCTCGGGTGATAAATACTCATTATCATAAAAAGTGCGCAGCCATTCAGGGCGATAAACCGCCATCAATGTAATCGCCATACCGTTTAATAGCGCTTCGCCAAACCAAATCAAAAGCGCCAATTGCGTGTAGTTCTGATAAATCGTATGCCAACTATGGCTGTCTTGAAGCAAGAACCAACCTGACGTCAGCAGAATTTTTAGCATAATAGTTAGGGCGGCATTAATAAAACCGGCTACAAAAATATAAACAAATAAATGACGGCTTAAATAATGATATGACCACTTAAATACCGCGTAGCTAAACAGGCCAGGCAAGATAAACGTCGTAAGGGCAAATGCGCCACCCTCTGTTAACGGTACTATTCCAAATAACAATAGCATGCAAAGTGGAATACAACAGATCCACATAGCAATACGCCAACCATGGCATAGAACGAGCGTGGTGATTCCCAGGAAAAACAATTCTAACCCCGGCACAATACCTGCTCTAACTGACCAGAGTAACGTAAGAAACACGGCTGACGCAAACACCAGATGTTGATAACCAGGGACCTGGAGCAAGCGCGGTACGAATTCTTTGGGATAAAAACGCAATAAGATAATGAGGCTACCAAGCCATGCGATGAGCTGCCAATGGGTCATAACTTAGGATCAGATTTGCGTGAGAGTGGCACGATTTTAGCGCAGAACACGCGAGCCCAGCCATATAACTGGGCTGATTATAGCAGAATTAGTTTTGTAATTTTTTGGCCAACTGTAGATAAAGCTGACCATTATCACGCACACGTGTGGCGTCCATTACTTCAGAGCCTAAATGTACCTCTTCTAACACGGCTTTAAGGGTGTCATCTGCGGCAGGAAGCAAGGCTAAAGCGTTTTCCAGTGTATAAGTGAGTTCGTGAATTTCAGTAATCGTTGTCGGATTCAATTCGCCAGCCAGCAGTTTGGCTAGTTGGGTGTTTGCTGTGTTAAAACTCGCGATGGCTTGTTGCGTATTACATATTGTTTCACCTTTAAAATGTGCTGGACGCTCGTTAGCAAAACTGGCTTGACTGGTTAACGACAGCATACCGAGCAATACGATGTAATAGAGTGATTTCATAAAACGCCCTTAGATGATAATAATTCTCAGTTACTTTAGCAGCTTTTAAGCAATTTGCAAGCAGCAATAAGGCCGTCATTACCTTTGTTAAACCGCCTACGAAAACGCCTGCACAGAGCAGGCGTTGTCAGGATGTCGTTAGGGAACAACGACAGTCATCGCGATAACACGTTAGATTTTTTTGTATTTAATACGATGTGGTTCTAAGGCCGCTGCGCCGTAAGTTAATTTAATCCACGCTTCATAATCAGAATAATTGCCTTCGAAGAAGTTAATTTTGCCTTCATCACGGTAATCTAGAATATGCGTGGCGATCCGATCTAAAAACCAGCGATCGTGCGAAATTACCATGGCACAGCCAGGGAAATCCAGAATGGCATTTTCGAGTGCACGCAAGGTCTCAACGTCAAGATCGTTGGTGGGTTCATCTAGCAGTAGCATATTACCACCGGCCTTTAACAACGCCGCAAGATGCACTCTGTTACGTTCACCGCCTGATAATTCGCCGATAAATTTTTGCTGATCATTACCTTTAAAGTTAAAACGACCGACGTAAGCCCGGCTTGGAATTTGAAAACTGCCAATTTGCAACATATCTTGACCGTTTGAAATTTCTTGCCATACGGTATTCTTTGGGTTCATGCTGTCTCGGAATTGCTCAACGCTGGCAACGTGTACGGTTTCACCCACGTCAATACTACCACTGTTGGCTTGCTCACTGCCCGTGATCATTTTAAAGAGCGTAGATTTACCTGCACCGTTGGGGCCGATGATGCCGACAATTGCGCCTTTGGGAATACTGAAACTGAGATCATCAATTAACACACGATCGCCAAAAGACTTACACAGGTTTTTCACATCCAGCACTTTGTCGCCTAAACGAGGACCTGGTGGAATAAACAACTCATTGGTCTCATTGCGTTTTTGGAATTCTTGACTTTGCAGCTCTTCAAAGCGCGCCATCCGTGCTTTGCTTTTAGCATGACGACCTTTCGGGTTCGTTCTTACCCACTCCAGTTCTTGTTTTATAGAACGCTGGCGAGCATTTTCGGTTTTTTCTTCTTGCTGTAAACGTGCATCTTTTTGCTCTAACCAAGAAGAGTAATTGCCTTCCCAAGGAATACCTTCGCCGCGGTCTAGTTCTAAAATCCAACCCGCTACGTTATCTAAGAAGTATCTATCGTGGGTTATTGCCACTACGGTACCTGGATAATCATGTAAGAAACGCTCTAACCATGCAACCGATTCCGCATCTAAGTGGTTGGTCGGTTCGTCGAGTAACAACATGTCAGGGCGTTCAAGTAACAATCGGCAAATAGCAACACGACGTCGTTCACCACCCGATAAATACTCAATTTTGGCATCCCATTGGGGGAGGCGAAGCGCATCTGCGGCACGTTCTAAGGTGTTCTCAAGATTATGACCGTCTTTTGCCTGGATTAATGCTTCCAGTTCGCCTTGTTCGCGTGCAAGGGCGTCAAAATCTGCATTTTCATCGGCGTAAGCGGCATACACTTCATCTAAGCGTGTAAAGGCGTGCTTTACGTCTGCTACAGCTTCTTCCACAATTTGGCGCACAGTTTTGGTCGGATCTAATTGAGGTTCTTGCGGTAAGTAACCAATTTTAGTGCCGGCAAGGGGGCGTGCTTCACCTTCAAACTCCTTATCAACACCGGCCATAATGCGTAACAGTGTGGATTTACCGGAGCCGTTTAAGCCCAAGACGCCAATTTTCGCGCCGGGAAAAAAGGAGAGTGATATATCTTTTAAAATTGTACGTTTCGGGGGAACGACTTTCGATACCCGATACATAGAGTAAATATATTGTGCCATTATTATGCTACCGTCCGTTAAGGGCTATCAGACCAGCACAAATTGTACGTTATTTTTAGCCAAGGGGGAAAGTGAATGCCATACTTACTGAATAAAGTTGGCTTTTGCTAGCTGATCTCTGTTTTAATAGTCGTCGATAACTAATTTTTTAGCAGGTTTATTATGGCTGAGTTTGCACACGATCCGAGTTTCCAACGTTTTATTGAAGAAGCTAAAACCCAAGGCGTGGTTTGGACCCTGGCTGATGGCGAGGATTTACTGGTTGTTGAATCGGTTGAGTTTGAAGAAACGGATGTAATGCCGTTTTGGTCAAATAAAGCCGAAGCGCAGGCACATTGTTCAGACGAGTGGGCTGGTTATAAACCTGAGGCGATCCCACTTGATGTGTTTTGCGAAGGCTGGTTAAAAGAAATGTATGATGATGGCGTGTTAATTGGAACTAACTGGGATGAATCCCTAAATGGCCCAGAAGTGGAACCGCGAGAATTGTTAGAAGCATTGGCCTTGGTTCAGTAAAACGACGTTTGGTGCAATGAGGAAAGCCCAGCCTTGCTGGGCTTTCGCTATTTATGGGTGTAAAATACAATTATGTTACACGGTCGCTAAACTGCTTGGTAAAGCAAAGCGTATATGCCGTATCCTTATCAGGTTTTGGAAGCATTATGTTATCAAAAGAAGCGATATTAGTGCGCAGCGTGCTGGAGGCTAAAGGTCTTGAAACACCTATGCGCGACAATGGTTTATCTCGTAACGAAAAGTATGAAAAAATCAGTCAACTGATGACAGACATCGTGAATACATTAGGGCTTGATTTGAACGATGACAGTTTACGTGAAACCCCTCATCGTATTGCTAAAATGTATGTAGACGAGGTGTTTAGCGGTTTAGATTATAGCACTTTTCCCAAAATAGCCGTTATTGAAAATAAAATGCAAGTAAGTGAAATGGTCAAAGTTAAAGATATTAGCTTCACCAGCACGTGCGAACATCATTTTGTGACAATAGACGGTAGTGCTACTGTCGCTTATATCCCCAAAGATCGAATTATTGGGTTATCAAAAATTAATCGCATAGTGCGTTTCTTTGCACAGCGTCCACAAGTACAAGAGCGGTTGACACAGCAGATTTTAGTCGCACTTCAGACACTGTTAGATACCGATAACGTTGCTGTTACCATGGATGCTATTCACTATTGCGTAAAATCGCGTGGCGTAATGGATGTTAATTCTAAAACACAAACGACGGCATTAGGCGGTTGTTTTAAAGATGACGCTCGCACCCGCGCAGAGTTTTTGTCTCGTTAGTGGAGTATTTGCTCGCTGGTGCACATAGGCCGTTGCTACATTTTTGGGTGGACGGCCTTAACACATAACACCAGAACATATGCCTCTTAAATCATTTCAAATGCTTTCTAAGTCTCGTCATTGAGATCCCAATCATCTAACAGTTTGCGTAAACGTTTTTGCTCTAATAACTCATCAATACGTTTGCGCGCTTCTAATTTTTGACGCGATTTAACATCTTTTTTATTTAAATTTTTTTCAAGTTCTGGATCATCAACAATATCGTCTAACTCTGGTTCTATAGGCGGTAAGGATGTCATTAAATAAGCCTCTTCGATTTTTCTGACTATTTACCGATTTTTTTAGATTTAAAACAGTGAATTTTTTTTATGCTAACGATGAATAATGCGATTATTCATAAATAAGAATCCAACCTTCTCTGTTAAGCGTATACTCAAAAAATAATTATTCTGATTAACGGAGATAAGAATGAAAACAATGTTAGCGGTAGCCATGTTAGGGGCTTTAGCATGGGCATCGCCCGCGGAATCTGCGCAGTGCGGTGATATTTTAGGTCACTCTGTACAACAATTAAAAACGCGCGAAAGTGTTGATTTGTGTGAGCAATTTAAAGGTAAAACACTTATTGTGGTAAATACTGCGAGTAAGTGTGGTTTTACGCCACAATTTGAAGCGTTAGAAGCGCTCTACCAGCAATATAAAGATCAAGGTTTAGTGGTATTAGGTTTTCCATCGAATGATTTTCGTCAAGAGCATAATGACGAAGAGAAAACTGCCGAAGTTTGTTATTTAACTTATGGTGTAGAGTTCCCAATGTTTTCTACCACCAGCGTTCGTGGCGATAAAGCTAATCCTGTTTTTAAAGCGTTAATTGCCAAAACGGGTGAAAGTCCATCATGGAACTTCAACAAGTACATCGTAAGTAGTGATGAACAACAGGTGGTGCATTTTGGTAGCCGCACCAGCCCAGATGATCCAAAGTTTCTTGCTGAACTTGAAAAGATGTTAGCCGCCAAGTAAGGCGTTATTTTCTTCAAATACCTCATCAATAGCGGTAGCTTCGTTTGTTGCTGCCGCTCTTGCTAGCTGATCACAGCGCTCGTTTTCAGGATGGCCATTGTGCGCTTTAACCCAATGCCATTTAACCATATGTTGCTGGCAAGCGCGATCCAAACGTTGCCACAAGTCCTGATTTTTAACCGGTTGCTTCTGACTAGTTCGCCATTGATTACGTTTCCAACCGGCTAGCCATTGGGTAATGCCCAACCGCACATATTGACTATCGGTGGTAAGATCAACACTGCATTGATCTTTTAATGCTTCCAATCCCATTATGGCAGCCAATAATTCCATGCGATTATTTGTTGTTAGTCGAAAACCGCCACTGAGCTCTTTACGATGTTGTTTAAATATCAAAATCGCACCGTATCCGCCTGGTCCCGGATTACCCAAGCACGATCCATCCGTATAAATAGTAATACTTTTTTGCATACTGCTTTTGTTTACCTTGATCCGCACTCACGCAAACCTGAGCAAATTAACTGGTTTAAGGTGCTTAGCTAAAATCTGCATATTGCGGTGGTTTGGGTATATAATCAACCTCAATTGCAGATAAATACCAAATGAGCCATGCTAAAACGACAAATTATTCTGGATACTGAAACTACCGGTATCAACCCCAAAGAAGGCCATCGTATTATTGAAATCGGGTGCGTTGAACTGATCAATCGACGTTTTACCGGGCATAACTTTCATGTTTATATCAATCCTGAGCGCGAGATTGAGGCAGAGGCTATTGCGATTCACGGTATTACCAACGAACGTTTGCAGCACGAGCCAACCTTTCGTGATATAGCACAACGTTTTTTTGATTATATTCAAGGTGCTGAGCTGGTTATTCACAATGCGGCTTTCGATGTGGGATTTATTGATCACGAATTTTCTTTACTAAAACCCACTTTGCCACCTGTAGCAAGCCATTGCGCGATTGTCGATACATTAAAGTTAGCCAGAGAACTTCATCCGGGACAAAAAAATAATCTCGATGCGTTATGTCGTCGTTATGATATCAATAACAGTCATCGAACCTTGCATGGCGCTTTACTTGACGCTGAGATTTTGGCCGATGTTTATTTGCTCATGACGGGGGGGCAGGGCAGCCTCAATCTAGCGGCTGAAGAGCACATAGCACAGCATGATGTGGTTAATACCTTAACCATTGCTCGCAATGGCAAGCTTAAGGTGATTAAAGCCAATGTGGACGAATTAGCTGCGCATGAAGGACGGCTTGATTTGGTTCAGAAAAAAGGAGGCAGTTGTCTATGGCGAAATTAAGCCTTGTGCTGTTGCTGTGGTGTTTGTGCGGCGTAAGTCTGGCTCAGACACAACAACCGCAACAAACACAGGAAATGGACGAACAAGCAGCGCAAGCAGGGTTAAAAATGCTTGCTGACTTACCGCTGGGTAATCAAATCCCCCTTTTAGATAATCGGTTTCGCATCGATGATGGCATTGAAAGCATTACCATGGTGCTATTTCGGCGTCGTGGCACGGCATCGATCGTATTAGTGAGACCCGATGGCAGTAAAGTGTTTTATAACACCGCGAAAGATAATGGTATGCGTTGGCATGATGCTGCGACTTACGATTTAATTGAAATTAGCAATCCGATGCCTGGACCTTGGCAAGCAATAGGTCGGATATTACCCGATAGTAAAATTTTAGTGCTTACCGATGTTGAGCTGAAAGTCGATGCGCTTCCTGAGCCGTTGATGGTAGGCGAAACGTTCAAATTGACTGCGAGATTGATGGACGGCGATCGTACTGTTGATGTTAGAGAGTTTAAAGATATCCTTAATTTACAAGTCCACTTTTTGAGTACTAATAACAAAGAGTATGACAATTTTGGCCGGGGTATCGTTGAAGTTGCGACCTTTAGAGATGATGGTCGAGGTTATGATGCCAGCGCGCGCGACGGTATTTTTACCGGTGAAATAAATCTTGGTTTTGGGGCCGGTGAATGGACGCCAAAATTTAGTGTTACAACCCCTTTATACAGCCGTGAAATAGCACAAGCGCCTGTCATCATTGCCCCCGCACCGGTAGCCTTAAAGATTGAAGCGGGCACGAACACGGCAGAAGGGCAACCGCAACATCACCGAGTTTCATTTGAGCCTGTATCTGAGTTAGTTGATCCTGCGTCTTTATTATTTCAAGGACAAATACGTTATCCCGATGGCGATATGCAGCCTTTTGCGTTAACCGAGCCAGGCCAAAGCAGAGAAATTGCTATGGAAAATCGTGGCCCGGGCAGTTATATCTTAAATGTGGCGGTGTTTGGGCAAATGCAAGATGGTAGGGAGTTTGTGTTAAATTTACCCGAAGAGCGTTTTCTGGTAACGGTACAAGCTCAAGAAGCACCTGCGATAACCGAGCCAGTTATTGCAGAGTCTGCTGAAGATCTTAGTACCCTAGTTGCAACTGAAGAGCAAACCTTTCCGTGGCTATGGGTAATTGCTGCTAATCTGATTATTTTATTGACGGGCGGTACGGCAATTTGGCTGGTGTTTACCGGACGGGGTTTTGCCGTATTGCTTTTTTGGCGTAAGAAAAAAAAGGTGGAAGAGACACCAGCAAATAATCCGCAAGATAAAAATGAACCGAAGAAAGTGCAAAAAAACACCGATTCAGATGACATTCTCGACCTTTCATTACCGGATGATTAAGGAATAGGCAAAAGGCTAAAAAAAGGTGTTGACGGGCTTTAGCCTAATCCGTATCATTCCCGCCGCACCAGACGATACCCAAATGAAATTGTCTAGTGCTTGGTGCGGAGCGGTAGTTCAGTCGGTTAGAATACCGGCCTGTCACGCCGGGGGTCGCGGGTTCGAGTCCCGTCCGCTCCGCCAATTTTCGATACACACCGGAGCGGTAGTTCAGTCGGTTAGAATACCGGCCTGTCACGCCGGGGGTCGCGGGTTCGAGTCCCGTCCGCTCCGCCACTTGTATCGAGACAGCTTCCTGATCCGGAGCGGTAGTTCAGTCGGTTAGAATACCGGCCTGTCACGCCGGGGGTCGCGGGTTCGAGTCCCG
>NZ_BMYR01000013.1 GCF_014652375.1 Alishewanella tabrizica | reverse complement strand
GGCATGGATGTTATTAACTGATCGGCTTGAATGTTATAGAGTGATCGCCATGCGTGAAAATATGCAAATAGATACCAACCCAAGGCAATAGCATAACTAAAATAGCCATAATTAATGGATTCCATTTCAGTTTTAGCGCTAAGGCTAATACAGGGCCAACAAACCAAATATAGGATGATGGGGCCAAAGCACATACAAATTGGGTACACTCATTTTTAGGCTCCCAGATAAACGCCCCGATAATAATAAGGAAGAAAATTAAGACTCCCCACAAATAAAGAAAAGTAATTGGGGGCTTTTCTTTAGTGCGAAACCATAACCACAGAACAAAAAGTAAAGATGCAGGTATTAATATTAAAAATATTTCAGCTGGGCTCATATCATATTTGCCACATAACGCCCAAATTTAGCGCGGAAAGCCGCGCAGCGGGTTGACGTCGCAGCCAGCGCTTTTTGCTGGCGATAATATTTGTTTGTTATGTGGTGACTACGCACACCACTCACCTATTGCATCTGGCGAAGAAAAACCATGCATCATAATGTTGTCAGGATTTTCTCCGAACCCTAATGCAAATTCATTTTCCGACGCTAGTGTAAGCAACCAGCTGTTACCTTTTTTTGCGATTGCCAGCACATTTGATTTTCTATACTTTTCATAATCGTGCTCAGGAAAGCATGCAGATGTAACAATCACAGGTATCGGCTCTATAACATGCGCTAAAAGAACTTGAGAAACTTCAGCAAGATGCTCCTCGTAATTTTTTCCCTCTGGAGTAATTAGTTGCGCACCCTCAGCAATGGAAGATTTAATTTTATTTATTGCTTCGGACTTAGTCATGATGATGTGCCCACATAACGCATTACTAATGGGCTGCCGCAGCGCAGTGTAGGCAGTCCCGTGGAGGCCACGCTTTTTGTGGCCGGTACGAAATTTAGTAACTTGTTAGGTATTGTTTGAAACATAGCCAATAAACTTATTTTTGAACAATAGCCATATAAGGCAAGTGAACGCCGCAGCGGCACAGACGGCCTGAACTGCCATAAAGTGGTTGCCATACGAGCTTATGAAAAACACAATAGGCATCACCGTCAAAAAACCACCTAACCAATCAATATTCCTGCGCCAAAAAAACGGTAATACAAGAGCGGTATAAAGACCATAAGGAATACTTAAAAATAGTAAGAAGTAAATTGGCCTCTCAAAAAAGCTCAAAACCAAAAACATGAATGTAAATATCGCCAAAAACCACGGTGAATAATCAATCGTTTGGATGAATTCTTTTTTACTAGATGTCTGCACTATACTTACCTAACGCCCAAATTTAGCGCGGAAAGCCGCGCAGCGGGTTGACGTCGCAGCCAGCGCTTTTTGCTGGCGATAATATTTGTTTGTTATGTACGTGCTCATTCATTGCCCATTTCCCAGAATGTGAATCCTTTACCACCTACACGCTTCCACCATTTGGCTTGGGATATTTCTTCCATATAAACCATTGGAGAATATTCAGATTTTTCGATTAAAGCACTTTGCAGCCATTTGTCATTTTGAATAAGCTGAACGGCTTTATTTTCAGCCTCTTCTACTGAGTCAGCTTTCACCCATCTTGTGGTGAAAAAGCCAAGATTTTTGATTTTACCTTCCCAGTTTAATTCAAAGTTTTCACCGCGAAGTAAAACCTGATATTTCATTGCGAACCTCTAAGTACATAACAGCTTAATAGTTTGGAACGCCCACGCTTTCCAGCCATGTAAACGCCCTTCTATCTTTTGTAAATGAAATCACCCTATCTAATAACATACCGTAAATCAACAGATTTTTAATTGTGCAATTAAAATACAATGAAGATAGCGTGGTTAAATCTTGCGATTTGCATGCTAACAAAAATGTTACTAATGGCTGTATATAAATACATATAAATTTATTTTCGATGAAGGCGGTGTAATGGGCGGTTGCAGTAAACATCAGGTAAGAAAAACGGGGCTTCGCCCCGTTCTTAAATAGAGGGTGTAGTTACAAATTGCATATTACATAAGGCGTGATGTTTTAGCGTAAGCTCACCTGTATTTTGCTCACTACCGCTAAGGCTTTTTCGGTGGCGGCGTCTACCGTGTCGGCAAGCGCTAAAGCAACGCCCATGCGGCGTTCGCCTTGTACTTCGGGTTTGCCAAAAATACGAAACTCGGTATCGGGGTTGGCTAAGGCTTCGGCTAACCCAGCGTATTGAATATTTTGGCTATGGCCTGGTACCAGCAATACTGCGGAAGCAGCAGCGCCGTATTGTTTAATATGTGGAATAGGCAGGCCTAAAATAGCGCGAGCATGCAAGGCAAACTCACTTAATTGTTGCGATATTAAGGTGACCATGCCGGTGTCGTGAGGTCTGGGAGAGACTTCGCTAAACCACACCTCATCGCCTTTAATAAACAACTCTACGCCAAACAAGCCTTTGCCGCCTAGCGCGGTTACCACAGCCTTGGCATAGGCTTCGGCTTGCTGCTGCGCTTGGACTGACATAGCTTGTGGCTGCCAGCTTTCGCGGTAATCACCTTTTTCTTGGCGATGACCGATAGGTGCACAATATTGAATACCGGACACCGAATTAACGGTAAGCAAGGTAATTTCATAGTCAAAGTCGATAAAGCCTTCTACGATCACCCGGCCTTTACCTGCGCGACCACCCTCTTGAGCATACGCCCAGGCCGCTTCTAAATCGGCATCTGAGCGCAAAACGCTTTGCCCTTTACCCGATGACGACATAATGGGTTTTACCACACAAGGATAACCAATGGCGGTAACGGCAGCTAAAAAGCCGGCTTTATCTTCAGCAAATTGATAGGGTGAGGTTTTTAGCTGCAGCGTCTCCGCCGCTAAACGGCGAATGCCTTCGCGGTTCATGGTTAAATTAACGGCTTTGGCACTGGGCACAACCGTAAAACCCGCCTCTTCCAACTCAATTAATACCGAGGTGGCAATGGCTTCTAATTCTGGCACGATTAACGCGGGTTTTTCACTTATCACGAGCTGGCGCAGCGCGGCGTTATCCAACATCGACATTACCACAGCTTTGTCAGCCACTTGCATCGCCGGCGCGTTAGGATAACGATCTACCGCAATGACCTCGCAACCATAGCGTTTCAACTCGATACAGAGCTCTTTTCCCAACTCGCCAGCCCCAAGCAGTAAGACCTTGGTGCTGCTTGGGGTGCCCGGTGTTCCAATGATCGTACTCATTTTACTTTCACCATTGGCCGCTCACTGCGACTCCAGTCAACATGATAGGTTTTGCCTTTGGCTTTGTCGGTACGTTCAAAGGTATGTGCACCAAAATAATCGCGCTGACCTTGCAGTAAATTAGCGGGTAATACTGCCGTACGATACGCATCGTAATAACTGAGCGCTGAGCTTAAGGCCGCTACCGGAATACCAGCTAAAGACGCATTGGCCACGGCTTTACGCCAGTTTTGTTGATACACCGAAATTTGTTTAGAAAAGAACGGATCGAGCAGCAGGTTTTCCAGTTCGTCGTTACGCTCGTAAGCTTCGGTAATAGATTGTAAAAACACCGCACGGATAATACAGCCGGCCCGCCAAATTTTGGCGATTTCGGCAAAGTTTAATTGCCAACCATGCTCATCGGCCGCCGTTTTCATTAAATGGAAACCTTGGGCGTACACACAAATTTTGGCGCAGTACAGCGCATCATGCAGCGCTTGAATGATCTCAGCTTGCTGGGTTTCACTGTATAAGTTTTGAGCTGGGCCCGCGAGCACGGTGGCGGCTTTTACGCGCTCGGCTTTTAGAGCTGAAATTGAACGCGCATAAACGGCTTCTGCGATGGTGGGCGCAGGGCTGCCCAACTGCAAGCTACTTACGGCTGTCCACAAGCCCGTGCCTTTTTGACCGGCTTTGTCCATAATAACATCGACCAGCGGTAAACCGGTTTCACTGTCTTTGGTCGCGAGGACTTCGGCACTGATGCCAATTAAATAGCTGTGCAAAGGCCCATCATTCCAAGTTTTAAAAATGTCAGCGATGGCGGTGGCGGTCATCCCTAATACATCGCGCATAACCTGATAGGCTTCACAAATTAGCTGCATATCGGCATATTCAATGCCGTTGTGTACCATTTTGACATAATGGCCTGAACCACTGGGGCCAATATACGCGGCACATGGCTCGCCTTCTGTCACCGGATTACCTGGTTCAAAGCGCTCAATGGGTTTACCAGTTGCTGGATCGACTTTTGCCGCAATGGCTTGCCACATGGGTTTAATGCGTGTCCACGCGTAAGGATCGCCACTTGGCATTAAGGAAGGACCAAAGCGCGCACCCACTTCACCACCGGATACCGCCGTTGAGAAGAAAATAAACTTGCCTTCATAGGATTTTTCGCGCGCAACAGTATCTGTCCACAGGCTGTTACCCGTATCGACAATAATATCATCGGCCTGAATACCGGCATCAATCAATTTATGACAGACATCATCAACGGGTTTACCAGCAGGTACAGACAACACAATAAGGTGGGGAGCAGACAAACGTGACAACAATTCAGTATAAGAACTACACCCTATAACACGTGGTGCTTGTTCGCCGCGTTCGGCATCATCTTGCGCTATTACAGCTTGCAGTTTCTGGTGGTCGAGATCAAAAGCCGCTACGCGGTAACCATTATCAGCTAGGTTAAGAATAAGGTTTTTACCCATTACTCCGGCCCCAACAAAGCCTATATCACACAAGGGTGTGTTATCTGTCATCTGACGATCCTTTCAGCGTTTAATAAGCGCTGCGCCCCTTGATCTCTAGGCATTACGAAATAAGCAAACTTGTTCCGTAAAAACCCTTAACATTCAGCGACACAGCACGGCTCGTAAAATGGCCAGCATTATATACTCAAATAGCCCAAAGATGCGAGTTTGCTCTGGGCTTCATTATCCTAGTCTTAATGCCAAACAGATAAACTCTGCGCCGACTGCAGCCAATCTTGCCGGGGTACAGTGGTGGCTGGCATCAGTCCCTCGTTTAAGGCCGTATCAAACACCAACTGCGTGACGGCTTGCGGTAATACCACCGGTTGATTTTTGCTGGATGCATTTAACACGCATAGCAGTGTTTTGCCGTTATTACGATTTTCAATTTCTACCATGCAACTGGCTAATTCACTTTGATGCCAGTGCTGCTCGGTCATCGGGGTGCCATCAGTTAAAAACCAATGCACCTGATGCTTATCACCATGCAGTTGGTAATTGTCATCAAGTAAGCTGAGTTGCTGCAAACAGGCAAATTGTTGGCGCAGTGCCATTAATTGCTTCACAAATTGCAAAAATTTATTGGCATGGCCGTCTAACTGCCAATTTAACCATGAAATCGGATTATCCTGACAATACGCATTATTGTTACCGTGCTGCGTGTGGCTTAATTCATCGCCCCCCAGCCAATGGATCATGCCTTGGCTAAGCAATAGCGTCGCAACCAAATTACGTTTGTGCTGATAACGCGCCGCTAAAATGGCAGGCTCTGAACTGGGGCCTTCAATGCCATGATTTGAGCTTAAATTATGGCCATGGCCATCTCGGTTTTCTTCACCATTAAGCCAATTATGTTTTTGGTTATAACTCACCATATCATGTAAGGTAAAACCGTCATGGTAACTAAGGTAATTTACGCTGCAACTGGCTGGTTTATGGTGCTTTTGAAAAATATCGCGCGACCCCAGTAATCGGGTGGCAAATTCCGGCAACATGCCGCGATCGCCGCGCCAAAAGCCCCGAAACGTATCACGGCTTTTGTCGTTTAATTCAGACCAATGCGCTGGGAACTGCCCCAAATGATAGCCAAAAGGGCCAACATCCCAAGGCTCGGCAATCAGTTTGGCTTTTGAAATCACCGGATCTTGAGCAATGATTTGAAAAAAAGCCGCATAGGGGTTAAAACGCTTAAATTCACGGCCAAGGGTGACCGCGAGATCAAACCGAAACCCATCCACTTGCATCTCAGTTAACCAATACCGCAGCGCATCTAACACCATTTTTTGCATCATCGGGTGTGATACATTCAGGGTGTTACCGCAGCCGGTAAAATTGCAGTAATTTTGATAATCCGTCATTTCGCCATGACTATGGAACAAATAATACTGCCGATTCGCTAAGCCTCGAAAACTTAACACGGGGCCATCCTCCCCCGCTTCGGCGGTATGGTTGAACACGACATCCAGGATCACTTCTAAGCCATGTTGATGCAGCGTTCTTACCATCGTTTTAAATTCCGACACCGCATCTTCATACTGATAACGCGGCTCGGGGGCAAAAAAACCGATAGGATTGTAACCCCAATAATTAGTTAGGCGCAGTGCACTTAACCGAGGCTCAGCCATAAATGCGGTTACTGGTAATAATTGCACAGTGGTAATGCCTAACGCTTTTAAATGCGCAATAATCGCCGGATGACATAAGCCCAAGTAAGTACCACGTAAATGCGTAGGCACTTCAGGGTGCTGCATGGTTAAGCCTTTCACATGGGCTTCATAAATGACGGTTTTCTCTCGGGGAATCGCCGGTTTAGCCGTTGCTTGCCAATCAAATGGCGTATCCTCTAATACCCCTTTGGCCAATGCATAATGGCTTCGATTCAGGTATTGCCGCTCTTGCCAAATTTGTGGCCGGTTTAAACGTCGACAATAGGGATCCAGTAATACCCGCTCGTGATCAAAACGTAACCCGGCATCGGGCACGTTGGGCCCTTGTGCTTTTAACGCATACAAGGAGCCTTCGGCAATCCCACTTACGGCCAGATGCCAAATATCGCCGGTTCGACCGGTAAAAGGCATTTCACCCAATAATTCTTCCGTGTCTGGACGATATAAACACAGGATTAATGCGGTGGCATCCGGTGCATATACGGCAAAATTCCAATCATGCATTGCCAGCTTTGTTGCCCCTAAAGGTGCAGGCTGACCGACTGACATCTTTAATAATCCCATGCCCGGTGTCATGATTAATCCTTATACTTTTTTGCGTAAATAAAGCGTCGCTAAAGGCGGTAAGTCGATCACCGCACTGTAGGGTTGTCCTTGGTAAGCATGCTCGGTGCTATGTAATGCACCTTGCTGCACAGGGAAATTACTGCCCCAATAATGTACGCTGTCGGTATTTAAAATAACTTCATATTCAGCCAGCTCCGCCACGCCAAAGTGGAAACGGGTGCGTGGTACGGGGGTAAAGTTACTTAAAATATACACGCGCTCGCCTTGGGCATCTTCACGATAGAAGCTCAACGTACTGTGTGTCGCATCTTGATGATCAAGCCAGCCAAAGCCTTTGGTATCGTAATCAAGTTGATACAAGGGGGCTTGCTGCTTGTAGCAATGATTCAAATCACGGAATAGCTGCTGCATACCATGGTGCTTTTCGAAAGCTAATAAGTGCCAATCTAAGCTTTTGGTATGATTCCACTCGGCGCTTTGCGCAAACTCAATGCCCATAAAATTCATTTTTTTACCCGGATGGGCAAACATAAAGGCTAAAAACGCCCGCATATTGGCGGCTTGTTGCCATTCATCGCCTGGCATTTTTTGCAATAAACTGCCTTTGCCATGCACAACTTCATCATGTGACAACGGCAATACAAAATTTTCATTGTAGGCATACACCATTGAGAAGGTTAAATCACCATGGTGATATTGCCGGTAAGCAGGATCTTTACTGATATACCTCAGGCTATCGTTCATCCAGCCCATGTTCCATTTAAAGCCAAAGCCCAGACCGCCACTGTCGGTGGGTCTAGAGACTTGCGGGAACGACGTGGATTCTTCAGCAATGGTCATCGCATGCGGGAACTTACTGTACACTTCGCGGTTTAACCACTGAAATAAACTGATGGCCTCATAATTATGATTACCGCCATCGATATTCGGGATCCATTCACCGGCCTTGCGTGAGTAATCCCAATACAACATCGACGCTACGGCATCAACTCGAATGCCATCAACGTGGAAATGCTCTAACCAGTACAAGGCACTGGCGACCAAAAATTGCCTAACGTAATCTTTACCAAAATCGTAAATGCAGGAATTCCAATCTGGGTGCCAGCCGCGGCGTGGATCGGCATATTCATATAAATGACTGCCATCAAATCGCGCTAAACCATGGCCATCTTCAGGGAAATGCGCTGGAACCCAATCGAGAATAACGCCAATACCCGCCTGATGGCAGGCATCAACAAAAGCTTTAAAATCATCGGGATGACCAAAACGTGAGGTTGGTGCAAATAATCCTAGCGGTTGGTAGCCCCAAGAACCATCGAACGGATGCTCCATAATCGGCATTAATTCAATGTGGGTATAGCCCATATCCAATACATAGGGGATTAATTGCGCTGCCAGCTCGGTGTAGCTCAGTGGCTGGTTATCCGCCGTGCGCCGCCACGAGCCAGGATGCACTTCGTAAATACTCATCGGCTGTGAGTACGCCGCAGGGCTTACGCGCTGTTGCCAGGCACTATCTTGCCATTGATAGTTACCGTGATCGTACACCAGCGAAGCATGTGACGGGTATTGCTCGGCATAAAACGCCAATGGATCGGCCTTATGCGGCAATAAGTGCCCATGCTGATCTTTAATTTCAAATTTATAGCGCTCACCGGCAACAATCTCTGGCACAACCAGTACCCAATGGCCACATGCCGTGCGCTCCATAGGATGACAACGACCATCCCATCTATTCATATCACCCACTAAACTGACACTGCTGGCATTGGGTGCATACACCGCAAAGCGGGTAGCAGGCACCCGCTTATTGGCCCATTCAACCTCAATTAATTGTGCACCCAACTGCCGATACAGGTTTTCTGGATGGGTGTGCACAAAATGCACCGCATAAAAGGCGTCAGCCGTAAACTGATAGGGATCAATACGTTTGCTTTGTTGCTGATCCTGCGTAACGACAAAATAATAAGGGACCGGTTTACGTTTTTTTAGCTGCACCAATTCAAACACACCGGGCGTGGTGGCATCTTCGATCATCTGTCCTAAACAGGTATCGGTTTTAGCATCAAACGCCGCGACGGCAGATGCATGCGGTAAATAGGCTCTGAGTACCAGCCCCGCTTTTTTTTTGTCTAGGCGATGTTCTTGCCAGCCCAACACCTGAAAGGGATTCGCGCAGCGCGCTTCAGCTAAAAAACTCACATTCATTACCTTGTCCTTCTTTTATTTTTGTCTGTTCACTCAGTGATGCGTTGCACGTTGCGAAAAATCGCACTTTACTTTGATATCGCGCTTTACTGCGGCTTTCTCAATTGGCTTAAACGCTGTAATAACTGCGTAATCGTCGGATTTTGCGTCCAATCTTCTAAATTTTGACTCAATTTACGCCGCCAATTTGGATACTCGTTACTGGTGCCTGGCACATTGACAGGTTGCGTCATTTCTAGCCAATCCTCAATTTGTAAACAAAGCAATTGCTGTGAACCTGCGGCTAAATGCTGCTGTAGCGCAAAATTAAGCTGCTGATCCATGCCCAGATGATCAACACTGCGCGGATAGTCCAAGGGCAAACGATTGTGGCCATGCAATGAATCAAGTATGCGTTGTTTGTTGGTATGCCGTTGCTGATATAACTGTTGCAACATGGCCTCGTCTTGATATAACCCCAGTTGTTGCCCTAGCTTTAAATCTTCACAGTGCCAAAAGCCTATCAAGGTGGGTAAATCGTGGGTACTTAATGTTGCCATCGCTTGCTCGGGATAATGCGCCGGCGAAATATAACCGCCATCAGCCGCCGTTTCAAAGAAGAACACGCGATAGGAATAAATGCCAAACTGTTGCAGCAAATCACGGATCCCGTCGGGCACCGTGCCCAAATCTTCACCAATGATCACCGCTTGTTGCCGCTGACTCTCCAAGGCCAGAATGCCGAGTAAATCCATGATGGGATAATACACATAGGCGCCACCACCGGCATTTTTAGCCGATTTAGGCACCCACCAAAGGCGCAAGAGAGCCATAACATGATCAATACGCAGGGCGCCTGCATGTTGCATATTACTGCGAAACAACTCAATCATCGGCGCATAAGCCTGCTGATATAACTGATAAGGTTTCATGGGCGGTAAGCCCCAATTTTGCCCAGCTGGCCCCAGCGGATCAGGCGGAGCGCCTACACTGGCATCACGACAATATAACTCAGGATTCGCCCATATCTCGGTAGAGGCGTCACTCACCCCCACGGCTAAATCGCGATACAATCCCAGCAACATGCCTTCTGCTTTAGCAAGTTGTTGTACTTGGGCAAGTTGTTGCTGTGCTAAAAACTGCAGATAACAATAAAAATCCAACGCTTCTTTTTGCGCTGCTGCAAATTGCTGCACCGCCTCATGCTCAATATCGCGATACTGCTCTGGCCAATTTGGCCAGCCCCAATACTGCTGATCTTGCTGATATAACCAGCTGTGTAGCGCATCGTATAATGCCAATTGGTGTAAACTGGCGCCGCCTAGCTGTTTAAAATTATCAAAGGCTTCCTGTTGTGCCGTGTCGGCATGGCGCAAAAACCACTTATACAGTGTGTTAAGTATGGGCAGTTTTAACGCCATAACCGCCGGATAATCCACCCAATCTGCTGCGCGTTGTGCCGCTAACGTTTGCACAAAATCTGGCGCGGCTATCTGTTGCTGTACTTCAGCACACTCGCGGTAACCGGGCACGGCAGTCACATCAATATAAATAATGTTTAACCAACGACGCGAGGAGGGACTATAGGGGCTGGCATTGTCAGGTAGTGCAGGATAAAGCGCATGTATTGGATTAAGCCCTACAAAATCTGCCCCCTGTTTCGCCAGATAACGCACTAAAGTCGCTAAATCGGTAAAATCACCAATGCCCCAACTGCGCTGCGAACGCAGTGCGTATAATTGAATCGCACTGCCCCACTGTTTATGCTGCGCGAAGGCGGCAGGTTGGAAGCATTTGCCAGGGCTGATGATTAGTTGCTGTTGCACACTGAGCTCGGTATCTTGCAAATTCACTGTAACGTGGTGGTAACCTGCGGCTAAGGCTGTCGTAAACTGATGCTGATATTGATGATATTCTTCGCCATCTAACACTGCCACTTGCGTCAGCTCGCCTTCAACTGGGATCACCTGCCAATGATGTTGTTCACCTTGTTCAGTCTGTAACGAGAGCTCAAAGGTCAGATTAGCCAGTGCCAATGGCACCTGAATGTCTAACTGCCATTGTTCTGCCACATTTTGCACAGAAACAGGGGCAATGACCTGTTGCCAAAAATCCAGTTGCCGTTCTAGTAATTCTTGCCGCGTCGCTGTGTCGTCTGCTACGGGGTATCCCATAGCGGCTAGTAAGGCCATTTGATCTGCTTCAGCTACCGTGGTTGGCTTACCCCAGGCATCGTTGTAATCCGTTTCGATACCATTAAAAGCAATCAGTTCTGAGCGTAGCGCTGCGTCCATTTGGGTTCCTTTACTAAAATAAGCTTTATTCACTATGCATTCTATGCGGCTAAGGGTTAGATGTCATGAGTAATTTATGTCATAAAATTACAAAAAAACCAACAAAATCGCTTTGAGACTTGAATATTTCGATAAATAATGTAATTTTACTACACACTTGTAAGGCAATAGGCGTGATAAGCTGCTCATCGCGCGCCGTATTTACTATACACTTTAATCAGTCTAGCACTTAACAACGGGGTTCTTATGTCAATTCGTGTTGCTATTAACGGTTTCGGCCGTATCGGTCGTAATGTTCTGCGTGCACTTTATGAAAGCAGCAAAAATTACGATATCAAAGTGGTTGCCATTAATGACTTAGGCGACGCGGCCATTAATGCGCACTTATTAAAGTACGATACCGCGCATGGTATTTTTTCGGCCAACGTGAATCACGATGACAAAGCCATCTATGTTAATAACGATGAAATTCGTACACTAAGCGTACGCAATCCCGCCGAATTACCTTGGGGCGAGATGAACATCGATGTGGTGTTAGAATGTACTGGCTTATTTACTGATCGTAAAACGGCTGGCGCACACTTAACTGCGGGCGCTAAAAAAGTGATTATCTCTGCGCCGGGTAAAGATGTTGATGCGACCGTTGTATATGGTGTAAATCATCAGATTTTAACGCCAGAAATGAATATTATTTCTAATGCTTCTTGTACCACCAACTGCTTAGCGCCTATTGCTAAGCCGCTGTACGAAGCGTTAGGGATTGAATCAGGTTTAATGACCACAATTCATGCTTATACCAACGATCAACGGTTAAGCGATGTGTATCACACCGATCTACGTCGTGCGCGTGCAGCAGCTATGTCAATGATCCCAACCAAGACCGGTGCCGCCGCCGCTGTTGGCTTGGTGGTGCCAGAACTTAAAGGTAAGTTTGATGGTTTAGCGGTACGCGTACCGACCATCAATGTATCGTTAGTCGATTTAACCTTTATTGCCGGTCGCGAAACGTCAGCCGATGAAGTCAACAATATTATTCGTCAAGCCGCAGCCACCAGCCCGATGAATCAAGTGTTGGCCGTAAATGATTTACCGCTGGTATCAATTGATTTTAACCATAATCCCATGTCATCCATTTTTGATGCCACAGAAACCCGCGTCTTGGGCCGTTTAGTTAAAGTGATGAGCTGGTACGATAACGAATGGGGCTTTAGTAACCGCATGTTAGATAATACCGTTGAACTGATGAAGTTCTAAGGGCATTATTGCTACATTATCGCTAAAAACAGCCAGCCTTTGCTGGCTGTTTTCATAAGAGGACATTTATGAAGCCGTCTCCCCAGTCTGCTATTAACGCCGTTACCGGTTTTGCCCATTTAACTGACTTACCCTGTTATGAGCTACAATGCGCACAGGCGCGGGTAATAGTGTCGTTGTACGGCGGTCATGTTTTATCTTATCAGCCCCGCCCTGGGCAAGACGTGCTTTGGGTGTCGCCGTTAGCAAGATGGCATGATGGTTATCCGATCCGTGGCGGCGTGCCTGTTTGTTGGCCCTGGTTTGGCCCGGTGTCCACCGTGCTAAATCCAGAACAACAAAGCTTACCGAATCATGGACTGGTTAGAACACGGATGTGGTCGGTGCAACAGCAAACCGTCACGGCAGAGTTTACCCAACTCACGCTGAGTATTTCGGTAGCCGATTTACCCTCTGGCATCGCCAATGTGCACTCTGCTGCCGCTGAACTTTCTCTTACCGTTACGTTAACCGCAACCGATCTGACGATGGCACTCAGTTGTTCGTCACCACTATTGCAACAAGCGGCACTGCACAGTTATTTTGCGGTAACGGCATTAGAGCAAGTACACGTAGCGGGTATTGGTCAATCATACTTGGACAAAGTGTTAGCCAATCAATTAATACGTGAGTCTACGCCAGTAACGTTTTCGCAAGAAATCGATCGCGTTTATACCGCGCCGGCGCCAGTGCTGCACCTAGATACGGGGCAACACCGTCTTGCTATCGCGCAAACGGGTTTTGATAGTACTGTGGTATGGAATCCCTTCGTATCACGCTGTGCAGCTATTGCCGATTTAGCCGATGACAACTACAACGCGTTTGTGTGTGTTGAAACAGCGCGCTTACAGCTTGATCATGCGGCACCGCTTGCGCTAAGCCAGAAAATCGGCCAACAGGTCAGTCAGCAAAAAAGCTAACGCCAACGGGATTGAAAGGGCACGAGGTACGGCACTTTTCGACCATCTGGGTATTCTAACCACAGTTGCAACTGCCATTGCATCTGTGGATCGCTACAGGCCCCTAAAAAAAATTCAGCCGTCCACGCCGTGTTTTTTGCCTCTGCTGTAGTGTCGGCCTGACGCCACTGTAAAGGAATACGACCCATATACATTGATACCCCTTGTATCTCTGCACTCACCTGCACTAACGGCTCTTGCGTTGCTAAGCTCAATGTTAACGCGGTCTCTACCGGGATCGTCCCTGGACTGATCTGCAAAATGAACTCTGCGGTTTGCAGCAAAATGGCTTGGGTAATGTCCTTTTGCCTAGGTTGACAGCCTGATACAGCAACGAGTAAGCCCAACAACAAGACTAATCGTCTTAACGGTTTTATTCGTAAATTCATCTGTGCGTGTTCATTTATTTAAATTGATACGGGAGTTTATCCTGAATTAGGCAAAAAAGACTAGGTCTTGGCCTAATTGGTTACAAATTAACCATCGACTTTGTTCTACATCATAAAATAGGCGGCTTTACCTATCTTTTGTGGGGTAAAACTCGTATCATTTGAGCCAAATATAGTATGTGCTCTGACGTGACAAATCGACTGATTTGCTCGCGGATTACAGCACCTACTTATAACAAGAAGGGCCACCATACGGTGGATTTTTAGTAACCAGCAAAAACTGCAGCGGAACTCAACATGAGCCAGACCAAACCGTTAAATGTTGAATACAACTATAGCGTTGTCCGCCTCTTTGCCATCACTACCGTATTATGGGGTATTGTTGGTATGGTGGTGGGTGTGTTACTTGCAGCCCAGTTATACTGGCCAGCGCTTAACTTTGATACTCCATGGCTAACCTACAGCCGTCTTCGTCCTTTACACACCAATGCGGTGATCTTCGCTTTTGGTACCAGCGCCTTGTTTGCTACATGTTATTACGTGGTGCAGCGTACCTGTCAGGTTAGACTGTTTGCAGAAAAGCTGGCAATGTTTACATTTTGGGGTTGGCAAACAGTGATTATCGCTGCAGTCATCACCTTGCCAATGGGCCTGAGCCAGAGCAAAGAATATGCTGAACTGGAATGGCCTATCGACATTTTAATTGCAGTAGTTTGGATCAGCTTTGCTATCGTGTTTTTTGGCACCTTGGCCAAACGTAAAACCAGCCATATTTATGTTGCTAACTGGTTCTACGGCGGCTTTATTATCACCGTAGCCGCTTTGCACATCGTTAATAGCATGGTTATCCCAGTGCATTTAGGCAAATCGTATTCGATTTATGCGGGTGCGGTAGATGCAATGGTGCAGTGGTGGTATGGTCACAACGCAGTGGGCTTTTTATTAACTGCGGGCTTCTTAGGTATGATGTATTACTTTGTACCGAAACAGTCTGGCCGTCCGGTTTATTCTTATCGTTTGTCTATCGTGCACTTTTGGGCACTGATTGCGCTGTATATTTGGGCCGGCCCACACCACTTGCACTACACTGCATTACCTGATTGGACGCAGTCGTTAGGTATGGTTATGTCAGTCATTCTGTTTGTCCCTAGCTGGGGCGGTATGATTAACGGTGTTATGACCTTATCAGGCGCTTGGCACAAGTTAAAAACCGATCCTATCTTACGGTTCTTAATTGTTTCGCTGTCATTCTATGGTATGTCGACGTTCGAAGGCCCTATGATGGCAATCAAGTCAGTTAATGCCCTATCTCACTACACCGACTGGACCATTGGTCACGTGCATTCTGGTGCCTTAGGTTGGGTGGCGATGATCTCTATTGGTGCCATGTATCACTTGATCCCGGCCGTGTACAACAAAGATGGCATGTACAGCCTTAAGCTGATTAATACCCACTTCTGGTTACATACCATTGGCGTAGTGCTTTACATTGTAGCGATGTGGATTAGTGGTATTACCCAAGGCATGATGTGGCGTGCAGTGAATACTGACGGCACCTTAACTTACAGCTTTGTACAAAGTTTAGAAGCCTCTATGCCATTCTATTTAATGCGCTTTATTGGTGGCGTGTTCGTTGTAGCGGGTATGCTGATTATGGCCTACAACGTTTACAAAACAGTTAGCAGCAAACACACTGCGGCACAGCCTGTCGCAGCGGCAGCGTAAGGAGACTTAAGATGCAAAAGAACCATCATGAAAAAGTCGAAAAAAGCGTTGGTTTGCTCGGTATTTTGACCATCGTAGCCATCAGTTTTGGTACCTTAGTGCAAATTACGCCATTAATGTTTATGGAAGAAACCACGCAACCGATAGATGGCTTAAAACCCTATACCGCGTTGCAAATGGAAGGCCGTGATATTTTTATCCGTGAAGGCTGTACCAATTGCCATAGCCAAATGATTCGGCCGTTTCGGGCTGAAGTAGAGCGTTATGGCCATTACTCCGTTGCCGGTGAAAGCGTGTGGGAACACCCGTTTTTATGGGGCTCGAAGCGCACAGGTCCAGACTTGGCTCGTGTAGGTGAGCGCTATAGTGACGATTGGCATTATGCCCACTTAATGGATCCGCGTTCGGTGGTGCCACAATCGAATATGCCGGCGTATCCTTGGCTTGATACGAATGTGCTGGATGGCAAATATACTGCGAGAAAACTAGAGGTATTCCGTCGCTTTGGTGTGCCGTATACCGATGAAGATATCGCGGGTGCTGCGGCCGCTGTGCAAGGTAAAACTGAAATGGAAGCCCTGATTGCGTACCTGCAATCATTGGGTACAGCCTTGAAGTAATGACCATGGAATTTGCAACACTTCACAGCATTTTGACATTGATCCTGTTCGTGTCGTTTGTCGCATTCGTGATTTGGGCTTACAGTAAAAAACGTAAGCCCGATTTTGACGAAGCAGCAAACTTAGTTTTTGACGACGAGCCGGATCCAAAAAAACAACATTCTAAACGGGAGTCGGAGCATGAGTAGCTTCTGGAGTCTTTGGATTTGGGTTTTTACCCTACCGGTATTGGTACTATGCTTAGTGTTAATTCTGTGGAACCTGAAAAATTATGTTGGGGTTCCTGAAGATGAAACGACAGATCATGAAGTTGATGGCTTAAAAGAATTAAATAATCCGCTACCAAAATGGTGGACCTATATGTTCTTTGCCACGTTAATTTGGTCGATTTTTTATCTGGCTGCCTATCCAGGCCTGGGTAATTATAAAGGCTTTTTAGGCTGGTCCAGTTCAAATCAAGGCATAAAATCGCTAGAGGAATCGCGTCAAGCAACGCAATTAGCGTTAGCTGAAGGCCGTCGTGTGCAATTAGATTTGGAAAACATCAAAGCAGATGAAGTGTATGGGCCGGTGTTTCAACAATTTGCACAGCGCGAAGTGCTCGATTTGGCTTACGACACTGAAGCGTTAAAAATTGGCCAACGTTTGTATTTGCAAAACTGTGCGCTGTGTCATGGCTCAGATGCCCGTGGTCAGCGTGGTTTCCCCAATTTAACGGATAATGACTGGCTGTATGGCGGTACACCTGACAAGATTAAAGAAACCTTGTTATACGGCCGTAAAGCTGCGATGCCAGGTTGGGAAGCTGCATTGGGAGATCAAGGCATTAAAGAAATGACCGCATACGTACTACAGCTTTCTGGCCGTGCCGTAAACGAAAAAGATGCTGAAGCCGGTAAAGCAAAATTTGGTATGTGTGCGGCGTGTCACGGCGCCGATGGTCGTGGCAGTATTGCGCACAATCTGCCGTTTGGTGCGCCTAACCTAACTGATAACATTTGGTTATATGGTGGCTCTTCTGCTGCAATTGAAGAAACCTTACGTAATGGCCGTTATGGTGTAATGCCGGCCTTTAAACAAACGCTGGGAGAAGACAAAGTGCATTTGTTAACAGCGTATGTTTACCGGTTAGCTAACCCAGAAGATTTACGCTAATACCTAGGCTTACATCCTGATTAGCAAACTGTTCGCGAATAAGCCCCGTAATGGGGCTTAGTTATATAGACGAGGTAATACATGCAGCTAGATACAAAACCCTGGTACAAATATGTCTGGCCGTGGGTACTTATTGCTATCCCGGTGGTTACCGCACTTAAAGCCGTTCATACCGTAGTGGTGATGCAGCAGCATAAGCCAGAGCTCGTGATTGATGATTACTATCAAGCCGGTAGAACCATCAACTTGCAATTGGCGAAATACCGCGAAGCGGCCTTACGTAACTTAGATGCAAACATCTTGGTTGCTGGTAATCGTGCGGTTATCCGTTTTGCCGAAAACGCCGTACTGGGTGAGCGTATTCATTTAGATTTTTATCACCCTACCCTCGGTGAACATGACTTTGCCGTCGATGCAGAGCGCAGTGGTGAATTACTCTATGTCGCTACCCTACCCTCAACGCCGAATGGACGCTGGCGCTTAACCGTTTCTGATGATTCACAAGAATGGCGATTACGGGCAAATTTAACGCTGCCTGCAGAGCAAGAAATAAAACTGGGCTACTAAGGACATCATCTTGACTGCAGTACCCTGTTTTCATTGCCATGAGCCCGTATTAACAGGTTCGCGTTTTACCGCAGTGTTAGCCGAACAGACACAGCATTTTTGTTGTGCTGGTTGCCAAGCCGTCGCTGAAACCATTTTTGAAAATGGGCTCAGCGACTATTATCAATTTAGGACAGAGTCGGCGGTAAAAGTTAGCGCCATGCCCGAACATCTGCTGGCCGAGCTAGCCAGTTATGATCATCCCGACGTATTGGCCGATATCAGTCGACAACATGAGCAGCTTACCGAGATTGAGCTTTCTATTAGCGGCATGAGTTGTGCGGCGTGCGCATGGTTAATTGAAAAAAAACTAAAACAACAACCACACATCAGCAGCGCCAATATTAATGCTTCGACCCAACGAGCCTTGATACGCTTTGACAGCCAAACGCTGCCCTTAAGCCACATACTCAAACTGATAAATACCTTAGGCTATCAAGCCAGCCCCTTTGTGGCTGACAACGAAGAGCATGTTTTTAAACAAGAGTTAAACCGTTACCTGAAACGCTTGGCCGTTTCGGGTATTCTTACCATGCAAGTGATGATGCTAGCCTTTGCTTTATACTTTGGCGAGTACACGGGTATCGACACATCACACGAAGGTTACTTGCGTTGGATCAGTATGCTGTTAACCATACCGGTTGTGGTCTATGCCGCTAAACCTTTTGTGATCAGTGCGTGGCGCAGCACCAAAGCCCGCCAAATGAATATGGATGTGCCAGTAACTCTGGCCTTATATTACACCTTCTTTGCCTCAAGCTACGCCACCGTATTTCAAACCGGTGAAGTGTATTTTGAATCGGTATGTATGTTTACCTTTTTACTGCAATTAGGTAAGTTTTTTGAGTTCCGGGCCCGCGCCCAAGCACGCGAAGCCACGAGCAATCTGTTAAAAATCATGCCGGTAACTGCCACATTAGTGACTGAACAAGGACCGCAATCCACCTCAGCGCGCCGCTTACAAGCGGGTGATTTGATTTTGGTAAAAGCCGGTGAAACCCTCGCGGCAGATGGCGTTGTGCACGAAGGAACCAGCTCGGTGGACGAATCGATGTTAACTGGCGAGTATCGTCCTATCACGAAAACGCTGGGTGATACGGTGCTAGCAGGCAGTGTGAACCATGATGGTTTGTTGACGATTAACGTAACGGCTCCGCTGGCACACTCACGCTTAGGCCAGATCATTCAGTTACAACAACAAACCCTTAGTCAAAAACCCAAGCTGGTTGAGAAAACGGATAAATTAGCCAAATACTTTGTTGAACGCTTACTGGTTATTGCCGTATTAACCTTTTTATTATGGTATTTCTGGTGGAACCCCGATCGTGCTTTTTGGGTAACCTTATCTGTGTTAGTGGCAACCTGCCCTTGTGCCCTGAGTTTAGCGACACCCACTGCCATTACCTGTGCTCTCGCGCGCCTTAATCGCCGTGGTATTTTAATCAAAAACGCCCAAGCGCTTGAAACGCTGCCAGACATTAGCCATATTATTTTTGATAAAACAGGGACGCTTACTGAGGGAAAATTCAGTGTAAGCCGCGTGATCCCTTTGCATGAAACACAAGATGACGCCGCAATGCTTAATCTTATTGCTAACCTCGAGCGCTACTCAGAGCATCCTATTGCTCGAGCGTTTTTGCCTTACTTTACGCAAGCGTTAGCACTTGACAGCATTCAAGTGAAGATTGGTGCGGGGATCAGTGCGTATTGGCAAGGACAACATATTCGCGTTGGCAGTGCAGCGTTTTGTGAAATAACACCGGTTAGCGAAGCCATGGTCTATTTACGAATTGGAGAGCAGCCTATGGCCGCTATTCAATTAGAAGATAAGCTGCGGCCTGAAGTCCCTTTACTCATTAAAACCTTGCAACAACAAGGCTATCAATTAGGTATGCTTACTGGCGATCATTCCTCGCAAGCTGAATATGTGAGTAATCAACTGCACCTTAACTTTATGGTAAAAGGCTGCAGCCCAGAACAAAAAGTGGCAGAAATTCAAAGTTTTATCGCTAAAGGTGCTAAGGTATTAATGCTGGGAGATGGTATTAATGACAGCCCAGGCTTTAACGCCTCACATGTATCAGTAGCGGTTCACTCTGGAACCGATCTGTCTAAAAACCAAGCTGATGTGGTGTTGCTGCAACCCGATATCGGCTTAGTGGCGCAACTTTTACAGGGTGGAAACACCACTGCGCGAGTAATTAAACAGAATTTAGGCTGGTCAGTAGGGTATAATCTTATCATCATACCCCTGGCTGTTGCCGGTTTTGTTTCACCCTATATCGCAGTGATAGGTATGTCTTTTAGCTCTTTGCTAGTTGTATCAAATTCACTTAGGTTATTAAAAAAATGAGCATCATCTACGTCTTGATCCCGATTGCCATTTTGTTTGTAGCAATAGGACTTTGTATCTTTTTTTGGGCGGTACGCACCAAGCAATTTGACGATCTAGAGAAAGAAGGTTTTAGCATCTTATTTGATGAAGATAATAAGCCTGCTGCAAAACACCCCGTCAAAGAATCCACTAAGCCTAATGATCATTGATTATTCTGCTGCCCTGCTCATTGGTTTTCTGGGCAGCAGCCACTGCCTTGTGATGTGTGGCGGCATTGTGGCAGCATTGCAAATGGCCATGCCTGCAACAGATCGTGCCGAAAAATTCCGCTTACAGCTGTTTCTAAGTTTAGGCAGGCTAACAACCTATGCTGTATTTGGTGGCTTGGTAGGCTACTTTGGCGCCAGCGCCATGAGCCTAGCGGGTATTTCGTTGTTGTGGTTGCGACTTGTGGCCGGTTTACTCCTTATCGCTATGGCATTGTACATTGCCCGCCTCTGGTTTGGTTTAACGCAATTAGAGCGGCTTGGTCAGCGCTTATGGCGCCATGTACAGCCTTATACCAAAGCGCTGCTTCCGCTCAATAGCCCCAGTAAAGCCTATCGCTATGGTGTGTTATGGGGGTTTTTGCCTTGCGGCTTGGTGTATTCAACCTTAAGCTGGAGTTTAGCCAGTGGCAGTGCGGCAGCCGGAGCCTTACTAATGTTTATGTTTGGCCTTGGAACCTTACCGGCGTTACTGAGCTTTGGCGCCGCCGCGAATGCGTTAACCACCTTAAAAAACCAACCTAGTTTTCGTTATATCGCCGCGTTATTGTTAGCACTTTATGGTGGTTACACAATATGGCTTGCTTTGCCAAGGTTAGTTTTCTAAGCTAACAACTTCTGCCATGTAAAACTGGGTTTTAAGGATAACAGGAATACCCTATGCAACGTTCTGCGATAAATTGCCAAGATTGTGGTTTTAGTCAGCTTTGCTTACCGTTTTCGTTAAGCGATCAGGAAATGAGCAAGTTAGACGATATAATTCAACGTAAGCGGCCTTTACACAAAGGCGATATGCTATTTGAAACGGGTATGCCGTTAAAATCGTTGTTTGCTATTCGTACCGGTTCCTTTAAAACCTTTACCTTAACCGAACAAGGCGAGCAGCAAATAACAGGGTTTCATTTACCAGGTGATGTAATAGGCTTTGATGCCATTAACAACGAACATCATGCTAGCTATGCCGAGGCACTGGAAACAGGCATGATCTGCGAGATCCCCTATAACAATCTTGAACTCCTTTTAGGTCAGTTGCCCAAATTACGTCAGCAAATGATGCGATTAATGAGCCAAGATATTCAAGCGGATCAACAAATGCTGTTGTTATTAAACCGAAAAACCGCAGAGCAGAAATTAGCGACCTTTATTAGCCATTTAGCGTCTCGCTTTGCTAGCCGCGGGTTTTCGAATAAAGCCTTTCGTCTTAGCATGACACGCAGCGATATTGGTAATTACCTGGGCTTAACGGTAGAAACCATTAGCCGATTACTCAGCCGTTTTCACAAAGAGCAGATCATTGAGGTCGATGGCAAGCTTATCACGATTGTGGATGCTGACGGCTTAGCACAGTTAGCGGGGCAATGTTAATTCTGCAGTATACTTGATTTAGCGCAAACCGGTGATTTCCCATATCTATAGATGTTGTCTACACTTAGCTTATGTAGGTTAACAAAGTAGAGAATATGCCATGACAGTGTTTAATCATGTGTTAGTAGTATTGGATCCCACCAGTTCAGCGCAAAAAGCCTTAGAGCGAGCATTAGCCTTGATACAACGTCAAGGCGGTAAGCTAACCGCTTTTTTATCTGTTTACGAATTCTCTTATGAAATGACTACGCTGCTCTCTGGTGAAGAACGTGAGTCAATGAAACACGCAGTGATTAAAGATCGCGAACTCTGGGTAAATGAATACCTAAAACAACCACGTGCCCAGGGTATTCAGATCGATATAAAAGTGGTTTGGCATAACCGCCCTTTTGAGGCTGTCGTCAAAGCGGTATTAGAAGATCACTATGATTTAGTGATTAAAGGCACACATGATCATGATGTGCTGAAGTCGATGATTTTTACCCCTACAGATTGGCATATTCTGCGCAAATGCCCCTGCCCTGTAATGTTAGTCAAAGATCATGCTTGGCCTGAGCAAGGTAACATCATTGCCGCCGTTAATGCCGGCAGTGAGCAAACACATCATAAATCGCTTAATCAACGCGTTATAGAGACGGCACAACAGATGGCGAGCCTACTCAATGCGCAGGTACATTTGGTTAACGCCTATCCGGGCAGCCCAGTCAACATTGCTATTGAAATCCCAGAATTTAACCCGCAAGAATATAACAGTACCATGCAACGTCATCATAAAGATGCGGTGATGGCATTAGCGCAAGCACATCATATTCCTGTTGAGTGTAGCCATGTACTAGAAGGTATGCCTGAAGATGTGATCCCCAAACTGGCGCAAACGCTTGATGCCGAAATGGTGATTATCGGTACCATAGGTCGTACCGGTTTATCAGCCGCTATTATTGGCAATACGGCTGAACATGTGATTGATAGGCTAGATTGTGATGTTTTAGCGTTAAAACCGGCTAACTTTATTTGTCCACTTGAAAAAAGCTAGCGTATAGCCTTTGGTAACGGGGCCGTGTTGGTTATAATGTCGGCCTTTTTTCCATCGGGTAGTTGATAATGTCACACGCAGCTCAAGCCAAAGCGCAATATAATCTGAACAAACTCCATAAACGACTGCGCAGGGGCGTAGGTCAAGCTATCACTGACTTTGGCATGATTGAAGAAGGCGATAAAATTATGGTGTGCTTGTCGGGTGGCAAAGACTCCTACACCATGCTGGATATTTTGTTAAACCTACAACAATCTGCTCCAATTAATTTCAGTCTGATCGCGGTGAATTTAGATCAAAAACAACCGGGCTTTCCTGCCGAAGTGTTACCTAACTATTTAAGCCAACTCGGCGTAGCGTTTAAAATTGTAACCGAAGACACCTATTCTATCGTCAAAGAGAAAATTCCTGAGGGTAAAACCACCTGCTCATTGTGTTCGCGTTTGCGCCGCGGAATTTTATATCGCACGGCCAAAGAACTGGGCGCAACGAAAATCGCGCTCGGCCATCACCGCGATGATATGCTCGAAACACTGTTTTTAAACATGTTTTATGGCGGTAAAATGAAATCAATGCCACCAAAACTGATCAGCGATAATGGTGAACATATCGTGATCCGTCCATTGGCTTACTGCAAAGAAAAAGATATTGAAAAATATGCTGTCGCCAAAGGCTTCCCCATTATTCCTTGTAATCTGTGCGGCTCACAAGACGGTTTACAACGGCAAGTGGTAAAAGACATGCTGCAAGATTGGGATAAACGCTTCCCAGGCAGAATTGAAACCATGTTTCAGGCCATGCAAAATATTGTGCCCTCGCATATGGTAGATAAAACCTTATTTGATTTTGCCGGCATTAGCAAAGACAGCGCCTTGGCGTTTGAAGGCGATACCGCCTTTGATAAACCGGCGGTGCCCAGCGTACCGGTGGGCTTTGAAAGCGATGATGAAACGATGATACCGCAGCAAGCAGTAGAGTTGGTGTAATTGATTTAGCAGGCTCTTTACCAATCCTGCTCTGTCTTGGCGCCACGTTAGCATGCAAGTACTGCTTTATTGCTTTGACAATTAATCATATAGACAATCTATCGCCTTAACAAACTATCGCCTCAGCAATCTATCGCCTCAACAAACTATCGCCTCAAGAAGTAACTTGAGGCATAGTCTAAACAGATCTGTTATTTCGCATCACAAAAGCTAAGGTTCATAATGGCTAACGATGGCGACCACCGCTAGCCTGTTGCTTTAACCATCTTCCAATAAGCGACGATTGAACCGGATCATCGCGGTGATCTCGGCAATATATTCGCTCCCCCGCTCAGAATACGCAATTAAACCGTGTGCAATATGCTCGGCGTGTAAGGGGCGATTTTCGGCACGTAATTCTGCCCGAATTTGCCGTAATGGTTCGTAGGTATGAAAGGTATTTAAGTTATAAAAATAGCTACGAATAGCCAAGGCCGGGCTTTCAAAGCGAGCGACTTCATGAAACTGATCTTCAGGCCGATTCAAAGGCACCATGCCACATCCTTCACGGAAGCACCATTGTCCAAAAAAATTATAGCCTTCAACAGCAAAACGGCTGGTGCCCCATGCCGACTCGTTTGCTGCTTGCATCAGCACCAAACTCTCCGGGATCACATCCACTCTTAACAATAAATCTTCTAAGGTGGCAGGGTTTGTTTCGGCAACATCCAGCCGGAATTCATCATACAAACTGTATAAAAAAGCATATTCTTCGATACTTAACCGCACATTTTTTTGCTTTTTTTCCGCAATATCTAACAACTGCTCACGCAACAGCAATAATCGCTCATTTTCTTGCCGAACATAGGGACGTAAATAAGCAAAAAACGCCTGTTTTTTCGCATTTACATCGGTAATCGCGTTAAAATCAGGCAGCGGTTGCTTTGGAATATCCACGCGAGGATAGGCCAAGCGTAATAGCAATTTTTTTTGATCAGCGTCCGATAACGCCGATAGCCGGGTTGGGATCTGCCACTCTTCCAGCGACTCGGGTGCTTTTAGCGGTTCTAACCGACTAAAAGGCTGGAGCATGGCAAACAACACCAGCATCCATGCTGCAACCAAGAATACCTTACGAATAAAGAGCATCAACCACCTTTAAAATGTATACCCAAATTAAGCACAACAGCGTAATAGACGATAATTTAAACGCCTATTCTACCGTTTTTGGTGCAGAGATTCGACCAAAAAATATAAAGACAGTTTTTTTTAGCTTTTCGTGCTGAAATCATTGCAAATTTTTGCTGACTGAGAAAAACTACAGACTACATTTAGCAGTCTGGATGGATAAGGTTAACAGGCCACAGTATGAAACCAATTGAGCGCTCTTCAAAATTAGATGGTGTGTGTTACGACATTCGCGGCCCTGTGGCGCGTGAAGCTCGTCGAATGGAAGAGGAAGGCCACCGTATCCTCAAGCTCAATATTGGTAATCCTGCCCCCTTTGGCTTTGAAGCACCCGATGAAATTTTAAAACATGTGATTCATAATTTGCCCACCGCGCAAGGCTATTCAGATTCTCAAGGTATCTATCCAGCGCGCGTTGCTGTGGCACAGTATTATCAACAACGCGGCATTTTGGGTGCCGATGCCGATGATGTCTACATTGGTAATGGCGTTTCTGAGCTTATCTTAATGTCGCTGCAGGCATTGCTTAATAACGGCGATGAAGTATTAGTGCCCATGCCAGATTATCCCCTCTGGACCGCCGCAGTAAATTTAGCCGGCGGCAAAGCGGTTCACTATTTATGTGATGAACAACAGGATTGGTTTCCGGCGCTAGAGGATATTAAAGCGAAGATCAGTAAAAAAACGCGCGCTATCGTATTAATCAATCCGAATAATCCTACTGGCGCGGTATATCCGAAAGCCTTTTTACTTGAGTTATTAGCCATAGCGCGTGCCCACAAACTGGTTGTGATGAGCGATGAGATTTACGATAAAGTGCTATACGATGGTACTGAACATGTAAGTACCGCAGCCTTAGCAGACGATTTAGTGATGCTAACCTTTAGCGGTTTGTCGAAGAATTACCGTATTGCAGGGTTTCGCATAGGATGGCTATTTATTTCCGGTGCAAAACAACTGGCACGACAGTACATTGAAGGATTAAATATTCTAGCGTCGATGCGCCTCTGTGCTAATGTGCCTTGCCAACATGCCGTACAAACGGCACTGGGGGGATATCAAAGTATCAATGCCCTAGTTGTTCCCGGTGGCCGTCTGTATGATCAAATGGATCTGGCCCACAAGCTGGTGACAGACATTGATGGCATTACCTGTATGCGCCCTAAAGGGGCCATGTATTTATTTCCTAAAATCGATCTAAAAAAATACCGTATTAAAGATGATGAATTATTTGTATTAGATTTTTTACGTCAACATAAGGTTTTATTGGTGCACGGCAGAGCGTTTAATTGGCCAGAGCCGGATCATTTCCGTATTGTAACCTTGCCACATAAAGAACAACTTACCCAAGCTATCAGCAAATTAGCGCAGTTTTTACCTAACTATAGCCAGTAAATTATGGCGGTAACATCCGGCTGAACGTCTCATGCCTCCGACGCTATGCGTTGTGCGTGAGACCGGCCTGACGTTAGCCTTATTTTCCTTAATGAGATTGCAACATGTCTGCAGAGTTTTCTTTTCAAACCTTATTTGAGGCCTTTACCACGCAGCTCGCCGCCGTGGTATTTTATGCGTTTACCTTTAACGGTGTAGATATTCCATTAGTGATGATTTGGCTGATAAGTGGCGCCATCATTTTTACTTTGTATCTTGGCTTTATTAACATTCGTGGCTTTAGCTATGCGGTAAAACGGCTCTTTGCCAAACCGGATGCGGATAGCCGCGGTGAAATTTCACCTTATAAAGCGCTGACCACTGCCCTTTCTGGCACCGTGGGAACGGGGAATATTGCGGGTGTTGCCGTAGCTATCAGTTTAGGGGGGCCGGGTGCAACATTTTGGATGATCATGGCGGGTTTGCTGGGGATGTCCACCAAGTTTGTTGAGTGTACGCTGGCTGTAAAATATCGCCAACAGCATGCTGATGGTACGGTATCTGGTGGCCCAATGTATTACATCAAAGCGGCCTTAGATAAATATCACCTGCCCAAAACGGGGACCTTTTTGGCGTTATTTTTCTCTGTTGCCGTTATCTTTGGTTCCGCAGGTTTTGTTCATGTTAACCAAGGGTTTGTGCAGGTAAAAAGTGTTACGGGGTTTGATAATGCCTGGTTGTTTGGCATCATCTATGCCGCTTTGATTGGTGCCGTCATTATTGGTGGTATTCAAAGTATTGCCAATGTGACCAGTAAATTAGTCCCTGCAATGTGCGCCATTTACTTAACGGCGGCGTTTATTGTTATTGGTTATCATATTACTGAAGTGCCTGCTGCCATGTTGTTGATCGTGCAAAGCGCTTTTGCGCCAGATGCGGCTTATGGTGGTTTTATTGGCGTCCTGATCCAAGGGTTTCGACGCGCGGCGTACTCGAATGAGGCCGGCATTGGTTCATCGCCGATCGCGCATGCTGCCGCCAAAACGAAAGAACCTATCTCACAAGGCTTTGTCGGCTTATTAGAACCGTTTATTGATACCGTAGTGATTTGTACTATTACGGCGCTGGTGATTATTGTCACAGGCGCTTATCAGGTACAGGGATTGGATGGGGTACAAATCACGTCTGGAGCTTTCGCCTCCGTTATTGATTGGTTTCCTATTGTGCTAATGGTAGCACTGTTATTATTTGGTTTTTCTACAGTGCTTAGCTGGTCTTATTATGGTTTAACCGGTTGGCGCTATATTGTTGGCACACGCCCTCAACTGACCACGCTGTATAAGGTGTTATTTTGTTGTATGGTCTCGATGGGTGCTGTACCCAGTATTATGGCGGTATTCGATTTTATCGATTCGATGATTTTCTTAATGGCCATTCCCAATATTTTGGCGCTGTATCTGCTGTTACCTGAGGTAAAAGCAGATTTGACCCGCTACTGGGCAAAACGGACTTTGCAGCAGAAACCTTAAGCGGCCGCGTTAACGCATGCATGCTCTTACTACAGAGCATGCTAATCGCTTTGGGGATAGAGCCGCTTTGCTTTAAGCGGCTTCTGTCTTGCCTGATTTCTTAAGGCTTTTTATCGTTGGTTCAATCGGCGCATCAACAGAATCGTCACTCGCGACAAGCTCAGTCACCTGATCAGTCATCTCGTCCACGGATAACGTGGCCGTTTGCTCAGACCCTTTCTGTGCGCCCTTAGTTGGGGCTTTTTTAGCACCCAGCGCGACCAGTAATTCATCTTTTTGCTGAGCTAAGTACAATGCCAAACTTTCCGCTTGCTGCTCAGTGGCCATTAAGGTACTTGCTTGCAATAAGGTTTGTAACGCATCTGCCATATCAAGCATTTTGTCATAGGCATCTGCCTCTGCTTTAGAGGTAAACGTCATTTTTTCTACTCCATTTCGCTCTACAACATATCGGGTAATTACAGCCATGGTGTTATCCTCTGCTAAAAAACTGTTTATTTATACAGTATAAAATGTGCCGCGTCTAGCATGTCTTTTCGGCTTTTGGCCGCGCCTACTGTAATCAGCCTGTACCCGCCGATTGACATCGATGATCTATCGCATCTTCTAAGTAATTGCTTTAGTATAAACACTTGAAATCAGACAGGTTACAGGAGTGATTATGGCGAATATCTGGTCAGAACGACGTTCAAGCTCGCCAGGCGAGCGCCCTCAGGATCATCGTACGCCTTGGCAGCGAGATCGTGCTAGGGTACTACACTCTGCCGCATTTCGCCGCCTGCAATCTAAGACACAAATTTTAGGGATTGGGCAAAACGATTTTTATCGTACCCGCTTAACCCATTCGCTCGAAGCGGCGCAAATTGGTACGGGCTTATTAAGTCAATTACGCTTAAAAGTGCCTGCGGCATTACACGCCATGTTACCGGATGACAGTTTAATGGAAGCGCTCTGTTTGGCCCACGATTTGGGTCATCCGCCTTTTGGTCATGGTGGCGAAACGGCCTTAAACTTTAAAATGCTGGCGTATGGTGGTTTCGAAGGCAATGGCCAAACGTTACGCATTGTATCAAAACTGGAACCTTACACCGAATACCATGGCATGGACTTAACACGCCGTACCTTACTAGGCTTATTAAAATATCCGGTTTTACAGCCCGCGCTATCCGTCCCTACCCTCTCTGAAAACCCATTAAGCTTAGCCCCTTGGCATCCTGCCAAAGCGATTTTTGCAGCCGATGCAGCTATTTTAAGTTGGATCTTAGCGCCATTATCCGCTGAAGAGCGGCAGGCCTTCCAGCAGACCACTGAACTGGCAAAGTCTCCTTGGATAAAGTCACAGCACAAATCATTAGATGCCTCCATTATGGAACTCGCTGATGATATTGCGTACGGCGTACATGATTTAGAAGACGCCATCGTGCTTGGCAATATTACTGCCGCGCAGTGGCACGCCTTTACTGCAGCGCCTTTTGCCGAGCTGCCGACGGCCGATCAACAACGCTTGGCAGTAGTGGCCGATAAACTGTTCGCCAAAGCACATCACTTACGCAAAGATGCAATAGGCTCATTGGTTAATCAATTAATTACCTCTGTTAGCCTGTATGAGAGCCTTCCAGATTGTCCCACTGCCTTAATTCGTTATAACGCGCAGTTAGCCCAAACTGAGCAGCATATTTTACATACACTGAAGCAATTGGTGTATCGCTGTGTTATTCAGCAGCCAAGTATTCAGCAATCGCGGTTTCGAAGTCAAAATATGTTGTTAAAACTTTTTGATGCCTTCGCATCAGATCCGCAGCGCTTATTACCCTTAAATACCCAACAGCGCTGGCAACAGGCCGCCGATGAAACGGCACAGCAGCGGGTTATTTGCGATTATATTTCAGGGATGACCGATGATTATGCCGAGCGCATGTATTTAACGTTGTTTGGTAATTAAGTTTGGTAATTAAAGGAGCTGTTTTGTCTTCACCTCTTCGTGTGTTAGCAGGGAGTACTGCACTGGCCCATATTCGGCAACATGGCTTACGTGCAAACGACATTAATGTGCTGGTAGGTGCCAGTGGCGGGCCCAAATGGTTTTGTCTGTATGGGATTGATCAATATTTATTGCAGCATTTTTTTAAAGATCGCACCTTACCGCTGCATCTTCTAGGCAGCTCCGCTGGGGCGTGGCGCTTTGCGTGTTATGCGCAGCAAGATGGCGCTGGCACATCCGCGCGCTTTGCCAAAGCGTATTCTGAAATCACTTTTCCTAAAAACGCCGACATAAAACGTATTACCCACATTTCACAAGCCATTATTGATGATATTTTTATCGCACCGGCATGTATCGATCAGGTGTTAACCCATCCTGTGATGAAACTCAATTTAATTGTCGACCGTGCGCGTGGTATTAATAATAGCGCCAGCAAATGGGTGCAAGGCTCGGGGTTATTTTTAACAGCGGGCGCAAACTTACTCAATCGTCGCTTACTCAAATACTTTTATCAGCGGATCCATTTTTATGTTGCAGGTGAGGCGGCACCGTTTAAACACAGCGCGGATCTGCCTACCCAGCATGTGGCATTAACACATCAAAATCTCAAAGCTGCCGTTATTGCCAGTGGGTCTATTCCAATGGTATTGGAGCCGGTAATCGATATTGCTGGTGCTGGCCGTGGCCGATATGTTGATGGTGGTATCACTGACTATCATTTTAATCAGCCGTTTACGGAAGAAGGCCTGGTGCTGTATCCGCATTTCACCCCTGAATTGATCCCGGGCTGGTTTGATAAAAGCCTACGCTGGCGCCGAGCCAACAAAGCCTTTTTGCATAATGTGATCGTGTTGTGTCCGTCAGATGCGTGGGTAGCCAGTTTGCCTTATGGCAAGATCCCCGACCGAAAAGACTTTAAACTGAACGATCATGAGCGCATTCGCTATTGGCAAACGGTATTACAACGTTCACATGAATTGGCTAACGCCTTGGCGTCGGGGCAGTATGAAATAGAACCGCTATAAACTTGGCTTAACGGCCAACAGATCTTTTTTACCCTTGGCAACAACATTAGCATTAACGATATAGCGCTAGTTGCTCACACAATTGCTGCATTGCCGCAATCATCCGCGGTGTTGGCCGATACACCCAATCTGGTTCGAGCGTAATAAACGCCTGCTTACGCACCGCAGGTATACTGGGGTAACGTTGCCAAAACAGCATAGGATCTGCCGACCCGCGTTTACTGGCATGAACAATGACGTCTGGTTGGCGCACTAAAATTTGCTCGACTTGCGGCTGTGGATAATCATTTTGTGCATCGGCAAAGATATTCTCTGCGCCACAGCCGCGCAGTAATTGCGCTGGCCAGGCCTGGTTCGCCACGGTGCTAAGCGGCTCCGTGCTCATCGCATAAAACACCTTAACCGATTTTTGTTGCTGATAGTTAGCGCGCAGTGCCTGTAAATGTTGCTGTGTGCGCATGGCAGCGTCTGCCCCCTGCGTAGCGTGGCCAAGCCACTGACCAATTTGTGTAAGCTCATCGGCAATATCATCCAATGTCTTGGGATCAGAATATTCCACTCTGATCCCAAAATCGCGTAAACGGGCTAAATCATGGGGTGGATTGCCACTTCGCCACGCCAAGACCAAATCGGGTTTTAACGCCAGAATAGCCTCAATATTTAACGCAGCAAAGCTATTTACCCGCGGTAAACGTTGAGCCGCTTCTGGATAATCACTGTAATCGCTGACCGCGATAAGCTTATCGCCCGCCCCCACGGCATATACCAGCTCAGTAATGTGCGGCGCTAAACTAATCACCCGCTGCGGTGCGGCTTCGGCGGCGTAAACCTGCCCCAGCAGCAGACCGCATATAAGTATCGCGCCCGAATAAAGCGAGCCCGTATAAAGCAAGCTGAAGAGGCAACGAAGATGCGCAAAATAACGCAGTGCCGCCATTATTTTCTGCCTCTGCGCTGGATAGACATTACCAATCGAGGCCTCGCTGAGCTTTAACACCCTGATCAAACGCATGCTTTACTGCGGCAATTTCACTTACGGTATCGGCAAGTTCCAGAATACGTCGATGGCAGGCACGTCCAGTAATGACTACATGCTGCTTGGCAGGTCGATTGACTAAGGCCTGTTCTATCCGTTCAAGGGGTAAATAATGGTAACTGAGCATATAGGTTAGCTCATCTAGCAGTACCACATCGATAGAATCGTCGGCTAAAAAGCGTTCTGCGTCTTGCCATACTCGCTCTGCTGCCGCAATATCGGCTGCTTTATCTTGGGTGTCCCAGGTAAAACCGGTTGCCATCACCGAAAACTCTACACCATGCTGTTGCAGAAGGTTGCGCTCACCGCACTCCCATCCACCTTTAATAAACTGCACTACCGCCGCCGTTAAACCATGACCTACCGCCCGGGCGACTGTACCAAACCCCGCGGTGGATTTTCCCTTACCATTGCCGGTAATGACTAATAATAAGCCTTTTTCGATACTGGCTCTGGCCACTGCAGCGTCAACTTGCGCTTTTAAACGTTGCTGTCGTGCTTGATGACGTTGCTGTTTTTCGTGTTCTGTGATCATCTTATTTCCAAGTAATCGTGCTAGCGCAGTTGCCGCCGCAACATGAGTAAAAAGAATATACTGCCGATAACCGAGGTGATAACCCCCAGCGGCACCTCTTGCATACTTAATACACTACGCGCCAGATTATCAACCCAGAGCATAAAAATGGCACCAAATAACGCTGAACCGAGTAATAAAGGGACTGCAGTCACGCCCATAAAATAGCGCACCATATGAGGCACCATTAGCCCAACAAAGGCAATACCGCCACACTGCGCCACAATACACGCGGTTACCAAGGCGGTAAGAAGCAACAAAACCAAGCGTAAACGTTGCACATTCACACCAAGGCTACGCGCACTCTCATCTGATAATAAAATGGCATCTAATTGTCGGCGCACCGCTAAGGCCACCAACAGCAGTACAAATACCGCGGGGGCAATCAATCCTACACTGGTCCAATCGGTTCGGCTTAAGCTGCCCATCAACCAAAAAATAACGCGATTTGCGGCAAAAGGTTCGGCAAAATATAAAATAAAACTGCTTATGGCACTTAGCATAAATGACACGGCCACACCGGCTAACAATGTCATCTCCATTTTTCTAAAGCCACTCCCAACACAAGCCATAAACACTAACGCTACAGCCAGTAATGCCCCTAAAAAGGCGGCTAAGGCTAAACTAATCACATGATCAGGAAAGACAATACTGACTAAGGTGGCACCCAAACCAGCGCCTGCCATTAAACCAAATAAATAAGGATCGGCAAGTGGGTTACGACTGACGTTTTGCAGTACCGCTCCGGCAAGAGACAATCCCGCGCCAACGAATATCGCGGTGATAAGCCGAGGCAAGCGTATTTGCCAAATAATGGTATCGATTAACGGCTCACTAACTTGGCCGCTAAGCACCTGAAACACCTGTGTAATACTGACGTCCACACTGCCTATAGTGAGGCTTAATAGGACACTTATTACGAGCAGAAAGACCAGTAACATCAGTTTTACCGGCAGATGGATGACGTGTGCCGTCTTCATAGCACCGCCTGTTTCGCTTTGGTATAAAACATATCTTTGGCTAAAAAGGTCACCTGGCGCCAATGAAAAGTAGGATGAACCGTGACTTCACAAGGTAAAGCAAACACTTGCTGCAGTAAATCCGGTTGTAACACCTGCTCTGGTGTACCAAAAGCTTGAACCCGCCCTTCATGCAATAACAACAACTTATTGCAGTAACGCGCTGCTAAATTTAAATCATGCATGCTGCAAATAACGGTTTTACCCAACTGTTGCAGTAATTGCAGCACTTGGTGTTGATATTGAACATCTAAATGATTCGTGGGCTCATCTAGCAATAAAATACTGGCCTGTTGCACTAACGCACGGGCAATATACAAGCGTTGTAATTCCCCCCCTGATAAGGTATCGGTGGTCGCCTGTTGTTTATCAAACAAGCCAACATGCTCTAGTGCCATGGCAATCTGCTGACGATCTCTATCGGTTTCGTGTTCAAACCACTTTTTATGTGGTAACAACCCCATCGCAGCAACCTGCCAACAGGTTAGTCCTAGCGCAGGCACATTGATTTGCGCCACACTGGCAATACGTTGTGCTAATTGCGTAGCACTAAACCGATGAAGTGGCCGGCCAGCTAATAACACATGACCGACAGTCGGCATCACTTGGCCACTAAGGAGATGTAATAGCGAGCTTTTCCCCGCGCCATTAGGGCCGATAATGCCAACAAAATCATTTGCTGCTAACGTTAGCGAGATCTCCGCCAACGCCGCGTGCAACGGCCTGCTTGCCGAAGCCGCATAAGATAGTGATAGCTGCTCCAAATGGTAAATTGCGGCTGACAATAGGGCGTCCTGTATTAATAACAGGTAGCAGCAAACGGCCCATGAGCTCATCACAGGAAGCTAACCACTACCGTGTAGTCCCGCACGGGGGCATAAAAAATCGTCTCTACGCAAACGAGGATGTATGGGAAAACAGTTCCATAACACCGCGATTCGACGAAAAACTTACATTGGCAGGTTTCCTGACTCACAGCGATAACCTCGGTTTCACCTTCCCGTTTCCAGTGGTATTGAAACGTTGCGCTGTTTACAGTTGCGGGTACAGTTCAGGTTTTACACCTGATTCCCTATTATTGGCTTTTATGCTTAAGTGTTTACTCGGCATAAAAACACACCAATGCAGAAATAATTGGTATTAGTATAATGCTATAGTCTACAAAGCATTACTGAAATTTCGGCTAGTTTAGCGAAATTTAACAGCTCACGCAAAACTTAACGAGCCGAAAAAGAGCAGGGAGTAAGCTATGCAAAAAATTCCGACATTGCCCAAACAATCTAAAACGATGGCTTGGTTAAAACGCTTACCTGTGCCGTTACAAATCATACTTATCGTTATATTGTTTTATCTAACGTGGCAATTTAGGCAAAGAACACGAATGTAAAGAAATTGCGTAGGGCGCGTTATACTATTACACTAAGAAACCATCACCGTGGATGACGTGAACGCCTCAACAGGCTAAGTGCATTATAAATGGATTTTAAGTGAACACACGAACCCCTACTTTACACTCAATGTTAACCCTTTTTGTGTTAACGCTAACCGTGCTCTGGCCATGGCTAAACCACGCAAACACTGCTGCGCCTACTACAGTAGACTTGCAGCCATTACCTGCATCATTGCAATTTCGCCAAGCGATACGCTCCCCTGCCGCGCAGTACAGCCAAGCGTTACTTAGCGAAGCTTACCGACGCCTGGGTATCGAAACACGTTTTGTTGATGTACCTTTTGGCCGCAGCTTAGTAGAGTCAAACAAAGGCACTTTAGATGGCGAAATCGCTCGCGTATTGCGCGTTACTTCGCAGTATCCCAATTTACTTGCCGTACCTTATGTGCTTTTTGATACCCAAGTGTATTTGTATATCAACTCCGGGCGTTGCCGTAATTGCACGCTAGCCCAAGTCCCAAGTATTACCTATGTCCGCGGTTCAATTATTGTAGAAGAGCTGTTAAAAAAACTACCCGCCTCTAAACCCGTGATTAGTTCGGGAACAATTGAAAGTGCGAAAGCCTTATTTTTAAGTGGAAAAGTAGACGCCGTCATTTTTGCAGCATATCGCTTGCAAGATAACGCCAGTTTTACCATTGATGAACAGCATATTATGAGCTTGCCGGATTACCATTTATTACATCGGCAACATCAACAAGTAGTATCCCCTTTAGCCACTATGCTCTTTCAATTAGAACAAGAAGGCTTTTCTGCCCGCTTAAGGCAGCAATATGGCGTTGCGGCACCGCGACGTCAACTACAGCAGGGTGAATCCCCTTTCGCGCAGTACTAACACAACACGTATTATTGGGTGGCTTCGCCGAGATTAAGCATAGGGTATCAGGGGGCGTGGGTTCAACGCGCGCTGCAGCGACAATCGATACGTCACGTTAGTTCGCCATGTTTATTATATTAAGACACATTAAAAAAGCCCTGTAAGGCATCCACATTACAGGGCTTTCGCTACACACTTGTCATGTTAAAAATACGGCGTAAGTCCGTGGTGTTAACAACACTCTTGGCCGTTATTGGGTGTACTTGTTACCAATACTTACGTGGTGAACTTATTGAGTATATTTATCTAACCACTGAAAAACTTCGTTATACCACCGTACCCGATTATCTGGGTTTAGGATCCAATGGTTTTCATCTGGAAAAATCACCAAACGCGAATCGATCCCTTTACGTTGTAAATTGGTAAAGGCGCCTAATCCTTGTGCATAAGGAACGCGATAATCCTTTAAACCATGAATCACCAGCATCGGTGTTTGCCACTTATCGGCATGGGCTGCGGGGTTAAATTTTTGGTAATCAGACGTTGGATTCCATACCGGCCCGCCTAAGTCAAACTCTGGGAACCACAATTCTTCAGTGCTGCCATAAAAGCTAGGCATATCATACAAACCCGCATGATTTACCAAACATTTAAAGGCGTCTGGCCAATTCCCAGCAATCCAATTCATCATAAAGCCGCCATAAGATGCCCCTAAGGCACAGGCGCGATCACCGTCAATCCAAGGTTGTGTTTGCAGGATATGGGCGAAGCCTTTTTGTAAATCCACTAACGGTTTCCCGCCCCAATCACGGCTAATTGAATCGGTAAACGCTTGGCCATATCCCGTTGAACCATGAAAATCGATCATCACCACCGCATACCCTTTAGCGGCATACATTTGCGCATTCCAACGTTCATTAAACATATTGCCGAAACTACCTTGCGGACCGCCATGGACTAAAAAGGCCATCGGATATTTTTTGCTGGCATCAAAGTTCCAAGGTTTAACCAAATAGCCATACACGGTTGCGTCTTCGGCACCTTTGAAACTAAATTGCTCAAACTCACCAAATTGCACTGCCGCACGCCACTCGCCATTGGCATCGGTTAATTGCTGCACTTGTGAGCCATCCAATCCAGCTTGAAAAATTTCGGCCGGCATATTTAGTCGGTGATTGGTAAAAATCAGCTTATCACTGGCCACATGCAGGTTCCCAGCGTAACCATCTCCATACACTTTCACCACATCACCAAAACTGGTATTGATGGCATAAATACTATACTGACCCACATCTTGGGTTGTCACGTAAACCGTCCGATTGTCTGAGCCGAATTGATAATTTGAAATCGAACGATCCCAATTGGCCGCGAGCTCTTTTTTCTCGCCGGTGACTAAATCGAGTAACATTAAGCCAAACCGATCAGCCTCAGCACCGGGCTTTTTCATAGCCAGATAGGCCATAAAACGGCCATCATTAGAAAACGTTGGCTTGGCATCCCAGGCTGGATTATCTGCCGTCAAATTGACTTTTTCACCACCGGTTAACGGCACCTGAAAAATATCAAAGTTAGTGTGCCATGCTTGATCAGCCGCTGGAATTTTTGCGCTAAATACCACTTGCTGGCTATCTGGTGTAAAAGCAACATCGCTCATACCCGCAATATTAGTATTCCAATCGGCCATCAGATTCTTGGCATCTGTGATCGGTTTATCAGTTATCACCGCAACATGTAAATGCTCACGGTATTGATCTAACCAATGATCCCAATGCCGCACCATAAGCTGATCATAAGCTAAGGCGCTATCTTTTTTATCGGCATCTTTAGCCTGCGCATCCAACGTGCATTGCAATGTTTGACAGCCCGGCTTAACCGTTAACGCCAGCGCCAACGTTTTGCCATCGGCAGCCAGCAAAAACCCATTTACCGGCAGCGGTAACTGGGTCACTTGTCTGGCCTCACCGCCCTCTAACGATAATTGCCAAATTTGATTGCTGCCGCTGCGATTGGCGATAAAGAAAATACTGCGACCATCGGGATGCCACTGAACCGCACTCTCCCGACTTGTATGATGGGTTAAGCGTTTGGTGCTTCGATTTTCGCCCAATGTCATTAAATACAAATCATGCGACTTGTCGGTTGGCGCAAAACCGCCATTGGTTTGGCTATACACCACCGAGCGGCCATCGGGTGATACCGCCACATTACCTATTTTATTATGCTGATTTAAGTGTTCGACTGTGAGTGGGCCTTTGGCCAGCGCAGCGCAGCTAAAGAGGCTGGCAGCAAGTAAGGTGAGTTTTTTCATCAGTTCCCCTTGGTTAGCAAAAGGCCGCAGTCAGTGCTGCGGCCTATTTTTATTTTCGTTATGCTTGGCTTAGTTTAGCGTCCAGTTCGGCGATATTGGCTTTCCACAATATCGGCCCTTGTTTATGCACATTATTGCCATGGCTATCGACAGCAACCGTGACCGGCATATCTTCGACATCAAACTCGTAAATGGCTTCCATCCCTAAATCGGCGAAAGCCACAACACGGGCTTTTTTAATGGCTTTAGACACTAAATAGGCTGCACCACCTACGGCCATTAAATAGACCGCTTTATGTTCTTTAATGCTAGCAACCGTTTTATCACCGCGCTCTGACTTACCAATCATGCCCAATAAACCGGTTTGCGTTAGCATCATATCGGTGAATTTATCCATACGGGTTGCGGTGGTTGGGCCTGCTGGGCCGACCACTTCATCGCCAACCGCATCAACCGGCCCTACGTAATAAATAAATTTGTTTTTAAAGTCTACCCCAGCCGGTAAACCTTCACCTTTGTTCAGCATATCGGCAATACGCTTATGTGCGGCATCACGGCCAGTAAGCATTTTGCCACTTAACAGCACGGTTTCGCCGGCTTTCCACTCTTGCACTTCTGCTGGTGTCACCGTATTTAAGTTTACACGGCGAACATTAGCCCCCAGCTCCCACGTCACTTGTGGCCAATCTTCCAGTTTAGGCGGTGTAATATCCGCGGGACCTGATCCATCTAAGTGAAAATGCACATGGCGCGTCGCGGCACAGTTAGGGATCATCACCACGGGCAATGATGCCGCATGCGTAGGGACCGATTTAATTTTTACATCGACAACCGTGGTTAAACCACCTAAGCCCTGAGCACCGATGCCCAGTTTGTTCACTTTTTCATACAGCTCCAAACGCAGTTTTTCTTCTGCATTTTCAGCACCGCGATCCAATAATTCTTGAATATCAACCGGGTCCATCAAGGATTCTTTCGCCAATACCGCCGCTTTTTCTGCTGTACCGCCAATACCAATGCCTAACATGCCTGGAGGACACCAACCCGCCCCCATTTTCGGTATAGTTTCTAATACCCAATCGACAATAGAGTCTGACGGATTAAGCATGGCCATCTTGGTTTTATTCTCTGAACCACCGCCTTTCGCAGCAATCATCACTTCAACATGATGGCCAGGCACTAGATCAATATGCACGACGGCGGGGGTATTGTCTTTGGTGTTTTTACGTAAACCTGCCGGATCAGCCACAATAGACGCACGTAATGGATTATCAGGATTTAAATAGGCACGACGGGTACCTTCATCTACCATTTGCTGCACGGTTAAATCGGTTTTATCCCATTTTACGTCCATACCAATCTTCACAAAACAGGTCACAATACCGGTGTCCTGACAAATCGGCCGATGCCCTTCCGCAGACATCCTAGAATTTATTAGAATTTGGGCAATGGCATCTTTAGCCGCTTGGTTCTGCTCTTTGTGGTAAGCCACTTCTAATGCTTGAATAAAATCCAAGGGGTGATAATACGAAATGTACTGTAAAGCATCTTCAATACTATCAATAAAATCTTGCTGGCGAATAACGGTCATGCTGGCCCTTCCTCGGTCGCCTATACTGGCGAGACATTTAACTATTAGTGTAGGTACTGGTATGATAGCGCGCATCGAAAACAGCGGCTAGCCCAAATCATGCAGCAGTACCTAATTTACGACGCAAAAAACCAACCTGAGCAGGCTTTCTCTTTACTGGAGCTGTTTGAGCAATTTGCAGCTCAGCCGTGGTCCATGTTGCTTGACTCAGCCGAGGCCAATCATCCTAACAGTCGCTATCAAATTATGGTGGCAGAACCTGCGGTAACCTTAGTTAGCCAACATGGCACGACCACTCTCACGGATGAACACGGTAGTCATCATTACACACTTGATCCCTTTAAGGTATTAGACTGTGCGCTAAAGCGCTATTTCCCCAAGGTCAGTGAAAGTTTTTTACCGTTTTGTGGCGGGGCCTTAGGTTATTTTGGGTATGATTTGGGGCGTTATATTGAAAAAATGCCTTCTATTGCCAAAGCCGAATTAAAACTGCCTGATATGGCGGTTGGTTTATACCAATGGGCACTGATTTTTGATCAGCACACAAAACAGCTTTGGTTTAGTGATTATAGTGGTCACGCTGAGCAAAACTGGTACAAGTTGCAACAGCGTTTAAGCCCTAATGCGCCCAGCATGCAGCCATTTACCCTCACCTCTGCGTGGCAAGCGAATATGAGCCAAGCAGAATACCATGAAAAATTTGATCGGGTACAAGCTGAGCTTAAAAGCGGTAATTGCTATCAAATTAATTTAGCACAGCGTTTTCATGCAAAGTATGCAGGTGATGAATGGCATGCTTATCGGCTTCTTCGAGAAAAAAATACGGCACCTTTTTCGGCGTTTATCCGCCTGCCACACGCAGCGGTGATCAGCATTTCGCCAGAACGTTTTTTACAGTTACACGCGGGCGCCATTGAAACTAAACCAATCAAAGGTACTAAACCCCGAGGCACGTGCCCGGCTACCGATCAAGCCGAAGCGGATGCTTTACAGTTGTCGGATAAAGATCGTGCCGAAAATGTCATGATTGTTGACTTACTCCGCAACGACATTGGTAAAGTGAGTGAACCCGGTTCGGTAAAAGTACCGGCATTATTTGCCATAGAAAGCTTTCCAGCGGTGCATCATTTGGTCAGCACGATCACGGGAACCTTGGCGGCACCTTATCGCGCCTGTGATTTACTGCGTGGCGCTTTCCCTGGTGGCTCTATTACGGGGGCGCCCAAAATCAGCGCCATGCAGATCATTGAGCAGCTTGAGCCGCATCGGCGCCATGTATATTGTGGTGCTATCGGGTATATTAATAGTAAAGGCGATATGGATACGAATATCACCATTCGTACCTTAGTCTGCGAAGAACAACATATATATTGTTGGGCTGGCGGCGGTGTCGTTGCTGATTCGGATGCGCGCAGTGAGTATCAAGAAACCCTGGATAAAGTCGCAAAAATTTTACCGGTTCTGTCAGCAACGTAAAAAGGACAACAGATTGTTTGCCTAACTGATGTTTACTTTAATATTATTTAATTAACGAGTATTTTAGTAACTGGTATTTAGGTAGCTGGTATTTACATCACTGTTATATTTATCAATGGTATTTACTTCAACATAGAGTACACAAAGCGCGATGCAAGCCAGCCAGTTTAAAAGCCGTTTTTTATTACAGCCTATTACGCCGGCGACCGTTATCCATTTACCGCCTGGTATGAGGCCACGGCAAAGTGCCGTGTTAGTGCCTATTGTCGATTATGGTGATCACCTTCGCGTACTATTTACCCAGCGCGCATTACATTTACAGCATCATCCTGGGCAAATTAGCTTTCCGGGCGGCAAAATTGAGGGTAATGAAACCCCGGCCGCCGCCGCGTTACGGGAAACGGAAGAGGAAATTGGGGTGAATGCAAACACGGTTGAACTGCTTGGTCAATTGCACGCATACAACACCCTTACCGGTTTTACTATCAGTCCATGGGTTGGCTTACTGCCCGCATCTGCTACAATTATTATTGATCCCCAAGAAGTTAGCGCCGTGTTTACGGTACCTCTCACGTTTTTTTTATCTCCCGACAATCGCCATCAATTATCGTTACCTTGGAAAGGCATGCCACGCCAACTGCACTTTATGCCCTATCAAGATAAAATGATTTGGGGGGCGACTGCTGCCATTATCGACCAATTAATGTGCCAAATTGCCTGATTATTCAAAAAGACCTTCCGTAAACTTTTGTTAACACAACCACTAAAAAAACAAGGTAATGTCTTGCCCTTCATGGCAATTGGCTTTCTAGCCTGCTTACAGTAAATCTTGCCATACGCTACAATATCGGCCATTAACACCCTACAAAATAACAAAGGCTTAGCATAGTCTGGTAAAGGATATGTCCCTAAACGGCAAAACGCGCAAAGCCACTCAAAACAACAGCGATACAATAACAATACAGAAGCCACATTATTATGATTATCAGTGCATTTGACATGTTTAGTATTGGCATCGGGCCTTCCAGCTCGCATACCGTCGGCCCCATGCGGGCGGCCAAAAAATTTACTGAACAATTACAACACAACAACGTATTGGCAAATGTAGCCAGCGTAAAAGTAGAACTCTTTGGCTCCTTAGGGCAAACCGGTGTTGGCCATGGTACCGGAAAAGCCGTCATTCTGGGGCTGTCGGGGTACTTACCTGAAACCATTGATCCTGATGCCGTTGACGGCATTTTAAAACAAGTTCATGAAAGCCAACGCCTGCAATTAGCGCAGCAACAAGCCGTCAGTTTTGCACGAGACGGCGCTATCGTCTTTCATCGCCGTAAAACCTTAAAAGAGCATTCCAATGGCATGGAACTGATTGCCTTTGATGCTGAGAAAAATGTGTTACTGAGCGAGGTTTACTTTTCCATTGGCGGCGGCTTTATTGTAAAAGCCGAAGACTTTGCCAAAGAAAAAGAGGCAGCCAGCCAATTTGCGGCGAATAACCCTCCGCCGTTTCCTTTTGAATCCGGTGCGCAATTGCTCGCATTGTGTAAAGAGCATGGTTTATCCATCTCTGGGCTGATGCTGGAAAATGAGAAAGTGTTACGTAGCAGCACACAAATTGAAAGCGAGCTCAATAATATTTGGTTAACGATGCGTGCCTGCATTGAGCGTGGTATTCGCACCGAAGGTATTTTACCCGGCGGCTTAAAAGTGCGTCGCCGCGCGCCTGCCCTGTATAAAAAACTCATTTCTGAAAAAAGTTCAGATCCACTCCAGGTGATGGATTGGGTTAATTTGTTTGCCTTAGCGGTTAATGAAGAAAATGCCGCTGGTGGACGTGTGGTTACAGCACCGACCAATGGCGCTGCGGGTATTATTCCTGCCGTATTAATGTATTACGACAAATTTATCCAACCTGTTACACCTGAAATTGCCGCACGGTATTTATTAGCCGGCGCTGCCATCGGTATTTTATACAAAAAAAATGCGTCTATTTCTGGTGCAGAAGTAGGCTGCCAAGGTGAAGTGGGTGTGGCGTGTTCTATGGCCGCAGCGGCCTTAACTGAAATTTTAGGCGGCAGCCCGCAACATGTCGAAAATGCCGCTGAAATTGGCATGGAACACAACTTAGGTTTAACCTGTGATCCTGTTGGTGGCTTGGTGCAAGTGCCCTGTATTGAACGCAATGCAATGGGTTCAATTAAAGCCATTAATGCTTCCCGATTAGCGCTGCGTGGCAGCGGTGATCAAAAGGTGTCTTTAGATAAAGTCATCAAAACCATGTGGGATACGGGCAAGGATATGCAAACAAAGTATAAGGAAACGTCACGCGGTGGTTTGGCGGTCAATATTATTGAGTGTTAATGCTCTTTTAGTATTAGGCTAACACCGAGTGTTACGCTAAAACCTATCCTGCGGTCTTAGCGTAACCGCACTCGCAGAAAACGCTACTATGCCATTGCATTCCATTGCACTGCCTTAGCCAGCAGGAGCAAGTCCTTCCTCATCAGCAAGTGGAAAATCAATAAATTCCGCTTGCTGATACGCCTCTAACAATTGCTCAGCTAACGCACCAAACTCATCCGCAACAAACACATTGGCAAATCCCATGGCAGATAAATCGCCCACGGCCCCTTGCAAGTAATGCCCGCCCACATAGGTTTCTACGCCTTGGCTGTTCAACATACCAGCAACAATGTGGGCTTCAAGAATATCATTAGCGCGAAAAATAATTTTCATAGTGAACTCACTGTTTTTTCAAAGCTTAGCTGAAAAACCAAAAAGCCACCAGCGCCGCGCCACTGCAATAAAATAACATTGGCCAAAGCGTATAGCGAATAATCTCACCTTCACGACCATTTAGGTTTACAACACTGGCTGCGGCTACCACGTTCACCACACAAATCATATTTCCCGCATTTGCCCCCAGCATTTGGAGCGCCAGCACTAAGGTTTGTGGCAATTCTGCTTGCAGTGCCATGGCTTGTTGAAAACTGCCAAACATAAGATTAGAAAACGTTGCTGAACCCGCTATAAAAGAACCAAGCGCACCGACTAAAGGCGCAAATGCCAACCAATAATCACTCAAATATTGCGCCGCCACAGCTGCCAGAGCAATTGGCATTGCGGGTAACGCTAACGCATTAACATCTGAATGGAGAAAAATACGCACCATCGGTACAGCAGCAGCCAAGGCAATACACGATGGCAACAGCATATTGCCACTTTGCATAAAGGCTTTACCGACATTAACCGCAGAAAGCCGAAAACCCCAGGCGGCAGCAAGTGCAACCAGCATAAATACTGAGCCTGGCAAGTATAAAGGCGCCACACTCACGCTAATATCAGTACCCAAGATGCCTTGCCATTGCCAATTCATGCTCTGTAACCACGCTTTTAACGGCAATGTTGTCACTCGCGTTAGCACTAAAAGCAACGCCACTGCGACATAAGGCAGCCATGCTTGCCAAAGTGGAATGCGGTTAATCTGGGGACTTGCGGCTATTGGCATATCATTTTTTGCAAGGTGTAACGATGTCGCAAGCGCATTATCTGGGGTAAGTGTAGATCTTGGTGTTAAAAAATTAAAATGTGCTGCACTACACGTGATGGCTAATCCAAGCAGGGCGCCCAATACGGACGGGAATTCAGGCCCCAGCCACCAAGTAACGCCATAGGCCGGTAGCGTAAACGCTAATCCAGACAGCAACGCAAACGGGGCGGCCGCTAAACCATAGCGCCAATTGGCCTGTTCACTAAAAAAGCGGCTATACATCAATACTAAAATTAACGGTAACCAAGAGGCGACAAAAATATCAATACCGATGGCCGTTAAAGCAATCTGGTGTAACTCAGCAGAAGTAACACCAGGCACGCCTTGTGCTAAACCAACCAATACGGGCGTGCCAACAGCACCAAACGAGACAGCTGCCGAATCAGCCACTAAGGCCAAGACCACGGCGGCGAGTGGACTAAAACCTAACGCGACTAATAAGGGAGCGGCAATCGCGGCGGGTGTTCCAAAGCCGGCGGCGCCTTCTAGAAAGCCGACAAACAGCCAGCCAATAATCACCAATTGCACCCGCTTGTCGGCAGAGAGTTGACTAAAGCCGGCTTTAATCACCGCCATAGCACCGCTTAGGGTAAGCACCTTTAACAACACTATGGCGCCAAAAATAATCCAAAGAATGGTGGCGGCAATGATCAGCCCTTCTAGCAGCGCAGCACTTAACTGCAATATTGGCATTTGCCATACCCAATAGGCCAAAACACTGCTGCATAAAAGACTAAGCGGCATCGCCTGCCGCGCCGGCAGGCGACATAACACCAACAAAATAAACACGCTGAACAGCGGCATTGCCGCTGTTAGAAATTGCCATAGGGTCATTAAGAGCCTATTTTAGAACGGTATCGGTACTCGCTAGCTTAGCGCGGCTTTTCCCGCGGAACAATGATTTAAGATCTTCCAGCATCACATATAACGCTGGGATCAACACTAACGTAATTACCGTTGCAAACAAAATACCAAAAGCTAGTGATACAGCCATGGGGATCACGATTTTCGCTTGTAAACTCCGCTCCAACACAATAGGGGCTAACCCGACAAAGGTGGTTAAAGACGTAAGCAAAATCGCCCGAAAACGCTGCGTACCCGCCTCGACCACCGCTTGTTTTATTGCAATACCTTGCTCACGTGCGCGGTTAACAAAATCCACCATAATCAAGCTATCGTTTACCACAACACCTGCCAACGCCACGAGCCCAAAGACTGACATAATACTCATGCTCAGCCCCAGCAACATATGCCCAATTACCGCACCAATTAAACCGAACGGGATCACACTCATAATAATCAGCGGTTGTGAGTAAGATTTTAACGGTATCGCCATTAAGGCATAGATACTAAATAAGGCAAAGACCGCGGCAATCATCAAGTCAACCTGTGCATCAACCTCATCCTGACTGGCTCCATCCAATTCACCAGTGACGCCAGGATATTGTTGTTCTAGCTCTTTGATAACCGTTCTACGTACTTCAGCAACAACCTTACCGGGTTCTATTTTCGCTTTATCTGCTGCAGCCGTTATGGTTACAGCACGTTCACCATTGACACGATTGATGGCACTAAAGCTCGGTTGCATGGTATACGTCGCAATTTGTGAAAACGGGACTTCACCCCCATCTGCTGTACGAATACGCATATTTTCTAAATCACCAACAGAGCGTCGCTCGTCACGCGGATAACGCACCATCACCTTTATCTCTTCGCCATCACGCTGAATGCGCTGCGCCTCGGCACCATAAAAACCGTAGCGCACTTGGCGCGCCAAGTCGGCAAGCGTGATGCCTAAGAGTTTTGCTTCAGGTTTTAGCGCGAGCACAATCTCATCATTACCCCCAAGTAAGTTGTCTTCAATATCGAAAACCCCTTCGTATTCGGCTAAACGTTGTTTTAAAGTTTCAGTGGCTTTTTGTAGATTGTCCAGATTAGTGCCACGTAACTGCAGCGCAATGTCCGCTCCAGCACCAAAACCAGAATTACTAAGTTTGAACGCTTTTAATCCCGGGATTTCCGGAATTTGCTCGCGCCAACGGCGGCCAATCTCAAAGCTATCGACTTCGCGACCTTCGCTTTTATCCAGCTCAACCACAATTTGCCCAGCCGTGTCACTATTGAGGAATACCAAGCGATGCTTAACCACCACATCTTCGCCTTCACTCAATAATTGTTGATCCACCCGCATCAAGGCCGCTTCAATTTCTTTAATCGCTAACACCGTGGCTTCGTTCGAAGCCCCTTCTTCCATTTGCACCGAAGCTTGCATAAAGTCATTGGGTATATCGGGGAAAAACACCCAGCGCACAAAACCAGCAGATAACACCCCAAACATTAAAATCAGTAAGGCAAAAAAGACTGCCATCGTGACATAACGAAACTCAATACATTTTTCAATTAATGGCCGATAACGACGTTCAATAAAACCGTTTAAGCTGCGAGATACTGCTTCGCGGATCCGTTTTAAGGTATTACTGCCAAAGCGCCCCAACGCATAAATACCGCCTTTATTAGGATCCCAAGGTTTGGTATCCATATTGGCAATATGCGCGGGTAAAATGAGCTTCGATTCGATAATAGAAAACACTAAACACAGCACAACAACCCAGGCGATTGAGCTCCATATTGCCGATTGCGCACCGCCAACCAATAACATCGGCACAAAAGCAGCAATAGTAGTAAGAACCCCAAAGGTGGCTGGCATAGCCACTTTTTTCGCGCCGGCAATGACGGCTTCCGTTGATTTACCGCGTTTCTCAATTTCGCTGTAGGCACTTTCACCGATAATAATGGCATCGTCGACCACAATACCGAGTACTAAAATAAAGCCAAACAGACTGATCATATTGATAGAGACATCAAAAAACGGTAAGGGCAACATCGCCAATGCCCCGAGGAAACACACGGGGATCCCCACCATTACCCAGAAAGCGATTCGGAATTCTAAAAACAGGGTTAAGGCTAACAACACCAAAATAACCCCATACAGTAAGTTATCGGTCATTAAGTCCAAGCGACCTTGCAAGTAATAACTAGAATCACCCCAATAATCTAACGAAATACTCGGCGGTAATTCAGCGCGCTTTTTCTCTACATAGTTTTTTACGGTTTCAGCAATTTTTAGAGTGTCGTCCTCACCAACCGCATCAATTTTTACCGATACACTGTTTTGCCCATTAAATGTGGCTAAACTGGCACGTTCAATAAAGCCATCAGTCACCGTAGCAATGTCACTTAATAATAACTTGGTACCATCATCAAAATTTAGCAGCACAATATTATCAAAATCGTTTTGATAATAGGCTTGGCCTTTAGTACGCAGCAATATATTGCCGCTTTCTGAGCGAATGGCCCCACCGGGTAAATCAACTGAACTGCCCCGAATGGCACTGACGACCTGCTCAAAGGTTAAATTGTATTCCCGTAAACGCGATTCCGGAATTTCTACTGCAATTTCATAGTTTCTGGCTGCCACAACCTCGACTTTACTCACGCCAGGTTGCTTTTTCACTTCATCACGAATGGTTTTTGCCAACTCTTTTAACGCGTGCTCAGACGCATCGCCATACAAAGATAACCACATAACATTGCTTTGAAAGCGAATGCGATATACCAAAGGGCGTTCAGTTTGCTCTGGCAAAGTTGAAATAGAATTGACCTGCGTTTTAATTTCTTCCATCACCTCTTGAATATCATAACCCGAGGCAATTTCTGCAATAACCGTTCCCATCCCTTCTACTGCGGTAGAGCGGATGCGTTTAATGCCATTAACCCCACGGATACTTTCTTCAATTTTATCAATAACGCCGCTTTCAACTTCTTGTGGCGCTGCGCCTAAGTACGGCACACGAATATTGACTTGTTCAAGTTGGATCTCTGGAAACGCCTGCTTTTTAATCGTGAAGATGGCACCAACACCAGCCAGCAATAAAATAATCATTAATAAGTTTGCTGCCACACTGTTGCGGGCAAACCACGCAATTATGCCTTTATTCGTATCCATAATTAATTAGCCTCAGTCTCTGCGTCGGGTGTTTTCGCTGCCACTGCGGTGTCGTCTTGTGGCTCAGGCTCGGCATCCCCCGCTACTCGCACCAAGGTGCCAGCTAAAGGATTCGTTACGGGAGAAACCACTAAGCGATCTTTAGCAGCAAAGCCAGTACTGATATAGGCATAATTGGCATCAGCACGCGCCACCGTGACGGTACGGAACTGTAAATTGTTTTGATCGTCAACCACTAACAATTGATTACCTGGGCGCAATAAATGTCGCGCAATACGGATCATCTGTGATGCCGCAGCGCCGGTAATTTCGGCTTGAACAAAACGGCCAAACTGCAATGGTGTGCCGTCAGCGCGCTCACGCTGATAGGGATCGATAAGTTCAGCAACGGCATAAATCACTCGACTACGCTCATCCAGTACGCCTTCGGTGCGCACGATAGTCGCCTGCCATTCTTGTGGCATACCGCCGACAACAGTCGTTAAACGTACCGGTATGGCGAGTTCACGCGATAAACCTTGCGGTAAAAATCCAAAATCGGTATCGGTTAACGGCAAGCGAATTTCGGCTAACTCAGTGCCATTAATCATACCCAGCTGACTGCCACGGCTAATAAACTGCCCTAAGTTAGCATTACGGCTGCGAACCATGCCATCGTAAGGTGCACGAATTTCGGTGCGCGCTAAATCACGGCGGGCTCGCTCAACTTCTGCTTCCGCCGATTGCACATTGGCCAGCGCGCTGGCTAATTGCGGACGCCGTAAGCCCAAAGCCGGCGCATTACCCTCGGTAAACGAACGCCACTCGGCTTCGGCGACCCGGCCACGCGCTTTTTCCTCTTCTAATTGGGCGCGGGCACCTGCTAAAGCCGCTTCTGCAGCTTTTACACCGGTTAAATAGTCTGATTGCTCAACTTGAATCAGTAGATCCCCTTTTTTGAAAAAACCTCCGGCCACAAACTGTTCGGATACCGCAACAATTCGGCCATTAACTTCAGAAATTAAGGTGGTTTCCAACTTTGGCGTTACATTGCCTTGAGAGGCAATGCGGTAAGTTAAATCTTCAGCTTGAAGCGCCTTAGCATTAACCAATAACGCTAAGCGTTGCTCATCTACTTTGGCTGGCGGCTTGCGTAAAGCGCCTAAACTCACCGCCGCGAAGATTGCAGCACCCAAAATAATAATAGGTACACCGACTTTAATAAACGTTGACGCCATAAAATTGCCCTACTTTAATAATTTTTAAATTGCTCTACGATATATTCTACTTACGATAAAGCGAGCTGCACCATATACACTGTTAATCTTTGTATCAAAAACATTAGGCGATGCTTAACATTGATTGCTTTTTTTACCCGTAAAAACGATGTCGTGATACCAAAAAACCTGTAGCCACAAGGCTTACACGCCAAGGTTTTCCTTTCATGCCCGTCTATCCGAATAAATTGATTACAGAGATATAGTCTTGCCAAAAAATACTTTGTTACAAACTTCTTCGAATAACCACATACGAATGCTTATTTAATAGCCATTGGCAAAGCGCTCATATTGGGTTAGGGTAATATGGTACTCATAGATAACGTGAGTATTGCCCCTTTATCGCAACAGGAGTTAGCAATGAGCATTAGTAAGCAGTATTTGAAGACCAAACCCGCTTGCAAAGTGACCTTTAAACTGACAGCAGAAACGTTGCCAGCTGCGACAGAGGTTGCCTTGTTAGGGGAATTTAACAATTGGGATCCGCACGCTCTGGTGATGAAAAAGAGTAAAAGCGGGGATTTTAGTGCCAGTATTACCCTGCCTAAAGACAGCGAATTTCAATTTCGTTATCTGGTAGATGGTGGCACCTGGTTAAATGATGAGGAAGCCGATGCCTATCTGCCTTCTCGGGTATCGTATGACGAAAATTCTGTCTTAAAATTATAGTAAGCAAGGGGCATAGCCCCCTGCTTAATTATACTCAAACCCTTCCTTGTTTGGCGCAGTCAAGCCTGCAGTATTAACACTTCTCGAGTACAAGACACCCAACAGAATAGCCTGCACCAAACGAACATAATATGGCTTTATCGCCAGAGACTAATCCTTGCTGATACTTATGAAAGGCAATAATTGAACCAGCTGAAGCGGTGTTTGCATAGGTATCTAACACTAATGGAGCTTCTTCGGGTAAAGGTTCGCGCCCTAAAATTTTTCGCGCAGCAAAAATATTCATATTGATATTTGCTTGATGCAACCACAGCCGCTTTAACTGCTCCGGCGCTAGGTGTTGTTCTGCCATTTCAGCAAGGATCACATCAGCAACGATGGGCAACAGCTCTTTAAATACCTTGCGGCCCTGTTGTTTAAAAAACGGAACTTTTGGATCCTGTTCAGTAAAGCAATGCTCTGTGTAACCAATATCGCAGCGAATATTGTTGGAAAATTCTGTTTTTAAACGCATACCCAAAATACGATAGGCCTGCTCACTGCGACAATCAGCTTCTGCCTCGATAATGGTGGCGGTGCACACATCACCAAAAATAAAATGGCTGTCACGGCTACGGTAATCCACTTGCGGTGAGGCAAACTCTGGATTGACCACTAACACCGTTTTTGCCGTGCCGCCCCGAATCGCATTAACGGCATTACTAATGGCAAACGTAGCGGAAGAACACGCCACATTCATATCAAATGCATAGCCTGCTGCACCCAGTTGCTGTTGCAGCTCAATAGATAAGGCCGGGTAAGGCCGCTGCATATTTGAGGCAGCACAAATGATCAGATCGATATCGGCTACCGTTTTATTGGCTTGAGCTAAGGCTTGTTTCGCCGCCACGACAGCCATTTCGACCATTTCTGGGATCTGATCTTCGCCGCGTTTATTAAAAATAGGACGCATGATTGCGGGATCTAAAATGCCGTCTTTATACAAAACATGACGGGCTTTTATCCCCGAGGCTTTTTCAATAAATTCACTACTAGAATACTCTAATGCGACAACATCGCCTGCGGCAATGGCCGCAGCATGTTCAGTATTGTAAGTATCGACGTACTGATTATAACTTAGCACTAATTCGTCGTTGCTAATGCTTTGGGTTGGGGTAAATAAACCTGAACCACTAATCACCACATTTTTCATGTTGTTACCTTATTCTGTTGGCAAAAGAATGAACTTTTGGCATTTTTATGGCTCAGTATAACCGAATTGCCACGCTGAAGTGATGGCTTTTAAAAGCCCCAAATCAGCAAAGCGGCGAAAAATGCAGCAGTCGATCCCACTTTTACTGTCAGTCACCCACCATTAAGGTACACTCAAGTATTAAGGTTGTTAGCGGTTACACACCAAGCAGGGTGTTTAGTGGGTTTACCCTAAGCAAGTAGGAAAGGCATGTTCCGATTTTTTCTGATCTTATTAACGATCTTTAGTCATACCGTGTTGGCGGCACAAACGACTATACGATTATCCGGTTTAAGCGGTGAGCTTGAGGATAACGTACAGTTGTATTTAAATCGGTATGGCGCTAATGATATTTCTACCTCGTTACGTTTCCAATCTCGTTTAGAACAAGACATTAGCACCGCCCTGCAAGCTCTGGGTTATTACGACAGTGAAATTACAATTCAATTGCAGCAGCGCACTAACGGTAGCCGCCTAAATATTACGGTTGATGCGGGTGAACCCATTCGTATTAACACGGTTGATCTACAAGTATTAGGCGATGCCGCCACCGATCCTGAATTTATCAATTTACTCAAACAAGCCCCACAACCCGGACAAATTGTGCACCATGGCCGCTATGATAATTTTAAAAATAGCCTAAACAGTTTGGCGTTACGCCGTGGCTATTTTGATGCGACCTTTACGCTTGCTCGATTGGAAGTGTCGCCGCGGGCGAAACAAGCCTTTGTAAAACTGCATTTTGATAGCGGTACGCGCTATCGTTTTGGCGAAGTTCGCTTTTCGGGTGAACATATTCAAAGCGCACGTTTGCAATCACTCGTTCCCTTTAAAGCAGGGGATCCCTATTTAGCTACACAGTTAGGTGAACTTAATCAAGCACTTGCCAATACTAATTGGTTTTCATCTATTTTAGTTACCGGCAATACCGAGCAATTAAGTGAAACGATTTTGCCCGTAGACGTAGAACTGGCGCCACGTAAACGCAACAGCATCGAAACGGGTATCGGTTTTTCGGATGATGTGGGTGCACGCTTTAAACTCAATTGGTTAAAGCCTTGGTTAAATGATCGCGGTCATAGTCTCGACAGCAAGCTTGCCCTATCTAGTGCAGAACAAAGTGTCGAAGCCGCCTACAAAATGCCGTTGGAAACCGTCGCCACCGATTTTTGGCAATTACAGTACGGTTTACGTAATAGAGACTATCAAGATACGCGCTCTAAAGAATCGAATCTCGCTTTAGAGCGGCATTGGCTGTTAGAAAGCGATTGGTATCGAACGGCATCTATTCGATGGCTTTATGAAGACTATACTCAAGCCGATCAAGAAGACATCAGCAGCCTGATAATGCCAGGTTTGAGTTTTTCGCGCGCCAGACAAACTGGATCTGGCATGCCCATCAGAGCTGATCGCTTACTACTTGGTATTGAAGTATCGGATCGCAGTTGGGGTTCTGATGAAAGCTTTATCCGCTTACGGGGACGTGCGGGCTATATCAATACCTTTAGTGATAATCATCGTCTGGTCAGCCGCATCGATGCGGGTGCAGTATTAATGGCGGAGATCGATAACCTGCCCCCGTCTATTCGATTTTTTGCAGGGGGCGATAATAATTTACGCGGATATGCTTATGAATCGGTATCACCTTTAAACAGCGAGGATGAATTAATTGGTGGACGCTATATGGCAACCGCCTCCCTTGAATACCAATATCGGGTAAAAGGCAATTGGTGGTTAGCCACCTTTGCTGACTACGGTAGTGCCTGGAGTAACACACCCGATTGGAAACGTGGGGTAGGTGTGGGGGTACGTTGGGGTTCCCCTATCGGCGCCGTGCGAATTGATTTTGCATGGGGTTTAGATGCAGAAGGCTCACCCTTTCAGTTACATTTTTCTTTAGGGCCGGAATTATGATCATGATAAAAAGCGCTTGTGCGCAGATCGGCTGGAGGTGCAATGCTTTGGGGTAAATGGCTTAATCGCGTGCTTGTATGGCCTTTGTTATTCGTTTTTTTATGGCTTAGTGTTTTGCTGTTTACACAGCCAGGCCTCCGTTTGAGCGTGTGGCTGGCTGATCATTTCGTAGATGAATTGACCATCGGACACAGTGAAGGCGCTTGGTTAACGGGGATCACCCTTTCCGATATCCATTTTCAGAATGCCAGTATTGATGCTCAGATTGATCAGCTGCATTTTCGGTTACAAAAACGCTGTCTGATTCAATTTAGGCTGTGTATCCCTGAACTGGCACTCCGAGGAAATCGCATTACCGTTGCCTCGGCCTCACAGCCCGTTGATGCAGAGATAGAGACGTCTGTCGCTGAACAGACGACGTCGGTAGCTGAGGAGACGACATCGGTAAATCCTTCTTCGTCTCTAACAAGCCCAAAGTTACTTTTTCCAATACCGCTGCGCATTGAAAAACTTATTATAGAAGAAGCCGCAATCATTTTGCCCGAGCAACAATTGGCTTGGCAGCATTTAAGTATTGGGGTCGTCGCATGGGGCAATCGCTTACAATTGAGTTCAGGCCGCTGGCAAGATCTGCACGTTACCTTAGCGCCCTCTGCTAATACTGAAAGCCCTGATTTTACAGAATATCGGGCATTGGCGTTACCGCAGCTGCGTTTACCGCTTTCAGTGTATCTAGACGATTTTCAACTAAATGATCTGCGCTTTCAGCAAGGCGAACTTACCGAAACATTAGCTGCGTTAACCTTAAGTGCACAGCTTAGCCCCACCCAAATTAGGCTCTTAGATGCGACAGTACGCCATCACTTAGGTACCGCACAATTAGCCGCTAATATTGCGCTTACCCCGAGCTTTCCCTTAACAGCCGAGCTTAATCTGGCCCTTAGCCAGGCAGAGTCTCTGGGTGAGCTCGCCGGACAACAGGCACAGTTGCAACTCGCGGGAGACTTATCGAAACTACAATTGACGTTAAACACAATAGGCCCTATTAATGCCAATCTGGCAGCAGAACTGGCGTTATTAACCGATGATCTGCCCTTGTCATTAACGTTACAAAGCGAACAATTATACTGGCCCCTAACGCAACCGCGTTATCAGTTAGCCGCCACTCGCGTCACTGTTGCAGGCACCTTAAGCGAGCTTGCCATTGAGCTAAATAGTCAATTTACCGGAGACGCACTGCCTGATACCCAGATCCAATTATCTAGCCGCTGGCAACATTGGCAACAACGGGCAGAGCTTACTGCATTGCGATTATCTACCTTAGGTGGCGACATAGAGGCCAATGGCCATCTGGTATTGCACCCTATCCTTAGTTGGCAATTGGCACTGGCGCTAAATGCGATCCAACCCGGAATAACTTGGCCAGAGTATCCTGGCAGTATAACGGGTAAAGTAGAAACTAGTGGCTCACAGGATGCCAACGGTTTGATCACGCTGGCGATACCGCAGCTGCAATTTGCCGGCAAGTTACGAGAATTGCCATTTAATTTAGCGGGAAGCCTTGATGTACAAGGCCAGCCTGCACAGGCAAACTGGCAAGTGGCAACCCCCGGTTTAACCCTCAGCCATGGTAAAAACAACCTTACCGTCTCTGGGCAATTAGCCGAAGAGTGGCAACTAGACGGCAATATAAATTTGCCGGAACTGGCAGCCAGCTATCCCGCGCTGCGAGGCGCTGTGCAAGGAAAAGTGACCTTACGCGGCCCTGCGCTCACACCTGATATCAATCTTAACTTAGAGGTTGCGCGCTTAGCCTACGCCGATATGCGCTTACGGCAAGCTACCTTAGCCGCCAATATTGCCTTAGCCTCGCCCATCAAAAGCGAGATCCGTTTAACGGCACAACAAGGCCGCTGGCAGCAACAACGCCTGCAAAATTTAGAGCTTGCCTTAACCGGTACAGAGCTGGCGCATCAATTAGATATCAAGGTGACTGCGGACGCCCTAAGTGCCACATTATCACTTGAAGGGGCTTTACAAAACAGACAACAATGGCAAGGTGCGTTAAACACGGTACTGTTACAAACCCCTGTGGGTGAATGGCAATTGCAGGCACCGATCCCCTTAACCGCAGATCTCCCCACACAACAGCTTAGTGTTGGCCAACATTGCTGGCAGCAAGCACCTGCAACACTGTGCTTAACGGAGAGCACCACACTTAGCGCTGCAACGGGCGCCATTAAGATGGCGCTTACTGAATATCCGCTAGCTCAGCTAAATAGCGTGCTGCCCTTAAACACCACGGTGCAAGGTGATTTAGCCCTGCAATTAACCGCCGCATGGCAAGCCAATATGGCCCCTACCATTACGTTAGACGTTAACAGTGAACAAGGCAGTATTACCCAACAATTTGACGTCCCGGTAAACTTAGCGTGGTCGGCACTGCGTCTCAATAATACGATGGCGCAGCATCAGCTACGCAGTAAATTAACGGTAAATATCAGTGATTCGGGCACCTTGACTGCACAGGCCTTGGTCAGCGATCTAAATGCGGCCGATAAACCACTTCGAGCCGAAATCACCTTAGATGATCTCACATTAACCTTTTTACGTCCCCTCCTCGATGAATACAGTGAGCTCGCAGGTACGTTGTCAAGTCAACTCAGTTTAAACGGCACCTTAGCGAACCCGACTGTACAAGGCGAACTTAAATTGGCTGCCTTAAAAGTCAGAGGTAAGCTCGCTCCGACAGATATTGAGCAGGCCGACTTAATTATCAATTTTATTGGGGCGCAAGCGTTGTTAGCGGGACAAGTTAAAACGCCAGAGGGCTTTATTACGCTCTCAGGTAATGCCAATTGGCAAGAATTAGAAAATTGGCGGGCCGCCCTGCAAATTCAGGGGGACGAATTAAAATTGCAAATACCGCAAGCCGAATTATATGTAAAACCTGACTTGCAAATAGCGGCACAACCGGGCCGTAGTCGCATTACAGGTACCGTCAGTATCCCGCGTGCCACCATTACCATTGATAGCTTACCGCAAAATGCGGTCGGCATTTCCAGCGATCACATCTTGCTTAACCGGCGTCTAGAAGCCATAACCGAAGAGCAAGCGAATAACGTTGCGATAGAAACCGATATCCGTGTGCAATTAGGGGATCGCGTTAATTTGTCGGCTTTTGGCTTAAAAACGCGCTTAAATGGCGAGCTACGCGTGCAACAGCAGCAAATCAATCCAACGGTGCGCGGCGAAGTAAGCCTGCGCGATGGTACCTTTCGAGCTTATGGCCAAGACCTGTTAATCCGCCAAGGTAAAATGACCTTTAGTGGACCAGCCGATCAACCCTTCTTAAATGTTGAAGCGATCCGTAATCCTGCCAATATGGAAGATGATGTGATTGCCGGTATTCGGGTAACGGGTCCTGCAGATGAGCCGGTGATCAGCATTTTCTCGGAACCCTCTAAACCGCAAGCTAATGCTTTGTCTTATTTGATTATGGGTCGAAATCTCGACAGCGAATCAGGCAGTACCGCAAATAGTGTCACAACCAGCTTAATTGGTATGAGTATCGCCTCTAGCGGCAAGCTCGTTGGCGAGATAGGTGAAGCTTTTGGGGTAAGTGATCTGACACTCGATACCGAGGGAGCGGGTGATAACTCCCAAGTAACCGTAAGCGGTTACCTGACTCGGGATCTGCAGTTAAAATATGGTATCGGCATTTTTCAACCGATTGGGCAATTCACATTGCGCTATCGTTTAATGCGAAGCTTGTTCCTTGAAGCCGTGTCAGGCATGGATAATGCGGTAGATTTACTGTACAAATTTGAGTTTGATTAGCCCATGATACAGATGCGACAGTCTGTCGCATCCCATGTTACGCTGGCGTAGCTAAGCTTACATTGTTGATGACTTTAAAGGGGTTGTCATTAGCACTCTGCTACTTTTGCTTTGGCTGCTTCGGCAGCCATTTTTTATATTTAGGCTTTTAGTAGAAAATGCGTATAACGCCCAAGCGAAGCATAAGGCTCTTGTCGATTATATTGCAGTTCTAACGCTTCTAAATCCGCATAATGGCTTTGTTGCTGACTACGATCGCGTAAGTAATCATGAAAACAGCGCACACCAGTTTTTCCGAGTAACGTAAATCCAGCTTGCTGACACCAGGATAATACCTCGGCCGGCACAAGCGGATGTTGCGGGTTTAATCTTACCGGCTTTTTTGCCCGTAAATCGGCTTTCACATAATCAAAATTGCCATAAATAATATTACTTAAGCGATGGGCATCTTTGTTGTAAAACATCAGAGATAACACACCGCCCGGCGCAACCCATTGCTGTAACTGGCTAATGGCTACTGCCGGCTCTGCCAACCATTCCAGCACTGCATGACACAATACAATTGGATACTGCTTATCAACAAGGTGCTCAGCGAGGTGCTGTAACGGGCTATGTACCACGGTTAACTGTGATGACAATCCCTGTGCCGCGGCTTGCACTTTAGCATGCTCTAGCATTTCGTTTGAAATATCGGTAAGCAACACCTGATGCCCGAGCGCCGCCAACTTCAACGCTAATTGCCCTTGACCACCGCCCACATCTAACACCTTACAAGGGTGCGCTAACTGGGGTAATTCCAACAAATCCCGCATCAGTACCGCCTGCCGGATCTGCCCTTTGGTGGTGTTGTAAATATTCTGAGAAAAACGGTTAGCCAAATTATCAAAATTACGATCGGTTAAACCATCACGCATAGCGCTCTCTGCTTAATAAGCTAATTGATAAAAAAGGAAAGATCCCTCGGTGTACTATCACGCTACCCCAGTAAAGGCTGGGATTAGGCCGGATTATCAATGTCGACAAAGTGAACCTTAAGGCCTAGTTCAGTGGCTAAATACTCGCCTAAGGCTTTAACACCATAACGTTCTGTTGCATGATGCCCTGCCGCAATAAAATGAATACCCAATTCGCGTGCAATATGAATCGTTTGTTCGGACACTTCACCCGTTACAAATAATTGCGCCCCTGCGGCAGCAGCCTGTTCGATATACCCCTGCCCACCCCCAGTGCACCAGGCAATAGTCTGCACCAGCCCTATACCCGCATCTTCAACCAGCACATCACGCCCCAAGGTGTCGCGTAAGTGCTGGGCAAGCACCGCTAACGGTGTAGCAACCGCTAACGTACCCTGTTGCAGGACACCTAATGGCTCGGCCGTCAGTACCGGTTTAGATTGCGATATTCCTAAAATAGCACCTAGCTGCGCATTATTGCCAAGTTCCGCATGTACATCTAACGGTAAATGATAGGCCAATAAATTAATATCATGCTGCAATAACAGTGCTAATCGACGCTTTTTCATGCCTACCACCGGCATCGCTTCGTTTTTCCAAAAATAACCATGATGCACTAAGACCGCATCGGCATGCAGCGCAACCGCTTGGGCTAATAACGCATGGCTGGCAGTGACGCCCGTGACAATGGTGCGGATCTCGGCCTTACCTTCTACCTGTAACCCATTAGGACAATAATCTTTAATCCGAGCACTATTAAGCGTTTCATCAATAAAGTTAACAAGTTGCTGGCGTTCAATCATGATTATTCCTATTTTTTGCTGCAATCCACTGCCCCATATAGCGGGTGCTGCGATAAGCATGCGATTGTAACATTTGCCCGGTAAAATTGCTGTGCCGCCGAATATTACGCTCGGCCGGAGACTCATCCAATAAGCGCTGTAATAGCTGCCAGACTCGCTGAGCTTGCTGTTCGCTAAACCGCTCAGTGAGAATACGATACCCCCGTTGCTGGGCACTTAACCACGCCTCTTCATCCTGGTATAAAGCACAGGCTGCAGTGGCAAACGGCAATGCGCTATCCGCAATACCCCCAGACCAAGCGCACTGCGCGTTGTCACTTGACATACCTTCAGCCCCGACACTGGTTGTCATGCTGGGTGTACCGCATTGCATTGCTTCAAGCAGCTTGCCTTTTAAGCCCGCACCAAACTGCAAAGGCGCCAAACACACTCTGGCTTGCTGCATCACGGCCACCGCATCTGATGCCCATCCTTTGACCAAAAAGCCTTCTCGGACATTGTTAAGCGCGGTAGCTTTGGGCGGCGGATAAGCGCCATAGATATGCAGCTCTGCCTTAGGTAATTGTTGACGAATTAACGGCCATATTTGCTGTTTCAGCCACAACACCGCTTGCCAATTAGGCGCATGACGAAAATTACCAATACTCATAAAATGTGCCCGTGCCGCAAAGTCTGGAACCTCGGCATAGGGACCACTTTGCCAAAAGGGGCAATAACAGAGTAACGCCTCGGGGATATGATAATGTTGTTGTAACAGCTGCATTTCATAACTGGAGATCACCAAGGTCAGATCGCAGCGATAAATCGACGCCACTTCGCGAAAGGCCAAATCATTATTTAACCGTTCAGCCGCCACCACGTTCGCAACACAGGTATTATCGGCTTTTACTGTTTCATGGCGGGCATGGCGTAACGCATGCATATCTTCCATATCCAGAATACGCAGCGCCGCTGGGCACGCTTCTGCCACGCGCCAGCCAAACTGCTCCTCCAACATAAAGCGATCGAACAGTACGGCGTGTGGTGACAATGCCTGTAACCAAGGCTGAAAACTGTCACAATTTAATACGATGCTCTGCTCTACCACCCCGATACTCGGTAAATCAAAGCGATGCGGGCTTTTTTCTGCCGCGCTGGCAAACACCACCTGATAACCTTGCATCTGAAATAATCGAATTAAACTGAGCATACGGCTTCCCGCCGCTGAAGACGCAGGCTCAGGCCACACATACCCTATCACAACCACTGTCGGCATCACGTGCTCGCTTATAAAATCATCCTTAAGGCAAAGGATACTCAAAACGCTATTTTAGCGTTTTAATGACGAAAAAGCAGGAACTTGCGTACACAATTACACACAAAAAAAACTCTCTAGATTGATCGTAATCAGTGTGATAAAAGTAAGTTAAGAGTGATAATTATTTATTAAACATAATGCTTACTGTTAAAGCGGTTCGCGCCAATGCGAACGACATATTTTAGAGGTTGGTTTATGCTCACTATTCGCACGCCATTCGCCCTTACCCTGATTGCTTCGTTGCTGTTAAGTGGTGCGGTTTCTGCACAACAAAACGCACCAACCGCTCCGCAAGGATTTTTGTACGGTGTGGGGGTCGGGATTAATCAAGAAATTTATCAAGGGTACAAACGTCGGGTTATTCCACTGCCATTAATCGGTTATCGCGGCGAAAAGCTCTCTGTGTATGGGCCTTTTGTCACCTATGAACTCGCTAAATGGACTGATACGGTGCTTGGAGACATACGTATTAATGCCAAGCTAGCGCCCCGTTTTGCGGGTTTTGATGATAGTGATAGCGATGTTTTTGCTGGGATGGCTAAACGTAAAAACTCACTTGATGCAGGCGTAAGTATTCAATTTCAACGCGATCAATGGACGCTTGAGGCTGAAACACTTGCCGATGCGCTTAATAATTCAAATGGGCAAGAATCTAAACTAAAACTGTCTTACACCCTCCGCTCTGGTCCGTTGCAGATCAGTCCAGAAGCGGGCATTAGTTATGCCACCAGCAATCTCGTTGATTATTATTATGGTGTTCGCCAAAACGAAGTCACGGCTAATCGTGCATTTTATGAGGCAGGATCAGCGTTTAATTATCATCTAGGGCTCGCGTTTAGTACCCCAATCTTTTTTGGCGGGATGACGCGGTTAGGGGTAGAGCATCATTGGTACGACAAGAGTATTAGTGATAGCCCATTAACGGATCGTGATACGGGTGTGTCGGCTTTTTTGGCCTGGTCGCGGTTTTTTTAAATACGGATTTTATGCAGATACCGTCGTTTAAATACCAATAAGGCTCGCTGCGATTTTGAGCGGTCAGGCGTCTGTATGAAGAGGATTAGGGGTGACAATAACTGCGCGAGGTATCCCCCCTTAATATCGTTGATCACTCTACTACAGCGGGCAATACATACCAATACACTGCTAAAAAATGTAAAACACTGCCGCCAAGAACAAATATATGCCAAATAAGATGGTGCATATACAGGCTTTTCCATACATAAAAGATGACACCGAATGAGTAGCTTAGTCCCCCAGCTAAGAGTAACCATAATGCACCGGGCGCTAACTGCTCTAACATCGGTTTAATCGCGACCACCACTATCCAACCTAAGCCTAAATATAAGCCTAACGATAATTTTTTGTATTTCATTCCACTTAAACATTCCAACAATACGCCTGCAATAGCAATTACCCAAACGACTGTAAATAGCGCTAAGCCCCAATGCCCACGTAAACTTACCAGTGTAAAAGGGCTGTATGTACCCGCAATAAGGATAAAAATAGCGGCGTGATCTAATTGCCTAAGCCGAAATTTAAGCTGTGGATTCTGAAAAAAATGGTAGAGGCTCGAACTGCTATATAACAAGATAAGCGAAAAACCATATAACAGCGCCGCCGTTTGCTGCCAACCGTCCCCCTTTAGGGTGTGACTAAACAGCAGATAACTTCCTATTATGGCCAAGATCGCGCCAATGCCATGGCTGACACTGTGTAAATGCTCTTCTAAACGGCTGTAATGACTCATAATGGCTTACTAAAAACGGCTTGGCCACTGATCTTACCAGCTTTCACTCAACAACATACTCATACTGGTAAAAATTAATCACTGTGCGGCTTTATTTACAGCAAAACGCCCGCATATCCTTGCATTAGGCTTTCGCTTTAATCGGGCTTTCCGTAGAATCTGCCCTATACCATTGGTTTAATACTTGCGGTAACGCTATTTATTGCAAATACCGCGATGCCTACTTAGCAGGCAGCTAAACTAACTTATTTTTTGCCTTTTAACTTTGGAGTACTCTGATGTCAGAGATCAAACACAGCAAACTGCTTATTCTGGGCTCTGGCCCCGCGGGTTATACCGCCGCCGTGTATGCGGCGCGCGCTAACTTGGCTCCGGTTCTCTTAACGGGTATGCAACAGGGTGGGCAATTAACCACCACCACTGAAGTTGAGAATTGGCCTGGTGACGCACACGGCTTAACCGGTCCGGGCTTAATGGAGCGGATGCAAGCACACGCTGAAGCCTTCAACACCGAAATCGTGTTTGATCATATTCATACGGTAAATTTACAGCAACGCCCTTTCATCTTAACCGGCGACAATGGTCAATATAGCTGCGATGCCTTAATTATTGCCACTGGCGCGTCAGCGAAGTACTTAGGCTTACCTTCGGAACAAGCTTATAGTGGTCGCGGTGTATCAGCCTGTGCCACCTGTGATGGCTTTTTTTATCGCAATCAAAAAGTGGCCGTGATTGGTGGTGGTAACACTGCCGTTGAAGAAGCACTGTATTTATCGAATATTGCCGCAGAAGTGCATTTAGTGCATCGTCGCGATACCTTTAAAGCCGAGAAGATCTTAATTGATCGTTTAATGGCCAAAGTAGCCAGTGGTAACATTATTTTACACACTCATCGCGAATTAGAAGAAGTGTTAGGCGATGATATGGGCGTTACAGGTGTCCGCTTAAAATCGACTCAAGGCGCACCTGCTGAAGATGTGGCGTTACAAGGCGTGTTTATCGCGATTGGTCACAAACCTAACACCGATATTTTTGCCGGCCAGTTAGAGATGAATGGCGGTTACTTAAAAGTACAAAGCGGTACTGAAGGTAATGCCACTCAAACCAGTATTGCTGGTGTTTTCGCCGCAGGCGATGTTGCTGATCATATTTATCGCCAAGCCATTACCTCTGCCGGTTCAGGGTGTATGGCGGCATTAGATGCTGAACGTTACCTAGATGCCTTGAGTAAATAATCGCAGCAATGCCTATTTACTTACCCGAGCTGCTCGTTGAGCAGCTCAGTTTTCCTCCAGTAAGCCGCGCTTTAGCAGAACCTGATGGTTTACTGGCTATGGGCGGTGACTTATCTCCTGAACGATTAACACTCGCTTACCAATCTGGTATTTTCCCGTGGTTTTCTGAGGGCGATCCCCTCTTATGGTGGAGCCCATCAATCCGCGCAGTGTTTCCGCCCGATACGCTCTTGTTAAATAGAACCTTACGTAAACAATGGCAAAAAGGCGAGTACCGGATCACGCTTAATCAACGGTTTGCCGAAGTCATGCAGCATTGTGCCGCCCCCAGACCCAGCCAAGCGCAAACCTGGATTTTACCTCCGATGCAACAGGCCTATTTAACCTTGCACCAGTTAGGTGTAGCGCATAGCATTGAAATTTGGCAGCATGATACCGTTGTCGCCGGGTTATATGGCGTGCAACTTGGACAATTGTTTTGTGGGGAATCGATGTTCAATCGAATTGATAACGGTGCTAAGTTTGCCTTAATTGCGTTGCAACAGCATTTACAACAGTATGCGGAAGGCTGGATAGATTGCCAATTACCAAATCGATTTTTGTTACAACTCGGTGCCACCCCGCTACCCCGATCTGATTATCTCACGTTATTAAAGCGCTTGCAGACACAACCCGCACCCAACGGGCACTGGTCACCAAAAACACTGTTGTTACAACCCGCGCGGACGCCGCTCTAATGTCCAGCACACCGCTGCAATTTGGGTTAACTCCGCCTGCAACCTGTAGCTATTTACCTACGGCACAAGAGCAGCTAGCCGTATTAATGTCACCTATCCCACACGATCATCAGCTTTATGAGCAATTGGTCGCACACAATTTTCGACGCAGTGGCAACCAATTATATCGACCGCATTGTGCGCAATGCCAAGCCTGTCAATCGTTACGCATTCCGGTAAATACCTTTGAGCCCTCTCGCGCACAGCGGCGGATCTTGGCTAAAGCCGAACGGGCTAACTGGCATTATCGTCTACAGGACAACAACCTTACACCCGAAGCGTATCAGTCACTCTTTGCCCTATTTGAGCGTTATATTGCCTTTAAGCATGCCGATGGCAGTATGTACCCCGCCACTCCTGAACAGCTTGATTCACTGCTGAGCTCTCAATGGCAACCCATAAAACTGCTTACCGTGTATCAACAACAGCAATTAATGGCGGTAAGCATTATTGACGCCTTAACCAACAGTTACTCAGCGGTGTACAGTTTTTTTGCACCTGAAGCGGTGGCATTTTCACCAGGTAAACTGGCGGTACTGTATTTACTGGCCGAGGCAAAAGCATCTGCAAGGCAATTTGTTTACCTCGGTTACCAGGTCGATGGCTGTCGAAAAATGGCCTACAAAACCGAATTTCGGCCGCATCAGCGTTTTTTTGATGGATATTGGCACTCATTTGCTTAAAAAAGCGCTTGCTGCTTTACTTATTGGCCGTATTTCGGCACAATCTGCGCTGTTTTTCCGAAGGCACCCAATTTTATAGAGGCGAGTACGCTGAATGGCGAAAGAAGATGTAATTGAAATGCAAGGTACCATTTTGGATACCCTGCCAAATACGATGTTCAAAGTTGAACTTGAGAATGGTCACGTAGTGATCGCGCACATTTCTGGCAAAATGCGTAAAAACTATATCCGCATTTTAACGGGCGACAAAGTCACTGTTGAACTGACACCTTACGATTTGACTAAAGGTCGTATCGTATTCCGCCAGCGTTAAGTCTACACCGTTAGCGTGGTTTACTGCGCTAACAGATAAACCCGGCCATAGCCGGGTTTTTGCGTTTATCTTGCCTACTCTTTAACACAAATACGTATTAGTTAACTTACGCATTAGCTAACGCCTTAGCCGATTGATATTCAAAGTGTAATAGCTGATCTTTAAGGCTAACTTTGACTTCCCCACCGGCCATTAAGGCACCAAACAATATTTCATTGGCGAGTGGCTTTTTCAAATGCTCTTGGATCACACGCGCCATTGGCCGCGCACCCATTGCATGATCATAGCCTTTCTCTGCGAGCCATTGTCTGGCATCGGCCGTCAACTCCAGTGAGACTTGCTTCTTATCCAATTGCACTTGTAAATCACAAATAAACTTGTCAACAATTTGCAGAATAATGTCCTGATCTAAATGTTTAAACCAAATAATCCCATCTAGGCGGTTACGAAACTCCGGACTAAAGGTTTTATTAATTTCGGCTAGCGCATCATGGCTATGATCCTGTTGCTTAAAGCCAATTGATTTACGAATGGTTTCCTGCACACCGGCATTGGTTGTCATCACCAAAACCACATTTCTAAAATCGATCTTGCGGCCATTGTTATCCGTTAACGTGCCGTGATCCATAACCTGCAATAAAATATTGTAGATATCAGAATGCGCCTTCTCAATTTCGTCGAGCAATACAACCGAATAAGGATGTTTTGAGACGGCATCGGTTAACATGCCGCCTTGTTCAAAACCAACATACCCTGGCGGCGCACCAATCAAACGGCTAACCGCATGACGCTCCATATACTCGGACATATCAAAACGCAGTAATTCAACGCCCATCACTTTAGCCAATTGCTTGGTCACTTCGGTTTTGCCTACCCCCGTGGGACCTGCAAATAGGAAATTACCGATGGGTTTTTCTTCATTGCCTAAACCTGAACGCGACAATCTTATCGCAGAGGTTAACACATCAATCGGCTCATTTTGGCCAAATACCACCAGCTTAAGATTACGATCTAAATTGGCTAACACATCTTTATCAGAAGCCGACACGGATTTTTCAGGGATCCGCGCCATCCGCGCAATCACTTGTTCAATTTCCGGTACATTAATGGTTTTTTTGCGTTTAGATAAGGGTAATAACCGCTGTGATGCCCCCGCTTCGTCAATTACATCAATGGCTTTATCGGGCAAATGCCGCTCGTTGATATATTTTGCTGACAATTCCGCGGCAGCACGAAGGGCTTTTTGGGTGTATTTCACATTATGGTGCTGCTCATAGCGTTCTTTTAGCCCCAATAAAATACGTGTAGTATCTTCAACGCTAGGTTCTAACACATCAATTTTCTGAAAGCGGCGCACCAAGGCGGTATCTTTTTCAAAAATAGATTTAAACTCTTGGTAAGTGGTTGATCCCATACACCGTAAGCGACCACTTGATAACAGCGGTTTAATTAAATTAGACGCATCCATCACCCCACCCGATGCCGCTCCCGCGCCAATCACGGTGTGAATTTCATCAATAAATAAGATGGCGTTTTTTTCGTTTTCAACTTCTTTTAAAAGTGACTTTAAGCGCTTTTCAAAATCACCACGATATTTCGTGCCCGCGAGCAAGGCGCCCATATCTAGCGAATAAATAGTCGCATCCGCAATCACTTCAGGCACTTGTTGCTGCACGATACGCCATGCTAAGCCTTCCGCTATTGCCGTTTTACCAACGCCAGCTTCCCCGACTAATAACGGATTATTCTTTTTACGACGACACAATACTTGAACCGCTCGCTCAACTTCGGCATCACGACCAATCAGAGGATCGATTTGGCCATTTTTTGCAAGCACATTTAAATTAGCCGTAAAGGTTTCTAAATAGCGATGTTCTTCCTGACCACCTTCCGAACTTTCTTCCTGTGACGGTTCATCGTGTTGCTCTGATTTTTCAGTTTTGGTAATACCGTGCGAAATATAATTCACCACATCTAAGCGGGTAATATCGACTTTTTTGAGTAAATAGACGGCTTGGGACTCTTGTTCAGAGAAAATGGCTACCAGCACATTTGCGCCATTCACTTCGGCTTTGCCTGATGATTGCACATGAAATACGGCACGTTGCAACACACGCTGAAAACCCAATGTAGGCTGAGTATCACGCTCTACATCGCCTTCCGGCAACACAGGCGTGGTGGAGTCGATAAAACTACTGAGCTCTTGGCGCAGCTTATCAATGTTCGCGCCACACGATTTTAACGCTGCACTGGCAGCAGGATTATCTAACAAGGCTAACAGCAGGTGCTCTACGGTCATAAACTCATGCCGACGGTCACGCGCAAATCTGAATGCCATATTCAGAGTTAACTCAAGATCTTTATTTAACATATACTACTCCTAATCCACCTGAGTTAGTTACTACCCCAACAGTCGTTGGTTTTTGTTGGCTTGCTTAAGCGCGCTCCATTGTACAAAGCAGAGGATGCTGATGCTCTTTCGCATACTGGCTTACCTGCTGTACCTTGGTTTCAGCAATTTCTGCTGTATAAACGCCACACACTGCGCTTCCTTCATAATGTACTTTTAACATTATTTCAGTTGCCCGTTCATATTGCATATTAAAAAACCGCGCTAACACGTCGATTACAAAATCCATTGGCGTGAAATCGTCATTATGCAAAATCACCTTATACATGGGCGGCGGCGCCAAGCGCTGCCGCGTCAGTTCTGCAAGATCATCATTATGTACGTTTGGATTGTTAAAACCGCTCATATATCAACTATAGCCATGCATGCGCCATCCAGCAAAGGCGCTTTAATTAAAATTTAATAAAGTATTCAGCTTAATTTCAGCAAACACCTTGACTGTCTGTACAAATTATCTACATTAGATAGTGGAGTATGCAACTCCCATGAGTGTACATCACTAGCATACAGAATATAGCTAACTTAGAGAAGGAAGTAAGTAGTATGGCTACCGGTAAAGTAAAATGGTTCAATAATGCAAAAGGATTTGGGTTTATCCGGGAAGATGGTCGCGATGAAGATATCTTCGCCCATTATTCAACCATCAGCATGGACGGCTACCGCACGCTTAAGGCAGGTCAGGATGTGGTTTTTGATTTGTCAGAAGGCCCAAAAGGCTTACACGCGGTGAATATTAAACTGCCTGGTGAAGAATAAGACACCACGCTGCACATACTTAAGCGGCATTTAGCTTAAAAAATAAGGCGCTAACATTTCATTAGCGCCTTATTGTTTTAAATGGTCTGTGCCAAGAGTAAACATGACACAGGCGCTATAACGATTGCTATAACGATTGCTAAAACGATTATAGCGCAGCTAAGGCTGCATTTAATGTCGAACTTGGACGCATCGCAGCAGCCGCTTTAGTCTGATCTGGACGGAAGTAACCGCCGATATCAACCGCCTTACCTTGCACGCCATTTAACTCAGCCAGAATTTGCTGTTCATTAGCATGTAAGGTATCCGCTAGCTTGGCAAAACGTGCTGCTAAAGCGGCATCGTTCGTTTGTTTAGCCATCGCATCAGCCCAGTACATCGCCAAATAGAAATGGCTACCACGGTTATCCAGCTCACCCGCTTTACGGCGTGGTGACTTGTCGTTATCTAGGAACAAGGCGGTAGCGTGATCCAGCGTATCAGCCAGAATCTGTGCAACCTTATTATCAGCAACTTGTGCCAAATGCTCTAACGAGGCCGCTAGCGCTAAAAACTCACCTAACGAATCCCAACGCAGGTGGTTTTCATCCACAAATTGCTCAACGTGCTTCGGTGCTGAACCGCCCGCACCGGTTTCGAACAAGCCGCCACCGTTCATTAACGGTACTATAGATAGCATCTTGGCACTGGTGCCCAATTCTAAAATTGGGAATAAATCCGTTAAATAATCACGCAGCACGTTACCGGTAACCGAAATGGTATCTAAACCTTGCTTCATGCGCGCCAGACTGTGACGGGTTGCTTCAACCGGTGACATAATCTGAATATCTAAACCTTGGGTATCATGCTCTTTTAAGTAAGCGTTAACTTTCTTAATGATCTGCGCATCATGCGCGCGCGCGCTGTCTAACCAAAAAACAGCAGGTGTATTGCTCAAACGTGAACGATTTACCGCTAATTTCACCCAATCACGGATTGGCGCGTCTTTTACCTGGCACATCCGCCAAATATCACCCGCTTCTACCACATGGCTAAATACGGTTTCACCCTTACTGTTGGTAACCACTACAGTACCTGCAGCAGCCATTTCAAAGGTCTTGTCGTGTGAGCCGTATTCTTCCGCTTTTTGTGCCATCAGGCCTACGTTCGGCACTGAGCCCATAGTACGCGGATCAAAGGCGCCATTTTTACGGCAGAACTCGATTGTTTCCTGATAAACACCTGCGTAGCAGCGATCGGGGATCACGGCTTTGGTATCTTGCAGCTGACCATCTGGGCCCCACATCTGGCCAGAACTTCTGATCATCGCTGGCATAGACGCATCGATAATGACATCACTGGGTACGTGCAGGTTAGTAATACCTTTGTCAGAGTTAACCATCGCCATCGCCGGCTTAGTGGCATACAGTGCATTAATATCAGCGATGATGGCATCTTGCTCGGCTTGTGGTAGGTTTTTCAGCTTAGCGTAGAGATCACCAAAACCATTATTTACATCCACACCCAGTTTCGCAATCGTCGCCGCGTGCTTAGCAAAAATCTCTTGGTAAAACACCTTAACCGCATGACCAAACATGATTGGATCAGACACCTTCATCATGGTGGCTTTTAAGTGCAGTGAAAACAACACACCCTGCGCTTTGGCATCGGCAATTTGTTCGGCATAAAACGCCCGTAACGCGCTGGCACTCATAAAGGTGGCATCAACGACTTCGCCAGCCAATACCGCAACCTTCTCTTTTAATACCTGCACACTGCCATCAGCTTTGTGTAAGCTAATGTTCAGTACATCGTCAGCCGCCATAGTGGCAGATTGCTCAGAACCATAAAAATCGCCGGCGCTCATATGCGCAACGTGCGATTTTGAACTGCTGCTCCAGGCACCCATACTGTGCGGGTTTTTACGAGCATATTGCTTAACGGAAGCCGGTGCCCGACGATCTGAGTTACCTTCACGTAAAACTGGGTTTACCGCTGAACCTTTTATTTTGTCATAACGGGTTTTAATATCACGTTCTTGGTCTGTTTTGGGCTCTTCGGGATACGTTGGCAACGCATAGCCTTGGGCTTGTAATTCTTTAATGGCTGCAATTAATTGCGGCACTGAAGCACTGATGTTGGGTAATTTAATAATATTAGCGTCAGGCTGTTTTGCCAATTCACCCAATTCTGCCAGATCATCATTAATGCGCTGTTCAGCCGTTAAAAATTCTGGAAAGCTGGCAATAATGCGGCCTGATAACGATATATCGCGTGTTTCAACGGCTACACCCGCCGCGGCAGAAAAGGCCTCGATAATAGGCAGGAGCGATTGAGTGGCCAGTGCTGGCGCCTCATCCGTGATGGTGTAAATAATTTTTGCACTTTCTTTCGACATGTTAGTTCCTGTATTGTAATAGCCGGATCGCCATGACAAAGCCATTGCCACCCATTTGTGGAAATTGTTTAAACGCAGCCAAACGAAGCGCGTTTATTATATCAGCATCGTATCGATTAAAACAGGCGAGTGCTTGGTCAATGCTTATGCGAATGATATCCCATCAGCATTAGGCCACGAATTTCAAACACCGCCGTGAAAACCTTAGAGAAACCGTGTGAAAAAAACCAAAACAGCAGACCTTCAAAAACATAAGGCTTTTTTGCCAAAAAACAATAGGACTATGGTAGAAATTCCATTGTTGGTGCTATTTAATAAACCATTTGATGTGCTCAGCCAGTTTACCGACAACAGTTCGCCCCCCCGCGCTACCCTAGCAAATTTTATCACAATCCCCAATGTGTATCCGGCAGGCCGCTTGGATCGTGACAGTGAAGGATTATTGTTACTGACTAATTGCGGTAAAACGCAACAAAAAATTAGCGATCCAGCCTTTAAAGCCCCCAAGACGTATTGGGTGCAAGTTGAAGGAATAATTACTGATCTGGCGTTAGCACAATTAGCCGCAGGCGTTGTGTTGAATGATGGCCTCACGTTACCCGCCTTGGCTGAACGTATGCCAGAACCGACGCTTTGGCCACGCCATCCACCGGTACGTTTTCGCGCCGCCATACCAACCAGTTGGCTTAGTTTAACCATCTCCGAGGGGCGCAATCGCCAAGTTAGGCGTATGACGGCCGCAGTGGGGTTTCCCACGCTACGTTTGGTTCGCGCACAAATAGGATGTTGGCAATTAGGCGATCTAGCGCCTGGTGCAAGCCGTACTATTACTTTAGATGCGTCAATGTGATAGTAATATGATAACGATGTTTTGTCGGTTGGCAACGTGCTTACAAATGGCCGGTGCTGACTTGAGCCTGTATATACTTCATATCGTCGCGTATGCTTTTCGCACACCCATAAAGGATTTTACATGAGTCGTACCCGCTTACACATCACTGTTGCTGCTGTTGTCGTGTTTAATGACAGGTTTTTATTTGTTGAAGAGCGAGACAAAATTGGGGGGCATAGAGTATTAAACCAACCAGCAGGACACATGGAAGAGGATGAAGACATCGTACAAGCGATTTGTCGCGAAGTGTTCGAAGAGACCGGCTTACAGCTAGAACCCACAGCATGGCTGGGGATCTCACAATTAAAATCGACCAACGAGCATACCTACATCCGAATCAACTTTTTATTTGAACCCAGCACGCTGCCCGCTAATTATCAACCTCAAGATAGTGATATATTAGCCTTACATTGGCTATCTGCTGCAGAATTACTGGCTCAACCCATTCCTGTTCGCAGCAAACTGGTCACCGATGCAATCGAGTGCTATACCCAGCAAATTCGTTTGCCGTTAACGTTAATCCAGCCTTTAATCACCTTGTGATGCGAACAATATCGCCTAACAAATCTTCATAGCCACAGCGCCTAACATAGGCTAGTCACATAATGACTGGCTAACTTAGCCGCCGTTGGCGTTTTTCAATGCGCATTTTGGTGTTATAATTCGCGCCTTTCTTTTTGGCTAAGTGAAGTGCGAGATTATGTCTGACAACAGCGTGTCTGATAATAGTAGTAAAAAAGTTATCGTTGGCATGTCCGGCGGCGTTGATTCATCCGTGTCAGCGTGGTTACTGTTACAACAGGGCTACCAGGTTGAAGGCCTGTTCATGAAGAACTGGGAAGAAGATGACAACGACGAATACTGTGCTGCAGCCGAAGACATGGCTGATGCGCAAGCCGTTTGCGATAAACTTGGCATTAAATTACACAAAGTCAATTTTGCTGCTGAATATTGGGATAACGTATTCGAGTATTTCTTAGCCGAATATAAAGCCGGCCGCACGCCAAATCCCGACATTATGTGCAACAAAGAAATCAAATTTAAAGCCTTTTTAGACTTTGCCGCCGACGCCTTACAAGCCGATTATATTGCCACAGGACACTATGTGCGTCGTCGCTATCACGATGGCCATTGGCAAATGCTGCGTGGCTTAGATAGCAATAAAGATCAAAGCTATTTTTTATACACCTTAGCTGAACACCATATTGCACAAACGCTCTTCCCAGTGGGCGAATTAGAAAAACCGGCAGTACGGGCTATTGCAGAGCAACAAGGCTTAATTACTCACGACAAAAAAGACTCTACCGGTATTTGCTTTATCGGCGAGCGTAAGTTTAAAGACTTTTTACAACACTATTTACCCGCACAGCCCGGTGATATTGTCAGTATTGACGATGGTAAAATTATTGGTCGACACGAAGGATTAATGTACCACACGCTGGGGCAACGCAAGGGCCTCGGCATTGGGGGCTTGCGTGACGGCGGTGATGATCCTTGGTATGTGGTTGCAAAAGATCTCGATAAAAATCAGCTTTTAGTGGCACAAGGTCATGATCATCCCGCGCTACTTTCAACGGGATTGATCGCCAGTCAATTGCATTGGGTCGATCGTATCGGCCCACAGCACGTAACACACTTAACCGTAAAAACACGCTATCGGCAGACCGATATTGCCTGCACGGTGACACCACAGCCAGAGGGTAGAGTATTGGTGACCTTCGAACATCCCCAAAAAGCCGTTACACCCGGTCAGTCAGCCGTTTTTTATCTCGATGACGTGTGTCTGGGTGGTGGTATTATTGATGAGGCACTGAATTAAATGGAAACCTCGATTCAAACGCAACTGATTGCGCTGGCAGCCTTATGCCAAGCCGCTAAATTAGTGCAAAACGTCGCGCGCACGAGCGAATCGCAACACGCAAAACTCGAGCTTATTCTGGGCAGTGTCGTCAATTTGAATCCAGCGACGCCTCTAGATATCTATGGCGGCGAGCTGGCAAATTTACGTGAAGGCTTTGAGCTTATTGTAGAGCAGCTAGGCGATAAACAGAAAAAAGATGTTGAGCTCACCCGTTATTTAGTGGGCGTTTTGGGCCTAGAACGGCGTTTACATAAAACCCCCAAAAACATGAGTGAACTGGGTCAACAACTCAGCCAACTTGAACGCCAATTACAACATTTTACGGTTACCGACGATACCATAGTGGGTAAACTGGCCGATATATACAGCGATTGCATCAGTAGCCTAGGTGCCCGTATCCAAATCTATGGCCAACCTGAATTACTTAGCCAAAGCAGTGTTCAGCACAAAGTACGTGCATTATTACTGGCTGCAGTTAGGGCCGCCGTATTATGGCGTCAGGCGGGTGGCAGCCGCTTACACTTTATTTTTAAACGACGTAAATTACTCGCCGCCGCGGAAGCCGCTTTGGCCAGTCTTTAATCACGCCCAATATCAGGAGTTGTCATGGAACTGAATGCCCTTACCGCCATATCGCCGGTAGATGGTCGCTACGGCAGCAAAGCCGCGGCCTTACGCCCTATTTTTAGCGAATTTGGTTTAATCAAATACCGGGTAACGGTTGAAGTGCGTTGGTTACAACAATTAGCCGCAGAACCCAAGATCACCGAGGTTCCCGCGTTATCTGCCGAAGCAAATGCTATTTTAGATCGTATCATTACTGACTTTAGCCTTGATGACGCAGCGCGTGTTAAAGAGATTGAACGCACCACGAATCACGATGTGAAAGCCGTTGAATATTTGCTGAAAGAAAAAGTGGCGGCAAATGCCGAACTGTTGGCAATCACCGAATTTATTCACTTTGCGTGCACGTCAGAAGATATCAATAATTTATCGCATGCCCTGATGCTGCGCGAAGCACGTGATCAGGTGTTACTGCCAGAGTGCGATGCTCTCTTAGCCGCCATTAAAGCACTTGCCCTAGATTTAAAAGCCGTTCCTATGATGGCCAGAACGCACGGTCAGCCCGCATCTCCCACGACCATGGGTAAGGAAATGGCTAACGTGTATATGCGCTTAAAACGCCAGCGCGAGCAAATTGCGGCAGTAAGTCTGCTGGGTAAAATTAATGGTGCCGTTGGTAACTACAATGCACACTTATCTGCCTACCCAGATATTGATTGGCATGCCTTTGCAGAGCGTTTCGTTACCTCATTAGGGGTAACTTGGAACCCATACACCACGCAAATTGAACCGCATGATTATATTGCCGAGCTGTTTGATGCCATTGCGCGTTTTAACACCATATTGCTCGATTTTGATCGTGATGTGTGGGGCTATATTGCACTGGGTCATTTCAAACAACGTACTGTTGCCGGTGAAATTGGCTCTTCGACCATGCCGCATAAAGTAAACCCGATTGATTTTGAAAACTCAGAAGGTAATTTAGGCATCGCTAACGCATTATTTAACCATTTGTCGGCAAAATTACCGGTATCTCGTTGGCAGCGCGATCTGACCGATTCAACAGTGCTACGCAATTTAGGGGTCGGTTTTGGCTACACCCTAATTGCTTATCAAGCCACTTTAAAAGGCATCAGTAAGCTTGAAGTCAACGAAGCGAATCTGCTAGCCGAGTTAGATGCTAACTGGGAATTACTGGCCGAGCCAGTGCAAACCGTGATGCGCAAATACGGTATTGAAAAGCCTTATGAAAAGTTAAAAGAGCTAACCCGTGGTAAGCGTATTAGTGCAGCCGATTTAGCCGTGTTTATTGATGGCTTAGATTTACCTGCCAACGTTAAAAACGAAATGAAACAGTTAACACCTGCCGGTTATATCGGTGATGCCATTCGTTTAGTAGAGTTACTGGACTAAATACTGGCGTATTAAGCAGCAGAAAACTAGCCGGCATAGTGTCGGCTTGTTTGCTTAGCAAACTCACTGAGTTAATCAACGCGCATACTTTGCACTGTCTCTGCAATAAGGACCTTACCATGTACCAATTAGATCTGGGCGATTTACGTCTTGAAGACTTTATGCAGCAGTACTGGCAAAAAAAGCCACTGCTGATTAAGCAAGGTTTCAAGCAATTTCAGGATCCGCTTTCAGCCGACGAGCTGGCAGGCTTAGCCTTAGAAGATGATGTCGAGTCACGCTTAGTCCAGTGCACCGATGGCAACTGGCAGCTGGAAACTGGCCCTTTTGAAGACTTTGCCCGCTTTGGTGAGAAAGAGTGGACCATCTTAGTTCAAGCCGTCGATCATTGGCATCCGCCTGCCGCTGCCCTAATTGAACCGTTTCGCTTTATTCCTAACTGGCGAATTGATGACTTAATGGTCAGTTTTTCTACCCCCGGCGGCGGTGTTGGTCCGCATCTGGATCAGTATGATGTCTTTATCATTCAAGGCGAAGGCAAGCGTCATTGGCGCGTTGGTATGCCAGATCCCAGTTTAAAATCTATTTGCCCTCACCCCCGCTTACTGCAAGTAACACCTTTTACCGCTTGTATTGATGTGGTTATGGAGCCAGGCGATATTCTGTATATCCCACCAGGCTGTCCACATGAAGGCATATCCATTGAAAACAGCCTGAATTATTCTGTGGGGTTTCGCGCGCCCGCACAAAAAGATTTATTGACCGGTTTGGCCGATTACTTGTTAGACAACGACATCGTTGGTAAACGCTTTAGTGATGCCCAGCGTGGTTTAACATCCGAAATAGGTGCAATTAGTGAGCACGATTTAGATCAAGTGCAACAATTATTGGTACAGTTGGTAAGTGATCGTAAGCAATTACCGCTGTGGTTTGGCCAATATATAACGCAGGCAAAACATGAACTTGATCAGCAAGAGCCGGATCCACATTACCAGCCGGAAGAAATTGCCGAGTACCTTGAAGAAGGTTCGGTACTAGCGCGCCTTGGCGGTTTACGTTGCAGTTATTATCAAGCCGCTAACGATAGCGATATTCAGCTGTTTATTAATGGCAATCGGATTGTGCTGCCGGCGGAGGAATACCTCACGGCGCGCTTACTCTGTGACAGCCAGCGGATCGATGAACAGCAATGCCTTTATTTAATCGCCAGAGAAGAGCGTTTGCTGTTAATCACCGATCTGATTAATCAGGGCTTGTGGTATTTTGAAGCATAACGGCATTGCTCAAGCGCTAATCAGTTACGATAATGAGTAAGATTAGACCCAGTAAAAACGCCGCAGCTGCGGCGTTTTTACTGTAAAGATTAAATTACAATTAAGGCGCCAAAATATTAGCTCTGCCAAAGTTGCTCATCATCAAATAAATCATACAAACCATGCGCACGCGAGACTAATAAATTCGCAAAATCTTGCTGTGTTTGATCAGTAAAACCCGCTTGGGCAATTTGTTCAGCTTTTAGCTGCCAATGCAGCGCAAAAGCACGGATCGCCTCTCGGGCATTTAATGCTGCCGAAATAGGCATATGATCTGTTGGCAGATCACCACTAATCACCCAAAAAGACTTTTTATCACGGGTATTTAGCTTCCATACCGCGACAAAAGGTGGCAGGTAACGGCTTTCACTCACGGCCACATTATCAGGGATAATGCCTTTGGTTGCCAAATATTCATTGGCTTTTTGAAACTGAGACCGCACCCAGTTGGCCCGCTGTTCATCAGTAATTTCAGTATTATTCTGAGTTAACTGCTCACTCATAAGACGACTTCCTGTGTTGTAGTTGGCGCTACTTTAGGTGAGTCATCGCTGACAATCAAGCTTTGCGCGCAGGGATTTTGTCTATGCTGGCCAGACCAGCCATTTTTTAACACGAATACTGGCATAAAGCTGTATCAAGTGATACATTCCGCGCCATAAAAACAAGAACTACAGTTTACGTAAACGTAAAGAAGTGCGTAAATCTCAACCCAACATTATCATCGTTAGCCTCCGAGGGAGTTCACCGTGGCAGTATTTAATCATCCTGAATTTGATCAACATGAACAAGTGGTTTTTTGTAGCGACGCAGAAACAGGCCTTAAAGCCATTATTGCCGTTCACAGTACCCGTTTAGGCCCTGCCGTAGGCGGCTGTAGACTATGGGATTATGTTACTGACGAAGACGCTCTTGTTGATGTACTGCGTTTATCACGTGGCATGACCTATAAAAACGCCATGGCTGGCTTACCTTTGGGCGGCGGGAAATCCGTGATTATCGGTAATGCCAAAACCATTAAATCTGAAGCGCTATTCCGCGCGTTTGGCCGCATGGTACACCGCTTGAGCGGCAGCTATTACAGCGCTGAAGATGTCAACATTACAACGCATGACATTATGCAAGTAAATCAGGAAACGCCGTTTGTGGCTGGCCTAGAGGGCAAAAGTGGCAACCCAGGTCCTTTTACGGCATTAGGTACTTACCAGGGCATTAAAGCCGCTGCACAACATAAATTTGGCTCAGCCGATTTATCAGGTAAAACGGTAGCCATTCAAGGTCTAGGCAGTGTTGGTTTCTACCTGTGTGAACACTTGCATAAAGAAGGTGCCAAACTGATCGTTACCGATATCAATCAAGACGCTGTAAATCGCGCAGTAACACAATTTGGGGCTACTGCTGTAGGCTTAGATGCTATTTATGCGGCTGACGCTGATATTTATGCGCCATGTGCGTTAGGTGCCACGTTAAACGACGAGACGATCCCACAGTTAAAAGCGAAAATTGTGGCCGGCTGTGCAAACAATCAATTAAAACGGCCTGAGCATGGCGATATGCTACGTGCGCGCGGCATATTGTATGCGCCTGATTATGTGATTAACGCTGGCGGCATTATTAATGTCGCGTTTGAAATGCGTCCACAAGGTTACAGTGCAGAAGAATCAACGGCCAAAGTAATGCAAATCTTTGATACCTTACTCACTATTTTTAATCGTGCTGATTCACAACAACTTTCTACCAGTGTGATTGCTGATATCATGGCACAAGAAATCATCGCGAAAGGAAAAACCGCTTAATAGTCAACATCATTACAATTAAGCGAACATGTTACTTAAGGAGGCTACGGCCTCCTTTTTACGCTTGCTACTCTGATGGTAAACTAAACCAAAACGTACTGCCTTGCCCTAAGGTACTATCAAAACCCAATTGGCCTTGATGACTTTCAATAATCTTTTTACTTATTGCTAACCCCAGTCCAGAGCCTTCGCGATTGCGCGAATCCGATGCATCAGCTTGTGTAAAACTCGTAAAAATACGCTTGGCAAACGCCTCAGAAATACCACGACCATGATCGATCACCGACCAGCGGACAGTGTTATTTTTTACCGTGATAGATACTTCAACCACTTGATCTGCAGAAGAAAACTTAATGGCGTTTGACAAAAAATTATCCATAACCTGCCGAAGCCGCAGCGGATCTGCGTCAACCCATTGCTCTTTGTTGTCATTGTGCCACCGCAAAGCGACGCGGAAACGCTCTGCATAGGGTTGCATGCCATTTAGCGCTTGTTCTGTTAATTGATTAAGATCTACTCTACTGATCTGTAAAGTAAAATGACCTGATTCGAACTTTTGTAAATCGAGCAAGTCATTGATGAGTTGTGATAAACGCTCGCCATTAAGTAAGGCGACATCAATCATTTTCTGAAATGCAGCCGTGCCAGGTTTAACCGCATTATTAGACAATAACGCAATTGCCCCCCTTATGGCCGTGAGTGGCGTTCTCAATTCGTGACTAACCGTAGACACAAATTGATCTTTTAGTTTATCCAAGCGTGTTAACTCTTGGTTTTTTTCTGCTAAGGCAATCAGACTTTGCTCTAATTCAGCGGTTTTAAAAGATAACATGGCAGTTTTTTCTTTAAGCGCTAACGTACGTTCACTCACCATATTTTCAAGTAATCGTGCATTATTATTTTTCTCTTCAACCGATTGGTTTAGAAGTCGATTTACTTGATGAATGTGCCGCATACGGTAAAAGTGAAAGGCTACAAGTAACAACAAAACTAATAAGCCAAAGGCAATTTGTACTAAGCGCAACTGCCACCATTGGGGATGAATGTTAAAGTGAAAAGACGCTGTAGAGGTTGAAATTAAACCATGATTATTCATTGCCATTAATTGCAATTCATACTCACCCGGATGCAAGTTAGAATAAATAGCATAAGGTCTTGTCCCACCATATATCCAATCTTGATCAACGCCTACCAATTTGTAGCGAAAACTATTTCTCTGTACATCATGAAAATCCATAGCTGAAAACTGAAATTCTAGGGTGTTCTCATTTGCCGAAAGCATCAGACTTTCATGTGAAAATTCGTCAGTGGGTATTGCAGCGGCTTGATTAACTCTAATGGCAGTAATCTTAGGGACTGGTGGTGTTGTATTGGTCCACAATAATGATGGATCTAATTTAATGATCCCTTCTAAGGTACCAAGGTAAATCATACCTTGGCTATCAACGACAGCAGCGTTCCTGTTAAGTTCTGGCGTGCTTAAACCATCATGGCGATTGAAACTGACAATATGCGGAATATCAGGACTGATTAAACTCACACCATGCCCCGTAAGCACCCAAATACGCTGATTTTCCATAACGACACCAATAACGTTGTCGCTGGCTAAACCATCGTGCTCCCCCAAAAGCCGTTTTGTATTGGCTACCAGATCCCATATTACTAAACCTTTATTTGTACAAATTATGAGTAATGTGCCACCGTCATTATTTAAACATTGGATCTTATCTGATGGTAAGCCACTTTCATGACTTTGCTGCACATGCGCCTTAACACCCGCTGTAATGTCAAGATGATATAAGCCACTATAACGTGTGCCAACCCAGACTGAGCCATCTGCCATTAACGTCATCGCTTCAATAGCATCGCCTGCATGATTACTGGCTAACTCAGCTAAAAAATGCTGATAGCGTTGCTGCTGTTGATCGTAGTAAAGAACACCCTCGCCCCATAACCCAAACCAATAACGCTCATCAGATTGAATAATAATATCCCGCACCAAAGGCTGTTTTAGATTAGCCTTTAAAAAAGGCTCATCAAAAAGCTCGTATTTATCATCAGCTAGGGGCTTCTTGTAGACGCCCGCGTCAGTAGCAATAAAGAGGGTTTCATTTTTATCTGAAACAATTTTATTTATACTGGCCTCTAAGGTAAAACGCTGTGCCTCATCGCTTAATAAATCTAGTTGGTAAATTTGTTGCCCAACAGCTAACCACAATGTTTGATCATTTGCTAACGCAAGACCCCTAACAGAAAATGTGAACGCTTTTCGTAAATTATCTGTCACCGCATGCGTCAAGTCGGAAAATGCGTTACGGTTGTAACGCGTATAAAATAGACCGTGAGAACGTGTCCCCAACCAGAGCAAACCACTGCGATCTTGCAAGATAGCTCTGACATTCAATGACGGCAATAAGGCGTTTTGTGATCGAAATGGAATAAAGCAGCGGCAATCGGGCGAAAAGCGATAAAGCCCTTCGTATGTTCCTAACAACAAATTATTATTATTATCAGGCTTTATTGTATTGATTAAAAAATCAGGTTTTTCTGCTAATTCAGCAATATCATCAAAAGAATACCATTGCTGCGTCTCAGGTTCATAAGCGCGTAAGCCAACTCGACCCCCTAACCAAAGTGTTTTATTAAAATATGAAAGCGCTCTTATCTCATTTGATCTTCTATTTGTTGCACTATTTTGACTGACCAAAAACGGCCCCGACAATCCCTCTGTCTCATGCCAAGAATAAAAGCCGTAGCTGGTGCCGATCCAAAGCTTACCATTATCCCCTTCAGCCATGCTCCAAATACGCTGGTGTACAAAAGATTGATTAGCTTCAGGACCGCCAATTCGCTCAATGGAATCGTCATTACTCAATCGGTAAAGACCATCAGTGGTACCCAGCCAGATATGTCCATCCTTCGTTTCGTGCAAACTTTGCACTTGATAACCATCTACAAGAAAACGTGAAAGTTCTCTCCTATCATGGCTAAGCCGACTAACGCCCATACCCCAGGTGCCAACCCAAAGACGATTTTTGCTATCAATAAGAAGTTTCCCTACATCAGGTTGAACGGCACTGAGCATCTCACTGGGTTGTAAAATTGGGAAAGTGATAAAACGATAACCATCGTAACGACGTAAACCTGATTCGGTAGTGGCTAGCCAAATAAATCCAGAATCATCCTGCACAATATCGTAAAGCGTGTTATTACTAATGCCATCCTCAACACCCAAACGATGTACTAATGATTTTGAGAGCACAGGTAGGGAAACCGTACTTAAAAACAGTAATAACGTGAAAAAATTTTTAAGCACGAGACTCCCTTAAAACTGAAAGCTAAAAAGGTGCTATTCCAAATCAGTAGGCTAACTTAACTGATCAACGAAAAGCAATGCATAATCTATTTGCCTAAATGTGGCTGCTATAGAAACACGTTTTAGCTTACTCAGTAAATCGTATTACATACCCATTAATAAAACATCCCAACTCAATATAATCAAGCAAACGCTAATAAAAAATACTACACCAATATTAATCCAAAAATCATCACTACGTCGTTTTCTTATCACCGTTTGACTAACGATTTTCTGTACATGAGTGCCAGATTTTGCCGTTTTTGTTTCTAGGCTAGATGCCCCACTTGCCGCTACACACTGCAGTGTCGAATGTGTATTTTTTACTTCTTTATGTTTTCGTTCAGCGGTCATAATGCTTAGTACTGCCCTATACAAGCGCGCTTATTTTTATCATCCAATCAGTGTTTTTTGTATCATGTTAACTCTGAATATTTTGCTGCCAATGCTTGAAGTTTTTCACCCGTAACCCGAGTTATTCGCCAATCATTCATCACATTGGCCCCTTGCGCCTGATAAAAATCAATGGCAGGTTGATTCCAATCTAATACCGACCATTCAAAACGCCCACAATTGCGCTCTACCGCCAATTTCGCTAAATAACTCAGTAATAACTTGCCTAATCCTTTCCCTCGAAAGGCCGGTAATACAAACAAGTCTTCTAGATACAAACCTGGCTGCGCTAAGAAGGTAGAATAATTGTGGAAGAACAGGGCAAAACCGGCTGGCTCTCCAGCATACTCGGCAATAACGACCTCGGCTGCAGGTTTTTCACCAAACAAGCTATCTAACAAGGTTTGTTCTGTGGCAACAACCTGATCAGCCAGTTTTTCATATTCAGCAAGACCTTGGATAAACGCTAAAATTAATGCACTGTCTGCGGCAGTCGCGATACGGATAGAACTTAGTGATGACATGAAAACCTCATTAGTGGCCAAGAAACATTGGCATAAAAGATATTGCAAATAAAGCAGTATAGTAAATCAATATCAGGCTGATATATATAAAAAAACCGGCGTATTAACGCCGGTTTTTGCATTTAACATCGCGGTTTACGCCGCCTTTCGTGTCGCTACACTTAAGCTTTCTAACACACCCGGTTTAAAGCTATCAACACTGATGGCCTTAAAGCGCAGTTTATTCATATGCTCTAACGTTGCCGCTTCTTCAAACGTGATAATACCTGCTGCTAAAGCATGCTTAATCGTATCAACCAAAGGTTGTTTGCGTGGCAACTGTCCGGCTTTTTGCGCTTGCGCCAGCTTTTTCAGTAACGGCTGCGCATTATGCATCGCAACAAAGGCTGATTCCATTAAGCCAGTGGCGTCATTCTCATCAGCACCAACGTAGCATAAATGCGTTAAGCGATCGCGCACTACAGATGGCTTAGACAAGGCCTCACAGATTTGTTGTGCCACGTCATCAGTTGGCATTTTATAGCCAATACCGAATGGGAACACCAAGGTACGAATAGTACGAGCCACAATACGATTCGGGAAGTTCGCAAAGAAGCCATCAAACGCTTTACCAATTTCATACAAGGCACGCTGCACACTGTAATGCACAAACGGCAGATCCGCTTGCTGACGGCCATTATCTTCATAGAATTTAAGTATCGCTGAAGCAATATACAGCTGGCTTAACACATCACCTAAACGCGCAGACAGCATTTCTTTACGTTTTAAATCGCCGCCTAGCATCAGCATCGAAATATCGGCACTTAAGGCCAAAGCACGGCTCATCCGGCTTAACTGCTTGTAGTAACGCGCAGTATCACCCGATACCGGCGCACCATTAAAGGCACCGGCGGTTAAGCCTTGCCATAATGCAGAGAAGGTATTGCCAATGGCAAAGCCAACATGTGCCATTAACAGCTTATCAAACTGCGCTAAGCCTTCTTCCGCATTTGGATTCGCTGCAGCTTCTAACTCGGCCAATACGTATGGGTGACAACGGGTCGCACCTTGACCAAAAATCATCAGATTGCGCGTTAAAATGTTGGCGCCTTCTACCGTAATGGAAATAGGCACACCCATATAGCCATGCGCTAAGTAGTTCATCGGGCCGCATTGAATGGCTTTACCGGCATGAATATCAAAAGCATCGTTTAATAACACGCGCGACATTTCCGTCATATGGTATTTGGCAATAGCCGTAACAACAGACGGGCTTAATTTTAAATCAATCGCACCTGCGGTCATCACCCGCATAGCTTCTAAGGTATAGGTTAAGCCACCAATACGCGCTAAACCTTCTTGTACGCCTTCAAACTTGCCAATTGACATACCGAACTGCTGACGCACATAACCATAAGCACCGGTCATCCGCGTGGCTAAATGGCCAGTGGCCGTTGCCAATGCGGGTAAGGAAATACCCCGACCTGCAGATAAACACTCTACCAGCATGCGCCAGCCACGACCGGCGTAAGATGGACCACCGATGATCCATTCTATTGGGATAAACACGTCTTTACCGGCGGTCGTGCCGTTCATAAACGCCATATTCATCGGGAAATGGCGATCGCCAATTTGCACACCAGGATGACTTGTTGGGATTAATGCACAGGTGATGCCTAACTCTTCTTTATCACCTAACAGCTTATCCGGATCATACATCTTAAATGCTAAACCAAGCACAGTGGCAACAGGCGCTAAGGTGATATAGCGTTTATCCCAGTTTAAGCGAATGCCTAATACTTCTTTGCCTTCAAACTGACCTTTACAGACCACACCGCTGTCTGGAATACCGCCAGCGTCAGAGCCGGCTTCTGGGCCCGTTAAAGCAAAACACGGCACATCCGTACCATTAGCCAGTGTTGGCAACCAACGATTTTTTTGCTCATCGGTACCATAATGCATTAACAGTTCGCCTGGACCTAATGAGTTAGGCACCATAATGGTCACCGCTGCCGTTAAGCTGCGGGTAGCAATGCGCGATACAATGGTTGAATTGGCAATAGCAGAGAATTCCAAACCGCCGTAGCTTTTCGGAATAATCATCGCAAAGAACCCTTCGCGTTTGATGTAATTCCAGACGTCTAAAGGTAAATCGCGCTGCTCTTGTACAATTTTATAATCATCTAACATGGTTAACAGCGTTTCGACTTGATTATCCATGAACGCCTGCTCTGCAGCCGATAACTCTGCTTTAGGAATAGCATGCAGTTTTTGCCAATCAGGCTTGCCTTTGAATAATTCACCATCCCACCATACATCACCGGCTTCCATCGCTTCGCGCTCGGTATCAGACAGTGGCGGTAAAATCTTTTTAAAGATAGCAAAAACTGGCTTGGTAATGACACTGCGCCGAACTGAGGTTACCCCCAACAGCACAACAAGTATGGCGACGATTATTAATAAAAATAGCATTTCAGCTTCCTTCCAGCATCAGGCTTGGTTTAAATCCAGCATTCTTAAATGGGCTACAACAGATAACACGCTTTTTAGTCATAAGGTACTAGACTGATAAAGACGCGTTTATCTGCCGTTTGGCAGCCCCTTCATTCATGTTGGGTGGTGTTGTTATTTGTGTAACTTGATTAAAAACTGGGGCGGCAATACCCGCCGATAAATAAGGGATCAAGCGGCAAATCACGCCCTCGATATCCACGGCCTCGTCAAAGTCGGCCAACGCGATTTCTGCCAGTGCTTCATTTGACGCCATGGTAAAAACAATAGAACCTAAGGAAAAATGTAATCGCCAAAACAATTCACTTTGCGGCAGATGTGGGCAGCTTTGTTGCACTAGCAATACAAGCTTATCTAATGTACGACCATAATGATGGTTAATAAACCAACGTAAATGTCCTTGTACATCGGTATAACCACGCCCAAGCAGCTGTAAAAAAGTACGAGTACCCTTACGCTGAACTTGGTTAAGCTCTAACAGGGGCTTAACAAAAACCGCAAGCACATCTGGCAGGTTATTTGGTTTGGTGCGGGCTAACAGCAGATCAAACTCTTGATCTAACCGTGGCATTAAGATTTGTAAGTAACGTTGCAAAACAGCTTGGATCAATTCTTTCTTGGAGCCAAAGTGATAATTTACTGACGCTAAATTCACTTCCGCTTTCGTGGTTATTTGCCGCAATGAAGTATCATTAAAACCGCTTTCTGCAAAAAGATTTTGGGCTGCATCTAAGATTTTCTGCTGGGTATTAATTTTACTGCTCATCATAGTCAAACACCACTTTTAAACACCTGTTTGAAATGTACGTTTGAATCACTGGTCTGTCAAGTGGCAAATGCAAAAGTGGTCTGATCAGCATCAGATATGGCTTAACACCGGGTAACACTTGCTCCCGATAAGCTCTGTACCTTATTATCTATATATAAAATAATAAACTCTTCACACAACTGAGGATTTTTCCCATGAAAGTGGTTGAAGTTACCCACCCGCTCGTACAACACAAAATTGGTCTGCTGCGCGCAGCCGATATTAGTACACGTCAATTTCGGCAATTAGCAACAGAGCTAGGCAGTTTGCTAACGTATGAAGCCACAAAAGATCTCCCCACTGAGCGAGTAAGCATTGCAGCGTGGAGTGGCAGTTGTGATATCGAGCAAATTCAAGGTAAAAAAGTCACCGTCGTGCCCATTCTTAGAGCAGGCCTCGGTATGTTGGATGGTGTACTTGACCTGATCCCCAGTGCACGCATCAGTGTGGTGGGAATTTATCGCGATGAAGAAACATTACAACCCGTACCCTACTTCCAAAAATTAGCGCCTGAAATTGCGCAACGTCTCGCTATTATCATTGATCCTATGTTAGCGACTGGGGGCTCGATGATCGCCACCATTGATTTATTGAAAAAACAAGGCTGTCAGCATATCAAAGCCTTAGTGCTCGTGGCAGCACCAGAGGGTATTCGCGCTTTAGCTGCGGCGCACCCCGATATTGAATTATATACTGCCGCAGTAGACCAAGGTTTGAATGAGAAGGGCTATATTTTGCCTGGCTTAGGTGATGCGGGCGATAAACTTTTTGGTACAAAATAACCAGTTAAGGCATTCTCAATGCAATTAGTCCCTTGGGCTTATCAGAGTCGATATGGTGTTACCGTGCGTGGCATGCACAGTGAGCCGAGTGGCAAACCGGTACTGCATTTTATGCATGGTAATGGTTTTTGTGGCTTAACGTATGCGCCGATGCTACAGCGTCTATCCCCTCATTTCGATCTTTTTATTTCAGATGCACAAGGACACGGAGAAAGTGATAATGGCGAGCAGTTTTTAGGATGGAATGTAGCCGCTGATATTGCCGCAGACGCTTGGCTAGCGCATCAACAGCGCTTTGCTAACGCAGCATGTTACGGTGTTGGTCATAGCTTTGGGGGCGTGTTGACGGCGCTGATGCATGCCCAAAAACCTGGTATCTTTAAAGGGCTCGTACTGCTCGATCCCGTTTTATTCCCGCCTTCAATGTTATTACTGGCGCGAACGTTACAAGGTATTAATTTATTCAAAAAGAATCCATTAGCTAAAGCGGCCTTGCGCAGACGCCAACATTGGCCCGATCGTGCTACGGCATTACAGTACTTTCAACAACGTACCTTATTTAAAACCTGGCACCCTGAAGCCTTGCAGGCTTATGTCGAGAACGCCTTACTGCAAACCGATGAGGGCGTAAGCTTGAAATGCCCACCACAACGCGAAGCAGATGTGTTTAGCTCTTACCCAAAAGGGTTATGGCCAGCATTGAAAAACGCTGCAGGTCCCGTTCAGGTATTTTATGGTGATCAGACATTTCCCTTTGTGCTAAAAGCAATCGCAAAATGGCAGCAGCTTAATCCTGCAGTCATAGCGAACCAAGTTGCCGGGGGCCATTGCTTTATGCAAGAACAACCAGCGCACGCTGCTGATTGGGTAACGACTACTCTTAAGGCTTTTACTGCTTTAAAATAGCTAAAGACAAGTCGCATACGTTATAATGCGCCAAATTTTTTGCAGGGACTTCTGTAATGAAAAAGTTAGTTGTTTTAAGCGCGCTGTTTTTGTCTGCGTGTAGCCAGTTACCGCAATTTGGGCAGTTTGGGACTGAAAAAGCAGCCCCAATAAAAACCGATATCAAACCGACGGTCATAGTACCGGTTCCAGCACCGGTAGCAGACGTCAATGAAGTGGCTAATAATGCCACAACTGAAGCATTAGCTACCGATTTCGAACATATTTTTATTGATAGCGACATGACCTTCGAAGGGACCTTACCTTGTGCTGATTGCCCAGGGATCACCTACCACATCAATCTGTATCGCGATGGACGCTTTGAAGCACGCCAGGAGTATTTAGAGCGTGGTCAAGTGGCATTAATCAGTGGCAGTTGGCTATTAGAAAAACGCACCTTACACTTGGTTAATCAGCAAACCACCTTACCGGTTTTTCATTTTCGCACTAATCGGCAATTAGTGATGACCGATATGGCGGGTAATCCGATTGTTTCCTCTGACGCTTATCAATTAAATCGACATGACAATGTGAAAAAAATTGATCAACGTCAGCCCATGCTTGGCATGTACCAACTGCGCAATAACCAAGCAACCTTTATTCAATGTCAAAACGGCGATAGCTTACCCATAGCCAATACCCAAAATCATTTACCGATGATGCGGTTGTATCAGCAAGATCCGCGTTTTAGTAATAAAGCCGTGATTACTACGTTAGTGGGCAGAAGAGCACCCGATCAAAATGGCGTAGATACACTTTACGTGGATAAGTTTGAGCAATTTTGGCCCAACGCAACCTGCCCAGATCAATTTGCCCAGAAAAAATTACAAGGCATTGTTTGGCGTGCAGAAAAAGTGGCTGATCGGTATATTCCGCATCAACTTAACGTTCGCTTGATTTTTGACAAAGATAAATTATACGGCTTTAGCGGCTGCAATAATTTTAATGCCAGTTATCAACAACGTGCCAACGTAATCACGGTGCAGCAATTAGCCAGCACCCGTAAATTCTGTGCCGACGCCAGTACCATTGAACAACAATTTACCGAAAAACTGCAACAAGCTGATCGTGCTGAAGTGAATGCCGATAAATTACAGCTGTTTTTTAATAACGAAGTGATTATGGAATTTATTCCTGCGGTTAACTAACTTTGCTAGCTTTCGGTATCTGACCCCGAAGCTAGTTCGGGGTCAGATACCAAAAATAAAAAAACCACCTTGCGGTGGTTTTTTTATGGCATTACGGTATTAAACTAAAGCTTCTTTTGCTTTTGCTACGATAGCAGTAAAAGCAGCTTTGTCATATACAGCGATGTCAGCCAGGATCTTACGGTCGATTTCAATTGAAGCCTTTTTCAGACCTGCAATTAAACGGCTGTAAGATAAACCGTTCATCCGTGATGCAGCGTTAATACGCGCGATCCACAGTTGACGGAACTGACGCTTACGCTGACGACGGTCACGGTAAGCATATTGGCCGGCTTTAATAACGGCTTGGAAAGCAACCCGGTAAACACGACTGCGGGCACCGTAGTAACCTTTAGCCTGTTTTAAAACCTTCTTGTGGCGCGCGTGCGCCGTGACACCACGTTTAACTCTTGGCATTTCTGTCTCCTAATGACTTATGCGTACGGCATGCAACGGACTAAGCCGGCAATATCCACTTTAGCGACTAAGGTTTTTGGACCTAACTGACGCTTACGCTTAGAAGACTTCTTCGTCAGAATATGGCGAAGGTGTGATTGCTTACGTTTAAAGTTACCAGAAGCAGTCTTTTTAAAACGCTTCGCGGCACCTTTATTGGTTTTCATCTTAGGCATAGTATTTAAACTCGCATTGTTAAGTTACAACGAATAATAAGGCGTTAAAAAACGGCAGCAAGCCGCCGTTTATTACACTTGTAGGCGCTTATTACTTCTTATTTGGGGCCAGCATCATAATCATCTGACGACCCTCTACCCGGTTAGGGAAAGATTCGCAGATGGCGATATCAGACAGATCCTCTTTAATTCGAGTCAACATCTCAATACCGATTTCCTGATGCGCCATTTCACGACCACGATAACGTAGTGTTACTTTAGCTTTGTCACCCTCTTCAATGAAGCGACGCAGGTTGCGTAGTTTTACCTGGTAATCGCCTTCATCAGTTCCAGGCCGGAATTTTATTTCCTTAATCTGGATCTGTTTTTGCTTCTTCTTCTGCTCTTTAAGAGCTTTGCTCTTTTCAAACAGGAACTTACCGTAGTCCATCAACTTACAAACTGGTGGTTCCGCTGTAGGGCTAATTTCAACTAAATCAGCACTCGCTTCTTCCGCTAACCGAATTGCTTCTGCCGTAGACACGACACCCAGCTGTTCACCTTCCATACCAATTAATCGTACCTCAGGTAGATTAATTTCTTCATTTATCCTATTAGGACGGTTGGCCGGTAATGTTTTCTTTCCTACTTTAATAGTATGTTCCTCCGAAAAATTATCTAATTCGCTTAAGCCGATACCCGGTTTTTGATTTCTGTTGTTAGCTTTTCTACAAAAGCAGCAGTTGACATCTTACCCAGATCCTCAGCTTTGCGAGTTCTGACTGCGATATCACCTGCTTCAACTTCTTTATCTCCGACCACAATCAGGTACGGAATACGCTTAAGCGTGTGCTCGCGAATTTTAAAGCCTATCTTCTCATTTCTCAAGTCACTTATTGCTCTAATTCCGTGAGATTTGAAAGTTTTTACTAAATCTTGCACATATTCGGACTGATTATCGGTAATATTCATTACCACGACCTGAGTCGGTGCTAACCACGTCGGGAAAAAGCCTGCATATTCTTCGATCAAAATACCGATAAAACGCTCGAGCGATCCCAAAATTGCGCGGTGAATCATTACCGGCACCTGCTTATCGCCACTTTCTGCAACATAGCTGGCACCTAAACGACCAGGTAAGGCAAAGTCGAGTTGCACGGTACCACATTGCCAAGCACGATTTAAACAATCATGTAAGGTAAATTCAATTTTAGGCCCATAGAAAGCGCCTTCGCCTGGCTGCAATTCATAGGCAATTTCATTAGCCTTTAACGCATCGATTAAACCTTGTTCAGCCCGATCCCAAATTTCATCAGAACCAATCCGCTGTGCAGGGCGTGTCGACAACTTCACTTTAATATCTTTAAAACCAAAGGTACTGTAAGTATCAAACACCATTTTGATACACTTTGTTACTTCAGCCAGTACTTGATCTTCGGTACAGAAAATATGCGCATCGTCTTGGGTAAATCCCCGCACCCGCATCAAGCCATGTAAACCACCTGATGGCTCATTACGATGACAACAACCAAACTCCGCCATACGAAGCGGTAAATCGCGGTAAGACTTTAAACCTTGGTTAAAGATTTGCACATGGCCTGGGCAGTTCATTGGCTTAATGGCGTATTCGCGATGCTCAGACTGAGTCGTGAACATATTGTCGGCATACTTTTCCCAGTGACCCGATTTTTCCCACAGCACGCGGTCCATCATTAATGGGCCTTTCACCTCGTCGTAATCGTACTCGCCCAGTTTTTCACGAACAAACGTTTCTAATTCACGGAAAATGGTCCAGCCATCATTGTGCCAAAACACCATACCCGGCGCTTCTTCCTGCCAATGAAATAAACCTAACGCCTTACCAATTTTCCGGTGATCGCGTTTTTCGGCTTCTTCTAACTGCAGTAAATATCCGGCTAACTGTTTTTTATCAGCCCAAGCGGTACCATAAATACGCTGCAGCATTTTGTTTTTTGAGTCGCCGCGCCAATAAGCGCCGGCCACTTTCATTATTTTAAAGTGCTGGCAGAAACGCATATTTGGCACATGCGGGCCGCGGCACATATCAGTGTATTCTTCATGGTGATACAAGGCAGGGAAACTATCGCGTGGAATATTTTGCTCTAGTATCTCTTGCTTATAGTTTTCGCCGCGGGCGTTAAAGGTGTCCCAAGCATCTTGCCAGCTCACCTTTTTCTTAATAACGTCGTATTCAGTTTTTGCCAGTTCCAGCATCCGCGCTTCCAATACAGCTAAATCGTCTGTACTGATGGGGCGGTCTAAATCAACATCGTAGTAAAACCCATTGTCGATCACTGGGCCTATCGCCATTTTCACATTAGGCCATAATTGTTTAATAGCGTGACCTAATAAGTGGGCACAAGAATGGCGTAAAATCTCTAAGCCTTCCGCATCTTTGCTGGTAACGATACTTAAGGTTGCGTCCTGTTCTATCAGTTCACAGGCATCAACTAGCTCGCCATTCACCTTACCGGCAATAGTCGCTTTCGCTAAGCCTGGGCCGATATCTTTGGCAACATCTAAAATGGAAACAGCATGGTCAAAAGCGCGCTGGCTGCCGTCTGGCAGAGTAATAACTGGCATGATAAATCCTTATACAGTGGTGGCCCAAACCAAGGGTCACTTGTTTAATTAAGAGGAAAAATTCAGCCTCTTGCTGTGCAGTTAATGGCTTACACGAAAAGTCATCTGCAGAACGTTGAATGCTGAAGCGCATAACAATAGGTAATACGCCATGTTATGGTAACACTAACTGGTAGGTGTTACTAGACAACGGCACGCTTTGCTTTCACCATTTAACCAGAGCCCTTCTAACTGGGTTTGGCGCGAAATAAGACTGTGCAAAAAGCTTTGCTGAGTAGAACATAGGGGGCCGCTGGCATAAGGGCCAGCGTAAATTAAAATGCCTTGATCAAACAGCAATACCGCTGGTACCGCCGGTATAATAAACCCCACTGCTGCAAGCTCTTGTGCTGTACGATAGCTTTGTTGTTGTTCAGCTAATGCATATTGCGAAGTAAACATAGCGGCATGCTCTTTAGCAAAACGTGAACAACCGCAGTGAGAATCTAAAACATGTACTACCTGCCAGCCTGCAGTAACCGGTATCGCTAACTGCGCTAAGGTTACGCTGGGGGTGGCAGTGTGCCAACGCTGCTCTTCGTCAAAGGTGCCGTAAAAGGCAAAACCAAAACGAAATAGTAACAGGCTGCCCAACAGCAGCCAGCTAAAAAACAGCACTAAGGCCGCGTTCAATCGCCAACGCGGTGTTAAACGATAAATTTTTGTGTTTCCGCATTTAACGTCGCTGACAGCTTATCTAAGCGAGTCGCAGCGTGAAGCACCGCATCACTTTGCTGATTCTGTTGCTCTGTCATATTTTTTAACTGCTGGGCACTTACAGCAACTTCGGCGCTGGCAGCATTCTGTTGCTCAATAGCATTACTCATGGTGTGGGCAGATTCAGCTACTAATCGTGCCTGCTTGAGAATAGCCGCTAATAAAACATCACTTTGTTCGGCATGCTGCTGTGTATCAGCTAACTGAGCACTACTGGTTTTTACTACCGCCACTGAGTCAAGACTGTTAGTCACTAACCGTTCAATAATCTGTTTTATTTCAACAGTAGAACTCTGTGTGCGCGAAGCTAAGGTTCTTACTTCATCCGCCACTACCGCAAATCCACGTCCTTGCTCCCCTGCCCGAGCCGCTTCAATAGCCGCATTTAATGCTAATAAATTCGTTTGTTCAGCGATGGCTTGAATTACGTCCAGCACTTTACGAATATCCGCACTAGCTAAAGCCATGTCTTGCACTTTATTCCCCGTCTGGTGCAGTTGTGTTGCTAGAGTGCGCACCGATTGAATAGTCGCACTAACCACACTTTGACCTGATATAGCTGATTGCTCAGCCGCTACAGCATAACTTGCTACTTGCTGTGACAGTTTTTGCAAATCTGCAATGCTGTATGACATTTGTTCGGTAGCCGCAGCAATACGCTCCACCTCTTTTAATTTAGCATGCATACCAGAGGATAAGTTTTTGCCATCGCCTAACATCGTTTCTGATTGCTGATGAAGCTCTTTAGCGGAGTGATTAATTGTAACAATCGTCTGCTGCAGCGAATCAAAAACCCGATTAAAACCCGTGATCACTTTAGAATCCAGCGCGACAGCACGTTTATCTAGGTGAATTGCACCTGTGCTACCTAACAACTCATCAGTGGCATCGAAAAGTGCTTGCCCTACCATCGCTTCTCTTAACGCTGCACGGCACATTAACACTAATACGACCGCCTCTACGACGACGTACACAGCATGAATCATGACAATAGAAAAAGTATTTTGGCTAGCGGGGAGTAAATAGACGCCAGCATCTTGTTGTTGCAGCCACATAAACAATAAATGATGCACAGCAATAACGACCGCAGCGGTAATAATGACCCATTGATCTCTGAAAGCAAATAGAATGGCTAAGAGCACAAAAATACCGAAATGGATCTCTGTTAAACCATTGGATTGATGGATATGCAATGCGGCGAAAAACATAAAGCTAACACCAAAGCTGATCCGGGCCAGCAAATGATCTCCAAGCATCCGGTATAATAAGAGTGGAATGATGACACTAGGTAAACCAATGACCAATGCCGCGAACCAGCTGCCATAGATAGCAGCTAAGGTTAACGCTATCAAAAACAATAATGTGTTAACCACAGTCATTATGGTAAAAGCTTGCTGTCTAAATCGTAGGGTGATTGCTTGCATGAGTACTCCTAGGCGAGCTAAATTTTAAAAACGGATGTCACGTATATATTCTAGTAGCTAAAATGTAATGTCGTTTAAAAAAGTGATATTTCAAGCAGGTAAAAGAGCCTATTTCAGACATGCATCATGTAAGGTCAAATTTAGGGTGCAAGTTATGCTTCAAATTATAGCAGAGCATATCAGTGGTGAGTTAGGTATTCCCGTTTTAAGGAAAGAACGTGTTTAAAAAGTTGCTCTGTTAGCTTTTTGTTGTTTCAAATCAACATTTAGAACACGAGGTTTTACACCCTAACCAAGCGCATGGTAATTGACGAGTTTTATGCTATCGACCGTTTAGGGTAGTAATCACCATTTCAGTTTATTTAACTATGTTTGTTCAACAATTTTATTTAACTATTATCGATTAGATAATCGCTCTAAGGTACGCAGAGCTTTGTATAATCTTTATCATAGTCTACATGCAGCTAAGCGGTTTCAAGCAAACTATACGCTATCAGCACAAAAACAGCTTCAGCCACTATTTCGGTAAAGGAACTTTATGACACTTTCTCACGCGCCAGTCGCTTTAGTCACCGGTAGTGCGTTGCGTTTAGGCCGCCAAATGATCCTGCGCCTGCACCAGCAAGGGTACCGCGTAATAATTCATGCTAATCGCTCTTTGCCTGCTGCGACGCAATTGGCAGAACAACTGAACCAACAAATTGCCCATAGCGCTGCCGTTGTGCACGCCGATCTCACTGATGATCAAGCTGTTGCAGCGTTGGCAGAGGCGGCTTTGGCGTGTTTTAAGCGCCTTGATCTTTTGATCAATAATGCATCCAGTTTTTATCCTACACCGCTGCACAATGCTAGCCTAACTGCTTGGGATGATTTGTTTGGATCGAATGTTAAAGCGCCTTATTTTCTGAGCAAAGCCTTAGCTCCCATGCTGGCAGAGTATCAGGGCTGCATTATTAACATGGTTGATATCCATGCCGAGAAACCTCTAGCAGATCACAGTATTTACTGTATGGCGAAAGCCGCGTTGTTAATGATGACTAAAGCCCTTGCGCGCGAACTCGCACCCGCAATTCGCGTTAACGGTATCGCACCCGGCGCTATCTTATGGCCGACACAAACGTTAGCAGACACTGACAAAGCTGCGGTACTGGCACAAATCCCGATGCAGCGATTAGGTGATCCAGATGATATAGCAAATGCTATGCTGTACTTAGCACAAGCCCCTTATGTCACGGGCCAAATTGTCGCCATTGATGGCGGCCGAAGTTTAGGCGGTGCAAACAAAGCCTAAAGATGATCCACGTTGAGCGATGGTAAAGGAGCGCAACATGAAACCCATTTTCCAAACAGTAAGTTGCCCATTTTGTGGTTATCCCACGGACATTTGCATTGAAGCAAGCGAAGAAGATCAAGATTATATTGAAGATTGCAGCAATTGCTGTAATCCCATGCACATTCGTGTGCACAAAGATGATCTGCAGCATCGGGTACAAATCTTTGTTGATGCCGACGACGAGCAATATTATTAAGACATAGCATCGCCTTAAAACTGTTCTATTAAGGCATTATGTCAAAGCGATTTGCGGGGAACCCCCCGCACCGAGCTCATTTGCTGTATTAGTAATATGCGAAGTTAGGCAAAACGCTGGGCTAATACCCGCTCTACTGTGCGAATAATGGTCACTGTTTGCTGATCCAGTTCAATATTAAGCTTATCACCCACTACTTTGCTGCCCAGTGTGGTAATTGCCAAGGTTTCTGGGATCAAATATAAGCTAAAACCATCGGCTGTCACGTCGCCAACCGTTAAGCTACAGCCTTCAACTGCCACAAACCCTTTAGGTTGAATATAAGGTAACAGCGAAGGATCCATCTTCAACTGTAAATGACAGTTTTGGGCATCTTGAAAAATAGCGACTAATTCTGCGGTGGTTTGAATATGACCAGACACAATATGCCCACCCAATTCATCACCAAACCGTAATGAGCGCTCTAAATTCACTTTACTGCCCTGTTGCAGTAAACCTAAATTGGTTTTGGCCAAGGTTTCAGCAATTACATCAAAACACACCCAGCCCGCGTCACTGTCAAAATCGGTCGCCGTTAAACAAGCACCATTAATAGCGATACTGGCGCCACGTTGCAACTGCTGTAGATGCTGCGGGGCCACTTGCACCGTTAATCGTCTCAAGCCGGGTAAATCGTTAATGTGCTGAATTGTCGCGGTGCTTTGCACTATTCCAGTAAACATAAAACCTCAAATGTGTTAAATTGCGCGCCTATTAATTCGCGTCTCAAATCAAAAACGGCCACTATGTTACCCTTTTCACGCTTTGAAGCCAGAACCATTTTAAAACTGTCGGGCCCGATTGTATTAGCCCAGTTAACCCAAACCTTAATGTATTTTGTTGATACGGTAATGGCGGGCCGTTACAGTGCAATGGATATGGCTGCCATTGCGGTTGCGTCAGGCTTATGGTTACCCGTCGTGTTAACCATGCAGGGGTTGTTGTTGGCACTTACTCCCATTATTGCTCAGTTTTTTGGCAGTAAACAAACCCAGCATGTCAGTCATTTTACGTTGCAAGGCCTCTATTTGGGTTTGTTATTGGCCGGTGTTTTATTTGTTGTCATGTTATTTGCCGATATTCCTCTGGCAAAACTTAATATGGAACCGGCATTACGCGACACTACGCTACAATATTTATACTATGTTAGCTTTGGCTTATTTCCCGCAGCAGGCTATATGGTCATGCGCAATCTCTTTGAAGGCTTAGGCAATACCAAAGCCAGTATGTGGATTGCCTTTGTCGGCATCTTAGTGAATATCCCCGCTAACTATGTGTTTATCTACGGCAAACTCGGTATGCCCGCATTAGGCGGTGCAGGCTGCGGCATTGCCACCAGTTTGGTGTTTGTTGCCATGTTCATCGCCATGTTAGTGTATGGTTGGTGTAGCCGTAGTACCCGGCCTTACCGGCAATGGCCGAAAACCTTATGGCTAAGCTTGCAAGATCAATGGCAGATTATTCGAATTGGTACACCGATAGCCTGCTCCATATTCTTTGAAGTCACCTTGTTTGCCTGTATACCATTGGTGATCGTGCACCTTGGCCCTATTATGGTTGCCGGCCATCAAATTGCGCATAATTACAGCGCGATTGTCTTTATGTTACCGCTGTCGCTGGGCCTAGCAGCAACCATCCGAGTTGGCCATCTAGTGGGTGAAAATAATATCCAAGCGCTGAAAAAATCCATCAGTACAGTGATTATTCTGTCAATGGTAATGTCAATTGCCACCGTGATCTTTACCCTATTGTTTCGCCATCAAGTGGCTACCTTATACACTACAGATGCAGCTGTTGTTGCCCTCGCAAGCTCACTGCTTATACTGGCGGCTATTTACCAATTTTCAGATGCCGTACAAGTGGTGGCAGCCTGTGCCTTACGCGGCATGAAAATAACCAAACCCGTATTTTTTATTACGCTTATTTCGTATTGGCCAATCGGTTTTGGTTTAGGTGCCGTATTAGGACTAACAGATTGGGTAGTTGAACCTATGGGTGCGCATGGTTTTTGGATTGGCATTATCGTAGGGTTAACAGTTGCGGCACTTGCTCTGGCAGTCGTGCTGCGCAAACAACTTAACAGGATGGAGCATGAACATCTTCAGGTTGCGGCAAACTAGTTGGCTGTTAGTTTTAGGGATAGCGCTTGGTGGTTGTTCTGAACAGCCGGGCAAAGCACAATTACAGGATTACCAGCAGCGCCTAGACCGGGTTTTAGAACTAGACACCACAAAGGTAACTTTAGTTGATGCTGCGCCTCTTCCTACAAAAAACAGCCTAGCCGAATCGCTACCTGATCTTCGCATGGATTTACTCGATGCCTTTGCTACGCGGCAATGTGGCCTCGATCAATTGATTGCTGAGCGCAACAGCAGCATGGGCAAGGTATTGAGTGCGAGTAAACGCCTTCACTACGAAGTAAAGGTGCTTAACGTGATGCAGCGCTGTTTAACGAAAAGCTGGGATGCGCCCTTGCAAGGCCAACTTGATGCCTTTTACAGTGAAAAGCAACAAAGCATCACAACGGCTTGGCGCAATATGCTGCTAACTGATGATACATTGCGCCGACGTTGGCACAGTAGCGATACTATGTTAGCGCCAAACGATACCAATGGGTTTAACGAAAGCATATCAGCCCTCAAGCAACTGCTAAACTTACAACAAGCCATTGCAGCGCAAGACTGGGCAACGGCAAGCACTATTGATCCTGAGCAGGCCTTGGCGACGCTTTATCAATATGACTTTTTATCGCGTTTACAATTCAGCCTGCGCTACACCAGCAGCTGGTTTGACGCGGTGAATCCAGCGTTATTATCACTTGATCCCGCAAGCCTGTGCGCCCGCAGTAACCAAACTGAGCAACTCACCATTCTAAGTACCGTTTTTCGCAAATTTTTTATTGGCGAGATCCAAGCTTACCTAGCCGAACTGATGCGGTATCAACAACAAAGCTGGCCATTAATCGCCGAGCTTTACCATGATACTGCGATGCTACCGGTGTTAGAACAGCGCTTCGGAATCCAAGCTGAGCAGTTACAACGCCTGCTGCTAGCGCATGTTGGTTGGTATCAGCAGCTAAATTCGCAATGTGCTATTGGCCTTACCGGCTAAATTTCAGGCAAACACATTTAACTTACTGAAAAACACTTGCCAACAACACCATAGCACAATAACATAGCCGCCGTTGTCAGGCATAAGCCACAACATTTAGTGTGCGTCCTTAGCTCAGCTGGTTAGAGCACCACCTTGACATGGTGGGGGTCGGTGGTTCGAGTCCACTAGGACGCACCAAATTCTCTTATCTTCAAATCCTTGTAAGATATCTTTTTATTCCAAGAAATCAATTCCAAACTCACTTTCTGATTAGTGCTTTTCTTCGCGTTTTTTCCATCGGTGACCATAAGGTGACCACGACTAAAAAATACTATGCTGACTATTATGTTTTTTTGACCCCTATATTAATTCTCTTAAACAGGTAGACACCATTTCGGTGACCAAAACCTTAAGTCATGAAAAGTAATAATCTAGGTCTTAATTTAATAATCATTCTGGCCATTGTAGGTATTGTCTTATCTATATATGGAAAGTTAAATCCGGAATTTGCGAATGAGTTTTGGGGGACATTGGGGCTAAATGCACACATTAGCATCATAAAGTTAATTTGCTTATGTGGGATTTTTGTTACTTTCCCAAGAAAACTTTTATTGAACGGCGCGTTAAATTAATGCTTTATTTAAAGCCATTGTTTTGGTTTGGGGTGTTGGTCTATTTTTGGTTTCAATGGATTAGTATAGTTAAAATGCATAATAAGGCGCTCAACATGACAAATAATAATGTATCTAACGAATACCTATTTCTTCCTTGGGTGTTTAATAAGTAGGTTTTGTCATACCAAGCAGCTTCATTTAAGGTTTCACAGCCGGACGAAGAAATTTATGCTAAAGAAGCAAAAAATACATTATGCATAATTTACTCTCTTAACGATAACCATTGTTCAAAGTTAAATAAATTAATTATCCAGCGGCATATCACTTGTCAACGACATTTTAAAAGTGACTACATGAAATTACTGATTATCAATTATCAAGAGAAAACCTAATGCAAAACTTCGCATATAAGCTTCCTGCTAACCGCGTAAAACAACAAGCTTATCTTGCAAGGGAGCACCAAAACCACAACCACGGAACATAAATGACCGACCGCAACAACGCTATGTGCTGATTATATGGGATCGCCAGTACAACGTTGTACTGTTAAAGCTAATTGGCTACGCCCAGCCAATGACACGCTAGGTGTTGTCAACTCAACCTTAATGCAGGACAGCCTCAAACACTACTGACTAAGTGCCAATCGAAAGCCCAAACCATAACTACCCTTAAAAGGCTCCTGCCAGCCCCTTATAGACACATGGCTGTCATTTAAAGGAGCGCCAAAACTACCGCCACGCCAAACCCGGGTGTTGCAGTTTTTATAAACTTTAATACTGCCATCAGTAGGTGCATCGTTATAATTATCCCGGTGACAGTCTGCAACTAATTCCCCTACATTCCCTATCATGTCAAACAAACCGAAAGTATTAGCTTGGTATGATTTTACCGGCAAGGTTTTAAACACATCACCCTTGCAACTGTAGGGCTGGCCGATGTGAGCAGTTTCACAATTATACTGCGCATTGGCATCTTTTACTGAGAGGCCGGCTCTCGCGGCATATTCCCATTCAGCCTCACTCGGTAAGCGAAATGTAAGACCGGTGATGTTATTTACCCAGGGAATAAACTGCTGTGTTATGTCATTAAAACTCACATTTATAACCGGCCTGGTGCCCCTGCCCCAGCTATCGTCGGCAGGTTTTTTTTTGCAACCTCCCTCAGATACGCAGGCATCCCACATAGCAAAGGTAACTTCGGTTTCCATTAGCTTAAAAGCATCAATCTCAACTTGGCGAGATGGCTTCTCAGTGTCATAACACATTCTTTCTGGCGTGATCTCATCGCAACCCATCATAAAACTGCCAGCCGGAATAGCCACCAACTTACCTAATACACGTTCAACCTGCTTGGCCTGTGCTTGATCATGCGCCGCTGCTTCTGCCTGTTGCTGCTGCACCAACAACTGTAGTTGCGCAGCTTCTGCCTGCAATACTTCCAACTGTGTTTGGGCGTTAAGGCGATACTGCCCTTGCGGCTGTGTGCTCAGATAAAGCTGATAACTTTGCTCGGTGTGGTCAGCGCTCGCCAATTGCCACGCTTGATGATCCTGTTGCGCTAAGTGCATTTGTTCAGCGCGATATTGTAAAAACTGCCAGCTACCCACTGCCAGCAGTAGCAACACCGCAGAGGTAGCTAGCCATTTTACCGGCCAAAGCTGGCGTGTCGCTGTTTGGGTTGCTGGTTGGGATGGGGGTTGCGGTTCTGAATACAGCTGATATTGGGGCTGCGCCGTAGCAGCCTGTCCCAGGCTGTTTGGCATCAGCCGCTGTTTCACCTGTTGCATAGTCTGCGGCCGCTCACTGACTTTAAAGGCTAAACACTGATCGATGGTGGTTAG
>NZ_BMYR01000012.1 GCF_014652375.1 Alishewanella tabrizica | reverse complement strand
GGTTCGAAGTTAACGCAAATGCTAAGGCTCCGCGTAGCGGCTTAGTTCAACGCTTATTCGACGGAACTTTCCGTATTTAAACACGGACTTTTCCGTAATTGTAAATTTACTTTTTACTACATTAACCACAAAATTTCGTACAGACAATATCTTATTGAGATTAATTTTTAACAGGCGGCGACAAATACGGAAACATCCGTCTAACAAAGCACAACTTAACACCTTTGTTTAACTGGATAAATAAACAGCACTTATATTCCAAAAATCCACACAATTTTAGGTTGATGTAATAAGCTATTTTGAATTCTAGTATTTGGTATTAAGAAGAGATACAGCGGGGTAATGCCCCTCTGGCGCGTTTGCCAGAGGGGATAAACAGGGTGTTAGCTTAACTTGCTAAGGCTTGTTGCAGTTTTTTCATGGCATTTTTTTCTAACTGGCGTACACGCTCAGCAGAAACTTGATAACGCTCGGCTAACTCTTGTAGTGTGAGCTTTTGATTATCTAACCAACGTGCCCGTACGATGTCTTGGCTGCGATCGTCTAGTGTGCGCATAGCCGCTTGCAGACGATCTACTGCGGCAGTATCCCATTGATCATCGGCCACTTGCTCAGCTAAATCAGATGCTTTGTCTTCTAAGTAGTAAACCGGCGCGGTGTAAGCACTTTCTTCTTCGTCATCGGGTGCATCAAATGGCATATCATAATTGCTCATGCGCGATTCCATCTCACGCACTTCGTGCTCAGCTACACCTAAAGACTCTGCTACGTTTTTAACTTCTTCTTGGTTAAACCAACCTAAGTGTTTTTTGGCTTTACGTAAGTTAAAGAATAATTTGCGTTGTGCTTTGGTGGTGGCGATTTTTACTATGCGCCAGTTTTTTAACACATATTCGTGGATCTCGGCTTTTATCCAATGCACAGCAAAAGATACCAAGCGCACACCTACTGCGGGATCGAAGCGTTTTACCGCTTTCATTAGGCCTATGTTGCCTTCTTGGATTAAATCACTTACCGGTAAACCGTAGCCTGAATAGCTACGAGCAATGTGCACTACAAAGCGCAAATGCGACATAATTAATTGGCGAGCGGCTTCTAAATCGCCATCTTGCTGTAAACGTTCGGCTAGTTGGCGCTCTTCTTCTGCGCTTAACATAGCAATAGTACTTACGGCGTGAGTATAAGCCTCCAGACTACCGCTGGCTGCTACTGTAAGTGGCATATAAGCTGATTTTGTCATGGTGTTGCTCATCCTTTAATAACTCAATGCGACGATATTAGCACTCTTTGACTGAGAGTGCTAATAGTAGTTTCAGGATTTTTAAGATCTGGTTTTTATAAGAAATAACGTTTTGATAGTTTTAGGATCTATGGACCTGACGGTTCAATCGCTCTGATGTGCTTACGCACCGCCAGATAGGAACCTACCACACCTAATAGCACCGCTAGCGTAATTACGGCGCTAAACTCAATTAAGTTCATTGGCTGAATTTGAAAGTCGCTTTGATACAGGCTAGTAATATCACTGATGGCACCGCGTAACCACCAAAGCAACCCTTCCGATACGAGAAACGCCAATACCCCACCTAATATTCCGTACCAAAATCCCGTATATAAAAAGGGTCGCTGGATAAAGGCATCGGTGGCCCCCACTAATTTCATCACCTCAATTTCTTCGCGTTTACTAATAATAGATAACCGAATGGTATTACTGACAATAAACAATACCGCACTGATTAACAGTAACCCAATAGCGATAACCGCTTGTTGTAATAGGCGCACAACCGCTTCTAACCGGGTTAACCATTCTAAGTCGAGTTTGGCAAATTCAACGATACGCTCGTTACTCAGTTGTTGCATTAACGCACGGGCCGCAGCAGGGTCGGTATTGTTGGGTAGCACCACCAATACATCGGGTAACGGATTATCGGTTAAATAATTTAAGGCAGCACCAAAGCCAGAGGCTTCTTGAAATTCTGCCATGGCTTGTGCTTTGCTAATATGCGTTACACTGGCCACTTGGCTATCGGCACTTAAAATGGTTACCAAGCTTTTAATTTGTTGATCGGTGGCATTATCGCGAATAAATAGATTTATTTCGGCAGCTTTGGCAAAGCCTCCCCCAATTTGCTGGGCGTTTTTGACTAATAAATGCAAGGTAGCAGGTAACGTTAAGCTTAAACCTAACACTAAAATGGTGAGAAACGACGCCATAGGGGTTCGCCATAATTCCCCCAAACTGGCAATGGCTTGACGGAAATGGTGGACGAAGAACATCAAAAACCGTCTTACTGCACCAATTTTATTGGCCCGCGCGCCACTGGCTCGCCCACTAAACAGGATACTCATATTGGCTCCTGTAATGGCATAAGGCCATCATTGATCATCCTGCCGTGTTTTAATGTTAGCGTGCGATAACGCATACGTGCTATTAGGCCTAAATCATGGGTTGCCACTAATACCGACACCCCCACTTGGTTAAAGGCTTCAAACACTTGCATAATATCGCGTGATAACTCGGGATCCAGATTGCCAGTGGGCTCATCGGCTAACAATAATGGCGGTTTATTTACTACTGCGCGCGCAATCCCTACCCGCTGTTGTTCTCCGCCCGACAAGGTCTCAGGCAAACAACGTTGTTTATCCAGCAAATTTACTTTATCTAAGGCGGCGTGGACGCGTTTTACCATTTCTTTACCGGTAAAGCCCTCAATAACTAACGGTAACGCCACGTTATCAAAAACCGTATGGTTCATCAGTAAGCGATGGTTTTGAAAAATAATCCCTACGTCGCGCCGCACATAAGGCACTTGGCTGCGCTTTAGCCGGCTGAGATCAATATTATTGATCATCACGCGGCCGGTGCTGGGGCGTTCAATCATGCTAATTAATTTTAAAATGGTGCTTTTACCGGCACCCGAATGACCGGTCAGAAATACCATCTCGCCTTTGGCGATACGAAAATTAATGCGCTCCAGTGCAACAAAGCCACCGGGATAACTTTTACTGACCTGGTCAAACTGCAACATGCAGATTATTCCTTATTAAACAACGCTCGAATAAAGTCTTTCGCGGCAAATTGCCGTAAATCGTCGATGGCTTCGCCTACGCCGATAAAGCGGATGGGCACGTTAAACTGATCAGCAATGGCAAAAATAACCCCGCCTTTGGCCGTACCATCTAACTTGGTTAAACTAATACCGGTAAGGGGAACGGCTTCGTTAAACAGTTTGGCTTGGCTTAATGCGTTTTGGCCAGTACCTGCGTCGAGTGTTAACATCACTTCATGCGGGGCCTTGGCATCAATTTTTTGTAATACCCGCACAATCTTTTTCAGTTCTTCCATCAGGTGGGCTTTATTTTGTAAGCGCCCAGCGGTGTCAGCGATTAAGATATCGACCTTACGGGCTTTTGCGGCTTGGTAAGCATCGAAGATGACCGAGGCACTGTCGGCACCGGTGTGCTGCGCAATCACAGGGATCTTGTTACGATCGCCCCATACTTGTAATTGCTCTACAGCTGCCGCACGAAACGTATCGCCCGCCGCTAACATAACGCTTTTGCCTTGTTGTTTAAATTGCTGCGCCATTTTGCCAATGGTGGTGGTTTTACCCACGCCGTTAACGCCTACCATTAAAATAACAAAGGGCCCATCGCTGTTAACAGGAACAAGTGGCTGTTCTACGGCGTCTAACATCGTTGCCATATCGTGTTGTAGCTTTTCGAATAACAAACTGGGATCTTTTAATGCTTTACGATCGGCATGCGCGGTTAATTGCTTGATCAGCTTTTGTGTGGTGTCCATGCCCACATCAGCCAGCAGTAACTGTGTTTCGAGTTCTTCATATAAGTCATCATCAATCTTTTTACCAACAAACAGCGACGCTAAACCGGATCCTAAATTTTGGCTGGTCTTGGCTAAGCCTTGCTTTAACCGTGTAAAAAAACCGGGCTTTTTTTGCGGTGTTATTGTGATGGATTCAGGCTGTTCAGTTTGTGTGGATACTGCGGCAGCAGTAGCGTTTTCACTGGATATTTCAGATACTGGCTCAGGCGTGTTGGCTAATACCGCTGCAGTAAGCGGCTGTGGCACCGTATTCGGTTCCGCCTGTTCTGCTACCGCTGAGTGCGCTACAGGCACGGGGGTGGCAGTATCAGGCGCTGCGGTATTTTCGCCAAGCACTGGGCTCTCGCTTTTTGAGCTCTCGATCATAACAGTGCTATCGCTTGCCGCTTCAGACTGTGTCTCGGCGACAGGGCTAACTTGCGTATCGGTTTCTGGTGTCTGGGCGTCTTGGTTTTTTTTACCAAAACCCAGCCAAGAGAACAGTTTATTTTGTTTTGTCATAGGCTTTTGTGTCAGAGTTTGCAAACTAGGATAAAATTAGCCTTATACTAACACCTTTATCATGCAGGCAAAAAGTAATAGATGAAACAACCTAAAACCCGGACATCGTCGTCGGCTCAACCTGGCTTTGTAAGAATTATCAGTGGCAAGTGGCGCGGAAAACGTTTACCGGTTGCCGATGCAATAGGGCTTAGACCCACAACTGATCGGGTAAAAGAAACCGTGTTTAATTGGTTAATGCACGACACCGCCCACAGCACCGTATTAGATTGTTTTGCAGGCAGTGGCAGTTTGGGCATTGAGGCCCTGTCGCGTTATGCCGATTTTGTGACCTTGGTGGAAAAAGCCCCCCAGTTAGCTAAACCCTTACAACACCATTTACAACAATTAAAAGCCGACAATGCAGAAGTGATTACACAAGATTGTCTACTGTTTTTGCAGCAACCAGCTAAACGGCAATACAGTATTGTGTTTATTGATCCGCCGTTTCGACAGCAGCTTGCACTACCCTGCTGCAACGCGTTAGAGCAGCAAGGTTGGTTGAGTAATAACGCCTTAATTTATCTCGAAACCGAGAAAGAACTGGCGTTAACCAATATGCCCAGCAATTGGCAGTTGTTAAAAGAAAACATTGCGGGGCAATTAGCTTATCGCTTATGGCTGCGCCATGCATAGCCTGCGCATAGGGTACAGCCGTTTACAACGTTACTGATCGAGGCTAGGCGCCACAAATACTGGCAATTCCATTGCTAAATTGGTTAAGCCTTGCTCTTTTACCCAGGCTTTTAATTGTTGCATTTGTTCACGGCCGACCGGATGCATAGGCTTCACTAGCTCAATCAGTTCTGCTAGGCAGTCCATCTCGTAATGCATTAAAGGATCGTCGCGCACCACTTTTTTCAGTTCTGCTTCGGTGGTGATATCCAACTCTGCGGCGTTGTGCTCAATTAAGCGCGCGACCGTTGCTTGTGAAATCTTGGCGACATTTAAAAATTCGGCCGGATCTTGCTGGCTAATGCCATTTAACATCATATCTAGGGCTGTGGCACAATCTACCGCGGGATACACCCCAAACATATCAAACTGGTTTACCTCTGGTGTCACTAACTCAAGCTCTTCAGCGAGTTTTTCAAAGTTAATTTTAACTTTTTTGACCGTTAACCATTCCCAACATAAATCGAGAATATTGCGCAGTAATTTACTGTCGCCAAACTGGCTTACTTCGGCAAACAGTTGATAATTGGGTAACATGCGTTCCATTAAGGTGGCTGCAATAGCGGCTTGCTGATGCAATGTGAGTTCACGCATTAACTGAAAATTGTTGGCTTTTTGTTTCATAAACATCCTGCTGGTGTAGCAGCCACATGGCTGGCGTACCGCTTACGTTGGTACTGTAGCTATATTTAACCACAGTTACACTAAAGCACACATCACTTTCCAGTGAACAATTACAGCAAACAAGGTGTATGATACAAGCGTGAGCAGCGCTAAGCGCTTAAAACAACGAACTTATAGCGTAGTTTGACGGTCTAAGGATGGTATCAGGCCGCATAAACAAACGCATTGTGACGACGTGCTAGCATCAGATTCTCACGTTTGCGGCTGATCGTTTTAAAATTGTCGGCAGTAAAAACGATTAACAGTGTTTTTAAAGGCAGGTGTATATGAATAAGCCCTTTTTATCTCGTATGTGGCGTGGTGTAGCGGTACTCAGTTGTGCATTGTGGTTAAATGCGTGCGCCTTTGGGCCTCAGGTACGCAGTGATTTAGCGCCCGACACTAACTTAGCCAGTTATCAAACTTTCGGCTTTATGAACGAGCTGGCAACCGATCGTCAAGGCTATACGTCGTTGGTTACCCAGCATCTTAAAGCCGCCGTTACGGCAGAAATGACTGCGCGTGGTTATCGCTATTCTGAGCAAGAGCCACAATTACTGATTAATTTTAATTCTAATGTAGAACAACGTGCCGATATCCGCACCACCACATCTTCTACTATGCCCATTTATGGCTATTACCATTATCGTCGCGGTTTTTATCATCCCTTTGCTTATCATCAGCAAGAGGTTGAAACCATTCGCTATAAGGTGGGTACCGTTAATATTGATGTGGTAGACGCCGCACGCCAACAATTAGTGTGGGAAGGTATTGCTGAAGGGGTATTAAACCAAAAAGCCGTTGAGCAGCCGCGTGAAGCGATGGCCAACGTGGTAAATCGTATCTTTGAACGCTATCCGGTAAGTCGCCGTTAAGCACACCTAAAAGTGTACACCCAAAAGTGTTCACTCAAAAAGTGTACGCTTAAAAATCTTCACCTAAAATTTAGGCGCCTTAAAGGCGCCTGATGTTATTTTGGGTCTAAACTTTTGGATATCCACTTTGGGGTGTAAACGCCCAAAAACCGTGTACCTGCTTTACTTCCCCGCCTTGGTGTTGATTGTTGCTTTAGCGGCCAGCTCTGCCACTTGCTGTTTTAAGGCGGTGCAATCTGCCTTGGCATCTAATTGCTGAATTGATAAGGTTAAATCAGCCACTTTAATCCCAAATTTATGCATACTGGTGCGATTAATTAAATTCTGCTTATCGACTAAATATAACCAATCTTTTACCGTAACATCTAAGGTTGAGCCATCGTAAGGGATGCGCAGTACATACTGCCAATATAAGGCATTCCCCGATAATTGGCCTTGCGCCTCACCCACAACATCATCTGCAGTACCGGTAATTTTGCCGTCTGCCCCTTGCTGCAAACGCCAATGCCGCTGTTCAACTCGGCCATCGCTAAAATAAAACACTTCGTACAAATTACCTTGATCGCCTTGCCACTCACCACACAGATCTGCCGTAAAACGCAACGTTTGTTTGCCGCGCCAATCTTGCAATACGCCATAGGCTTTGCCTGAGCCAGCAAAAAACTCTTTTAACGACAATACCGGCGTTTCTGCTTGGTAATCTTGTACCGATTGACTGCACCCCACTAACAGGGCACAGGCTGCAACACTTAACATTCGCATACTTTTCTCCATTTTGCGCTTAGTGGTGAATACGAGAGCAGAAGCGCTCTGGCTCACTATCGTCTTACCTGGGCTTATGGCAAACTAGCACGGTTTACTGTGTTTACTACCGAGACGCTTATGTTACCTGCTACCCCTGCGGCATTTTCCTCATTAATGGCACATTTTTATGAACACGGCTGGGCATTAATGCCGCACTTTATTCCCTCTAGCTTAAACCAAGCCCTGCTAGAAGATGCGAAACAACAAGCCTTACAACCGGCAGGAGTGGGTCGTCAGCATGCCCATGCGGTTAATGCACAGATCCGGCGAGATCATACAGCGTGGTTAACGGGTAGCACCTTGCCACAACAACACTATGTTGCCTTAATGGCGCAATTGCAACAGGCGTTTAATCAACAGTTTTACATGGGGCTGTTCGATTTTGAATGCCACTATGCTCGCTATAGCAAAGGTGATTTTTATCAAAAACATGTTGATGCGTTTAAAGGCCGTTCTAACCGCGTACTGACAACCGTAAACTACCTTAATACAGTAAGTAGCGGCGGTGAGCTGCAATTATATGATGAAGCAGATCAGTTACTGACCAGCATTATGCCCACCGCAGGCAGTTTAGTGGTATTTGAGAGTGAACGCTTTCCGCATCAAGTCTTACCGGCTGTCGATGAACGTTACAGTATTGCCGGGTGGTTTCGGCGCAATAACAGCGTAAATGGCTTAGTCGATCCGGGTCAATAGGCGCAGTTGCGTACCGGCTATTACGTTATGTTGTTCAAACCAGCCACGGGGCATTTCTAGCGCGGCAATTACCGCAATATCGGACGAAATGGGCGTTTCGTCAAAAGGTTCCAACGGCTTGATAACATGAATTTTCCAATCGCCATCAATAAAGGCAACATCTAAAGGCATGCTGGTATTGCGCATCCATAAACTAATTGGCTCCGGCTGCCGATAGACCAATAACATGCCCGGCTCGGCTTTCTCTTGAAACATTAAGCCTCTGGCGCGCAGTTCGGGGGTAGCGGCCAGTTGCACCGGTATGGTGAAATCGGCAACCTGTAATTCAGCTATGGGAAACGTGGGCGCCGCCGTAACAGACGCACAACTGGTTAACACCCAAAAAACGGCAATAAGCCATGCTCTCATTACTGTACTCCTACACTTATAAATAGTCCTACAAAGAGGAGTAAACCCACGTAGTGATTGTGTAAAAAGGCCTTAAAAGCGCCTTCTCGACTGTGATATGCCAAGTAATGTTGATAGGCAAATGCAGGCACACACAACACTAAAGCAGCATAAAATGGCCACGATAATACGGTGATTGTTGCGATCCAATACAACAAACCTAGAAACACACTTTGTAATAGCGCAATTATCGGCTGCGCTAATTTGCCAAATAAAATTGCTGTCGACTTAATCCCTGCGTGGACATCATCGGGTCGATCAACAAGTGCATAAAAGGTGTCGTATGCCACAGTCCAGCACAAATTTGCTAAATATAACCACCAGGCATAAGCCGGGATCTCGCCTTGCAGCGCCATAAACGCCATAGGTATGCCCCAACTATAGGCCGCGCCTAATACCACTTGAGGTAAATGCGTATAGCGTTTCATAAACGGATAACTACTGGCTAAAACCACCGCCACCAAGGCCAGTAACTGAGTTTGCGTATTTAAAAACACCAGTAAAAGTGCAGCAAGCGTCAATAGCAACACAAAAAGTTGCAAGGCTTCACGCGCCGACACATCCCCAGTGGCTAACGGCCGTTGCTTGGTTCGTTCTACCTTGCCATCAACATGACGATCGGCAAAATCATTAATCACACAGCCTGCCGAGCGCATTAGGATCACGCCAAGGGTAAACACACACCAGATCCCAAAATCAGGAATACCTGCTTGTGCCAGCCACAGCGCCCACCAGGTTGGCCAAAGCAATAAATAAATCCCTATCGGTTTATCTAAGCGCATCAGTTGCCAATAAAAGTGACGCTGCTGCCAACGTAAAGACCATGTCATAATGCAAATACTCCAGGCAAAAACACTTCAGCAACCAGTAAAGGGTGTGTGGCGACCGTAAAGACCGAGCGTCTAGCCCAATGTGTTCCTGATGGCACCACAGACGATGCCGCAACCGTTATTTGGGCCAGTTCTATTGGGCTTCTTGTTACATCATCAAATTGAAACAAGAACTCGCCCAGCGGCTGTTCGCCCAACGCAGCGAGCTGTTGTAGCTGCGATATACTGCTGGCTGGTAGCCAGCTTTGTGCATACACTGCAGGAAAATCGTTGCACCACATCAACACTTCGCGTCTGATACAGTGTTGATGATGCGGTAGGCTACCGTGTAAAAACGTTGGCAAAGGTGCTGCGGTTTCGCCAAGCAATTGCAAGCGAAACGACGCGCTGTGGGCTTTCAGCCGGGCGGTGAGTGACGCCGGTTCTAGCAACCATGGCTGCAATGCCACAGGCATATTTTCGGTTTCAGCCGATCGCCACGTTGCCTCTAAAGATAAAACAGCAGTCATTATTACGCTAAAGTATCGTTAAAAAGTTGCCGCATCATAACAAGGGCATAAATATTTTTCAGCTGTAATTAGGGCAATCTTAATAACTGCTGATATTATAACCTTACATGCTTTCGTATTTAGCTAAAGGATACACTTTGTGAAACAATTCAACATGATTTTGGCGGGTATGTTATTTGCGTTTTCGCTTTTCTCTCAGGTACATGCCCAAGAGCAGTCACCTGCCGAGGTAGTGTATTATGGTTTTGATCCTGATATTGTGACGAATTACGTGGCTGAGAATCGTCGTACCTTGGGCTATGTCAGAGTATCGGTAGAATTGATGTTGCCCAATAAAGAAATGCTTAAAACCATCGAGTATCATGAGCCGATGATTCTAGATACGATTATTGGCATTTTAAGCAAACAACCCGAGCAAAAAATAAAATCACTCACCGGCCGTGAAGAAGTTAGGCTGCAAATTCTGGAGCAGTTAAAAGAAGTGCTTAAACGTGAAACCGGCCAACCCATGATTCAAGATGTGCTGTTTACCAAATATTTGTATCAATAGCGTTTGAAGCCTAGGGTTATAGTCGTCGCTTTCATAAATGGCAGCCCCTGCGCGCGTCTCATATAGACAATCGCGCAGGGCCTAACAATTGCGTGCTTTACTGGCCTAAATGACTGGTCCGCATAACGTGTGCAGGTAATAGCGCACTTAAAGGTTTGTCCGCGTTCTTCTACTCAGCCAAGCCCATCCTAGGCCACACAACAGCCCGCCCAGATGCGCCCAATTGGCCATATTGATCCAGAGCACATCCATAAAACCAAGCGCAAGCCATAACACCATAAACGCCGCTAAACCGTTGGTTACTGGGTACTGCTCAGTGTTATTTAGCTTATCCTGTAACCAGCAATAACCAAATAACGCATAGACTACGCCCGACAAGCCACCAAAATTTGGACCGTTTAATGCCAGCTCCAATCCATTAGAGATAACAGCGCTACTAACAGCAAGTTGGAGCAAATTAACACTACTACTGTACTGCTCAATTTTTTGTCCCAACAACACCCACCAACACAGATTAAACACCAAATGTGTTAACGAAAAGTGCAGTAATATCGGCGTGATCCATCGCCAAACTTGTGCAGGTTGGTGTAATTGCAGCGCAGCATTTGCCCCGTTAAAGTCAATTTGTTGCCAAAGATAAACCGCCAACGTTAGCAGTAAGAGTGCCGCAGTCAGCGGGGTTTGCCACAGGGCACTTAGACTAAAACGACGGCTCCCAGTAGGTAACGCCACACTATGACTTTGCTGCCACGCAGCCGCTTGATAGCGTGGATGCGTAGGTTCACGTAAAAATTCGGCTAATAAAGGCTCAATATGTTCAAGCTGCTCAGCCGGCGCCAGCAACGACGTCGTGTGTCCTTGTGGCTGCACCTGCACGGTTAATCCTTGGGTTTGGCAATAATCAGCAAACAAGTGCGCCGCAGACATGGAGGTAAACTCAACGAATTTACGCAGATTTTGCGCTGTCATTCTTCGCTATCGTTTGCGGTTACGAAGGGTTCTTGACCACGCCAGCTTTCAAAACCACCGTCCATGCTATACACCTGTTCATAACCTTGTTGTGCTAAATAGCTGGCGGCACCTTGGCTAGAATTGCCGTGGTAACACACCACCACCACCGGCTGGCTGAAATCATGCTCGCGCATAAATTGTCCCAAACTGGTATTGGTTAAATGAAATGCCCCAACCATATGGCCATTGGCAAAGCTTTGCTCGTCTCGAATGTCGGCGACAGCCGCGTTATTGGCGATAAGTTGTTTAGCCTGTGCTATCGAAATTCGTTGAAAATCGCTCATTTACATCTCCCAGTACAAAGTAATTTATCATACCCCAGCCTATCGCAAATATCAGCAGCCGTTTTACACAAAGCGCTAGACAGATGATTAAAATATCGTTAACAATATGCATAATTTTATGATGGAGCGAATTATGACCCTACTTATTATCCTGGCACTGATAGCAGGTGCGGTGTTTTACGTCATCAGTATTTTTAACCAGTTAGTGAAACTCAGAAACCGGTTTCAAAATGCATTTGCCCAAATCGAAGTGCAGTTAAAACGCCGTTATGATCTGATCCCTAATTTGGTAGAAACCGCCAAAGCCTATATGCAGCACGAACGTGAAACCTTAGAAGCGGTGATCCGGGCGCGTAATGATGCCTTAGCAGGGCTGAAAGTGGCAGCGAATAATCCAGGCGATGCGGGTGCGATTAACCAGTTAGCGACGGCAGAAGGTGCATTACAAGGGGCGATGAGCCGCTTTAATATGGTGATGGAAGCTTATCCTGATCTTAAAGCTAATCAAAATATGATGCAGTTATCAGAAGAACTTACCAGCACCGAAAATCGTATTGCGTTTGCCAGACAAGCCTTTAATGACGCCGTAACGTCTTACAATAGTTATAAACAAAGCTTCCCGCCGATGTTTTTTGCTGCCAGTTTTGGTCATGCCGACGATGCTAAGTTGTTGGAATTTGCCGATACTGCACAAATTCAGCATGCTCCCAAAGTCAGTTTTTAAGCAGTTCGTTTTTAGCACTACGTTTTAGAACTATGTTTTTTAGCGCGGATTAAACACTAACCGCGCTGATTAAATACCCAGTGCATTAGGCTTAACCGCCTCACTTAGCAGATGCAGTAAAAGGTAATGTTGAGCACATGGCTACCGATTTTTTTCAGCAACAAGATTTAGCCAGACGCAATACCAAAATATTAGTATTGCTGTTTTTATTGGCGGTGTTATCGCTGATTGCATTAACGAATATCTTAGTGATGTTTGGCTTTGGCTTTTTTCAGGGTCAGTTGCAGCCAACCTTATCTTGGGAAATTATCACTATTATTAGTTTAGTGGTGATCACAGTGGTTGGTTTAGCCATTGTGGCCAAATGGCAACAGCTCAAGCTAGGTGGCCGGACTGTAGCGCAGGCGCTAGGTGGAGAGCGCGTTACCGCCGACAGCCAAGATCCGTTAAAACGCCGTTTATTAAATGTGGTTGAAGAAATGGCGTTAGCGGCTAATTTGCCTGTGCCGCCTGTTTACCTATTGCCCGAACGCGGCATAAATGCTTTTGCCGCGGGTTACAGCCCCGCAGATGCCGTTATTGGTGTAACACAAGGCTGCATAGAACAACTAAACCGCGACGAGCTACAAGGCGTTATTGCGCATGAGTTTAGCCATATTTTAAATGGCGATATGCGGATGAACATCCGTTTAATTGCTATTTTAAACGGCATTTTATTTATTGGGCATATTGGCTATTATCTGCTGCGCGCCGGTCGTGGTAGCCGAATTGGTATCTCTAGCCGAAATCGCAATGAAGGTACGGCTGGTATTATGCTGCTAGGTGTTGGGCTCGTTATTATTGGTTACTTAGGGTCGTTTTTTGGCAATTTAATCAAAGCGGCGGTAAGTCGACAACGCGAATACTTAGCCGATGCCTCTGCTGTGCAATTTAGTCGCAATCCTCGGGGTATTGCCGGCGCCTTAAAACGCATTGGGGGCTATGAAAGCCGCTCGCGTATTCGCCACGGCAATGCCGATGAAATGAGCCATCTATTTTTTGGCGAGGCCATTAGCCGTTGGGCCGCTATTTTTGCTACTCATCCGCCTTTGGATAAACGCATTCGTCGGGTAGATCCAAGTTGGAATGGGCGCTTTGCTACGCCAGTACCGATCCAACACGTCAGCCCGGCGCAAGCCGCCGAGCAACCGCAAGAAAGACAGCGCCGCGCCATGCTGGCGATGATCCCCATGCTGTTGTCGCAAAGTAGCCATCAACCGTTATCTGCTCAAGCCATCGTGTGTGCCATGCTATTACACACTGATTCGTCAAACCGTCACGCAACGCCGGCTTTTACTGAGCAATTACGTTTGATTAAAGACATTAGCGGCATGCCGTTACTTAACCAAGTGGATCAATTGTCTGACGCGGTACAGCGCCTCCCGTTAGCTCAGCAGGTGCAATTACTGCAGATGGCCGTGCCGGCATTAAAGCAACTTACCGAAACCGACTTTTACCACTTTTCGCAATTAATCAATAAACTGGCTGGCGACACACCCGACTTGCGGCAATGGCTGGGATTAAGTTTTATTAAACATGTGGTCGCCAGCCATTTTGATAGCAAACACGTGATCCGTCGTTCTCAGTTGAAAACGCTGCCAGAACTTTTGCCACACGTATTACCGTTGTTAAGCGCGGTTGCCGATTGCGCCGGCGACCCTGACGCTGTAAATACCGCTTGGCAAGCGGTGCTAAAGCAATTAGCCCTCCCGGCTGATCAGGCTAAACCTCTCGTGGTGTTTAACCAATTAGATGACGCGCTACTCCCCTTATTACATGCCTCCCCTGCCGTTAAGCAGCATATATGGCAAGCTATTCAAGTGGCGATTGCCGCAGATAAACACCGCAGTGAAGCCGAACTTGGCTTACAGAACCTGTTAGCGCTGCTGCTAGAACTGCCCGTACCACTTACCGCTGAATTTGATTAATTCCTCGCTTATCCCCTAGCGTTTGTGTGTGGCATAGCTTGTTGCCTCGTGAACACGTGATACATTGGTATTTTCCTATCAGATTAACCAACAAGGCTTTAGCCGCGCGCTTGGCTAAGGTAGAATAGCGGTTTACATTTACCTTGGGAAAAATGCCATGTCTGAAACTCAATTATTCTTGTTGTACGATCCGTCGTTCGACGAAATGGATGCAGAAGGCTGCCCAGGTTTTGGCTATGTATTACTGTTCTCAGCAGATGATGTAGAACAATTTGAACCGGGTGAGAACCCGCATTGTGCTGCGGTATCCATGTTGTTTACTGATCATGCCGATGGCAGTATAAGCGGCGATTTATTAGGCTGGGCGCATTTAGACGCTGACATTTTTCAGCAATATCCGTTAGGGGATTTTTTAACACTGATGGAGCAAGCGGCTCAGGTAGCCATTAATGCTTACCGGCAAGTGGGCCAGGTGCCTGATAAACTGGTTGCCATGAATTTGCCAGACGATGAACTGCTGCAATTTGATGTGCAATTTAATGATTTGCAACTTAGCGAACAGCAAACCGAACAGCAATTAGCTCAACAGCTAATGTTGGGTCGGCCTTATCTCGATTCATAATCTCAGATCAACACCACCAGCGGAGTAGGTAGTATGGTTAAAGCGATAAATATGGCCCTGATTGAGCATGCATTACAAGGCTTTACCATTCCACCGCAACCGCAAGTGTTACGGCATATACAGCAGCAACTAAATAGCGCCGAGCCTGATTTAAATCGTATTGCCTCGTTAATTGCGTTAGATATTGGTACCGCAGGCTTCACGTTAAAAGTGGTCAATTCGGCATTCTTTGGCTTACGCAATAAAATAACCTCGGTAGAGCAAGCGTGTCGTTACTTAGGCCTTAACCGCGTTGTGTCACTCGCGCGCAGTGTGTTACTGCGCTTTACTTTAGAAGACGGCAGAGAAGACAGCTTTAGCAAAAAACTCTGGACGAACGCGCTACATACGGCCAATTTAGCCATGACACTGGCTAAACAACTTAACTTTGATCAACAATTTCAAGATGATTGCTACTCGTTAGGCTTATTTCGAAACGCCGGCATGGCCTTGATAAGCCAACAAAGTAACCAGTATCCCGCCATTATGCAGCGAGGGTTACTTGAGCAGCACAGCGCCGGCGCGATTGAAGAACCCTTATTTCATACCAGTCACGAAGTATTAGGCTATTTAGTGGCGGAATCATGGGGCCTTACCGATACGCTCTGTAATGTTATTGCCTATCATCATAGCCCTACGTTGTTATTAGCTACCGACAATATCGATGAACATCAACGCTTTGCAGTATTAAAAATCGCTGAGTATTTAAGCGGCGAAAGTAGACAACTGTTTGGCATTAATGTTGATCCAGAGTGGCAACAACATCAAATGAGCATTCTAGAAGTGCTGGAATTGGAGCCATTACAATTACCTGAACTTGCAGAATTAATGCATCGGCACGATCTGCGAACCATTTATAGCGTATAACGTGCCGTCGAACCTAATTGCATGGCTGCCATCTCGTGAACGCAGCCGCATTTTCCATTCAATTAACGTAGCCATCCCTTATGCCGCACAAAAAAGTTAATTTACCCGAAAAAATCTGCCAAGTGTGCGGCTTGGCGTTTAGCTGGCGCAAAAAGTGGGAGCGCAATTGGGATGAAGTACGCTATTGCTCCGAGCGCTGTCGCCGGCAACGCCAAAGTAACTCGTTAAACCACCAGAAAGATACCCGTTAAATGCAAATTGTATTAGCCCCAATGGAGGGCGTAGTTGATCATCTGATGCGCGAGATGCTAACGCAGATTGGCGGCTATGATTTGTGTATTACTGAATTTGTACGCGTGGTAGACCAAAAACTGCCAGCCCGCGTGTTTACTCGCCTTTGCCCAGAATTACTGCAAGGGGGTAAAACGCGCGCCGGTACGCCGGTACGGGTGCAATTATTGGGGCAAGAGCCCCACTGGCTGGCCGAGAATGCGGCACGGGCGGTAGAGCTTGGCTCTCCGGGCGTGGATCTCAACTTTGGCTGTCCGGCTAAGGCGGTTAATAAAAGCCGCGGCGGTGCTGTACTGTTAAAAGAAACTAATACGCTCTATCACATTGTCAAAGCCGTGCGCGATGCGGTACCCGCACAATTTCCAGTGAGTGCGAAAATTCGTCTTGGCTATGATGATACCAGCTTGGCTATAGCGAATGCACAGGCTATCGCTGAAGCGGGTGCCAGCAGTTTGGCTATTCATGCCCGCACCAAAAGTGATGGCTATCGGCCACCGGCTTACTGGCCTTGGATTGCCAAAATTAAGCAACAGGTTAAGATACCGCTTATCGCTAACGGCGAGATTTGGAATGCCGAGCACGCCCTATTATGTCAGCAACAAAGTGCGTGCAGCGATATTATGCTGGGGCGTGGCGCCCTAGCAATGCCCAATTTAGCACAACATATTCGCAACCACGCTGCCCCGCTGCCATGGCCAGAAGTACTTACATTACTAATGCAGTATTCAGAATTTGAAATTGCCGGCGATAAAGGCAAATACTATGCGAATCGAGTGAAGCAGTGGTTTAGTTATTTAAAACTGCAATACCCCGAGGCACAGCAATTATTTAGCCAGCTGCGCTTACTCACCAAAAGCCAGGATATCCTTAACTTACTTGAACAACAGCGCTGCATTAAATAGAAAAAGGGATCAACGCAGGCTGAATCATCACTTGAGAGACCAAATTAAAATACCGGCTATGATATATAGGCTTACCAACATGGGGCAACAGCTTAACCAGCCGACAACGTAACCGCGCTATGAGCCAAAGGCTTTAATTGCCAGCAAGAAAACGGCGTGGCGGACGTTTCTAAGCAATAATCTCGCATTTCAACTAACGCCCTCTTGTCGCTACTGTAAAAACTGCCTACATTAAGCATAAGAATGCCCCGCTGTAGAGCTCTGATGATGTCTTTTTTATTCTTACCGCTGCAAAGCAGAGTCCAGACACTAATTTGGCAACTTAGCGCTGCATGTCATTCTTTTCCGCGACTCGCACAGCGTTATGCGACGGAACGGCTTAAGCTGGATTAATAATGAGACTCATAAAATCGATTCTAGCCATCTTTTTTAGCTGCGTGATTACTTCTGTATACGCTAATACAAGCAGTATTTCAGAACAACTCCAAGCGCTCGATGAACTACGTCTGAAAGATAGGATTGTATTTAGTGATCGCCTTGCTTCATTGAAGAACAGCCTAATTGATGAGCCAATTGAGCAGGATGACAAGCATAAACTTGCATTATTATCCGCTTGGGATCTGGTATCAAAAGGTGATTTCAATCAAGCACTCAAGCTTGCGGAAGAAATTGAACAGCAAGCTAGTGAACAACTCGCCATAAGAGCGACCAGTTTGATTGTGAATATTCACACTCTCAGCTTTAAGTATACCGACGCCTTTGCTAGCGTTGAAAAACTGATCAACTATGCTTCATCAGTAAATGATGAGCAGCTTTACTATCAGATTATGGGGCCAGTTATTTTGCTTTACAGCAAAATTGAACGTTATAAGCAAATCCAACAATTAATTGGCAATGGTTTAACGCTTACTCGCAACAAAACCCTGCGCTGTCGTCTCGAATCACTAGGATTGCCAAGCCTTTATCACTCAACCTCTTTCAGTATTTACCAAGAAAAATTCAATGAAGTCAATCTGTTGTGTGAACTAGCAGCAGAGGCCATGTTTAATTTGCTAAATATTCGCAACCATATGTTTTATTTAGTTGAGCAACAACAAGCTGCTACTGCACTGACGTTTTATCAGCAATATTATCCGCAGGTTGAACAGATTGATTATCCGATTTTAACGGCAGGTTTTAACGTCGCTGCCGCAAAAGCACTGTTACAACAAGGCCAGCTTATTGCTGCTAATAAGCTGGCAAGGCAAGCTGAGCAGATTTTACCAAATGATCGTAATGATCCAGCCGTGCTAAGCACTTACCAGGTGCTTACTCTGATTGCGCAAGCAGAACGCAATTTTGAGAATTTATTGCGTTATAGTGAAAAACGCCGTGATACTGAGCTCGCGATTGCCACAGAAAAAGCCTCTCAACAACTAGCCTACCAATTAGTCAGTAGTAAGGCACAGTTAAAAGAACAACGTATTCAGTTACTGGATAAAGATAATGCACTGCTAACACTGGAACGTAATTTATATCAGCAGCAGGCAGATAACCGTTACCTGTTATTATTGCTTATCAGCAGTTTAAGCTTAGTGTTGGTTGCACTAACCTACCGCGGTATGACCCGTAGTAAGCGTTATCGCAAAATGGCGGAATTTGACCAACTTACCGGAATAAGCAATCGGCACCATTTTTTTCAGCAAGCTAAAATTGCCACCCACTATTGCCAACAAAATCAACGGCCATTGTCAGTAATTTTATTCGATTTGGATCACTTTAAGCAGATTAACGATACCTGTGGTCACGCGATTGGAGACTGGGCTTTACAGCAGGTGGTGGCAACATGCCGCAACTTTATGCGCAACAGTGATATTTTTGGGCGGCTTGGCGGCGAAGAGTTTGCGATTGTTTTACCTGATTGCACTGCCTATAAAGCCGAAATGCTTGCTGAGATTTGTCGCGAGGCTATCGCGGCGATAGAGACAAGTCAGTTACCATCAGGGCTAACACTGTCTGCCAGTTTTGGCATTAGCGAGGCCGCTCAATCGGGATATGATATTAATGTGCTATTGGACATCGCCGATAAAGCGCTTTACCACGTTAAACGTAATGGACGAAATCAAGTGTATGTCAGTAAAAAGCAATAAGTGAAAGTCAGGTCAAGTCAGGTTTCATTAACAGTACCCGAACCATTTACGCTAACAAGATGAAACATCATAGATATCACTTAGTATTTCACCTAGCGTAATGGGATTACGCTAGGTGATTACCTATATCACCCCCTAAAGGATGATAAGACTTAAATGTGATAGGCTTAAGACCAGTTTAGGATCACTTTACCAGATTGGCCTGAGCACATGATCTCAAAGCCTTCTTTGTAGTTTTCCATTGGCATTTCGTGGGTAATGATTGGCGTTAAATCTAAGCCAGATTGAATTAAACTGGCCATTTTGTACCAGGTTTCAAACATTTCGCGACCATAAATACCCTTGATCACCAACCCTTTGAAAATCACTTTATTCCAATCGATTGCCATCGTCGAAGGTGGAATACCCAGCATGGCAATTTTACCGCCATGGTTCATGGTATCCAACATACTGTTAAACGCCGTTGGCACGCCGGACATTTCTAAACCAACATCAAAACCTTCTGTCATGCCCAATTCCTGCATCACGTCTTTCAGGTTTTGTTTACTGACATCTACCGCCCGCGTTGCGCCCATTTTTAGCGCCAGCGCCAGCCGGTAAGGGTTAACGTCAGTCACGACCACATGCCGAGCACCAACATGACGTGCCACCGCGGCGGCCATAATACCGATAGGGCCAGCACCTGTGATCAGTACGTCTTCACCCACTAAATCGAACGATAAAGCGGTGTGCACCGCATTCCCAAAAGGATCGAAAATAGCCGCAATATTATCCGGGATATTGTCGGGTAATTTAAAGGCGTTAAACGCTGGAATAACCAGATATTCGGCAAAAGAGCCGGTACGGTTAACACCAACACCAATGGTATTTCGACACAAATGCACCCGACCGGCACGACAATTACGGCAATAACCGCAGGTGATATGCCCTTCACCAGAAACGCGATCGCCAATGCTAAAGCCACGCACTTCCGATCCCATGCCTTCCACTATACCCACATATTCATGACCTACCACCATGCCATGTGGAATGGTGTTTTGTGCCCACTCATCCCATTTATATATGTGCACGTCGGTACCACAAATGGCGGTTTTTTTAATCCGAATTAATACATCATTTGGTCCAACTTCAGGTTTTTCGACGTCAGTTTGCCAAATGCCCGGTTCTGCTTTTAATTTTGCTAATGCTTTCATTTTACGCCCCGCCCTATGCGATCACGCCCATGTCTTTACCAATTCGGATAAAGGCATCAATTGCCTTATCCAATTGCGCTTGTGTATGTGCTGCTGAAATTTGCGTTCGAATACGCGCTTGACCTTTAGGCACCACCGGAAACGAGAAGCCCACCACATAAATGCCTTCGGCCAACATGCGTTTAGCCATTTCAGCGGCAACTTTCGCATCGCCTAACATCACCGGAATAATGGCATGATCTTTACCCGCTAAGGTAAAACCGGCAGCCGTCATACGTTCACGGAAATAATTGGCGTTTTGCCATAGTGCTGCGCGTAACGCGTCACCTTGTTCTAGCATCTCTAAAACGGTAATAGAGGCTGTTACAATTGATGGTGCTAACGAATTAGAAAACAAATAAGGACGTGAGCGCTGGCGAAGCCATTCGATAATTTCTTTTTTACCAGACGTATAACCGCCTGACGCACCGCCTAACGCTTTACCTAAGGTACCGGTAATAATATCGACGCGATCTAACACATCACAATATTCGTGAGTACCACGCCCTGTTTTACCCACAAATCCTACCGCGTGGCTGTCATCAACCATGACCATCGCATTGTATTTGTCGGCTAAATCACAAATCGTTTTTAGGTCGGCAATCACTCCATCCATTGAAAACACGCCGTCAGTCGCAATGAGTTTAAACCGCGCACCATCGGCATCGGCTTGTTGTAACTGCGCCTCTAACTCGGCCATATTGTTATTGGCATAACGATAGCGCTTGGCTTTACATAACCGAACCCCGTCGATGATTGAGGCATGATTTAAAGCATCCGAGATCACGGCATCTTCTGCCCCTAAGATCGTTTCAAACAAACCGCCGTTGGCATCAAAACAGGATGAGTACAAAATGGTATCTTCAGTGCCTAAAAAGGTACTGATTTTCGCTTCTAGCGTTTTGTGAATGTCTTGCGTGCCGCAAATAAAACGCACAGACGCGACCCCAAAACCATGGCTGGCTAAGCCCGCTTGTGCTGCGGCAATTAACTTAGGATGATTCGCTAAGCCTAAATAATTGTTGGCACAAAAATTTAAGACTTGCTGCGATCCCACAGTAACATCAGCTTGCTGTTGTGAAGTGATTATACGTTCTGCTTTGTACAGACCTTCTGCTTTCACCTCTTCGATTTGTTGTTGTAGATGGTGCAGAAAAGCGCCATTGCGCATAAAGCCTCCTCTGGCAATGTAGGCAGGTTATTTCAATAGTGTTGATTTGACGCCCTATTGTACTTTTTACCGGGCATCACTGCAGTGATTATACCGAAGAAAGCCAGGGCATGCCTGGCTCGAGTGTAAACAAATGGCTACAAATCGACTGCGCTAGTATCGGATCCAGCTAACTCTGTGTAGTGTTGTTGTAGGGTATTAATATCCGGCAACGCCTCAGGTGTGGCATAAGGTTTAAACAGTAATAACACTTTAAGCACCCCACGGTACAGATTGGCTTTATTGATAACCGCATCGGGCGCTTGGGTCTTTAAATAGCTGATCCAGAAGGTGACTAACAACTTGATATTGTGTGCAACATCTCGAATATCATTATCGTCAATTTTGATCACTCCGGCGGCTTTTAACGCTTTAATAACCGACATGACACGACCCAGCACCCCTTGCTGCACCTGTAAGTAATCCTGCTGCAATGCGGGATCCCGCGCCAAAATATCAGGCAAGTTGGCGTAAAAAAACTGAAAACGCCACATTAGCTCAAACACGGCATCTAAATAATCCGTTAACGCATCCAGTGCTTGTGAACTGTGCGCAGGCGGCTTTATTCGGGTGTCGAGCAGCTTGGCGTATTCGCGAAAAATTTGCCGTACGATGTCTTCTTTATTTCGGAAATGGTAATACAAATTGCCCGGGCTGATACCCAAGTGTGCCGCAATATGATTAGTTGTGACTTGGCGTTCGCCCACTTCATTAAACAAGGCAATACTGGCCTGTAATATGCGGTCTTTTGTTCTAAGCTTCTTTTCCATTGCGTTAAGCAGGCTTCTTTTATTAAACGGTGACTTTGCTATAGTAACGCCAAATTGCTTTAAAATACCAGATCACTGTCACACTCGGCAGACTAGGATACCCTTTTGATGAAAATTCGCGCAATATACCCAGGCACTTTTGATCCCTTAACCAATGGCCATGCCGACTTAGTGCTGCGCGCCGCGCGTTTATTTGATGCGGTTATCGTCGCGGTAGCGGCCAATCCCAGCAAGCAACCGTTATTTACGCTAGACGAACGAGTGGCATTAGCGAAACAAGCCTTTGTGGAGTGCCCGAATGTTAGTGTTATTGGCTTTTCAGGTTTACTCGCCAAATTTGGGCAAGAACAACAGGCTCAAGTATTGATCCGCGGTGTGCGCGCAGTGGCTGATTTTGAGTACGAATTTCAGCTCGCCAGTATGAACCGTTCGCTAAATCCAGAGCTAGACAGTATTTTTATGACGCCGTCAGAAAAAAATACGTTTATTTCATCTACTTTAGTAAAAGAAGTGTGTCGCCACGGTGGCGATGTTTCTAGCTTTGTTCCCGCACATGTGCAGCACGCCTTACAACAAAAATTAGGCATTAACTAACTGCGGTTTCTATAAACACCAACAAAAACGGCAGCCATCGCTGCCGTTTTTATTTACTCACCGGAAATGCGTTAGGCTTTTGCCGCTTCTTCCAATGCCGCTAACTTTTGCACTAACTTTTGCGTGTGTTGTAACGACATTAAGTGCGCGTAAATCGCGGTTAAATAACCTTGCTTACGTAAATCTAAAAACACCTCATCGCTCAGATCGTTCAGCTTTTGATCATCGACCATATGAATACCATTGATGTTACGCTTTTCACCGTCGATGGTCAGGGTTAATACTTGCTCTTTGATTAATCCAAGGCTTTTCAGCTTCTCAGTAAAGTTATGGGTGATTTGGCTAAAATCTACAAACTCGCCCATTTGTTGCTTACGTGCTGTTAAAAACTCGCTTTCGCTGCCGTCATCGTTAAATAACGCAAACCCTTCTGTCGTATTAACACGCTCTGAATTCTCGTCAATAGCAACGATTAAGCGATCACTACCTGGGGCATCTTGCACTAACACTAACGGATAGTTACGCAAAACACGCGGGATATACATGGCATCCCATTTATCTTCTTTGATAATTAAGTTTTGTTGTGCCGCTAACCCTAACAACGCGACGGGTTGAAAACGCTCGCCTGAGGGATCTTTTACAAACACAATGGGGAATTCAGCGCCAGCCACCACAAATTCATGCACAACAACAGGTAACATATGCTCATTCGCAATATGACTGAATGGACGCACATTATTGATTTTGGTTTTCGCATGCGTTTCTTTACTTAATCCAACAACTTTATTCTGTTCCATATACAACTCTGTTCTCTAGAGGTTAAAACGCCTACGACAAGCAGACGCGACAGTTAATATTTGATTGCATCAATCAGCCAAGTAACCCGAGAAAGCGCTTTTTCTCGAGCCGCCAGAACGCTGACTGTGCCATCACTTGTAGCATGTTATATCACAGCTTTGTTAAAGCAGTAAGATGCTATTTTGCGAATTCATAATAAGTAGGAGCACCAGGTCCAACAGGCAATCCGAGTAAGAATACCCAGACATAAAATAGCACCACCCAACCGACAAAAAACACCATGGTATAGGGCAACATCGTAGCGATTAAGGTGCCAATGCCCATATCTTTCTTATATCGAGACGCCACCGCTAAAATCAAGCCAAAATAGCTCATCATAGGGGTAATTAAGTTAGTAACCGAATCACCAATCCGATACGCCGCTTGAATAACCTCTGGCGAGTATCCGACAATCATTAACATCGGCACAAAGATAGGGGCAAAAATAGCCCATTGTGCGGATGCCGAACCCAACGACAGATTGACGATGGCACACATGGCAATAAAGAACACAAAGAGCTCTGGGCCAGTTAATCCTATTGTTTGTAATAAGGTTGCCCCTTTAACCGCTAAAATAGCCCCGAGGTTTGACCAACCAAAAAACGCTACAAACTGGGCCGCAAAAAACACTAATACAATGTACAACCCCATTGAACTCATGCTTTTTGCCATGGCATTAATCACATCACGATCGGTTTTCATCGTACCGACAATCCGACCATACACATAACCTGGAATACCAAAGGTGATAAAAATAAAGACCACAATGCCTTTTAAGAAAGGAGAGTCTTCCACTGCACCGGTTATAGGATGACGTAAGACACCATTTTCCGGCACGATACTAAGGGCCAATAAAATGCCCAAGGCTAAAAACGTTAACCCCGCGCCGATCAGTCCTTTTTTCTCAAGCGCGGTTAATGGATCCAGTTTTTGTTCACCCAAATCAACCGAGGCTTCACTGGCATGGTATTTACCCAGTTTAGGTTCAACGATTTTTTCGGTAACAAAAGCGCCCAAGGCTGCAATCACAAAGGTACTGGCAATCATAAAGAACCAGTTCGCTTCAGGACCAACCACATAGGTAGGATCAATCAGATTGGCTGCCGAGGTGGTAAAACCAGCCAATAATGGATCAACCGTACCAATAAACAAGTTAGCACTGTAACCACCAGAGACCCCAGCAAACGCAGCCGCTAATCCCGCCAGTGGATGGCGCCCCAACGAATAGAAAATTAATGCCGCCATCGGGATTAAAACCACATAGCCCAATTCAGACGCGGTATTAGAAATAATACCGGCAAACACAATAGTTACTGTAACCATGCGTTTTGAGGCATTCATCACTAAGCCCCGCATCGCTGCAGAGATTAAGCCCGAATGTTCGGCAACACTCACGCCTAACAGCGCCACTAACACCACACCTAAGGGCGCAAAACTGGTAAAGTTTGTGACTAAGTTAGAGACGATGCGTTGCAAGCCGTCAACCGTCATTAAGCTGACAACCTTAATGGTGCCATCTGCGGCACGGCCTGCGGTCCCCTCTGGACGTGGATCAATGGCACTAAAATCAAAATACGCGGCAATGCCACTGCCTAATACAACGGCTAACGCAAAGCAGGCAAACAAGGTAACGGGATGAGGCAGTAAGTTGCCTAAAAACTCTACAGTATCGAGAAAACGTGTAAACCAGCCACGTTTTTCAGCAGCGCCCTGCGGCGTTTTGCTGGAATGGGTCATTAAGTGTGTCCTCTTGGTATACAGCATAGGGCGATGTTATCGCCACTTTAAGCAGGCTTCATTATTCTCATTTTGGTGTTTACTGCGCATGACAGGTTGAAACAAGCACGGCACACACTGGCTGAAGCGCTGCCAGATAGGTAAAGGCGTAAATTTAACATACCGAACGCTAAGCGCAAAGTAGCAAACCGTTCAGCGGTTAGCTGGGCTAGATGGATACCCCCTATCCTTTAGCATGACAACTAGCACTAAAGTACCGTTGTGCTAAAAGCGTGACTTTCTTAGCATAGAACGAAGAATGATTAGCGTAGGATGGAAAATACCATGCGTATTGTGATTACCGGAGCAACAGGCGGGATTGGTTTTGCTATTGCAGAAACTTTTGCCAAACAAGGTCATGCTGTCGTATTAGCCGACTTAAACGAAAATGCCTTACAACAAAAGACTACAAGCTTAATCGCGCAAGGCTGGCAAGCTGATTACTGTGTACTGGATGTCACTAATCAACGTCAGATCGCTGACTGTGCTGCACGTTTTCCTGCGGATGTGTTAATTAATAATGCGGGCATTCAACATGTGGCGCGCTTAGAAGATTTTCCGCCCGAGCAATGGCAATTACTGCTAAATGTCATGCTGACCGGCCCAGCCATGCTAACGCGCGCGATGCTGCCGCTGATGCGCGAGCGCAATTATGGCCGTGTGATTAATATTGGTTCTATTCATGCGTTAGTCGCATCGCCCTTTAAATCGGCTTATGTAGCAGCAAAACATGGCTTGCTAGGCTTTAGTAAAGTTATAGCGCTGGAAAATGCCGATAAAAACTTTACGATCAATACCATTTGCCCTGCCTATGTAAAAACGCCCTTGGTGGAAAAGCAGATTGCCGCACAAGCGAAAGAACATAATCTCACTGAGCAACAAGTGATTGAACAAATTATGCTGGCACCCATGCCACAAAAAGCCTTTATCGATGTGAGTGAAATTGCTGAAACAGCGATTTTTTTGTGTCAGGACGCGGCCAAACACATTACCGCGCAAACCTTGGTGTTAGATGGCGGCTGGACAGCGCGTTAACGAAATCGCGTATTTTAGACAGCCTTGGCTATTCGAAAGCGATCACGGGCATGCGACTGGCAGTTCGCTTTAATCTCAGGCACAATCAGGTAATTACCCCTTGACGATAGCTGCCACTGAAATGATTCAAAATGGCAGCGGTATTGGTTTAGCCACCTTTGCCGCCATATCCTTATTGTATCTCTTGGTGCTGTATTGCGTTGGCTTATTTGGCCGACGCATAACTGCACAGCATCCTCTTGCGCCATGGGTATTTAGTTTAGCGCTCTCCATTTATTGCACATCGTGGGCATTTTATGGCGTAACCGCACAGGCGGTGGTGAATGGTTGGTGGCTACCCCCCACCTATATTGGCTCCTTTCTGTTGTTTTGGTTTGGCTTTAAATTAATGTCGCAAGTGGCCGTTGCCTGTCGCCGCTATCGTATCACCTCTATTGCCGATTTTATTGCTACCCGTTTTGGGCACTCACGTAGCTTAGCCGTGCTTATTACCCTCATTTTGATTATGACGGTGATCCCTTATATCACCCTGCAATTGCATGCGGTTGCTACCAGCATTAATACTCTGGTGCGAGCAGAAACTGGCGAGCATTGGTATACCGACACGGGGCTTTATGTGTGCTTGTGGATGGCTGTTTTTGCCTTACTGTTTGTGGGTAAAAGCGCCAGAGCACATCAACCTAACCCTGGTTTAATGACGGCGATCGCTTTTGAATCCTTGATTAAATTATTTGCGTTGCTGGCAATTGCCGCCTTTGTAGGCTGGGGCATGTTTGATGGGTTTGCGTCTATTTTTACCTTAGCCAGCGATAGCAGCGCCGTAAAAATAGTGCAGCAGCAAGCATTGCCAACTTATAGCTATTGGATCCATGTGTTATTAGGCTTTGCCGCTACACTGTGTTTACCGTGGTTGTTTCATGTTAGTTTTGTGGAAAATCAACGCTTAAGTCATTTACGCAGCGCCCGCTGGATCTTCCCGTTGTATCTGTTATTGATGGGCGCATTTACCTTGCCACTGGGGTTAGCCGGAGTAATGCTGTTAGGCGAGCAAGCCAATATTGATTTGGTGGTACTACAATTACCGCTTGCTGCGAACCGGACGGATATCGCATTGTTAGCGTACTTAGGGGGCTTTTCTGCCGCCACAAGTATGGTTGTGGTCGCCACCGTAGTGCTGGGGATTTTAATTACCAACGAATTATTAGTGCCGCTGTTATTTCGGCGTAACAATTTAGCTGATGGTCAAACCAATGGCGTAAAAGTGGCAACATTGCGTCGATTGGCCATGTTAGTGGTACTTGCGCTGGGCTTTATTTATTATCGGTTTATTGGTACAGGTACCGGTTTAGCGCAACTCGGCTTAATGGCCTTTGCCCTAGTAGCACAATTGGCTCCAGCCTTAATAATGGGGTTGTTTTCACGCAAAATTAATCGGCAAGGCGCCATATTTGGGCTCTGTAGCGGTGCCTTTATTTGGGCCTACGTGTTACTTTTTCCTGAGTTAGTGCGCGCTGGAATCGTCTTTAGCGATATTCCTAAGCACGGACCTTTTTCGATCAACTGGTTGGCACCGCAATATTTATTTGGCTGGCAAGGCGACAGTATTACACTGGGCGTTTTATTAAGTTTAAGTATCAATTGTTTAACGACGTTACTGGTTAGCCAGCTCAGTAACACTGGTATTAGTGAATGGCTGCAAAGCGGGCGCTTTTTGCGCACCCACAAAGAGCCATTACAAAAACCACTGCAACAACTCACCACTCAAGAATGTTATTTATTAGTCAGGCGCTTTGCCGGTGAACGAGAAGCGCAGCGGTTATTACAACGTAACAGTAAAGAAACTGCACCTGATTTACAGCGACTGGCCAGTGCAAATGTTTTACAAGCCACTGAGCGTAGTTTAGCTGCCGTATTAGGCGGTGCCTCTATGCGCTTAATTATGGATGCCTGTGGCCGGCATGCAGGCTTACCGATGGAAACCGTCGAACGCTTTGTCGATGAGGCTGGCCAAGTGTTTCGCTTTAATCAAGGCTTGCTGCTCTCGACAATCGATAACATTAGCCAAGGTATTGCTGTGGTGGATGCCGATCAACGGGTGATTGCTTGGAATCAACGCTATATTGACATGTTTGCTTACCCCCCCGCGATGGTAGAAGTGGGTAAACCCGTGGCCGACCTCATCCGGTTTAATATGCAACGTGGCTTAATTGATCGCCAAGATATAGAAACCGAAGTGCAAAAGCGTTTAAGCTTTTTGCGTCAAGGCAGCCAGTACCGAGTGCAGCGGCAACAACAGGATGGCCGCGTATTAGAAATTCAAGGCAATCCTTTGCCTGGCGGTGGCTTTGTTACTACTTACACCGATGTCAGTTCGTTTATTGCTGTTCAACAACAATTAGAACAAAGTAATCAATTGCTTGAACAACGTGTAGCGGAACGCACCAGCGAGTTGCAGCGCTTAAACAATCAATTACAACTCACGCAACAACAACTTGAAGCAACGACAGTTGCAAAAACCCGCTTTTTTGCCGCTGCGGGCCACGATTTAATGCAACCGTTTAATGCTGCCGCTCTTTTTGCCAGTTTGCTACGCCAAAAGGCCACGGATCCCGAACTGCTACAACTGAGTGAAAACCTAAGCCATTCGCTTAATTCTGCCGAAGAATTATTAACCGCTATTTTAGATTTAACGAAGCTTGATTCTGGTGTGGTTAAAGCCCGCCATCAGGCCGTGCCAGTTCAACAATTACTGGAAGATATTGCCCGTGATGCCGCCATGTTAGCGCACAAAAAAGGCTTAACCTTTCACCTTATTCCGTGTCGCTTAATCGTTAATACCGATCGTAAATTATTAAAGCGGGTACTACAAAATCTGCTGGCCAATGCCATTCGTTACACGCCACAGGGGCGCGTAGTTTTAGGTGTGAAACGCCGTGGCAACCACGTACAACTCTGCGTATTGGACACCGGCGTAGGTATTGCCCTCGCCGATCAAGCACGTATCTTCGAAGAATTTCAACAAGGCACTCAACCCGATCAAAAAGGCTTGGGGCTAGGTTTGGCCATTGCCCATCGGATCAGCGCTATATTAAATCACCCTTTAAAGCTGCACTCCATAGAAGGCCGTGGCAGCTGCTTTAGTTTGCTTTTACCGCTCGCCCCCATACATAGCCGCGCAGAAAGTACAGCCCTTGCACAGAGCTTAACGCCCCAGGTGAGCGGGAAAGATATCAGCGCCAGCTTTGTGGGTAAAAAAGTGTTATTGTTGGATAATGAACCCCAGTTATTGCACGCCGTCGCCACCTTGTTGCAAAGCTGGCAATGTGAAGTACAAGCAGTACAAACACCCGCGGCACTTCTTCTCGTGTTACAACAGGGTTTTATACCTGATATTGCCCTGTTTGATTACCATTTAGATAATGGCGCAACCGGTATTGAGGTGGCGTTGCACCTAACCGAGCATTTTGCTCTGACGATGCCGGTTATAATTAATTCTGCCGATCATGATCAACATATCCGCGAACAAGCCCTAAACAGCGGGTTTTATTTCTTGCTCAAACCGCTCAAACCCGCTGCGCTAAAACGCTTATTTCAACGTTTGTTGCAATAATTGTCTCTAAAATGGTTTTGTAACACCTCAATAAAAGCAATGTACCGCTTTTAATACCATAACTATTATTCAATACGTTAGTGCGTTTTTACTCCCACACGTGTTAAAAATTGCTTTTTTTATAATCATAAATTCTGAAAACCGCCTTTACCCCAATAAGAATTCCGCCTATAAATTAATCACCATTAATTTACAATTAAGTCACAAATGACGCAGAAACCGTTGTTCCGACTAGCAGCAATCAAACAACAAGCAAACCGCTTAGAAGGCGAGGTGATTATTGCTCAGCCGCTGAGTAGCAGCATTTTAACGGGCAGTTTGTTGGCTATCGTCGTCGCTATAATTGGTTTTTTAGCCACCGCCGATTTTAATCGTAAAGAAACGGTGTCGGGCTATTTGCAACCAGATATTGGTTTAGCCAAAGTTCATGCCGCCCGCGCGGGAATTATCAGCGAGCTTTATGTAGAAGATGGCGCCAGTGTGATTGCTGGGCAAGCACTATTAACCTTAACCATTCCAGACCATTTGGCGGAAGGCAACAGCGTTGTTGAGAGCATTAGTTTAACCTTGCAGCAGCAACAACAGCTTATTGCACAGCGGCGCGAGCAATTACAACTGCAGTACCAACAGCAGCAACATGAGTTACAAAGCCGTTTGGTTTATCATCAAAGCGTATTAACGGAGTTACACCAACAAACGCAACTTTTACAGCATCGCCTGCAGCTGCAGCAACAACGTTTTAGCGATCTAAGTCAGTTAAAAGAACAAGGCGTGATCAGTACCTTAGATTGGCAACTGCAACATGAAAGTTTATTGCAGCTGCAACAACAAGCCGCAGAACACAATGCTAGCCAACAAAGCCAACTTGCCTCACTGGTGCAATTAGAGGGGCAATTACAACGTATTCCCAGTGAGCAACAGCAGCAATTAGCCTTGCTAGAAGCAGAGTCTTCCAGATTAGCGCAACAACAAGTGGAATTACGAGCCAGAAACCATCTATTAGTCACTGCCCCCGTTAGCGGCCGTGTCACTAACTTAGTGGCTGAGCCCGGGCAATTTACACAGCATACTCAGCCACTTCTGACCATTTTGCCAGAAAACGCTCAACTGCACGCCATCTTGTTGGTTCCCACCCGCGCCTTTGGTTTTGTTAATCCAGGACAGCGCACCCGCTTAAGGTTTGAAGCGTTTCCCTATCAGCGCTTTGGGTTATATGAAGGGCAAGTGCTTAAGACCGGTCAGGCCATTATTTTACCGAATGAAGTCGCCATGCCTATTGCGATACAAGAACCCGTTTATCGGGTGGCAGTAGCATTAGATGCGCAAGAGATCCGCGCTTACGGCAACAGCGTCCCGCTGCAATCGGGCATGCTGCTAAGCGCAGATATCGTGCTGGAGCAACGCAGTTTACTGAGCTGGTTGCTTGAGCCGATTTTAAGCCTCAAAGGGCGATTATGAGGCTCAGTACGAGCCAACCTTTAACTTAAAACGTCTCAAGGAGAGATATTATGCAAGAATTAACATTTGAGCAAGTTGAGCTTGTCTCAGGAGGCAGTAGCAATAGCTCCAATGATGATAAAGACAACCACGATGATACAAACCGTGATGTAAACCTTGCTGAACAAATTGCGTGTTTATTCTTAGAAGGTTCAACTGGTGGTGTCTTAGGGCATGTATTTTTTAAAACTTTGGGTATGAGTAATACCGCAGTTCACGCTGGAATAGTTGGTGGTGGGATGAATGTTGTGACTGGGTGGGGTTGGTGTACTTCACTTCTCAGCTCAAGTGCTGACTACAAAGGTATGATGACCGCTCCCTAAAAGTAGACAGGCTTTGGTGTTATGCCAAAGCCATCTATCACAAAACTCTAAATCGGTATTGAATATGGACACTATTGACATCTTTTTTATAATTATTAAGGCTCTGGGTGTTGGGGTCGGCTATAAATTTGCGTACAGATTATTTAGAAACGAAAAATATCAGAATGAAAACCGAGACGCTGTTATTTGTGGTGTTACGGCTTTTATCGTGATGCTGGTCTTTTATAAAATTTAACGCAATTTTATAAGTATAATTAAATGATTATCCTCCAATCCGAAGCCGCTGAATGTGGTTTGGCCTGCGTGGCTATGGTAGCAAATCAATATGGCCATCAGCTGGACTTAACCACCTTACGAAATCGCTACAGCGTATCGCTTAAAGGTTCTACGCTACAGCAGCTTATGTTATTAGCGAATCAATTAGGTTTAGCCAGTCGGGCGCTTAAACTTGAATTGGCAGATCTTAATAAACTGCAAACGCCCTGTATTTTGCACTGGGAAATGAATCATTTTGTGGTGCTTATTAAAGTACATCGTAAGGGCATAACCATTTTAGATCCAGCGATAGGTGAAAGACGCCTAACGTTGGAGGAAGTCGATAAAGCCTTTACTGGCATTGCCTTAGAGCTGACACCTACTACAGACTTTAAAAAAGTCGATGAACGGCTACAGTTAAAACTAACGGCCTTTTGGAATAAAGCCAAGGGCATTATTCCGGCGCTGGTAAAGCTATTTATCTTGTCACTAATTTTACAAGTGTTTGCCCTCGCATCCCCCTACTATACCCAGTTGGTCGTGGATGAAGTTTTGGTCAGTTACGATAAGCCTCTACTCGTGGTGTTAGCGCTTGGCTTTGGTTTACTGATGCTTATACAGGTGGTGGTAGGGATTTTACGCAGCTGGATAGCCCTGCATTTAGGCACTATGCTAAGCATGCAAATGGTAACCAACTTATTTCGCCATGTGCTGCACTTACCAGCCGCCTTTTTTGAAAAACGCCATATGGGGGATATTATCTCACGATTTGGCTCATTAGCAGCTGTACAATCCTTACTAACAACCAGCCTAATAAGCGGTTTACTCGATGGCATTATGGTGGTGATAGTCTTTGCCATGATGTACTTGTATAGCCCGCAGTTAAGTCTGATAGTCATTTTGGTGGTATTACTATATTCCTTATTACGCTGGGCCTTTTTCTGGCCGATGCGCCAACTTACTGAGGAAAGCATTGTGGCAGAGGCGAAAGAGCAAAGCGTTTTTATGGAGTCGATACGTGGCTATCAAGCCCTTAAGTTATTTGGACAAGAAACGCAGCGTTTAAGCTTTTGGCAAAATCGCCATGCAGAAGCGGTGAATAAAGATTACCGATTAGCGAAATGGGGTATTGGTGCGGGTATGGCTAATCAGCTGTTGTTCGGTATCGAAGGCATCTTAATTGTGTATTTAGCTGCGCAGCAGGTGATGGCTGAAGTGATGACGGTTGGGATGCTCTTTGCCTTTGTGGCCTATAAAGGACAATTTACAAGCCGGATGAGCAGCTTAATTGATTTAGTTGTGCAGATTAAAATGACTAAGCTGCATTTAGAGCGGCTTGCTGATATTGCCTTGACTGAAAAAGAAGAAACTGACGAGCGTAATGATTACAGAGAGATTAGCGGTAACCTTAGCATTAAAAAATTAGATTTTCGTTATGCCAGTAGTGAGCCCCTCTTATTTAACCAGTTAAATCTTACCGTTCACGCCGGCGACAATATCGCCATTATTGGCCCATCTGGCACGGGTAAAACGACCTTAATAAAACTTATGTTGGGGCTGTTAACACCCGAAAGCGGCAAAATTGAAGTAGAGGGTATCGATATTAAACAATTGGGCTTACGGCATTATCGCAGCCAAATTGCCGCAGTGATGCAGGATGATCAATTAATGTCGGGCACGCTAGCCGAGAATATCAGCTTTTTTGATCCAAAACTTGATATGCAACAGGTGCAGGTCGCGGCACGTTTAGCCGGGATTGAACACGACATTAACGCCATGCCAATGGGCTATAACAGTTTGGTGGGTGATATGGGCAGTACATTATCTGGCGGGCAGAAACAACGAGTGTTATTGGCCAGAGCGCTTTATCGCCAACCCAAAATACTGTTTATGGATGAAGCCACTAGCCATTTAGATTTACAGCTGGAGCAACATGTTAATGTGGCCATTCAGCAACTGAATATGACACGCATTATTATTGCTCATCGGCCTGAAACAATTTTAAGTGCTCAGCGGATCATGCTGCTGCGACAAGGCCAGTTAGTTGATATTACGCAAGATTACAAGGCGCAGTATTTATCCCCAGAGCAACGTTAATCTAGTGAATAGGCCATGCTGGTGAACACGATAGACAACTTAAATTGGAGGTACCAAAATGAAAGTTTATCTGCCCATGATTCTTTTTGTCTTATTACTATTATGTTTAGGATTGTTCAACATGCTAAGCCGCTGGCAACTAGGCGCTGAACTTAGAGTAATCGATTATGTTATTCCCTTAATGGCGCCCTTTGGCATATTGTTCATCTGGTTTTTATCCACCCTCAGTCGGGCAACCTATCGTAAAACAAACAAACCATACATTTAGATCGTGTTTGAAGAAAATCTAATAATCGGGCGTGTACTTAATCAACATGTTCAGGCAGTTTAAGCTTTTCAAATAAAATGCCTGCTAAGGTGCGATTATTCACGTTAAGCTTACGCAAGATTGCCGATACGTGCTGTTTAATGGTGGTTTCTTGCACGCTCATCTCATACGCGATTTGTTTATTTAACAAACCATCTGCAATCATTTTTAATACGCGGAATTGCTGAGGCGTTAGCTGTTCTAACCGTTGTGCAAAATCGTTATCAATTAATACTCTGGCGTTTTTTACATCATCAGCCAGAGCAGGCGGGATCCAAGTATCACCATTCGTTACTGCGTTAATGGCTTCTGATAACAACTCTAGCGGCGCCGATTTAGGAATATACGCTGCGGCACCAAGTGCCAACGCTTGCTTAATAATCACCGGATCTTCTTCTGCTGATACCATAACTACCGGCACATCAGGGTATTCAGTACGTAACGCCGTAAGACCGGTAAAGCCGTCAGATCCCGGCATTTTTAAATCAAGAAAAATAAAGTGTGTATCCGGATGTTGGCGTAGTAAGGGCCATATTTGCGCCATGGTTTGCGCCTGTAACAGTAGCGCATCTTTGCCTAGTATCGCGGCACAGGCTTGCGATAGGGCAACACGAAATAAGGGATGATCATCAGCAATAATAGCTATCATAACAAGTCTTCTGAGCAGTTTTGCCCATAATGAACCGGGGCGTGAGCCCCGGCAAGGGTTTTATCGATTTAGAAACGGTAACCTACGGTTAGACTGAACGTACGTGGATCAGTATAGAATCCCAATACCGAATTATCTAACACCGGTCCGGCAAAGTTATATCCCGCTATACGTGCTTGTTTATCACCGATGTTTTTCGCTTGCAGCGAAACATCCCAGTGCCCATCATTGGAATACCAGGTTGCGCCAGCGTTAAACACTGTATAACCCCCAAAATCTAACAAGGACGGAATTTCAAAGATTTGCGTTGAGCCTCGGTGTGCCATATTGGCCGTCATCACTACTTCACCAAAAGAAGTGGCAATACTGTAGGTTCCTGCCAGTGTAGCTGTGAGATCAGGCGTATTTGCAAAAGACCAAATATTCGACACATCGACCACTTGCTGCAGGTTAGGATCAAAAAACTCGACCTCATTAAAAGCGGCATCCACATAACCGACGATCATGCTTAAATTAAAATCACGATTCACCGCAAAAGTGGCTTCTAACTCTACGCCGTTAATATCAGCGTTCGCCGCGTTTAACACTTGAGAGGCAACCGTTACCGTACCCGGTGAAGTTTCTACCGAACGCTGTACCGTAACCTGCATATCATCGTATTTAGCCATAAACACAGCAGCATTTACGCGTAAGCGTTGATTAAACCACTCGCTCTTCATCCCCAGTTCAAAGGTGTCGACCGTTTCTTCTTGGTAAGGCTTATTACCATCAGGGTTGATGGCTTGGTTGGCTCGCATATCAAAGCCACCTGATTTAAAGCCATTGGTATAACTGGTATAAAGCATCAGATCGCGGCTATGTTGATACTCGACACCCAAACGCGGTGAAAAATGGCTAAAACTTTCGCTACCTTGAAAATCGGTTTGGATGCCAATGCGGTTACCGCCTGGCTGCCGCGGAAATTTATAGCCGCTATAAACATAGCGATAAACAGAGGCATCTTTATCATCTTTGGTAAAGCGTCCGCCCAAGGTCACAGACCACTGATCATCGAGCCGATAACTGCCCTGAGAATAGAATGCCAAGCTATCCGTTTCTACACAACCGCCGTTTTCAGTGGTTGATAAGCCATACACCACCTGACCAAAGGCACCACAGGCATCACCATTGTAATAATAAATACCACTTGCGACTTTTAAGCGTTCAGAGCTGTATAAAAACTGCAGCTCTTGTGACGTTTGTTCATCTTCATAGAACGCCGGTATATCTAAGGTGGGAAAAGACGTTGAATCAAAATCGATATTGGTATCGGTAACCCCTTCGCGTCGGGCCGTAACCGATTTAATTGTCCAGTTATCATTTACATCCCAGGCAACCGTAAGCGACTGCCCTTCTGTTTCAACTTTATTGGCGACAGGCATACTGATGTTGGCATCATACACTTTGGTTGGACGCGTATCGGTTGGTGCCAGCGCGCTAGGAAACAAACGGAAACCACCGCGTGGATTAGAATCATCTACCGTTTTGTCCGCGGCCAAATTAACTCTTACATTGTCAGCAGCATTCCACTGCAAACTGACACGGCCAGACATTAACTCTTTGTTATAGTTGTCGTCACCCGTATTTAAAAACTTACCAAAACCATCACGATTAAAAGTAGCTAACGCACCACTGACAAAGACGGTGTCACTTAATCCCGTTTGACCTGAAAGACGTAAATCGCGCTGATTGTAACTTCCTAGGGTGCCACGTACCGCAAACTGATTATCACCTGTCAGTGTTTTAGTCACATATTTTACTGCACCCCCAATGGTATTACGACCATATAACGTGCCTTGTGGCCCACGCAAAACCTCGATACGTTCAACGTCGTAAACATCTAAAGCCGCACCTTGTGGCCTGGCTAAGTAAACATCATCAATATAAATACCCACACCCGGCTCAAAGCCCCACAAAGGATCTTGTTGGCCAATACCGCGGATGTAAGCGGTTAAGGTACTGTTGGTGCCGCGAGAAACTTGTAAGGTGGTATTGGGAGAATACTGTTGTACAGAAGTAATGTTATCGACGCCGCGCTGCGCCAACTCTTCTTCACCTAAGGAGGTAACGGCCACTGGCACCGTTTGTAAGTTTTCGACAGTACGACGGGCGGTCACTTCAATACGTTCAAGCTTCACGTCTTCCGCTGAGTTGTCTTGCGCAAAGACGGGCATCGCTAAACAGCTGCTGATAGCCACTGCCAATAAACTGGGGGTAAGTAACGTCGAGTTCACGGCAACGCGTGGCACATTATTATTCTTCTTAGCCATAGGGCTCTCCTGTTGATAGTTGTTCTGTCTTGTTGTTCTGTCTAGTGTTTGGGCATGTTGTATTGTGTTTGTGCAAACTGTTGGAAATTAGCTGTTGGTAATAGAGTAGCCCTGATTGCGGAATTATTAACCTGTACCTTAGTACTATGGTGAGCAACAGCAGAGTGTATCAGACTAGAAAAAAACAAAAACTAGGATGCATCCATGCTAAGTTCATTCGGACTACTCGGTTTACTGGGCCTGTTACTCGGTCTAGGTTTGTTAATTGTACTAACCATGCGCGGCTTTAATTTGTTCATTACTGCACCACTTTGCGCCTTACTGGTTGCACTAACCAACGGTATCCCGTTTTGGCAATTAAGCGACAAAGTGGATTTTGTGCATGGCTATATGTCAGGGTTTTCCGGATTTGTTGCTGCGTGGTTTTTAATGTTTTTACTCGGTTCGCTGTTTGGCAAATTGATGGAACACACCGGCGCAGCAGATGCCGTTGCCTTAGCTATTGTGAAAAGACTGGGGCAAACTCGCGCGGTACTTGCTATTGTGCTGGCCTGTGCCGTATTAACTTATGGCGGAGTCAGTTTATTTGTCGTGGCCTTTTCTGCCTATCCCATGGCGGTTAGCCTGTTCAAAGGGGCCAATTTACCGCGCCGTTTTATTCCTGCAACGCTGGCCTTAGGATCAGTGACCTTTACCATGACATCAGCCGGCTCTCCAGAAATTCAAAACTGGATCCCCATCCCTTATTTAGGCACCACACCCTATGCTGGCTGGGAAGTGAGTTTACTGGTAGCAGCATTTATGGCGATTGGGGGATATTGGGCATTGATGACCATGATTAAACACGCCGTGCAAAAAGGCGAGCATTTTATCAGCCGGCAGAGCGATCCGACTTTGAGTGATAAACCGTTACCGCATTGGTCCACCGGTTTGATCCCGCTGTTGGTCGTATTAGTAACGTCTTTTATCTTACACGACAGCCTACAACAAGCCGCCTTGATTATTGCGCTAGCGGGCGGTGTGATCAGCCTGTATTTACTGAATTTTCGTTTTCTGCATAACCCTGGCACAGCAACAAACGAGGGCGTGCTGGGCGCCTTACTGGCCATTGGTAATACCGCTGCCGTTGTTGGTTTTGGGGGGGTAGCTAAACTGACACCTGCTTTTAATCAGGTGGTGGATTATATGACACATTTGCCTGGTCCCGAACTGATTGGTGCTGCGGTTGCGGTAAGCGCTATCGCGGGTTTAACCGGATCAGCCTCGGGAGGACAAGTGATTGCGTTACCCGAGATTGCCCCCACGTACTTAGATCGTGGTGTCGATCCTGAACAGTTACACCGTGTCGTGGCAATTTCATCGGGCGCATTAGATTCTTTGCCGCACAATGGCTATGTGGTGACCACTATCCGTGCTATCTGTGGGGAGAGTCATCAAAATGCATATTGGCCAGTCGCCGTCGTCAGTGTGTTAATGCCGCTACTTGGCGTGGTTCTGGCGATCTTACTGTTTCAGTGGTTCTAAATTAAAAACCCTTTGAGGGGTAAGCCACGCAAAGCGCGTTGGCTAAATAAAGGAAGTCTCTATGCTGAAAACGCTACTGATGTGTCTATGTGTCTTGCTTTACAGCCAGCATTTATTGGCTACAGACACCCTATTGGTCAAAAAGCAGGCTTTTGAAATAGCCGAGTTTACTACGCAAAATGGCAAGACAATCAGTCCCGTTAGGGTCGGCTGGGAAGCTTACGGCCATTTAAATGCAGATAAATCAAATGCTATTCTGATCACCCATTTTTTTTCGGGAACCTCGCATGCCGCCGGTAAATATCAGCCCAGTGACCCGGCCACCGGCTATTGGGACGCCATTATAGGCCCAGGCAAAGCCATTGATACCAATAAATTTTATGTGATTAGCGTTGATACTTTGGTAAATGCCAATGTGTTTGATCCTAATGTGATTACCACAGGCCCTGCCACAATTAATCCCGCTACGGGTAAGCCCTGGGGGTTAACGTTCCCAGTGGTCACCATTGCCGATTTTGTTGAAGTACAACGTCATTTACTGGATAGTTTAGGGATCACGCAGCTACATGCAGTCATTGGCGCGTCCATGGGATCTTTTCAAGCTATTGAATGGGCGGTACGTTATCCTGAACGGGTTAAACGACTGATACCGGTAATTGGTACTGCCTACTTAGATGCATGGGCTGCCGTTCGCTTAGAGCGTTGGGCTTACCCTATTAAGCAAGATCCCGCTTGGCGCAATGGCAACTATTACGACTACGGCCAACCCCTACACGGTTTACGCACCGCAGTGGCTTACATCACACAAGATGCCTTGTACCCAACCGCCTTTAATGCGCGGTTTAGCGAACCTGCAGATGATGTGGCACCGCATCAAGATATTTTAGCTCCCTTTTCAGCGTGGCAAGAGTTAATGGCACAAGCCCAAACACGGGCGGCGGTGCAAGATGCCAATCATATTTTGTACTTAATTCGCGCTTCACAATTATACCGTGCGGGAATGGGCGATAACTGGCAGCAGGCCCTAAGTCAAGTGAAGGCCAAAACCTTATTCTTACCTGCTACTGGCGATCAATTATTACTACCAACAATGTCGCAGCGCAGTGCAGCCGTCATGCCACCCCCAACGGTAAGCTATGCAGAAATTCCGGGGGATTTTGGCCACCTTGACGGCATTGTCAATATCAGTGCCGTCGCCGAGCAGATCGCTCTTTTTCTAAATTAAACCTATTTCCTGGCGGGTGCGGCTGTGTTAGCGCACCTTTTTTATTTATTCTAAAATCTGCTAAGCTAAATACTCACTAAGGTGATATGAGCCAGTTAGATGTTAAAACGCCCAATGCACAGGCGGTTATTATACCGTTTTATAAGTCTTACCATCTTTAGCTTTTTTTGTTGGACATTACCGCTTAACGCCTCGTCGACACAGGATGTTAATGCGATATCCCCCCAACGCCTTATCTTTGCCAGCAGTGAATATTTACCGCATTATGGTACCGATTTACCGAAACAAGGTGCCATGGTTGAAATTATCCGTCGCGCATTTGCTTTACAAGATGTACAAATCGAAATTGCCTTTATGCCCTTTGCCAGAGCATTACACGATACACAACAAGGTCAATATGCAGGACTGATTGCCGTTTGGCATACCCCCGAGAGAGCAGCACATTTTTTATACTCCGAACCCATTTATGCCAATGAAATTGTGTTATTTAAACGCGCCAATACCTTTAATCATATTAGCGATATTGCAGAGCTATTGCGCTCGGAAGGTACACTTGGACTGGTCACGGGGTATGCGCAACATCCAAAATTACTACAGAGTAATTTGGAAAAAGTCAGTGTTGCCACAGATGCACAGGTGTTTCAAATGCTGGTACGTGAGCGGGTAGACGTGGTGCCCGCAGATTTACAAAACGGACTTTATTTAATTGCTAAACTTCCCGCCGAGTTATCCTCAACGTCACTCGATTGGCTATTACCGGCTATTGAATTAAAACCCATGCACTTGGCTTTCCCAAAAAGCAGGCCAGAAAGCGCACAGCTTCACCAGCAATTTAATGTGGGCTTACGTGCGCTACAACAGAGTGGCGAATTAGAACAGATTTTAGCAGAATTACTGCCTCATCCGGCCGCACACGCCCCTTAACGCTATTAAACGCCATGAGATCTTGGAAAAAGTACCAAGTGGTCTAAATCTAACCGAATACCGATCTGCTCGCCAATTGCGTGATTATGATGGCTTAACGCTAAACAATATACCTGCTCTCCACCACTTAAAGCCAAGGTATAAAGGATATGCGAGCCACGAAACGATTTGTCGAGTACCGTGGCTTTAATAGCGCTATCGTCGTCATGCACAATATCATCTGGTCGAATCAGCACATCTACCCGATCTCCCGCTTTTGTCTCTGGTAAATAGCGTTGCTGAAAAATCCCCAAACAGGTCTCAACCTGCTGCGGATCTAACATCGTTCCAGGCAGCATCACGCCACGGCCCACAAAATCAGCCACAAAGCGACTAGCAGGTCGATGATAAAGTTCATAAGGTGTTGCCCATTGCTGTAACTGTCCTAGTTGCATCACGCCAATCATATCGGCCATAGCAAAGGCCTCAAATTGATCGTGCGTCACTAACACGGCGGTGATCTGGAGCTGTTTTAAAATAGTGCGAATATCACGCGCTAACACTTCACGAAACTCAGCGTCTAAACTGGAAAAAGGCTCATCTAACAGTAACACCTTGGGTTCAGGTGCTAAGGCGCGTGCTAACGCAACGCGTTGTTGTTGCCCGCCAGACAATTGATGAATATAACGCTGCCCAAGATCAGGTAAGCCAACCAGCTTTAATAAGGCTTTAACTTTAGCGGCTTTGTCTGCTTTACTCAGCTTAGCAATACCAAAAGCAATATTATCGGCCACGGTTAAGTGCGGGAATAAAGCAAAATCTTGAAAAACCATACCGACTTTGCGTTTTTCGGGTACTACCTGAGTATTGACACTGCTAACAACCTGTCCTTGTAACCGCACCACGCCCGCTGCAGGCGCTTCAAAACCCGCAATCGCCCGCAAAATGGTGGTTTTACCGCAACCCGAGGGTCCAACTAAACACCCAATTTGTCCTTCGGCTAACGCAAATGAAATCTCTTTGACAACGGTATGTGGACCATACGCGATCGCGAGCTGCTCTATTGCTAACATCACTCATCTCCTCGCATCCGACGCTCTGTTGAACGGGCTAAAATAATTACCGGTATCAATCCCACTAAAACAATGGCCAATGCCGGTAAGGCGGCATCAGCTAATCGTTCATCCGACGCTAATTCATGCGCTCGAACCGCCAAGGTATTAAAATTGAACGGCCGCAAAATGAGGGTCGCTGGCAGTTCTTTTAACACATCAACAAACACCAACAATAAGGCGGTTAACACACTGCCTTTTAATAACGGGATATGCACACGTCGTAACACCTGACCAGGCCGAAACCCTAACGACCGGGCGGCATTGTCCATATTAGGTTTAATACGCTCAAGCCCCGCCTCGATACCGTGGAGGGATACCGCTAAAAAACGCACGCTGTATGCCAGTAATAGCGCCACGATGGTTCCCGACAACAATAAGCCAGTCCGGATCCCAAACCACTGCTCGGCAAATAAATCAATTTGCTGATCAAACCACGCTAATGGCAACATCACCCCTATGGCTATAACAGTGCCAGGCACCGCATAGCCTAGTGCCGCTAATTGCACAGGAAACTGCACCACCGGATCGCGTTTTAACCGCCGAGCATAAGCAAATACCAGCGCCAAAATCACCGATAATAACGCCGCCATGGCTGCTAACGAAAAACTATTCCACACTAATTGCCAAAACGCACCATCTAGAGTGCGCTGCCAATTTGCTAGCGCCCAACTGCATAATTGCCAGGCGGGTAATAAGAAACCAAAGGTGACGGGCAGTAAACACCCCAGTATCAAGCCAGCTTGTTTTGTCAGGCTCACTTGGCGTCTTGATGGCGCACTGTGCTTTTGTCCTTGATGATAGTAACGAATTTTGCGTCGAGACCATTTCTCTAGCAACAACAAAAACAACACAAAACTGGTTAACAATGCGGCAAGTTGCGCTGCAGCAATGGCATTCCCCATGCCAAACCACGTACGAAAAATACCTGTAGTAAAAGTAGGCACACCAAAATACTGTACCGTGCCATAATCGGCAAAGGCTTCCATCATGGCAAGCGCCACCCCCGTTAAAATAGCTGGGCGCGCCAATGGTAAAGCGACTTTCCAAAAGTGTTGTCGAGGGGTGAGACCCAGTGTGCGGCTAGCTTCTGACAACGAAGCCGATTGTTCAGAAAAAGCATTACGCGCCAACATATACACGTATGGATAAAGAACTAAAGAGAGCATCACGATGGCGCCCCCTAAAGAGCGAATTTCTGGAAACCAATAATCGCCGAAGGACCAGCCAAACTGAGCTCTAAGCCACGTTTGTACCGGACCGGCAAAATCCAGCATACCTGTATAGGTGTAAGCAATGATATAAGCCGGTACTGCCAAAGGCAGCAATAATAGCCACTCTAAATATCGGCGCCCAAAAAATTGATATTGGCTAATACACCAAGCCGTACTGGTACCAATGATGAGCGCACCCAATCCGGTGCCCCCCGCGATTAAAAGTGAATTAATAATATAATCTGCGAGCACGGTTTGACGTAAATGCTGCCAAACTGCAAATTGTGGCGAGAATACACTGATAAAGACCATTGCCACCGGCAAGGCCAAAATAAGCGCTGGTACCAATACGGCCCAGCGCCAACGATCAAATAACGCTGTTTTTAGCAAGGGCGTTGACTCCCTTGTACTACCGTCATTGGCTTAACGCCAGCCTGCCCGGTCCAGAATACGGATTGCCTCGGCATTAAGTTCACCTAACTGCTCCAGTGCCAAATCATCAGCTTTAAAGGTGCCAAAGCCCTCTAAAATAGTGCTAATGGTCACATCGGTACGGATGGGATATTCATGATTTGCCTCAGCATACCAGCGTTGAGCCTCTGGCTGAACCATATATTCCAGTAATTTCACCGCGTTAGCTTTGTTTGGTGCAAAAGTCGCCACACCCGCGCCAGCCACATTGATATGTACACCATGATCTTGCTGATTTGGCCAGAAAACTTTTACTTTGGCGGCTTCAGCTTGTTCAGCCGGATCCGCTAACATACCCGCTAAATAGTAGGTATTTGCTAAGGCGATGTCGCATACACCAGCTGCCGCAGCTTTAATCTGATCGCGATCACCACCACGTGGCGGACGAGCAAAATTGGCCACCAACCCTTTAGCCCACGCTTCTGCTTTCGCCGCACCATCATGCGCAATTAATGACGCCACATGCGACTGGTTGTAGATGTTATTAGAGGAGCGTACACAAATACGGCCTTTCCACTTAGGATCGGTCAAGGCTTCCATAGTCGATAATTCTGCAGGATCAACCTTACCTTCAACATACATGATAGGACGGGCACGCACGGTTAACCCGTACCAAACCCCTTCGGGATCACGTAATGTTGCCGGAATCACCTCGTTAAGTGTGGCAGATTGTATTGTTTGAATCACACCTTGCTGTTTCGCACGAGCTAATCGGCCTACATCCGTTGTAATTAGAATATCGGCAGGACTATTACGACCTTCACTAGTGATCCGCGTAATTAATTCATCTGCATTACCCGTAATTAAATTTACCTTAATGCCGGTTTCGGCAGTAAAGGTATCAAGCAGGGGCTTAATTAATTCTTCTTGTCGCGCGGAGTACACATTGACCTCAGCAGCATAGGCTGCAGCGGTTTGTAACAAACACACACTTACACTACCCGCTACTAAGAACATTAGTTTATTTAACTTCATCACAACTCCAAGTATGTTATGGATAATGTCGTGTATATAAACATAAACACGAACAATTCTCAATAAATAAGCAGAGTTCTGCATAAATAAAACGCGAGCCGATGATGTAAAGCGTTATTACCGCCTATTGAGATACCATGCGTTAAGGTTGGTGAGTGTGGCGCATACGATTATTGTGCGCAGTAAAGTCAGGTACAGCACGGGCATATCCATCACGGTATAAACTCGAATGAATGATAAAATCTGCCGTTGCGATATTACAAGCCACAGGAATGTTCCATACTACCGCGAGTCGGATCAGGGCTTTTACATCAGGATCATGCGGTTGAGATGATAATGGATCCCAAAAGAATATAAGCCAATCAATCTTTTGTTCGGCAATCAGCGCGCCAATTTGCTGGTCACCTCCTAAAGGGCCACTTGCCATACATTGCACTGGCTGAGCCAAGGTTTCACTGATCAATTTACCCGTGGTACCTGTGGCAATCAGCGTTTTATCGGCAAAAAACGTTTTATGGCGCTCAATCCACCCTAACAAGGTGGTTTTCATGCCATCGTGTGCCACTAACGCTATTGTTTTCATTATTTCACTCCTGATTAAGGAACTAGCATATCGTTTAGCCGCCATAAAAAAAAGCCCCGACAAGCGGGGCAAACAACCAAGGTCCACGTATAACATCATTATTGGTCTGGCGTTAACGTAAGCACTGCTTCGCTGCTAACGGCCACTAACCACATCATTCTTTGGGCGGCTTAATTAGCCTCAACAATGCGTTTCATTGCTGTCATATAGCCCCGTAATTTCTTTCCTACTACTTCAACCGGATGCTGGCGAATCGCTTCATTTACGGCAATCAGCTTCAAATTATCTACGCCATTGTGGGTAGAACTTAAGCCTTTACCGATATATTCACTGCTTAAGCCGTTTACTTTGTCACGCAACAACGGCACAGCGGCATGGGCAAACAGGTAGTTACCATATTCTGCCGTATCTGAAATAACCACATTCATCTCATACAAACGCTTACGTGCAATGGTATTAGCGATAAGCGGTGTTTCGTGTAACGATTCGTAGTAAGCAGATTCAGCAATAATACCGGCATCAACCATGGTCTCAAAGGCTAACTCTACACCGGCTTTTACCATGGCTACTAACAAGATGCCCTGGTCAAAATACGCTTGCTCGTTGATATTTTCTGCAGACACTGGGGCCTGTTCAAAGCCTGATTCTCGGGTTTGCTCACGCCAAGTCAGTAAGTTTTTATCATCATTGGCCCAATCCGCCATCATGGTGCGCGAAAACTCGCCACTGATAATATCGTCCATATGCTTTTCAAACAGAGGGCGTAACGTCACCTTCAGCTCTTCAGCTAAATCATAGGCTTTAACTTTGGCCGGATTGCTCAGACGATCCATCATATTAGTGATGCCGCCGTGCTTTAGCGCCTCCGTTACGGTTTCCCAACCAAACTGAATTAATTTGGCGGCGTATCCCGCTTCCATTCCATCGGCAACCATTTTATCGAAAGCTAAGATTGCGCCAGTTTGTAACATGCCACATAAAATTGTCTGTTCACCCATAAGATCAGACTTAACTTCGGCAACAAAAGAAGACTCTAATACCCCTGCTCTATCACCGCCAGTTGCTGATGCGTAAGCTTTAGCAATCTCTAAGCCTTGGCCTTTTGGATCATTTTCAGGATGTACCGCAATTAACGTAGGCACACCAAAACCACGTTTGTATTCTTCACGCACTTCGGTACCTGGGCACTTAGGTGCCACCATCACTACGGTGATATCCGAGCGAATTTTTTTACCTTCTTCAACAATATTAAAACCGTGAGAATAGGCTAGCGTTGCACCTTGCTTCATCAGCGGCATTACCGCATCGACAACACTGCTGTGTTGCTTATCTGGTGTTAAGTTCAACACTAAATCCGCACTAGGGATTAATTCTTCATACGTGCCTACGCTAAAACCGTTACTGCTCGCTTTCTGAAAAGACGCACGCTTTTCTGCAATAGCTTCCGCCCGTAAAGCATAGCTAATGTTTAGGCCAGAATCGCGCATATTTAAACCTTGGTTTAACCCTTGCGCACCACAGCCAACAATAACAATATTCCAGTCTTTGATAAACGCGCAGCCATTGGCAAATTCTGCTTTATCCATAAAACGACATTGGCCTAATTGCCGTAATTGCTGCCGTAAATTTAACGTATTAAAGTAATTGCTCATAATAGGCTTCTCAATATTCGGGTTCTACATGGCTAAAGCCAAGTAACAGCAACATAACAAACCGGCTTGCGCTTTGGCAAAGCGCCCTATGTTGCTTTGATAAATGCACTATAGCCTGAGACATTTATTGCGTGAAGTGATATATTTTCAATTCTGTATTTCATTTAATGCAATAGAGCCATTATGGATATTCGAAGCGCACAGCTTTTTTTGCATCTTGCCTCAAGTTTAAATTATGCCAAAACCAGCGATCAGATGTTTGTTAGCCCCTCTACGCTAACGCGAGTAATACAACGCTTAGAGGAAGAACTCAATGTGACACTGTTTGAACGCAATAAACGCTCAGTGCAGTTAACGGTCGCAGGGGAACGTGTACAGCGCTTTGCTAAATTGTGGTTAGAAGAATGGCACCAGTTGCACCTTGATTTGCAACTTGCTAGCGCTGAACTCAGTGGTACGTTACGTATATTTTGTACCGTTACGGCAAGTTATAGTCATCTCCCAGCATTATTAGATAAATTTCGATTACAGTGCCCTAAAGCAGAAATTCAACTGAGCACCGGTGACGCGTCCGCAGCCATAGAACGCATACGAGCCGATGAAGCTGATGTGGCCATTGCTGCTCACCCAGAACAATTGCCCACTAATATGTTTTTTAAACGTATCTCTACCGTCCCCATCCATCTTATTGCCCCGGTGGTACCTTGCCGAGTCAACGATTTATTGGCGAAACAACCGATTAACTGGAACGATATCCCGATGATCTTACCGGAACATGGCCCCGCCAGAAGTCGCGTTGATCAATGGCTACGTGATAAACAGATAACCCCTGCCATTGTTGCTAAAGTAGATGGACATGAGGCTATGGTCTCGATGGTCGCCTTGGGAAGTGGTATCAGTATTGTGCCAGAACCCGTATTACAATTAAGTCCAGTACGGGAACGGGTACGGATTTTAGATCCACAGTACCAGTACAAACCTTTTGAATTAGGCATTTGTATGCTCAACAAGCGACGAAACGAACCTCTAGTGCAGGCATTTTGGCAGCTCATTTTACCCAATTAGACGCTCTAACTAGATAATGTAAAAACTTAAGTCGGCGGTTTTTCTGAAGCTGGCTTGGGAGAGGAATGATCATATAACACGCTACAATAGAGACGAGCGCATTAGATCATGTCTAAGGCGCTCTTCTTCATACGTTACGTGTCTTGGTAAAGTGTGTGGATTGTTATAACACTGAGCGTTACAACACGAGGGGATCAGCGTTACTTGATCACCTTTAAGTGACTTCCCCGTGTTGGTTTCGGGGGCTCTGGCGGTAAATCGTCGGTGTCTGATAGCGGCTCATGCAAGAAATCTTGCGTTTCATCGTCATCATCTTCTTCAAGCGTAAATACCGTGCCCGCGCCATTTTCACGTGCATAAATGGCTAACACGGCTTTTACCGGAATAGACAAAGCAAAAGGTTGACCGCCGAAACGCGCATTAAAGGTCACAAAATCATTACCTAACTGCAGATTACCTACCGCTGACGGTAAAACATTTAAGACAATTTGACCATTTTGCACAAACTGCTGTGGCACTTTTACTGCTGGATAGGTTGCATCGACCACTAAGTAAGGGGTGCATTTATTATCAATAATCCAATCGTAAAAGGCACGTAGCAAATAAGGGCGATTTGGTGACATTTTTTGCATTACAGCTTAATCCCTTTACGGATCTCCCGCTCAATATCTGTTAATGATGCTTGAAACGCATCACGCTCAAAAATACGGTTCATATAGGTTTTTAAATGTTTGCTGCCTGCACCACTAAACTCGATACCTAATAACGGTAAACGCCATAACAACGCTGCCATGTAGCAGTCTACTAAGCCAAATTCTTCACTCATAAAATAAGGTGCTTCGCCAAATAATGGCGCAATAGACAATAAGCCTTCTTTTAACTCCTGCCGTGCAAGAGCTGCATCATCATGATTTTGAAAAATTTTATCTGCTAAGCTATACCAATCATGCTTGATCCGATACATCATTAAACGCGCTTGGCCACGTGCTACCGGATAAACCGGCATTAACGGTGGGTGCGGGAAGCGTTCATCTAAATATTCCATAATGATATCAGCCTGATATAAGGCTAATTCACGATCTAACAATGTAGGTAAACTTCCATAAGGATTTACTTCGTATAAATCCTCTGGCAGGTTATCTGGTGTTACCTGAAGAATATCGACAGTGACCCCTTTTTCCGCCAGTACAATACGGACCTGATGACTAAACATATCGTCAACAGCTGAGAACAACGTCATCACAGGGCGTTTATTGGCAATGATCGCCATGTATTCCTCCGGTTAAATAAAAAACAGCAAAGGGGCGCTAAGGCCCCTAAATACAAGTATTATTAAATCAAATACTTAGTGAACATCTTTCCAGTATTCTTTCTTCAAGAAGTAAGCTAACACGAAGAAGATAAAGATAAAGATTAAGACTTTGGTTCCTAAGGCGTGAGATTCTAATTTAGTAGGCTCACCGGTATACACCAAGTAATTCACTAAATCAGCAACTGCACGATCATACTCTTCAGTACTCAGTTCACCAGAACCATCGGTACGAATACCCACATACACCTCAGTAGATTGACCATCTACTAAGCGTGTTTCATAGGCACGAGTTGGCACACCTTGTAACTCTTGTAAAACATGAGGCATACCCACTTGTGGAAACACTTTGTTGTTAACCCCAAATGGACGGCTTTCATCTACATAAAACGTACGTAAATACGTGTATAACCAATCTGCGCCACGTACCCGAGCTACGTTTGTCAAATCAGGTGGCAATACCCCAAACGAGGTTTCAGCATACTCCGCAGGCATAGAGTTCGTGATGTGATCACCCACTTTTTCGCCCGTGAACATTAAATGCTCCATCCCTAATTCTTCAGGGATCCCTAAATCTTTAAATGTGCGCGAGTAACGCTGATACTGCATTTGGTGACAGCCCAGACAATAGTTCTGGTATAACTTAGCACCATTTTGTAACGACGCCTGATCACGTAAATCAATAGGCGCTTTATCCAACGGTATTGTTGGACCTGCTGCCATTGCCAGCGACGATGCTAACAATGCGACAGCTGAAAATAACGTTTTCATCATCAGGTTAACCTCACTGGCAGTGGCTTGGTTTTCTCATTTTTGCTGTATACCCACAGCAAGCCGAAGAAGGCAAAATACGTAAATGAGAAGATTTGCGATAATATGGTATACGTCGGAGTCGCAGGTAATACACCCAGAACACCCAGAACAACAAAGCTGACGCAGAACATCACCAAGTTCCAGCGATGTAACTCAGAACGGTAACGTACAGAGCGCACTTTGCCACGGTCAATCCACGGTAATAAGGCCAAGGCAATAATCGATGCAAACATCGCAATAGCACCAAACAACGGATCCGGAATCGCACGTAAAATAGCGTAGAACGGCGTGAAATACCAAACCGGCGCAATGTGATCTGGGGTTTTCATTGGGTTAGCAACTTCGAAGTTTGGCGGCTCTAAGAAGAAGCCCCCGCCTTCTGGCATAAAGAAAATGACAAACGCAAAGATAAATAAGAAACCCGCCAGACCCACTAAATCCTTCACGGTGTAGTAAGGATGGAATGGAATGGCATCCACAATCACTTTTTTACCGCCACGAGTAAAATACTGATGGAAAGTAAATTTCTTGTCAGCTTCGGTCAGTTCCACGGTGCCATCATTGTCACGTTTTATGTCGATACCATCTGGGTTGTTTGAACCCACTTCATGTAACGCCATAATGTGTAAGAACACCAACACAACTAATACTAAAGGTAAGGCAATAACATGTAAGGCAAAGAAACGGTTTAAGGTTGCGCCAGAGATAACGTAGTCACCACGGATCCACAACGTTAAATCGTCACCAATAAACGGGATTACACCGAAAATTGAGATAATTACTTGAGCGCCCCAATAAGACATTTGTCCCCAAGGCAACATGTAACCCATGAATGCTTCAGCCATTAAGACTAAGAAGATTAACATACCAAAAATCCACAGTAATTCACGGGGTTTCTGGTAAGAGCCGTACATCATACCGCGTAACATGTGCAGGTAAACCACCACAAAGAAAGCAGATGCACCGGTAGAATGCATATAACGAAGCAACCAACCGTATTCTACATCGCGCATGATGTATTCAATAGACGCAAACGCACCTTCGGCAGAAGGTTCGTAACTCATCGTTAACCAAATACCTGTTACGATCTGGTTGATCAGTACAACAATGGCTAGCGAGCCAAAGAAATACCAAAAATTGAAGTTTTTAGGCGCTGGATATTGCACAACGTGCAGATTTAACTTATCCATAAAGGGTAAGCGATACTCAATCCAGCTCATCATATTTTTAAACATTATGCAGTCCCCTCGTCTTCACCGATTAAAATGGTGCCATCGTCGACAAACATATACGGAGGAATAACCAAATTGGTCGGCGCAGGTACGTTTTGGAAAACACGACCAGCCATGTCAAAGCGCGAACCATGACAAGGGCAGAAGAAACCCGAATTAATGCCTTCCACTTGCCCTGCAAAATCAGAAGGTAAATAGGTTGGTGAACAGCCTAGGTGTGTACAAATACCTACAGCAACAAAAATTTCAGGCTTAATGGAGCGGTGACGATTTTGTGCATAGGCAGGTTGTTGCGGCACTTCAGAGCCCGGATCACGTAACCGGTTTTCGGTATCGGCTAATTGCGCTAACATTTCTTCGGTACGTTTTACGATCCAAACCGGCCGACCACGCCACTCAACCCGAATCAATTGACCCAGCTCAAGTTTACTGATGTCTGCACTTACCGCAGCACCAGCTTGCTTCGCCCTTTCACTCGGACTCCAGGACGCAATAAAGGGCACAGCCACTCCAACGGCACCAACACCCCCTACAACAGAGGTTGCGATGGTTAGGAAGCGACGGCGACCATGATCTACAGGCGCATTGCTCATCCACTCATCTCCACATTGAAACGCTTAACGATTAAAAATTAAGCGGCTGAAATTCAGCAATTATTATAAGTAAAAAAATATACCCGATCATAATGAAAAGCCTTGCTTTGCACAAGGATAAAGGCGGATAGAATGACTAATATCTTGGTCTAATTTGTAGTCGATCAGTATTATTTGCCATACAGTGCTGCGGTTTAGCGTATTTTGCAGGTACTAAAAAACGCCTTCAATAATCAAAAACAATTCAATCTGTATTTTAGGCGATAAATACGCATAGAACAAAAACGCAGCCATAAAAAAACCCGGCAATAACTGCCGGGCTTTTTGTCCCAAAAGCGTATTAACGCTTTGAGTACTGTGGACGCTTACGTGCTTTACGCAGACCCACTTTCTTACGCTCAACTTTACGCGCATCACGAGTTACGAAACCCGCTTTACGTAATGCTGGACGTAATGATTCGTCAAACTCCATCAACGCACGGGTGATACCGTGACGGATAGCGCCTGCTTGACCAGAAATACCACCACCTTTAACAGTGATGTACAGGTCAAATTTTTCAACCATATCAACCAGTTCTAACGGTTGTTTAACTACCATACAAGCAGTTTCACGACCGAAGTACTCTGACAGGCCACGCTGGTTGATAACAATGTTACCTGAACCAGCTTTTAAAAATACGCGGGCCGTTGAGCTTTTACGACGACCAGTTCCGTAGTATTGATTCTGTGCCATGTTATGCTCCGATTAAATATCTAAAACTTGCGGTTGCTGAGCAGCATGCTGATGCTCTGCGCCGGCGTAAACTTTTAACTTACGGAACATAGCGCGACCCAATGGGCCTTTTGGCAACATACCTTTGATAGCTGATTCTAAAACCATTTCTGGCTTTTTAGCGATCAGTTTTTCAAAGTTGATTTCTTTAATACCACCTGGGAAACCTGTATGTGAGTAATACATTTTCGCCTGAGCTTTGTTACCAGTAACAACCACTTTATCAGCGTTAACAACGATGATGTAATCACCCGTATCAACGTGTGGCGTGTATTCCGGTTTGTGCTTGCCACGTAAACGTGAAGCGATTTCAGTTGCGATACGGCCTAAAGTTTTGCCGTTAGCATCAACAACGAACCAGTCGCGTGTTACGCTTTCTGGTTTTGCAGTAAAAGTTTTCATCTAAACCTATTCCAAAGATAACTTAAGTTACACCTGATATTGTGCAGGGCTATTGCAGCAATATCGTTATCGTACCCCTTCGAGTACAAAAACTGCCGGGCTAACGGCAGTGCAAGGCTGTAACGTCGGCCGGGCGCGGATTATATATTAAACAATATGAAAGATCAGTAGTCTTTTCGAAAAAAACACCTATATCCGAAAAATTACGGTAAATGCTCACTGGCTAAGTACGCATGTGATTGCATTTCTTGCAGCCTGCTTAAACACCGCCGAAATTCAAAGCTTAATAAGCCTCCTTGATACAACTGCTCAAGTGGCACCGCGGCCGAGATAATCAGCTTTACATGACGCTCATAAAATTCATCAACTAAGGCGATAAACCGCCGGGCGACATCATCGTTCTGCTGTCCCATTGGCCTAACATCAGCAAGTAATACGGTATGATAGCAGCGGCTCAGTTCCATATAATCATATTGACTGCGCGCCGTTTCGCACAACTCATTAAAGGTAAACCACACGATACCATCGGCTTCCGCACGCGTTTGCAGCTTACGGTGCGACACTTCAATCACGGCGTTTACCTGACGCGGTTCAACGGATAACGCCATAAAATACTGCTGCAAATTTTCGTCAGCTTTCGCATCTAAGGGATAATGGTATATCTCGGCTTGTTCTAAAGTCCGTAACCGATAATCAATACCACTGTCGACATTCACCACATGCGTATTTTGTTTAATTAACGCAATCGCGGGTAAAAAACGCGCACGCTGCAAGCCATTACGATACAAGCCATCGGGCTCGATATTTGAGGTCGCCACTAGCGTAATACCCCGCGCAAATAACGCTTGCATTAACGTGCCTAAAATCATGGCATCGGTAATGTCCGACACAAAAAACTCGTCAAAACAAATAATGTCTGTTTCTGCTTTAAACTTATCAGCAATTTTTTCTAATGGATCACTAACCCCTTTTTGTAACGCTAATTCTTCGTGGATCCGATGCATAAAACGGTGAAAGTGCACCCGCATTTTTCGGGTTGTGGGTAAGCATTCGTAAAAGGTATCGACTAGATACGTTTTACCACGCCCCACGCCGCCCCAAAAATACAAACCTAGTAAGGGCGTTTGTGCCGGTAGTTTACCAGTGATTTTTTGCCAAAAGCCCGGTTTAGCGGCGGGTGGACGACTTACGAATTCATCAAATAAACGCTGTAATTGCTTTACCGCATTTTCTTGTGCCGCATCGTGGTGAAAATCGGCTCGCGTCAGATCTTGCTGATATTTTTGCAGTGGTGTCATTGGCTTTAACTTGAAACTCGCAGTGTTAACCCTTAAATATGAGTCATAATATTAACATGCCTTACCACCTTGTATAAGAAGTTAGGGTACACTAAGCAAAGAATTTCAGCGTAAGGAGTTAGTATGGACTACACATGGTTACTGATTGGCTTGGGAATAGGGCTTGTTGTCGGGGCAGTGGTAGCGCGACTGGTTAGCCTAAAACAATTTGGCCAACACAAGCTACAACAAGAATTAGATGAAAGCCGCAAGCAATTGTCGCAATATCGCTCGGATGTGTCTGAGCATTTAGAAACAACAAACCAATTGATGAGTCAGTTACAAGATAACTATGCACGCATAGCCAAACATGTCCAACAATCAAAAATGCAGTTAGTTGAACAGCCGGTTAGTGCACGTGATGAAGTGAATTTTTTTGCTGCCGATACTACGCAGCATATTAAACGTTCTTTGCATCAACTCAACGAACGTCGCCGTGAACATTCTCAAGTTGAGCATCAACCAAAAGACTATTCAGGTGAAGCCAGTGGTTTGATCAAGGAACGCCCGACGAAAGATAGCTAACAATTCGTTACAATCATAAAAAAGGTAATTTAGAACTTTTTTTATTGCTTGACGCTCTTAGTCGGACATTTGTATTAAGGAGACTATTGCGATGAATAAAAAACTTTCTTTGCTAAGTGCTGCCGTTATGGCAGCGATGTTGTTGGCTCCTGCCGCCCCTGCACATGCAGGCTTACCTTTTTTTGGCAGCAATAATCAGGAGATGCCTTCACTAGCGCCCATGTTGGAACAAACTACGCCAGCCGTAGTGTATGTGTCGGTAGCAGGTAGTCGTGAAGTACGGCAGCGTGTACCTGATGCGTTCCAGCAGTTTTTTGGTCGTGGCCAAGGCGAAATGCGCCGAGAGCAACCTTTCCGAGGCTTAGGCTCCGGCGTTATTATTGATGCCAAAAAAGGCTATATTGTTACTAACAATCACGTTGTGCAAGATGCCTCTGAAATTGAAATTCGGTTAAAAGATGGCCGCACGTTTAAAGCTAAAAAATTAGGCGCAGATCCAGAAAGCGATATTGCATTATTGCAAATTGATGCAGAGAACCTAGCACAAATCCCCTTAGCCGATTCTGATAAACTTCGCGTTGGCGATTATGCCATCGCTATTGGTAATCCATTTGGTCTAGAGCAAACCGTCACTTCTGGCATAATCAGTTCGCTTGGCCGCAGCGGCTTACACGAAGGGTTTGAAGATTTTATTCAAACAGATGCTGCCATCAACTCTGGAAACTCAGGCGGCGCCTTAGTTAATTTGCGGGGTGAGCTCATTGGTATTAACACGGCCATTTTAGGACCGAATGGCGGCAACGTGGGTATCGGTTTTGCCATTCCAGCCAATATGATGAAAAACTTAGTGGATCAAATCATTGAGTTTGGTGAAATTCGCCGTGGTAGTTTGGGAATACGCGGTAATGATGTCAATGCGGAATTGACTAAAGCACTTAATTTGAAAGTTAATCGTGGCGCTTTTGTGGGTGAAGTGTTACCTGATAGCTCAGCGGCTAGCGCGGGCCTGAAATCGGGCGATGTTATTGTCAGTATGAATGGCAATAGAATTCAAAGCTTTAATGAGTTGCGCGCTAAAATTGCCACCTTGGGTGCAGGCCGTGAGGCGACCCTAGGCGTATTACGTGACGGCAAAGAGCAAAACATTAAAGTAAAATTGCAAGAAGCCAGTAGTGGACAAATTGCCGCAACACAACTGCATCCCATGTTACAAGGTGCCACACTAAACAACAGCGATGCTGGGGTTGAAGTGTCAGCACTTGAATCCAACTCGGCTGCCGCACAAATTGGGCTGCGCCAAGGAGATATTATCACGGGTGTTAATCGGCAACGCGTTAGTAACTTAGCGGAATTACGGCGCCTATTAGAAAATCGTGATGGCGGTGTTGCGGCGTTGTTTATCAAACGCGGTAACGATCAATTGTATATTCTTATCCGTTAACCCCTTTTTTACGACTCGGCAGTTAGCAAGCGCTACTGCCGAATCGTAAATAATGCTATGCTATCACCATTCTCGACTGGTCAGACTTTGCACTGTGCACACATTGTTGTTGTTCCTTATAAAAAGCATCGCCTACGGATTGGCTCTGGCCTTTTTGTTACTTCTTCTTTTTCCTGATCTAACAGGTCGAAATTTTTCATTTTGGCAAACGCATGCAGAAGTGCAAGAAAACGCGCCGGTGTCTTATCACCGCGCCGTGCGCCGTGCCGCCCCCGCGGTGGTCAATGTGTATACTCGAAGCCGTATTGTTGATCCTCGCTCATTACGACCACGCACCATTGAACGTCAAGAACTCGGTTCAGGCGTTATTATGTCGGCTCAAGGGTATATTTTAACCAATTATCATGTGGTGTATGGGGCGGATCATATTGAAATTGCGCTGCAAGATGGCCGGATACTAGAAGCGGTTCTCATTGGTCAAGATGAAATATCTGATCTCGCTGTGTTGTATGTACGCGCCGATGGCTTACCCGTGATCCCACAAGATCCCACTATTGAGCCGCAAGTGGGTGATGTCGTATTAGCGATTGGCAATCCCCTTAATTTAGGCCAAACCATTACCCAAGGGATTATCAGTGCCAATGGTAATACGGGATTGAGCTCTCGCGGCTATCCCGATTTTATGCGGATGGATGCAGCTATAAACAAAGGAAATTCTGGCGGCGCTTTGGTCAACAGCAATGGCACCTTAGTGGGCATTAATGCGGCTGCATTTCAGGTGCAAAATCAAGATATTCAGGGTATTTTCTTTGCGGTGCCATATCAATTAGCACGAAATATTATGGAAAAGCTCATTAAGCAAGGTCGGGTAACCCGAAGCTACTTAGGGGTCTCTGGGCAAGCTGTGGTAAATGCGGCAGGCGATCCGTTATTTTCGTCTGGACAAGCCTTATATGGTTTAGCGTTAACCGAAGTAACTGCCGGTGGACCTGCAGCTATCGCGGGCTTGCAAGTGGGTGATATTATTTTAGAAATTGCCGGGCAGCGTTTTCAAAGCATGCAACAGGCACTCAATTTTATTGCAGAAACACTCCCCGACAGTGAATTACAAATATTAATCGATCGCAATGGACAACAACTTACCATTCCCACACAAGTGCGAGAACAACCACGCCGCTAAGGCACACTTTAACAGATTGTTTTATAAAAAATCACCCGCCAATTAGCGGGTGATTTAAGAATCAGATCAGCTTGCTATATCAACTATTAACACGTTGAATATGCGCACCTAAACCTTGCAGCTTATGCTCAATTTGCTCATAACCGCGATCAATATGATATATACGATCGACGACAGTGGTGCCTTTTGCCACTAATCCCGCAATAACCAAACTTGCAGACGCCCGTAAATCAGTCGCCATTACCTGAGCCGCATTGAGTGATGGACTATACTGACATACTGCCGTATTGCCTTCTAAGCGAATTTTCGCGCCCATACGCTGCAATTCCGGTACATGCATAAAACGATTTTCGAAAATGGTCTCAGTGACAACGCCTACGCCCTCTGCCACAACGTTCAGTACAGTAAATTGCGCTTGCATATCGGTTGGAAAACCAGGATGAGGTACCGTTTTCACATCAACAGACTTCAATTGACGCCCTGTCATGTTTAAACGGATCCAATCTTGGCCAGTAGTCACTTCTGCGCCAGCTTCACGTAGCTTTTCTAACACCACTTCTAAGTCAGCTGGGGCGGCTGATGTGCAGGTCACATCACCACCGGTTACCGCTGCGGCAACCAAAAAGGTACCCGTTTCAATGCGGTCAGGCAGCACACGATGCGAACCGCCTTGCAGCGCAGACACGCCCTCGATAACCAAGGTATCTGTACCCGCTCCGCTAATTTTAGCGCCCAAGGTATTTAAATAGTTGGCTAAGTCGACAATTTCAGGCTCACGTGCAGCATTCTCAATAATGGTTTTACCTTCAGCCAAGGTTGCTGCCATCATTAAGTTTTCTGTACCCGTCACACTTACCATTTCCATCACCAAATGTGCGCCCTTTAAGCGCGTGGCATTGGCTTTGATGTAACCATTTTCAACGGTGATCTCCGCACCCATTTTGCGTAAACCATCGATGTGCAAGTTCACAGGACGAGCACCTATGGCACAACCACCGGGTAATGACACTTCAGCTTGGCCGAAACGTGCAAGTAGCGGGCCTAGCGCTAAAATCGAAGCACGCATTGTTTTAACCAATTCATAAGGTGCAAATTGGTTATTAATTTGGCTGGCATCTACATTAACCGTATCGCCAGTTGATTCGACCTTGGCACCAAACAACTGTAATAGCTTAAAGGTGGTTTCAATGTCCTTCAATTTCGGTACATTGGTGATCGTGGTTGGTTGCTCAGCGAGAATGCTAGCAAACAAAATGGGCAGCGCAGCATTTTTTGCGCCAGATATAACAACTTGGCCCTGTAAAGGGCCGTTGGCTGTAACTAAAAACTGTTGCATAGCGTGTCTCAGAGCGGAGGATTTAAAAGTTTTTCTCTGCGCCATTGTTGCGGCGTAAAGGCCTTAATACTTAGGGCGTGAATGGTACCATCAGCAATGGCATTAGTCAGTGGGCTATACACTAATTGCTGTTGCTTTACCCGACTTAGGCCCTCAAAACACTCACCTACTGCGGTTACCGCAAAGTGTGAACCTTCTGCTTTTACATATACTTCTGATAGCTGCAGCTGCTCAGTTAGCACCTGCTCAATCTGTGCGATATCCATAACTACACCTTAATCGATTATGGGCAATATTGCAGTTACGGCACTGACCTTGGCTAAAGACAATAGCTGTGCCGGAACGTGCGTAAATTCAATTTGCAAATTCAATGTTCTGGCTCGCGCTAGTTGTTGAATCAGCCAGGCTAAGCCAGCTGAGTCTACATGGGTTAGGGCGGAGAAATCAAAGGTAACCTGACCAGACAGCCTATTTAACAAGCTAAATGGTGAATACAGCATTAATGTATCACGATTCAGTTTTCCACTAAATAGCACGGTCTGATCTTGTTGGCTAATATTCAATAACACAACTTACTCCGATGGTTTGCTTGCACCTGCTTCAGGCACTTTAACCGGATCTTTTGAGCGCTCAATTAGCAATGCTGTCACCCCGGGCAAGCCTTGCTGGCGGATCATATTATTCAATTCCGCACGTTTACTGTCTAATAACGAAATACCTTCGGCAATCATATCAATAACTAACCACGTTTCTGCATTACGTGGCCGGCGTAATTTAAAATCAATAACGATATCAGGCTTGCCGGGATCGATTACTCGGGTACGAATAGTAATGATGCTTTGCGTTCCGACAGGTTTAGCCGGCTCTATCATCACTTTTTGCTCTTTGTAATAGGTTAACGCGCCAGCATAAGATCCAATCATATATTGCTCAAAAGCTTTCACAAACTCATCAAACGCTTGCTGATTTTCACGAATATCGACCGTTCTACCCACAACAATTGCCGCAGCATATCGGCTATCGACATAGGGCAATAATTCTTCTACAACAATCGTCCGTAAATGCTCAAGATCTTGCTTGATAATAGGTTGATCTGTTTTGATGCGATTAAAGGTTTTATCTGCAACCGCCTCAATCATTTTATAAGGATCAGTGTACGTTTCTGTGGCCTGTAATGGTAAGGCTAAACCCACAGTAATTGCTAAAGTTGCACCAATATTACGTAAGAAATGCTTCATTAATTCCCCCGGTTAAATAAAAACTGCCCAATCAACTCTTCAAGCACTATGGCAGAACGTGTATCTTCAATGGTATCGCCGTTGGCTAACATCAACACAGTGTCATCAACAAAACCCGGTAACAATCCAACGTATTGCTCACCCAACAAGCCAGAGGTCAAAATCGCAACTGAACTGGTTTCAGGGAAATTACTGTACTCTGCGTTAATTTCTAACGCGACGACCGGCGTATAGCTGACTCGGTCTAATTCAATACTGCTGACCCGCCCCACAGTAACGCCACCAACCTTGATGGGTGAACGCACTTTTAAGCCGCCAATATTGTCGAACTTGGCATACAAGGTGTAGGTTTGTGACGAGCCACTAAAGCCGGTATTAGCAACTTTAAGTGCTAGCATTAAAAATGCCGCACAAGAAAGCACAATAAAGGCACCTACCAAAATTTCAATTTTACGTGCGGTCATCTTTTATCCACCAAACATTAATGCAGTTAATACGAAGTCAAACCCGAGAACGGCCAGCGATGCTGTAACCACCGTTTGCGTTGTGGCGCGGCTAATTCCCTCTGATGTAGGGATAGCATCGAACCCTTTATGTAAAGCAATCCAAATAACGATTAATGCAAATACCATGCTTTTGATCACGCCATTTAACACATCTTGATATAAGTCGACGTTAGCTTGCATTGCAGACCAATAACTTCCCGCATCTACACCTAACCATTCCACCCCAACTAAGTGACCACCTAAAATACCTACCGCATTAAAAATCAGTGCTAGTAATGGCATAGCAATTACGCCAGCCCAAAAACGCGGTGCAATGATCCGGCGTAACGGATCAACAGCCATCATTTCCATGCCCGATAACTGTTCAGTTGCTTTCATTAATCCTATCTCTGCGGTAAGAGCACTCCCGGCCCGGCCAGCAAATAATAGCGCGGTGACTACTGGCCCAAGCTCGCGCAGCAAACTAAGCGAAACTAGCGGCCCAAGCATGCCTTCAGCACCAAATTTCACCAGCACGGTATAGCCTTGTAGGGCCAACACCATACCGATGAATAAACCCGATACCAAAATAATCATTAAAGACAACACGCCAATAACGTAAAGCTGCTTAATCAGTAACGGTAAGCCTTTACGTATATTGGGTTTGCCAACAATGGCCCCAAACAGCATAAGACCGGCCCGACCAAAGCCGCTTACCGAATTCAGCGCTTGCTGACCAATAAGTTGCAATTTATTTGCGATCACTTTGTCAGCTCCATCAATTCATCCTCATAAGCTGCGGCTTTATAATGGAAAGGTACGGCACCATCGGCTTCGCCCTTTAAAAATTGTTGCACTAGCGGTGAAGGATCGGCACGCAGTTGCTCGGGTGTTCCCTGACCGATAACGGTTTTATCAGCGACCACATAGACATAATCTGCAATGCTCATTACCTCGGTAACATCGTGCGATACAACGACCGATGTCAGCCCTAATGCATTGTTTAACTCACGAATTAACCGCACAATAACCCCCATAGAAATGGGATCTTGTCCGGCAAACGGTTCGTCATACATTATTAGTTCAGGATCAAGCGCAATCGCTCGCGCCAGAGCGGCACGTCTGGCCATACCGCCTGAAAGCTCAGCAGGCATCAAATCACGTGCACCACGTAACCCTACCGATTCCAGCTTCATTAAAACCACTAACCGTATTAAGGCTTCTGGTAAACGCGTATGCTCACGCAAAGGAAACGCCACATTGTCAAAAACCGACATTTCTGTAAATAACGCGCCGCTTTGAAACAGCATGCTCATTTTCTTACGCGCTTGGTATAACTCTGCACGGGACAGCGTGGGAATGTTTAGACCGTCAAACACGATTTTGCCGCTATCTGGTTTTAACTGACCACCAATCAAGCGAAGTAGCGTCGTTTTACCGATACCACTAGGGCCCATGATCGCGGTCACCTTGCCGCGGATAACCTGCATGTTCATATCCCGATAAATCGGCCTGTCGCCGCGCGAAAAGCTTAAGTTCTGAATATCGACTAACACATCAGACAAAATTGTCGCTCCACCCTATTGATTTATCAGACCAGCATGGTGTTTTTATCTCAACACACTGGTTGCAATGGCCCATATCATAATATACATTCATGTATGTTTGCAATTATAGCCAGCTCCATACGTTTATTATTGTAAACGGAATTAACCAGCAAGTCGTTACAAAAAATCGTAACAAAGTATGCGCAAATTCGAATCACTGGCGATTTAACACCACAACCCGAGGTTTTTTTGCATTTACGCGCAATAAACAGGAAAATGCTCTTTATTACTTTTAGCTTAAAACCGGACACTATGATATCACCTCTGTTACTCGCCATCATCTTCGTTATTGTCGGCTTGGTTTTGCTGATTTGGAGCGCAGACCGTTTTGTGTTTGGTGCTTCATCTGTTGCCCGGAACAGTGGTATTTCGCCCATGATAATTGGGTTAACCATTGTTGCCATGGGCTCCTCAGCGCCAGAAATGCTCGTATCAGCTACCGCTGCCGCCCAAGGACGTTTGGATACATCGGTAGGTAATGCTATTGGCTCAAACATTACCAACATTTTATTGGTAATTGGTTTGGTCGCGCTGTTAAAACCAATTTCCGTTACCTCTGTTACGCTAAAACGTGAGTTTCCGATGTTAATTGGTTTCACGTTGTTGGGTTTTTACTTGTTATCAGATCACAGCTTAACCCGCGCTGAAGGCGTAGTATTACTGCTCGCTTTTATTGGTTTTATTGCGTTACTGGTTTTTTTTGGTAAACGAGCCACCGCAGACGATCCATTAATTGCTGACATTGCCGCAGAAATGCCAGAGCCGACGTCTAACTTTAAAGCGGCGTTTTGGATCATCTCAGGCTTAATCTTGTTATTGGCGAGTTCGCAATTATTGGTTCATGGTGCAGTCACCATTGCTCGCTATGCTGGCATGAGCGATTTAGTGATAGGCTTAACCATCATTGCCATTGGTACCAGCTTGCCTGAGTTAGCGGCCAGTGTTATCGGTATTTTAAAAGGCGAAGACGATTTAGCGTTGGGTAATATTATTGGGTCGAATATCTTTAATATTTTAGCGGTGCTTGGATTGGGTGCCGTTATTGGTCCCAGCAGCTTAGATATCAATGCCGGTACCCGCGACAGCTATGTGATGATCGCAGCGACCGTCTTAATGTTATTGATGTCTATTCGTATTGGCCAGCAACAACGGATTAATCGCGTCGAGGGCGCCGTGTTACTCACAGGCTTTATTGGCTATCAATATTTGTTATTCTCTCAGCTTGCATAGCAACAGGTAATTAGCATGAACGCATTTAGACAACAAGCGCTAGAGGTTTTGCGAATAGAGGCTAACGCCATAACGCAACTTGAGCAGTTTTTAAATGAGGATTTTGAACGTGCATGCACTCTGATTTTGCAAAATCCTGGAAAAGTTATTGTAAGCGGTATTGGTAAATCAGGTCATATTGCCAACAAAATCGCGGCGACGCTGGCCTCTACAGGAACACCGGCTTTTTTTGTGCACCCTGGGGAAGCAAGCCATGGTGATTTGGGCATGCTGTCTCAAGGCGATGTCGTCATCGCTATCTCCAATTCTGGTGAAACCAGTGAATTGCTTACCATTGTGCCAGTCATTAAACGTATGGGGCTTACGCTGATTGCGATGACAGGTAATCCCACTTCTACCTTGGCCCAGTTAGCCGATGTGCATATTTGTGTAAGCGTACCACAAGAAGCCTGCCCGCTTGGCTTAGCCCCTACTGCCAGCACCACCGCCACCCTTGCCATGGGTGATGCCCTCGCGGTTGCCGTATTAGATGCCAGAGGCTTTTCAGCGGATGATTTTGCCCTATCACATCCTGGCGGTAGCTTAGGTCGTAAACTGTTATTGCGGCTTGAAGATATCATGCATAAACCGCCCTTAGTGCCCATTGTGCACCGGCAAGCAAGTATAAAAGATGCGTTACTGGAGATATCGCGAAAAGGATTGGGTATGACCACGGTGATCAACGACAACGGCAGTTTAGCCGGTATTTTTACCGACGGTGATTTACGACGCATTTTGGATCAACGATTAGATATTCACAGCACCGCCATTGAACACGTGATGACCGTAAAATGCATTACAGCAAAAGCCGATATGCTCGCAGCAGAAGCCCTCAATATTATGCAGCAAAAAAAAATTAATGGTCTGATTATCTTAAATAGCCAATCAGAGCCAATTGGCGCAATGAATATGCATGATTTACTGCGTGCAGGAGTGCTTTAGTATGCTGCTTTATCAACAGTTGTATCAAGCCATATCTGCCGACATTGCATCACGTGCCGCTAAGATAAAATTACTTATTTGTGATGTTGATGGGGTATTTTCGGATGGCCGGATATACTTAGGTAATCAAGGCGAAGAGTTAAAAGCATTTCATACGCGTGATGGGTACGGTATTAAAGCCTTACGCCAAGCCAACATTGAGGTCGCGGTGATTACTGGCCGAACCTCATCATTGGTTGAGCAACGGATGCGAGCATTGACCGTACCCTATATTTTTCAAGGGCAAGAAAACAAAACCGCGGCATTTAAAGAGTTGCTGCAACAATTGCAACTTAGCGCCGACCACGTTGCCTATATTGGTGATGATCTTGCCGATTGGGAAGTCATGCAACATTGCGGTTTAGCCATAGCCGTGCAAGATGCCCATCCTTATTTGCAACAGTATGCCCATTTAAAAACCTCGTTACCTGGTGGCTTTGGTGCTGTGCGTGAGATATGCGATTTACTGTTGATTGCTCAGGGGAAATTTATGCAATTTTCGGGTAGCAGCACATGAGAAAATTTTTGGTGTTATCGGTTTGCGCACTGGTGATGTTTGCCGCCTACCTTTGGTTTCGACCACAAGACGCCCTAACAGATATCCAAGCTGATCGTGAATTTCAACCAGATTACATTGCTGAAAATGTTACCTTGCGTATTTATGACAAAGACGGCTATATTGCCGATCACGTTAGAGCAAGCAAGCTGGAGCATTTTGAACAGCTTGGGTTTACTCAGTTCGCCGCGCCGCGTTATACCTTGTTTAATGCAGAACACATGCCGGCCTGGGAAATCAGTAGTTTGCATGCGGTGTGGTTTCCAGAGGATAAAATTATTTTGGAACAACAGGTCGTATTACAGAATCTACTGGCAAACGAGCTGATTAAACAAATCGATACTGAATCATTACAACTGTTATTACCCGAAAAGAAAATTCAAACTCATGAAGCCGTCGCGATTACAGGCCAAGGATTTTCTATTAAGGGTATTGGTTTAGAAGCACGGCTTGCAGATAAACACTTGCTGTTAAATCGGCACTTGGAGACTATTTATCATAATGAACAATAAATTATGGCTTAGCGTGCTATTTTTTGCCACGAGCACACTGCACGCAGCACCGGCAGATTTCACGCAACCAATTGATGTGCAAGCAGACTTCTGGGAAGCCTCTATTCAAAACAACATTTCTATCTATCGTGAAAATGTTGAAGTTCGTCAAGGCACCATGCTGATCACAGCCTTGAGATTAGAAGCTAATGCTAGCGCGGGTAGCGGCAACGAAGTCCTTATTGCGACGGGTACGCCAGCAACCTATAGTCAAACCTTGGAAGATGGCAAAGAAGTAAAAGCCCAAGCCAATGAGATACGCTATGAACTGGCAAGCCGCACGCTAACCTTAACCGGTAATGCCGAAATGAGCCAAAGTGGCAGTTTAGTGCAAGGTGCCGTCATTCGTTATAATATTGCTTCGCAGCAAATTAGTGCTGAAAGTGAAAAAAACCGTCGCGTAACCACCATTTTCACGCCTGAAGTCAAGGAAAACCCATGAAGTTAGTGGTGTCGCATTTGGCAAAAAGTTACAAAGGGCGCCAAGTTGTCAAAGATGTCAGTCTAGACGTTAATGCCGGGCAAATCGTGGGCTTGCTTGGCCCCAATGGTGCCGGTAAAACGACCACATTTTACATGATTGTTGGGCTGGTGCCCTCTGATAAGGGAACCATCACCTTAAACGACCAAGATATTACGTTTGCCCCTATGCATCAGCGTGCGCGAGCTGGAATCGGCTATTTACCCCAAGAAAGCTCGATTTTTCGTAAACTGACCGTACACGACAATTTGTTAGCTATTTTGCAAACCCGCAAAGATTTAACCCCCCAGCGCCGTTTGGAAATTGCCGACGACTTGCTGGAAGAGTTTCACATTGGTCATATCAAAAACAGTTTAGGCATGGCGTTATCGGGTGGCGAAAGACGCCGCGTAGAAATTGCTCGGGCGTTGGCTGCAAATCCTGCCTTTATCTTATTGGATGAGCCATTTGCGGGTGTTGATCCCATTTCAGTATTAGACATCAAAAAAATTATTCAACATCTTTGTCAGCGCGGCATCGGTGTACTCATTACCGATCATAATGTGCGCGAGACACTGGACGTGTGTGAAATAGCGTATATTGTTAGCCATGGTGAGTTAATTGCCGCTGGATCACCACAAGATGTTCTGGCAAATCAACAAGTGCGTGATGTATACCTAGGTGAGCAATTCAGGCTATAGTAAGGAAAGCAGAACGCTACTGCGTATCCGGGAGAGAATAACACTTACATGAAGCCTTCTTTACAACTTCGCTTAGGACAACAGCTAACAATGACGCCGCAATTACAGCAGGCGATCCGCTTGTTGCAGCTGTCAACGATAGAACTTCAGCAAGAAATTCAGGAGGCACTGGATGCCAATCCTTTGCTAGAAGGGGATGATGACTTTGATACTGCGCCTGATCATGATCCTAGCTTGTCTAATATCAACCGTGAACCTGTCGACGACTCGTCAAACCCAACAGATGATTACAACGATCCGGTAGAACGCGACACTAGCGATGAAATGACCGAGCAAAATATTCAGGAAGATCTACCGCTAGATAACAACTGGGATGATTTAGTCAGCGCCGCCCCAGTAAGTAATGGGAATTTGCCTGATGAAGACATGATTTATCAGGGCGAGACCAGCGAAACCTTACAAGATTATTTGCGTTGGCAAATGCAACTTACGCCTTTTTCCGAAACCGATCGCGCTATCGCAGAAATCATTATTGAAGCCATTGATGAAAGTGGCTTGCTAACCATTAGTTGTCAGGACATTTTAGATTCGCTAGATATTGCTGATATCGAAGCAGACGAAGTTGAAGCAGTAATTAAACGTATCCAGTTATTCGATCCTGTTGGCGTCGGCGCGCGCTCTGTAAAAGAGTGTTTGCTAGTGCAATTGCGCCAGTTTTCTGAGGACACCCCTTATTTAACCGAAGCAAGACAACTGATTAGCGAGTATACCGAATTTTTAGCGAATCGGGACTTTCGTTCTTTGCTACGTGTGACTAAACTGAAAGAAGAAGAATTAAAAGAAGTGATGCGGCTGATTCATAGCCTTAATCCGCGCCCTGGTGCTGACGTGATTAAGCAAGAGCAGCAATACGTGATCCCTGATGTAACCGTTACTAAAGTTAAAGGGCGTTGGCAAGTCGAATTAAATCCCGATGCTATGCCCAAAATAAGAATTAATCAGCAGTATGCGGCCATGTCAAGAAATGCAAAAAACAGTGCCGATACCCAATTTATACGTTCGCACTTGCAAGAGGCAAAGTGGTTTCTTAAAAGCTTAGAGAGCCGTAACGAAACCTTATTAAAAGTCGCTAACTGTATTGTACAACAGCAACAAGCGTTTTTTGAACATGGTGAAGAAGCCATGAAACCCATGGTACTAAACGATGTAGCCGAGATGGTAAGCATGCATGAGTCAACCATTTCACGGGTAACGACACAAAAATATATGCATACACCTCGGGGGATTTTTGAACTTAAGTTCTTTTTTTCCAGTCATGTAAGTACAGAGAGTGGTGGTGAATGTTCCTCTACCGCTATTCGTGCCTTTATTAAAAAATTGGTTTCGGCAGAAAATCCGGCTAAACCATTAAGCGACAGCAAGATGGCAGAAATATTGTCAGAACAAGGTATTAACGTGGCAAGGCGCACCATTGCTAAGTACCGTGAATCCTTATTCATTCCGCCGTCAAATCAACGAAAGACCCTGTTGTAAGGGCCTTAATAAGAAGGAAGAGTCTATGCAAATCAATTTAACGGGCCGTCATATCGAAATCACTGAAGCCTTAAAAGATTATGTCGACAGCAAATTCTCAAAGTTGGAGCGCCATTTTGACAATATTAATAATGTACATGTCATCCTAAACGTGGAAAAATTGAAACAAATTGCAGAAGCCAAAATAAACCTGAGTGGGGGTGAGGTTTTTGCCATGTCTGAAGACGAAAATATGTATGCGGCCATCGACCAATTAATTGATAAACTCGATCGGCAGGTTATTAAACACAAAGAAAAGTTGTCGCGACACTAACTCATCATGATAAATTTAAGCGCTATGCTCGCGGAGAACTGCACGAAAAGTGCAGTTCTTTTTAATAGTAAAAAACGAATCCTTGAGTACATAGCTGAGTTAGCCCATCAGCGTTTACCCGAGATGTCTGAATACAGTATTTTAGAAGCCCTGATGACCCGAGAAAAATTGGGTTCAACCGGTATCGGTGGTGGCATTGCTATCCCTCATGGCAAATTAGACTGTGTTAAAAGCCCGCTCCTCATTTTTGTTGTCAGTAAAGATCCTATCCCTTTTGATGCTATAGACAATCAAGCGGTTGATATTTTCTGTGCCATTTTAATTCCAAAAGAGCAGTGTCAAACGCATTTAGCTACCTTATCGGGTATTGCAAAATTACTCAGCCAAAAAGAACTCACAAAAAAATTACGGCATGCCTCATCAGATGAGCAGCTGTATGCGTTATTAATGGATTACAGTAAGCTGGCAGGTGAACAATGAAATTACTGGTCGTCAGTGGTCGCTCAGGCTCTGGCAAATCAGTGGCCCTGAGGGTCATGGAGGATTTGGGGTATTATTGCGTTGACAATATTCCGGTTAATTTACTGCCTACACTTGCCAATGCGGTAATTGGTCAATACGAGCGCGTTGCAGTAAGTATTGATGTGCGTAATTTACCCAGCGATCCTGATGAGCTTTCTGAAATCTTAGCTTATCTGCCGCGCAAGTTAGAATTGACCATTTTATACCTCGATGCGGACCATACAACATTAATAAAACGTTTTAGCGAAACACGACGCCTCCATCCGCTATCACATCAAGCCATGTCGTTAGATGAAGCGATTTCACGTGAGCAACAATTGCTTGATCCTATCTCGAGTCGGGCCGATTTATATATTGATACCACCGAGATGAATGTTCATCAATTAGCTGAGCAGTTACGCGAGCGGATCCTTGGCCAAAAAACAGGGCGTTTAGTCATGCTATTTGAATCTTTTGGATTTAAATACGGTATCCCTAAAGATGCTGACTATGTGTTTGATGCACGATTTTTACCCAATCCGCATTGGGAGCCTGATTTGAAGCCCCTCACTGGCTTAGACCAACCGGTAAAAGATTATTTGGCTTCACAAGCGGTTGTTGCCAAATACATTTGGCAAATCAATAGTTTTGTAAGCAGTTGGTTACCCCATCTAGAACGGAATAACCGGAGCTATCTCACCATTGCCATCGGTTGTACTGGCGGTCAACATCGCTCGGTGTATATTGCTGAGAGCTTGGCTGAAAGCTATCGTAGCCAACGCGAAGATGTACAAATTCGCCATCGGGAATTGGTAAGACACCATGGCCGCTAAACTGTCTGCGCAAGTGACCATTATTAATCAGCTTGGCCTTCATGCCAGAGCGGCAACAAAACTAGTGCAGCTGACACAGCAGTTTAACGCACAAGTGCAACTAGTGCAGGACGATGGTAAAAGTGCCGATGCGGGTAGCGTATTGGCCTTACTAATGTTAGCCAGCAGCAAAGGAAAAACCCTCACGGTAACCACTGAGGGGGAGGATGCAGCTGACGCTTTGCAGGCCGTTATTGAACTGATTAACACTGGTTTTAACGAGCTTTAACCCGATTTTCCGGCCATTAAGGCCGGTTTTCATTTATTTTCCCCCTCGAATCTGCTAAGGTCTTGCCAAATTTTGGTATTTTTAGTTCAAAATGAATAGCTTGAACTAGGGCCTGTTAACCTTATTGAATTGAGAAACTGCTGTTACAACCATAGAATTCTAAATGCAGTGATATTCCGCAATTACAGGCTATTTTACATAGGAGTAGCGCATGTTATATGTGGTATTAAGTCTGTTTGTCCTCGCGTGTTTCGCACCGTTGTTGCATCGCACTTTCGGTCGCCACAGTGGTAATGTGTTTGCTATATTACCTGCCGTATTATTTGCCTATTTTATCTCGTATCTCCCGCTAATCAGTCAAGGTGAGTTGATTACGCAGCGCTGGCTGTGGTTCCCAGGGATGAATATTCATCTCAGCTTTTTACTAGATGGCTTATCCGTATTGTTCGCCTTACTGATCACCGGTATAGGGAGCTTTATTCTTCTTTATGCTAATCGCTACTTAGCGGGACATCCGGCGCTGGGTCGCTTCTTTTTGTTCCTGTTAATCTTTATGGGCGCCATGTTAGGCCTCGTACTTTCAGATAACCTTATCACGCTGTTTGTCTTTTGGGAGCTAACAACTGTCAGCTCGTTTATGCTAATTGGCTTTAATCATGAAGAAGCAGAATCTCGACAAAAGGCACATCAAGGCTTAATGGTTACCGTCATTGGTGGTTTAGCCCTGATGACTGGCTTTATTATGGTAGGCTTTGCCGCGGGCAGTTATGAACTGTCCGACATTTTACAACAAGATTTAACCGCGCATACATTGTATATACCGATGATCGTTTTGATTCTATTAGGTGCATTTACAAAATCTGCGCAAACCCCCTTTCACTTTTGGCTACCCAACGCCATGGCAGCGCCTACCCCAGTTAGTGCTTACTTACACTCGGCAACGATGGTAAAAGCCGGTATTTATTTACTGGCACGGTTACAACCTACTCTAGGCGATAGTGCCGCATGGATGCTTACCCTAAGCGCCGTTGGTGCGGTTACCATGTTAACGGGTATTGTCTTAGCCAGCCGTGCTACGGGCGTAAAAAAAGTACTCGCCTACTCTACTGTCATGGCTCTTGGCACCCTAACGATGTTATTAGGCTTAGGTACCGAAAAAGCCGCGCTTGCCGCAGTCACCTTCTTATTTGCCCATGCCTTGTACAAAGGGGCGCTATTTATGATTGCAGGTATACTGGATCATGAAGCCGGTATTAAGGACTTATTAAAGGCGTCAGGCTTACGACATAAGATGCCTAAAACCTGCGCGGTGGCGATTATTGCTGCGTTATCGTTGGCGGGTGTGATCCCATTGTTTGGTTTTGTCGCTAAAGAATTGTTGTTAGAGGCCGTGTTAAATGGCTCACACTGGCAAATCTCCCTGATCATTGCTACGGTGATAGCTAACATCTTTGTGGTATTAGTGGCAGCCTTGCTAGCAATCAAACCCTGGTTTGGCGCTAGTTTACCCACACCCAAAGCCGCGCATGATCCAGGTATCGCCATGCTGTTAGGGCCTACCGTATTAGCCACGTTGAGCTTACTGTTTGGCTTGTTTCCATTTATTGCCGATAAATGGCTGTTGCAGGCCGCGGCCAAGGCGGTTTTTGGCGGTGAAATCACAACGTACTTAGCACTTTGGCATGGTATCAATTTACCCTTACTACTGAGTGTGATCAGTTTAACATGCGGCCTGTTGCTTTACAGCCAATGGGCACGGTGGCGTCAGCTAACGCAAGGGCTAGAACGGTTAAGCTTTTTGGGACCAGAAGCACTGTACAACAAAATGATGGCTGGCTTAGTGGCCTTTGCTGCATGGCAAACCCACGTTTTACAAAACGGCTATTTGCGTAATTATTTGCTGACTACGATTGCGACCATGCTCCTTTTGGTTGGCTGGGCGATGCTTCGATTAGATAACTTCCACTTAAATCTTAACTTCCAAGATGTAAAGATTCAGGAAGCGACGGTATTCCTGATCTTGTTAGTAACAATACTTAGCGCCGTATTAGTGAAATCATTTTTGGCTGCGTTAGCCTTATTAGGCGCTTTAGGGTTTGCCGTTGCCTTAATTTATGTCTTTTTTAGCGCAGTAGATGTTGGGATCACGCAGGTATTGGTGGAGACCATTACCGTACTGTTACTGGTATTAGTGCTATACCGCTTACCCGAGTTTAGAAAACTATCCTCTAACGCTAACCGCGCACGTGATGCCATTATCGCTATCAGTAGTGGTGCAATGATTACCCTACTGATTTTGCTTGTCACCAGTGCCCGTTCAATGGAAGGCATTTCGAGCTTTTTCATTGAGAAAAGTGTCCCAGAAGGCTTTGGTAGAAACGTGGTCAACGTAATTCTTGTTGATTTTAGAGCCCTAGATACCTTAGGAGAGATTTTTGTGTTAGCACTGGTAGCGATTGGTATTTATGCCATGGTGCATTTACGTACTGGTTCTAAACCGGTAACCAATGCCGACAAGCGCCTAACCAGCGAGCTAAAAATAGCTGCCACGTCAAAAGGAGATGCGCAATGAGCCGTCAATTTAATATGCGATCGTTGATTTTAAGCACCGGCACAACGATTATTTTGCCTCTACTTTTGTTGTTTTCATTGTTCTTATTATTACGAGGTCATAATGAACCTGGTGGTGGTTTTATTGGTGGACTTGTTGCAGCCGCAGCCATAGCGTTAAAACTGTTTGCCGACGATTATCCCTCGGCTAAAAGTTTATTACGCGTACATCCCTTACAAATCGTTGGGGTGGGATTAGCCATTGCTGCGCTCTCGTCTTTACCCTCACTATTTGTTGGAGAAAACTTTTTTACCGCACAGTGGTGGACCCTATACCTACCAATCTTCGGCCCTTTGAAACTTAGCACCCCCTTATTTTTTGATATTGGCGTTTACCTGTGTGTCATTGGCACCGTGTTAACGGCTATTTTTACTTTAGTAGAGGCAGAACACTAATGACCTCCTTAATGGCTATTTTAATTGGCTGCTTATATGCTGCCGCTATTTATATGATGCTAAGACGCTCCATGGTGAAACTGTTAATTGGGCTTATTCTGCTCTCTAACGCCGCTAACTTATTAATCTTTACCGTAGCAGGTTTAGAACGTGGCGTTCCGCCACTTATCACAGAGGGCGCCCAAACCATTACAGGAGCCTCTGCAGATCCTTTAGCTCAAGCACTTATTTTAACGGCAATCGTCATCGCTTTTGGTGTGTTGGCCTTCGCTGTTGTCTTACTGCATCGGGCGTATGAAGTGATCAGAACCGATGATATGAACGAAATGAAAGGGACTGATTAATGGATATGTCAGTGTTAATTGCTCTCCCGGTCATCATCCCATTGATTGTTGGTGCGTTGTCGTTAGTGGTGTTAAAAAATCATGGCGCGCAACGTCTACTTGGCATACTTGGCACCGGCGCGGTACTGATTGCTGCGATTTTGTTGCTCTGGCAAACCCGTCTAAACGGTATCAAAGTGTTAGAGGTAGGTTCATGGCCTGCACCTTTTGGCATTGTGCTGGTTTCAGATTTACTCGGTGCCATCATGGTGCTATTAGCGGCCATTACAGGGTTTGCTACCGCCATATACAGCTTAAAAACCGTACGTAAACGTTTTGAGCGGTTTGGGTATTATCCTTTGTTGCATTTATTACTGGCAGGGGTCAATGGCGCGTTTTTAACCGGTGATATTTTTAATCTCTATGTCTGGTTTGAAGTTCTGTTGGTTGCCTCTTTTGCCTTATTGATTCAAGGGGGTGAGCGTGCCCAAATGGAAGGGGCGATTAAGTACGTTACGCTTAACTTGTTATCTTCGGCATTATTCCTTACCGCGATCGGCTTACTGTATGGCATGGTAGGCTCGTTAAATATGGCCGATATCGCAGTACGATTAACCGCCGTTGAAGATCCCAAAATGGTCACGCTTATCGCGATGTTATTCTTAATCGCGTTTTCGATAAAAGCCGCAGCCTTTCCATTATTCTTCTGGTTACCCGCGTCTTATCATACGCCGCAAGTGGCTGTATCAGCGATTTTCGCCGGCTTACTCACCAAAGTAGGCGTGTATGCACTTTATCGTGTATTCAGTTTAATGTTTACTGCCGAAGTAGATTTTACCCACCAAGTCATCCTTTGGATGGCGGTATTTACCATGTTAACGGGTGTACTTGGGGCGGCATCACAGTTCGAAGTTAGGCGTATTTTGAGCTTTCATATTGTCAGCCAGATCGGCTATATGATGCTCGCACTGGCGCTATTTACCCCATTAGCCTTAATTGGTGGTGTGTTTTACATCATGCATCACATTATTGTGAAGGCTAATTTATTCTTTATTGCCGGTATGATGTATCGCTTAGGCGGCAGCTTTGAACTAAAAGAGCTTGGCGGCTTATATAAAAAGCATCCCGGCTTAGCTGTATTATTCCTTATCCCTGCCTTCTCACTCGCAGGCGTACCACCGCTTTCAGGCTTTTTTGCCAAATTCATTTTAATCAAAGCAGGCGTTGAGGCAGAAGCGTGGTGGGCAGTTGCAGTAGCGTTATTTGTTGGCTTGTTTACGCTATTTTCGATGATAAAAATTTGGAATGAGGCCTTTTGGAAAAAAGCCCCTGAACCCGCGATAGAGATCCCTGCCCCAGTTCGCAATAAAGCGCTGTACTGGACAACCGGTATTTTAGCCAGCATGACCATTGCCATTGGCCTATTTGCCCAGCCAATTTATGTCCTAGCAGAAATGGCTGCAAACCAGTTACTTAATCCACAACTCTATATTGACGCCGTGCTAGGTGGAGGCAAATTATGAATCCGTTATTAGCCAATTTAGTACTGGCCATGATATGGGCCGCTCTCACAGACAGCATGAATGGCGTTGGTTTATTGGTCGGCTATATTATTTCTTATCTGGTGATTATTTTTACCTTTAAAAATCAACCTGAAGTACGTAAGTATCGCTTGCAGGTTCCTCGGCTACTTAATTTTATGCTGTTTTTTACCAAAGAATTAATTATGGCTAACTTGAAAGTGGCCTGGGATGTGTTAACCCCAACGAATTTAATGAAACCTGGTGTAATTTCAATGCCTTTACGGGCAGAAACAGATATGGAAATCACCTTAGTCGCCAATGCAATTTCGTTAACGCCGGGCTCGTTAAGTTTAGATGTGTCTAGCGATCGAACGGTGCTCTATGTTCATGTAATGTATCTTTATGATGAAGAGCAGGTGTTAGCCGATTTAAAACGAATGGAAACCAAGATTTTGCGAGTAATGAGATGAATAGCATTCTAGATTACGCCTTACTTGGCGGTTTTAGCATTTTAAGTGTAGCACTGTTACTCTCTATGGTGCGTTTATTAAAGGGACCTAGCTTACCCGATCGTGTGGTCGCATTAGAACTTATTGCGTCTATTACCGTTGGGCTAATTGGCTTATATGCGATCCGAAGCGGTAAAGATGCTTACATCGATGTGACCATGGTGTTGGCTCTCACTGCATTTTTAGCCGCAATTGGCTTTGCCCGTTACTTAGAAAAAGGAGGTAATCGCGATGATCACTGAGCTATTATCGGCTGTTTTTTTACTGGCTGGTTGTTTCTTTATGCTGGTTGCAGCCCTAGGGGTATTTCGTATGCCCGATTTACTGACAAGAATGCATGCGACTACAAAATCTGGCGTATTGGGTGCAGGCTTGATCATGGTCGCTGCCATGCTATTTTTTAGTGAAAGCAGTGTCACGCTTAAAGCGTTGGCCGTGATGGCATTTACCACATTAACATCGCCCATAGCAGCACATACTATTGGTCGCGCAGGCTATTTTATTGGTGTACCGTTATGGCACAAAACGGTAAAAGATGAGCTGAAAGGACGTTATGATGAAGAAAATCATGTATTAAATAGCAGCAATCAACCGCCCAAAGATCCTAAGAATAACGTAAAATGACACCGTACAATGCGGTCGACAAGGATTTCGCTCTGTGTCGACCGTTTTGACCTAAAGATCTCTATCGCCAGAACAACTTACTGATCTTCCGGCGTTTCACTTCTATTTCCTTCTTTACTCGCAAACGCCTGGCCACGCTTTAACTCTTGCTCACCTTGTGTATGTTCTACCGCCTTTAAACGATGGTGTAAGGCGGTTTTAATTAACATATGGGCACTCACCGGCGCCGTGATCAACAAAAAGATGGTGATCAGCATTTCATGCACACTCAAGGTTTCAGGAGACATACTAAAGTAAAAAATCGATCCCAATAAAATACCGCCCATGCCCAACGTTGTTGCCTTGGTGGGGCCATGTAATCGCGTAAAAAAATCAGGCATTCTTACTAAGCCAATAGAACCAATCAGCACAAAACACCCGCCTAACAGTAAGAAAAAGGCAACCGCCCATTCCATCCAGTTTTGCATACTCGTTCCTATTCAATAATGTCGCCGCGTAATAAAAATTTGCACACGGCAACGGTGCTTATAAAACCAATCATGGCAATCAGTAACGCCGCTTCAAAATATAACGGTGAGCCCATCAATAACCCATACAAAATGATCAGAGCAATGCTGTTAATGTACATGGTATCCAGAGCCAAAATGCGGTCTGGCAAACTTGGACCGCGCATTAACCGCCACAGATTCAAAAGTAACGCTAAACTTATCATGCCAAATACGGAAAAAATCACATAACTTAGCATTGGAAAATCTCCTTTAAAGGCGCTTCATAACGACTTTTGATGGTCGCAATTAGGGCCGCTTCATCTTCTAAATCCAATACATGAATGAGTAACCAGCGTTGGGGTAAAGGATCATCTGGCCCTAAATGTTCAACCGTTGGATAAATATCGGCGCTTACCGTGCCCGGTGTCATCGATACCGTGCCCGCTAAAATGGTGAGCGGTAAATTATGTTGCAAATCTAAGGGTACCCTTACAAAGGCGGGACGGAGCCTTTTGATTGGCCCCAAAATAAGTAAGGCTACTTCGGCATTGGCCGTTACAATATCAGCAAACACTCGCAACAAGTAACGCAAAGTAAGCAAGGGGCGTTGAATAAGCGGCTGAGGATCGCGTAATCGATAGCATATCCACGGAATGGTTATTGCTAAAAACGCGCCAAAAAATAAATGAATAAAAGCAGCGCTTTGATTAAGTAATAACCACACAATAAACAACAGCAGGCTTCTATAAGGGGTTGGCAGCCACTTAAAACGCGGTATCATGTTCATAGCGATACTCCAGAAGCAGGCAGAATAGTACGAATAGTCTGAATAACATCACCCAGTTGCGTGGCGCCAGCAAAACCAAGCTCGGTAAGAGGCCCAGCAAATACCATCATTAAGATGCTGGCACTGAGTAACCAAAACACGGCAAACACTTGTAAGGGTAACGCGCGCTCATCGGCTTTTTGCATACCACTGACCCGCCAAAACAAGGTACTTCCAGCTCGAGACAACCCCACTAACACCATTAGGCTACACAGCAATAAAAAGCTCCATAACCAAAATTGTTTGTCCGAGCCTACGGCAGCTTGCAACAACATTAACTTACCAATAAATCCTGAAAACGGCGGTAAACCAGCGACAGAAATAGCTGCAAAGACAAATAACCCGCCTAACAGCACAGGCTGGCTTACTCGTCTTGCGGCGACTAAACGATCACCGGCTTTACCACGCTGTATAGCAATAAGATCTGCGAGTAAAAATAAGGCACCGCAAATAAGCGTAGAGTGTACGGTATAATACAGTATTGCTGCATTGGCGGCCGTGTTCTGAAAGGCCACCATAGCCACTAAGCTGCCCACCGACACCAAGACTAAATTTGCGACTAATTTACGGAAATCTTTGCTGGCAAGCACGCCTAGCGCACCTAAAAAGAGGGTTGCTAAACCAAACACCCACATTAAATTGGTGGCTAAGCCCGCTAAAGGCCCAGCTTGCTCGCCAAAAATAGTCGTAAATACGCGCAGCAATGCATAAACACCGATTTTGGTCATCACAGCAAACAGCGCGGCAACCGGTGCAGACGCTGACGAATAAGTGGCAGGCAACCAAAACTGCAGCGGTAAAATAGCGGCTTTTAATCCAAAAACAATCAGCAGCATTAACCCACCTACCTTCACCAGTATTTGATTATCTGGTGGTAAGTCGGCTACTTTTAACGCCATATCCGCAATGTTTAATGTGCCGAGGCTACCATACAGCACAGCAAGTGCCAGCAAGAAAATAGCAGAACCGGTTAAGTTTAAAACCACGTAATGCACTGCAGCTTTAGTTTTATTTTTCCCCCCGGCGTGAATAAGTAAGGCATACGACGCAATCAATAACACTTCAAAAAACACAAACAGGTTAAATAAATCCCCCGTTAAAAACGCACCATTGATGCCCATTAACTGGAATTGAAACAGTGGATGGAAGAACGAGCCCCTTTCATCTTCACCTGCGCTGCCATAGAACACCGCACCTACTGCTAAAAAAGCTGTCAAACACAACATAATCGCACTCACTAGATCAGCGACCATGATGATACCAAACGGCGGGACCCAATTTCCTACCGCATAAAAGGTCATGCCATCGGCTAATATCTGAAACAGTAAGGTTACAGACACCAGCAATAATAAAACCGTAGAAACCATACTAACCAAACGACGACGCCACGGTGAATAATGCACTGGCGGTAGCATAATCAGCAAGGCTGTCAGCATGGGTAACAAAATAGGAATGACGACGAGATGATTCACTTCTGGCGCTCCTTCTTAGCAGGCCGCGCGTCTGGCATACTGCCATCCACATGATCGTTACCCAAATCAGCGCGCGCTCTGATCGCCAAAATAACAAGAAAAGCTGTCATAGCAAAACCAATTACAATCGCAGTAAGGACCAACGCCTGAGGTAAAGGATCCGCATAACTTTCTGATGTCCCCAATACCACCGCCCCTTTAAGGTTAAGACGTCCTGACGAGAAAATAAATAAGTTAACGGCATAAGACAGCATAGTTAATCCCATCACTACCGGGAAGGTTCGTCCACGTAACATCAGAAAAACACCACAACTGGTTAAAAAACCGATACATATGGCAAATAAGGTTTCCATTACATTTGCTCCCTATGTGTCGGTCTGTAAGATGTAGTCATTTTGCCTAAACTTGATAGGATCAATAACGTTGATCCTACAACCGTGATATAAACCCCTAAATCAAACGCAATGGCACTGGCCAGTTCAATCTCGCCAAATAAAGGCAGATCGAAATAATCGAACCAAGACGTTAAGAATGGTCTACCGAAAATCCAACTGGCTAAACCAGTGAACAGTGCAATCATTAAGCCAATGGCCACTACGCGCTGATATTCAATATTCATACGTGCTTTAACCCAATCGACACCTTGCGAGATATACAAGAGAATAATCGCCACCGCCGTTACTAATCCGGCAATAAAGCCGCCACCGGGTAAATTGTGACCGCGGAAAAAGATAAATACCGATACCATTAAGGCTAATGGCAAAATACTTTGCGCCACGGTCGCCAATAATAATGGATGCCGTTCACGTGCCCAAGGCCGCCCCTCACCATCACTACTGGGTTTAAATACCGGAATGCGGGTCAGTAATTTAAAAATCCCTAAGGCTGCAATGCCTAATACTGCAATTTCACCTAAGGTATCAAAACCACGGAAATCAACCAAAATGACGTTAACCACATTGGTTCCTCCACCGCCCGTTTTGGCATTGGCAATAAAGAAATCTGAAATCGTGGTAAAAGGCCGCGTCATTAAGGCATAACTCAAACTGCCAACAATAATACCGACCAAGGACGCTAAACCGATATCCCGCACCACTTTGGAAGGCTCAGATTGCTTTGGCGTTTTATGCGGCAAGAAAAATAACGCCAACATCAGAAGAATTACTGTAACAACCTCTACGCTTAACTGCGTTAAGGCAAGATCAGGTGCAGAGAATCGGGTAAAGGCTATCGAAACCATCAAGCCCACTACCGAGATCATCAACAACGCTACCACGCGTTTGCGATGCCAAACCACCGTGGCAAACGCACTGATTAATAACATGGCCGCCCCAGTGGCATTAACCGCATCAACAGGTAACTCTGGCCGACCGCCGTTTAAAGTCTCCATTTGGATAAGTGGCAAGCCCGCTAATATGACAAATGCCGTTAGTAGCAACGCCATAAAGCGCTGCAAAGAACCATTATCTAACAACGCATAAAGTTGCCCTGCTTGCTGACAAAGCTGCTTAATAGCGCGCTCAAAGATGTTTAGAGTATCGACGCCAGGTAACGCATTTTGAAAATCAAACAATTGTTTGCGTTTAACATACATAAACACGCCAGCCGTTAAGGCAGCGGCACTCATCAACAACGGCAAATTAAAACCATGCCAAATTGCCAAACTGTAGGTCGGTGTAGGGCCTGCCAATACCGCCGTTGCTGCAGCATCTAATAAGCCGCCAACCACCAACGCCGGAGCAACCCCCACCACCAAACACAACACCACTAATATTTCGACAGGTAAGCGCATCAAGTGCGGAGGCTCGTGTGGGGTTTTCGTTAATCCTTTGGGCTGACCATTAAAAAACACATCATGAATCAATCTAAGGGAATAAGCGACCGAAAATATTGCCGCTACCGTGACCAGTAAAGGAATGATCCACGACAAGGCGCCTAACAGGTTTTGCTGTAGCGTTTCGGCAAAAAACATCTCTTTGGATAAAAAGCCGTTCAGTAAAGGCACGCCTGCCATGGCGGCGGCAGCTACCATCATTAAGGTCGCAGTAACTGGCATAAACTGCCATAACCCGTTTAATCGGCGCATATCACGGCAGCCCGATTCATGATCAATAATGCCGGCGGCCATAAACAACGACGCTTTAAAGGTAGCATGGTTAATAATATGAAAAATCCCAGTGACCGCAGCCAATGGCGAGTTTAAACCAAATAATAAGGTAATTAACCCAAGATGGCTGATAGTGGAATACGCCAATAACGCCTTAAGATCATGTTTAAATAGCGCAAGATAAGCGCCCACTAATAACGTCGTTAAGCCGGTTAAGCTTACTAACAAAAACCACAGCTCCGTGCCTGAGAGCGCGGGATAAAAACGCGCTAATAAGAAAATACCCGCTTTAACCATTGTTGCTGAGTGTAAGTAAGCACTAACGGGTGTCGGCGCGGCCATAGCATTTGGCAACCAAAAATGGAAAGGAAACTGTGCCGATTTCGTGAAGCATCCCAATAAAAACAATATCAACAAGACTGGATAAAGTGCATGGTTTTTCAGTAATTCAGCACTTTGCAATACAACTGATAACTCATAACTCCCAACAATACTGCCAATCAGAATAAAAGCGGCTAATAAACACAAACCGCCAGCGCCCGTTATAGTTAACGCCATTCTGGCACCACGACGCGCTTCTGACTTATGCCACCAAAAGCTAATCAGTAGAAAAGAGCTAATACTGGTAAGCTCCCAAAACAACCAGATTTGTAAAATATTCCCTGACAAGACAATGCCTAGCATCGCCGTCATAAATAACATCAGATAGGCATAAAAGCGCGGCATCGAGTCTTGTTCAGATAAATAAAACCGCGCATAAAGAATAATTAATAACCCAATTCCCAAAATAAGGAGGGCAAATAAATAGGCTAAGCCATCTAAACGAAAATGAATGTTTAACCCAAGCAGTGGTATCCAATCAGCTTGGAACTGCCAAATGTGGCCGGCAAAAACACTTTGGGTAAGACTTAATAAAATAACCAATGCAGTTAATGGCGCAATTGCCGTCGTTAACGCACAGATATTACGGGATTTATTGGCCATTAATACCGGCATCAAAGTACCCAGCATTGGCAATAGTGCTATCCACAACACATTCATGGGTGGTCGCTTCCTTCTATTTTAAGCGGGTGACAGATTACACTCTTCTTGAAAATGGGGCGGGTAAACATCTCTAACTATATGGCGTTATTTATACCCTTAGCGAATAAAAAAGTCTATTAATAACAGTGTTGAACAAAGGAGGTCTGACAGGTTACGCGTTTACTTGCTCGCGCAACCTGTCTCGTGGGATTACTTTTGATTCAGTAAATCTAAAATAAAGGCATACTCTTGAGCCGTTTCGGCTAATCGGGCAAAACGCCCTGACTTACCGCCATGCCCTGCTTCCATATTCGTTCGAAATAGCAAAGGATTCGTATCAGTTTTGACTTCGCGTAACCGTGCAACCCATTTTGCGGGTTCAAAGTACTGTACTTGCGAATCGTGTAAACCCGTGGTGACTAATAACGCTGGATACTGCTGGGCGTTAACCTGATCATAGGGCGAATACGACAACATATAATCGTAGAACACTTTCTCTTTAGGATTCCCCCACTCATCAAATTCATTAGTGGTTAACGGAATACTTTCATCCAACATCGTTGTCACCACATCAACAAAAGGCACATGGGCGACTAATCCAAGGTATTTTTGTGGTGCCATATTCGCAACAGCCCCCATCAGTAGGCCTCCAGCACTGCCCCCCATCCCAATCACTTTATCGCTGGCAGCATATTTTTCTGATACTAAATAATCAGTAACTGCAATATAGTCTGTAAAGGTATTCATTTTATTTAATAACTTACCCTGCTCATACCATTCTCTGCCCATTTCTTGGCCGCCACGAATATGGGCAATGGCGTACACAAAGCCACGATCGACCAACGACAACACGCTAGAGCGAAACGAAGGATCCATCGATGCGCCGTAAGAACCATAAGCATATTGATACAAAGGGGCACTGCCATCGCGTTTAAACCCTTTGCGATATAATAGTGACACTGGAATTTTTACGCCGTCTGCAGCAGGCGCCCACACTCGTTCGGTCACATAATTCGCTTTATCAAAACCACCCAACACCTCTTGCTGTTTTAGCAAAGTTTTTTCACCTGTTTGCATATTTAATTCAAATACACTGGCAGGCGTTGTCAATGAGGTATAGGTGTAACGCAATAACGCCGTATTTTGCTCAGCGTTTACCTCGAACCCTGTGACATAGGCAGCTTCTTCAGAATCGATATAAAAGGCTTTGCTGGGATCTTGCCATGGCATAACGCGGATCCGTTGTAAACCATCGCTGCGTTCACTGATGGCCAAGTACTCATTAAATAAGGCGAATTCTTGAATAAAAATGCCTGCATCATGCGCTAACAGTGGCTGCCATTTAGTCCTATCGCCAAGCTGTGCATGCGGTACGGTCATGATTCGATAATTAGGGGCTTGCCAATCGGTACGTATTACCCAACGACCATTGATATGCTCTGCGTCATATTTAAAATCACGTTGCCGTGGCGCAAATACGTTAAAGGTCTCCATCGGTTTTGCCGCATCTAATACCCTTAACTCATCCGATACCGTACTACTTAAGTTAATTAAGACAAAGCGGCCATCTTGACTATTGCTAACCCACATATAAAAACTGTTATCGTTTTCTTTATAGACGGGTTGAGCCTGAGCTGCCGGCGCCCCTAAGGTATGCCGTAACACCGTGTTACTTAACAAGGTAGTAGGATCATTCTGTACTAAAAACACTTGTTTGCTGTCTGCCGACCACGCAATCGCGGCGGATAAACCTGTTAACTGATCGGGCAATTCTTTGCCGGTGGTGAGATCACGAATTTTTAACGTGTATTGGCGTCGACCATTGGTATCTTCCATGTAAGCCAATAACTGTTGATTGGGGCTCACTTGTAAATTCGCCACTTGGAAAAAATCTTTACCTGCTGCCAATGTATTAACGTCTAATAACACTTGCTCGGCACCGCCTGCTAGAGGCTGCCGTAAATAAATGGGGTATTCTTTACCTGTCTCATAGCGACTGAAATAACGGTAATCGCCTTTTACATAAGGTACTGAACTATCATCTTGTTTAATTCGGCCAACGATCTCGCTGGTTAATTGCTGTGTCAGTTCACTGTAGCGGCTACTGTATTGTTGATAGTAGGCATTTTCTGCCTGTAAATGGCTCAGTACCTTAGGATCTTGTCGCGTGTCGTCTCGCAACCAATAATAAGGATCCACTCGCTCGCCATGCGGTGAGCTAACCTTAAATTCAATTTTTTCTGCACGGGGGGCAGCTTGTAACGACGTTGCCGCATGAACGGCACACACTGGGGTGATTAACGCCGTTGCTAGCATAACGGCCCGGGTGTTATTAAGCATCTAACTCTCCTTGATTTGCAGATGTCGTCTGATTTAAACATACGGCATAAATAGCGCACATAAGATTATGCGTTAAAAAACAAAAACAATAGCATATCCGTCTATCAGAAAGCAGATAATCCCCCTTAGCCCACCGCAAATCTCCCCTGCTTTCGGCGCTTTTTTATTATGCCTGCTGCTTTAATATTGCCAGTTTCACCATAATGACTATATTGTTAAGGTTAATGATTAATAACGCGAGATAAAGAGGGTAATATGGCATTGATGACCGTAGCAGAAGTCGCACAAGAATTGGGGATCCCAGAGACACGGGTAGAGCGTTTAGCCAGAGAGAATTTATTAATGGCCAGTGCCAAAGATAAAGATGGCAAACCTGAATTTGACGCTGAAGATGTCAAACGTTACAAAGTATTGGCAGAACGCTTAGGTGGGCTCTAATCTAACAGCGCATTAAGCGTGGCACACCACTGCGCAGCCGCCGCTTGTGATTCAGCTTGCGCTTGATACCAAAGCCAACAAAACCCGCTATACAAGATTTTGGCCAAGGCGAGGCGTTGGCACAAACTCTGCTGATAACGCTGGGCGCTTTGGTTATCGATAAATCGTCGCTGCTGATAATACCGTGCTAAAAACGCCATTTCTTGCTCTTTACTTAACGCAAAATGCAACGACAATGCCGCTATATCAAAACTGCTGTCGGCGAGCTGAGCGTATTCAAAATCAAGTAACCAAATGCGATCGCCTGCCCACAATAAATTCCCTTGATGTAAATCCATATGACACAACACGATGTCAGGTGTTAGCTGTTCAAATTCAGTAGCAATGTGTTGCAAGGCACTAAATAACGCCACTGCTGGCGTTATGGTATCCCATTGCACATTATGCATTAGCTTACGCAAATACTGATTAACCGCTAATAATGGCGTTTGTACTTTTAATGAATGTAACCGGGCTACGTTACTCGCAAGCATGAGTAAGCGTGTCGGCGTTAACTGTAACGTTTCGCCCCCGCTTACATATTCGCTAATCAATAATTGTTGGTGATTATTTAAGCACAGTGGTGCCGGCGCTAAGCCAGCAGCCGCCGCCGCATGCTGACAGCGTAATTCTTGCTGACGGCACACCCCCAATGTCTCGGTAGGATAACGGCGAAGCACATATTCACCACGCAAGGTTCGTACATAATAATTCAAATTGTTTTCACCCGACACTAAAGGGCTAACCTCTAAAGGCGGGTGACTGGCAAAGAATTCTAGATGCTGGCAAAAACGCGTGATCACCTTGCCGGCATCGGGCTGTGTTGCAGTTGATAATGGCTGCGCCATGCAAAGTATCCCACTAAAGCAATAATGGTATACAGCATAAACAAGGCGGTCAAAAAATACAGGTGTTTTTGTGCATAAACAAAAATACACACCGCATCAATCACCACCCAATATAACCAATTAGACACCAGTTTTTTAGCCACTAACCACGTTGCCACAATGCTAAAGGCGGTAGTTTGCGCATCCAGCCACGCAAAATCAGCATGAGTGTAGTTTGCCATCAGGTAACCTAACAATACCCCAGCCACCGCCGTACAGGCTATTAACCGTAGATGGCGCTGCCATGACCATTCAAATACGGCTTGGCTACCTGCTGCGTCTTGCGTTATTTGCCGCCAACGCCACCAACCATAAATGGCCATTCCCGCATAATAAAGATGCAATAAGGCGTCAGATAATAACGCGGAGTCCCACATAACATGGGTAAATAACAAGGTACTGAGTAAGGCGGCAGGCCAGCACCAAATGCTTTGTTTTAATGCCAACACCACGTAAGCCAGTGCCAACAAGGTTGCCACCAGCTCAACGCTATGCATAAGCTGCCAATCATTAATAAGCTTACTCAGTAACTCATTCATGGCCGCAAATCACCCGGGATAAACTTACAGACAAAAATCAGTTTGCCATAGGTTTGCATTGACCAACGCATACACTGTTGTAATGCGTGCATTACCACATCATATTCCCCAAAAATCTGCGTGCTCATCGTATTGGTTATTATGTGTAAACCAGGTTGTTGGCCCAATTGATCGATAAAAGCTTCAATAGGACCTTTATAATCATTCGCCAGCGGATACTTACTAATTTCAACCGATAATTGCATGGTAACGCTCCTTAAAAGTTGTAACTGGCAGTAATACCGATACGGCGGGGTTCGCCAAATTGTTCATAAACGTGCGGCGCATATTCATCGCGAGGATCATTACCAAAGTAAAAACCACGCACACCCACATCCTGATCTAACGCATTACGCACCCACAGCGCCAATTCCCACTGCGGCAATTGATAACTTACGCGCAGATTAACTAACTCACTGCCGCTTGACTCGGCATTATGACCATCAGAGTAGTAAAAACGGCTTTTCCCTTGTACACCCGCTTGCAATGATAATTGCTCGGTTAGCAGCCAATCTGCCCCCACGCTATAGTTCACACGTGGCGCATGAGCTTGATCACGCCCGGTTAAATCAATACCACTGTCAGTAACATACTGGCCCAAACGTGACTGTAAATACCCTGCGTTAACATACACGTTAAGCTGTTCATTTACTTGCAAACGGGTTTCCATTTCTACGCCGTAATTGCGGCCGCTCGCCGCATTATCAATAAAACCGGCAAATTCAGGGCCCAAATCGGGATTAATCCAACCCTTAACTTGCATATCTTGGCGCCACATATAAAAAGCAGCCACCCGCGTGGTAAGACGACCATCTGCCGTACTACCCTTTACGCCAAATTCAGCATTAATCACGCTTTCAGGCGCAAAACGTGCTTTGGTGGTTAGAATGGCAAATTCCTCTTCTGCGGCTTTCGATAACGCTTCACCATTAATACCGCCCACTTTATAGCCGCGCGAGACTAAACCATACAACAAGGCCTGGGGATTAAGCTGATAATTAAGGCTGACTTTAGCCCCCCATAAGGTTTTATCGGAATCAAGCATGATACCGGCCACATCTGCGTAATCATCCTGATACTGTTCAACGCGCCCCCCGACTACAAGACGTAATTGTTCAGTAAGCGCTGTTTGGGTTTCCCCATAGACTGATAAATTACGACGCGCCAATTCACTTGCAAACATACGTTGCTCGTCTTCGGCACGGCGCAACCGCTGCAAACCTAAATCACGCTGACTGGCATACATGCCTAACACCCAATCAGTATGGCCAAACAATTGGCCAGCAGGTTTTGATACAAAGCGATAATCTAGGGTCCATTGCTCACGCTGGCGCAGGTAACGATCTTGATAAGAATACTCCCATCCTGGCGCGATCCCGCGAAAACTCCAATCCTCATCAAAACCATAATCAGAATCAGCATTAAGATAGCTTAGCTGCGCGGTGATATCGGCAATGCTTAACCCTTGATAAGCAAGATTAAGCGCTAAGGCATCGCTGCGCAAAATATCTTTACCAGGTTCATCCGACAAGGTAATACGATTACGATCTAACGAAAAAGCATCGTAACCATTTTGCTGATCAATCACATGTGCTGTTAGACCCAGTTGGAGTTGTTCTGTCGCCAGATACTGCAACTTAAAACGTCCAGTAAATTCGTCTATATTGTTGGTGTCATCGCGATTTAAATGTGCGTTATCGATAAACCCATCTGATTTTTGCTTATCCAATGTCAGGCTATACGCAACATTGTCAGCCACAGGCGCACTATGATAGCCAGACAATTGCCAACTGTCGTAATTCGCTACACTTGCACTTAGCTTTCCTTCGGGGGTAAACGTGGGATTTTTACTGGTCAAATTTACCATGCCAGCGAGTGCGTTTGTGCCAAAACGGGTCGCTTCAGGACCACGAAAAATTTCTAATTGCTCAGGGTGAGCAATGCTACTGATGCCCAGCCCCGCATAATCGATGCCATCAATTAAAATACCCACCGAAGGATTGATGACATCAATAAATTCGCTGCGCTCGCCAATACCGCGAATTTGAATAAAGCGCCCGCGCGATGCGCCAGCAGCAAAATTTACGTTGGCAAACTGTTGTAGCGCATCATCTAAATGTTGAGCGGATTGTCGCTGCATATCTTGCTCAGTAAGCACAGCAACGCTGCCCGCCACTTGCTGCAAATTATGTTGCCGAAAATCGCCCTTTACTGAAATATGCTCAATATCTTGCTCAGAAGCATGCAAGGAGAATGCAGATATAACCGCGAGAAACACTGTAGAGTAACGTAAAGACATAGGTGATCGGCTCCAAAATAGACTTTGAGGATCACACTGTTCAAAAGCAACTTTATTGTTTTAGCCGTCAGTTATGCTACTGCGGTAAAATAAACATAATGTTGTTCTGATGGGGAGTTAGCACCATCCCTCCGCCGGTATGATCCGGATCAGGTTCTAAGGGTTTGCTCATTAGCATCTCAGCAGCTTATCGTATGGCGTGTTACAGGCAAACGATAAAGTGCACCCCTTGGTTGCCGCAGCAGTTTAGGTGTTTTCGAGCTAAAACACAAGCTACTCACTAACGCCATTGACCGTTTTCGTCTATGTGCTTGAGCAGGTGTTTATTGAGTTCAGCAGCTGGAACGGGTTTAGAAAATAAATAGCCTTGCCCAATATCACACTGATGTTGTATTAAAGTTTTGCATTGCGCTTGTGTTTCTACCCCCTCAGCGACTACCTCTAATCCAAGCTTACGCACCATCGCAATCGTTGAGGTAATGATGTCAAAATCCGCTTGATTATCTAACATGCCAAACACAAAGCTTTTATCAATTTTAATGGTATCAACCGGCATTTGTCGCAAATAACTTAGCGAGGAATAACCGGTACCAAAATCATCAATGGCTAAGCGGAAGCCTCGCTGTTTTAATCGCTGCATACTAACAATGGTTTCTTCAATATTATTAGCCAACATGCTTTCAGTAAGCTCTAACTCAAACACCTCAGCAGGCAGCTCATAGTGCGTTAACATCTTTTCTAAATGGGCCAGTAATTTCACATCGTTGAGCTGTGCCGCAGATAAATTGATAGCAATAGTAAGATCACGCCATCCCGCAGAACGTAACGCCGCCATAACCTCAAAACTTTGCTCAATCACCCAATATCCCACTGGGATCATCAAATGCGCATATTCTAAAACCGCGATGAACTCATCTGGAGGAACCATGCCTCGTGCCGGGCTATGCCAGCGCAATAACACTTCTAAGCCTTGTAAACGGCGATCAGTTAAGCGAATTTTAGGCTGTAAATGTATAGCAAATTGATTGTGTAACAGCGCTTGTTTTAAATCGCTTTCCAGCGCTAAACGATCTTGGAAAGCTTCAAACATCTGTTGGCTATAAAAATGTAAACTATTGCCACCTTTACCTTTTGCTTGATACATGGCTAAGTCAGCTTGCCGTACAAGATCATCTGGCTTTAAATCTGCGTTGCGGGTACTGCTTATACCAACGCTAATATTCAGCTGATATTCTTCCTGCTCAATTAGCATTGGTTGGTGGAAGGCATCAATTAACGTTTGCGCCAATAAGGCTAGCTGCTCAGGAGTTGATACCTCCGTCACAACAATAAATTCGTCGCCACCAAAACGACAGATTAAATCGGTCTTTGTTAATACCGAACGTAATCGTTGTGCCGCTTTGATAAGCAGTTTATCGCCTTCTTCATGGCCACGGATATCATTTACGCGTTTGAATTGGTCTACATCTAAAAAGAGTAATCCCAAGTAATTACCCTCAGCGTGCAATGCGGCGATTCGTTTTTTTAATTGAAACTGCAACATATTGCGATTCGCTAGGCCGGTCAGTAAATCAAACATCGCCATATTTTCTAACTCGCGCGTTTGTGCGCTCATATCATCTTGCAGTTTTTCCAACTTACGGCTTAAGGTCTGGCTAGCATCATGTAAACGATCGACTTCGTCACTTAATAAAGTAGAAGCCTTTGGCAACGCTTGGCGAAACGCGCGGAATTGACTCTCTGCCAATAAAGGCAACGCACGGGAAATTTGCAATAAACGCCCCGTTAATCGCCGTGTTAACCAATAAGTCAGCCAAAAAAACAGTAAAAAACATAGCAGTGCGAAGCCAACAAGTTGCCATTGAAACGTGCGATTTGCCAATTGATAAGCCTGGATGTCTTCTAACAACAATAACGAAAACTGCTGCTCTGCTTGCTGAACGAGCGGTAACTGATGCACAAAATAGGGCGTGCCTTGTAAAATCACGCCTGATGAAGCAATCGCGTTTACATTAGCGACATTTTGTTGCTCTAACATCGCGGTTAAATTTGCTGCCGAGGTGGTTTCCGATGTTGTCACGGACAAGACTGATAATTGTTGCTCTGCCATCCTAACAATAGCCACTTCACTTTGCATGGCTTTGCCAAGCGCAATCACCACATCGGCAAGGGTTTGGCTAGACACCAGTACCGCAATATTACCCTCTTGATCCGATAATGGCAGGCTGACCACGCTACTGCAATGCGCCTGACAATACACGCGATAATGAGGCCGCTGCGCTGTGCGTGTTTTTTCTATCATTTCCATGAGCTCAGCAGGAAAGGCCTCAGATTCAAACGTAAATTGTGATTGTGCGCTGTCAAAAAACCACAAGGCTTCAATGTTGAGGTATAGCGTTAAGGCGTCATAACGCTGTTGTAACGCAGCCGATAAGGCACTAAATCCCGTTTGCTGTGGTAAAGCGGTTAGCTCGGCAAAACTCTCAAACCACGCTTGTTGTTGGCTTTGTAGCATTAATTGGTATTGCGTAAAATGCTGCTCTACCTGTCGTTGCTTTAATTCTTGTTGCTCAGCAAAGCTCTCGTTTAATCGTTGCAACGACATGCTGGTGACTAACACAATAAGCACCAGCATCAGCGCTAAGGTAAGCGCGAGAATTTTTGTTGGGAAGCTAAAAAAACGCATTAAAACCAATACGTCAGTTGCAGCGCCCACAGTTGCCAATAGCGCTGTTTATTAATATTAAGATCAGGCACTAAACTTGGCGAAAGCCTGCCAGTACCATCTACCCAGTGGTGTTCAGCCTGTAACTGCCAATTATCTGCTATGGTATAGGTAGTCCCTACCATCGCACTTTGTTGATAACCAAAAAAAGCCGGAATGCCCGTAGCCGGAAGTTGCGAACCGCGCTTGTCGTCTTTGTTTTGCGTTAAATAATCCAATGCGACAACAGCGCTTAATTTGCTATCAAACCGATAACGACCGAGTAAATATCCCCCCATTCCCCTTTGCGCACGCAAGAATTCAGGTTGAAAAAAGCCTGCAATTGTCATGCGTTCTTGCATGATCTCTGCCGCTAATTCCCATTTTTCTGCTTGATAGCGCCAGTTCAACATCATCCGCTGTACCGTCACATCACCGTTACTAAAGAAATCGATCGCACCCGGTTTATAGCTAAAATCGGAGTCCAGCAACGACATACCATAGGTCGCGCGGCTGCTAGAGGGTTGCCAAAACAAACTGGCCTGATGCACAAACTTTTGTTTAGCGCTTCCTTGGATCGCTGAACTAAGTAATGTTTTACTTTGTTCATCAGTAATATTGGTAGAACCGATACTCCAGTTATATTCTATATCGCCAAGTTCATGTTGTAAGTACCCTTTGATAGCAACGCCATCACTGGCAACAGCAATATCACGAAAGGCATCGTAGTAAATAGATTGCGGTAAAATAATGCTGGGCCGCGTAAAGGGCACATCCCGCGTACTGGAATATAACCAATGTTGATTCTTGTAACGCCCTAGATAGGCATTTAATTGATGATCAAACTCATCTGTTAAACTGATATCAACAAACAAATAATCTAAACGGGCGCCGTTGGCATAACGGTTTCCCCCATTTAAATAAACCACTTGCCCTGCTAACTTAATTTTAGGATAAAGCGTCCATTTCGCATTTACCCCAACCTCAGTCAATTCCGTAGACACGTCACCATCATTATTAACAGCGTTACTGTTTTTTGCTTGTGTTAAACCTTGCGCAATAAAACCATGCACACTTAGCGGATCGGCTTGTACCATGGGCAAACAAAACAACAATGGCGTTACCAGTAATGAGAACGTTAGATTATTTTTCATTGATGGCCACCACGTTTAAATCAGAAGACATAAGATCTGTTGTCAGGTAACCAATGGCTCCTGGCGTTTGTTGTAGCCGTTGCTGCATTTCGAGCAGCGAGGTCACCTGAATGGGAAAACTGCCTATACCGGAGTATCGCTGCCGCGCCCATATTGCATCTAATTGATAGGGAAACATTTTAAGATAGTTTCGGCTGAATAAAAGATGCTGCTCATGCTCAGAATGTAATACAAACACCTGAATAAGCTGACCATCCGCCCAGCGAGTTTGCCGCATGGTAAAAATAGCCCTTAATTGGCTAGTGCTGAGTCGCTGCTCGCTGACAGAAGCATGTGCAACAACCTCTACAGCATGTAAAGGCCAAGCAAGTAGCCATAAGCAGCAAATTGCACAAAGAAATTTCATCTGATATTTGTAAACCCACTTCCGGCAAACCGTTGCTCAAAATATGCTCAACGGCTTAAAGTCTAGCGAAACTATGCTTAAGATATTGAATACACTCTTTTTAAGCAATAGTACATTTGGGTTGTTACCTGACTAAAAATTATAATCCCAGATACCATCTCGCAATAGAAAAGTACAACAGTACACCAGCCACATCGGCAATGGAGGTAATTAATGGACCACTTGCCGTCGCAGGATCAAGATTAAACCGGCTCAGTAGAAAAGGCAGCGATAAACCAATCAAGCTGCCAACCAATACTACCAGCATCATCGTCGCAGCAACCACCACGGCAATATCGGGTCCACCACGCCATAAACCTAACCCTATCACAGCTGCTGACATGGTTAAGCCCAGCAAACCTGCCACGATACATTCCTTACCCAGTAAGGAGCCCCAATCCCGTAATTTAATATCACCAGTGGCTAACGCACGTACCATCAAGGTACCCGACTGCGCCCCTGCGTTGCCGCTACTGGCGATAAGTAAAGGCAAGAAGAACAACAAGGCCAAGTAGCTGGCAATCGTCTCTTCAAAATACGCAATGCCCGCCCCTGAAAAAATATTGCCAAACACTAATACCACTAACCAAAATACGCGCTTACGATACAGTAACCCAATACCGGCATGCTTAACGCTGCTCTCTAGCTTGCCAATCGTCGCTGTTTTATGAAAATCTTCTGTTGCCTCTTCAGCCGCCACATCCATTGCATCGTCGTATGTCACAATACCCACCATTTGCTGCTGGGCATTTACAATGGGAAGGGCCAACAAATCGTATTTTGCGATCAAGGTTGCAATCGCCTCTTGTGGCATATCAACAGTGGCATAAATGGGATCATGATTCATTAAATCATCAACACGCATACTAACCGGTGCCAAAATTAAATCCCGTAAACTCACCACACCAATGAGTTTGCGCGATTGATCGACAACATAAGAAGAATAAATGGTTTCTTTATCGGGTGCTTCTAAACGCAGCACTTCTATGGCTTCACGTACCGTTAAATTAGGCGGTAACAGTGCATAATCCGACGTCATAATGGCGCCGGCAGTACCTTCTTCATGCGCCGATAAACGCAGTAAATCTTCGCGCTCAGCTTGCGCTAATGCGGGTAATAGCGTATCGCGCTGTTCAGCAGATAAACGATTAAATAAATCAGCCCGCTCATCTGACGACATTTGCCGAATGATTGGCGCCAACTTGCGACGACTGATCCGAATAGCTAATTTTACTTGCTCAGAAGTGGGCAAATAGCCAAACACTTCCGCTTGCTCAGCACGTGGCAATGCGGTTAATAAATCCCACAATTCTGTTGGCGTAAACTCGGTTAATGCTGCGGCATAGTCAGCGGGATGCACATCTTCTAACTGGTCACGTAATAAATGGGTCGTGTTATGGGTAAGCGCAGCCCGAAGCGTAGCAATAAGAACCGGAAGTTCCATATAAACCTCTTATTAGCAATACGCCTAATAAGAGGCTGACATACAGCTCAGCTTATTAAGCAGGAATTAATTGAACTTTAGAAAGGGTAGACTTGGCCTACTACTCGGTATGTCCATAAAGGTGACATGCTCCTCATCAGGAATTAACACATTGCCTTAACAGCAAATTTAGTCGTATTTTATAAGCTATGTCGGCTGAACTCAACCTGAGCAGCCAAAGTATTGCCGATTAATTCTGTCTTTCTGTTAGCATAGCCAGATGCAATGATGGAGGTAAATATGACAGAACATGCCGCACTGGCACCGTGGTGGCACCCACAATCGTTGGCATTAGATGAATGTTGGCACTATACCATTGGGCCTATCGCCTTATATTTTAAACGTGGTCAGCAAGAATGGCAGTTCAGTGTTGCCCCCAGTGAATCCGCAGTGCTTGCCACACCGCAGGCTAACCAATCCGTTGTGGCTGCGCTTGAAACACAACGTGTATTAACAACAAGCCACGTCGTGAGTAAACCTATTGCGTGCCTACCGGAGCTGCTGACTTCGCAGCGTTATGTATTTCGGCACAGCCCCACAGCATTTCGTTTAACCCCAAAACTTCTTGAGCGACCCGTCGTGGTAAAAACACGTCAACCCGTTAGCATCCCCGCTGGCGAACAGTGTGTGTTTTATATCAGTTCGCCGGTGTGTATTCAGGTCAGCTTAGAGCAGCCCGTGACGCCGTTATTTGAGATGCCAATACAACGCCTCTCCGATACCTGGTTTGGCAGCTCTACCCAGCATGGTCAGCTGTGTTATGCGGATAAAACGCAGGCCAGACAAAGTTTAACAGACATTCCCGCTCGCCCTCATCGCGCGGTAACCGCGGTGACCATTGAAAACCGCTCCGATAAGATGCTCACTATTGATAAAATTAGTATCCCACTGCCATTTTTAGCCCTGTACGGACGCGATGACGGCACCTTATGGACTGATCCGATAACGTTATTGCACGAAGCACATGGCAGCCTAACACGCTTTAAAATTGATAAAACCTTGCCGCCAGGGGTCAGCACTGTTGATATGTTAACGCCACCACGCGAGATGCCCGACAAACACAGTCTAGTGCGGGCATTTACCGGTATTTTTAGTCAGTAAGGATCGCGCTATGTTTGATACGCTAATCACCTTTGTCAAATCCGATACAGTAGTAAACAGTTTACAAGCGCTATTATTGATTAGCGTAGGGTTTATATTGGCGAGATTTGCCGCCAAAGCCGCCGAAAAAATCATTAGCAACAACTTTTCCAGGCATCATGCTTCGCTGTTTCGCCGGGTGATTTACTGGATCATTTTGGCATTATTCGCTGCCTCAGCCTTACACCAATTAGGGTTTTCATTAGGCGTATTGTTGGGGGCTGCAGGTGTCATGTCTGTTGCGATTGGCTTTGCCTCTCAAACCTCGGCCTCAAATTTAATTAGCGGCTTATTTTTAATTGGCGAACAACCCTTTCAAATTGGCGACACCATCCGGGTGGGTACCACTGTGGGCGAAGTCCTTTCTATTGATTTACTGTCAGTAAAGTTACGCACCTTCGATAATTTGTTTGTCCGGATACCCAATGAAAGCCTGATCAAATCCGAAGTGACCAACCTAACTCGCTTCCCCATTCGTCGCTTTGATTTACAGTTAGGGGTCGCCTACAAAGAAAATATCGCGCATGTACGCCAAGTACTTTTTGACGTTGCCGAAAAAAATCCATTAAGCCTAGAAGAGCCCGCCCCCACCTTTTTATTCACAGGCTTTGGCGACTCCGCCCTGACGATTCAATTCTCGGTGTGGAGCAGTACCACAAACTTTCTTAAGCTGCGTAACAGCTTACAAGAAGAGATTAAATTGGCATTTGATGCAGCGGGTATCGAAATCCCCTTTCCACATCGCACCCTGTATGCCGGTAGCGAAACCCCACCGTTTCCGGTACGTATTGTTACCGACAGTGCGCCGCAAAACGCGCCGACAACATCGCAAGATAGCCAAACACGCTAAGGGACTTACCAATGTTGCTTGGAATTTTAAAGAAAATCGGCCATAGTAAACTGACTCAGGTGAAAAAGCCGGGTCACAAGGAGTAAATAAATGTGGCGTAGTGTCAGCCTGTTGTCATTATGTTTTACCAGTTGCACGCTATACGCCACCTGTAATAGCGCCTTTGACAGTGCGTTGCTCACTCAACAATCACCAACGATTACTGCCATCACTTTTGAACGTAATAATGTGTTCGACTTGACTGAAAAAGGGGTTTTCTGGTTACACCGCTTTGCCAATAACACCCACATGATCAGCAAAGAAGCGACCATTCGCGACGATCTGCTTTTTACCGAAAATACCCCCCTTAACCTTGCCGAGCTGGCTGAAACAGAACGGCTATTACGCAGCCGGCGCTATCTGCGTGATGCTAAAATTGAGGTAATACACTATTGTGCCGACACCAATAGTGTGGTGGTTCAAGTAAGTACCTGGGACAACTGGTCATTGCTGCCGAAAATTGATTGGTCTAGCGAAGGCGGAAAAAGTGAATACTCGCTAGGCATTGCCGAGGACAATTTGCTCGGTTCTGGCAATCAAATTCAACTAGACTATGCCAAGGACAGCGAGCGTACAGGTTATTTACTGAGTTTTGGCAGCCCAAACATTTTTGGTAGCTATTGGAATACCTCACTAAGTTATGCGAATAACTCAGATGGTGAAAACTATCATATCGGTTTGCAACGCCCGTTCTATCGCTTAGATTCGTCTTGGGCACTGAATGTTGATCTTGCTAAAAATAAAGAACAAGTTACCGAGTATTTGTTAGCTGAAAGCATTAACGAATACGATAGAACTCGCAATGAATTTGAAAGTTCTGTGGGGTTGAAATTACCCGATCTTGGTCAAAGCATCCAACGCCTCATAGTCGGCTTAACGCTGGAAGACGTAGCCTTTGATGAACAACTTGGCACACGCCTGCAACTTCCCGACGATCGCAACCTGTCTTCGTTATGGCTTGAATATCAATTGTTACAAGATGATTTTAAAAAGCTCTACAATATTAATCAGTTTAATCGTGTAGAAGACATCAACGCAGGTTGGCAACTGCAGCTGCGACTGGGATTATTGCAATCTTGGCTGGGTGCAGATGATACGGGCCTACAATTGCACTTTGGTGCCGCTAAAGCCTTGCAATTGCAAACAGATACCTGGTTATTTAGCGAACTTAGCTACCATCAGTTAGACTGGCGCAATACCCAACAAACACTATTGCACTTATCGCTACAACTTAATCATGCATTAAACGCCCGGAACAGCATTGTCGCCAGTATCTCGGCCGAGCGTGGTCGCAATTTATTTGCCGATGAAAGCCTCTACTTAGGGGGGGACAGCGGGCTACGCGCCTTTCCTTTATATTATCAACGCGGCGATAATCGGATGATTGCTACCGCAGAATATCGCCATTATACCGATTGGAATCTGTGGCAAATTTTTGATGTCGGTTTTGCTGCATTTACCGACGTAGGCCGCAGTTGGGGGGCATCAGCGGAGAAACAAGCTCTACCTCTACAACCCCAAACCACGCTTGATGATAAGATTCTGCTGGGGGTAGGTATTGGGATCCGATTATTGTCTAGCCATTCTAGTCGCGGCACCATGATCCATATCGATCTTACCCGTCCAGTCACCGATAATCCCGATATTAGCAGTTGGCAATGGCGTGCAACTGCCAAACGGCGTTTTTAACCTGGCCGCCAGTTAGCATTGGCAATGACGACAAAACACCGTACTGCGTTGTCCTAAGCGGATCTCTTGCAATGGTTGTGCACAACTGACGCACGGTAAACCACCGCGGCCATAAACTAATAACTCTTGTTTAAAATACCCCGGCTTACCATCAACCTGACTAAAATCTCTAAGGGTGGTTCCGCCTTGCACAATAGCGGCAGCCAAGGTTTCTTTTACCACGGTAGTGAGCAATGACAACTGCGCAAAACTGACTTGATTTGCCGGTTTCTGTGGGGCGATACCGGCTTTAAACAGTGCCTCATTGGCATAAATATTCCCCACACCAACCACCACTTTATTGTCCATTAACACCAGTTTCATTGCGGCACTGCGTTTCGCGCAAGCTTGCACTAACGTATCAACGGTAAATGCCTCAGTAAGTGGTTCAGGGCCTAACAACGCCAATAATGGATGTTCTTGCTCATTTGCTTGCCATAACACCGCTCCAAAACGCCGTGTATCATTTAACCGTAAGCTCATCCCATTACTCAGTACAATATCAATATGATCATGCTTCTCGGCCGGCAACGTAGTAGGCACCACTTTTAAATGCCCTGACATGCCAAGATGAATAATAATGCTGCCCGTGGGTAACGTAAGCAGTAAATATTTGGCACGGCGGCTTATGGCTAAAATTGGCTGCTGGGTCAGGGTAATCACCTCATCAGGGATCCACCAACGCAATTGCCGCTGCCGAGCGATAACCTTTACCACGGTTTGGTGCTGCAAATGCGGGCTAATACCTAATCGCGATACCTCAACTTCAGGTAATTCGGGCATGCGTTACTCCAGTAAAAATAATAACCGCGCTTGCGCGGCAGAGAGCTGATAAAGCTGTGGTTGACCCACCTGTTGCAATAAGAAACCTGGCTGTGACGACGCTACCGCAGAAACATAATTCGGTTCAGGATAAAGCAGCCAAATCTGTGGGGTAAATTCCCCAACAAGCTGCACGCTGGCTTGCGCAACCGGCACCCAATTTTTACCGGCTATCTCCGCCACAGGCTGCAAAATAGTATATTGCCAACTATTGGCCAATTGCTGTGGTTCCACCCCGGCCCGACTCACCGGCTGAATACGCCATTGCCCAGCAATTTGCACTAATCTTAAGTTATCAATAGAAACACTCAATAGTTGCGCGTCTTCAGGCACCAATTGCATGCGTGACTGCGTGCCAGATGTGGTGGTGCCAGACCAATCGTATAGGCTATACATCAACACCAATACCAAAAAAATCAGAATATTATTCCAATTACGACGTGAGAGTTTCAACATAACAGGCAAACAAACAGAAGGATTTGAAACATAGTAACGCAGGCAGGGTTTAAAAAGCAAAAACCCGGCGTTGGCCGGGTTTCTGTAGATCGATTACTTGATTTTCGCTTCTTTGAAAATCACGTGCTTACGCACTTTAGGATCGAACTTTTTGATTTCCATCTTTTCTGGCATAGTACGCTTGTTCTTCGTTGTAGTGTAGAAGAAGCCTGTGCCAGCAGAAGAAACTAAACGGATTTTATCGCGCATTTGTTAATTCCTTATACCTTGTGACCGTTGGCACGAACGTCTACTAAAACGGCGTCGATACCTTTCTTGTCAATAATACGCATACCACGTGGGGTAGTACGTAAAGTAACAAAACGGTTTTCACTTTCAACCCAGAAACGGTGAGTTTGCAGGTTAGGCAGGAAACGGCGCTTTGTCGCGTTGTTGGCGTGCGAACGACGGTTACCTACCATCGGACCTTTGCCAGTTACTTGGCATACTCTAGACATGTCAATATTTCTCCAAAATTACGTCAGCTCGAGCTATCTTTCACCCTTCTGGCCTTGAAGGTTGCCCCGAAAATGGATGAGGGCGCACTTTATACACGAAAGCGCGGTTAAACTCAAGACAAATTATACCCAGCACCCTTATACACAGCGCTCGGAAAGGCCAGCATTTCATTACAGCCAGCCACGTTCAGCAAACGATACCACTTCGGCATCACCCACCACAAAATGATCTAATATCCGGATGTCTACCAAAGCCATAGCTTGGGTTAAACGCTCGGTAATCGCTCTGTCAGCACGGCTTGGCTCGGCCACCCCAGAAGGATGATTATGAGCCAGAATAACAGCGGCTGCATTATGCTTTAAAGCGCGTTGAACTACAATACGTGGGTATACGGGCGAGGCATCAATAGTGCCCTGAAAAAGCGGCTCAGCACAGATCATACGATGTTGATTATCAAGGTAAAGCACCATAAACACCTCGCGTTGTTCATGCGAGAGTAAATGACTTAAATATTTTCGTACCAATTCAGGCTCAGAAAACACCGTATCGCGCTTTAATTGTTGCTGCAAAAAACGCCGACTTAACTCCAGCACGGCTTGTAATTGTACATATTTTGCCTCACCTAATCCCCGCGCCTGACAGAACTCAGCTTGGCTGGCAGCTAACAACGGTTTTAAGCCACCAAAATGTTGTAATAACTGACGGGCTAACGTCACCGCATCCATCCCTGCTATACCCACTCGCAAAAAAATAGCCAGTAGTTCCGCATCAGACAACGCCTCCGGCCCTTGAACCAAAAGCTTTTCGCGTGGTCTCTCTGCCAGCGGCCAATCAGTAATAGCCATGCTTATCTCCTTTTTCCTAGCGCTGAACGGATGCTGAATTTGTGTTTCCATGCTATCTTATGCCCATCTTAACTTGGCTGAGATAGCGATAATATGCAGCAAACCCTTGCTTCTAAACGTATTTTGCTTGGCATCAGTGGCGGTATTGCTGCGTATAAAAGTGCTGATCTAGTACGTCGACTAAAAGAACGTGGTGCCGATGTAAGGGTTATTCTTACCGACGCTGCGCAGCAATTTATCACGCCACTAACCCTGCAAGCGGTGTCGGGTAATCCGGTTAGTCACAGTTTGCTTGACCCTGCCGCCGAAGCGGCGATGGGCCATATTGAACTGGCCAAATGGGCCGATTTCATTTTAATTGCCCCCGCCAGTGCCGATGTAATCGCTCGGTTAGCCCATGGCTTAGCCAATGATCTCTTAACCACCTGCGTGCTTGCCAGTGCTGCGCCGATGGCTGTAGCCCCTGCAATGAATCAGCAGATGTATAAAAATATAGCTACCCAGAAAAATATCGCAACATTAAAAGAACATAATTTTCACATTTTCGGCCCAGGTTCTGGCGCACAAGCCTGTGGTGATGTGGGCGCGGGTCGCATGTTAGAACCCTTAGAGCTCACTGCGCTTACTGAGCAGTTATTTGCGCCTGTCAAAAAACTGCAAGGTTTACGCTTTACTATCACTGCTGGCCCCACCCGTGAGGCTATCGATCCGGTGCGTTACATCAGTAATCACAGCTCTGGTAAGATGGGCTTCGCGCTAGCCGAAGCGGCGGTGAAAGCCGGTGCTCAAGTAACCCTTATTAGCGGCCCGGTACAACTTGCCACACCTGCTGGGGTAGCGCGTATTGAGGTATTAAGTGCAGAACAAATGTTAGAGGCTGCGCTTGCCGCCGCGGTGAATTCAGATGTGTTTATCGGATGCGCCGCTGTAGCAGATTATCGGGTAGCAGAGATCGCCACCGACAAGCTGAAAAAAGGGAATGACAACGAACTGCAGCTTAAACTGATAAAAAACCCAGACATCATTGCCAGCGTAGCCGCCTTAACGCAGCAGCGTCCTTTTACCGTGGGTTTTGCCGCTGAAACGCGTAATGTGCTGGACTATGCTCGGCAAAAACTCCTTAACAAACGCTTAGATATGATTTGCGCCAACGATGTCTCTGGCAGTCAGATTGGCTTTAATAGCGAGCAAAACGCAGTTAGCGTGATTTGGCGTGGTGGCGAGCTAGATTTACCGGTACAACCTAAACAGCAGCTGGCAGAGCAACTTATTGCACTGATCAGCCAGCACTATAAAACCTAAAATAAACGTATAAAGAAGTTGTTATGAAAAAAGCCATTGAATTAAAAATTCTAGATCCACGCATCGGTAGTACTTTTCCTCTACCCACCTATGCTACACCCGGTTCGGCTGGTTTAGACTTACGGGCGTGCTTAGAGAACACCCTTAGTTTAGCGCCTGGCCAAACCGTGCTGATCCCCACTGGCATCGCCATTTACATCGGCGACGCCAATCTCTGCGCCACCATTTTGCCTCGTTCAGGCTTAGGCCATAAACACGGTATTGTACTGGGTAACTTAGTTGGCTTAATTGATTCCGACTACCAAGGCCCATTAATGGTGTCGATGTGGAATCGTGGCTCAGACGCTTTTACCATTGAGCCCGGTGATCGTATTGCACAATTAGTGTTTATGCCGGTAGTCCAAGCCGACTTTACCGTAGTAAATAGCTTTGACAGCACAGAACGTGGTGAAGGCGGCTTCGGCCATTCTGGTAAGCAGTAAGGAACCCTCTGCGCGCATGACTACAGCTAAAAAACCCAATCGTAAAGAAGATATTTTGCAAGCGTTAGCTGCCATGCTACAAAGCAACAGTAATGGCCAACGTATTACCACCGCCGCGCTCGCTGAAAAAGTGGGCGTGTCGGAAGCCGCGCTTTATCGGCATTTTCCTAGTAAAGCCAGAATGTACGAAGGCCTTATCGAGTTTATCGAAGATACGCTGTTGTCGCGGGTAAATGCCATTACCGAAGAGCATAAAGACACACACACTCGCATTAGTTTAATGTTGCAGTTGGTATTGGTCTTTGCTGAACGCAACCCCGGGTTTTGCCGCATTTTAACCGGCGATGCACTACAAGGTGAACAAGAGCGATTATTAGAACGTGTCGCGGCCTTATTCGAAAAGCTAGAAACACAAATCAAACAATGCTTGCGTGAGCGTAAATTACGCGAAGGAAAAGGCTTTAGCGTCGACGAGACCGAGTTGGCTAATTTATTATTAGCCACCGTGGAAGGAAAAATAAATCAATTTGTGCGCTCAGGTTTTAAACGCCTGCCTACACAGTATTGGGCAAACCAATGGGCGCTTCTGGAGCAAAGTATTTTTGCCTAAGCACTTAGCCTAAGCACTTAGCCTAAGCACTTAGCTTAAACGCTTAGCTTAAGCGCTCCCATAAGGCGGCGCCCCACACCAGCGCTACAATCACTAACGACACAAACACCGCTGCTGATCCCATATCCTTCGCCCGGCCAGAGAGTTCATGCCGCTCTAACCCAACCCGATCCGTTAGCGATTCAATAGCTGAGTTCAAGAGCTCCACTACCAACACTAGGCACCACACTGCCATTAACAGTGCAAACTGACTCGCTGAGCTGGCTAACCAAATAGCGAAAGGCAAAGCGAGCAAGGTCAACGTTGCCTCTTGCCGAAAAGCCGATTCAAATTTCCAACTGGCAGCAAAGCCTTGCATGGAGCAGCGCGCCGCTTTAATAATTCTACCCAGGCCAGTGCCATTCGGTTTTTGCATACGGCATCCTTTCATTTTGTAGCTCAGCAAAAGACGATCTGACAAAACGCCACCTAATTGCCTTTTGCACAAAGAAAACGGCATTGTTACTCACAACAATACCGTTTACGTACTCGCTATATCGTCGCCTTACTCAACGCAGCGCAAAGCAACGTAAAATAAAGTATAACAACGGATTATTGCACTGATATGTTACGCCACGCCATATTGCGCGCGATAGGCTTTTACCGCATCTAAGTGCTCAGCAAGTTCCGGCTTATCCGCCAAATAGTTAATTAAATCCGGCAGGCTGATAATCGAAATCACCTCGGTATTAAAATCCCGTTCGACTTCTTGAATCGCCGATAACTCGCCCTGACCGCGCTCTTGCCGATCCAGCGCAATCAATACGCCGGTGAGCTCAGCGCCCTGAGCCTGAATTAATTGCATCGATTCGCGAATAGCCGTACCAGCAGTGATGACATCATCCACCAGCATGATGCGGCCTTTTAGTGGTGCGCCCACTAAATTACCGCCTTCGCCATGGGTTTTGGCTTCTTTACGGTTAAAGCAGTAAGGCACATCCCGATTGTGATGATCCGCCAGCGCCACAGCGGTCGTGGTGGCGATTGGAATACCTTTATAAGCAGGGCCAAATAGTACATCAAATTCCAAGCCACTATCCTGCAGCGCAGCGGCATAAAAGCGGCCTAACTTGGCTAAATCGCTACCAGTGTTAAACAGGCCAGCATTAAAAAAATACGGGCTAGTACGGCCCGACTTTAAGGTAAAGCTGCCAAACTTTAAGACCTGGCGTGACAGCGCAAACTCAATAAATTCACGTTGAAAGGCTTTCATAGTTACTCCTGACCTAACGCCTGCTTCTGGGCTTTTACAATATCACTGATGGCAGCACTGCCCAGCGCCAGCATTTGCTGCATTTCATCAAAGCTAAAGGGCGCTTCTTCAGCCGTACCCTGAATTTCAATAATTTTGCCGGTTTCGGTCATCACCACGTTCATATCGGTTTCCGCAGCAGAGTCTTCGGCGTAATCTAAATCGGCTACCGCATTGCCTTGGTACATGCCCACCGACACCGCCGCCACCATAAATTTTAATGGATTGGTTTTTAACAAGCCTTTGGCTTGCATATAACTAAAGGCGTCAACCAAGGCCACACAAGCACCGGTAATCGAGGCCGTACGGGTGCCGCCATCGGCTTGAATCACATCACAGTCTAAGGTAATGGTATTTTCGCCCAGTAAGCTTAAATCTACCGCCGTGCGCAGCGCGCGGCCAATTAAGCGTTGAATTTCCATAGTGCGGCCACCTTGCTTGCCACGGGCCGCTTCGCGATCGTTACGGCTATGCGTCGCGCGCGGCAACATGCCATATTCCGCCGTGATCCAGCCCTGGCCTTTGCCTTTTAAAAAACGCGGAACGCCTTCTACTACACTGGCTGTACAAATCACTTTGGTGTTGCCAAACTCAACCAATACCGAGCCTTCGGCATGGGCAGTAAACTGGCGGGTAAAAGAAAGCGGGCGAATTTGACTGGCGGTACGGCCACTTGGACGCATAAGGCTACTCCTGAAGATAAAGTTAGCGGCTATTATAGAAGCTAACCGCGCTAAGGGCTATCCATTCGCCAAAATCAGCCAAATTGCCAAAAAGTCAGGTATACTCCAAAAAACCGTATTTTTAGTTTGCCGTTTGGAAGCCCAGTATGATTCATAGCATGACCGCCTTTGCCCGCCACGAAACCAAAGCCAACTGGGGTACCGCCCAGTGGGAAATCCGCTCGGTTAACCAGCGTTATTTAGAATCTTATTTTCGTTTGCCAGAGCAATTTCGTGGTTTAGAAAGCCTGCTGCGCGACAAACTGCGCAACAGCCTGCAACGCGGTAAAATTGAAATCAATTTACGTTACCAAGCCAATCAAGCTGCTGGTGAACTGCAGTTAAATGATGTATTTGCTGAGCAATTGCTACATAAAGCCCAACAACTACTGCAAAAAGCGCCACAAGCGACCCTAAATATTGCCGATATTCTGCGCTGGCCTGGCGTAATGGAAACTCCAACTGAAGATTTAGACGCCTTACAAGGCGAGTTACTAGCGGGTTTTGATGCTGCCCTGCAAGACTTTCTGGCAGGCCGCGGTCGTGAAGGCGATGCCATTGAAGAGATGATCCAACAGCGTTTAAGCGCCATTGGCGAACGCGTGGCCTTTGTCCGAGAACACTTACCGCAAGCCATGCAATGGCAACGTGACCGCATCACCAACCGTTTAAATGAAATTAAAGCCGATTTAGACCAAAACCGCCTCGAGCAAGAAATGGCGTTTTTAGCGTCTAAATCTGACGTCGCCGAAGAGCTAGACCGCCTCGACGCCCATATTAAAGAAACCCGCCACACCCTGAAAAAAGGCGGCGCCTGCGGCAGACGCTTAGACTTTATGATGCAAGAATTTAACCGCGAAGCGAATACGCTATCTTCCAAAGCCATTAGCACAGAGATTACCAATGCGGCGGTGGAGCTTAAGGTGTTGATAGAACAGATGCGGGAGCAGATCCAGAATATTGAATAAAATCATAGGTGATATGACACACCTTCCCGATCGTTGAAACTCAAGAACTGATCCATTTTGTCAACCCAATCATGCAAGAAGACTTGTTTACGGCGCAGTGCTTGGTCTTCTGCATAATCTCGCCACATAGACGAGGTATTATTGCAACATTCGTGTTGCCCACTGGCGGAACTGAGTACCACGTGTTTATCGAACGCGTTACTCTACAGCAAGCATAACAGGGAGACTTTAATGGCGAACACTACGCTTTACGTATCTGCCGCCTTCCAGTTGAACTTGCAAGTAATCCTTACAAGTTCAACTTTTCTCAAGCTCCTCTCCAGAACAGATAGCTTTCACATGTCGGGTAATCGCTTGTGAACTCACCTGATACAGCCCTGCCATCGCAGCCTGAGAAAGCCACAACGTATCGGACTCAAAACGACACTGAACACGCGCTTGACCGTCTGTGCAGGTATCAACCACGACCACACCTAACATTGCAGTAACACACTGGTTGGCCATGGTTCTGCTTATCGTTTTCCGCTCATAAGAATCAACTTTTAGATAGCTCAACCTATTGAAAGCGAATCCAATAGTTCATTTGCAATTCAAGCATATTAAAATTAATTACCATTTAAAATTCCACTTGCCTCGATTTCCCGGGCTAAAGCCGCACAGCCTTCGTTTATGAAGTCATCCGTAGGAAGGCTAAATATCAACCTATCTAACTCAGAAACTAATTCACGATAGAATTCTTCATATCCCGTCAAACGATGCCAGAACTCTTGACCAACAACTACAGGGTAATGTTCATTAATTGTAATGTAATGCTGACTTAATTCTGACCGGGTGCCATAAAGTACACCCAAGATTAAATCACTATTATTAAGTCGCATCGAGTTTGTTCTGGCAAGATTGGTAACGGTCGTAAACTTCTTAAGAAGAGGCCTCACATCCTCTGAGTTAATAGTATTTGGTCCAGCCTTTAACTGGCACCACTTGCTCCGGCCGTCAATCTTATCTTCGAATTCTATATCCATGCCTTTTATTAGCGAGCCTCTGGCCAACCCCAACTCAACAAACATCTTTTGGATACGATCGCCAAACGATGTATTGATCGAAGTACCTAAAACTCTTGGGTAATACAGCGCCTTTGCAACACCCATGGGAGTAAAACCATCAGCGAGAATTTTTGACAAATAACGAACAACAATTGGATTAATATTGTATGACTTAAGTTGAGCATTTTGCTTTAATGATATTTTTTTATGATTCAAAAATATTTTTTGTTCAAAATACGCCGTAATCTGATTTAACAAAACTTCTTTACTCAAAGCATTAGACTCCATTCGAAATAATTTAAATAAAATTAACTTTTCGAGATCAATACACCATTATCTTCAGAAAGTTTAGGTGATTTTCATGCATTGATACCATAAAGCATGCCATCATATAAAAGGTTTTTTAACAGAAGTCGAACATAAGAGCTGTATCTGACAACAATCCGTATGTACAAATGGGTAGTTTGAGTGTTTTTTTAGGCACAAATTTACCCTAAGAATTTAACTCACTTCCACTTACTAATAATCTATCAACTTTCACTATCTTAAATCAGACTAAAAGGTCATTACACTTATACACTCAAACCTGAAACAGGCAATAATACGCCGGAGGACAGTTAAACTATATTGCACGTTAAAAACCCTAGCTATATCAGAAGGATTCAAAATTTCAGAATCTATTACTTGAAAAAGCTGGACCGCACTGCAAAAATACTGTATATTGGATCAGTAATTAAACCTCATCATTGAGGAGAACGTAAATGTTTCAAACCCAGAATAGCATCCATTGCAAACACTATAGCATTGAAATTCTTGCAGATATTCTATCTTTGCCGAAAAGAGCAATAGAGGCTAGACTTTCAAAAGGCGAACTTAAAGCGGATCCATATACTGGATTGATTTCAAGTGAGCAAGTTGAACACCTTCCTGAATTGCAATCTTTTAAAAACTCAATTTGGGAACAAGAACAGAGTATAAAACCAGTTCGTAAATATAATCTTGTAGAGTTGTTCGCTGGGGGAGGAGGTTTAGCTCTCGGTATGGAGCAAGCAGGTCTAGAGAGCGTGTTTCTAAATGAATTGGATAAATATGCTTGTCAAACACTAAGACACAATAGACCTCACTGGAATGTAGTCGAAGGCGATATTTCAAATATTGATTTTAAGATTATTAAAGAAAATGTAGACATTTTAACAGGTGGCTTTCCATGTCAGGCATTTTCATATGCAGGTAAAAGTTTAGGATTTGAAGACACACGTGGCACTTTGTTTTTTGAGATGGCAAGAGCAATTAATGAGCTCCAGCCAAAAGTCTTTATGGCTGAAAATGTTAGGGCACTGCTAACACATGAAAATGGTAAGACTTTAGAAACAATTAAGAATGTAATAGATGAGCTCGGATATGAGCTTGTAGATCCTAAAGTATTAAAAGCAATTTTCTATAAAGTGCCGCAAAAAAGGGAGCGTTTAATACTTGTAGGCATACGAAAAGATTTTGCAAAAAAAGTACAGTTTATTTGGCCTTCACCATACCAGCGGATTATGACATTAGCAGATGCTTTTTATAAGGGCGAATTATATAACTCTGATGTTCCAGTATCGGAAGGCCAATTATACCCCAAAAGAAAACAAGATATATTAAAGTACGTCCCACAAGGCGGTTATTGGCGGGATTTACCAGATACTTTACAACGAGAGTATATGCAAGGGAGCTATTTTCTTAGTGGCGGTAAAACTGGAATGGCAAGACGACTATCCCTAGGTGAGCCGAGCTTAACATTGACTACCTCACCTGCTCAAAAACAAACTGAACGATGTCATCCAATCGAAACACGACCTTTGCAAGTGCGAGAATATGCGCGTATTCAAACATTTCCAGATAGTTGGGAATTTAAAGGGTCAATGAATGCAGCGTATAAACAAATTGGTAATGCAGTGCCAGTAAATATGGCAGCGGCTCTCGGTCGGGCTTTAGTTCGTTTACTAAATGACATCGAAAAAATCTAGCATGCTATGTGAGAGAAACCTCCTCTGCTTCTCTCATTTGGTTGATTTGATTATTGCGCCGCATACGCTGGCATGTGCGCTCAGCACTGGTGCCTTATGCCGAAATCGCTGGCCGGATCATCCCGAAATACGCAATATGCAATATGCAATATGCAATATGCAATATGCAATATGCAATATGCAATATGCAATATGCAATATGCAAAGATTATCGGCAGCTTGTTATTTCTAGCGCTTAGAAGTAATATTTTTTTAGAATGTTCTAGTTTAATTAACATGGCATATCTTTGTATTTTTACAGATACCAAGAATTTAGATCAAGAAAACCGATTAAATGCTGGCTCTTCAAAGTAAGCATAATCGCCCAACTGCAACGCTTGCTGGCGGCGCGCTTGGGCTGAGGGCTTGCGTTCGGCAATGCTGATCCCAAATACCTCTATGTGTGCCTTTTCCATTAATTGCTGCACTTGTTGGCGGCTGCATAGCTGTAATAGCTCACCGGCATGAATAAAGCCCTGTGCGCGCAAGCGTTGTTCGTGGTTATCTTTACCCGCTTTGCTGGCTTGAAATAGATCGCGAAATTGCGCTTCTAAGGTTATTAAGAATAGGTCTTGCTGTAGCACACTCATTTAAGCCTCCTTTGGTAATTGGCATCCTTGCCTGTTTGTCCCTGCGCATCCAAGCGAATAGCATCCTTGCTACTTGCTTCCTTACAAGAAGCATCCTTGCCAGTAGCGTCCTGCTAGTTTGTCCATACCCTGTCATGGTTAATGACATATCATCCGTGAGTCATCATCTTAGGCTGTTTCTTTTTTCACGCCATACTGTGCAGGTACTCAGTGTATGTTTTTCAGGCAGATGTTTTTAAGCGTTTGCGCCAAGCCCTTTAAGACATTCGCACACTGGCTTAGAGTTGGCGTATACCCAAACATCAAGCGAGCTAACCATGAACAACCAACCTATTCGCGCTGAAGATTTACCCCGGCTAATACGTTTACAAGAGCTATGTAAAACTATGAATGCTATTGAGCACTTAGCAACAGCAAGACAGGATAAAGTGGTGTATGCTGGGCGTATTTGGCGTTATGCCGATTTAGTTTATTTAGGTTATGAGTATTATGTGCTGGCCATTCCTTATAGCTTAAAGGTGGATAACTTTTGCAAGTGGTTAGCGGCGGAGCAAGCTATTCTTCAGCAGTTTAATTTAGCTTGGCCAATTGCCACCTTAACTGCAGCAACGGTTGAAGCCTAGAAATTAGTTAACGCATGTGTGTATGCTAATCAGACATATCTTACAGGAGTTTATATGCAAAACCATCAACCACAGCCCGCACTTTCAACAGATAGCCGTAGTAGCCTAGACGCCAGTGGCTGGCCGCTGCGCTGGGAGCTGTTAATGCGTTACCGGCTGATTGAAATTGTCGCGCTATGGGAAGGCCGGTTAACCACCAAGCATTTATGCAATAGCTTTGGTATTGCGCGCCAGCAGGCTTCCAAAGATTTAAATGCTTATATGCGCGATATTGCGCCCGATAATCTGGTGTACGACCGCAAGCTAAAAGGTTATAAACCGGCTGCCAATTTTACCCCCAAAGTCACCAGCGGCCTGGCGGATGAATACCTGCATGCGCTGGCCAGCACCAAAGATTTTGCCCACACCTTTAGCCAGCTCGATTTAGGCTTTGCCCATACCGAAATGCTCACGCCCCCACTGCGTCAGGTAAACCCGGATATTCTGCGGGCACTGGTGCAGGCCGCGCGCGACGGTAAAAAGATTGATATGGGTTATGTGTCGCTTACCAGCCCAGATGAAGAAAGCCGTATTATTGCCCCGCATACGCTGGTTTGCACGCCACTTCGCTGGCATGTGCGCGCTTACTGTGAGAAGAACCGCGATTTTCGCGATTTTGTATTAAGCCGCTTTCGCGGCATCAATGGCATTGAAGGTGATGCCGAGATGACAAAAGAACACGATGATCGCTGGAATAGCACTATTGATATCGTGCTGGTACCCGATTCCCGCTTAACCGACTATCAAAAAGCCATTATCGCCGAAGATTACAATATGCAACACGGCAAACGGGTGTTCTCCGTGCGCTCTGCATTGGTGCCTTATGCCGTGCAGGCGCTAAACCTAGATTTAGCCAAAATAGAAGCGCGCCCAGAGGCGCAGCAGATTATGGTAGCGAATTTGGATGAGGTTAAGCGGCATGCGTTTTGAAACTAAGGCGACAATGTCAATTCCTGAATGCAAACGGCCACTATTCTACACTTTTATGCGCGTAAAAATGTAAAATTCCGCATTTTTATGCGCGTAAAAGTGTAATTTGAGTTATAGTATAGGCCGTAAGCAATCTTAATTGGCGGGAAATGACAATGCAGCGCAACTTACTTAACGCCCTAATAGCATGGAAAAATCAACCTGTGCGCAAGCCATTATTGATTGACGGCGCAAGGCAAACAGGTAAAACCTATCTGCTGCAAGAGTTGTTTGGTAACACCTTTGCCAACATCCTGCGTATCGACTTTCTTGAAAATCCCGCTTACAAAGAAGCGTTCGCTGGCTCACTGTCACCCGACGAGCTATTAATGAACATTGAGTTGTTAACCAACCAAGCGTTCAACCCAGCAACCGACCTGCTGATATTAGATGAAATTGGCGAGTGTGAACGTGCCGTAACTTCGCTTAAATATTTTGCCGAAAAAGCGCCGTCCTATTTTGTCGCAGCCAGCGGTTCGAACATTGGTTTGCTTAACACCTTCCCTGTGGGCAAGGTAGAACAATACAATTTACGACCACTGACCTTCCAAGAATTTATTTATGCATCCAACGAGCAAGCACTGATCAAAGCATTTGATAGTCAAGCCAGCACACCGGCAGTGCACACTAAATTGATGGATAAACTAACAGACTACTTTTTTACCGGTGGTATGCCGGAAGCCGTTTCTGCTTGGTATCAGTTTAAGGATTCAAGCATTTTAGAGCGGGTTGAAAAAGTCACAAAAATTCATGCCGATTTAGTTGCAGGTTATCGCCGCGATTTTGGTAAGTACGCGGGCAAGGTCGATGCCACACTGATTGAATCGGTGTTTAATAGCATTCCAGCCCAGCTATCACTTGTCAGCGATGAGTCGGTTAAACGCTTTAAATTTAAGCATGTGCATGAGCGTAAATCTCGTTATAGCGATTTTGAAACCGCGATCCATTGGCTTAACTGCTGCCGCTTAGCTTTGCCAAACTACCCTATTGAAGGATTACCGAAATCTCCGTTGGCGGCCTATAAAAAAGACAATATGGTTAAACTGTTTCTGTTTGATGTGGGCCTGCTCAATCATATGCTAGGCAGCAGTTATAAAGAGATTAAGCAGCAAAACTATGAATACAAAGGTTACGTGGCTGAAAACTTTGCACAACAAGAGCTCACTGCTATTGGTGTTGACCCAAGCTATTCATGGCATGACGCCCGCGCTGAAATCGAATTTATTTTGGCAACAAATGAAGGCGATATAGTCCCTGTCGAAGTCAAAAGTGGTAAACGCACAAAAGCAAAATCCTTGGCATCCTACGTCGAAAAGTGTGCACCCAGTAAAACCTTTAAGTTAACGGGCACACAAGGCTCATCAGCGATAGAACAAACCAATATCGTGATGCCTTTGTACTTCACACAATATTTACCACAGAGATGGTAAATGTCACGGTTTTATTATCAAAGCCAGTGCGCTCACACAGCAGCTTTTTTTTGTAAAACCACGTCGTTTCATAGCCAACAACAAGTCCTTACCAAAATGTGTCAGGATTTTGCGTTGCTTTGGAAACAGTACACGACTCTAACGGATGGATGGTAATAAACCAGTATTGTGCAATGCCTCTGCCTTTCCGTACCTGTCGGTTTTTATTCTAGCGCAGTGGTATGCTGCGTAAGTGTGTATCTATCACCTCAATCATCGACTTGGTAAGCGCTAAATGCGTTTTTTCTTTTGCCCATACCTCGTGGAAGCCTGCTACGGTTTGCTTAGCCGTATCCAACACTAATTTCTCTGGCAGCATAGCTTTAGCCGCTAGGTGTGATAATTCATCCAGCGTGAAATCACTGAATTTTTTGCTTCGGCTAACCTTCAGCGACGCACTATCATCGGGGATATAAGGAATGGTTGAGACAAAGTCGTAAGCAGGTGCAATCGATGCTGTGCGCTTGTCTTTGTAGATCACAGACCAATTTTTCAAATGCATATCGGCATTGCCAATTAACGTATTAAATACCAATCTGCGGGTAAATTCGGCAATGTCCTTGTCTTGACCTTCGATGCCGATAACCTGAGCAATATTGCGCATACTGGCTTTTTTGTATTTATCTTGCGGATAAACGCCAAACACTTGCGCAAAATCTTCAATGTGTACGGCTTGCTCACCTGCACGATCAAAGCGCTTGATCACAAACGCCTGAGCATTTTTAAAAGAGTCACCATATTTGCCAATGCCATCTGGGATATTAGCAATCTGGTTAATGGGGAGTAGCTGTGTTTCTGGCACATCCATTCCCAACATTCGAGCCAGCTCCATCATCGAATATTCATTTTCTGGCACAGCGTCAAAGCGAGACGACGGCAATTTCACAATCCAAGAACCACCCTGACCGGTTGCTGGAATAGTCAAACCACCGCTTGCCTGTTGTACGGCTGAAAACTTCAACTGTACACCCGCTAATGAAAAACGCATTGGCGCTTCAGTTTTCATTTTACCTTCAGCGCCTTGCTGCACATTAGGCGGCAGCGCTTCGCCATCGGCGGGTTCAACCGTGATCGCGCCAGCTAAATCCTGCCCTAATACCCACAACAAAAAAAACTCACGTGCGGGGTTCACACCGGCACGCTCGGCTAGGTAATGACGCATGGTTTCTTCTGGCAAAAGGTTGGAGAAAAACGGTGTTAACTTAGTTTGCGTCGGTTTGAAGTTAGTCAGCAAGCCACCCAGCGAATCTTTAAAACCCAGCCCTAACACAGGCCGCGCTTCGTCATCAATGTACGAATCCGTAAAGGCAAAAAGCGTTCTGTCATTGCCCACGTTGGTAATCGTTGCAATGGGTTCACCGTAGAGCAACACGTTGAGCGTAGAGACATTGTTAGTCATCATCGTCTTCCTCTAACTGATATGCAGGCGGTATTGGCTCAGCTTCATTGTTGATGCCGTTAATACCTTGGCCACTTCGAATGATTGACTTAATGGCAAGCACGGACTTTTTAGGTGCAACAAATAACTCTAGATCGAGTACGCGGGCAAGCGCTATCAAACTGGATATTCTTAAATCAACACCACCAGACTCGATCTTCGAAATATGGCTTTGCGGTACACCCGACCGTGCGCTTAGCTCTCTTTGGCTAAACCCCTTACGTACCCGAGCTTCTCGAAGGCTTTGTAGTATCTGCTCTGTTACATAGCTCATTTCGATATACCTTAATGCTTCATATAATGAAAAATATACACAAAAACATATCAGTCATACCACAAAAATACAAGAACGATTAGTTATTACATATCAAAAATCGGTTGCGATATGTAAATCACGCTTAGCCATTTCAGCAACCAAATAACATACCGAGTACTTCTTGCCCAACAGTGGTGGGCAGTTTGGCGGGTAGACAGAATAAAAATCTAGGAAAAAGAGTACACTTGTTCACTGAAAGTGCCAGCACAGCTCAAAAGTTTGGAATATTTAAATATTTTAAATTCAACAAGATAAGAAAATTTCATTTATTTTAAAAACAAACGAACTGGCCAAACCAGATATTTTAGTGTACAACTGTACGCTGAAATTAACTGATTGTGTGAAGCTGTAGTGAAGTCATTTTTTACCCGCCTTTGGCGTAGTTTTTGTTTAATGCTGGCTAACCAGCCCTCGTTAACGCTGTATTTTCTGCCATTATTGCAACGTTTCTGGCCAGGTTTTCTGCCAGGCCAGTACCGTGCGCAGTTAGTCACTAAGCAATGGCAAACGGCCGATATGCTGCAGTTAAGCCTTAAGGTCTCAACGCGCTGGCCGGGTTTTGTACCAGGCCAGCATGTGCTGCTAACCCTTCAGCATAATGGGCGCTATATCAGCCGGCCGTTCAGTATTTGCTCGCCACTGAGCCTGTGGCAAAGTCGGCAGCTTATTCAATTGTGCTGCAAAATTAACCGCACCGGCGAATTTACCCCCTTGTTACACCTTTTAGACGAAGGCGCAGTGGTTACTATCAGCCAGGCACAGGGTAATTTTCACTGGCAACAACCGGCAATACCTGCGGTATTTGTTGCCGCCGGCTCTGGCATTACGCCCATTGCCGCTATGCTGTTAAGCCAGCGCCACTGGTTAGCGCCGGTAACCCTGTATTACCGCATGCGCGGCATAGAAAATGCGGCCTTACTTAAAGATCTGCAGCAACTGGCCACTCGGCAACCACTGTTTACCCTGCAGTTGTCGGATAGCCTTACTGCGCCTGCAGAGACACTGCAACAGCAACTTGGTGCCGATCTCAGCAATCAGCAGTTTTACCTGTGTGGCCCGCAGAGATTTATGCAGCAGCTACACAATACGCTAAGCCAGCATGGCGTAACGGCAGAGCGTATTAAGCAAGAGCAATTTGGTTTAGCCCTGCCCTCGGCCTCCGGTAGCACAACAGATACTCTGCTAAGCGCTCATTTTATCCGTGCTGGTTTCAGCACCACCGTAACGCTGAACAGCCAACACAGCCTGCTACAAAGTGCTGAACAACATAATCTGGCACCGCGCTTTGGCTGTCGTATGGGCGTGTGTTTTCAATGTGTATGCGACAAAGTGTCCGGCCAGGTGCGTGATATGCGTAACGGTGCATTAAGCGGCCACGGCGCCGAACAAATTCAGCTGTGTGTCAGCCAACCGGTAACCGAATTAGTGATTAAGCTGTAACAGGACTATTGATGAAACTTTCAACAGAACAATTTAACGCGCTTGAGCACGAGCTAGACAGCGTAAAACAGCAGGTGCAACAACAACTGGGCGACGCCGATGCGCGTTATATCCGCCGTGTATTGCTGGTGCAGCGCTTAAGCGCCCTTAGCGGCCGCGTATTAATGGTACTGGGTTTTATTACACCCTGGCTTTGGCTGGTTGGCGTATTACTACTGGCACTGGCAAAAATTCTCGACAATATGGAAATCGGCCACAATGTGCTGCACGGCCAGTACGACTGGATGAATGACCCGGTGCTGCACTCCAAACGCTACGAATGGGATATCGCTTGCGATGCCGGCTCCTGGCAGCGCACCCATAACTTTGAGCACCACACTTACACCAATATTATTGGCAAAGACCGCGATTTTGGTTATGGCCTGCTGCGTTTAAGTAACGACTTCCGTTGGCGATTACGTAATTTATGGCAAGGCGGCACTTACCTGCTGCTAAGTATGTTATTTCAGTGGGGCGTGTCGTATCACGAACTGGCCGCACAGCGGGTATTTTTTGGCAAAAAGAAGGCCGATCGCCACACCCAGGTGAGCGACAGCGAACTGAAAAAAGCTTTTTTTGGTAAAGGTGCCCGCCAGTTAATTAAAGACTATGTGTTTTTTCCGCTGATTGCTGGGCCGATGTGGTTATGGGTACTGTGCGGTAACTTGCTGGCGAATTTGCTGCGTAATTTATGGACCTCAACCGTGATATTTTGTGGCCACTTCACCAAAGAAGTGCATGTGTTTACCGCCGCCGAGTGCGAGGGCGAAAGCCGTGGTCAGTGGTATTACCGCCAAATGCTGGGCTCGTCTAATTTTACCGGCCCAACCTGGCTGCATATTTTAACTGGCCATTTAAGTTGCCAGATAGAGCACCACCTGTTTCCGGATATCCCGGCACGGCACTACCCTGCTATGGCCAAACAAGTGCAAGCCATCGCGGCCAAATACGGCATACCTTACAATACCGGCAGTTTTGTGCGCCAATACAGCACGGTATTCGGCCGCATTATGCGTTATTCACTGCCGGGCGGCGCCAAGGCCGTAAAAGGATTATAAAGTAGCGCGTTTTTCTGTACGATGTAAAAAATTGCTCTGTCTTTTGTGCTAACGCCACATAGCGCGTGGTAAATAACATTCATCCAAAAAACGCTGAATATTGTCTTTAGGGGTACACGTTTTATGGTTTCGATGAGTTTTCCACATGTAAGGCGCAAATAACTCCATCCACGCTTCATCAATAGTAGAAATAATTCCAGACCGGTTGCTATGCTCATACCCATGTAAAATTTCAGATACTATGTAAGAGGTTTCTTTTTTGAGCACCTTCAGGTTAAGATCAAAATCAGCTACCCCCTGAGCATAATGCGCATTTAAAAACTGCAGTTTTAGAACATTTTTTCCGGACTTAAGTGGCTTAACATCGGTAACGAAAATTGGCGAAAAATAGGGGCTATAATCAGCAACATAACCCGGCAACATTTGCCATCCATACCAGTAACCTTTTTCCAGTGTCAGATAATTTGCATTCTTTATCATTATCAATAAAACCTATACTGCCGTCAGTGCCTTATTTATCTGATTTACCAGCATTTTGACTCTATTATTACTGCGACCATAACTGACGATCTGCACCTCAAGGCCTGCGAGTTTATAAAAAGACAGTGCGTTTTCTAGGGCTTTCACTATCCATTCAATACTGTTTCCAAAAGCCCCTCCGCCCAACAATGTTAAGTAAACCTTTTTGTTGCCGGTTTTAGTGGTATTAATGACGGCAGCGGCCAGCGTAGCGTCGTAAGCCGCCTGCAAAATTAAACTGGCTAGGGGCTGCCAAAGTGCGGCCTGATGTTCAGTGTAGGCAACTGGCATAGCTGAGCAGTATGCCTGAGTAACAGCGTGACCAATGTTGTTGAGTGTGACTTCAGTATCGTATTGCACACCAATTTTTACTACGTTAATCAGCTCGGTGATTTCAGTTTCATTTAATTGCGCCAGCGTTTGATTTATAGCGTTTAGCTGTTTGCTACTGGGTAGCGCGTAGCCGTTTTTCATTTGCCATAAGCTGTCAAACTGCTCTGTTACGTGCTGGTTTACCTGCGTTAATAGCTGCTGCTCAAATTGATCCAACATATTTAGTTGCCGCTCGGCAGTTTGCCCTAGCTCGCCATCAACGGGCACAAAGTAATTTCGGTAGATAAGCCCAGCACCACATGCCATGGCGCAGGCAGGGCCTTGGGTACGGTCGAACTGATAACCGGTAATGCCCGAGTCAGGCGTGACCGTAGGGCTAACCATTTCTAATAAATTAAACTGCGAAGCTACCTGAAAGAACGCGCCAGCGTTTTGTGGCGCCATATGCAAGCTTTGCACATCGGCAATCACTTCTTGCACACTAATTGGCTTAGCAATGAACGTTGCGCTTTGCATAATAGCCGCTGCTTCTGCTTTCAAAACCGCTAAAGTGGGCGAGACTAAATGCCCTATCTGAAATGCTTTACCATTGGCACGGCTGGTCAACACGCCATTTTCAAGCGTCAACATTTGCCTTACTTGTGCTGCGCCCTGCTCGGTAAACCCCGTGAGTTGCTCAAACCACATACACTCTCCCTAACAGGCATCCTACCTTGTTATTCATTATCACCCTTAAGCGCTTGTCTTTATTTTAGAACCAGATTAAAACGTAATGCTATACGTTATTGTCGAATCGCTTTGCCAAATACGCCAAGCGTGCCTGTTCAGTATCAAACGCTAGCACCTTGATAAGTTCCACGTCATCCAGATCTTCTGGTGAAAGCAAATCGGCAATACTACTCTCATCAATCACCACGTTGTATTTACCCTTATGGTCTTGAGTGTAAACCGCTCCGCCTTCAAAGCGCTTAAACAATGTTAAATCGGGCAATTCAGTCATTGAGCGATAAGCATTTTGAGCTGACATTACTATTCCTTAGCCGCGCAAACGGTTCATTAAAAAACTTATTAGGCTATTTGGCATCCTTGCCGATTGATTGTTGTCCTTATCCATCCTAGAAAATAGCATCCTGCTACTTTGTCCATACCCTGTCATGGTTAATGACATGTCATCCGTGTGTCACTATCTTAGGCTGTTTCATATTTCACGCCATACTGTGCAAGTACTCAGTGTATGTTTTTCAGGCAGATGTTTTTAAGCCTTTGCGCCAAGCCCTTTTAGACGTTCGCGCACTGGCTTAGCGTTGACGGAACACCTAACATAATGCGAGCTAATCATGCACAACCAACCTATTCGCGCTGAAGATTTACCCCGGCTAACCCGCTTACAAGCGCTCTGTAAAACCATGACTGCTATTGAGCACTTAGCCAACGCTAAGCAAGATAAAGTGGTATATGCTGGGCGTATTTGGCGCGATGCCGATTATTACCGAAGATGACAATATGCAACACGGCAAGCGGGTGTTCGCCGTGCGCTCGTCGCTGCTGCCTTATGCCGTGCAGGCACTAAACTTGGACCTAGCCAAAATTGAAGCGCGCCCAGAGGCGCAGCAAATTATGCTGGCGAATTTAGAGGAAGTGAAACGGCATGCATTTTAACAAGATAAACGCTAGATAACGCATCACCTTAATGGCCGGCGTTTTATAAAAATACAGGCACACGCATTAGCTACGTCCCTAAATATTTACCGAAGTAGAGTGTTAACACGGGAGCAATTTGCAGCAATACCTTTAAGTGCGAAATGCCTATCGTAGCCAAAACTAAAATCGCTGCGCCGGATGCTCTGATTACTCAAATTGCACAGTATTACTCTGCCACGTAAGCCAACCCTGTTTAATTAATTGAGCTAAGCTGGTGATCTCCGGCTGCTGTACAGTAGGGTAATCGGCGGTGGGGTACAACAACAAATACCCATTGCGGCCTTGCTGTTTTACTTGGTAAAGCGCTAAATCGGCCAACTGTAAACAGGTCTCCCAGTTCAGTTGGGCTGGCTGATGTATCGCCCCCACCGAGCAGGTTAGTGGATGCGCCAAACCGAGCTGCTGCCAATTTTGTGTTGCGAACGCTTGTTGTAAACGTTCCAAATACAGTTGGGTATTCACGCTTTCTTCAAGCACTAACAAAAACTCTTCGCCGCCCCAACGCAGTATATGATCAGAACTGCGGCTATTTTCGGTTAATATGAGCGCAACCTGTTTTAGGGCCGCGTCTCCCACCTGATGACCATAGACATCATTGATCTGTTTAAAATGATCAATATCAATTAATACCCATACCAATGGCTGTTGCTTGCGCTTGCTGCGTGCCAGCATAGGCTCGATATGTTGGCTTAAATAATGACGGTTATACAAACCGGTTAGCGCATCTTCCATGCTCATTTGTTGTAAGCGTTGATTCGCCTGATGCAAAGCGGCTGTGCGCTCATCAACCAATTGCTGCAAACGGCGCTGCGATTTATCTAACGCCGAAACCCGTAACTGATAAATGGCCCACAACAACAACAACACGGCATTAAATACAAAAAAGATAAACCATTTGGTTTCATACCAGCGAGCGGGTAAATCAATACTAATGAACGTAGAATCGCTCCAGCGATAATCTGCCGCAGCTTTTACCTGCACAGAAAACTGGTAGTGCCCAGGTGCTAAATTGGTATAAAACGCGTCACGACGATTTCCTGCATAAATCCATGCATCATCATAACCACGTAATTGATAGCGAAATTGCAACGACGGCGCCTGAACAAAATAAGGCGCACTAAAACTCAATTGCCAATCGCGCTGCTCGGTAGCTAACGTCAGCTTTTCGCCATAATAAAGGGTATTATTAATCGTTAGTCCCGTAATAACGGGTTGCGGTAACGCCGCGGTTTCTCGCACCTTTTGTAAATTTACACCAACTATGCCATTTAACGTAGGAAACCATAAGCGACCAGCCAATAAAGCCCCTTTGCTGTCTCCGGCCCCATTACAACACCGATGGGAATCTGAAGCGCCATCGGGACGTCTATCATCTATTAGTAAATACAGCTCACTAATTTGCCCAGTGCGTAATGCGGTATAATTTAATCGGTAAACGCCCTCAAAATTACTAATTAACAATAAATCTTCATACAACTCTGCATGAATAACGCCATTACCTGGCAAGCCCGATTGTTGATTAAAATGCTGCCAATTACCTTGCTGGCCAATACTAAAGCCTTGATCAAAAGTCCCAATAAACAACTGATTATCGGGCAAAGCAAATACCTTGGTAATAAAACTTTTGCTAAGAATAGCGTCTTTAACCGCTTGCAGTTGCTGCTGCTGATCAAGGACAAATAGCCCTACTTCAGTACCAATCCAAAGCTGTCCCTCTTTATCGGGATAGATAGAACGCACTCTAACATCCGACGGCAGTGCAGGATGCTCATACACTTTTACATCAACCGATTTACTCAGTTGCGCAGGCTCACCGTCAGGTATTTGATCGATATAATAAAGTCCACCATTGGTACCCAGCCATAAGCGGTCATCTTGTTCAGCAAAACTGGTTACCAACAAATGCGCTAATTCAGGGACTTGAAATAAAGGCGATAAGGACGCTTCGTCAAATACTGACACACCACTGCGCGTACCCACCCACAGTCGCTTGGCGTTGTCAGCAAAAAAACTGTAAACAAAAGGGTTAGCTAATTGCTCGCCAGTAATTTTTAATTGATAGCGTTGCGTGCTCGGATCAAACAGCTCCACTCCCTGCCGCGATCCTACCAATAAGTTGTCTTGCCAAGGGTGCACGCCCCAGGTGTATAAATCAGTAATGCCTGCTTCTCTGCCATAGCGTTCAGTGACAGCTGTACGTAAACGTTTAACACCATGCGAGCGGCTCCCCAACCATAAATTGCCGTGGGCATCTTGCATCATACTTTCAACCCAACTGAAATCTTGCTGCTCTGGCAGGTCAATTTGCTCAACCAGTTGTCCATTGTGCCAACGAAACAGTTTATTCAGCGTGCTGATCCACAGCCCATCTTGCTGATCAGTAAAAATAAGCTCAATACGAAGTGAAGCAACATCGGGTAGATGTACGGGTAACCAGCTAGCATCTGGCGTTAGTTGAAACAAGCCCAACTGACTACCCAGCCACAAGGTGTCATTATAAAAACCAAGTTCATGGAATTGTATCGCGGTGGCGGTCTCAGCAGCAGAAAACCATTGATATTGGCTAGCAGAGGTAAATAATCCTACCCCATTATTTCCCCCTACCCACAGGCCTTTTGGCGATTGTAATAAACTAAATACCTCGCCTTGATGCTCTGATATAGGAAGTAATTCATTATTAACGACTTGATAGAGTTGATCAGCCCCCACCCATACTTGCCCCTCTACCGTTTCCAGTAGGGTATTTACATTACCAATACGCCCGCCGCTTACCGTTTCAAACTGTTGCGCAACGCGTTTAACCAAGCCATTCGCCGTGCCTACCCACAGCTGTTGCTTGGCATCAATTAATAATGACGTAATTAGGTTAGAAGGTAAATTCGGTGAGTTAGCGGTGTTAAACACATCAAATTGCACACCATCAAAACGCGCTAAACCATTTTGCGTGCCCAACCAAATAAAGCCATCGGCATCTTGCACCATGGTTTGCACAGAAATTTGTGGTAAGCCAGCCTCTACCGACCAAATTCGGTATAAATAATCGGCATAGGGGGTAAAACGGGTGTCTGCTAACGTACTCAGGCTAAGTAACAGCAACACCCATACCAGCTGACGCATAAAACTCCTTATTCTGCTCGGCTTAAATTATATACTATAAAACCAGAAAATAAGTAGGGTTAATAAATACTGCGAAAAAGCAAAGGCGCAATAAATCTAGTTTTCAGCATCGTAAATGGTTAATTCATGCAAACAGTCGAGATAAACCGCCAAAATCGACAAGAAACAGAATCAATACGGCATCAGTACAGAGTAATTTGCTTTTGGTCTGACCAGTGATAAGCTAACACCAACATAACTCTTTTAGGATATGACATGGCAACTTCACTGTGTAAAGCAAACTGGTTTTTAAAGCTGTTTGCCTGGCGTTACATTCCCCTCATTGGTTTCTGTTCACCCAAAATAATTCAAATGAACGAGAAAACCGTTGAAATTACCATGCCACATACGTGGCGAACTAAAAACCATTTGGGCAGTATTTATTTTGGAGCACTGGCCATAGGCGCTGATTTAGCTGGCGCTTTTTCAGTATTTAGCAAAGCCAAAGATCGTGGCGTTAACGCCAATTTTGCCTTTAAAGACGTTAACGGCCAATTTCTAAAACGCCCTGAAGGTACAGTGCATTTTACCAGTCATGATGGCGATATCATTGATCAGATGATTGACGAATCTCTGGCAACCGGCGAGCGTATCAATAAACCGGTATCCGTAGTCGTTACCTGCCCCAGTAAACATGGCGATGAACCGATGGCGACCTTCACCTTAACCTTATCCATAAAGGCTAAAGCAAAAGGCAAAAAAACTGCGCCTTAATTTGCACCTCAGCAGATCTGGCAGTAAACTTGCTGCCAGTCTCTTCTCCTTGTTACAAGGTAAACGTTGTGAACCAACATGCTATGCAGCCGCTTAGCGGTAATTTATTTATCATCTCTGCACCCAGCGGTGCTGGTAAATCTACGTTAATTCAAGCCTTGCTAAAAAAGCATGCCGATATGCAATTAAGCGTGTCACATACCACGCGCGCGCCACGAGCGGGTGAACAAAATGGCGTGCATTACCACTTTACTACTGTAGAAGATTTTAAAGCACGCATCGCCAATAATGAGTTTTTAGAATGGGCAGAAGTGTTTGGTAACTATTATGGCACCTCTCGTAATGCTATTTATCAACAGCTTAGCCAAGGTATCGATGTATTTTTAGATATTGATTGGCAAGGTGCGCGTCAAATTCGCGCCCAAGAACCCGCTACCATTGGGATTTTTATTTTACCGCCCAGCCTGCCTGAACTTGAACAGCGTTTAAACCAGCGCGGCACCGACAGCGCCGAGGTTATCGCAGGACGCATGGCAAAAGCACAAGACGAAATGTCGCATGCTGACGAATACGATTATCTTATTATCAATGACGAACTGTCTGAAGCCTTACAACAAATGGAGCAAATCGTGCTAAGCCAACGTCACTCGCTGGCAAGCCAACAACATCGGCACAGCGCATTGCTCGATCAGCTGTTGGCGAAAGACACAAAATAGCGTAAACTAGTTGACCTTAAGTTTAACACTGACTATTTCCGGAGTGCTGAATGGCTCGCGTAACCGTTGAAGATGCTGTAGATAAAATTGGTAACCGTTTTGATTTAATACTGGTTGCAGCACGCCGTGCGCGCCAGCTGTCTGTTGAAGGCAAAGAGCCTATGGTTGATCGTGAAAACGATAAGTCTACTGTTGTGGCACTGCGCGAAATTGAGAAAGGCTTTATTACTAGCAGCATCCTAGATGCACAAGAGCGTCGCGATCAATTGCAACAAGAAGCCTCTGAAATGGCAGCCGTTGCGGCCATTATTGGTAACGATCAGTAAAAAATCCTGTCTAAACGATGCCAACTGCGGTTTAGCCGTTGGCATTCGCCTAATTTAAACGTATATTCTATTCATAGCAGTAGCACGGCAAACCGCGCGGTAACGTATCACCAAACACAGTTTAACTGTGTCGATACACCCAAGGGTTAACGTGGTGTATACCGCCCTGCCCAGTGACTACCAATAACGCATTTCTCGTTTTCTGCACATGTTTGGAGTGGTTGTGTATCTATTTGAAGGTCTAAAAAATCAGATTAGTGCGTATCTGCCGCCAGAGCAGGTAAATCTGGTGCAGCAGGCCTATGTGGTAGCCAGAGACGCGCACGCCCCACAGTTTCGCTCAAGTGGCGAGCCTTACATCACGCATCCGGTCGCGGTAACCAGTATTTTGGCCGACATGAAACTCGATCATGAAACGCTCATGGCGGCGTTATTACATGATGTGATCGAAGACACCCCCGTAAGCAAAGAAGACTTAACGCGGTTATTTGGTGCTACGGTAGCCGAATTAGTGCAAGGCGTTAGCAAACTCGATAAGGTAAAATTTAAAGATATCAAAGAGTTTGAAACCACCAATTTGCAGAAAATGTTTATGGCCATGACCCAAGATATTCGGGTGATCTTAATTAAACTGGCCGATCGCACACACAATATGCGCACCTTAGGTGCCTTACGCCCCGAAAAACGCCGTCGCATTGCCAAAGAAACGCTAGAGCTTTATGCCCCGATTGCCAATCGCTTGGGCATTCATAATATTAAAAATGAATTAGAAGATTGGGGCTTTCAGGCGCTTTACCCCATGCGTTATCGCGCACTGAGTTCGGCGGTAAAACAAGCCCGCGGCAATCGTCGTGAACTGCTTGAAAAAGTGCAACAAGATATCCGTAGCCGCATTAGTCAAAATGGCATAAATGCCGACGTCAGTGGCCGCGAAAAGCATCTATATAGCATTTACCGGAAAATGAAAAACAAAGAGCTGATGTTCAATGATGTGATGGACATTTACGCTTTTCGTGTTGTGGTAGATAGCGTTGATCATTGTTATCGAACGTTAGGCGTTATGCACAATCTGTTTAAACCGATTGAAAGCCGTTTTAAAGACTATATTGCGATCCCTAAGCAAAACGGCTATCAATCGTTGCATACCTCGCTCATTGGCCCGCACGGTATTCCGGTTGAAATTCAAATGCGTACCCGCGAAATGGATGAAATGGCCGATAAAGGTATTGCCGCGCATTGGATGTATAAAGCCAATGGTGAAGTACGCGAATCAACGGCACAAATTCGCGCCCAGCGCTGGATGCAAAGCCTGCTTGAGCTGCAACAAAGCGTGGGCACCAGCTCTGAGTTCGTCGAAAACGTAAAATCTGAACTCTATCCAGATGAACTCTATGTCTTTACCCCAAAAGGCCGTATTGTCGAATTGCCGATTGGCGCCACCGCCGTTGATTTTGCTTATGCGGTTCACACCGACATTGGTAATCGTTGCGTTGGCACCAAAGTGGATCGCAAACCTTATTCACTGAGTAAACCGCTTGAAACGGGCCAAACCGTTGAAATTATTACTAGCCCAGGCGGCAAACCCAATGCCAATTGGCTGAATTATGTGGTCACTAGCCGTGCCATTTTAGGGATCCGTAATTACCTGAAAAAACAGCAGCAAAACGAAGCTATTTCCCTAGGACGTCGTTTGCTCACCTCTGCACTAGGCCACGTTAATATTGAAGATATCGCCCCAGAGCGTATCGAACAAGTGCTAGCCAATGTGCACCAGCAATCGTTAGATGCCCTGTACACTGAAATTGGCTTAGGCAATCAGTTACCTATTGCCATTGCGCGTCGCTTATTGGGCGAGTTTGAAAGCAGCGAACCCCAAAGCAAAGCCCTGCCCCTGCCTAAAGGCAATGCCTTTATTGTGGGATCGGAAGGGATGCTAGTGACCTTTGCAAAATGTTGTCGGCCGATCCCAGGCGATCCGATTGTCGCTAACGCCTCTCCGGGTAAAGGCTTAAATGTGCATCGTAACGACTGCCGCAATATCAAAGGCTGGGAGCGCGAACCGGCAAAATTCTTCCCGGTACGTTGGGATAACACCACCGAAAAACAGTTCTTGTGTGATATCCGCGTCTTTATCATCAACCGTCCAGGGGTATTGGCCAAATTAACCTCGGTTATTGCCTCGCAAGATTCAAATATCCAAGATTTATCTACCGATGATCGCGAAACAGGCGAATACGTGATAAAAATCACGCTATCGGTTCTTGGCAGGGTACATCTGGCGAATGTTATGCGGAAAATTCGCGTACTCCCTGATGTGCAAAAAGTATACAGAAGGAAATAATGTTCTATGTCTAAAGTTATTATTCGCACCAACGATGCGCCCGCTGCCATTGGCACTTACAGCCAAGCGGTAAAAATTGGCACTACGGTATATTTATCGGGTCAAATTCCGTTAGTGCCCGCTACTATGCAAATGGTGTCTGAAGACTTTGCCGAACAAACCCATCAGGTATTTAAAAACCTAAGTGCCGTATGTGAAGCCGCAGGGGGCAGCCTAAACAATATGGTAAAGGTGAACATCTTTCTTACCGACTTAAGCCAGTTTGCCACGGTTAACCAAATCATGAGCCAATACTATGCTGAGCCCTACCCTGCACGCGCTGCCGTGCAAGTCAGCGCGTTACCGCGCGGCGCGCAAATTGAAATTGATGGCGTAATGGAAGTGCCCTCAACGCACTAGGGCATAGCATGCGGCTATTTTTTTCAGCGTCTTTGGTGGCATCAGTACAGATGAGTACGGCACAGTGAGCCAAACCCGTCTTGACAATATTGCTATCTCGGCCATCAAAGGTGTCGGTAGCAAAGCCGCTGAACGGCTAGCAAAACTGGCTATTTTCAGTATTCAGGATATTCTGTTTCATCTCCCCCTGCGCTATGAAGATCGCACTCGGCTGTATCCCATTGCCGATTTAATGCCCTTGGTGCATGCGACAGTGCAAGGCGAAGTGCAAAGCAGCGAAGTACAATTTGGTAAAAGACGCAGCTGGTTAGTGACGTTGCGCGATCACAGCGGCAGTATCACATTGCGTTTTTTCCACTTTTCAGCGGCGCAAAAGAATGCCGTTGAAAAAGGCTGCCAACTACGTTGCTTTGGTGAAGTGAAACGCGGGCCACGTGGCCTTGAAATGCTGCATCCTGAATACAAAGTGCTGCACGACGAAGTGTTAGATACGGCCGTTGCCGAAACCCTTACCCCAATTTACCCCACAACCGAAGGGCTAAAACAAGCTACTTGGCGTAATTTAACCGATGCCGCGCTAAGCTATTTAGATCGCTACGCCCCCGACGAGCTGTTACCAAGCGCATTATTGCGCCAACCTTGGTCATTAGCCGATGCCTTGCGCTACATCCATCGTCCACCGCCAGATGCCGCCTTAACCCTATTAGAGCAAGGTAAACATCCGGCGCAGCAACGGCTAATTTTAGAAGAGCTGATTGCTCAGCAATTAAGTATGTTTAAATTGCGTAGCCAAGGCCAACAGCAACAGGCTGTGGCTATGTCATCACCCGATGCCTTGTTACAGCAGTTTTTAGCCCAGCTACCTTTTTCGCCGACAGGGGCACAACACCGTGTAGTGCAGCAAATTCAAGCCGATTTAGCTAAACCACTGCCTATGCTACGTTTGGTGCAAGGTGATGTGGGTTCAGGTAAAACCTTAGTGGCCGCGTTAGCCGCCTTAACCGCAATTGGCAATGGCTATCAAGTGGCGCTGATGGCGCCCACCGAATTATTGGCCGAACAACATGCGCTAAATTTTCAGCGTTGGTTTGAGCCCTTAGGTATTCAATTAGCATGGCTAGGGGGGAAAACCAAAGGTAAAGCCCGACAAAGCACCTTAGACGCCCTGCAAAGCGGCACCGCGCAAATGATTATCGGCACCCATGCGCTATTTCAACAAGGGGTGGTATTTAGTAAATTAGCCTTAGTGATCATCGACGAGCAGCACCGCTTTGGCGTTGATCAGCGTTTAGCGTTGCGTGAAAAAGGGGGCATTCCGGCACATTATCCGCATCAATTAGTTATGACCGCCACCCCGATACCGCGTACCTTAGCCATGACAGCCTATGCCGATCTGGATACCTCTATTATTGATGAATTACCACCGGGGCGCACGCCGGTGACCACCGTTGCTATTCCTGACACACGCCGCGATGAGGTGATTAGCCGGGTGAAGCAAGTGGTTACCGAGCAACAGCGACAGGCTTATTGGGTATGCACATTAATTGAAGAATCTGAGGCATTACAGTGCCAAGCAGCGGAAGATAGCGCGTTACACTTGCAACAAGCGCTGCCAGAATTAAAAATTGGCTTAGTACATGGGCGCCTAAAAAGTACTGAAAAACAACAGATTATGCAAGAATTTAGCCGCGGCGCACTCGACTTACTGGTGGCCACCACCGTCATTGAAGTCGGCGTAGACGTGCCCAATGCCAGCTTAATGATTATTGAAAACCCCGAGCGTCTAGGTTTAGCGCAATTGCATCAACTACGTGGGCGAGTTGGCCGTGGCAGCGCCGTATCACACTGCGTATTGCTGTATCATGCACCGTTGTCGCGCACCGCCCAATCGCGCTTATCCGTATTACGCGAAAGTAACGATGGCTTTGTGATCGCCCAGCGCGATTTAGAGATCCGTGGCCCCGGCGAAGTGCTCGGCACCCGACAAACGGGTATGATGCAATTTAAAATTGCCGACTTAAGCCGCGATAGCGAGTTACTGCCGCAAGCACGCCAACTTGCCGCCACGCTATGGCAAACCGATCGACCAACCAGCGTCAATCTGATTAAACGATGGTTAGCCAACAAAGACATTTACGGCCACGCCTAACAGGCATGCTTGGCATGCTTCGGGGTCAGATACCAAAGGGTTCCAAACAAAAGAATAAGGTGCTAAGTATGCAGCAGTTAACGCCCTACCACATTCGGCAGCAGTGTCGCAGCGGGCAATTTAGTCAAAATACCTCTGGGCTGGCACCGGGCTTTGTGCAGGCCAACATGGCCATTATTCCCGCGCAATACGCCGCTGATTTTTTGCAGTTTTGCCATTTTAATCCCAAACCTTGTCCTTTACTGGGCATGGCAGCGCGACCTGGTGCACGAGATATGCCGGCGTTGGCGGCCGACCTGGATATTTGTACCGACTTGCCCCGTTATCGGGTATTTCGACACGGCGCGCTGGTCGACGAAGTCACTGATATCAGCCCGATGTGGCGCGATGATTTAGTCACGTTTTTAATTGGTTGCTCTTTTTCGTTTGAAGAGGCGTTACTCGCCGATGGGCTAGAAATTCGTAACCTTACCGAACAGGTCAATGTTCCCATGTACCGTACTAATCTTGCCTGCCAACCGGCAGGGGTGTTTAGTAGCAATATGGTGGTGAGTATGCGCCCAATGACCCCAGCCAATGCCATCCGCGCTATACAAATTTGTTCGCGCTTTCCGCAAGTGCATGGGGCGCCAGTGCACTTTGGCGATCCTGCAGCAATCGGCATACACGATATATATACACCTGATTATGGCGATGCCGTGAGTATCAAACCGGGTGAAGTGCCAGTATTTTGGGCCTGTGGCGTAACACCCCAATTGGCGATAGCGAACGCAAAACTCGATTTATGTATCAGCCATGCACCAGGCCATATGTTGGTTACCGATCTCAGTAACAGCAAGCTGGCCATGCTGTAATGGCAATAGCCAGTTTGCGCGTTAAGTAAGCTCACCGCACTGAGCAACGGCGAAATAACCATGCTATTACGGCGTAATCACCGGATGAATAAGCCGCAAGCCATGATAACACTCGGTTAATTCAAGGTTGCATCCGTTTCAGGCCGATACACTCTAACCATAATTTGCCCTCGCCCGGCGTTTTTGGCTTTATACAGGGCTTTATCGGCCAGCAAAATGACATCATCAAAGGCGCCTACCTTACTTACGGCAATGCCCACGCTAATCGTATGGAATTGTCCATGCGCAGTTAAACGATACTGTTGCTGGATCCGCTCAGCGATATGCAGTGCTTCCAGTCGTTTACAGCCCGGCAGCACCAACAGAAACTCATCCCCCCCTAAGCGCGCCGCAAAATCGTAATCGCGAATATGTTGCTGCAAAATTTGTCCAAGCGATCTTAAGGCATCATCACCCGCTTGATGTCCAAAATTATCATTTAATTGCTTAAAGTTATCAAAGTCTAAGGCTACCACCGCAATTTCGCCTTCCTTCGCATCTTGCTCAGTACAGCTTTGCCATAAATCAGCAAAGCCCCGCCGATTTAATAAGCCTGTTAATGGGTCTTGTCCGGCCAATTGCTTTAACGATTCACGATCTTGTTTAACCCGCTGCAAGCGCATTCGGGTTAATTCCAGCCGTTGTTGCAATTTAAGCAAGCGTTGCCACTGTGCAATTAACCATGACACCGCGCTGGCAATAAGCTGTAATTGTGTAAACTGCGCCTCAGTCATGGCTTTATGATCTTTACTGGCACCACATAAACTGCCAATGGTGTTGTTTTTATAGTGCACCGGCAAAGCAAAAAACGTGGCCATGCCCAATTCAGCGCCTGCGCTTTGCGGATATGATTGCGATATATTGTTGTTTATCCAGGTATCGTCGTTAAATAACTTTCGACACATCGAATCTTGCCACTTAACTTCGCTACCAGCAGTAATATTTATCACGCCATCGCCATAGGTTACGGCAACAACTTGCTTAGATTGCACCGGATCAATATAGGTTACAAACGCGGTTTCGAGCGTGGTGATAGTGCACACTAACTTCATCAATGGCGATAGCGCCGCCTCTAATTCATGAAATCGATGTTTTAGCTGTACATTATCCATATGGACCCTTTTACAATACGACTTGTATTCAGTTAAGCATACCTATCTGCAAAAAGCCGAGTTTATTTTTAACACAACGTAGCGCACTTTTATCTAAAGTAACCTTTTTTGCCTTGGCGAAAATTTACGCGAAAGCACCTTTACGCTATGCTCAAAAACATAAGCTTTTGTTTGTACGAATAAACCTTCGCAGTTAGTTCAATGTTTTAGGGCTTACTCGTGTGTTTTGTCACATTAGTTGCCACACAATTTGCCCTCTTTTGTTACCCACCTTACGTAGTGTGTATGCTGGTCAACAGATGGAATACTTTATTCACCAGAATCAGTTTTTTAGAATTTTTTATGCTAGGTCGTTGCCTCCCTCGCTGGACAATCGCCACGAACTCACGCACACTAATCCTATCGTTAATCTTTGTACGACGCGCAATAACGTAGCGAGATCGGTATGTCTATATCAGCAAACACCTCTAACGCTGAACCCTCAGCAATGGCTTCAAGCACAAAAATCGTCTCATCGTCGCGACCAACACTGCGGCTGAATTGCGATTTAGGCGAAAGCTTTGGTAGCTGGCAAATGGGCTTAGACGAACAGGCTATGCCGTTTATTGATCAAGCCAATATTGCTTGCGGGTTTCATGCCGGCGATGCCAATGTGATGCAGCGTACCTTGGCATTGGCAAAGCAGCATAAAGTAGAAATAGGCGCCCATCCGGCGTATCCCGATTTACAAGGCTTTGGCCGCCGTAGCCTGCAATGCAGCGCCCCAGAAATCATTAACCTTATACACTATCAAGTGGCTGCCTTAGAGGGTATGGCTCGCTGTCAGGGGCTTAGCCTCAGTTATATCAAACCGCATGGCGCACTGTACAACGATATGATGAGTAATCCCGCCGTCTGGCAAGCCGTATTACAGGCCGTTGCCCGTTATCATCAGCCTTTAAAACTGATGATTCTCGCCACAGCCGATGCCGCGAGATATCAAGCCGACGCCGCTGCGGTAGGCGTAAGCTTATTGTTTGAAGCCTTTGCCGATCGTCGCTACACCGACGAAGGTAAACTGACACCGCGCAGCCAAGCGGGTGCGGTATTGCATGGCGACGCTGTGATCCAACAAGTGCAGCAATTACTCCAGCAGGGCAGCGTTACCACACAAAGTGGTACTATACTGCCTTTGCAAGCCGATACGCTGTGTGTGCATGGCGATAACGTTGCAGCCATTCAGCAATTACACCATATTCGCGCGTGTATCACCGCATGTCAGCCTTAACCAGTGCCTGCGGTTTAGCCGCCACCGATTACACGCTAACGATTGCGGGCGAAAACGCCTTTATCCTTTATTTAGCGACGCAGCAGATCAGCCCTGCCGCCGCGCAACAGATTGCCTTAGCAACCACCCAGTTATCGCCAATGGTAGGCCAACAATTAATAGAATTACTGCCCTCATATGCTTCGTTATTAATTGTCTTTGACCCGTTACAGCATAGCCATTTAAGCATTAAACCACTGTTAGTGCAGGCCTTAGCCAAACCGGTCAATCTATTAAGTCAAAGCCCGGCCAAACGGGTTGAGTTACCCGTATGGTACAGCGAACAGAGTGGCCCCGACTTACTGGCGGTCGCCACAGCAAAAGGGCTGACACCCGCTGAAGTGATCAACCTACACAGCAGTACGAGCTATCAGGTGTATGCCATTGGCTTTGCCCCGGGGTTTGCGTATTTAGGGGAATTACCAGAGGCATTGGCTATGCCGCGCTTAAGTAGCCCCCGCGCTAGCGTGCCAGCAGGCTCAGTGGCCATCGCCGATCGGCAAACGGCGGTTTACCCCGCCGCATCACCAGGCGGCTGGCACTTATTGGGCCGCTGTCCTATTGCCATGTTTACTCCTTGGCAAAGCCCCGCCATGCCCGTGGCGGTGGGCGATCAAGTACAATTTATCCCTATTAGTGAACGTGAGTTTACCTTACTGGGCGGTACGTTATGAGCAGCCTACGTATCATTAGCCCTGGCGTACTGAGTTTATTACAAGATGCGGGGCGCTTTGGCCAGGGGCAATTGGGCTTAACCCAAGGCGGGCCGCTAGACCAACACAGTTTCCGCTGGGCGAATACTTTAGTGGGCAATCCTATCAATACCACACTCATTGAGCACAGCGTGGGCGGCTTAATCGTGCAAGCACAAGGCGCTTGCACGGTTGCGGTAACCGGCGCCACACTTCCCCTAAGCCATAACGGCCACGCCGTGCCTTGCTGGCAAGCACTACACTTAGCGCCTGGCGACGAACTGGCGCTGGGGAATGTTAGCCAAGGGTTACGTGTTTACCTCGCCGTACAAGGTGGCATTCAGGTAGCGCCGCAATTTGGGAGTACTGCCACGGTTATGCGCGAAGGCATCGGTGGCTTGCGCCATCCTGCTGCCGATGATCCGCAACATAGGCTGGGCGGCCACAAGCTGCACGCCAATGACTGTTTGCCTTTAACAAGCACGAATGTCACTCGCGTAAGCTTAGCTGGCGCAGCACAAAACTCTATGCCACAAAATACTATGCCACAAAACACTGTGCCACAGATCACGCCAGTAGCGCCGTTACCGCCGGCCGTGACCCAACAAACCTTACCGGGCTCGTCCATACTGCGCCTGCGCATTATCGAAGGCTATCAAGCCGCGTTGTTTAGCGCCATCGAACGTGCGCGCTTTTACCTTAATCCCTATCGCGTTAGCCCCAAATGCGATCGTATGGGCTATAAACTCACTGGCAGCGCCATTCGCTGTAGTACCCAGCAGTTATTATCCGAAGGCATAAGCGCAGGCGCAGTGCAAATTCCACCTGATGGCCAGCCCATCGTATTATTAAATGATCGGCAAACCTTAGGGGGTTACCCCAAAATGGGCAATGTACTATCACTGGATTGCTGGGCGTTAGCGCAAGCCACGCCGGGCACCGAAGTTCAGTTTATGCCTATTAGCGTGGAAGACGCGCATAATGCGTTACAACTTGATGCCGCGCGTTTTACCCGCGAAGCGCAGCGCCTAGGGCTTACTTCAGCGTTAACTCAACTGCAGGGGCGCCATCATGACTAACACACATACACAGGCTATTTGTGCCGCACCGCTGCCGCTAAAAGCCTTAAGCCAACAAATAGAACACTGGTTAGTCGAGCGCAATTTACGCGGTATGCAGCAGGTGCAACCGCACTTACGCCCGGGATATGTGCTCCGTGCGGCACGCTTATTTAACTTGCCCACAGGCAGCACGGTACTGATTGGAACAGGTTTTCCGGTACTTAATACGTTTGAAACCGATGGCCCCGTTGGCGCGATTGCGCTGTATCGTTGCGCGCAACACCTTGGGCTTAATCCGGTGATCTTGTGTGGTGATCCGCTCTTTAGCGTGTTACAACCGCATTATAACTGCTACGCCCTTAACGTTAATCAGTACCAACATTTAGCGCAGGTTGCCGAACAGGCATTGGCCACCTTACAACCGGCTTTGGTATTAGCCATTGAACGGCCGGGTTTTAGTGCTAATGGCCGATACATGAATATGCGGGGCGAAGATATTTCAGCACGCTGTGCCAGCTTTGATTTCTTTTTAGAGCAAGCCCGCTGCCCTACTTTGGCTATTGGTGATGGCGGTAACGAAATCGGCATGGGCAATGTGGTTGCTGCTCTGGATCAGCTTAATATTATTCCTAGCATTACCGAGTGCGATGAACTGGTGATAGCCGATGTGTCTAATTGGGCCGCGTGGGGCATTATTGCCATGCTGTCATTATTACGGGGCGAGAACCTGCTCGCCCAAGCGGATCTTTACACCATATTGCAGTTTTTGGTGGCGAATGGCTGCATCGATGGCGTAACCCGCCAAGCCACGCTAACCGAAGATGGCCTACCTTATGAGGCAGGCGAAGCGCTGATCCAGCGTTTACATACCTTGGTAGCGCAAACCCTCTCCCCCACGAATTAACGAGACCCCAGCGATGAGTACAGTGTATTTAAACGGCCAGTTTATACTCGCCAGCGACGCGAAAATTTCCCCGATGGATCGCGGGTTTTTATTCGGCGATGGTATTTACGAAGTTATTCCGTCTTATCAAGGCCGTTTTGTCGGTTTTGAGCCACATATTACGCGCTTACACAGTGGCTTAAGCCAATTAAGCATTCACCATGGCAAAACCCTCGCCGACTGGACCGAGATTTGCCAAAGTCTGCTGAACCATAATCGCGCGCAATTAGGCAATAACCTCGCCGTGTATATTCAAGTAAGCCGTGGCACCGACACTAAGCGTAATCATGCCTTCCCCCTAAATATTAGCCCCACCATTTTTGCCTATGCCTTTGCCATTGCCGCCGAGCCCGTGCCAGACAAAGCCAAAGCTCATACCTATAACGTGATTACCGGTAATGACTTACGCTGGCAACGCTGCCATATAAAATCAACTTCGTTGCTGGGCAATGTGCTGCATTATCAACAAGGCGTTGAGCAAGGCGCACACGAGATTCTGCTGTTTGATCGCGATGGCAACCTCACCGAAGGCGCTGCCGTTAATGTGTTTGTGATCAAAAACGGCGAAATTGCCACGCCGCCCCTGAGCAATAAATTATTACCCGGAATCACGCGCTTGCTGTTATTGCAGATCCTGCGACAGCATTCCACGTTAAACGTCGTCGAGCGCGACATCAGCTTTGAAGAGGTGATGGCCGCTGATGAAATTTGGCTGACCAGCTCCAGCAAAGAAATTGCGCCGGTGCTTAAGGTAAACGACACCCCCGTAGGCAACGGTGAAGTGGGCGATATCTGGCTAGCTGCGCAACGGTTATTTAGTGCACATAAATACGATTAAAAACGCTTTACGCATAAAGACGCGCACATTTAATTATTATTACCAAAACGCCTAATACCCCAGCCATCCCACAAGGATGGCTACAATTCAAGGTGCCAGTGTTGGCGAGCGCAAACAACCGCGTAAAGTAGTACTTTTGCACTACTTAAATCTGTTACCAATTTAACAACACCGCGGCTTAAAAACCTTTTTTAACCAATAATTTAGCAAATTTTGTATTAGCAATGAAAATTTCACTTGCGAAAAGCCAAAAAGTATCCAAAATGATACTTAGCCTCAGTGGCTACTTAAACTCAGGAGTTCAAATTTATGATTAATGTTCAACGTGCCAAACAACAAGGTTTTACCTTAATTGAATTAATGATCGTTGTTGCGATTATTGGTATTTTAGCGGCAGTGGCTTTGCCAGCATATCAAAACTATACCATTAGGTCTGCAAACAACGCATGTTTAGCTGAAGCTACTGCAAATATCCGTGCTGCTGTTGTAGAAACTTCGGAAGGTAATGCTTGGACAGCCTCAGCTGCCCGTGCTTGTCAGTCACTTCCAGATATTACTGTAGGACAATCAGGAACTGTACAGTCATTAGCCTCTACACCTGGTAACGCAACTGTTACTTGTACTATCGCAACAGCATCTTGTGAAATATAATTCTTTTTAAATCAAAGCCACCTCTAATAAGGTGGCTTTATATAATTAGTTGAAATAAATTGACGAATAATCCTGAATTCAATACCAATAAAATCTTCGTATATCTCCTAGCTCTAGTTTTTTGTATATTACCTTTCATACCTTTTCAAACTATTGACGGCATGGATGGACTTTCACTTCCATCGAACATTTTAGTCTTAATTCCCATAATTTTATTTTCAACAACACTTTTTTTCTATCAACACTCGCACCTAAAGATAAGTGAATTCACGTCAAAGTTGATAATAGCCTGTACCATGATGTTAGCCTTTATCTTGCTGAAACAAGGTTTTACACTGAACAGCTCTATTACACGAATCTCATATATCTTAGTACTCGCTATATTCATTCAGCTGCTTTACTGGATTAAACCTGACAAAAAGACCATTACAAACATCATATTTATTTCACTTTTGATTCAATGCTTATATGGATTAGCCCAGATCTCAAATCTAGAGTTCCTTAATTCGTTTCAATTTCATCATCTAAGACCTGTTGGCTCATTCGCGCAAGTCAATATCATGGCAACCTGTACAGCTGTAGGTTTAATATTTGCACTTTATCAACACCTAAACCCTAATCACTCTATAAAGACAAAAATACTCATTTCTGCATATATAATTATCTCACCTTTAATAATAACCTTATGTTCATCAAGAACGGCATACATTTCACTTGCTTTGGGTTTAACAATATTTTTTGCTTGTAATGCAAAAGAAGTATTTAAGAATCAGCTATCGTCATTTTTTAAGCTGAGTGCTGGAATTTTTTTAGCCGCATTGTACTTCTTGTTAGTTGATACAGGGCATAAAGACTTAGAATCACTGAAAACTCCCGGTATTAGACTAGACATGTATTTGAATAGTTTACTAATGTTTATTGAGAAACCTTTTTTGGGTTGGGGCTTTGGCGAGTATATTCATGCGTTTTATTACTCAATCTATGATAACTCAAATATTTATGATTTTATTAATCCTATAGACAGCCTCTCAACACATCCTCACAATGAACTAGCGCTTTGGGGTTTAGAAGGTGGAATTATAGGTCTAATTTTCATATGCACTATCTTATACATATTTCTCAAAGCGTTATTAAAATCAAAGAGATCTTCAGATATTATGCGTGGTAGTGGTTTTGTCATTTTATTGCCTCTTTTCTTCCATGTTATGCTTGAGCATCCACTGTATACAAGTTCTCTATATGGGCTTTATTTTTGCTTAATTTTTTATATTTACACATCTCCTGAATACACAGAGCAAAACACTTTTTACACAAAGTCTATTAGTGTGATTTTCGCTATTCAATCTACAGTATTGGTTCCTGCACTTATTATCGTACTACAGTCTTCTATACTTTCATCGGCTTACTTGAAAACAGGCAGCAGTGCTATTCGCGAAATGATAATTAGTGATTTCCCATCAAAATTATATTTAGTACAGATGGATTTGCTGCTTGAAACGCACAACGCAAGAGTTAATGATGATTATAGTAGTTTAGAAGCGCTAAATAATCAGATATTCGAAACGATAAAAACGATACCTGCAAAATCACTTGCTACTGATTATTTAACTAACTGTAAAATAATAACCAACTGCAAAAAAGACAAGATTGAATTTATCAACAGATATTTTAACACTTTTTAACCAAAACCTTGGGTCAAATGGGTACAAACCTTCGGGGTGAGATACCGAATCAACAAGCCCGCCTCGTGCGGGTTTGTTTTTTTCAGCCGTCGAAATCAAACTTTCTTGCTTATGTTGGCAAACGCACAGAGTAAGAGTTTGTAAAAACGCATTATTAATGCTGGTAGCATTTACGCCGCCTACAGGAGCAAGTAATGCAAACAACAACGCTAACATTATTCAGTATTGGCCTAGTGCTAACAGGCTGCTTGGCACTCAATGGTTGTAAACCTGGGCCAAATACGCAACCTGGTCCATTGGCATTAACCGTAACGACTGAAGACGGCACGGGCGATGATGCAAACATTACTACTGCCGTTCACACGACACTGCTAGCAGACACAAAGTTAAAACACCTTGTAATTGATGTTGCAACCTTCGGGGTCAGATACCGAACAAACCTTTGAAACCTTTGGGGGAACCTTCGGGGTCAGATACCGAACAACCTTCGGGGTCAGATAACGAACCAAGAACCTTCGGGGTCATAAACCTTCGGCAGCAACCTTTCGGGGTCAGATACCGAACCAAGATACCGCATAACCTTCGGGGTCAGATACCGAACAATACCGACAACCTTAGCAAACCTTCGGGGGCAGATACCGAACCAACCTTCGGGGTCAGATACCGAATCAACAAGCCCGCCTCGTGCGGGTTTGTTTTTTTCGGCCGTCGAAATCAAACTTTCCTGCTTATGTTAAACCTTCGGGGTCAGATACCGAATCAAGAACCTTCGGGGTCTAACCTTCGGGGTCAGATACCGGGAAAACCTTCGGGGTCAGATACCGAATCAACAAGCCCGCCTCGTGCGGGTTTGTTTTTTTCAGCCGTCGAAATCAACCTTCAGAACCTTCGGGGTCAGATACCGAATAAACCTTCGGGGTCAGATACCGAACCAACAAGCCCGCCTCACGCGGGTTTGTTTTTTCAACCGTCGAAATAAAACTTTCCTGCTTATGTTGGCAAACGCACAGAGTAAGTGTTTTTAAAAACGCATTATTAATGCCGGTAACATTTACGCCGCCTACAGGAGCAAGTAATGCAAACTGGCTAATAACATCATTCCGATCGCTCAATAACATCATGCCGATCAGGTTTTTTCTTCCCGCGTTT
>NZ_BMYR01000011.1 GCF_014652375.1 Alishewanella tabrizica | reverse complement strand
AACGCAGCTGCGACGATGGTAGTGTGGCATTCGCCATGCGAGAGTAGTACACCGCCAGGCACCTCATAAAGCCAAAAAGCCCACTCAGTCGAGTGGGCTTTTTGCTTTATCCGCTACGCGTGGGGCGTACAACACTCCCACGCCAGCCACAGTGGTGGCATTGTGCAGGCCTTCCTTGGCCTGCATCGCTTCGCGACCTGCCTGCGGCAGTCCAAAACTGCTCCCAGCAGTTTTGTCGCCATGCTATATCGATGTATTTTTGAAAAAAAAGAGTAGTACAGTGAAGCTGGGAATTCGGTAAGCCAACAATTTGCATTGAAGCGCCTACGGGGCTGGACTACCAGCGGCGCACAACACTCAGACGCCAGCCACACTCGCCCCATCGTTGGGGCGCGTCCTTGTAGGACCTGCCTTCGGCAGTCCAAAACTGCTTCAGGCAGTTTTGTCGCCATGCTACATCGGTGTATTTTAACAGACTGCTATTTGCTGAGGTTTATAGCCGACTTTACAAAAGCGACAAAGATCAGCAGTAATAATTATTTTCGGATCAAATTGCCATTAAGATCAAAGGTCCATTCAGCAGGGCCCAGCTCTGCAAGTAGCGCAGACACTTCTGCTAATGGTCTTGCGGCGATAAATTGCTTTTGGGTATCAAGAAAAATTAGCCATTCACTGGCTTGTTTAATAATGTCCTGTTCATTAAATTGACTATGCATACCCATATAGACTGGCATTACACTACGCCAGCCATTTTCGAGACGGAAGATGTAACGGCTTTGATAGTCAGGATGTAGATAATTAGCCTGTTCTATGGCATTTAGTTCTGTTCGATCAAATACCCTAGCGATAGCGACACTGCTAGAGCGTTGCAAATAGCCTCGTAATAATTGCAATTGTTGCTTGATTGCTGTGTCGTTCTGGTCGGCGGTTAGGCTACTTACCACTGGTTCAGCGATCTCAAGGGCAAACAACTGTAATTCGTAGTAGTCCAGATTCTCTCGATAGCGGGTTAATTCGTCGCAGCTGCCAGCTTCCAGTGGATCTCGAGGTTGCAAACGCTGCCAGTCACCGCTTTGTTGGCTCGCAAATAAAAAATCTTGATATGGCAGTTTTATCTTGGCTTCTATTGCCGAGCGTAATAGCTGTAACTCGGGTAAGCCATTCTGGCGGTAGTCACGTTGTGATTGGCATTCTTCATATTGCAATCTCAGTATGTTGTAGGCTTGTTGAGCTGACAGAGCAGATTGAATTAGGCCGCGCTCTGATTGACTAAGATGTTCCAGACTCGGCTGGCTTGCTGCAAGTAATAATGTAAACAGACTAAGCATAACGTCTCCGCAAATTTTCCTGACTGCACCAGCTTTTGCAGGCTAGCCTCAATATGTCTGTGCCGCTTGAGAATGATTGGCGACGCTATGTTGCAACACTTTAATAATGGCGCCTTTACCTGCAAGTTGAAAACGCTTTGCAATTAGTGGCCAAGGCTGTTTTTGCCAGCAGCGGGCGATAAAAACGGCTGCTGCGAGCGGGTCTAACAGTAATCGATACTCGTTAAACCAATAGACCAGTAAAGTTGCCACCAGTTCATAAGGTCGTTGTCCTAAGGCAAACAAGCTAAGTTGCTGCAGCTCGGTAGGGCTAAGGATGCGTTGGGGTGGGCTGATTAGCTTTAGCAGTAACGCTGCTTCTAGAGCTGAGGGGTAATCATTCAGTTCCAGATAGAGTTGCAGTGAAAAATGTTTAGCGAGCTGTATAACTCTGGCGGCGTCACCTTGTAAAGCTTTACATACTAATACCGAGGGTTCGGCACTGGCCTTATCCAGTTGCTGGCCAAGGCGGATGGGCTTAAAACCATTGCGCTGCCAAAAATCCACTAAGGTCGGTGTTGCCCCAAAGCTACTGCCAAGATAATGATACCCACCTGTGACAAGTTCCTCGCTGACTAAATGCAGTAACTGGCTACCCAGCCCTTGCTGCTGTAAGCAGGGGACTATGGCGATGCGCATAATACGCGCCAGTTTTAAGCTAGCCAGTTCTGGCTCGGCAAGGTGAAAGGCTAAACTTTGGGCTAGCAAATGTCCCTGTACCCGCCGTTTCCCCTGATAGATCTGCTCGGCCAGTTCAGCGCTAAGCTCGCCTTCACTGCTGAGCAGCATGCAGCCAAGTAATTGGTTATTTTGCTCTAGGGTATATACCGCAATGGCAGTATTTTCAAACAGCATCAGTAAATCTTTGACCTGTGTTTGATAGTGAGCAAAGCTGAGTAAGGCAAAGATCTGTTGCAGTTTTATTGGTTCGGCCAGCCAGTCGAGTTGTTGATAATGTTTTAACACCACAGCTTGAGTAGCGTCATATTCTGGTTCGGGCAAATCTAGTTTCAACAAAAAGCTATGCCGAATTAGCTGCTCTAATGGATCTTGCAGTTGATAACGGATAGGCTCGCTTAAGCGCAGTTGCCGCCAGTTGGGGCATTGTTGTGCTAAATAAGGCTGAAACCTTAATTGAAAGCCTCTGCCTGTCCCTTCGTAACCATGTTCTGTACTAGCAAATACCAACCGACTGTAGTGATCAACTAGCCGTTGTAATTGTGATGCTGGCAGTGCTGCAGCCTCATCTACGAGAACCAAGTCAGCAGCTGGCAATTCAGCCAATAACTGATCAATAGCGATATATTGCAGCGCATTTTGCTGCGATTGATTGATCTGGCTGGCAAAGTGCGCGAGGGCAACACTCGCTTGAACCTGAGAGGGGGCTGTTATCAGTATTCGTTGTTTACCCAGCTTGGCTAGCTGTGCAGCAGCCAATCCCAAAGCACTGGATTTACCACAACCACGATCGGCGGTTAATATCAAAGGACGACGGCGATGACCTGTTACTACTTTTTCAATAGCTGCAACGGCGGTCGCTTGCTCGGCGGTTTTAAACGGTGGATTGCATGAAGCGACGACGGCCCGCGGCGGAAAAATGGGTTGTTGTAGGATTTGTACGTCATCATCCGCAGTAAGTTGGGCGCGCAGTAGATTAGCTTGTTGTAAGGTTTTGAGCCAAAAAGCAGTAAAGCTTTGTGCACCGGCCTGCGGTGTCAGTGGGTAGGATAATAACGGCTGATGATCAGGGTTGGGCTGTGCCAACCACTTATCGGTTGGTGGTGTCAGTAACAGCCATAAGCCACCGGCTTTTAAGGCGCCGCTGGCAGCGGCGATCTGATCGCCATTAAAGCCGTTACAGGCGTTAATAATCAACCAGTCACATTCTGTGCCTAGCAACTGATGCGCTTTTGCCTGCTGCAGCGGTGTGCATTGCTCGGGTGTGTTACTGCCCAACCACCAACACGTATGAGGAGCAAAATGTGCGAGTAGTTGCTTGGTAAAAGCCAGTAATGCAGTAGGTTCACCTTGCAACCATACCGGCAACCGTACCCGATGCTTAGCAGCTTGCTGTAATAACTGATCAAGCTGCTGTAAGAGCATTTAGATTGCTTCCAGTCGGGCATAAGCGGTCATTAACCATTTACTGCCTAGCTGGTCAAAGTTAACCTGAATCCGCGATTGCGGGCCGCTACCTTCGTAATTAAGGACGGTGCCTTCGCCAAACTTTTCATGCAGCACCCGTTGACCCAGTTTAAAACCAGTATTTTCAAACGCGCTATGACTTGCCGCATGGCTAAAACGATTCATTTGCGCAGGTTGGCTAATCTGTGTTTTTAAACGTATTTCTTCAACACATTCTGCCGGGATTTCTCGTAAAAAACGCGAGGGTTTCGGATATTGCTCTTGACCATACAAACGACGACTTTGCGCATGGCATAAGTACAGTTTCTGCATAGCGCGTGTCATACCCACATAACACAGACGGCGCTCTTCTTCTAAACGCGTTGGATCATCACCACTTTGTTGGCTGGGGAACATGCCTTCTTCCAAACCACACATAAACACTAACGGAAATTCTAGGCCTTTAGCGGAGTGCAGCGTCATAAGCTGTACCGCATCAGAATGTTCTTCAGCTTGATATTCGCCCGCTTCTAAGGCCGCTTGCGATAGAAAGGCTGCAAGCGGGCTCATTTCTTCTTGTAACACGCTATCAAAGTTCTGGCATGCAGTAATAAGCTCGTTTAAGTTTTCTATACGCGTTTGCGCTTTTTCGCCTTTTTCCGCTTGATACATGGCATACAGACCAGACTGTTTGATGACATGGTCGGCTTGTTCGTGCAAGGGTAAATCCGTTAACTCAGCATCTAACTGGTTAACAAGCTGCATAAACTGATCGATTGCGCTGGCCGCTCGACCACTTAACTGCTTCTCCGCTAGCATTTGCTCCAGGGCTTGCCATAACGTTTGTTGTGTTGCTCGGGCGTGTTGGCGCACTTTATTCAAGGTAGTTTCGCCGATACCTCGCGCAGGTGTATTAATCACCCGCTCCATCGCAGCGTCATCTAAACGATTGTTGATTAAGCGTAAGTAAGCCAGCGCATCTTTAATTTCTTGGCGTTCATAGAAGCGCAAACCACCATAAATACGGTAATGCAATCCTTCTTGAATTAAGGCTTCTTCGAGCACCCGCGACTGCGCATTATTGCGGTATAAAATGGCGGCTTCGCTCAGTGGACTGCCTTTGTTATGCCAATCTTTAATCCGGCTAACAATAAAGCGTGCTTCATCTAACTCGTTAAAAGCATTGTAAACGGCGAGAGTTTCACCCTCACTGCCATCGGTCCACAGATCTTTCCCTAAACGTCCCTGATTATTGCTAATCACTGCGTTGGCTGCTTTTAGAATGGTTGAAGTAGAGCGATAGTTTTGTTCTAAGCGAATGGTATCAGCACCGTCAAAATCGGTTAAAAACTGTTGAATATTCTCTACTCGGGCACCGCGCCAGCCATAGATAGATTGATCATCATCTCCAACAATCATGACTTTAGCAGCTGTGCCAGCCAGTAGCCGTAACCAATGATATTGTATGGCGTTGGTATCCTGAAACTCGTCAACCAGAATATGCCGAAAACGCTGCTGATAATGACCACGCACATTACTGTGATTTTTTAACAGTTCAAAACTGCGCAGCAAAATTTCGGCAAAATCAACTAAGCCGGCTCGATCGCACATTTCCTGATAGGCAGTGTAAATTTTAACCATTTGCTGCAGGCTATAATCTGCGCCCGCATCAATGCTACCAGGGCGTTGACCTTCATCTTTTCTGGCATTGATAAACCACTGAATTTGCTTTGCTGGCCAATGCTTTTCGTCTAGGTTAAGGGCTTTTAATACCCGTTTCACTAAGCGTTGCTGATCATCCGAGTCAATAATCTGAAAACCTTGTGGCAAACCGGCTTCTTGATAATGGGCGCGCAACATACGATGTGATAAGCCATGAAAGGTGCCCATCCACAGGTTATTTAAACTGACGCCAATGGTGCTTTCAATCCGGCCACGCATTTCCTGAGCGGCTTTATTGGTAAAGGTTACGGCTAGTAAACTAAACGGCGCAACGCGTTCTACCTGCATCAACCAAGCCAAACGATGCACCAGTACCCGCGTTTTACCACTACCGGCGCCTGCCAGTACCAGCATATGTTGCGGGGGTGCGGCTACCGCATCGCGTTGTTTATCGTTTAGCCCATCGAGCAGGTAAGATACATCCATCAGCAAGTCTCATTAAATAGCTTATATGCCATTATAACAGGCACGTCCGGTAGGCCAAGCGGATTAGTGGATAAATACCCAGTTATTAGGGGGTACTCAGTTGTAGAATAATCCCTAATAACTGGCGACTGCAGATTAGTATGCATGACGGATATAAATTATGGTTGATTAATTGCTGTTAATGAGGCCGTACTGATATAACAATCTGCTTTATTCTAAAAAGGTAAGTTTCTCTTTATATTTCCAATTAAAACAATGGCTTATGACAGAGTGAGCTTAATGTATACTTCGTGTTCGTGTTGCTGTTATCTTCATTAATAATGGTTGAATTGTATTGTATTGTATTGTATTGAATTGTTATGTATATTTTTGTGGAAATTAGTTTTTTAGTTAAAGTTAAGTTGAAAAACAGGGAAGAGTAAACATGAAATTTTTTATCAAGTGTTTAGTTGTGGTTATTCTAGGCATATCTTTTACTATGAGCTTTGCGGTAAGGACGTCGACAGATCCCTGTTTAGCGCCGGATAAACAACATGCATCGCAATGCAATGATTATCAATATGACAAACTAAACGCCTACTTTCTAGACACAGTAAGTACTGAACAGCAAGTACTGATTACTCGGGTAAAATCTCGGGCGACGGGCCAGCTTATGTATGCGCATTATGATTTTGTCATCAAATGTGCAGTAAACTGTGCAGTATCAGAGGCGGATATTTTGCAAGATGCGCTCTGGGCTTTTAGAAATGCGCTTTTAGAAAATCGGCTTTATGAAAAAATTCAATATCCTTGCGAATCAACTGAGGATGAATGTTGTGATAACTCTAGTTGTCAGCAAATTGATAAAGTAGATGATACCAATTTTGCACAGGAACGCCATGTTCTACAAGAAGGTGCGCAATCCATTCAACGTAAAAAAGGTAGCTCCCAAGGTAAAGAAGTAGAGCGCGCATTACTTAATACAGATGCTGCGGTTAATTTGTATCAGAACTTAGCTTTAGACAGTAGCAATGCAGCAGACTTTCAGCATCGCCACACAACACAGCTTCATCAACCTTCGCTGTTTTCACTCTTAAAAATGACTGAAGGCTTCTACAAGGTGATGAGATTGGTGGCGGAAAATACTTATGAAGCGGCTGACGGGACAGTAAGACATGATACGGATCAGAATCTATTTTATGCCGATATAGAAAATAATTGGGGTGGACGGAGCAATTCACACTTGCACAATTTCCTGATAAATGCCTTTTATTTGCCTGATAATTTTAACTGTAGCCACTCTACGCAATCCAATAATGAAGCCACGATGAGATCAAGCATCAATATCTCTTGTAAATAAAATATAAATAAACCACTTAGGCAATAAAACGCAATAAATAGTACTTACCAATTTAAATTCTTTAAAGAATGATTCGTTATTAGCCCGCTAAATGAATAGATTTAACATATCTAAACGCGTTATGTGGATATGCGGTAATACTGCAACGGGGTGCTGTAGGTGGTCTAGCCAAGCAGCCTGACATCCCGCATTTAGCGCGCCCATTACATCAGCGCGATGGCTATCGCCAATATGCAGTATGGCATTAGGACTTACGTTAAGCCGTTGCGCTGCGGTTAAAAACAGGTCTGGGTAAGGCTTCATGCGGCCATCAGGGCCAGCTTGTAAACTAAATTTAAAAATGTCGCCCAGCCCCATTTTTTTCACGCAAGCATTGCCATTGGTAATAGCAACAAGTTGATATTGTAATGCCAACTGACGCAGTAATTGTATAACATCGGGCGCAATACTGATGGTTGTTCTGGCCTGCCAGAAGGCCTCATACGCCACCTCTGCGATCTCGCCTGCTTCACACTGGCTTAACCCTAAATTGATTAGGCCGGCTTCAATACCCAATAAGCGCCAGCGTCCCATATCATGGCGGATCTCAGGCTGCTTCTTTGCCAAGATACGGCGCTGTTGCCACCAAAACTCACTGTTATAACCGCGAGTGATCGGTGCATGTTGCGCCAAGCTGTTTAGCATAGCGGCTTCGGCGGCGGCAATCACCGGTTTGTTGTCGTATAAGGTATCGTCTAAGTCAAAAGACAGTACCGAAATAGGCTGAAGCGCTTTATAAATCTGCATTATTTTTTCCTAGCCCTTGGGTGGGCGTTGTCGTATACCTTGGCCAAATGCTGAAAATCTAAATGAGTATACACCTGTGTGGTACTTAAATTCGCATGGCCTAGTAACTCTTGTACGCCACGAAGGTCGCCACTGGATTGCAATAAATGGCTGGCAAAGGAATGGCGTAACATATGCGGGTGTAAATGCTGACCCAAGCCTTGTTGTTTTGCCCAATGTAATACCCGCTCTCGTACTTGACGGGGAGAGATACGCTGTCGCTCAATGCTCAAGAAGAGGGCTTGTTGTTCAGCCATTGGCTGCTCTGCGTTTAGCAAAGCGGGTCTTTGCGCTAGCCAAGCTTTTAGAGCCCTGAGTGCCATAGTGCCAATAGGCAGTAGGCGCATTTTATTGCCTTTACCGGTTACCCTTACTTGTGCTTCTGACAGATTAAGATCGGGCACATTAATAGACACTAACTCGGCTAAACGTAGCCCAGAGGAGTAAAACAGCTCTAACATGGCTTTATCGCGGCAGGCCAAAATGTCTTCGGTACTATCAAAGCTTAGTAAATGCGTTAATTGTTCAATTTCTAATTGCTTGGGCAGGGTTTTACTGGCTTTGGGCAGCTTTAAATACTGCGCGGGATTAGTTTCTGTTAACCCCATTTGCTGTGCATAGCGATAAAAACTACGCAAGGTTGAAGCCGTCAGTGCCAAACTGCGGGCGCTAAGACCGGCTTTTCTAAAACGCAGCAATTGCTGTTGTACTTGCTTATCCGTTAAGGCAAACCAACCTTGCGCGGCAGTATCAGTTTGCTCAGCCCAGGCTTTGGCGAGTTTGATAAGCTGTTGATGATAAGTTTGTAGCGTTTGTTTACTGTAACCACGTTCTAATCTTAGGTATTCGAGAAACCGTTGCACAGGCTCAAGCCAGTGCAACGGTAAGTCAGGCGATGACATAACGCGGTAGAATTAAGGCTAGCAAGGTAACAAGATGGCGCAAAAATAAGACATCCATACCCGGTTGGAAATGATCATCTAACTCACTGCCGAACGCTAAAATAGCTAAGGGGGCAGTATTATTAGCGCTAGGATCGATACGCAAGAGTGCGACGGAATGCACCTGTGCGGGGAAAAGGCCTTGTTGCTCTTCCTGATTTAAACGGCCTAGATACACGTTTTGTGCTTGTAAGCGTCGATTAAGTAATAACTGATAAGGATGTAAATCTATTTTACCTTGTTCAAAACCCAATAGACGGCAGTACTTTACATGTGGCATCGCATCCGCAAATTGTTGTAACGCTACGGTTATATCGTCGAATGATTTTGCCTGATGAATACTGATATGCAGTGCATTTAGCGCCAGAAAAATGTGCTCGTTTTGACGGGCAACGGACATCAATCGAGTGATGTCTTCTTCAAGTAGATTGATTTTTTCACGCTGTAGCTCAAGTTGCCGTTCTACTAAGGATACGGTGCCGCGTTGTTGATGGGGCAGCCGCAGTCGTGGTAATACAGCAGGATAGTGCTGAAAAAAATCTGGGTTATGTTGTAAATAGTCTTCTACCACCGAGGCGGCAAGACGAGATTGCTCTTGGATCAGACTGTCGGTCATAAGGTAAGTTGTCCATCAAACACATGTTCGGCTGGGCCAGTCATTTTAACAGGCTGACCAGGGCCATTCCAGCGAATGTGTAACGAGCCTCCAGGCAAGTCTACGCGCACTTGAGGCCCTAATTTTTTTTGTAATTGTCCTACAACCACGGCGGCACACGCACCTGTTCCACATGCCAAGGTTTCGCCTGCGCCTCGCTCCCATACTCTTAATTTAATATGTTGCGGCGATAGCACTTGCATAAAACCAATATTGGCTTTTTCGGGGAAACGCTCATGCGTTTCGAGTTGCGGCCCCAGCGTTTGCACCGGTGCTATTGAAACATCTGTAACATCCAGTACCGCATGCGGGTTCCCCATAGAAGCCACTCCACAAAATACCGTTTGTTGCTCAGTGAGCATGATATAGGTGACTTCTTGCTTTTGAGCTTTAAAGGGCACTTTAGCCGGTTCTAACTGTGGGATCCCCATATTCACCGTGACTTGACCATCTTGCTCAACGTACAACGTGATTTTGCCCGATTTGGTACTGACATTGATCTTGGTTTTATTGGTTAAACCGCGATAACGCACAAACTTAGCAAAACAGCGTGCGCCATTGCCACACTGTTCCACCTCAGAGCCATCGGCATTAAAAATGCGATAATGAAAGTCTAAATCGGGATCATAAGGCGGTTCTACCATTAATAATTGGTCAAACCCCACGCCAAAGTTACGATCAGCCAGTTGTTTAATCTGCTCTTTGGTAAGAAAGATATTCTGGCTGACTGCGTCAACCATCATAAAATCATTCCCGAGCCCGTGCATTTTGGTAAAGTTAAGAAGCATGATGACCTTAAATACTTAATCTGACAGAATCTGCTCGCCTTGCCAGAGATCTTGCCATTGTTCACGGGCGCGGATCACGTGACAACGTTCACCATCTACCATAATTTCGGCGGCACGAGGCCGGCTGTTATAATTTGAGCTCATGGTAAAGCCATAAGCACCAGCAGAACGCACTGCCAGCAAATCGCCTTCAGAGATCGCTAATTCACGATCTTTACCCAGGAAATCACCCGTTTCGCACACAGGGCCTACCACATCATAAGTTTGCTTCTGCAGGGCCTTGTTTATAACAACGGGTACAATATTCATCCAAGCACTATAAAGTGCAGGGCGAATTAAGTCGTTCATTGCCGCATCGACTATGGCAAAGTGTTTTTCTTGCCCAGGTTTTAAAAACTCGACTTTGGTGAGTAATATACCGGCGTTCGCCATAATGGCGCGGCCAGGTTCCATAATCAGTTCAAGTTCAGGATAGGCGGCCAAGCGTGCAACGACTTTACTGATATAATCGGAAGGTAAAGGCGGCTGTTCTTGATCATAGGTCACGCCCAGACCACCACCGATATCGATATGCTTTAACTGAATACCCTCGGCTTTTAAGGCATCAATTAAATGCAGTAACTTTTCTAGAGCTTCTAAAAACGGCTGTGTTTCAGTAAGTTGTGATCCGATGTGACAATCAACGCCCACTAATTCAATATGGCTTAGCGCGCGTGCTGCCCGGTAAATATCTGGTGCCAGCAGAATATCGACACCAAACTTATTGGCTTTTAGGCCTGTCGAGATATAAGGATGTGTTTTAGCATCAATATCTGGGTTAACCCGCAGTGATACTGGCGCTTTTTTATCTAGGCTCTTTGCTACTTCTTGTAAACGGTGCAGTTCACTTATCGATTCAACATTAAAGCATTTAATGCCCAGTTGTAACGCAAAGCGCATTTCTTCAACGGTTTTTCCCACCCCAGAAAAGACCACTTTTGCTGGATCGCCACCGGCAGCAATAACGCGGCGTAATTCACCGCCAGAGACAAGATCAAAGCCACTTCCTAATTTTGCCAGTACATTAAGTACCGCTAAATTGCTATTTGCTTTTACGGCATAGCAAACCAAACTATGTGGGTGTGCGGCGGCGGCATCGGCAAAGGCGCGATAGTGTTTTTCAATGGTTGCTTTTGAATACACATACGTTGGTGTGCCAAAATTAGCGGCAATTGTTGGCAAAGCAACGTGCTCTGCAAATAAGGTATCACCCTGATAATTAAAGTAATCCAATCTTATCACCCTTGCTGTTCGGTTGGTTCAGTTATCTTTTGCGGTTGTGGCGCTGACACTTCCGGCTTTGGCTGTGGTATGGTAAGCGGCCCTTTCTGGCCACACGCGCTGAGTAGTGCAGTGCATAAAAGCCCGCTAAGCAGCAGGCATAACGAGCGTGAAATTCGCTGAGCGTGCATGGTTTTTTATTTCATTAATTAATTGACGCTCTATAATCGCATCCTTAGCAGTAAAAGCAAACAGGTGAAGCAGATGAATGATCTAGAATATGATGAATTAACGGATCAAATGTTACTGGCAGTAGAAGAAGGCATCGAGCAGCAAGAGCTTGATCTGGATTATGAGTCTAATGGTGGTTTATTGGCGATTACCTTCCCTGATCGCAGCAAGATAATTATTAACAAGCAGCCACCTTTGCAACAATTATGGGTCGCCACCAAATTTAATGGTCATCATTTTGAATGGCGCGATGGGCAATGGATTGATAACCGCACTGGCACGGAATTTTGGCAATTGCTTAATGACGCAGCGTCAAAACAAGCAGGTGCAGTCGTTGTTTTAGGACCACAATAATATGGCGTTACTTCCTTTTGTTGATGTTCCAGCTCAAGGCCCGGTAAAAGCTGCTGTTGTTTGGTTGCATGGCTTAGGCGATTCAGGGCATGGCTTTGCACCAATTGTGTCAGAGTTACGCTTACCGGCTAATGCGGGTATTCGCTTTTTATTTCCCCATGCCCCTGAGATCCCGGTAACGATTAACGGCGGCATGCGGATGCGAGCCTGGTACGATATTAAGACCATGGATCTAACCAATCGTGCTGATGAAGCAGGCGTTAGGCAATCAGCGGAAGCGGTTACCGCCTTGTTAGATAAGCTCATTAGCGAAGGTATACCCAGTGAACGTATCATACTGGCCGGTTTTAGTCAGGGTGGTGTGATCACCTTACATTTACTGCCACGATTGACCTATAAGTTAGCCGGTTTTATGGCGTTATCAACCTACATGGCATGCCCAGAAAAACTGGCAGCAGAACAATTAACCATCAATAAAAACACCCCAGTATTTATCGCTCACGGTACCCAAGATCCGGTTGTGCCATTAGCCGCAGGCCAACACGCTTACCATACCTATAAAGCTGCAGGCTTTAATGTCAGTTGGCGTGATTACCGCATGCCGCATAGTGTGTGTGCGCAAGAAGTGGATGAAATTAGCCGTTTTATCCAAAGCAAGCTGCCGGCTCAGACGGAGGAATAATATTATGCAACGTATTCGTATTGCTACGCGCAAAAGCGCGCTGGCGCTTTGGCAAGCGGAATTTGTGAAAGCTGAATTACTAAAGCATCATCCGCAATTGCAGGTTGAGTTAGTCCCTATGTCAACCCAAGGCGATAAAATTTTGGATACGCCACTGGCAAAAATTGGTGGTAAGGGCTTGTTTGTTAAAGAGCTTGAAACCGCTATTTTAGAAGGGCGTGCGGATATCGCGGTACATAGTATGAAAGATGTACCGGTCGAGTTTCCAGCAGGGTTAATGCTTAGCACCATTTGTGAGCGTGAAGATCCGCGCGATGCCTTTGTGTCTAACCAGTTTGATACCTTAGCTGAGCTGCCTTTGGGAGCCGTTGTGGGGACGTCTAGTTTACGCCGCCAGTGTCAAATAAAAGCGTTGCGGCCAGATTTACACGTACGTGATTTGCGCGGTAATGTGAACACGCGTTTAAGTAAGCTGGATAATGGTGAATTTGCCGCCATTATACTGGCTGCAGCAGGCTTAATCCGCTTGGGTTTTGTCCATCGTATTGCCAGTTATTTACCGATAGCCGAGAGCTTGCCCGCTAATGGCCAGGGCGCAGTGGGCATTGAATGCCGCAGTGATGATCCCGTGGTTCAAGCGCTATTAGCACCACTAGAGCACAGTACCACGCGTAATAGGGTATTAGCCGAGAGGGCGATGAATCGTCGTCTCCAAGGCGGCTGCCAAGTTCCTATCGGCGCGTTTGCTGAGCAAGAGGGTGACGTATTGCGGCTTAGAGGTTTGGTTGGCTCTTTGGATGGCCAACAGATTATTCGCGACGAGCTTAGCGGACCGGCAACTCAGGCCGAGCAGCTCGGGCAGCAATTAGCAGAGCGGCTACTGGCGGCGGGTGCGGGTGATATTCTAACTGCGGTTTATCAGGGCCACTAACAGACATTATGTTTTTAATTACGCGTCCTGCCGGTAAAGCCGATCATTTACTCGAAGCACTCGATAGCCAAGATATTGCGTATCTTTATCAACCGGTAATTACCACGCAAATGGTGCAACTTAAAGCACGAGACGTTAAAGCGTTACACCAAGCCGAGCTTGTGATTTTTGTGAGTGTGAGTGCAGTGAATGCCTTAGAACAACAAATGTCAGCAGCTGATCTATCTGCACCTTTGTTGGCGGTCGGTGAAACCACGGCAGCGGCCTTAGTTCGCTGGACTGGGCGTCACGTTCAGGTGCCTACGGATCAGCGCAGTGAAGGTTTACTTGCGCTGCCAGAGTTACAAAATGTGACAGGTAAGCGTATTGTGGTGGTAAGAGGCAACGCCGGGCGAGAATTAATCAAGCATACGTTGTTACAACGCGGTGCCTCAGTGCGCTATGTGCAAAGTTACAGCCGTAATCCATTGCCTCTAGATGGCCAACAATTATGTTGGCAATGGCAACAACACATTAGCTGCATAGTCGCGACCAGCAATGAAATATTACAACGAATTTTCGATTTAGTGCCTGTTGAGCAGCAAGTGTGGCTTTGTCAACAACAGTGGATCCTCGTCAGTCCCAGAGCACGTGATAGCGCACTGGCCTTAGGTATTGTACCGCAGCATATTCACTTAGCTAAAAGTGCTAATGACGATGATTTGCTGGCAGCGATAAAGCAGTTTAATAAGGAAAGGTTATGAGTGAACAATTTCAAGCAACTACCACAGAGGCCGATGCGCCGCTTGCTGCGCTTAACGCTGAGTTAGATCAACCAGTAACACAGAGTAATGCTGTTGCATGGTTTGCTTTGATTGTGGTTTTTCTCTTAACTGCGGCGATAAGTGTCGCGGGCTGGTTACTTTGGCCTCAATGGCAGCAGTTACACGCTCAGCAAGTTCAACATATACGTAGTCAGCAAAATGCCGAGCAACAGATGCAGCAGTTAGTCCAGGTTGCCACTCAACAACAGACAGACGCCATTGCGGCACAACAACAAGAAATTATGCGTTGGCAACAACAACAAACGGCGTCACAACAACAGTATACAGAGCAATTCATGCTGCAGGTGCACGCTTTAAGGCAGCAAATTCAGCAGGCAGAGAGTGCGCCGCCACAACATTGGGTGTTAATGGAAGTTCGGTTTTTATTGGTACGTGCTAGCCAAAACCTTGTGTTACAACAAGACATAAACAGTGCAATAGCGTTATTAACTGCGGCGGACAAGCAATTAGCAGAGGTAAATAACCCAGCGTTATTGCCAGTAAGACAGGCTATTACTGCAGATTTAGCTGCGCTAAACGGCCTGAACCTACCAGATAAACATCGAATGCATTTACAGCTGGGACAAATGCGCTTGCAAATCGCGTCTTTACCCGTAAAACAACAGCCACAGCAGTTACTTACTCTGCCTGAGCCGGATGCTGAATTGGCGAACTGGCGCCAAAATGTGGCCGCTTTTTGGCACCAGACTTGGAGCGCGTTGTTTCAGATTCGCGCAACGCTTCCCGATGACGTTATAAGCCTAACTGCAGAGCAGCAACTTAGCATTCAGTTAAGTTTGCAACAACAATTGATGCTGGCTGAAATGGCATTGTTACAACAACAGCCAGAGGTATTTAACGTCGCATTACAGCGCGCAGCGGATCTTTTACAACGTTATTTTGTGGCTGATACTCCAGCAGTGCAACAACTCAGCACGCATTTAGTTACACTGGCTGATGCTTTTGCCAATGCCCCTACAATACCCGTAATGCAGAGCTTGCCGCAGTTAGAGCGCCAATTGGCCATCTTACAGGAGGCCTTATATGAGTAAGCTGTTAGCATTAACGGCTATCTTAATTTTAGCCATGTTAGGTGGGCCGCTGCTGATTAACAATCCAGGCTATATAAAAATAGTGGTTGCTGGTTATACCATCGAAATGACGTTGCTTGGATTGGTATTGGCATTATTTGTCTTGGCTATTATCGTTTTCACACTCTATTTTATGGTGAAAAAGCTGGCGCGTTGGCAGCATAAATCATTCAGTTTTTTACGGGGGAGACGTCAACGCAAAGCCAGAGCTGCATTCGCCAGCGGTTTACAGGCGTATGCCAGACAGCAATGGCAATTGGCCAGTGAGCAATTGCAATTATCGTTACAAGATGGGCAATATCTTAACGAAAAGCGCATGTTAGCCAGTTATGCAAGTTTGTATGCGGGCAATAGTCAGCAAGCTACTACACTGGCAATAACGCTAGATACGACAGACAGTAATAGTGCCTTTGTGCAAGCCGATTTATTATTGCAGCAGGGGCAGCCTGGACAAGCGTGTCAGTTGCTGGCTTCGCATGTGAATGCGACAAATCGTGATAAGGCCCTAGGGCAGCTATACCTACAGGCCCTGCAGCAGGCCGGCCAATGGCGTCAGCTATTACACACCATCCCATTAGCGTTACAACAACAATGGTTTTCAAAAGCAGAGTGGCCCCAGCAGCGGTTTGCCATGTATCCCCGTGCGATAGCCCATTTAAGTATGCCGCAAGGGTTTAGCGCAGAAGCCGATTACTGGCAAACATTACCAACCAAAGAGCGTAAATCTTCAGCCGCTATGTTAGGTGTTGCTTGGGCTGACGCACAAGCGGGATTATCTGAACAGGCTGAACAAAAGCTTGTGCAAATATTAACCTTAGGTGAGTTACCTGCCGCATGGCCTTATTTACGGCAGATCCCATTAGGGCGCTCGGTGTTGAAGTTGCGTAAAGCGGTACAACATTGGTTGCGTGATAATCCAACCAATGGTTATCTTTTTGCCGTGCTTGCCTACCTAGCGGAGCAAGAAGGCGATCGCGAGCAGGCGGCGATGGCATGGCAAAAAGTAAAACAATATCAACCTGAACTGTGCTAAAACTGCTCCAAAGTCTAGCACCGGTTGCCCATGCCAATGCCAAGGTGCTGATTTTAGGCAGTATGCCCGGCGCTGAATCACTGGCACAGCAGCAATACTATGCGCACCCACGTAATGCCTTTTGGCCGATTATGGCTTCGTTATATGGTTTTGCTGCTGATTTACCTTATCCACTTCGCTTACAGCAGTTAACTGCGCATGGTGTCGCGCTATGGGATGTCTTGGCATACTGTGAGCGTGAGGGCAGCCTTGATAGTGCTATTCGTAACGAGCAGCCGAATGATTTTCACCGCTTTTTTGCGGCCCACCCGCATATTAGCCTCGTTGCTTTAAACGGGGGTAAAGCCGCACAAAGTTTTCAGAAGCATGTCATGCCTCATCTTACGTTACCTGTGCCACGATTAATGGCTTTGCCCTCGACCAGCCCTGCGTATGCTGCTATGCCGTTTTATAAAAAGTTAGCGTTATGGCAGCAAATTAAACCGACATCTTGCACTCTCGGCTGCTGATTAGGCAGCTCGTTAACGTACAGTGTAAAGTTAAGGTTTACTCGCTAAGATGTTGTGCTAAACGCTGGCGCAGTTCGCCATCAATAGCGACGGCTTTCCCGGTTTTTTGATCTAAACAAACGAACGTAACTTGCGCATCGGCGGCAACAGCGTCACTGCCAGCAATACGAACTTCTTGCGCCACAACCGCGCTTTTACCACCAATCTGACTGAAGCGTGTTGTAACCTCTAAGGTATGGCCCATCGTTGCGGCGACACGATAATTAATATTGATATTTACAATAACCCACGCCAAACCATGTTTAGCAAACCACTCGATATCACCGCTATCTTCTAGGTAGCCCCAGCGCGCTTCTTCTAAAAACTCAAGATAGCGCGCGTTATTAACATGCTGATAAATATCTAAATGATAACCACGAACTTTAATCAGCGTTTTATGTAACATAAATCTTTTCCTAAGTTTTAGTGTAATTACTCCTATTTTCGCACAGTGAATCAGCGAGTGCCAGAATATAAATTGACCAATTACATAAACTTGCTACTATAAATTTGTGACAAAAAACCTACAAATCTATTGCAGTAAACTATGTAAAGCATAAATACTTGAATGCATACTAAAGTCTTTTTTTTATGATGAGTATGGTGTTCTGATCTCTATATAGTGCTGTGAGTGTGTCGTAAGGAAAAAACAATAATGTTAAGGATATAAGATGAGAAGATTGTTTCTTGCCTGTTTACTGATGTTCACGTTTTCACTTCAGGCTGACTGGCTTAAGGCCATACAAGCGTACGAAGACAAGAAATACCCTGAAGCCAGAGCAGGGTTTACCGCGTTGTTACCGCTAGGAAATGCTGAAGCCGCATTTAATTTGGGAGTGATGGCCTATTATGGTGAAGGCCAAGATACCGATCTTGAAGCCGCATTATCCTATTTTTTGCTTGCCGAGAAACTTGAGCATCCCCAAGCCAGTGATATCGTAAAACGTGTTTATGCTGAGGCCACTTCCACGCAACGTACGGCAGCTGAAGACATCGCAGCGAAAGCGTTTGCCGCAACGGTGATTAAACAAGATGCCAGACCTTATCGGTTTAGTCGTGAGCAAGCGCCTGCTGCTGTAAATACACCCATGCCTGATATTCCAGATGAGGTGTCACGGCAACATCCTTTTGGGTATATCGTCCTTCAGTATTTAGTGGATGGTAATGGCCGTGTTCAGGTTGTTGATGCCGTAGATGGTTTTCCAGAAGATGTTTTCAATTCGTATACCTTTAGAGCTATGCGCCGTTGGCAATACGAGGCAACAGGTAAGCCGCATTTGATGTCGATTCAGCTCAATTTTTGGGTAAAAGGCGCCATGGATGCACGCTCTGCAAATCAAGTTATTGGGCATAAAAACCTGTGGCAATATGCACAATTAGGATCAGGCCGGCATCAAGAGATGTTAGGCAGTGTGCTGAATCTTATCTCTATGGTCTCAGGGGCATTAGTTTATGTGGAACCGTCTTTAGTAGAGTCAGAATCAGTACCCGATCTTTCCGCATGGTTTGACACTAAAAAGTTAGACGTGTCGATACCGTCCTTTGAAGGCGAAGTGAGTGTACAAACGAATCCTGAGGGAGAAATTGTGCGGCTGTTGGATGTTAATGGTTTAAAACAACCCGAGCCAGAAAAAGTGCTTGGTATCAAAATTCGAGGGGCTGAGGCTGGGATATTCGAATTAACTAATAATATTAATCAAAGTCGTTCTTTTAGCCGGATCAGTAAACGAGATGGGATTATTATTAAGCAATATGTACCGGTACATCCTAGTCTTACAGCAAACTATTGGTGGAAAAAAGCTGCAGTTAACGGTGATCGTAGAGCGCAACGTATTCTTGGGGCACAGCGCGAAGATTGGCAATTTTATTTGATACAGCAGCAAGATGCGGTTGCAACGGCTTGGCATGGCGCGCGCTTGATATTAGATGGAGAGCAGGTGGAAGGGGCTGCGTTATTACAACAGGCTAAGGCTGCAGGGTACAAACCTGCAGCAGAGCTGATAGACGCATTAGCGGTGTCTGTAGCGATGAATTAAATATAGGCAAAGGCATCGGCGAACATGTGTTCACGATGCCCGCCTTGCGCGGCAAATGCCTCTCTGGCAACACCTGCCATGGCAAAGGGACCCGCCATATAGATATCGTAAGTGTCGAGCGAGCTAAAATCATCTAACACGGCTTGATGCACTAATCCGATTTTACCCGTCCAAGAGGCATTCGGTTCCTGAACCACAGGGATAAAGTGGAAAGTCGAATGCGTGTCTGCCCACTGCTTAAGCTTTGTAGCATAATAAAGCGCTTCCTCATGACGAACACCCCAGTATAAAAAAACCGGTTTATCGTAGTTTGCTGCAGCTATCGCCATCGCGATACTATGCACATACGAAAAACCCGTCCCCCCCGCAAGAAGGATAATCGGACGCTCACTGTGCTGGCGCCATTGCGCTTGACCTAAGCCTACTTCAACCATAATCGAGGTATTTGTACTGTGATGATGCTGTATATGGTTCATCGCGGCACTGGACCAACTATCGCCAGCTGGCGTGCCGATATGTAACTCCAGCAAAGTGTCTGCCGGTGTACTAGCAATAGAGAAAGGACGTTTATCCGTTGGGGTGAGGCAAAGTTGTAAATACTGACCAGCAATAAAAGATACCGGCTCAGCTGGCGCGAGCAGTACTTTATTGACAACAGGGGTTAATGATTCAATAGCAACAACCCGACAGGCAATAGCGTTCATAAACGTCTCATGTTAAGCAGCGATTAGCCGCGAATAAAAGGATGATGCAGCTCTAAATCTGAGCGTGCAAAGGCCAAGCAACAATAAACAAAACCTTGTTGTTGATCAAGTTCAGTCAGCGGACTAGGCGGGGTATAATCGACCGTGCCTTGCCGTAGTTTACAGACACAACTGGTACATACCCCTTGTTGGCAGCGATATGGAAAATCAATGCCTTGGCGCAGCGCTGCCTGCAAAATCGTCTCGTTTTGTGCAACCGAGAATTGCAGTTTAGCGGGTAGCACCGTAACGAGATAACTCATTTGCTTTTCTCTGGTAAAGGAATGCCCAAGCTTGGCCAAAGCGTATCAATGCGCTGTTTGATTTCATCAGACATCACAATAGGCTCTCCCCATTCCCGAGTTGTTTCGCCAGGCCATTTGTTGGTTGCATCCATACCCATTTTTGAACCCAAACCTGATACAGGCGAGGCAAAGTCCAAATAATCAATGGGGGTATTTTCTACTAAGGTAGTATCTCGAGCAGGATCCATCCGGGTGGTAATCGCCCAAATGACATCTTGCCAATCACGGGCATTGATATCGTCATCACAGACAATAACAAACTTGGTGTACATAAATTGCCGTAAAAACGACCAAACTCCCATCATTACGCGTTTAGCATGACCAGGATATTGCTTTTTCATCGTGACCACAGCAAGTCGATATGAACAGCCTTCAGGCGGCAAATAGAAGTCGGTAATTTCTGGAAATTGCTTTTGCAAAATAGGTACAAATACTTCGTTTAAGGCGACGCCCAGAATAGCGGGTTCATCTGGCGGACGTCCGGTATAGGTACTATGGTAGATAGGATCTTGGCGATGCGTAATATGAGTAACGGTAAACACCGGAAAATCATCAACTTCATTGTAATACCCAGTATGATCACCATAGGGGCCTTCGGGAGCCATTTCACCCGGTTCAATATAGCCCTCTAATACAAACTCCGCGTTAGCAGGAACTTGCAAATCATTACTGATGCATTTTACTACCTCGGTATTATCACCGCGTAGCAACCCAGCAAAACCATATTCTGACAGGGTATCAGGTACGGGGGTTACAGCGCCTAAAATGGTTGCGGGATCAGCACCTAGCGCAACTGAAACGGGAAAGCGCTCACCGGGATGTGCTTTTTGCCACTCAAAAAAGTCGAGCGCACCGCCACGGTGTGATAACCAGCGCATAATGAGTTTGTTTTTACCTAATACTTGCTGGCGATAAATGCCTAAATTTTGCCGTTCTTTATGCGGGCCTTTGGTCACGGTAAGCCCCCAGGTAATCAATGGGGCTGCATCACCAGGCCAGCACGTCATCACCGGCAGTTGCGTAAGATCAACCTGATCGCCGCTCAACACAATTTGTTGGCAAACGGCTTTCTTCACCTGTTTCACCGACATGTTCAGTACTTGCTTAAAAATAGGCAATTTACTAAAAGCGTCTTTTAAACCTTTTGGTGGTTCCGGTTCTTTTAAAAAAGCTAAAAGCTTTCCCACTTCACGCAGCGCGGCAACATCTTCTTGCCCCATTCCCAGCGCGACACGTTGTGGAGTACCAAATAAGTTGGCTAGTACGGGGATAGATGAGCCTTTGGGATTTTCAAACAATAGGGCGGGACCTCCTGCGCGAAGCGTTCTATCGGCGATCTCTGTCATTTCCAAAACCGGGTCAATAGCCTGCTTAATGCGCACCAATTCACCACGTTTTTCTAATTGTTGGATAAAATCCCGTAAATCTTTGTATTTCATGCTGTACCTTTTAAGGCCGCTTGGTTTTACCAAGAAGAGTATTCACTATTATACATTTCTAAGCTAGCGCTGCCAGTGTTGTGCTAGAGCACCTTGCCTATCTATTTTTGCCTTTTATCTACATCGCTACATACGAAGCTCTTGTTAGAAAAGGTTAATATTTTCTGTAATAAATCGTCCAATTGGGTGTTGCTCGTACATTTAACGCCATTCGCCTTGTCGCTTTTGCACATTATCACATGCCGGCTTAAGCTATTTGGATGAGCTTTTACGTTAGCTCTGAGCGGGCGCTACGACATCATCTCATGATCAGATTTGGCTCTCGGTCAGGTAATTTTAAAAATAAGAGCTTTTACGGCGCTTTTTTGATACAAGTAGGTTATTAACCCGCATTGAGGTCTTGTTGATGCATTTCCCAGAATCAGTAAAGCAGCAAACTTGCAGTGATTGCTTAAGTGGCCAAGATTTAGGGTTTCAAATTCGGATGGCGTTTCAACCTATCCTTGATTGGCAAACGAAAGACATTATAGCCTATGAAGCACTCGTGCGTGGCCCTGCAGGCGAGGGCGCGGGCTGGGTATTTGCGCGTATAAATGAACAAAACAAGTATTACTTTGATCAGGCTTGTCGGGTAAAAGCGATTGAAACGGCAGCTAAGTTGGGCTGTAAAACGTTTCTTAATATTAACTTTTTACCCAATGCTGTCTATAACCCTGAAACCTGTATTAAGGCCACGATTGAAGCGGCCGATTTATACGGGTTTGATTTAAACAAACTCGTTTTTGAAGTCACCGAAGGCGAGCAAATTCCTGATAAGGAACACTTAAACCGCATTTTTCGCAGCTATGCTAAGCGTGGCTTTAAAACAGCAATCGATGATTACGGTTCAGGGTATGCCACGTTAGATTGGTTAATTGAATTAAAACCAAACATTTTAAAGTTAGATATGCAGCTTATTCGTAATATCCATCTTAACCGGGCTAAGCAGCATATTGTCTGCAAAACCATAGAGCAATGTGAGTTACAAGGTACTCGTGTGCTTGCTGAAGGGGTTGAAACGCGTGAAGAGTGTGATTACCTAACCTCTATAGGTATTCGATATTTACAAGGGTATTATTTTGCGAAGCCGGAGTTAGAAAGGCTAACGCCGTTGTCGGAAATAAACGGCCTCGTTTAAAAAAGTGCGCCGTAATGGCGCACTTTTCATTTTAACCGTTAGTACAAAGCTAGCGATTAGAAGTTATACGAGACACGGCCATACACTAAACGCCCAGAACGACCGAAGGGAGAATAGTTAGAGAATGACGTTGCGCCTGTAGTATTCAAGTTGATCGGAAACGCGTCAGGATACTGATCAAAAATGTTATCTGCACCAAAAGCCACTGTCCAACTATCGTTAAACTCATAACGTGCCTCTAAGTCCACCAACGTTTTTGGCGTGAGAACAAAGTCGGTCGCGGCGGTTGTGCCAGGTGTTAACACCTCGCCATACCGTGTCGCTTTCAACGTTGCGCTCAAATTGTCATAACTCCAGTTAACGGTCGCACCAATTTTATCTTTGGGCGTGCCTTTCTCAAATGTTAGTACGTTAACCCGACCAAACAAGGTTGGTGCGGGGTTAAGTGCTGACAATTGCGATGTTGTCGGTAACGCCGTTACTTTTGTCTCGTTATAGTTACCTACTAAGGTAAAATCGAACAAACCAAGGTTATCGGTTGGTAATGACCAGTTAATTACCACATCAACGCCTTGTGTTTCGGTATCAACGCCGTTGATAAAGAAGCGACCGCCACCTATACCAATAAAGCCCTGCGAGGTTAAAAAATTCCTCACGTTAACTTGTGTAAGGTTTTCCGACAGTACAATACGATCTTCGATATCGATACGATAACCATCAACGGTAATTGATACGCCACCTACTCTAAACACCGTACCCAGAGAGTAGTTAACAGATTTCTCAGCGTCTAACGCTTTAGCACCTAACGCTTGAGCCACCGGATCACTGACTGGGAAGGTCGTAATATCAAACGGGATACCATTAATAAAGTTGGTTGAGGTTGCCGTAAAGTTTTGTTGCTGTAACGAAGGCGCTCTAAAGCCGTTTTGTAACGAGCCCCTGATAGCAAAAGTATCGGTAAAATCGTAACGTAAAGCCGCTTTACCGGTCAAATTGCTACCAAAGTCAGAATAGTCTTCTGCGCGTAGCGCAACAGACCCCAGCATGTTATCGGTTAAGTTGGCTTCAAGGTCAAGGAAGGCACCGATAGCTCGCCGGGTTTCTCTTACTTCATTTGAAGGCCGGAAGCCAGGGAATACCTGTGCGCCGGATGCGGTTGGATTACCGTTTATCAAGACGCCGCCGTTACGCCACGAATCTGGCTCACCGGCAAAAATGCTGTAGCGCTCGCGACGTAATTCAATACCTGTGGCTACGTTCAGTGGAGAGGCGAGTGCGGCAACATTAAATGAACGTACACCCGAGGCATTAAACACCGCTTGACCATAACGGTAACCGCCTGCATCAAATTCTGTTTTGCTGCTAGGTCCAATTGAGCGGTTTAGTGTATTTTCGATGGTGAAGGCCATGCGGTTTTGACCCCAAACCAAGGAGGTATCGATGGTCCACTCGCCAACATCAAATTCATAACCTACAGCCGCGCTGGCATCCGTTACATCAGGCGCAATGATGGGCAAGAAACCATCTGGATAAATTTCAATAACGTTACGGGCATCGTTAGCTGGGCGATAAAAGCCGCCTGAGCGGGCTTCACGATTTTGATAACTCAACCAAGCATAGACTTTACCGTTATCTAGGGTTTTCCCCGCATTGGCAAACAGGGTGACTTGCTCTAATTCCGGTTCACCATACCACGCATTAAAACGATTAAATAAAGTCTCGCGTGGATCAAATTGGCCATTAACTAGCGGATACTGTTGGCGGAAATCGTAGCCACCACGTTCCGTTTTTTCGGCATCTTTATATTCTGCTGAAATTGTTAAAAACGCATTGCTACCTAAATCAAACCCGCGCCAACCACTTAATGTTAAGGTTTCACCGTCAGTGCGGCTGCGCTCGATTACAGCAGGAGCACTCCAAGTGGCACCTGCAGGTGTGGGTGTGGTAGGTGTACTGTATGTACTGTCGCGCCAACCATAGGATGACGTAAAGTTGCCACCCTCGCTGGCTTCTCTTAACCGTAAATTTAGCACGCCGGCAATCGCGTCAGAGCCATATTGCGCAGAAGCGCCATCCCGTAATACTTCAACCGAACTAATGGCTGCAGTGGGAATCGTATTTAAGTCAACAGCAGAAGAGCCTCGGCCAACAGAGCCGTTAACGTTAACCAGTGCAGCGGCATGGCGACGCTTAGAGTTAACTAAAACTAAGGATTGATCTGGCCCTAAACCACGTAATGTAGCCGGACGTACCGTATCTGTGCCATCGGTAAGGCCTGGACGAGGAAAGTTAAACGAAGGCAACGCGGTAGATAACACTTGGTTTAATTCTGTTGAGCCTGAGCGCTGAAGACTTTCTGCACTCACAATATCAATTGGCACAGCTGTGTCGGAAACAGAACGTCCTGCAACCCGGGTACCGGTGACGACAATTTGTTCGATTTTTTCCGCTTTTTCATCGGTCGTGTCTTCCTGTGCAAAAGCTACAGGGGTTAGCAGTGTTAAGGCCACGGCCAGTGCGAGCGGGTTTGGCTTGAAGCTGCGCATAGAAAATATCTCCTCATTATTTTTATTAAAGCAATCACTCTAACAACCTGGTCCTGGGCCAGTAAAACAATTAAAGATTTTATAATTGCCCTTTGACTATGGCATAGTCTCTGGCAGACTTCCAGAAGTCTTGGTAACAATGATCATTTAAATCGAGGGGCGTCATGAAAAAAGAGACTCAACTTATCCATGCAGGTCGCAGTAAAAAGTGGACAGGCAGTGCGGTAAATCCACCTTTAGTGCGGGCCTCGACTATTGTTTTTGACACTATGCAAGAGCTGAAAGACGCGACAAAACAACGTGGAAACCGTGTTCCCTTTTATGGTCGACGGGGTACACAAACGCATTTTGCTTTTCAAGAGGCCATGTGTGAACTAGAAGGCGGTGCCGGATGTGCATTATATCCCTGCGGGGCGGCAGCCATTAGTGGTGCGCTCTTGTCTTTTTTAAAGCAAGGCGATCATTTGTTAATGGTGGATACCGCCTATGAGCCCACCCGAGGATTATGCGATAAAATACTGGCAGGGTTAGGCATTACCACTACTTATTATGATCCTATGGTGGGCGCCGAGATAGAGCAGCTTATCCAGCCAAATACCAAAGTCATTTTTTTAGAGTCGCCGGGCTCACTCACTATGGAAGTACAGGATATTCCAGCGATTTGTCAGGTTGCCAAAGCACACAATATTATTACTATTTTAGATAACACTTGGGCGTCGCCAATCTTATGTCGGCCTTTTGAACTGGGGGTGGATATTGCTATTCAAGCCGCGACAAAATATATCATCGGGCACTCTGATGTCATGTTGGGCACGGCTACGGCCACTAGCGCATGCTGGCCTACATTACGGGAACACAGTTACTTATTAGGCTATTGTGCTTCTGCAGACGATGTTTATGCTGCATCGCGAGGCTTGCGCACATTGAGCGTACGTTTAAAGCAGCATGAGCAAAATGCCTTAATCATTGCCAAGTGGTTAGCCGCGCGGCCCGAGGTAGAGGCCATTCGTCATCCAGCGTTTGAAGACAGCCCTGGACATGCGTTTTTTCGGCGCGATTTTAGCGGCAGTAACGGCTTATTTTCTTTTATATTAAAACAAGGTAGTAGCGAGCAGGTACAAGCGTTTATTGAAGGCATGCAGCATTTTAAAATGGGCTTTTCGTGGGGCGGTTATGAAAGCTTAATTACAGCTACCATGAATGTACAAGCACTACGTACCGTAACGTCTTGGCCTTATTCGGGGCCACTGATCCGCTTACATATTGGGTTAGAAAATCCAGACGATTTAATCGATGATTTAGCGCAGGCTTTTGCGCGGTTTGCTATGCGCTAACCTTTGTGAATTATTATGCTGTTATGGGCTGTGTTAACGCAGTTCATCATAAAATAAGTTAGCTTGCAGTTTTGCTGTGAGCTGCTTTAATCCTCACTTTTATTGCCTCGTCATGCGTTTAAACTTTGTTCAGATTGTTTATTGCATGCTCCAGAGTTGAATAACTATTCATCAATCGGTAAGTTTTAAGCAATTTCTGCTGGTGATTTAGCTGCAGATCCATACAATGCCGCCCCTCTTAAGGTTATCGCGCCACGAATAGGTGATGACTTTGCTTTGGCCACCTGCTGGCTGCTTTTATCAGGAGTTACTATGTCTGAGCGTTTTTCCTCATTGGCGTTAGGTCAATAGAGTTTGGTGGCTGTTGCTGTAGCGGCAGTCAGCCCGGTTTCGGCACAAGCACAAGCGGCTGTAGTAGATGGCGTGCCAGAGCGCATTCAAGTTACAGGTTCACGTATTCTTCGCGAAGGGGCCATAGCGCCTTCACCGGTTACGGTCATTTCAGGACGCGATTTAGTTGAAACGGGTGCCATGAACATTGGTGAAGTGTTGAACACGTTACCTTCGTTAGCCGCAACATTTTCATTAGCAAACGCAGGGCGCTCTATTGGTACAGCAGGGTTAAGTTTATTAGATTTGCGTAGCATGGGGGCTTCACGCACTCTGGTGTTAGTTGATGGTCGCCGTCATGTTGCCAGTAGCGCAGGTTCTGCTGCAGTAGACACCAATAGTATTCCTACCGCTTGGTTAGACTCTGTTGAGATCATTACTGGCGGCGCTTCCGCTGTGTACGGTGCGGATGCCGTGACAGGCGTAGTCAATTTTAAACTGAAAAAAGACATTCAAGGCTTTGATTTACAAGCTAGTAAAGGTTATGCCGACGATAATCCATATGAAAATCAAAAGGTCTCCTTGTCATTTGGTACTAACTTTGCCGGTGGGCGTGGCAATGTTGCGATAGCGGCGGAGTATGCAGGGCAAGATGGCATGAATGCCACGCAGAGACGTTTAACGCGAACGTCTTACATGGCGGTTGCCAATCCAGCAAACGGTGACTTCCGCAATAGCGACGGTGTCTTTATCAATGACGGTATTCCTGATCGCATTACTGTAGCGAACGCCGGTTGGTATGATAGCGCAACCGCCGGAAACTTTTTGTTAAATGGCGATTGGTATATTTTTAATCCAGATGGCAGCGTACGTTTGCAAAACCTGGGTACGACATACGGCAATATTGAGCACTGCAGCAATTGTGAATTCTTAAATCTGCGTGAATACCAAGATTTACAGCCTGGCTTTAATCGCCAAAACGTGAACATGAAAGCAAATTTCGATTTAACCGATAGCATCAACCTGTTTGCCGAAGGCAAATATGTTCGCAGTAAGGGCAGCAATGAAGGTCAACCTTCGTTTTTTGAATATCGCACGGCAATTGGCATCGCGCGCGATAACGCTTTTTTAGACGACAGTATGGCCGCTTTGATGGATGCCAATGGCTTAGAAACGATCCGTATCCATCGCTTTCAAAAAGATGCTGGGCGGCGATTTGAACAAAATACCCGCACGACATCACGTTTTGTGATTGGCGCTGAGGGGGAGTTATCCGCTGATTGGGGATTTGAGAGTTATCTTACTCATGGTGAGACGACCTTAGAACAGGTGAATTACAACAATTTAATGCGGACTAACTTTGCACAATCTGTAGATGCCATTGCTCTGGATAACGGTGACATTGTATGTCGTGATACCACTGCACGCGCTTTTGGCTGCGTGCCAACCAGTTTGTTTGGCGATAATGCGATTAATCAGGCTGCACGTGATTGGTTTAACACCACGTCATACAGCCATAGCACCATTACGCAAACGGTTGTTAACGGCAGTATCAATAATAGCAGTGTATTCGAATTACCCGCTGGCTATGTGGGGTTTTCTGCGGGCGTAGAATATCGCAAAGAGCGAAGTGAATCAGTGCCTGATCGTTTCGCCGCTACCGGTGCAACGTTCTTAAACTCACTGCAATATATGCGGGGTGAGTTTGATGTAAAAGAGGCCTTCACTGAAGTGTCTATTCCCTTGCTGGCAGATTTACCCTTAATTCAAGATTTAGCCTTTGATGCCGCCGTGCGTTATGCCAAGTACAGCACCATTGGTGAGGCTACAAGTTGGAAGACCGGTTTAGATTGGACGATTAACAACGCACTACGTGTACGTGCAACCTATTCAGAAGCGTTACGCGCACCGAATATTAGCGAGTTATTTGGCCCGCAAAATCAGACGTTTTTTAGTGTGATCGATCCCTGTGCTACAACAGAAAGACAGAATCAAACGCGCGTTAACAATTGTGCCGCTATTGGCATCGCACCTGATTTCCCATTAAATAATCCGCCTTCTACTGTTGAGGGGGTTAGCGGCGGTAATCCTAATTTACGTGCTGAGAAATCAGACAGCTACACAGTGGGATTTGTGTATCAACCAGAATTTATTCGTGGTTTTAGTGTTACTGCTGATTATTGGTCTATTGAAATTGATGATGCTATAGCAGCTATCAGCGCGCAAAATATTTTAAACCGTTGTGTAGATTCCGCCAGCGGCCCAAATACACAGTTCTGTAATTTAGTGCAGCGTGATCCAGTAGCGCAAACCTTACAGCGTATTACGTCTGTTGTCCAAAACGTGGCAGCACAAACGGCCAGCGGTGTCGATGTTGAACTCGGGTACGATTTAGACGGTTTAGGTGGGCGCTTTAATACCAAACTTATTGGTACTTGGTTAGAATCACGTAAAACCTTCTCATTCCAAGATTTTCCAAATGAGTTTATTGAAAATGCTGGCGTGGTGGGTGACGCGACATGGCAAGCGAATTTAACGGTGAATTACCGGTACGATGCGTGGTCGGCCGGCGTGAAAACACGCTATATCGATGCGGTATCACTGTTTACGTCGCAATCACTGGCGATAAATCCAGATCCTAGCGATATCATGCAGTATGGTAGTTATGTCGTAACCGATATTCGCCTTGGATATGACTTCGCCAATGGCATTAAACTGGCGTTAGGCATGGACAATGTGTTTAACCGTGATTTGCCGGGTGTTACTACCGGTACCACAGCCGAAACCGGTTTGTATAACAATATTGGTCGTTTTTACTACACCAGTCTATCGTATGCTTTTTAAGCCATAGGCGTGCAAAAGAGACCAGCGCAAAACCCGACGTAAATGTCGGGTTTTTTTATGGGTCTTTCTCATGCATGCATTGATCTGTTTAACCGTTCTTCTACAATGGCGCCATCAATTTTTGGAGTACGTAAGATGAGTGAAGTAACCGTTGTCGCATCACCAGGGCTGCAAACAAACGTTGTTAATTGGTTGGCACGATCTTGGGTGCAGCGCACCTTATTAACCTTAATTTTAATTAATGCGGTGTTATTAGGTTTAGAAACCTCTGCAGAGATTATGGCGGTGGCGTCGGGCCCTATTTTAGCCTTAGATCGCATTATTTTATGGATCTTTGTTATCGAAATTGCACTACGAATTTATGCCTACCGTTTGGCATTTTTTAAAGATGCCTGGAGCTTATTTGATTTTGCTGTGGTGGCCATTGCATTAGTGCCAGCAAGTGGGCCTTTTGCTGTGTTGCGGGCGTTACGTGTACTACGTGTATTGCGGGTGTTGACCTTTGTACCGTCTATGAAAAAAATTGTTGGGGCGTTAGTAAAATCACTTAATGGCATGGTCTCCATCGCTATGGTGCTCGGCTTGGTGTATTACGTTTCTGCCGTTATGGCCACTAAGTTATTTGGTCAGGCATTTCCAGAATGGTTTGGTAGCTTGGGGGCAACCTTATATACCTTGTTCCAAGTAATGACGCTAGAGAGTTGGTCAATGGGGATTTCGCGGCCTGTTATGGAACAATTCCCTTATGCATGGGCTTTCTTCGTACCGTTTATTCTTATAGCGACTTTCACGATGCTAAATCTGTTTATTGCGGTGATTGTCAACGCAGTGCAAAGTATGAATGAAGAAGAACATAAAGACGAAATCGATGCAAAAGCACAAGTACAGCAAGATTTATTGTTACAAATGCAGCAATTACAAGCTGAATTAGCGGCATTAAGAGCACAATTGCCGTCGCATAATAAGGAATAAGGTGGGAACTGCGCGGTTTATACGATGAAACGATAAACCGCGTATCGCGAGCCATTGCCAGTGTTCACTGCTTTCACAGTGTTACCTTGGTGTTAGGGCGTGTGCATAAAACTATCGAGTTCTTTTCCGGTTAACTTACTAATACTACTAAAAATAAACCAGATAGCGAAAAACAACATCGCCATGCTGGGTAATACGATAACGGGATAACTGAGCCAGGTCATTTTACCCAGTTCTTCATTAAATGCTGTGGTGCCTGGTGGGCTAACTAAGATCACTTTGGCCAGCACATAGTTTAATAAGGAGGAAAGAAAAAACGAGGCGGCGACTAAATACCCTGCTTGGGCTAATTTTTTCTCAAAGGCGACGGTGTTTTGTTGTTGTTCTAGTTCGGCATACAGTTTAGCGTTGTCTAACAGCTCACCATTTAAGATAAACTTTTTAACTAAAGGGTAGCGCGTATATTGGCTAATTAAAACCGCCACACCAATAGCACCAGGGATCGCCGCTTCCTTAATGGCAATGTATTTTGCATCTAATTGCAATAATGCGATTCCGCCTGTGAGCAGGACACTAATCACGCCTAACACAGAGAAGAAATTGACTTTTCCGGCGTGTTTTAATTCCCATACACCAAAACATACGGGAAACGCCAGTGCCACAACGAGCCCCCACACCGGGCCTAATTGATGTTCGCCACTAAATTTACTGAGGATAATGGCAGGGATCACTACGTTTATCAGCAAGTTACTGAGTAAGCCACTGGATTTTTTGGGTTGGTTGCTGGTGCTTGTCATCGTTTTATTCCACAACTACATAGATTAACGTTCTGCGTAACCGAGTATATCGCAAGCAGGGTGCCAGTGCCTATGTGACACTTACTTCTCTTACACGCATTTCCACTACATAGACTTCTATTCTAAGCGCGTTAATCAGATCGGCCTAAGAATAATGTTGCTCAGTTGGTAAGCAATCATAGTTGAGTACCAACGCAGAACAGGCTAGGGTGTGTGTCTATTCAATGAGCAGCGGAGCACAAGTATGGAGCAATACGCCGCCCTAAGGGCAAATGTCGGGTTGTTGGGGACTGAGTTGGGTGAGACATTACGCCAACATTTGGGTGATGCGGTGCTGCAGCGGGTTGAACAAATTCGGCAATTATCTAAAGAAGCACGGCAAGGCGATAGCAAGCAAGCGGAGCAATTACGTCAGGTATTAACGGCGTTAAGCGATGATGAATTGTTACCTGTAGCGCGTGCCTTTGCTCAGTTTTTAAACTTAGCCAATTTAGCTGAGCAGCATTTTAGTGTGAGTCAAGCGGGCCGCCAAAGTATAGAAAAACCAGAGCCATTAACCGAGCTGTTTCAACGCTTAAAAGATGCCGCGTTACAGAAAGGTGACATTAATCAGGCTGTGCGCGATCTTTCCATTGAATTAGTCTTAACCGCGCACCCGACCGAAGTGGCGCGACGTACTCTGATCCACAAGTTGAGTGAAATTGCCGGTTGCTTGGCGCAACTGGAGCAGCAACACACGCCATGGCAACGTCAGCAATTGCAATTGCGTTTAACCGAGTTAATTAGCCAAGCATGGCACACTAATGAGATCCGAGAGCAGCGACCTACACCAGTAGACGAGGCAAAATCGGGTTTTGCGGTGATCGAAAGCTCCCTGTGGCAGGCTGTACCCGATTTTTTACGTGAATTAGATGCCGATCTGAATACTGCACTTGGCTCCGGCTTACCCTTGGATGCTGCGCCGGTGCGTTTTTCTTCTTGGATGGGCGGCGATCGGGATGGTAATCCTTTTGTAACCGCTAAAGTTACCCGTCAAGTGCTCTTGCTTAGTCGTTGGAAACCCGCCGATTTATTTATTCGTGATTTAGATTTGTTGTCTACAGAATTGTCGATGAACAGTGGATCTGCTGAGCTAATCGCGGCGAGTGAGCAGGCCTCTGAGCCTTATCGCGCGGTATTGAATAAGCTACGGCAGCAGTTAATACAAAAGCGTGATTGGTTAACCGAAGCGTTAAAACATGATCGGTTACAGCGGCCTTTTGATCTTATTTGGCATAATCAACAACTGCTCGAGCCATTGTTATTGTGCTACGAGTCGTTATTAGCCAGCGGCATGCAGTTAATTGCGCGTGGACGTTTAACCGATACCATTCGTCGGGCCTATACGTTTGGCTTAACTTTGTTGAAACTAGATGTACGACAAGATGCCGCTCGCCACGCTCAAGTATTTGCCGAGCTGACGCGTTACTTGGGATTGGGTGACTATGGTGCTTGGACCGAAAGCGATCGGCAGGCGTTTTTATTACGTGAGCTGGCGAATAAGCGACCGTTATTTCCAAAAAGTTGGCAGCCTTCGGCAGATGTACAAGAAGTGTTGGATACGTGCGACATCGTCGCTAGGCATGGTAGTGAAGCCCTTAGCACCTATGTGATCTCGATGGCAGGCAAACCATCTGATGTGCTCGCGGTACAACTCCTATTAAAAGAAGCGGGCATCAGTTTTCCCATGCCTGTTGCACCGTTATTTGAAACCCTGAGTGATTTACAACATGCGCCAGAGTGCATGCGGCAGTTGCTCAGTATTGATTGGTATCGTGGTTACATTAATGGCCGTCAGGAAGTCATGATTGGCTATTCTGATTCGGCTAAAGATGCTGGAGTACTAGCTGCCGCCTGGGCACAATACAGTGCACAAGAAGCCCTAGTTAAGCTCAGTAATGACTACGGCGTTAAACTAACATTATTTCATGGTCGTGGCGGTACTATCGGCCGTGGCGGTGGTCCTGCCCATGCGGCAATCTTATCGCAACCGCCGGGTTCACTGGCAGGAGGTCTGCGCGTCACTGAACAGGGCGAGATGATTCGTTTTAAGTTTGGTTTACCTGCTTTGGCAGTACGCAGCTTGGCGCTATATGCCAGTGCGGTTCTCGAAGGCATGTTACTGCCGCCGCCCGTACCTAAAGCGAGCTGGCGCACGCTAATGACGCAATTAGCAGCAGATTCTTGCGACGCATATCGTGCAGTGGTGCGGCACAATAAAGCCTTTGTACCTTATTTCCGCGCCGCAACCCCCGAACAAGAATTGGGTAAATTACCCTTGGGCAGTCGTCCAGCCAAGCGTAATCCGACCGGTGGGGTAGAGAGCTTACGCGCGATCCCGTGGATTTTTGCTTGGTCGCAAAACCGTTTAATGCTGCCGGCTTGGTTAGGTGCGGGTAATGCCTTAGCCAAAGCCGTCGCTGAACATAATGGGGCGCTACTTGATGAAATGCAGCAGCAATGGCCATTTTTTGCAACGCGGTTATCCATGTTAGAAATGGTCTTTTTAAAGGCCGACATTGAAATCTCAGCCTATTATGACAAGGTGTTAGTCCCTGCCGAATTACAAGGTTTAGGCGAGCAATTACGGCAGCAACTTGCCGCAGATCGCGCTTTATTACTGCAGTTAATTCACAGTGATACCCTAATGGCAAAAGAGGGGTGGATCCGCGAATCGATAATGTTGCGTAATACTTACGTTGATCCGCTACATATCTTACAAGTCGAGCTGTTAAAGCGCGCACGGCAGCATCCCGATAGCATTAATGATCAAAGCAATCGAGCTTTAATGGTGACTATTGCTGGTATTGCTGCGGGGATGCGAAATTCGGGTTAAGGCCGCTCGAATGTATCACCAAAAAAACCGGCATACTTTGCCGGTTTTTTGTCTTCAAGGCGCTACAGGTGGAGGTATAAGCTAGCGCGTTTATTGTTTGGTCCCTTCGATAGTGATTAACGCTGATATAGCTCTAAGGGTAGGCCATCTGGATCCTGAAAAAAAGTAAAGCGCTTGCCTGTGTACTCATCAACACGAATGGCTTCGGTGGCGACATGCTGTTGTTGCAAATAGCTGATCCAGTGTTCTAAATCGGTTACAGCAAAAGCCAGATGGCGTAATCCTTGCGCTTCGGGTCGGCTGGGTCGGGAGGGGGCATCCGGAAAACTAAACAATTCCAATTGGCTGCCGTCGGGTAATTGCAAATCCAGTTTCCACGATTGACGGGCCTCGCGGTAATGCTCAGCTATAATGCGCAAGCCAAGCATTTCGCTATAGAAGTGTTTACTGCGGGCATAATCACTGACAATTAATGCCACATGATGAATGCCCTGAAAATACGGTCTTGGCATTAGTATATTTTCTTAATTTCGGTTTTTAAGGTGTTATCTTTGGTGCTGTTTTGCAGTGCCGAAAGCAATGTTTCTGCTGCTGGACGTTGCTCCGTGGCTAAATACAGTTGCGCAAGACGAAACTGCGCCCACTCGTTAAATTCAGGCAAGGTTTCTTCGTCGGCTAAAAAGCGTTGTAATGCATCAATCCCTTGTGGATAGTCGGTTTTAGCCAGTACAGTTGCACGCCCTAGCTGGTACAGAGCTAATAAACGACTGCGTTTTGCCTCTGTATCAATGGCGTCTTGTTTGCTGGCGTGAACAAACTGCTGCACTGCGCCTGCGTAATCGCGGCTTTGTGCCAATTTTACCCCGTGCATAAAATAGGGTTCAGGCCGGTTTTGTAAGGCCGGGACTTGATCTATTAAGGCTTTGGCTGCTTCGGTTTGATCTTGTTGTAATAGCAATTCTAATTCTAGCAAGTGGCCTTTAAGTGGCTCGACTTGCTGTAAGGTTTTGCTCAGTGCCATCGCTTTGTCTTTATCGCCACCTGCCACGCCAGGCGCTTGCGCATAATATTTCGCCAATGCTTCAAGGTAAACTGCATTCTCGGGTGCTAATTGATGCGCTTGCTCAAAGGCGTTGACACAGCGTTTAGCAAAACCGAGGGCACTGAGCATATTGGCTTGCTGTGCCGAATCACAGCTGGCACGGCCATACCAAAATTGGTATTTTGCGTTAGCCGCATCGGCTTTTACGGCTTTGGCAAGCCATTTTTCCGCTGCTGTTGCATTACCCAGTGCCAACTCACTGCGGCCTAATGTGGCTAATAAAAACGCATCTTTGGTTTTATTATTAACCTGAGGGGCAATAAGTGCTTTAACATCGTCATAGGCTTTCTGTTGAAAAAGTGTCTCGACTTGTTGCTCTAGCGCCGTTGTGGCTACGGAGTGATAACTTACGCCGAGCAGTAATAAAGCAATAAAACGTTGCATAGCCTTCCTTGTGAGTGTTTAAACGTTATTAGACGGGTTAAAAAGCAATAAGTTTATGGCTGATAGGCCATTATCCAATTAATAAATAGCTCTGTACCCGTTTTTAGCGCTTTTTCGTCAGCATAAAAATGTGGTGAATGATTAGCCGGTGCTATTGCTGCGTCTTGGCCTTCGGGCGTGATCCCTAAAAATACAAATAGCCCTGGGGTTTCTAGCGCATAATAGGAAAAATCTTCTGCCCCAGTCACTAATGGGCTTTCCTGCACATTTTCAATACCAGCAACCTGTTGCAAAATAGGTAATGAGCGCGCCGTGAGCGTGGGATCATTCAGGGTTACCGGATAGCCTTCTTCAATCTTAACCTCGGCGCTGGCGCCGGTAACCGCCGCACTGGCTTCCGCGGCTTTGGTCAGTAAACCAAAAATTTGTTGGCGAATACCCATATCAAAATTTCGAATCGTCCCTTCTAAGTAAACTTCGTCTGGAATAATGTTATTGCGTACGCCGCCTTCCACAATACCAAAGCTGATCACGGCTGGCGCGCGGGTAATATTAATTTGGCGGCTAACAATGGTTTGTACGTTGTTGATAATTTGTGCTGCGGCAACAATAGGATCCACCCCGCCCCAAGGAGCAGAGCCATGGGTTTGTCGACCTTTTACGCGTATTTCAAAGCGGTCCGAAGATGCCATTAATGGCCCTGAGCGATACTGAACAACGCCGGTGTTAGCCGGTGCCCAAACATGAATACCGAAGATCGCCTCGGGTTTGTCTTTAGCAAACAACCCTTGTTTTAGCATCAGTTCAGCGCCCCCTTCTTCGCCTGCGGGAGCCCCTTCTTCTGCGGGTTGAAAAATAAACATCACTTTACCTGTAAGCTGTACTTTGTGTTTAACTAAGTAATCAGCAGCCCCCATCAGCATTGCGACATGTAAGTCATGGCCACAGGCGTGCATCACGCCAACGTCTTTACCTCGGTATTCGCCCTTCGCCACTGATCGAAAAGGCAGATCGGTTTGTTCGGTAACGGGCAATGCATCCATATCGGCACGCAGTGCTAATACCGGCCCAGGCTTACCGCTGTCTAAAATAGCCACTACGCCAGTATGGGCGATACCCGTTTGCACGCGTAAGCCCAACTGCTCTAAATGTGCAGCAATGACCTTGGCGGTGCGAAACTCGCGGTTACTTAATTCGGGGTGTTGGTGTAAATCACGTCGCCAGCTTATCACTTGTTGTTCTAGTTCAGGGCTTATACGTATGACTTCAGCAGTAACCGAACTGGGTGAATAGGCGAGCGTTGCAAAAACTAAGGCAGCAAGAAGACGTAAACGCATTAGGTAGCTCCAAGTGGCTGGGGGGCAACACCCACGGTATCGTTACCCAGATGATAATTAAGATTACACCTTACTATGCGCAAATTCTGCCACCAACGCCAGTGTATGATGGATATCATGTGTGCTGATATCAAGATGACACACCCAACGGATCCGTTTTAACGGGCCGCTGGCACTTGCATAGTTGCTGCTAGTGAGTTTTACCTGCTTTGCAGCTAAAAACGTGATCAGTTGCTCGGCTAACGTAGGTGCTAAATCGGTAAAAAGGATATTCGTTTGTGGGGGATGGACAATCAGTTGACCCGCTAACTGCCCTTGCTCTGCTAGGGTGGTTAACCCGTCTGCTAACACGCGTGCATGGGTATGATCTTCTGCCAAACGATCGATATGATGCTGTAAAGCGAAGTGCCCAGCTGCCGCTAATAGGCCAGTTTGCCGCATGCCACCGCCAAGCATTTTACGCACCCGTTTCGCCCGTTGAATAAACGCGGCAGAGCCTAATAGTAATGAGCCAACCGGTGCGCCTAAGCCTTTTGATAAGCAAATAGAGACAGAGTCATATCCTTGGCAAAGGGTTTTTGCCATCTGTTGCGGGCTTAGGTGGTGCTGAGGTGCCAGGGCGACGGCGGCATTAAAAAGACGAGCGCCATCAATATGGCATTGTAATTGTTGCTGTTTTGCTAGGGCCGCAACCTCTTGCATATAGTGCAAGGGTAATACTTTGCCACCCACCGTGTTTTCAATCACAATCAATCGGGTGCGCGCAAAGTGTGGATCGTCTGGTTTTATCGCATCAAGAATATCCGTTAAGGCCAAAGTACCATCGGATTGCAGGGCAAGTGGTTGTGGCTGAATGGAACCTAGCACGGCCATACCGCCACCTTCCCATTTATAGGTGTGCCATTGTTGCCCCACAATGGCTTCATCACCGCGCTGACAATGGCTCATCATTGCAATAAGATTGGTTTGCGTGCCGCTGGGTGCAAACAAGGCCGCTTCAAACCCTAACATATCAGCAGCGTACTGTTGTAATGCCAGCGTGCTGGGATCATCATTAAACACATCATCACCCAATGGCGCATTAAACATCACCGCCTTCATGGCAGCAGTAGGTTGTGTTACGGTGTCACTGCGAAAATCTGGCATCTGGTCTCATCTTATTCAGTTGGCGCTGGCGTTCAGGCTAGATTGCTGGCAGGCTAAAAGCAAGTCCTCTGCGGCTGTTTGCTTGCCGCCAACGCTGGCAGGTGTTTTTAAAAAACGTTTTTCAAAAAGGCAAAGGGTAGCGCGTTTATGGCAGAAGAGTATTTTTTTGAACCCGCACAGGGACATGGTTTAGCGCATGATCCATTAAACAGTATTATTGCCCCGCGGCCAATTGGCTGGATCTCAAGTGTGAGTGACGCAGGGCTAGTCAATTTAGCACCCTATAGCTTTTTTAATTTATTTAATTACAAGCCGCCTATAATTGGGTTTGCCAGTACTGGTTGGAAAGACTCAGTACAAAATATTCAGCAAACGGGTGAGTTTTGTTGGAATCTAGTCAATCGTCGTTTAGTTAGTGCGATGAATCAAACCAGTGCCAGTGTGGCCCCCGACATCAATGAATTTACCTTGGCGGGCTTAACTATGCTGCCGTCACGGTTAATAAAAGCCCCACAAGTGGCAGAAAGCCCCGTGCGTTTTGAATGCAAGTTAACCCAATTATTTCCATTAGTTACCGCGCAAGGCGAGCAAGTGAATACGTGGATGGTACTTGGAGAAGTGATTGGTGTGCATATTGATGTTGCGCTGCTGCAGGATGGCGTATTTGATACGTTAGCGGCTGATCCCGTACTGCGTGGCGGTGGGCCAGCAGAGTATTTTACGCTAAGTGCGGCGCAAAAATTTTCATTGGTACGCCCATAATCTTGGGTGTGCATTGACGAGAAAGGAGTTAAAGATGCGGTATCTTGCGGTCTCCCTAGTGATGTCGGCCCTATTCCATATTGGCACCCCCCTGTATGCACAAGACGTTGATCCTGTATTGACGCCGACAATACCTGAGTTTGATGCGGTTGCCTTAGCGGCATTGACGCAATTCGATACACCCGGTATGGCCGTTGCGGTGATCCAAGGAAGGCAACTCGTGCACTTGGCCGGGTACGGTGAGCGTAGTGTGCTAGAAACGTCACCGGTAACCACGGAGACGTATTTTCGTTTGGCTTCTGCGTCGAAAGCTTTTACTGCTGCCAGTGTCGCTATTTTGGTGGATGAGGGAAAATTGCAATGGGACGACAAGGTTATTCAGCATTTGCCCGAGTTTAGATTGCAAGATCCGTGGGTTACTGCAGAATTTACGGTACGTGATTTATTAAGTCAGCGCAGTGGTTTAGCCGGCGGAGCAGGTGATAGCATGATTTGGCCTGAACCCAGTGGTTTTAGCCGTGAAGAAGTGATTCATAATTTACGTTACCTCACACCGGTTACCAGTTTTCGGGCGAATTATGCGTACAGTAATGTGTTGTATATCGCGGCAGCTGAGCTGGTTGCGCGGGTAGCGGCAACGCCTTGGCATGAATTTGTGGCCGAGCGGATTTTTAAGCCATTAAACATGCAATGTTATGCCGGTCCAGTCCCCGATGTGGCCTTACAAAATGTGGCGTTGCCGTATCGCTTTAGTGCAGAAGAAGGCTTTGCTGTGATTGAGCGTAACGCCATTGATGGCGCGATGTTAATGTCTGCCGCGGCAGGTGGGATAGTGTGTAACGCCCAAGATATGAGTAAGTGGTTGGCGTTTTTACTGGATCCTACGTCACGAAATGCTAACCAAACGCCCGAATTGCCGGGATTTGCGCCTTTTAGCCGTCAACAATTAACACAAATGTGGACGCCGCAGACGCTTATGGGGGTGTCTGCAGCCGATCGCGAACTGGATTTTACGCATTTTAGTGCTTATGGCATGGGTTGGCGCATGGCGGATATGCATGGTGAAAAAGTGGTGCACCACACGGGTACTCTGTCAGGATTTCAAGCGCATGTACTGCTGGTACCAAAGCGGCAACTGGGTATAGTTGTTCTCAATAATGGCTCGAATAGCAGAGCGCGCCAGTCGGTTGTGCAAACCGTTTTAAAACACTATTTGGCGCCTGACCTGCAACGGGATTGGGTTGCTTATTATGCTGAGCAACAACAGCGGTTGCAGGGTGTTGCCTTTTCCGCCTTACCGGTGGGTACGGGTAGCGTATTATTGGCATTACAAGAGTATGCTGGGCAATATGCTGATCGTTGGTTCGGTGCGATAACGCTTTCGCAAACAGAGCAGGGATTAACGTTACACTCTGCGCGCATGCTTAATTTGCAAGGTGTGCTAGAGCCGTTCGCTGATCATAGTTTTATTGTGCGATGGCAGGATCCGAATGTGGCACAGCCAGCATTACTGCATTTTCAACTGAATAATCGCCGCCAAGTCATTGGTTTTACCTTAGAGCCTTATGCGGCCGAACCCGGTGAGCGGCATGCGTATCGTGATATGCAGTTTATAAAAATACCCGCCTCAAAAACCGAGGAATAACATCAACGGCAGTATATGGATCTGTGCTTATTTGCTTGTATTAACTAAGATTTATAGTGGTTAATAAAGAAGGGTAGCAATGGCTACCCTTCTTATTTGTATTGACACGACAGCTTATACGACAACGGTTTAACAAAACGCGTGTGCCGGTTTAACAGCACTTTTACTGGTAATTCGTCGCAACTAAGCGGGTGTTATTTCGCCCGCTTTTTGCTACACCAATCAATAAAAGTTGATTTTAAAATCAACACCAAATACCCGCGGTTCATTGACAAACCCAGTGAGATTACTAAAGTCGATAGCGCCTTTCAGATTATCCTGATCGGTAATATTGCGACCAAAAATCCCCACTTCGTAGTTGTTATTGTAGTTAACATAAGCCACACGCAAGCCCGCTTCGTAATTGCCATCAGTATTAAACTCAACAGATTCATATAAGAATAAATTGGTTTTTCCTTGACGCTGATAATCGGCAAAGACATACACCTCGCCGCCTGGTAGCGGATAATCGTAACGTGTGTTTAACGTTAAAATGGTTTCAGGTGCTTGCGGGAACGGATTGCCGTTAATCAGGGCTAAGCCATTTACGCGTGGATCTAAAACGGTACACAGACCAGAACCACAAGGCGCTACAGTTAAGGTATCGTCTTTTAATTCTGTGTTGTTATAACTAAAGCCGCCGCCGATGCTCAGGTTTTGTAAGACACGATAATCAAAATCGACTTCAAAACCATAGCCTGTGCCTTTATCGGCATTAATCAGCTGATTACCCTGTGTTTGTCCACCAATAGCTGATAATTGAATATCGTCAATGATGTAGTAAAACAAGGCGGCATTTAAGCGCAGTGTGTTTTTGAGTAAATCAGACTTCGTGCCGACTTCAAAGGAGGTAATGGTTTCAGCATCGGCCACGGACGGCGGCGCTTCAAACGCAACATCACGGCCTTGAATCGACTGAGCGCGGAAACCTTCAGCAACGCGGCCAAATACGCTGGTGGTATTGGTTAAGCGATAGTTGGCGCTTAATTCCCAGCTAATTTGATCGTCTTTGACTTTAATTGGCGCATAATCTTGAATTTGCGCTACACCAATAACTAATGCAAAGCCGTCGACATTTTGTTGACCCACAGAAAAGGTTTTTTCATCTTCGGTATAACGTAAACCACCCGTTAAGGTAAGTTTATCGTTTACAGCATACGATGTTTGGCCAAACAATGCCCAACTGGTATTGCCGTGGAACACTTCGGTAGCCCCAAAGAAACCATCAATACTGTTTACCCCAAAAGACGAATCAAAATAAAACGCACCTGTTTGCCAGCTTAATGCATTACCCGTGTCACTGGCCAAGCGGATTTCTTGAGTTACTTGTTTTAAATCTTTTAACTGATCTTCGGTTACTGCATTGGCTACTGCGGCAAACCCTGCTTGGTCTGGATTACCGCCGTCAATGTCACCAATTCCCCCACCTTTAGCTTTTTCAAGCGCAGAGATCGAGGTTAAAATCATGCCGTCCAGTTTTACATCAAGTTTTAAAGAGGTACCCCAAGCATCGTAGCTTTGTTCGTTGTTACCCGGCGCATCATAGGCTACTACGTCCCGATCATAGTTTGCATTTAACTGGTTGCTGCCTGGCGTTAGCACGTTTTTACGGAAAATCGTTGAGGTGCCATCGTAGCTGCGGCTGTGTACATTAAACAAGGCATCTACTTGGTCGGATTCATATAAAAATTGTAAGCGACCGGCACGCTCATCATAGCCACCCAGCGCATCTTTTTGGCCGGTAAAGCTGTTATCAACCCAATTGCTGCGATGCTGCGATAAAAAAGAGGCGCGCGCAGATAACGATTCGGTTAAGCCTCCGCCCACAGCGCCCTCAAGGTGTGCTGTTCCCAAGGTGCCTGCTGTTGTCTTAACGTAGGCATCAAAATCTTGGCGTGGTTTTACTGTATCAAATTTAATAATACCGGCCGTGGTGTTACGACCAAACAAGGTACCCTGTGGCCCACGAATCACTTCCACTTGCTGTACATCGAATAACGGAAAGCTTTTTAGGATCACGTTCTCCATTACCACGTCGTCCATGATAATAGACACGGGTTGTGAGGCGGCTAAGTCAAAATCTGTGTTACCTAAGCCACGGATATAAAAACGTGGTGCAGCACGGCCGTTAGAACTTTCGGCATATAAGCCCGGTACTTTAATCGCCAGGGCGGTAATATCATCCCCGGAAGAGAAAATACTATCAAACTTTTCACCTGATAAGGTGGCCACAGAAATAGGCACTTCTTGAATGCTTTGGCTGCGGCGTTGTGCAGTGATAGTAATTGTTTCGAGCTTTTTTTCTTCTGTTTCTAAGTTTTTGTCACTTTCCTGCGCCAGCAAGGCAGGAGAAAAACCTAGTGTTGCGCCAAAGAGGGCGGCTTGTACCGCGACAACCAAGGCCGATTTGCCGAATAGGGTCATTAACGTTATACCTTCATTTAAGTGATGGGAGATATTACAAGTGATAGCACTAACACGTATTGAGCCGTTGGAGTGACCACAGCGGCTAACCTGAAAGTGCACACTAATATAGCAGTTTGTCGCGTTTTTTGCTGCAATTAGCTGAATTTTCCTTCATGTTACCTAGCAAAGTGATCGGCTGTGTTGTAATAACGTAAAGCCAGTGAATGACTTAAGGATATTTTTTAATGTGGGTGATGCGATTAATCACAACGCTGTTATGCGGTATGGTTTTGGGCGTAAGCCCTACAGTGCTTGCAGCGAGCTCGGGGTGGCAACCGGCAAAGCATTTACAAGCCGAGCTGGTCAGTGAGTATCAAACGGTTCAGCCTGGGCAAACGCTTCAGTTAGCACTGCATTTTATCCCAGACGAGTATTGGCACACCTACTGGATCAATCCAGGAGATTCAGGCTTGCCCACCAGTATTGCTTGGCAACTCCCCACTGGGGTGACTGCTGGTGATATTCAGTGGCCTACGCCACAAGCGTTTTCTATTCCACCCATGATGAATTATGGTTTTGCAGGCCCAACCCTACTGCTTATTGATCTTACTGTACCCTCGTCCTACAGCGCGACGACGCTAGACATTACTGCGAAGGTCGATTGGCTGGTGTGTGAAGAAATTTGTATCCCTGCAGAAGCCAGTTTGCAACTCAGTTTGCCCGTTTCTTCCTCTGCTGAGCCCTCTGTTTACGGACAATCTTTGGTGAGCCAAGCCAAAGCACGGCAACCTCAAACGTTAGCGATTACCGGTTTTTATGATATTGCGGGTGACAGTTTTTCGGCAGCGATTGCTGGACTGCCTGATGACGATTTTCAGCAGTTTTTTGTTTCGGCCACGGAGCTTGTGGATCATGCTGCGCCACAACACGTGCTGTTTAGCGAAGGCGAATGGCTGTTACGGCAAAAACTCAATACCTATTTTACTCACGCGCCAACTGATTTTAGCGTGGTGTTAGTGAGCGCTAATGGTCAAAGCTATAGCGTAACCTTACAAGCTGCTGCCGAGGCCGCCGTAGTAAGCAGCCCTGACGCGTCGCAGCAAGCCTTGTGGCTAGTATTGTTGATGGCGGCAGCGGGCGGGCTTATTTTGAATTTAATGCCCTGTGTGTTTCCCGTATTATCGCTAAAAGCCCTCAGTATTGCTGGAAATACGGGGCAGCAACAGCAACAAAAGCGCGATGCGCTGTGGTATAGCCTTGGTGTAGTACTTAGCTTTGTTGCGCTGGCCAGTGTGTTACTAGCCTTACGTGCGGCAGGGACTGCAGTTGGATGGGGCTTTCAGTTACAAAGCCCAATACTTGTAGCCGCGTTAGCCTATTTGCTGTTTGCATTAGGGTTAAGTTTATCGGGCTTGGTGCAATTTGGCTTAGGCTTAATGAATGCTGGCGGTGGCTTAACTCAACAAAAAGGGGCGAAAGGCGCATTTTTTACCGGCGTATTGGCTGTTATTGTTGCCAGTCCATGCACAGCACCCTTTATGGGAGGGGCTTTAGGTTACGCGGTGACACAGCCGCCGTTTTTAGCGTTATTGGTATTTGTTGCCTTGGGGTTAGGCATGGCCTTGCCATTCTTGCTATTAGCCTTCGTACCCGGATTAGCGAAGCGTTTGCCCAAGCCCGGTGCGTGGATGGATACGTTGAAACAGGTATTAGCCTATCCGTTATACCTCAGTGCGGTCTGGTTAGCTTGGGTATATGGTCGCCAAACCGGAATCGATGCACTCGCGTTGTTATTGTGTGGTGCAGTGGCATTGGCGGCGGCATGCTGGTTATGGGGGCGCTGGCAATTACGACGTGAAGGAAAAGCAGACGCTGTTTTTGCCTTGCTTTTAGTGGCGTTAGCCTTGTCGGTATTATGGATGGCAACGCCAAAGCTTGCGGAAAATAGTTCTTCTCCCGAGGTCACACAGACCCATTGGCAAAGCTGGAGCGCCGACAAGCATGCCGCATTACTGGCAGCAGGTAAGCCCGTTCTCGTTAATATGACCGCCGACTGGTGTATTACCTGTTTAGTCAACGAGCGGGTTGCGTTAAATACCGATAGCAGCAAAGCCGCGCTGGCCTTGTTTGATGTGACGTATCTTAAAGGTGATTGGACACGGCGCGATGCGGCAATAACGGCATATTTACATCAATATCAGCGCGATGGCGTGCCATTGTATGTGCTGTATTGGCCCGGCCAGCCCGCCGAAGTGTTACCCCAAATTTTAACGCCGGACACCCTCCGGCAAACCTTAGAGCGGCTCAGTAAGCAATAAGCCGCATATTAATGTTAAACGTACAATCTACAAACAACAGGAGTGATACCATGAAAAAAATGAAACTGTTAGCCCTTGCTGCTGCCGCCTTGTTTGCGGGCAGTGTTGCCGCAGCGCCGCAAGTAGGCCAACCGGCTCCGGCATTTACGGTAAAAGATTCCACAGGCCAGGTACACAGCTTGCAAGATTTTGCGGGTAAAAATGTGGTGCTGGAATGGACCAATCACGATTGCCCTTTTGTCGTAAAGCACTATAACGGCAATATGCAGCAGCTACAAAAAACCTATACTGAACAAGATGTGGTGTGGTTAAGTGTTATTTCGTCTAAACCGGGTAGCCAAGGCCATATTGATCAGGCGAAATCAGACGAGTTGACCACGAGCCGTGGTGCCGCGCCGACAGCGGTTATTTTTGATGAAGATGGCGTAATGGGTAAAGCCTATGATGCGCGTACCACACCCCATATGTATGTCATTGATAAAGCAGGTATATTGCAATATATGGGCGGTATCGACAGTATCCCATCTGCCAAGGTAGAGGACATTGCTAATGCCACCCCGTATTTAGCTAATGCGACAAAAGCCGTAATTGCTGGGCAAACGCCTGATCCGGCGGTAACGCGCCCTTACGGTTGTAGTGTAAAATACTAAGCCCGGCGCTTAGGTTCAACAGGGCTGCCGTTGGCTAGGTAATAGATGCCATGCAGCCCGTTTTATTAAGTGTGTCTAACGAAAGCTGTGAAAAATAAATAGCCGTTTTGCCTTCATGCGATGAATAATAGCTAAGATAAAGTTGCTCACCTTCTATCACCATACCTGCATAGCTACAATCCCCGCCAGAGGGTAGCGTTAGGCATTCAGAGAGCGTGCCAGTATTGGCATCGAGCCAGCATAAGCTGGTACGGATCTTCTCGTTATACAAGCGAACACACGCCAATAAACGTCCGTCTGGCAACTGGAGCCAATGCGGCCCACCAATTCGGCAGCCAATCTCTTGCCAGTGCCATTGGGTATAAGGCGCGAGACTTCGGCCCAGTAATCCGGGTTCAGGATCGCGGCGCAACAAACATAAAGCCGTACCATCCTCTTGAAATAAAATACTATTTTCGTTGGCGTAGCTACCTTGATAAATATCGGCGCTAACGGAGAAGGCTAGCGTGTGAGTGGCCTGATACAGCCGTGAAACAGTTGGTTTAGCACAATGATACGCCAACGCATACACCGTATCCTGCAGCCAACTGAGGCGCCAGAGCCAAAAGTTCGGTTCACCAATAGCCATTGCCTCCGACCATGCTAGCCCCGTTTGTGAGTGCCAAAGGTAACTTTGGTGCGTGGCCAATTCGGTATGATGTAAGGCACCTGCAGCCACTAACAGCAAACGCCCATCTGGATGTGTGCTGAACTTGGGATCGCGCAAATCTGCAGCAGGATGTTGAACTAACGCCACACTTTGCCAGTGTCGTCCCTGATCAATCGATCGCAGCACGCGCAAGGCGCCATCTGGAGATACGTGCGCACTGGCTTCGCGAAAGACACACCATAATGCATCTTGCCATGCAATAAGATCGGTAAAAGCATTATGTGCGCCTTTTTGCCAGATACATTTAATATTCATAGACAGGCCTCAGGAAACGCTAATAGCAGACTGGAAAACACGCTAACACAAGGTATAACACTAATTAGGAATGGCAGGAGGCAATAATTGCAGCCCCTGTTTTGTCAAAGCTTGTTGCATTACAGGTTGCTGTAACAAATGGAATACCCATTGATACAAGGTGTTAATATCAAGAGAATGCTCCGCATCCAACAAAAGCTGGTGCTGGTAACGCTGATCAATGCGCTCTGAGATGAGTAAGATTTCTCGGTGATGCGGTTTTAAATTGAGGTATTGTGCTAAAAAAGAACGTGTCACTATGGCTGTGTCGGTTCGCTGTTTTAACACGAGTTCAATACTGGCGTTGTGGTCTGTGACAGGGATCATTAGATATTGACTGGCTAAAAGCTTTGGATCGGTTTGATAGTCAGCAATGCGATAATGGTAACCAAGAATGCCGGCGATCGTTTTTCCGCTTAAATCATCAAACCATAATTGTGATTTTGCTTTGCTGCGAAGCGCTATAAATACCTCATCGTCTTGAGCAAAGGCTGCCGAATGGTGTAAGGGCATTTCTCTTTGCTTCCAGCCCCAATTTATATCTTCAAAGAAAATGGCATCAAATAAGCCTTGTTTGAAATCTTGATGACGACGCACAGCTGTCGTCATTACCAACTCAAAGTGATATTTCTGCTGTAATTGATTTAGCAGTGCAATCAGCTCAACAGTCAAACCATTAACTTGATGTTGTTGAAGTTGGACGTAAGGAGGAAACTCGTAAGCGCCAACCTTCACCGGAATTTTGTCAAAAGCCAAAGATGGCAGCGCTAGCCAGCATAACAACGACAGTAGTGTGTTTTTGTAGAAGGTAATCATATTTTACCAATATCTTCAAACCAGAGTTCAGGCGCAGCAGCGATAAAGTCTTGCATCATTTTTATGCATTCTTCGTCTTGCACTATGCTAAGTTCAACACCTCGGCTACGCACATAGGCTTCTGGTCCCTGAAAGGTTTGGTTTTCACCAATAACTATTTTCGGTATTCCGTACAGCAAGGCCGTGCCACTGCACATGTCACATGGCGATAAGGTAGAGTAAAGTGTGGCTTTTTTGTAATCAGCAGGTGACAAACGACCAGCTTGCTCGAAGCAATGCATTTCAGCATGCAAAATAGCGCTACCCTGTTGCACTCGCTGGTTATGACCACGCCCAACAATTTTGCCATCAATCACCAGTACCGAGCCAATTGGAATACCGCCTTGAGCTAAGCCTTTTTGTGCTTCGTCGATGGCTGCTTGTAAAAAAGCATCGCGCATACTGTTCTCCTTTTAGCTGATTTAGCTAGCATAGCTGTTAAAACTAAGCTGGGCTAAGTTTTTTTATCAGTGAACACGCATACTATTGATATGATTTTGTTAGCGCTCTGCCTTGAGCGCTCATATATTTGTTATCAAATATGCTGACTAGAGGTAGAAGTTTGCTTTGAGCATGGTTGTTAATCCGTTTGCAAGGCAGTAATAGGATCCAGCTCCGACGCTTTTATTGCGGGATACACGCCAAATGCTACACCGATTAAGGCGCAAATACTAAAGCTTAGCACGATAGCAGGTAGCGACCAGGAGACTGCCCAGCCAGAATAAAAGGCGATCAACTCTGATAAAATGATGCCAAATAGAATACCGGCAATCCCGCCGACAATGGCAATGGTAAAACTTTCGGCAACAAACTGCAGTTTAATATCGCGTTTAGTGGCGCCAATCGCGCGCAGCAAACCGATTTCTTTGGTACGCTCTAGTACCGTGGCCAGCATAATATTCATAATACCAATGCCGCCAACCAGTAACGAGATGCCTGCTACGCAAGACATAACAATATTAAAAATCTTTTGTGTTTGCTCTTGTTGCGCCAGTAAAGCTGCCGGCACAATTAAACGAAAATCGTCGATATCATTATGGCGTTGCTGTAATAAAAAGTTCAGCGCTTGTGCGGTCACGGCGCTAACGACTCCGTCAGCTAATTGCACGCGGAACGAACTTAATTCAGCGGTTAATGGTAGGGCGCGAAAGCGATTATGCGCGGTTTGTAGCGGCATAAATAATTGGTTTTGTTCGCCCCCTAACTTAATGCCTTGGAATTCGTTATTACTCGTATGAGGTTCTGCTAAGACACCGATAACGTGTAACCAGACATGATTCACTTTGACATATTGCCCCAATGCGTTTCCTTGAGGAAACAAACTGGCCGCCATTTGTGAGCCTAATACCGCGACTTGAGCTGCATAAGTCTCTTCTAATTCGGTAAAGTTGCGCCCGCTTGCAAAGGGCAAACTGCTTAACGCCATATAACTGGGTAATACCCCAATGGCGATACCTTCACTTTTGCCACTATGACTAATAATAGAATAGGTTTCTATCTGCCGCTCAGCGCTGTATCCCGTAATGCCGGGTAAGGTGCTAATTGCGGCGTGTAAATCACTTTGGCTTAACCCAAGCGAATGTTTACGATGTTCCAGTAAGGTTTTCTCATCAAAGGTTTTGCTTTCAACAATAATATTGCGCAGCCCCATGGTTTCAATGGTTTTCAGTGCTTCGCGCTCAGCACCCTCACCAATGTTCAGCATGGCAATTACCGCACCGACACCAAAAATCATCCCTAATAAGGTTAAAAAGGTGCGTAATTTATGTTGAGCCAGCTCAGCGAGCGTGTCTTTCACCATTGCGCTGTGTTTCATATCAGGCCTCCGGATCTAACAAGGCAATGGTATCGCCGGCTTCGGCACCACTGGTGATTTCAGCATGGGTTAAACTTTTTGCACCCAAAGTGATCGGCTGGCGCTGAAAACCTAAGCCGTATTTTTTCCAAACATATTGCCCAGAATCATCACTAAATACGGCCTGTAAGGGCACGGTTAACACCTGCTCCAAGGTGTTGGCAAAAATTTCTGCTCGCGCTTTCGCCCCAGGTAAAAAGAACGAATGCTGTGCTGCGGGTTCAACAACTACCTCAATATAGCGGCGTGGATCTCGCCGTTCACGCGATTGAGCAACTTGACCGACACTTAGGATCTTCCCTTCTAATACTTGCTCTGGGCGGGACGTTAATACAAAGCGAACCTGTTGTTCGGCAGCCAGTCCTACCGCTTCTTGTTCGATAATTTGCAAGCGCAAATGTTGCAAACTGAGATCGGGAATGCTGCCTAACCGTTCGCCAGGAAATACCATGCGGCCCACTTCGGGTTTTTCGCCGCGCCAATTGGCTTCATAAAGTAAGATACCCGTATGGGGTGCACGTATTTCCAGTGCTGCAAGACCTGATTGTGCTTGCTCTAATAAGCCTTGTTGCTGGCCTTTTTGTAAACGTAACAAATCTAGCTCGCCTTGTGAGCGACTGGCAAAACTCTGTTCTTGCCATGTCAGGTAGGACTGTTTTTCACCTAAAAATTCTTTGTTTTGTAGTGAATCTAAAATTTCTAAGCGCGAGCGGATTTGTACATCATCAATACTAAAGCGATCGGCAAAGGCAAACTCTTGCTGCACTAAACGCTGATCTAAACCAATATTGGTTAGCTCTGCTGCTTGTTGCGCACCTTTAAATTGCTGATCTGCTAACACACCGGCGAGCGCATTATCGGCATCACGCAAGCTGCGCTCTAACTGGGTGGCATCAAATCGAATTACCAAGTCGCCCGGCGCTACACTGCTGTATTCAGCAGCCACTTCTGCAATAAAACGTGGGCCTCGGGTACTTTGTGGCGCGTTAATGCTAATGGAGTTTACCGCAAATAATTCACCCTCAGCTTGAATACGATGCGTTAGCGTGCCCGTTTCTAAGGTGATCACGGCATCACGCTCAGTATATTCTGCGCATCGGGTTAAGAGTAAGAACATGAGACAGGCTAGCATTAAACGGGTTTTCATGGGCGCTCTCCTTGCGCTAAACGTATTTGTAAGCGGGCTGTCATGCCTGGGCGCATAATAGCCAAGTCAGGCGTATCCATAGTGATGCTGGCATCTACCACCCGACTTAAATTTTCGGCCGACTTATTACGTACGGCATTGCCCAAATCGGTTAACACACCGCTAAAGCTGCGTTCTGGGTAAGCATCTAAGGTAATTTGTACCGTTAATCCAGGTTGCAGAAACTTTAAATCAATTTCATCAATTTCCGTTTTGATATAGAGCGTATCTAGTTGACTGACTTCCGCAATCGGTTGACCAAATTGAATCGTGTCGCCAACAGAAGATTTTTCACCATTATAGTCAGGCACGTACACCATAATGCCGTCAAAAGGCGCTTGGATGCGTAACGACGCCAATTCGCGCTGTAATTGCTGCACCTCAGCAGTTAAGCGGCTAATTTTAGAGGAGATAATTTGTTTTTCCGCCGCACGTTGTTGCTGATGAAAGTCTAAACGGCTTTGGGCTAACTGATACTGGCTTTGCGCGATGGTATAATCAATTTGCGCTTTACGGCGATCATTTTCTGAACGGGAATGATCGACTATTTCTGCTTTGCGCTTTTCACGATCGTGATCATTTTTACGTTCAGCTTGTTGTAATTTTAGCTCTTCAAAACGCTGTTCGTCCGCCGTTAGCCGATTGGTGAGCTCTTGTTCTGCACTTTTTAGTTCTAAGGTTTTATTGCGTAATTCATCTTGTAGGCTTTGGCCATCAAAGGCAATAACCGACGTGTCTTTGGTTAGCATAGTGCCTTCTGGTGCCATTTCCCGAATATTATACTGCCACATGCGGCCAACACTGGGGGGCGATACGGTAAATGAATTCGCGGCAGCCAATTGGCCAGTAGCGCGCACACTGGCCGCAGTTGGCGCATTGATAACGGTTTCGGTAGCGGGCTGGCAAGCCGTAAGCCATAAGCTACAGCCAAGCAGTAAAGGTAAAGCGGTGTTATTCGGCATGGCGCGCCTCTATTAATAATCCCATACCCAGTAATGGTTGGCGAATGGGTAAGGTGTCAGCTGTAAATTTCGCTTTATAATACAAAGCATTACCCCACGCTTGACGTTTTTCACCTTGCCCCGCTAATTGCGCTAGCGTCACGTTAAACGGCTGCTCGGGTGCAATATCAAAACGGGCTTGAATGCGTGTGGCTTGTTGTAAACGCGGCACATCAACTTCATGCACCCACGCTTCTACATATAACCCTTGTTGTTCGGTTACTTCGGCAATTTGCCAGCCCGGTTGCGCGGTGACACCTGCAAACAGCTTAGTGCGATACCAAGGATGCAATCCATAGCTTATGGCGCCATCGCGTTCGGCATACACACTCATGGTGGTCAGCGTTTTTTCTGCTTCTGCCAATTCTAACTGGCTTTTACTAATCACTAATTGTTGTTTTTGGAGAGCGGTTTGTTGCTCAATTTTCGTGGTAGCCAAGGTTTCTACGGCTTTTTTTAACTCTGTTTGGGCACGTTGTTGCTGCAACTGATTATTCTCGTAATCGTACAAACTTAAGTTATCTTTGGGGATTGCGGCATCAATATCGGCCTTTTCCAGTAATAATTTCCGCCGCGCTAATTCATAATCGGCTTCCATTACGCTTTGGGCATGGCTACTTTCAAGTTGTTTAAATTGCTCTTCAGCACTGACCAATTGGTTTTTTAAACGCTCGATGTTGGTTTGAATGCTGCCAGCGTCAAATACCGCCACTAAATCCCCAGCCTGAACTTTTTCAGCCTCTGGTTTTAACCATTGCACTTGAATACGCCAGGTGTCACTTATAGGGGCGACAATATTTTGCCGATACTCAGAGACTAAGCTCCCCGTTAATAATAAGGGTAATTCAGTTTGCGCTTGCAGGCCTATACTCGTAGCCAATAACACACTTATACCGAACATGCGCTGTCCTCCAAAATATGGCCATCACGCATTCTGATTACGCGCTGTGCATAGGCGGCAATATCATCTTCGTGTGTCACCATCACCACGGTATTACCGCGACGGTGTAGCTCGGTGAGCAGCTGCATAATTTCTACAGAGGTTTTGCTATCTAAATTACCTGTTGGTTCATCAGCAAAAATCACCTTAGGATCATTTATTAGCGCACGGGCAATGGCAACGCGTTGCCGCTGACCACCAGACATTTCAGCCGGTTTGTGATGCATCCGATGGCCTAATCCCACTTGGTGTAACAGGCTTTCAGCCCGCTGCAGTGCCAACTCTGTTGGGGTATCAGTATAGCGCAGCGGTAGGGCAACGTTTTCTGCTGCTGTAAGGCGCGGAAGCAAATGAAAAGATTGAAAAATAAAGCCAATATGCTGATTGCGCATCGCCGACAATTGTTCGTCGTTAAGTTCACTTACCGTGGCACCAGCTAATTTATAGTGGCCGCTACTTGGGGTATCTAAACAGCCAAGTATGTTCATCAAGGTTGACTTACCTGAGCCTGAGCTGCCCATAATGGCGACAAATTCGTTTTCGGCAATGCGTAATGTCACATCGCGTAAGGCTTTGACTTGGGTGTCACCATTACCAAAAAATTTACACAGCAAGCTGGCTTCAATCATGGCGCTTTCCTGTTGTAATAGTTTATTAACAACAGTGTGCCATGGCTATTACAGCACAACTAGCCGTAAATAGCGGAAAAATGTAAGCAGGTATTACAAGGCGTTTTCCTCATAACCGTTTACTATCTTTCTGCTGCTGGGCTAGGGCGCTGCTATGGCGGCAACAGTACGTTGTACTTTGTCTAGTAAGGCGGTGATTGAGTCTAATTGCGCCCGTTCCAGTATTAATACTCGCCCCAAAGTAAGCGCATGTATTTCACACACTGCCCGTTGTTTTGCGTCGCTGATGCGCTCTAAATCTGCCACATGGGCTAACCCCACCGTACGCCTGATCAGCTCGCAACCTGCGTAGCCGATAGCATCGGTGAACACCTGTTGTAAAAAGCGTTGCTGATAGCGGCTATTTTGTAGCGTGGGATCTTGGGTGGCAGTTTGTTGTAATTGGCTAAAAGTGTCGGCAAAATGTTGCCAAAGGGTGTGGATTTGAGTAAGTAAGTAGTGTTGCTGCTGCGATTGTTCTTCGGGCGTTTTAAACACCCCCGGGCTGGCAACATAATTAATCAGTAAATTGCCAATTAACACACCAACATCAAACCCAATTGGGCCGTAAAAACCAAACTCAGCATCGATAACTTTGCAATTCTCGTTATTAATAAAAATGCTGCCGCTGTGTAAATCGCCATGCAATAAGGCTTGAGGTTTAGATAAAAAATCCGCTTTTAACATGGCCACTTCTGCCTGCAAGTCGGTATCGTACCAAAGTGCACGAGCGCTTGGCAGAATCAGGCTATGAATCGTATTGCGCTCGTGGTTGCAATACGGATCGGTAAAAAATAAATCTTCGGTAATTAAACACAGATCAGGGTTAGTAAATTGCGCGACGGCAGCTTTTTTGGCGGGGCCGGTGAGTACAAAGTCGCTGGTATAAAACAGCGTATTGGCCAGATAGTTCGCCAGCTGTGGAGCCAAATGGGCAAACTGCTTACCTTTGATCAGGGCTGTGCGCAGGATGTCATACTGCTTTAAATCTTCCATTAGAATCGCCGATAACGCTCGATCAAAATGCAGCACCTCCACCGTATGTTCCGGGCAAAAGCGGGCGTGTAATTTTAATACCTCGGCTTCTATGCGTGCCCTATCGGTGCTCAGTGGCCAGCTTTCTCCTACACAGCGGGCGTAGGGCAGGGCTTGCTTCACAATCAATGAAGTCCCTTTATCGTTAACAACACGAAACACCAGATTAAGGTTGCCGTCACCAAACTCCGTCGCGCTCAGTTTGCTATGTTCGCCAAATAGCTCACTGTGTTCATCGGCAAACCGCATGGCCTGTTCGGAAGTAAAGATTTGATAAGCCGTCATTTACAAAAGCCCTTGTTACTTGAATCAAAAAACGAAAGCTTGCATAATCGCAAAACTTCTAGACGTCTGCAATGCTAAATGGATCTATGTTATGAAAAACCTGCTGGCGCTTAGCCTAAAAACTGTACAAGGCGAGCTGTATGTTTTGGATCAAACGCTGTTACCACATCAGCAACACTGGGTACACTGTACTACCGTAATGCAAATGGTAACGCTGATTCAGCGCTTACAGCTGCGTGGTGCGCCGGCTATTGGTATTGGTGCCAGCCTATTGCTGGCATATCGGGCAACTCAAGGTGATAGCCGCGAGCAACTGCTGCAAGCCGCTGAAATACTCCGCGCGGCAAGGCCTACTGCCGTAAATTTAATGAATAATCTTGATGCGATGATACGTGCTTTACAGCAAGCGGATTTTGCCGATGCCGCCGTGGCGTGTGCCGAAGCCTTATTTGCCGAAGATGTGGCGCTGTGCCAACGTATGGCCGAGCATGGTGCTGCCTTAGTGCAGCCCAAAGAGCGGTTATTAACCCATTGTAATACCGGCGGCTTAGCAACAGCGGGTGTTGGGACGGCCTTGGGGGTGATTAGCTTGGCGCAGCAACAGGGTAAAACGATTCAGCTTTGGGTAGATGAAACCCGGCCACTCCTGCAAGGCGGCCGCTTAACCGCCTGGGAGTGCCAGCAATTGGGTATTCCTTTTCAGCTTATTTGCGACAATATGGCTGGCATGTTAATGGCGCGTGGCGAGGTGGATCGCCTCTTTGTTGGCGCTGATCGTATAGCCGCTAACGGCGATTTTGCCAATAAGGTGGGCACGTATAGTCTGGCTGTGCTGGCGCATTATCATAATATCCCATTTTATGTGGTTGCCCCGCATACCACCATCGATTTAAGTTGCCCAGATGGTAGCGCCATTCCGATTGAACAGCGCGCCGCCGACGAAGTGCGCGGCGTAAGAGGTGCCTTTGGTCAAACCCTTTGGGCACCCGAGCAAGCCCCAGTCTTTAACCCGGCGTTTGATGTAACGCCTGCCTGCTTAGTGAGTGGCTGGGTGCTGGATACTGGGGTGTATAGCCAAGCAGATATTCAAACTGGGATATTGCAGCAGTTTGCCAGCAAGTCGCAACAGGCAATGGTTTAGTCATTATTGATTGCGCGCTTTTTGTCGCGCAGCAAGCTGACAATCGAGTGTCTAACGAGTGTCTAAAAACTTTGACACCCCCAACTTGCTTTGCAAAGATAAGGTATCTTTTATTTAGCCGATACAATTCTAATGCGCGTTAACCTAAACTTGCTTAAGATCTCAACCTTCACTGCGCTGTTACTGTTTTTGACTGCGGCGCATGCAATACCAAGCGATAACAATGCTACTGATCAAGGCATTACCTATTCCCACGTTAAGCAACAGAAGCTTGCGGCAACGCAACAGCCAATTCCTTTAACAGTACTTTATGTCCCTGCTGAAGGCTTTGCGTATGTTAACCCGCAAGGGCAGCTAACCGGGGTTAGCGTAGAAATTATGCAAGACTTCGCCGCTTGGCTTAAGCAACAACATCAGCTGGCGGTACAGCTAAACTTTGTGAGTGAACCCAATTGGCAACAGTTTTATCAGCGTATTGTGCACGCGCGAGGTGGTGTGTTTGGGTTAGGTAATGTCACTATTACGGAGTTGCGTAAACAAGAGCTGGCCTTCTCACCGCCTTATTTGCATAACATCGCTGCACTTATTACCCATCAGGATATAGCGCCGTTATCAGAGTGGCAGGCACTGCCTGAGCAGTTTGCGACGCTAAAGCCGCTTGCCTTTAGCGGCACCTTGCATCAACAGCGGATCAACCGCTTGCGCGATCAATACCAGCCTAATGCTGAAGTGCAGCAGGTAAACAGCAATCCTGATGTATTGGCCAAGGTCGCCAGTGGTCAATATTATGCCTATGTGGATGCTTACAATTACTGGCGCGCCCGTGAGGCCGGTATGCCACTTCGTGATCATCCTATCGCTGCAGAGGGCGGCGAAACCTTTGGCTTTATTATGCCGCACAGTAATGATTGGGCGGGCTTGCTAGAGGGGTTCTTTGCTGCAGACAGCGGCTATTTGCACAGCCCGCGTTATCAGCAAATTTTAACAGAGCAATTAGGGGATGAACTCGCGCAATTGTTACTGAGTCAGCAACAACAGTAGTGGCGGTTTAAACTGCTTCAAAATGTGTCAATACGCATTGTTTGCTTAAACTTAGTGGCTTTTTGTTCGGAAAAAACGTTTGCAACAGCCCATATAGTTGTTCGCAGCGTCATGATTTTTAGACAAAAAAATGCCCGATTTATTCAATCGGGCTAAGACAAGGTAGACAGGTAAGGGTAGGTTACACCCTTCAACAACTTTAACCGCTGTGTCCGAATCTCGAACACGGGTTAACTATAAGCCGTACCAATCAGCTATACAAACGATAAAAAAACACCTAACAAGTGAAAAAAATTCACCTGTAATAATGGAACTTTTGTCATAAAGATATTGGTTGTTTTAGCGCACTTTAGAAACGGTGTGCTGCTCTGGTAATCGTTATGCCACGGGAGGTAAAGCGAAATCTGAGCTATTGAAGCTTTGCAGGATCCAGTCTATCAGCAGTTTAATTTCTGGCCGCTCGGAATCGGCATCATGTTGCACCAGATAATAGCGATCGCGGCTTAGTAATTCTTGCTCAAACAACTTTACCAAAGAACCACTACTAAACCAGGCATGGCTAATCGGCATGGGGATAAGTGCTACGCCTAATCCCTGCTGGGCCGCGCGGGCTACGCTAAACATACTGTCAAGTTGCATAATTTGTTTGGGGTGAAATTGATGAAAGCCAACGCGTTCGGCCCATTGATGCCAGGCAGTTGGGCGGGCTTGATGCAGGATAAGCGGGGTTTTTTCTAAAATGCGATAGCCTTTACCATGCAGTTTTTGAAATAACGCTGGGTTACAGGCGGGTAAATAGCTGATAGGGAACAAATCATACACCGCGCCCTCAACCGGTTTTTTGCCGGATAAGATCACCGAAACATCGGTATACTTGGGGCTTTCGCGGCGAGACTTTACCGTTTCCAGCTTGATATTGATATTAGGATATTGCTCAGACCAACCGCGTAAGCGCGGGACAAACAGCTCGCTGGCAAAAAACTCTGGCATCGAGATGCTCACTTCCAGCACGCGTTCAACCTGGCTAAACTGATTAATGGTTTGGCTCAGTTGTTCTAATAAAGGCTTAATTTCCAGGTAAAACTGCTTGCCGGTTTCGGTTAGTTCAATGGCACGGGTTTTCCGCTCAAATAGGCTAAGGTTTAGGTTATCTTCTAATTGTTTAATTTGATGGCTAACTGCAGACGGCGTTAGATAAAGCTGTTTCGCGGTTTCTTTAAAACTAAGGCATTCAGCGGCCACACAGAAACAACGTAAGCCACGTAGCGGGGTTTGCAACGACATTCAATCTTACCTGCAATTAGCATCCAATCAGAGTATAAGCGTAAAGTATGACAAATTTAATGCAAGAGCTGAACCATTATATAAAAATAGCGTTGATAAAGGCAGTGCGTACGGAGTTTAGTGCGGTTTAACAGGGGCTGCACAGCATAAATGCAGCCCGCGTAGTGTTTAGTTTAATAACGGAAACTGACGTGCGAGGGTGCTGCCTGTAAAGTGCGCCACCCAACCTTGTGGATTGTTAAAAAAGCGGATAGCCGTAAAATCGGGCGACGAGCCCATATCAAACCAATGTGGGGTATTGGCGGGGACACTGATAAGATCGTGTTGCTTACAGAGGACTTGATACACTTTGTCGCCTAAATGCAGGCAAAATAAGCCTTGGCCGCGCACAAAAAACCGTACTTCATCTTCGGTGTGAATATGTTCATCTAAAAACTTCTGCCGTAAGGCGGCTTTGTCTGGATGATCTGGGCTTAACGAAATCACATCAACCGCAACATAGCCTTCTTGTTGCTGTAAACGCGCAATCGCATCGGCGTAGGCAGTTAGTACCTGTTCGGTGCTGCTGTGCGCATCGATGGCTGCCGTAGCGCGCCATTGTTCAAAACGAATACCATGTTGTTGCAAGTGTGCGGCAATGTCTGTCACGTCTTCGGTCACAAACAGCGGCTCAGTAGGTTGGTGTAGTGCAAAGATATGTAATGAGCTCATGGATCAGACCTCTATTTGATAAAAGTCATGGGCGGTAGGGTGATCGCTCGGTGCTTGCTGTTCACGAATTAATTGCACTGTTGCGATGCCTAGTGCTCTGGCAGGATCTAATTCGGCGATCACATCGGATAAAAACAAGACTTGGTTAGGCGGTAGCTGCAATTGTTGTAAAATAGCGGCATAGCTAGACAATTCACGCTTGGCGCCAATACGAGTATCAAAATACCCACTGAGCAAAGGCGTTAAATCGCCAGCATCACTATAGTGAAATAATAATTGCTGCGCAGCGACCGATCCCGAACTATAAATATACAGATTAATGCCTTGCGCATGCCATGCTTGTAATTGCGCAATAACGTCGGGATAAAGATGGCCCGTAAAGTGGCCCTGCTGGTAACCGGCACGCCACACCATGCCTTGAAGGCTTTTTAACGGGGTAATTTTTTGATCTGCATCCAACCAGCTGATTAGGGCGTTAATGCATTGCTCAACATCCGCATCGGGTGCCTGTAATTGTTGGCGCACGGCAGCCAGTTCCTGCGCTACTTCGGGAAGCTGTTGCTGGCTGCGCACAAAGTCGGGTAGATGCTGCCGGGCATACGGAAACAGCACGTCGGTAACAAAACTGATGCGGCTGGTGGTGCCTTCGATGTCGGTAATAATAGCGGAATACTTCACGGCTTTCCTGTTAACTTAAGGTACTCTAGTTCGCAGTTTATAAGAAATTCCCACCCTTCTAAATGCCTTTTTGCTTGCTCCAGGCTATGCCCCCATACATAAAGGCCGTGACCTCGTACGAGCAACCCAAAATGCAAAGGCTGTTGGTACCAACGTTGTTGCACCTGTTGCGCTAACGCCGAAATATCTTGGGTGTTCTCAAAAATGGTCAAGGGTAAAGCCTGTTCGTGGCTATTAATGCCACTAATGGCTTTTTGCATTTCGTAACCGATAAACGCATGCTGTGGCGCAGTGATGATCCTAGAAAACACGGTGGCGCTAACGGAATGGGTATGCAGCACGACTTTGATCGCGGGATCTAATTGATATAGCTGAGCATGCAAGGCCGTTTCTGCCGAGGGGGTACCTAATGGGCTAGTTAATTGCGCACCTTGCCACGATACAGGCAATAAATCTTGTGGGCTTAGCTCGCCTTTATCTTTGCCAGAGGCGGTAACGAGCGCCATATTGTCACCTTGGCGAATTGAAAAGTTGCCACCAGTTGCCGGTACCCAATGACGACTCGCTATCCAGCGACCTAAGCTACACAAGGCAATAGCATTGGGATTGAGTTGTTGTACATGTGCGGTGCTATTCATAGTGTGTTGTTATCACCCTAGTTTAAAACAGTGACTTATTACAGTAATGTCTGTGTTAACGCGTGTGTTATGGCTGTTGGTATTGATTTGATTGCTAAACGTTTGAACGTTTAGATGTCTATACTTGAAACCTGCCAAATGATAGCATTGATGTCAATTTTCGCAACGTTTTCTGCCATTATGTCGATAATCTCCAAGTTACCTGCGGTAGGTACCACCATTTTTAGTCAGATGTCGCAGCTTGCAGCCAGCCATGATGCGATTAATTTATCTCAGGGTTTCCCCGATTTTCCTGCCGATGCCAGTTTGCTGGCCAATTTGGCACGGTATAGCCAGGCAGGATTTAATCAATACGCGCCAATGCCCGGGGTGATGGTATTGCGTGAACAAATTGCTGCGTTAACAGCACGCTGTTATCAACGACAGCTGTGTGCTGCAGAGGAGATCACGGTGACGTCGGGGGCTACCGAAGCGTTATTTGTGGCGATTCAGATGTTAGTGCAGCCGGGTGATGAGGTTATCCTTTTTGATCCGGCTTATGATAGTTATGCCCCAGCCATCCAACTCGCTGGCGGTAAGTCTGTGCATATACGTTTAGATGCACCGCAGTATCGGGTGAACTGGCAACAGGTGGCGGCTGCTATAACCGCGCGAACACGCGTAATTATTGTTAATAGCCCCCATAATCCCACGGGGATGGTATTTAGCCAGGCCGATTGGTTGGCGTTGGAACAATTGGTTTGCCAACATAATTTATACTGCATTAGTGATGAAGTGTATGAGCATATGGTATTTGATGCACAGCCACAGCGCAGTGCGCATTGTTTTGCGGCGCTAGCCGCGCGCAGTGTTATTGTCTCCTCGTTTGGCAAGACTTTTCATGTTACGGGGTGGAAACTAGGGTATGCCATTGCACCCGCGGCGTTAACTGCTGAGTTTCGGAAAATCCATCAATATGTTACCTTCGCCAGTTTTACGCCGGCGCAGTATGCTATTGCTGAGATGTTGCAGCAGCATCCGGAACAGGTGACCAATCTTGGACAGTTTTATCAGCAAAAGCGCGATGTTTTTGCCCAGGCGCTTGCCGACAGTCGTTTTCAGTTATTGCCTTGTCAAGGTACCTATTTTCAGTTAGTAGATTATTCGGCGATAGCGCCAACACTGTCTGACAGTGCTTTTTGTCAATGGTTAACCATTGAACACAAGGTTGCGGCTATTCCACTTTCGGTATTTTATCAGCAAGGCTCTGACGCGCGTATCGTCCGCTTGTGTTTTGCGAAACAACACGCCACCTTGCATGCAGCGGCGGAGCGCTTATGTCAACTTTAAGGGTTGCCGTAATCCAAACGCATTTGGTATGGCAAGATTGCCAAGCGAATTTGCAGCAATTAACTGAACAATTAGCCGCACTTAAGCCAGTTGATTTAGTGGTGTTGCCTGAAATGTTTGCCAGCGGTTTTAGTATGGCCAGTGCCGAGATTGCCGAAACTGAGCCCGGCCCTGCCTTATCGTGGTTAATTGAGCAGGCTAAACGCCTTCAGGCCGCCATAACAGGTTCGTTGGCGGTAAAAACTGCGGAAGGTACTTACGTAAACCGCTTGTATTTTGTGCAGCCAGATGGCCAGATCCAGCATTACGATAAACGACATTTGTTTCGGATGGCCGGCGAGCATAAGGCATATCAAGCCGGTAGTGAGCGGGTAATTGTGCTTTTTCGGGGCTGTCGGTTATTACTACAAGTATGTTACGACTTACGTTTTCCAGTTTTTAGTCGCAATTGTACAGATTATGATGCCATAGTATATGTGGCGAATTGGCCTGCGGTGCGCAGCAGAGCCTGGTGGCTACTGTTGCAAGCTCGCGCAATCGAGAATCAGGCCTTTGTATTTGGCTGTAACCGCGTAGGAGAAGACGGGAAGGGAATATCCTATGCGGGTGACAGTTTAATTGTGGATTACTTGGGGCAACCTTTAGCTGAGTTGGCGCCGTCGGAGCATGGTGTGCTTTATGCTGAGGCCGATTTAGCCGCGCTTGCTACATTTCGACAGCAGTTTCCAGCACATCTAGACGCGGATCATTTTAGGTTAGGCATGCACTAAGCCACCTGTTTTGGGGCAACATGCTGGTGATACCATGATTATCGCGCTTGCTACTATTATGATGACTGTTTTTTTCTTAACCTCGGCCGGCTTTTGCCGGCTTGATTTTTGGAGCAAGTTATGTCGCGCAGTGCGCCGACCGCAGTGATTTTTAGCGGTTTTTTTATTTTAGGTAATTTAATTATTTTATGGGGTTTGCTATTACCCGATATGGCGGCTGCATTAGGGATGTCGGCGACAATTAGCGGCTTGTTCTTTAGTTTAATGTCTGTCGGTACCATTATTGGTGCTATTTTAGGCGGTAAGTACGCACAGAAATTTCATTTTTTGCGGTTATTTGGCGCGCTCGCCCTGTGCGAAGTTGTTTTACTATTACTGCTGTCGATCATTCCTTCTTGGTATTTGTTGCTGCCACTGATTATTTTGGTGGGTATGACCTATTCCATTATGTTCACCATTGGTCATACATTAATTGCGCGGCTATTTGCCAATAAGCGCGCAGCAATGATGGGCTTAATGGATTTTATGTTTAGCTTAGGCACCTTGGCCGCACCCCTCTGGGTGGTGGCACTGTTTTGGGTGTTGGATGATTGGCGCTGGCCAGTCCGGATTATTGCTGTGGGTTTATTGGTGGTGGGGCTATACAGTTGGCAGGTGGCAAAAGCACATCCTGTGCTGGGGCTCAGTGTGAGTACTCAGGGACAAAGTTTGTCTTACGCGGCCATTTTACGCCAACCGTTGTTTATGCTGTTATTGCTGGTGATGATTGGCTACGGGGCCGCAGAGTGGGGCCATGGAAACTGGTTTGTGAGCTATGCTGTCGATGGGCTAGGATTGGCGTCTGAGCAAGCTCGCTTATTATTAGCGTGGTTTACGGGGGGCATGGTACTCAGCCGTTTAGGGTTTGCCTTGCTGTTGCGCTGGGTCAGTGCAGGGGTATTAATGCTGATGTTAGGTGCCTTAGCGCTAACAGGCGCTTTATGCATTGTATTTAGCCCTAGCGTAACATTGTTAATGTTAGGCAATTTGCTGCTGGGCTTAGGGGTAGGTGGGTTGTTTCCATTAATGCTAGCAACCGTTATGGATATTGATAGTGATAATGGTCCAGTATTGTCGGGGGTGGCCAGTATTGGTAGCTCGATTGGTTTTCAATTTGCCGGTTTAGCCACAGGATTATGGGCGCAACAGGCGGGAATTTTGCAAGCCTATTGGCTGGTGCCGCTGGCGTGTGGCTGGTTATTGCTGATGATTGTATTATTTTATCAAAGACTACGCCGCTTAGCGGCGTGAAAGCTTGACCGCCAAGCAAAACAAGGCAAAACTGTATGCCCATTAGCAATAGAGACTTTTGCCTTGACAACAATTAATTGGGCAGCCCTACAAGCGGCTGCTAAAGATGCTGCAGCGCAAGCCTATGCGCCCTATAGTCAATTTCCGGTAGGCGTAGCAGTACTGGCTGAAAATGGCCAAATTTTTACCGGTTGTAATGTTGAAAACGCCTCTTATGGCGGTACAGTGTGTGCCGAGCGAAACGCTATCGCTGCTGCTGTTGTAGCGGGGCAACGAAAATTTCACGCCGTGATGGTGTACACCCCACAAGAAAAACTGACGCCGCCTTGCGGTATTTGTCGTCAGGTCATTGCTGAGTTTTTTCTCCCTGACAGCCCTATTGCCAGTTGTAATCATCTTGGACAACAGCAAAGCTGGACATTACAGCAATTATTACCCGATGCCTTTACCCCGACCTATTTGGCGGCTAGCAATAAAATGAAGCAGGAATAAATAACACTATGGCAATTCCACAGGAAATTATTAAAAGCAAACGGAACGGTAACGCGTTAACAGAGGCCGAAATTAAGCAGTTTGTGCAGGGCTTAACCGATGATAGCTTCAGCGACAGCCAAGCTGCTGCGCTGGCTATGTCTATTTATTTAAATGGTATGTCAGTACCAGAAACCGTGGCCTTAACGCTGGCGATGCGCGATTCAGGCACCGTATTAAACTGGCAAGGTAAGCTGCATGGCCCGGTTGTGGATAAACATAGCACGGGGGGGGTAGGTGACAAGGTGACCTTAATGTTGGCCCCCATGGTGGCAGCATGCGGCGCTTATATGCCAAGCATTGCTGGTCGCGGCTTAGGACATACCGGCGGTACGGTAGATAAATTAGAAGCGATCCCTGGTTACAGTTGCACCCAATCGTTGAGCCGTATTCAACAATTGTTACCCGAATTAGGCTGTGTCATTGTGGGGCAAAGTAGCGAGTTAGCACCCGCTGATCGCCGTTTATACGGGATTCGTGATGTGACGGCGACGGTTGAGTCAATTCCGTTAATCACCGCTTCAATCTTATCGAAAAAGCTCTCAGAGGGCCTCGATGCGTTAGTGATGGATGTCAAAGTTGGCAACGGCGCGATTATGGCAACCGCTAACGATGCGCAGGCGTTGGCGAACAGCATTGTTAATACGGCAAGCGGTGCAGGCGTAGCGACGCGCGCGCTGATTACCGATATGAACCAAATTTTGGGTACGACTGCCGGTAATGCGCTTGAAGTGATTGAAACATTGGATTACTTGACTGGTAAATACCGCGAGCCGCGCTTGCATCAACTGACATTGGAACTGGGTGCTAATATGTTGCTGTTAGGCAAATTATACCAAGACAAAGCGTCGGCTATTGCAGCGTTAGAGCAGAGTTTAAGCTCGGGTAAGGCGGCAGATATTTTTGCTAAAATGGTTGCGGCTATGGGTGGACCAACCGATTTACTGGAACGACCAACCCAGTATTTGGCTGCAGCACCAGTAGTTATGCCTATTTTAGCGCCACAAAGTGGAGAGCTGCACTATACTAATACCGTAGGTTTAGGCATGGCAGTGGTAAGATTAGGTGGTGGGCGCTCACATCCGGCGCAGCAAATTGATCCGGCTGTAGGGTTTAGTGCTATTGTGCCAGCAGGTACTGCGGTAACCGCAGGTCAACCGTTGGCAATGGTTCATGCTGCGTCTGTTGCCGCAGCAACACAAGCTACCCAAGAATACTTAGCAGCTTGCCGTTTTGAGGCCGATAACCTCATGCCTTTAGTCCATCAACAAATAGGCTAATCAAAACATCTTTAATGCGTTTATGTAGCAGCAAATCGGTGAATAAACAGACTTTTCCGGTGTCGGGTAAGTGGTCAGAAAAGGAGTTCATGTGTGTAAACGGATCACCTTGCTGCTAGCAGCATTATTGTTATCAGCCGCAAACGACGTTCTTGCCCAACAGCAAAAGGTGGTGTGGTTGCAAACAGATTGGGCGCCACACCAAATTGTTGATGGGCCACTGGCGGGTCAGGGAACCTTTGATGTATTACAAACGCGTTTAAGTCGTTTATTGCCGCACTATCAGCACGAAATACAATTAACCAGTCTAGGACGTATTGAGCCGCTTCTTCTAAGTACCCACATAACGGTATGTGTGATTGGCAGCTCATTTACCGAGCAGCGCGCTACTACACGCTATTATTCGCTACCAATCGCTATTGGCTCAGGGTTTGCCATAAATTATGTGGCAGGTAGCAAGGTTGCAGCCATTGTGGGTGATCAACAGTATATTGATTTAACCAAAATCGCATTCAATCAGCAGCTATTGGGGGCTTATCAACCCAATCGATATTATCCTGATGTCATATCTTCGGTAATTCAGCACCCAGAAGCCACCTTGTTGGCGAATGAATTTAGCAGTGGGCTGAATGTTGCCGCGTTATTAACCTCAGGTAGGTTGGATTACGTGATTGAGTATCCCGAACGCATTCAATTTTTTCAGCGTGCGATTACAACCGCCCCGACGATTGTCAGTACGGCTATTTCGGGTACTGAGTTTTTTTCTTTAAGGTATGTAACTTGCAATAAAACGACGTTAGGCGAGCGGGTAATTAACGATATTAATCAGCTACTACCGGCGTTATGGCAAGCGGATGATTACGCAGAAGTGTTATTTTCTTGGCTAGATCAACAGGCTCGTGCGCTGTTAATGCCGAAATTTGAAGAGGTTCGCCAAGATATGGCGAAAAAAAACCGGCCTTAAGGCCGGTTCAGTTTTAAGATGATTTTTGTCGTTTCATGGCATCGAAGAATTCATCGTTCGTTTTAGTCATGGACAATTTATCGATTAAAAATTCCATGCAATCTGTTTCATCCATCGGATGCAGAATACGACGCAGGATCCACATTTTTTGTAGCTCTTCTGGTGAGGCTAATAGCTCTTCACGACGGGTACCTGAGCGGTTAAAGTCGATTGCGGGGAATACCCGACGCTCAGCTATTTTCCGCGACAGATGCAGCTCCATGTTACCCGTGCCTTTAAACTCTTCGTAAATAACCTCGTCCATTTTTGAACCGGTATCTACTAGAGCGGTAGCAATAATCGTTAAGCTACCCCCTTCTTCAACATTACGCGCAGCACCAAAAAAACGTTTTGGTTTGTGTAGTGCGTTAGCATCGACACCACCGGTTAATACCTTGCCAGAACTAGGAATTACGGTGTTGTAGGCGCGCGCTAGGCGTGTAATGGAATCTAATAAAATAATAACGTCTTTTTTGTGTTCAACCAAACGTTTGGCTTTTTCAATGACCATTTCTGCCACTTGTACATGGCGGCTGGCCGGCTCATCAAAGGTAGAGGCGACAACTTCGCCTTTGACTAAGCGCTGCATTTCAGTCACTTCTTCTGGCCGCTCATCGATAAGCAATACCATCAGTACGCATTCCGGATGGTTAGCCGCGATAGATTGAGCAATGTTTTGCAGTAAAATAGTTTTACCGGCTTTGGGCGGCGCAACGATTAAGCCACGCTGACCTCGCCCAATAGGTGAAGCTAAGTCTAATACGCGTGCAGTAATGTCTTCGCGGCTGCCATTACCTCGCTCCATACGCAAACGTGAGTTGGCATGCAGCGGCGTTAAGTTTTCAAATAAAATCTTGTTACGGGCATGTTCAGGTTTGCCAAAGTTAACTTCGCTCACTTTTAACAAGGCAAAGTAACGCTCACCTTCTTTTGGTGGCCGGATTAACCCTGAGATGCTATCACCCGTACGCAGATTAAAACGGCGAATTTGGCTGGGTGATACGTAAATATCGTCTGGACCCGCTAAATAAGAACTGTCTGAGGAGCGCAGAAAGCCGAAGCCGTCTTGTAAAATTTCTAGCACGCCGTCGCCGTAAATTTCTTCACCGTTTTTGGCATGGGCTTTAAGAATGGCGAAAATAATGTCTTGCTTGCGCAAACGGGCCATGTTTTCTTGGCCCATAGACTCAGCTAACTCAACCAGCTCGCTAATTGGCTTCAGTTTCAGTTCTGTTAAATGCATATTTGATGGATTCTTGTTGGTAAAAACAGAGTAAATGCTTATCAGCTCGATAAAAAAATGGGATAGAAGTTGGTTTTTTCGACAGACAAGCGTGGTTAAAGAATTTTGCTGCTACACACAATAGCAGCTGCGTCAACGTACGTCCAGCAGACAATGAAAAAAGGCGTACAAAAATACGCCTTATTTCAGTTTAGATGTTGGCATCTAAAAATTGTTTAAGCTGTGTTTTAGACAGGGCGCCTACTTTAGTTGCCGCAACCTGGCCATTTTTAAACAGTAATAACGTGGGAATACCACGAATACCGAATTTAGGCGGTGTATTAGGGTTTTGGTCAATATTTACTTTGGCAACAGTCACTTTGCCTGCGTATTCAGCAGCAACATCGTCCAGAATTGGCGCGATCATTTTACAAGGCCCACACCATTCTGCCCAAAAGTCTACCAGTACCGGGACTTCTGCTTTTACCACGTCAGTTTCAAAACTGTCGTCAGAAACCTGTAAAATATGTTCGCTCATCTATTTCTCCGTTAAGGCTGTGCAGTTACACTGCTAAAATATGTTATCAATTTAATCGCGGCTGTTTCTTATTGCAAGCGTAACAGTTATGCTAGGCAGGTATGAATAAAACACACTTAACATCGCATAAATTCGCCGATTTCGCATTGGCGCCACAGGTTCTTGACGCGCTAAACGCTCAAGGTTATAGCTATTGTACGCCAATTCAAGCGCAATGTTTACCCCTTGCTTTAGCAGGTAAAGATATTGCCGGTCAGGCGCAAACAGGGACAGGTAAAACGTTGGCGTTTTTAACCGCCACCTTTCATCACCTGTTAACCCATGAACCTAAAGGTTCTGGTCAACCTCGTGCCATTATTATGGCTCCTACGCGAGAGCTGGCTGTTCAGATCCATAACGACGCCGTTATCTTGGCACAAAAATCAAATCTGCGCCTTGGTTTGATTTATGGGGGCGAGGGTTACGATTCTCAACGCCAATTGTTGGAGCAGGGTGTTGATATTTTAATTGGCACCACGGGTCGCTTAATTGATTATCTAAAGCAAGGCTTGTTTGAATTGTCGCAAATCCAAGTGGTTGTGCTAGATGAAGCCGATCGCATGTTTGATTTAGGCTTCATCAAAGACATTCGTTTTATGTTTAATCGGATGCCGCCAGTAACGGAACGGTTGAGCTTATTATTTTCGGCCACCTTGTCTTACAAAGTGCAAGAGCTGGCTTTTGAGAAAATGAATCAGCCCGTGCATATCCACATTGCGCCAGAGGAAATGACAGGTAGCCGGATCAGTGAAGAACTGTTCTATCCTGCTCATGAGCACAAAATGCCTTTGTTATTAACCCTGCTCGAAGAAGAGTGGCCAGACAAAGCAATTGTTTTTGCCAATACGAAACATGCCTGTGAAGATGTGTATCATTGGTTAGATACCGATGGCCACCGTGTAGGTTTATTAACCGGCGACGTGATTCAGAAAAAACGCCTGAAAATTTTAGATGATTTTACTACCGGTAAGCTAGATATTTTAGTGGCTACCGATGTCGCAGCACGTGGCCTTCACATACCAAAAGTAAGCCATGTCTTTAATTATGATTTACCCGACGATTGTGAAGATTATGTGCATCGTATTGGTCGTACGGGGCGAGCTGGCGAAAGTGGTAAAGCCATAAGTTTTGCCTGCGAGCGCTATGCTTTAAATCTCACGGCAATTGAAGAGTATATCCGGCATCCTATTGCAGTGACGCAGTACGACGCTGAGGCATTGCTCACCGATCTCACTCCACCCAAACCACGCGTTAGGCGTCGTCCTGGTCAAGCTAGAACGGGTTCAGGTGGTAGAAGTAACAACGGGCGCACTAACAATGGCTCACGATCTCCGCGCAGCCGCCCTCGCTAGCACGCAGCAAGGCAGCGATTTAGCTGCGCTGGCTAACTCACCGCATAGCGATATCTATGCGGTGATTGATCTTGGCTCCAACAGTTTTCACATGCTAATGGTGAAGGTAGTTGGCGGCTCAGTGCAAGTTATTGGCCGAGTGAAGCGCAAAGTGCGTTTAGCCGCTGGGTTAAATGACAATCTTGTGTTAAGCCACAAAGCCATGAAGCGCGGCTGGGAATGTTTGGCGCTGTTTGCTGAGCGTTTACAAGACATTCCCCCACAAAACATTCGTATAGTTGGTACCGCGACCTTGCGCTTGGCGCAAAACGTTAAAACCTTTCTGCAAGAAGCCGAAGCGATTCTTGGGCAAAAAGTCCAAGTGATCAGCGGTGAAGATGAAGCCCGGATAATCTACTTGGGCGTGGCACATACCTCAAATAGCGATAGCAATCGTCTGGTCATTGATATTGGCGGCGCCAGTACTGAAGTGGTAATAGGTCAGGGGTTCACGCCAAAACTGTTAAGCAGTTTAAATATGGGCTGTGTGACCTTTCTGGAACGTTTCTTTAGTGATCAACAATTAAGCGAAGAAAACTTTCATGCGGCTATTGCTGCCGCAGAAGTGGCGATTAAGCCTATGCAGCAGCAATTTATTGCCGAAGGGTGGCAAATTGCCGTGGGGGCGTCAGGCACGGTTCAAGCGATGCAAGAAATTCTAGTTGCTCAAGGTAAAGACGAAGTAATTACCTTGCAGCGCTTAGAAGATATTATGCAGCAAGCGATGGCGTGTGGCCCGGTTGAGCAGTTGAATATTTCAGGGCTCGCGCAAGAGCGTAAACAAGTTTTTGCTTCAGGGTTGGCGATCTTGATTGCGTTATTCCGACAATTGAATATTCAGGGCATGACCCTATCTGGCGGCGCACTAAGAGAGGGTGTGCTATACAGCATGTTACCGCAGCTGCAAGATACTAATGTGCGTAATCGTACCGTTAATAGCTTAATGGTACGTTATTTCATTGATCAACAACATGCTGAACGTGTTGCCGAGATGGCGACAGAGCTTGCAGAGCAGTTGCAAAGCCGCTGGGATTTACAACGCTTTGAAGGCCACAGTATGTTGCGCTCTGGCGCCTTATTACATGAGTTAGGCTTATTGATTGAATATAAAAACCATCATCACCATGGTGCCTATATTATTAATCATTCAGATTTACCTGGCTTTACGCGTGCGCAACAACAGTTAGTCATGGCGCTGGTACATAATCATCGTGCCGACATTACCCGTGAAGTGATTGCCCGCCAAACAATGACCTCAGTATTGTTAACGGTGCGACTAACGCGTATTTTGCGTTTAGCCGTTATTTTATCCATGCGGCGTCGGCATGAAGCCTTACCGCAAGTAAATATTAGTGCAAAGGCCGAATCACTTACTTTGCACATGCCCGCAGGTTGGTTAGATCAACATCCGTTAATGCGCGCCGAGTTAGAGCAAGAAGTACAGTATCAGCAGCAAGCTGGCTGGGAGTTGTTGATTAGCCAATAACGTGCTGCTGTGCGTACTGGGTTAGCGTTTTAACCAAATGGCAACTTGTTTTGCAAAATACGTTAAGATGCCATCGGCGCCGGCCCGTTTAAAGGCAAGTAGCGATTCCATTACCACAGGCTGTTCGGCTAACCAACCGTTTTGAATCGCCGCCATATGCATAGCGTATTCACCACTAACCTGATAGGCAAAGGTTGGCACGCCAAACTCGTCTTTGACTCGACGAACAATATCTAAATATGGCATGCCCGGCTTGACCATCACCATATCGGCACCTTCTTCCAAATCCATCGCGACCTCATGTAAGGCTTCATCGCTATTGGCGGGATCCATCTGATAATTTTTTTTGTTGCCACCTTTTAAGTTGCCTGCTGAACCCACTGCATCGCGAAAGGGACCATAATAGCTAGACGCGTATTTAGCGGAATACGCCATGATGCGCGTATTCACAAAACCGGCTTCTTCAAGCGCTTCTCGAATGGCACCTATACGGCCATCCATCATGTCAGAAGGCGCTACAATATCCGCCCCTGCTGCGGCATGTGAGAGTGCTTGTTTTACTAACGCTTCGGTTGTGATGTCGTTCAAGACATAGCCTGTATCATCAATAATGCCATCTTGGCCATGGGTAGTGAACGGATCTAATGCTACATCAGTAATAATACCTAGCTCAGGCACATGGGCCTTTAGTAAGGTAACAGCACGTTGTGCTAAGCCTTCAGGATTCCAGGCTTCTTCCGCCATTAACGACTTTTTTTCGATCGGCGTCACCGGAAAGATTGCAATAGCGGGAATACCCAGGACTACCAGTTCTTTGGCTTCTTGTAATAGTAGATCGAGGGTAAGCCGTTCTATGCCCGGCATGGAGGTGATGGTTTCACGTTTATTTTCGCCTTCAATAATAAACATGGGATAAATTAAATCATTTACCGTTAGTTGGTTTTCTGCCATTAACCGCCGACTAAAATCATGTTCACGCATACGGCGCAAGCGGCTGGCCGGAAAATAACGATTAGTGTGCATTTGGAGTATCCTCAAAAGGTAATTGCAGTAAACGACAACTGTTTTGATAGCTTTGTTCGGCCAGGTGATGCACGGTGCGGCCCGTTATGCGGGCTAACTCGACAGCAATAGCGGGTAATAGTGCAGGACTATTATATTTAGGCCGTGGCCGAATGGTTCTTGGGGTTAAATACGGTGCGTCTGTTTCTAAGATAAGCCGATCAGCAGGTATGTAGGCCACGGCGTCTTGCAATGCTTGGCCACGCCGTTCATCACAGAGCCAGCCAGTAATACCAATATATAAGCCTAGATCGAGATACACTTTTAATTGTGTCACATCGCCAGTAAAACAATGGGCGATACCCGCAGGCGGTGGTAGCGCGTTAAGCATGGCAACTTGCGTAGCAAAAGCATCGCGTTCATGTAAATAAACTGGTAAACGATACTGCTGCGCTAAAGTGAGTTGGGCCGCAAAGACGTTTTCTTGTTGCGGCCGTGGTGAGAAATCACGATTAAAGTCTAAGCCACATTCACCAATCGCTAAGACGTGGGGTTGCTCTAGTTGCTGGCGTAGCTGATTTTCCCAGTCTGTCGAAACGTGCGCCGCCTGATGCGGATGCACCCCAGCCGTAGTGTAACAGCCATTATGGTGTTGACAAAACTGACTATTTTTATGGCTTTCAGCAAGATCGCTCGCAATTAACAAGCAGCGCGACACCCCAACCGCTTGTGCTGTGGCAATGATGCTCGCTTCTTGCCCTGCAAATTGTGAGCTAAAAAGATTTACGCCAGTATCAAACCAGCGCATATTAGTTTTCGCGGCTAACTTTTAATGTACGATTATTATTATCGTTACCTAAATAAAATGAGCCGAACATGCCGCGTTTAATGTAATGCCGTTCACCCACGTTTATCATATAGGTACCCGCTGCCGTTTGGCGCCAGACTTGGCCATTATCAAACTCAATGATCATTTCTCTTCGTGGGCTATAACTGATTTTACTAACAATGGCAGATATTTTATCCGCTGTTTCACTTTCTTGTTGTTTGTGTTCACGACCAAACTCACTGGTTGCCGGTTGCTTGGCAATCTGTTGTTCAGCGGCAACAGTTGCTGTTGCCGCAGGTCTGTTTGTCGCGGTATTACCCAGTGTAATTTCATCGTAGCAGACTAAACGTTTTAGGGCATTTTGCTCAGTACGGCATTTTTCTATCGCGGAGTTAACTGCGGTTTGTGCAACAAGAGAGGGGCTGAGAAGCACACTGAAAACGCAGATGCTTAATAGTAAGGTTTTGTTCATTGTTGTTGTTCCTCAGGTGAATCGTCGGTGGTTTTCGGTTCATAAAACCGACTCAGCCACAGACCTACTTCGAATAATAAACACATTGGAATAGCTAATAAAATTTGAGATAACACATCGGGTGGCGTTAAGAGCATACCCAACACAAAAGCCCCCACGATGATATAAGGACGTTTTTCAGCCAACGCTTGTCGGGTAACACTGCCACTCCACACTAACAGTAAAATGGCGATAGGAATTTCGAATGATAAGCCAAATGCGAAAAAGAGTTTAAGGACAAAATCAAGGTAGCTACTGATGTCTGTAGCGATAGTTACGCCCTCAGGTGCGACACTGGTAAAAAAAGCAAAAACAAGTGGAAATACAATAAAGTAGGCGAAGGAAATGCCGGCATAAAACAGTAAAGTACTGCTAAAAACGAGTGGTGCCATTAAGCGTTTTTCTTTGTGGTACAGGGCCGGGGCAATAAATTGCCACATTTGTAATAGCAAATACGGCACCGCAACACAAATGGCCACAATGAACGTTAATTTAAAGGGCGCAAAAAAGGGCGCCGCCACGTCGGTAGCGATCATACTGGCGCCTTCTGGGAGAACCGCCAATAAGGGCTCGGCTAAGAACGCATAGATATCTCGTGCAAAATAGGCCAATGCAATAAAGACCAGCAATACGGCGACAACACAGCGTAACAATCTATTACGCAGTTCAACAAGGTGGCCTAACAGACTATCAGGATCCGGTTTTGTTTTCATTTTTTACAGCGGTCTCACTGAGCGGTTGAGTAGGAATAGCGGTGGGTTTTGCCGCTTCAGGGAGAAGTTGCGCATTCGCGGGTCTTACTGAATTGGCGGCAGCAGTCAATTCGTCAATAGCGGCTTGCTCATCGCTGGTAAGATCCAGCATCCCTTTTGCTTCGGCATCTTTTAACTTTTGATGCAGTTCATGTACTCGAAGATTATCATTTAGCTCGGCCTGCATTTGATTGCCGAACTGCTTAATACTGCGTACTGTTTTCATGGTACTTCGGATAGCACCAGGTAGGCGTTCTGGCCCTAATACGAGTAGAGCAACGACCGCAATTACCAGCAGTTCCCAAAAACCCATAGTTATACTTTATCTTTGTCAGACGTAGTAGGCGTGCTAGGTGTTTGTGCAGCTGCGGCAGGCTGTTCAGCTTGCGGTTTAGCGTGCTCAACCATCTGTGCTGATTTAGGGGAAGTGTTAAAGTCTTCGTCTTGTTTTACTGCATCGTTATCTTTGTCTTCGTCTTTGATGGAATTACGAAAACCTTTGATTGCTGAACCCAGATCAGTACCGATACCACGAAGCTTTTTAGTACCAAATAGCAATACAATGATTGCGAGAATAATAAGTAGATTCCAAATACTAATACCACCAAAACCCATGTTAACTTCCTCGTCTAATTCGTAAAATGTGGTGAGGCAACTTACTCAACTGTGCATTTAGATCAACAACGCTTTTACCGTAAATAAAGCGGCGATTAATCCTAGCGAAGCAGCAAGCCATCCAGTACTTATTGTGAACGCTATACTAGCACTAATCAGACAAGCTGCTGCAAGTATAGCGTGAATTATTTGCTGTTTACTCTGGTGTTGTTGCTGCTGCATTTGCTGCATTTGTAGCAGCAAGGCTTGCTGTTGTCTGGGGCCCTGCTCCAGATAACGATGCAATAGCTCAGGCATCTGCGGCATTTTTTCAGCCCAAAACGGCAGGTTTTCTTTTACCTGACGCCAGATAGCGGGCAAACCCACCTGTTGTTTGACCCAGTTTTCTAAAAAGGGTTTAGCCGTTTTCCATAAATCTAATTGTGGATAGAGCTGTCTGCCTAAGCCTTCAATATAGAGTAAGGTTTTTTGCAGTAAAACCAATTGTGGCTGCACCTGCATTTCAAAACGTCGAGCGGTATTAAATAAGTTTAATAACACATGGCCAAACGAAATTTCAGCCAACGGTTTTTGAAAAATCGGCTCGCATACAGTACGAATGGCGCTTTCAAACTCTTCCACTTTGGTGTGGGCCGGAACCCAGCCTGAATCTAAATGTAATTGTGCTACTTTGCGATAATCACGGTTGAAAAAGGCAACGAAATTTTCGGCTAAATAACGTTTGTCTTCAGCATTTAAGGTGCCGACGATGCCACAATCGATACCGATATACTTAGGATTGTCTGGGTGTTCACGGGCAACAAAAATATTGCCTGGGTGCATATCGGCATGAAAAAAGCTGTCACGAAATACTTGAGTAAAAAAAACCTCTACACCGCGCTTAGCGAGAAGCTCCATATTGGTGCCTTGCGCTTCCAGCGCGGCAATATCTGATACAGGTATGCCATAGATTCGTTCCATTACCATCACGTTATGTCGGCTGTAATCAGCATAGACAAAGGGGATGTAAAGCGAGTCTGAATGCTCAAAGTTGCGACGCAACTGAATGGCATTTGCTGCTTCGCGCTGCAGATCCAGCTCGTCTAAAATGGTCTTGCGATACTCTGCCACCACTTCGCGTGGCCTTAAGCGTTTACCGTCGGGTAAGAATCGGGCTGCCATTACCGCAAGGCTGTCCATGAGGGCTAGGTCTGCTTCGATTTGTTTGCGGATCCCCGGGCGAATTACTTTAATCACCACATCGGCCAAGCTGCCATCCGCTTGCTTTAGTTGTGCCGTATGCACTTGCGCAATGGAGGCGGACGCTAAGGGTTTTTGTGAAAAATGTTCAAAAAGTTCATCGATATTGCCTAATCCCAGTGCTTGCTCAATTAAAGTTTGCGCTTCTGCACCAGGGAATGGCGCAACGTTATCTTGTAGTATTGTGAGCTCATCAACTAACGCTGCCGGTAATAAGTCACGGCGGGTTGAAAGCATTTGCCCAAACTTAATCCAAACGGGGCCAAGACTTTGTAGCGCTAATCGTAAACGTGCACCTAAACTATGCTCTGGATAGCGGTTTTTTAACCAAAAAGCGCTGCGACGGAGTAATTTGGCATACCAAGGTTGCCAATGTGCAGGGATCAGCTCATCTAGCCCGTATTGCAATAATGTTTTTTGGATCTGATAAAACCGGCTAATCCGCACCAGTTACTCCTGAAGTGTGTTGAGCTGGCGGCGCAAGCGTTCAACTTTGGCTTGCAGCTCGCTAAGTTGCTGGCTAAATTGTTCTGTTTCAAGCCGACTGGGGGTAAGAAGCAGTTCGTCTTGGGCTAATTCACGTTGCACCTGAGCAAGCTGGCTGGCTTTAAGCTGAATATAGTGTTGAACTTGCTGCAATGTACGGCTTATTTTGTAAGCCAGCGCATCACCAACATAACCAGCCAACGCATGTTGCCAATCGGGATTGAGCTGTTGTAGGAATTGTGAGAACTGCTGAGCCACCTGGAGATCGCCATCAATCTGTAGTGCGTCGTTTCTAATCAGGCGTGTTAATTGACTGGGATCGCGTAATTGTTTCAGTGTCGCGATGTCAGCGGTGATGCGGCAATCCGTTGGCTCGTCATGTTGATTAAACAACAAGGCGTCTGATGTGGCACTTAACACTAAGGTGAGTTTTACATCGCGTAGGGTAACCGACAATTGCTTACCTTGTAACTTTGCCAACGCAGGCTTTGCGTTAGCATCCATAGCAATAAGTTTACGGCTGAGCTTTTCCGCTACAGCGCATAACAATTGTGGTAACAGCGGTAGCATTAGAATTTGTATCCTCGATGTAATGCGACAATACCACCCGTCAGATTATGATAGGTTACTTCGGCAAAACCCGCCTCTACCATCATCTGTTTAAGCGTCTCTTGGTCTGGGTGCATACGAATAGATTCTGCCAAGTACTGATAACTTTCTTTGTCGTTGGCGATCAGTTGCCCCATAAACGGTAATAATCTGAAGGAATACACATCATAAGCTTTACTTAACCAGTCATGGGTAGGCTTAGAAAACTCGAGTACGAGTAAGCGGCCACCTGGTTTTAGGACTCGAAACATAGAGCGCAGTGCTGCATCTTTGTCGGTAACATTTCTTAAGCCAAACCCTATTGAAATGATATCAAAGCTATTGTCTGTAAAAGGCAATGCTTCAGCATTGGCTTGCACAAATTCAATATTATTTATAATACCCAAATCACGTAATTTATCTCGGCCAACGTTTAGCATGGACTCATTAATATCAGCGAGCACCACCTTGCCTGAAGGGCCTACACGCTTTGAAAATAATGCGGCGATATCACCTGTCCCGCCCGCCAGATCTAAAACCTGTTGTCCTGGTCTTACGCCGCTACAATCGATGGTAAAGCGTTTCCATAGGCGATGGATACCCATCGACATGACGTCATTCATAATGTCGTACTTTGCTGCAACAGAATGAAAGACATCGGCGACCATCGCCACTTTTTGCTCGGCAGGAACCGATTTAAAGCCAAAATGGGTAGTAGGAGAGGTAGGTTCGTTCATAACAGTGCCTGCATAATTTAATAGGCAACTAGTGTAAAAGATTACGCCAGTTGAGCCAACAGCCGTAATCAATCAAGTGGGGAAAATTCCACGTTATTGTGCGGCAAGCATCGTTTCACTTGCGACTTGATTACGACCTCGTTGTTTTGCTAATTGCATGACGGTGGTGGTGCGCGCTAAAAATTGATACCAGTTTTCTGATGCTTGGTATAACGCCACCCCCAATGAAATAGTCACTTTAGGTAAGCTTTTTTTATCGCGAGCTGAAATAAACCGGAGTTTTTCAACACCCTTACGTACTTGCTCGGCAATTTCGGCCGCGGTACGTAAATCAATATCCGGCAGTAACAGTAGGAACTCCTCTCCGCCTGCACGAACTGGCATGCCGCTTTCTTGTACGTAGCTACGTACTTTGCGGGCCACTTTAGACAAAATAATATCGCCAATTGTTTGGCCATAGTCTTGGTTAAATCGACTAAAATGGTCTAAATCAACTGATATAGCGGCAATACGGCGATCGGGTTGTTCGCTTAGCCATAACTCCACTTGATTTTGCATAGCTACGCGATTGTACAGTCCCGTTAGGGGATCTTGAAGGCGTTGTTGCTTTAATTGTTCTAGCTCGTTTCGGAGTTGATGGCTTTGCTGATTAGCGCTAAGCAATTGCTGATTCAGCTGCTGTTGCTGTTTACGATACGATAAGGTGACTTGTTTTAATTCGGCTAAAGCAGGTGGCATTGGTAAAGCATCCTGCTCCAATTTAAACACCGTATGATCAAGTTGATCGATAAAGTTCTCGGTTGCTTCGGCAGCTAAATCGGTATAACCCGATAAGCGGCTGACCATGCCTGATACATCTTGCAGTAACTGCTCTTGCTGTTGTTGCTCGGGGACTAAATAGCGGTTATAGAGCTCTGCCATGATAAAATCGTCAAAGCGTGCTTTGGCAGCAAGCTTCTGTTCTATTGCTTGGCATAGTTCAATATTATTACCGCTTATGTATTCATAGCCTACAGTATAATTAGTAGGATGAGCAGCCAATTGATTGTGCCTTAAAAATGCACCAACCTGGGCGGCTTTATCCATGGCTTGCTGCATCGTATCTTTATACTTCATAGCACGAATCAGAGCTCCGTTAGCGGAAAGCAGTTTATTAACAATTTCTATAGTACGTGATAAAACGTGACTGGCAATATGTTTTAAGAATAATTTCAGAGATATGCTTAAATTTGCCACATTTTCACATGTAACTTAACGCCGCTAGGAAAATGATAGTTAAGCTATTTTTAACATTCTTTGGCCAGCAGACGCGGTCAATACCGTGTTTCGTGCGGCTCTTAACCATGTTAGATTGAATTTATGCCATTACAATTACAGAAAATAAAAAACAGGGAATTGATATGTTAAAAGCTCACCCGTTACTCGGCGTGTTAATGGGGGTAACCTTATTAGCCAGTTGTGCCAGCAACACGCCGCCGCCATCGGCAACGACAACACCTTTATCTTTTAGTGCCTTAGCGGCTGATATTTGGCAAACTGAACAAGCGCTGGGGCGTGCGCAACCTGATACGTTGTTAGATATGTCTTTACCTGCATTGGCACAGCGGCAACAGCAACGTTTAGCACTTCAACAACGCTTGTTGGCAGTTGATTTGACGACGTTAACTGAACAAGAGCAAATCGATCATGCCATTTTGGCTTATCGTTTAGCAGACGACATTGATCAGTATCGCTTTTTATCTCATTTAACGCCGTTGACCTCCGAGTCTGGCTTTCACACGACACTGGCGTTTAGTTTTCAACGAAGTGCCTTGCGTCAACCCGAAGAGTTCCAACACTATTTAGCACGTTTAGCGGCAGTACCGCGTTATATGGAACAACAAACGGCATTAATGCGCGAAGGCTTAGCGCAAGGGGTTACCCAGCCTAAAGTGGTATTAGCTGGTTTTGAGCAAAGCATTATTTCTTATGTTGCTACAACGCCTGAGCAAAGTGTGTTTTTTCAACCGCTACAGCGTAAGCCTGACAATATCGACGATGCCCAATGGCAGCAGTTTCGCGATCAAGCTGCTGAGCTAATTCGTACGCACATAAATCCAGCGTATCAGGCTTTCTACACCTTTATGGTGCAAGAGTATTTACCTAATGCGCGTGAGGATATTGCTGCGAGCAGCTTACCGAATGGTGCGGCGTTCTATCAAAATCGGTTGGAGCATTACACCACCTTAACGCTTACACCTTTGCAAGTACACCAAACAGGGCTTGCTGAGGTGAAGCGTATTCGTGCGGAAATGCAAAACGTGATTGATAGTTTGGGTTATGCCGGAAGTTTTGCCGAATTTATTCAATTTTTGCGCACGGATCCGCAGTTTTACCCCACCTCGGCAGATGAATTATTGCGCTATGCTGCGTGGTTATCTAAACGGGCCGATGCACAACTGCCGCGGTTTTTTAACCTATTACCCCGTACACCCTATGGCGTAGTGGAAGTACCTGCAGAAATTGCCCCTAAATACACTACTGGCCGTTATGCCGGCGCTAACCGAGATGATCAAGCAGGATACTATTGGGTTAATACCTATGCGCTTAATCGCCGACCTTTATACGAGATGGAAGCGTTAACCTTACATGAAGCGGTTCCTGGTCATCACTTACAAATATCCTTAGCAAGAGAGCAGGGCGAGTTAGCCGATTTCCGTCGCTCGTTCTATACGTCGGCCTTTGGTGAGGGATGGGGACTTTATGCTGAGTATCTAGGCTTAGAAATGGGGTTTTACCAAGATCCCTATAGTAATTTTGGCCGTTTAACCTATGAAATGTGGCGTGCAGCGAGGTTAGTGGTGGATACAGGGATGCACAGCATGGGGTGGACTAGGCAGCAAGCAATTGATTTTTTAGCAGAAAATACGGCTTTGTCTATGCATAACGTGCAAACAGAGATTGATCGTTACATAAGCTGGCCAGCACAAGCGCTGTCGTACAAACTTGGTGAGCTGACCATTAAGCGTTTACGCCAAGAGGCCGAAGCACAATTAGGTGAGCGCTTTGATATTCGCGAGTTTCATGCTGTGGTACTGGGTAACGGCAGTGTGCCACTTGCTGTATTAGAGCAACAAGTAAATCGCTATATCATTGATAAACTGGCACGTTAGAATACTCTAAAGCATTCGCCGGCGCTTGCCGGTAATTAATGTCTAAGGCTAATTTGAGGGGCGAGATCAATCTGCCCCTCGTCAGTAACCACAGCTAATTGACCATCGACATCCAATACAGCAATATTGCCTGATGGCATAGCGCGTACAAAGAGTAACTGATAGCCATACCGTTGTAATTCTGCGACAGAGAACTTTTGCGCTAAATTCAGCTGTTCCCAAAAAAAGTTGAGATCTTTGTTGGTATGACGCCGCTCTTGCGATTGGACTGCGAGCATGTGACTCCTCCGATACTTGATGGTTTAAAATCTAAACATTTGTTTATAGTGACAAAATGTCTTTCCATTGCGATGGTGTCACCGGCATAACCGATAATCGATTACCTTTTTGAACTAAAGGCAGCTCAGTTAGCTTAGTGGAGCCTTTAATTTTGTCTAGTGATATAAGCGCGGGTAGCTTATTTACAAAACATACATCCACAGCGATCCAGCGTGGTTGCTCCAGGGTTGCTTTCGCATCAAAGTAGCGGCTAGCAGCATCAAATTGACTTGGATCAGCATAAGCAGCTTTAACAACTTCAACGATTCCAGCAACGCCAATATGTTTACAACTAGAGTGATATATTAGTACTTGGTCACCTTGGTTCACTTGATCGCGTAAAAAATTTCTAGCCTGATAGTTGCGTACGCCTTCCCAAACAATCGCTTTAGTTGGGGCGTTTGCGAAATCGTCAATACTGCACTCTGTGGGTTCTGTTTTGAATAACCAATAGTTCATTTTGCCAGGCTCCTCGCTTTACGGCAGAATAACAGGACTTTTAATCAGGAAACAGGCTGGAGTATGAGTCAGGTATTAGCAAATCTTTTATCGCTGCTTAAATTAGAGACAATCGAACTGGGATTATATCGGGGTCAAAGTCAGGATCTGGGTTTTAAAGCCGTTTTCGGTGGGCAAGTTATGGGGCAGGCGTTGTCGGCGGCTAAAGAGACCTTACCGGAAGAGCGCAAAGTGCATTCTTTTCATTCTTACTTTTTACGACCTGGTGATGCGAGTAAACCGATTGTTTATGAAGTAGAGGCTATTCGTGATGGTAAGAGTTTCAGTACCAGACGGGTGAGTGCGATTCAGTTTGGTAAACCGATTTTTTACATGACGGCATCGTTTCAAACGGAAGAGATGGGTTTTGAACATCAAGTTTTAATGCCGGAAGTGCCTGGGCCTGATGAGCTAGTCTCAGATTTAGATTTTTACCAGCAGCATGCCGCATATATTCCTGAAAAATTACGCAGCAAATTTATTTGTGAAAAACCGATTGAAATGCGGCCGGTGGATTTTCAAAATCCGTTTTCGCCGCAAGTCAGCCCTGCTAAACGTCATGTTTGGTTTAAAGCTAATGGGGTCATGCCAGATGATCTTCGGGTTCATAAATACTTATTAGCGTATGCATCAGACTTTAACTTTTTGCCAACCGCTTTACAGCCCCATGGTCGTTCTTTTATGGCGCCGACTATGCAAGTGGCTACGATTGATCATGCCATGTGGTTTCACCATGATTTTCGCTTCGATGATTGGTTGTTGTATGCGGTAGATAGCCCTGCTGCCTCTGGTGGCAGAGGATTGGTGCAGGGCCAGTTTTTTAGTCGCGACGGCAAGTTAGTCGCCACGACGATTCAACAAGGGGTGATTCGCGAGTACCGTACTTAATGTTATTGAGGCATTATACTATTGATACTTTGCAGTACCTCACTACGGAGTAATGAATTGACCGTATGCGCTAAATGCGTTAATTCTGGGGTTGCCACCACCCGGTTGTCATGATCAAGCTGGGTGTATCCCGCCGTTTTTAATGCTTGGCTGAGCGTGGCAAACAAATTTTTATCGTAATATTCGGGAGCATTAATGCCATGAAGCGTGAGTAAACGCTGTGCTAAGTGATGGCTTTGCTGCTCTAACTCAGCGCGAATATGCGGGCCCTTGATGCGAAGTAAGTTAAATACCATCGCATAGCGTTGTAAGGTATGCTCAGCGTTGTGCGCCAGTAAATCTAACATAACGTACTGCTGGCTATGTTGTGCCGGTGCGTGATAGTACTCGCCTTCTAATTCAATCAAGCCTTGTGTGTGCAGTTGCGCTAGTATCTGGATGCAGTATTGCGTAATAGAGGGTACATATAAGAAGAGTTCTTGACGCAAAATGGCGTAAAGAGGCTCTACAATTTGCAGCAATTGCTGTTGAGTCACCTGGCGTTGATGTAGTACGGCTGAGGCCAAAATCGCCGGTATGATAAACAGATGCAGAATGTTATTGCGATAGTAACTCATTAGTATGGCGTTAGCGGGTGTTAAGCTAATGAGTTCGCCAAAGCTGTCACGTGATACCTGGATTTTTTGCATTTTTTCTGCGTGATCAATCATCTGTTCTGGCGTCATATCCGGCGTGCTCACTAACGCATGATAAGGGGCTTGTGCTTGCAGTGCTAAGTAGCTATTTAGCTGTGCGATGACTTCTTGACGAGTGAGCGTTTTTTTATCGCTTGCCAATAAACATAGGGCTAATAAATTGATACTGTTCAATGCTGCAGCCTGATTAATGTGCCGCATAATTTGATCAGAAAGTTTCGCAACAAGCGGATTTATCCAATGGGGTTTTGGTGCTTCTAAAGGATTTATATCGCTTTTCCAGTCGGGTACTTGTTGCGTAAGATAGTGATTAAGTGAAATCGGCTCACCAAAATTAACATACCCATAGCCATAATCACGTAAATTACGTATTGCTTTGATTACCCCGCCAACGGATTCTTTCTTCTTACCCGAGCCTTGTAATTCGCTAAGGTAAGTATTCACTTCCATCACATGTTCGTAACCCAAATAAACGGGCACTAACGTAACGGGGCGATCGATACCTCGTAACATCGATTGAACGGTCATGGCCAGCATGCCCGTTTTAGGCGTGAGCAATCGCCCCGTTCTGCTGCGCCCCCCTTCGGTATAATATTTAACCGCATAGCCCTTCATAAACAATAAGCTGAGGTATTCTCTGAATACGGCAGAGTAAAGTTTATCACCACTGAAACTGCGGCGGATAAAAAAGGCGCCACCGCGACGAAATAAGGTTCCGGCTGGCCAAAAGTTCAAATTAATCCCTGCGGCAATGTGCGGCGGTACTAAACCTTGATGGTAGATAATATAACTGAGGAGTAAATAATCCATATGGCTGCGATGACATGGAACATAAACAATTTCATGCCCCTTTTGTGCCAGATCACGCAACATTTCTGCGTTATTGACCTGAATGCCGTTATACAACTTTTGCCAAAGCCAAGTAAGTAGCCGATCGCCAAATCGCAACGTCGAGGTTCGGTAATCTGCGGCAATTTCATTAAGCAACTTACGCGCCGCTTGCTGGGCCGCCTGTTGACTGATCCGTTTGCTGGCGGCTTCATCAGCAATGGCTTTTTTTAGCGCTGGGCTGGCAAGTAGAGCATTAAACAACTGATTGCGATTCATCAGTTTAGGGCCGGTTGCAGCCAAGCGTTGACGATAAAAGTGAATACGTGACATGCGCAGCAGTTTACGGGCAGTCACTTCTTCAGCCCCAAACTGCTCTGCCATTTGTTGTAAATCTACGGGTTTACTTAGGCGTACCAATGTGTGGCGGCCTGACACTAAAACAATGATCAGTTTCGCCAGCCAGTTGGGCGAGTGCGCTTCACCCAATAACCATTTAATACTGTCTTCCTTGCCAGGTGCTCGGCCCCATAAAATGGCGGCTGGCATCAGTTGCGCTTGTAAAGCAGGATTTGCAAGGTGGGCGGCTAACAGCGCTTGTCCCCACTTGAGCGCATCCGTTTTACGTCTACCACCGATCAATTGATGTGGCCGCTCTAAAAAAAGGGTTCTAGGTAAAAGCTGGCCGTTAAGGGTGATTTTACCCAGTGGATCAGGTAGCGCGAGTTGCTGACAGACTCGGCGTAAGGTGGCTAAATCGCTCGCCGACTCGGTATGGCAAATATAAAATAAGGGTTTATCTGGCGTGATACCCAATTTTAGTTGCGGATTGTCAGGCACAATTTTGAATTTAACGAGTAAGCGAATTGGCCATTTTAACAGCGTGGTGAACAGCGCTAAGCTAGAAAACATACTTAATATCAACCAGACAAAAGACAAATACAAAGTGCGTTAGAATAACACATGCCTTGCTTAACTCCCTATACCTGCCTTGTGCTTATCTGCCCCAGTACCGCTACATACGGTAAATACTTGGCAATCATTAAAAGGCTGTATATACTCACAGTAAATACTGTATAGGTAGCCAGCACTATGAGACCACTTACGCCGCGCCAGGCAGAAATTCTGCAGCTTATTAAAGATTATCAGCTAGAAACCGGTATGCCACCTACTCGTGCCGAGATTGCCTTAAAGCTGGGGTTTAAATCGGCTAATGCGGCAGAAGAGCATTTAAAGGCGCTTGCCAAAAAAGGGGTGATAGAAATGCTCCCGGGTACGTCTCGTGGCATCCGTTTACTGGAAGATGAGCCTGCGCCAGAACAATTGGGCTTACCACTTATTGGCAAAGTGGCGGCTGGGCAACCCATTCTAGCGGCAGAGCATGTACAAAATCATTATCAAATCGCCGCACATTTATTTAAGCCACATGCTGATTTTCTGTTAAAAGTTCAGGGGATGAGCATGCAGGATATCGGTATTTTAGACGGAGATTTACTGGCAGTTCATAAAACAAGCCAAGCAGAGTCTGGGCAAGTTATCGTGGCGCGCGTTGATGAGGAAGTGACGGTGAAACGTTTTCAACGCCAAGGACATCAAGTACTCCTTTTACCTGAAAATGCCGATTTTGATGTAATAAAGGTGGATTTGCGTCAGCAACAATTTGCTATAGAAGGCTTGGCAGTTGGCGTTATTCGCAATGGAAGCTGGTTATAATAAATACTGCGTTTAAAATGTGTTCCAAACGTGTGGCAATGCCGTTTTTGCTGGAGTGCAGGCTATAAATCACACGTTACTCAATGAGTTAATCTAGTTATGCGCTGGTACGACCAGAGGGTTTTATTAGCGCATTTTCAATTTAGGGGTTTACATTATCCCATTCCTGGACAATTCTTAATCTGAAGCTGCTTAAAAAATAACAAAGCATAGCCGCTTCCGATTATTGCGCATGACGCTAAATCGATTAAAAAAATAACAATAAAAAAAATTGCCAAGCTTAACACATAGATTCGGTAGGGTGGGTTGTTGAAAACCGTGTAGTTCTGTGTACTTAGCTGCTGCAATTGCATTGCAAATGACAGAGGAGAAGTACAGTGACAAACGCGCGTTGTCTGCTTTGGTCGCTGCCGACCCTGCTTTTTACCGCTTCGGTAAACGCATCATCATCTATGCCTTTAAATATGACTAAAGGCGTAACAGAAATTAGTCAGCAGGTTTATCAACTGCATATGACTATTTTTTGGATATGTTGCGCTATTGGTGCAGTGGTGTTTGGGATTATGTTTTGGTCCATCATTCGCCATCGTAAAGCAAGAGGGGTGCAGCCGGCTTCATTTCACGAAAGTACCAAAATTGAAATTCTTTGGACCGCTATCCCGGTTGTAATTTTAATTGTGATGGCGATACCCGCAACGAATACCTTAATTGCTATGGATGATACTACTGATGCTGATGTCACAGTATTAGTCACCGGTTCGCAATGGAAGTGGCATTATAAATATTTAGACCATGAGGTTGAGTATTTCTCGCTACTTGCTACCCCGCGTGAACAAATCTCCAATAAGTTAGCCAAGGGTGAAAACTATTTACTCGAGGTTGATCGCCCTCTTGTTATTCCTACTGGTAAAAAAGTACGGTTTTTAATGACATCCGATGATGTTATTCACTCGTGGTGGGTTCCTGCGTTTGCTATTAAGAAAGATGCGAACCCGGGATTTATCAATGAGGCATGGACACGTGTTGATGAGCCGGGTCTTTATCGCGGTCAATGTGCGGAACTCTGTGGCAAAGATCATGGCTTTATGCCGATTGTGGTTATTGCTAAAACGCCTGAAGACTATCAAGCCTGGGTAACCCAAGAGGAAACCCGAATTGCGACAGCCAAAGCTGCTGAGCGCGAGTTGCTTGCGATGAATATGAGCATGGAAGAGTTAATGAGTACCGGTGAGCGAGTTTATCAAGGCTGGTGTGTAGCATGTCATCAGATCGCGGGAACCGGTTTACCGGGTATATTTCCGCCGCTCAAAGGCAGTCAACTTATTTTGACAGATCGTGCAGCCCATATTGATATTTTGGTCAATGGTAAGCCAGGCACGGCCATGCAAGCTTTCGGACAGCAGTTAAGCTTAAAAGAATTAGCGGCTGTTATCACCTATACCCGCAATGCATTTGACAATAACACCGGTGACACCGTGCAAGCTGCCGATGTGTTCGCTGTTCAGCAAGGCAAGGGAGAATAACGGATGTCAGCAATCAGTTCAGAACATGATGATCATGCTCATGATCACAAACCAAGCGGGATTAAACGTTGGCTGTTTACCACCAATCACAAAGACATTGGCAGCATGTACCTTATTTTTGCGTTGCTTATGTTTTTTCTCGGTGGCGCCATGGCCATGGTTATCCGGTTAGAGTTATTTCAACCAGGGATGCAGTTTGTAGAGCCGCAGTTTTTTAATCAGATGACAACGGTACATGGTCTTATTATGGTTTTTGGTGCCGTTATGCCAGCCTTTACTGGCTTGGCTAACTGGATGATTCCCATAATGATTGGTGCGCCTGATATGGCGTTACCGCGGATGAATAATTGGAGCTTTTGGATTTTACCTTTTGCTTTCCTTATTTTGATTTTAAGTTTGTTTATGCCAGGTGGCGGCCCCAGCTTTGGCTGGACCTTTTATGCTCCGCTCTCAACGACATACAGTAATGACAGTACGGCGTTATTTGTTTTCGCGATACATATCATGGGGATCTCGTCCATTATGGGCGCTATCAATGTCATCGTAACTATTTGGAATATGCGCGCGCCGGGCATGACTTGGATGAAAATGCCGCTATTCGTTTGGACTTGGTTTATTACGGCATTTTTACTGATTATGGTGATGCCTGTGCTGGCAACCGTAGTCACCATGGTACTTACTGATAAATACTTTGGTACCAGCTTTTTTGATGCGGCTGGAGGGGGCGATCCGGTGTTGTTCCAGCATATTTTCTGGTTCTTTGGTCACCCAGAAGTGTACATCATGATTTTACCTGCTTTTGGTATTGTCTCGGCGATCATCCCCACCTTTGCCCGTAAACGCTTATTTGGTTACGCCTCTATGGTGTATGCCACTGCCAGTATTGCTATTTTGTCATTCCTGGTATGGGCGCACCATATGTTTACAACAGGTATGCCGGTATTTGCCACCCTGTTTTTTATGTATGCCACCATGTTAATTGCGGTACCCACTGGTGTGAAAGTATTTAACTGGGTTGCAACTATGTGGCGTGGTGCCATGACCTTTGAAGTGCCCATGATGTTTGCTTTAGCCTTTATTGTTCTCTTTACCATTGGTGGTTTTTCAGGATTGATGCTGGCGATTACGCCCGCTGATTTTCAATACCACGACACCTATTTTGTGGTGGCGCATTTCCATTATGTATTGGTAACTGGAGCGGTATTTTCCATTATTGCCGCGGCGTATTACTGGCTACCAAAGTGGACAGGGTATATGTACGACGAGCGCTTGGGGCAAATGCATTTTTGGTGCTCGTTAATCTCGGTTAATTTGCTGTTCTTTCCGATGCATTTTGTGGGGTTAGCAGGCATGCCTCGGCGGATCCCAGATTACGCGTTGCAATTTGCTGATTTTAACGCCTTTATCAGTGTGGGAGGTTTCTTATTTGGCCTATCGCAACTGATTTTTGTATGGGTAGTGGTGAAATGCGCGCGCGGTGGTGAGAAAGCTACTGCACAAGTGTGGGAAGGGGCAGAAGGCTTAGAGTGGGAGATTCCCTCGCCAGCGCCTTATCACACCTTTGAAACGCCACCGGTGATTAAATAGGACAGTATTATGCCAGCACATCGCCGCTTAGTGAGTAAATTACTGCTTGTCGCCTTGCTGATGTTTGGCTTTGGCTATGCGTTGGTGCCGCTGTATGAGGTATTTTGTGAGGTAACCGGTATTAACGGTAAAACATCGAATACCCCAGCAATGCTTTTGGTTGATGGCGTGGATACCAGTAGGGTAGTCACCATTGAGTTTTTAGCGAAGCCCAATAAAGATATGCCGTGGATCTTTAAACCTGAAGTACGGCGTATGACCGTTCATCCTGGTGAAGTTCATGTGATGAACTATCTAGCAGAAAATCCCACTGCACAGATGATCGTTGGTCAAGCGGTACCATCCGTATCGCCAGGCCAAGCTGCATTGTACTTGCATAAGATCGAATGTTTCTGTTTCACCCAACAACAATTAGCTGGCGGCAAAAATATGCTTATGCCAGTGCAGTTTTATGTAGACCCAGCGTTGCCTGCACAGTTCAGTACGATCACCCTGAACTACACCTTGTACGATGTGACCGCAAGTTGGCAACCCGTGGCGTCAATAGAAAAGATTGGGGAATAAAATGACGAAAACCTATGAAAAATATTATGTACCTGCGCAAAGCCCTTGGCCAATAGTCGGTGCTGTAGCGTTATTCTGTATTGCCTTTGGTGCAGGGCATTTTGTTATTGATATCAGTAAGCAACAAAGTGGTTTTGGTGGCTGGTTACTGTTATTAGGTTTGGCAATACTCGTGTTTATGTTAATCGGCTGGTTTCGGAATGTGATTGAAGAATCCATGTCAGGTTTATATAGCAGCCAAATGGATCGCTCGTTTCGGCAAGGGATGAGTTGGTTTATTTTATCGGAAGCAATGTTTTTTATGGCGTTTTTTGGCGCGCTGTTTTATGGCCGTTTTATTGCGATGGAATGGCTGGGGGGAGCCAGTAACAACGCCATGACATTTGCGATCTTGTGGCCAGAATTTCAACCGTCGTGGCCATTACTCAAAACACCAGGGGGTATTGAAACGCAGGCGATGCCAGCGTGGGGGTTACCAGCGATTAATACCTTTATTCTGATTGTATCTTCTATTACTTTGCACTTTGCGCACACTGGGCTAATTCAGAATAAACGTGGCCAGTTAAAAGCGATGCTTGGGCTAACCTTGGTATTAGGTGCGATATTCCTCTGCTTGCAAGGTTATGAATATGTACATGCTTACCGTGATTTGGGTTTAAAACTCGATTCAGGTTTTTATGGTAATACCTTCTTTTTACTTACCGGCTTTCACGGGGTACACGTCACGCTCGGAGCGGTAATCCTGTTGTTTGTTTTTTTTCGAGTACTAAAAGGGCATTTTACGCCTGAAAAGCATTTTGCCTTTCAAGCGGGTGCGTGGTATTGGCATTTTGTGGATGTGGTTTGGGTGTGCTTATTCTTTTTTGTGTATGTGCTGTAACACCCGTAGCCACCGTTTTAGGTTAATAAGGCCGTGGATTTGGCGTAATTAAACCGGTGGCGATAGCAAGCACAATCAATGCTAATGCCACAGCGGAGTACAGCACGCGCTTTCCGAGTAACTGAGCCATTGGAATAGCGCTGTCCTGCTGACGTAGCATGCTTATGCCAGCCCGAAATAAATTGACCAAAATATATAATAATAACAGTGCGATGATGATTTTAATCAGCATACATAACTCCGAGGTTTGACTGATGCAGTTAATGTTGTTCGGTCACAGATTTATCATTAACCGACTTTGGTTATTACTTACTCTGGCTGCATTTGCCATTTTAATCAAGTTGTCTTATTGGCAGTTACAACGTGCGACCGAGAAAACCGAGCAATTACAGCAATTAGCCCAGCAATTGCAGCAAGGGCCGGTGGCGGGTGAGGACTTACTTTCTCAAGTTGTAACGGCGGTTGATGGTCTGGTTATTCAAGATGATGCCTATTGGTTACCGCCCTTTATTTGGCTACTTGATAATCAAATTTTAGAGGGGCGTGTTGGGTATGATGTAATCATTCCGGTGCAATTTACGGACAGTACTACGGCGGTGTTGGTAAATTTGGGTTGGGTAGCCGCTCCCCCCAGTCGCCAACAGCTGCCTCAACTTGACATTCCTGAGGTGCTAGCGCTCGACGGGTTAGTGAGAACAAAAATGGGCGGGGTATTGCTGGGGCAAAATATCGAGGGCAATACTTACCCAATGCGTATGCAACAGGTTGACTTTAGTCTTTTACAGCAACAGCTGCCTTTGTCCCTCTATCCCGCGCTGGTTTACCAACAACAACCCTCAGCTTTTATACCGCATTATCAAGCCGTTGTGTTACCGCCAGAAAAGCATCGAGGCTATGCTTTGCAGTGGTTTGGTTTAGCCCTTGCAGTATTGGGCGTAGCGTTCGCAGCCAGTAAGCAATCTATAAAAGAGTAGCCGGAGAAAATATGAATAAGAATAAATTTTTAATACTCTTTATTTTGTGTTGTGCCTTGCCATTATTAGCCGCCAAAGTAATTTTAGAATTAGGCTGGTTTACGGCTGGCTCCTCTAGTCAGGGAAAATGGTTGCAACAAGAAATCTTCTTATTAGAGGATGCAAGTCTTCAACAGAATCATTGGCGAATTGCGGTTGTTGCCGAACACTGTGAACAATTACGCTGCCAGCAAGCATTACATACTGTGCAACAACTTTATGTCGGATTGGGCCGCAAACAAAATCAAGTACAAACAGTTTTTGTTGGCCAAGCCTTACCCGCAGAGTATTCGTTATTTCACTTACATCAATCACCGGCGGCCAGCCAATTACAAAACCAAATTGTTATCGTGGACCAGCATGGTTTGGCTTTGCTGAGCTACCCCATGCCAGAACAGGCTGAGCAGATGGCAACAACCGCTAAAGCAATTCGTGCTGATTTGATGAAGTTAATTAATTATGACAGGACCAGTGTATGACTGGCGTTATATCAATAAACCGTAGTCATGGGTTGGGCCGGGAGTAGTCAAATGACGTTACACAAAAAATTAATAACATTTACGTTATGTTGGACCATGTTGGTAATTATATTAGGGGCTTATACGCGATTAACGGATGCCGGTTTGGGTTGTCCGGATTGGCCAGGTTGTTATGGCTTTTTGAAGGTGCCTCATAAAGCTGAAAAAATGGAGATTGCTGCTGCACGCTTTCCTGAACGCCCGTTAGAGCATCACAAAGCGTGGAACGAAATGATTCATCGATATTTGGCGGGCACCTTAGGATTGCTAATCGGTGCGTTGTTTGTGATCTATTGGCGCCAACAAAAACGGCTAACTGCATTACCAACTGCGTTACTAGGTATTGTCATTTTTCAAGCCACTCTCGGCGCTTGGACTGTGACCATGGGATTATTGCCTATAGTTGTATTAGCGCATCTTTTATTTGGATTTATTTTATTTAGTTTATTGGCGGTATTTTGGTTACAACAGCACCCAAGCTGGCGCAACACCGAGCAGCATTTACGCCCGCTTCTGCCACTCGCTTATGCGGCATTAATTGTGGTGTTTTTGCAAATTGCTTTAGGTGGGTGGACTGCCGCGAATTATGCTGCCTTAGCCTGTATTGATTTACCCCTTTGTGAGGCTGGATGGTCAAGCCGTTTGGCTTTTGCTGAGGCCTTTGATCTCCATTTAGGTCATGACGATTACGAATACGGTGTTATGTCACAAGATGCGCGAGCCACTATTCATGTGTTGCATCGACTGGGCGCCGTGATCACTTTTAGCGTGGTTGCTTGGTTTGCATGGCGTTTATACCGCGTTGCGCAAACACAACTAATGCAGCGATTGGCGCAGGCAATCGCACTGGTTTTGCTTGTACAGTTTACCTTAGGTGTACTGAATATCGTATTACATTTGCCGTTAGCTAATGCGGTAGCACATAACTTTGTCGGTGCTAATTTGCTGATGTTACTCGTAATTGCATGTTATCAAATTCGTAAGCCGCAAGGCAGGGAGGTTTAAATGGCAACGGTGTTATTAACGCGGCAACATAGTCGGATCTGGCGTGATTATTTGGAACTTACCAAGCCTAAAGTAGTGGCACTATTAGTGCTAACCGCATGGGTAGGCATGGTGCTGGCCAGCGAATCACTGGCAGCTTGGCCATTACTCTTTGCGGCTACATTAGGTATAGGCTTGTTGTCTGCCGCGGCAGCCGCGTTAAATCATGTGGTAGATCAACGAATTGATGCCATGATGGCGCGGACACATACTCGGCCGGTTGCTCGCGGCCGGGTGAGTAGTAAAAACGCAATTATATTTGCCTGCAGCTTAGCAAGTAGTGGTTTTATATTGCTGTATGTTGCCGTTAATCCTTTAACGGCATGGCTAACATTATTAAGTTTATTTGGGTACGCGGTGGTATATACCATGTTTTTAAAGCGTGCTACGCCGCAAAACATTGTGATTGGCGGTCTGGCTGGCGCCATGCCACCGTTGTTAGGCTGGACAGCGGTGACTGGGGAATTACATGGGCACGCATTATTGTTAGTAATGATTATTTTTGCTTGGACGCCACCGCATTTTTGGGCGCTGGCGATTCATCGTCGTGACGATTATGCTCGCGTAAATATGCCAATGTTACCGGTCACTCACGGTATCGAATTTACTAAAAGTGCCATTTTACTCTATACACTTTTATTGTGTTTAGTGTGTTTATTACCCTATATAGTTGGCATGACAGGGGCCGTTTATCTTATAGGTAGCACATTATTGAATATTCGTTTTTTACAGTATGCCTGGAGGTTAAAGTTTGCCGCTGACAATACCACGGCAATGGCCACCTTTAAGTTTTCAATTGTGCATTTAATGGTACTATTCTTGGTATTACTGGTAGATCATTATTTTAAGGTGTTGGCGCTGTATGTTTCGTAATATGCATTATGGTTTATTGATTGTTGGCGCGCTGGTGGCTGGCGTGCTTGCGTATTTATTTTGGCAACAGCAAGCAGAACCGAAGCAAGCCCTCGTTTATCCTCAAGCGCGTAATTTAGTTGAATTTACGCTCACTGATCAACATGGCAATACGATTGGGCGCGAGAACTTGTATCAGCAATGGACATTAGCTTTTGTTGGTTATACGTATTGCCCAGATATTTGTCCTCTGACCCTAGCAAAACTGGCTGGTGCGCAACCCGAGCTCGCCGCTATGGTCCAAGAACCTTTAAAAATCTGGTTTATTTCGGTTGATCCGCAACGGGATACACCTGCACAAATCAACGATTATGTTAATTATTTTCAGCAACCTGCGTTGTTGGGCGTCACCGCAGGTCATGATCAATTGTTCCCTTTTGTGCGCCAACTGGGCTTAATGTATGCCATGAGTAGCAATGCAGAGGGGAATTACTTGGTTGATCACAGTGCTTCTGTGGTACTGATTAATCCACAAGGTCAGTTAGTGGCAATGTTTAAACCTGAAATGATCGTTGGGCAGCCGCCGGTCATCGATACCGAGCAGCTGCTGGCTGATTTCCCAAGGGTACTAGCACGTTTACGCTAGCGTGGATTTAATTGAGCCAAGGTTGCGAATACCAATAAAAGTAACCACGTTTGCTTAGTGATGGTGCAGTACAGTTGTAACGACTGCGGCCTCTGTTCACCGGTTTACTGGCTTTGACTTCAAAGGTATTTGCATCTAGCCAGACTGGCTCTAATACTTCAGATCCTGCATAGCAACGTAACTGTTGTGGCCTAAAATCGTCAATATTGAGTTTAAGTCTGAGCAATGGCGGGTTACTTGTAATCACTTGATTCGCTGAGAGGTAATCGGTGATCGGAAAGGCTAACGTGCGAAACTTTTGCCCAAGATCTTTCAAATCAGCATATTGACCGGCGGCAGGATAGCGTGGAATGCGAGTAAGTTTTGTCAGTGGGCCAATGGCACCAGATTGTTGACCAATACCAATAAAGCCAAGTTCTGCCACTAAGTTTTCTAGTGCATCGCTAAACTCACCGTAAGGGTACGCTAACCATTTATGGTGTTGTCCGGTTTCATCTTTGATGCGTTGTTCTGCTTGCAAAATACTGTTTTGCATCCGTTTTAACCAATCTGCTTCACTCTCGCCCTGTACTGGCCTTGCCATGTGTTCATGCCACATTGCATGATTAGCAACTAAGACGCCATCTTCAGACATTTTTTTAACTTGTTGCCACGTCAGTACCGGTCCGATGCGATCATCAATGGCCCCTGGGCTGATAAAAATGGTATAGGGATAGCCAAATTCTTGCAAAATAGGGTGTGCGGTGGTGAAGTTATTTTCGTAGCTATCGTCAAAGGTAATGACCACCGCGTTATCCGCAATAGGCTTACCTTCTTTCAGTTGGTTTATCAGCACATCTAAGCCAATAACCTCAAAATTGTTATCACGAAGATAGCGCAAATGTTCACGAAACTCTGCTGGCGTGACACTACTTACTCTGGGAGTATCTTCGGCAACATGATGGTAAATTAACATAACGGCGGCGTGGCCAGGCGATAACCACAGCATCACTATTAATAACAAAAGATAACGCATAAAAAAGCCCCGATTTAGCCAAATACGGGGCAGTTATACCATAGACCGGCGAAAAAATCTGCTTACAAAGCCTTAGCTCGCCTCACAAGCTGCATAGGCTTACATTAGTAGTAAGAATGCTCGCCGCGTTGATGTTCGGTGATATCTTTGACGCCAGTTAATTCACCCACAAAGCGATTTAATAGTTCTTTCTCAATGCCTTCTTTTAATGTCAGATCAACCTGAGAACAACCATTACAGCCACCGCCAAATTGCAAAATAGCTACGCCGCTGTCGGTGAGTTCCATCACGGATACTCGACCACCGTGATTAGCCAGTTGCGGATTGATTTCGCTGTCGATAACGTACTGTACGCGCTCCATTAAGGGAGCGTTGTCGTTTACCTTGCGTACCTTGGCGTTCGGCGCTTTTAGGGTAAGTTGCGAACCCATCTGATCGGTAACAAAATCGATTTCAGCGTCTACTAAGAAAGGCTTGCTTTCATCGTCGACTACCGCGTCAAAGCCGGTAAAGTGTAAACGGATATCGGTGTCTTCTACAGCATCAGCGGGACAATAAGATACGCCACACTCCGCTTGGGCCGTGCCTGGATTAACAACGAACACGCGAATGTTCGTGCCAGCCGGTTGCTTTTCTAGCAATTTGGCGAAGTGCGTTTGAGCCTGTTCAGAAATTGTGATCATAGTAGTACCTGACTAAATTACTAGGTTATGCCGTATAATACTCCTACTCATGCAGTGATGCCAGTCCCGCTTGAGTTTTGTGCTGCTTTCTGGCTAACTTAGCGGCAATTGGGGGAGAACAATGAAAAAACTGGCAATCTTTATTTTACTGTGTGGTATTTGGCAGGCTCATGCCGCTTACTTTAACGAAACGATGTCGTCAGATGTCCCTGCGCCTGAACAAGTATTGGGTTTTGCTGTGGGCGACTGGCATGCACGTCATGATCAAATTGAACGTTATTTTGCGTTATTAGCAGAGCAATCTGATCGTGCACAACTTGAAGCGATCGGCACCACACACGAGCAGCGACCGCTATTACAATTGGTGGTGTCGTCACCTGAAAACTTGGCGAGACTTGACGACATTCGGCAACAACATCTAGCACAAGTTCGCGGCAATCGTCAGGTAAGTGACGACAGCCCAGTGATTATTTGGTTAGGATATGGTGTACATGGTAATGAACCCAGTGCTGCTAACGCCGCCTTAGTATTGGCATATTACTTAACCGCGAGTAGTGATCCTGAGGTTCAGGAATGGCTGCAGCGTGCAATCATTTTAATTCAACCGAGTTTGAATCCCGATGGGCATGATCGATTTGCGATTTGGGCTAATATGCACCGTGGCCAGACGCCGGTAGCCGATCCACAACACAGAGAGCACATTGAACCTTGGCCTAATGGTCGGCCTAATCATTATTGGTTTGATTTGAATCGTGACTGGCTGTTATTACAGCATCCAGAGAGTCAGGCTAGGATTGCGCAATTTCATAAATGGCAGCCGAATATTGTGGGTGATTTTCATGAAATGGGCACCAATACCAGCTACTTCTTTCAACCGGGTATACCCAGTCGTAATTATCCCTTAACGCCAGAACGCAATTTTGAGCTAACGCGTATTCTGGCTGGTTTTCATGCGCAAGCGTTTGATCAACGTGGCCAATTATATTATACCGAAGAAAGCTTTGACGATTTTTATGTTGGTAAAGGTTCTACGTATCCGGATATCACCGGCAGTGTCGGGATTTTGTTTGAACAAGCCAGCAGCCGAGGGCATGTGCAAGAATCGATTAATGGTGTGCTGACGTTTGCTGCAACAATTAAAAATCAATTTGATGCCTCGTTATCAACTATCCGGGGCAGTGTGGCTAATCGTCAGGCGCTACTCGGTTATCAGCAGACATTTTTTCAAACCGCGGCTCAAGACGCACGAGCCGATCGTATTAAAGGGTATATTCTTACTGAAAACCAAGATAAAAGCCGCTTAGCTGAGCTTTTACAATTACTGGCACAGCATCAAATTGCGGTGTACCCGCTGATCCAAGATTGGCAATATGAACAAACGCAATTTCGAGCTGGGCAAAGCTACTATGTGCCGCTACAACAGGCGCAGTACCGTTTGTTAAAAGCCGCATTTAGTACTGATAAAACCTTTAATGACAATACTTTCTATGATGTGTCTGCTTGGACGCTGCCTTATGCCTATAACATCGACTTTACGACAGTGAATCGTGAGCCAGGCCGTGCTGCATCTGAGCAACCATGGCAATCGCAACCACTTCCTCGGCAAATGAGTCCACAGGCAGAGGGTTATGCTTATGTACTGAATTGGCAAGATCAAATGGCGCCTGTGGTGTTACAGGCGATGTTAGTTGAAGGACTAACTGTACGAGCGGCGCTAGGTGACTTTACTGGTACGACGCCACAGGGCAGCCGGAGTTTTAAAGCAGGTGCCATGGTGATACCCGCTGGTTTACAAGCGCATTCCGACTGGTTCTTCCGTTTGCAGAGAATTCACGAGCGTTTTAATTTACCTATTTATACGTTAACCACAGGCTTAACCAGTCGAGGCAGTGATTTAGGGAGTAATAATTTTATTCCCGTCCAATTACCACAGGTATTGCTGGTAGCAGGGCCAGGTGTGAACTCTACTGAAGCCGGTGAGGTATGGTATAACTTAGAACGCTTAGCTGGTATTTCACCCAGTTTAGTTGAACCTGAACGCATTAGTCGGATCAATCTAGCGCGATATACGCATATTATTTTACCCGATGGGGATTATCGTAGTTTCAAAGAAACTGAGATCAACGCCCTTAGAAATTGGGCGTCCCAAGGTGGTATATTATGGGGACATAAACGGGGTGCAGCCTGGTTAGTTGACGCAAAATTGTTGCAAGCCGGTGTCTGGTCTAGTCAAGAAATGAATAGACTGATTCCGCAACAAGATGTGGTTTATGCTGATAAAGAAGCGCTTGCTGGGAAGCAGCGTATAGCGGGGGCCATCTTCAATGCCGAACTTGATTTGAGCCATCCGTTGACATTTGGTATTCAGCGTAAAGATTTGCCCGTATTTAAAAATAGCAACATTCTCTTACAGCCGAGTTCATCGCCTTTTGTTAATGTGGCGTTATACAGCGGAGAGCCTCATCTTGCAGGCTATACCGCGCCCGAATATATTCCGCGTATTGCCCAAGGCGCTGTTTTGGTCGCACACAATTTAGGGCGGGGCCGTGTAATTGGTATGACAGATAATCCGGTGTTTCGTGGTTATTTTAAAGGTTCCAGTCGATTGCTTATTAACGCCATATACTTAGGGCAAGGGTTTAGTACGGTGCCTCAGCCTGAGGAATGATCAGCCTGAGGGGTAATGGCTAACGTCCATAAACTTAATGCGGTTACCCCTTGCTGTTTAAGAAGTCGCGCTAATTGGTTAGCCGTGGTCCCTGTGGTCACTACGTCATCGACTATAGCAATGTGTTTAGGCAAAACACTTGGCTTGCTAAGGCTGTAAACGCCAGCTAGATTTTGCTGGCGTTGCTGCCGATTCAAACCTACCTGACTAGGAGAATCTTTGTTACGTTTTAACTCGTGTAGTAAAGGAAGCTGCAAAAACGTTGCGGCGCACTCTGCTAACAGTTGAGCTTGATTAAAACCGCGTTTTCTTTGCTTTTTTGGGGTCATGGGGACATACATAATCGCATCGGGCAAGGGCAACTGACGCTGCTGATACTGTTGCAATAAGGCGATAAACAGCTGTTGCAATAATTCCCCCGCAAAGTGGTCGCCATGAAACTTCCAACGACGGATCCAATGCTGTAAAGGCAAGTGATACCAACCTACACTTAGCAGCCGTTCAAAAGCCGTATCTGTTAACCCAGCCCGTACAGCAGGCAACCAGAGTAGGTTATAATGGCAAAGTTCATACGGTAACTGTGGTAGTGCTTGCTGGCAATATGGGCATAATAACTGTTGATGATGATCGACAGGGAGCTGACACCATAAGCAAGGGGAAGGTAAACATTGCTGCCAGATCCAACGTAGTTGATTAAGTAGAGGCATACTAAAACCGTGTTTAAGGATAATGTGTTTAAAGGTATAAGATAAGCATGGCAGAGATGAAAAATTTTGCGCACTCTCCCTTGGTGTTATTACATGGCTGGGGGCTAAACAGTGGTGTTTGGCAAGGTATTCGCCCGTTCTTGGTTGAAAAATATACGTTGATCACTCCTGATTTACCAGGCTTTGGGCAACAGCGTATCTATCCTGAAGATTACACGTTAGCAGAAGTGACCGCACAATTAGCCGCGCAGATTCCGGATCAAAGTGTGGTGTGTGGTTGGTCGCTTGGGGGCTTATTATCAATCGCTTTGGCAACATACTATCCTGATAAAGTGGCTCGATTGGCCTTGTGTGCTGCATCGCCTTGCTTTTTAGCCGCCCCAGACTGGCCGGGTATGCAGCCGGCAATCTTAACGCAATTTGCGCACGCGCTTACGGATAATTTAGGTCAGACTATTCAGCGTTTTTTGGCTATTCAAGCGATGGGTTCTGAGCATGCGAAAGCGGATATCCAACAATTACGGCACGCGATTGCTGCTTATCCTTTACCTGAAAAACGTGCAGTTCAAGGTGCATTACGATTATTGGCAGAACAAGATCTGCGTAAGGCGTTAGCCGATCTAAAACAGCCCATTAGCGCGTGCTTTGGACGGTTAGACGCTTTAGTGCCTGCCGCGATTATTGCGCCGCTACAGCAATATCTGCCACAGGCCACGTTCACCGTATTTGATAAAGCGTCTCATGCACCGTTTATTTCCCATCCTGCAGACTTTGTTGCATGGTTAGAAAATGTGATTGCCGGCATCGATTAGCTTTCTTTTTTGCGATATCTGGTTAATAATTAGCCTAAGCGATAAGTAATGAAAGTGGAGTAAGACGATGCAAATACAATCTGCTTTTGCAGCAGGCATGCAAGGCCTGCAACGTGCGTCTGCCGGTATTACCGAAGAAGCCGTTAACATTAATCGACAAACACAACAAAATCGGAGCATTGAACAAACTGCTGCGGCGCAAGCCACGGCAGAACCGGCTGCAGCAGCGACGACGTCTCCTGCCCCTGTTGATATTAATCAATCACTACTCCGGTTGGAGCAGCAACAGCTACAAGGCCAAGCTAATGTCCGTTCATTACGTACAGCTGATGAGATGCTGGGCAGTATTATTGATGTTAGGGTGTAATGCGTTGGATTAACTGAATATGCAAATCACTTCGCACTATCCAAATGTTAGCCTGAATACGGCTAATCCGCCAACGGAGCAAGCGCGCCGCGATATGCAGCGTCGTGAGTTGGTGGAGCCGGTTCGTGATGCAGAAAAAGCCGCGTCTGAACGTGCTTTGAGTAGTGACGAACGCAGTCGAAATGCGGCTAGTGGCGTAGTGACGTTGTATGATAGCAGTGGCAGAGAAACGGAAACATCTCAGGCGATACGTGGGCGCGAAGATGATTCGCCTTCTGATCAGCAATCCTCACAACAGCAAGCTTCTGAACAACAAACTTCTGAGCAGCAATCCGCTGGCACTGAATCTGCTTCGCCACAAACCAGTGCCGAGCAACAAGCAGAAATTGATCAACAAGCTGACGCTGAGCAACAACAAATTCGCGAGTTACAGGCTCGAGATCAAGAGGTTAGAACGCACGAGCAGGCTCATGCTACGGTGGGCGGTCGTTATGCCGGTGCGCCAACCTATGAATATCAGCAAGGTCCTGATGGTCGTCGTTATGCGGTTGGCGGTGAGGTGCAGATTGATTTGGCGGCGATACCTGGCGATCCTCAAGCCACTATTCAAAAAATGCAGCAGGTAAAAGCTGCTGCGCTTGCGCCAGCGGAGCCGTCTTCGGCTGATCGTAGCATTGCTGCGGAGGCAACAAATCGTTTATTACAGGCCCAAGCCGAACTGATTGCGACTAAAACAGCACAACTTTCGCGGCCAACATCCGCCAAAGACGTTGCTAGCGTGGTTGCAGAACCGCAAACAGAGGCTATTGCACCCGCGATAAGTCGCCCAACCATTGATAGCCAGCTTTTTGATAATAGTATTGCGGGTATTGTTTTACCACAGCGTGAACGTTTAGAAAAATCTGCAATAATGCAACAGCGTAGCCAAGTGATTCAAGATTACTATCAACTTGCGACCGAACCGCGTGTTTCACAATACCTGCAACAAGCGTAAACAGACGCGTTTTGCCACTTTTGTTAAAATGTAACCTACTGCCGATATTCGCATCGGGCAGTAGGTATTGAGCGTTATTTTTTCAGTTTTGATAACGCCGCGGCAAAAGCATTACCCATAGCAGCGTTACTGGTTTCTAACACAGGTTTGTTAGCGACTTTAACAGCCTTTGCTGGTGTGTTGCGCTCAGTATGCTCACTACGTGGACTGGCTTGCTCGTCTAAACGCATGGTCAGGGCAATCCGTTTACGCGCTTGATCCACTTCCAATACCTTCACCTTAACAATGTCACCGGCTTTGACCACTTGGTGCGGATCGCTAATAAACTTATCTGCCAGCGACGAGATATGCACCAAACCATCCTGATGCACGCCAATATCCACAAAGGCGCCGAAGTTGGTCACATTGGTTACCACGCCTTCCAGTAGCATGCCAGGCTCTAGATCAGACAGTTTTTCGACACCTTCTTTAAAGGTCGCCATTTTAAACTCTGGTCGCGGATCCCGCCCAGGTTTATCCAGCTCTTTTAAGATATCGGCAATGGTTAGTAAACCAAAGTGCTCATCGACAAACTTAGCAGGTTCAACGTTATGCAGGAAGCTGCTGTTGCCAATAATTTGCTCCACGCTTTTTTGATGCGCAGCCAGAATTTTTTCTACCAGTGGGTAGGCTTCCGGGTGCACGCCAGATGCGTCCAGCGGATTTTTGCCATCATTAATCCGAAGAAAACCCGCTGCCTGTTCATAGGCTTTCGGGCCCAGTCGCGGAACCTTTAGCAGCTGTTTTCGTTCGGTAAAACGACCATGTTCATCGCGATACTGCACAATATTTTGGGCCAGTGTTTTGTTCAAACCGGCGACCCGAGCCAGCAACGCAGCAGAGGCGGTATTCAGATCAACCCCAACCGCGTTAACACAGTCTTCTACCACCGCGTCTAGCGACTTGGTTAACAAGCTTTGGTTAACATCATGCTGGTATTGGCCAACCCCAATTGCTTTCGGCTCTATCTTTACCAGCTCAGCTAAGGGATCTTGTAAGCGACGGCCAATAGAGACTGCACCGCGCAGCGACACATCTAGCTCTGGGAATTCTAGTGCGGCCAATTCTGATGCCGAGTACACCGACGCCCCAGCTTCTGACACCATAATTTTACTTAGCCGCTGCTGCGGTAAGGCTTTTAACACTTCGCCTGCCAGCTTATCGGTTTCGCGGGATGCGGTACCATTACCGACTGCAATTAACTCAATTTGATACTCTTTGCACAGTGCAATTAAAATGTGTAGTGCTCTATCCCACTGATTTTGCGGCTGGTGTGGATAAATCGTGGTGTAGTTAAGTAACTTGCCGGTTTCGTCTAGCGCCGTGACTTTTACCCCAGTGCGTAAGCCCGGATCTAGGGCCAGCGTGGGGCGCATGCCTGCTGGAGCAGACATCAATAAATCTTTTAAATTACGCGCAAACACATTAATTGCTTCTAAATCCGCGCGTTCGCGTAATTCATTCAGTAAATCGTTTTCTAAGCTAAGTTGTAATTTGACCTTCCAGGTCCATTGCACCACTGTGCGCAAAAATGCATCAGCCGGTCGGTCTAGTTGCCGAATAGCAAAATGCTCTGCCACCATCTGCTCGCAAATGGCATGCGGTTGTTCAGCGCTGGCATCTGGCACTAATTGTAGCTGTAAGATGCCTTCGTTGCGGCCGCGGAACATCGCTAGGGCACGGTGTGAGGGCACATTTTTCAGCAATTCGCTGTGTGAAAAATAGTCACTAAACTTGGCGCCTTCCGCCTCTTTTCCTGCCGCTACGGTGCTTTGCAATTGCGCATTTTGGCTTAAGTATTGTCTCAAGCGCGCCAGTAAGGTGGCATCTTCGGCAAACTGCTCCATTAAAATATACTTAGCACCCTCTAACACCGTTTTTGCATCGGTATAGCCGGCATCATTATTCACATACTCCAGCGCGGTTTGCTCGGGGTGCAGTAATGGATTGGTTAATAAAGCATGGGCTAAAGGTTGTATTCCCGCTTCAATGGCTAATTGCCCTTTAGTGCGTCTTTTGGTTTTGTAAGGAAGATATAAATCTTCCAGCCCTGTTTTATTGTCTGCGTTTAGGATCGCCTGCTCTAACGCCGGCGTCAGTTTGCCTTGTTCTGCGATGGTTTTTAAGATGACTTGGCGTCTATCCTCTAATTCGCGCAGATAGCTTAAGCGCTGATCTAAGGTGCGCAGTTGAGTATCATCCAGCGCACCGGTCACTTCTTTGCGGTAGCGGGCAATAAAAGGTACTGTAGCCCCTTCATCTAATAAGGCGATAGCAGCAGCGACCTGTTCGGGGCGGGCAGCAATTTCTGCAGCAATTTGCTTAACAATTATAGACATAATTTTTCCTGCTAACTGTCGGCATCTGGATAACGAATGTCCAGAATATACCAGTCTTTACTTCCTGAAGGTGTTTGCACCGTGGCCATATCGTCAACGTGCTTTTTTAACAGCGCGCGAGCCATCGGTGAATCAATAGAGATATAGTCATTGCGGCCATAAATTTCATCTGGGCCCACAATACGAAAGCGTAAGGTGTTGCCATCATCATCTTCTATTTTCACCCAAGCGCCAAAAAATACTCGGCCAGCCTGTTGGGGTGAATAGTCAACAATGGTTAAGTTTTCCAAGCGCTTGCGTAAAAAGCGTAAACGGCTATCAATTTGTCTTAGCAACCGTTTGTTATATTGGTAATCGGCATTCTCAGAACGATCGCCTAGGCTGGCAGCCCAGGTGACAATCTTGGTCACTTCGGGTCTTTTCTTGAACCAAAGTTCATCATGTTCACTTTTTAAGTTTTGATAGCCCTCGCGGGTAATCAAGAGCGTTTTACTGACAGGTTTGCTCACGATATGCTTTCGCTTAATGTGAAAAAGGGCAGAGCGCTTAATCGCGTCTTGGCTAATTGGCTGCTGATTATCAGCTATGTTAGCTGTAAACGTAAAGCTTTTTAGCCAACAGAGGAACTAAACACGCAAAATACGCGTTGCAAGATGTTTGGTGGAAAAAGCAACAGCGGCTACAGTATGAAAGGCCAATTTGCTAAAGGAGTAATACGATGAAAAAGATTGCTGTCAGTGTTGTGCTATTTGGTGTCATCAGTTTAGCGGGATGCAGTAGCACGGGATCTTTACCAGAACAGGTAAAAGTTGATCAGGAGTATGTTAAAGACGTTGAAAGAGCGTCGCGCCGCGCCAGTCATGCACCACGGATTTACTGGGTGAATCCGCCTGTAAAGAAAACGCCTAAAACAGAGGCACCAAGCCACTGAAAAACTTTGTAACATTCTTTGTCTAGCCGAATTAATGCAAAGCGATAATTTTCGTTTATAGTGACTTTAAAACCTGCACAAGGATAACGATATGGTCACCGAAACAACAAAAATTCTCGTAGTAGACGATGATTTACGTTTACGCGCTTTGCTAGAAAGGTATCTGGTCGAGCAGGGTTACCAAGTTCGTAGTGTGGCTAATTTTGAGCAAATGCTACGCTTGATGGAGCGAGAGCATTTTCATTTGTTGGTGCTCGACCTGATGTTACCAGGTGAAGATGGGTTATCTATTTGCCGTAAGTTACGTCAACAAGAAAACGATATACCAATTATTATGCTCACCGCAAAAGGCGATGAAGTGGATCGTATTATCGGCTTAGAAATGGGCGCAGATGATTATTTACCGAAACCTTTTAACCCAAGAGAATTATTAGCGCGCATTCGCGCAGTGTTAAGACGTAAAACCAAAGAAGCGCCGGGCGCACCCAGTCAGGAAGAAAGTATTGTGGCGTTTGGGCCATTTCGTTTTAATTTAGCAACCCGAGAAATGTATAAGGGTGAACAAGCTTTGCCGTTGACCAGCGGTGAATATGCTGTCTTAAAAGTGTTAGTGAGTCATCCACGAGAGCCATTGTCGCGTGACAAATTAATGAATCAGGCACGCGGTCGGGATTATTCAGCCATGGAACGCAGCATTGACGTACAGGTTTCGCGTTTACGCCGCATGTTGGAGGATGATGCCGCTAATCCCAGATATATCCAAACGGTATGGGGGCTAGGGTATGTGTTTGTGCCTGATGGTCGTTTAAATTAATGCGTTTCTTTCCGCGTAGTGCCTTTGGTCAAACGGTATTCTTAATTGGTATTTTACTGCTGATTAATCAATTGGTATCGTATTTTTCGGTCGCATTTTATGTCATTAAGCCCAGTACACAGCAGATAAGCCACTTAATTGCGCGGCAGGTTAATTTGGTGTTGCCTCAAGCCACGCTCTCTTTAGCAGAACAGGCAGTTGTGTCTGCCCATGTTAAACAGATTACTGGAACCCAATTACTGACCGAGGCACAAGCATTGAGCGCGGGTTTAGCGAATGCGAGTTTTTACAGTTATTTTTCGCAACAAATGTCACAAGAACTCCAACTTGATGCTGAGGTGCGGATTGCACAAACCGATAACTTTGTATTTTGGGTCCGTGCGAGTAGCGCTCCAGAGTATTGGGTGCGTGTGCCGCTAGCAGGATTAGAAGAAACCAGCTTTCCATTGTTAACTTTTTATTTGCTAATGATAGGTGTGTTAAGTGTCATTGGCGGTTGGTTGATGGCACGGCATTTAAATCGGCCCTTACAAAGTTTGCAACAAGCAGCGATTCAAGTCGGGCGGGGCGAATTTCCGCCTCCTTTATCTGAAAATACTATTGCGACTGAAATGACGGCGGTAACAAAAGCGTTTAATTATATGGCGAGCGGGATCCGGCAATTAGAGCAAGATCGCGCGCTGCTGATGGCGGGCGTCTCTCATGATTTACGTACCCCACTGACGCGGATCCGCTTAGCCTCAGAGATGATGACAGAGCCTGACAGTTGGATCCGAGAGGGGATCATTAATGACATTGATGACATGAATGCCATTATTGATCAATTTATTGATTATTTACGTCATCATAAACAAGAAGAGCTGCAACAACTCAATATCAACGATTTAATTGATGAAACCGTGCAAGCTGAGCAAGTACAACAACGCGAGTTAATAACACGTTTGGATCCGCAGTTACCGCTGATCAGCTGTCGGCGCATTGCGATGAAACGCGTACTTAATAATGTATTGGAAAATGCCTTGCGTTACAGTGATGGCGCTTTGGAAATTAGCAGTGGCTATGAGCGTAATCAGAAACGCATCTATATTGAAGTGCGGGATCATGGCCCAGGCATACCCGAGCATAAAATGCAGGCCATGTTTACGCCTTTTGTGCAAGGTGATGAAGCTCGCGGTAGTGGAGGGTCCGGATTAGGCTTAGCCATTATCAAGAAAATTGTGGATACGCATCAAGGTGAAATTCGGTTACATAATCATGCTCATGGCGGATTAGTTGTTACCGTGTGGCTACCCGTTAAAATGATGGCTTAATGAATACGTGGTTTTTTATTTAGAAACGTCAAGATTTGTCAATTTGGCTTGACGTTTTTTTACGTAAGTTTCATAACCGTTATGCATGTTAATGCACTTTAAATGATTACATTTAGAAAAAAAAATGGTAAACACTCTAAATGAGGCAAGAATGTCCTCAACATTACTGACTCTCACGGTAATGCAGGGTGTGATTTTACTGTAAAAATTGTACCCATCGCTCGGATAATAATCTGTAATTTAAAGCAGACTAAGCAATAACCGAGCAAAATATTATAATCTGGAAGGAGTAACACCTTGGTGAACATGAAAAAAACCTTACTTGCCTCGGCAGTAGGCATTGCGCTTTCAACATCCGCTATTGCAGGTGTAGAACAATTTAGAGCTGCTCAAGGACAAAGCGTCCATGAGATTATGTCGAATCAAACTGCTGTTGAGCTAGATGAACAAGCTGAAAAGCCGAGTGCTTGGTTAGTATTATTAAATGCCCCTGCCTCAAGTGACGCGTTTCAAGGCGAAGAATTTAATCAGCAGTTGGCGGCACAACATATTGCCACTGCTGAAACATTGCAGCAGGAAGTGACATTTGAATTAATGTCAGTAGATGCGGATGCAGAAGTATTATTAGCGACTAAACATCTGGCAGCCGGTTTAGTGATTAATGCTTCGGCAGAAGCGTTAGCTGCGCTTCGTCAACACAGTGCAGTTAAAAATATCCTGCCTGTTTATGACAGTAAACCAATGGTTGCAGCGAGTGCGGAGTATATTCGCGCAGTTCAAACCGTGACCTCAGGTAAAGCCACGGGTGAAGGTATTCGGGTTGCCATTTTAGACTCTGGCGTGGATTACACCCATAAATTACTTGGTGGTCCAGGAACAGCTGAAGCCTACGCTGCGGCATTAGCAGATCAAACTAATCCACCAGCATGGCCAATTGGACAGATAGTTGGCGGGTTTGACTTTTTAAGAAATGATCCTAACCCCATTGACGATGTTCGCCTTGCTGGTGCAGGACATGGTACCTCTGTTGCTAACTCTGTATCTGGAGTGGCGCCAAAAGTTGCGTTTTATGCTTACACGGTGTGTACAAACACTTGTCCGGGCCTAGCTCAACTGCGTGCTTTAGAAGCTTCCATGGATCCTAATGGTGATGGAAATTTAGAAGATCGTGTCGATATTATTAATATGTCATTGGGTGGCCAGTTTGGTTCTACTCAAGCTATGTCAGGGACGCAATTTTTAATTCAGCGTGCCGTTAAGCTGGGTACTAATATGGTTATCTCTGCAGGTAACGATGGTAATGTACCATTTCGTGTTGGCGGTCCTAGTACTACGCCAAATGCGCTTTCTGTGGGTGCTATGACACACCCTACTGCGGCAATTGGTCTTTTTGAAAGCACTGTGATTGATGGTGCTGATGCTGTGATGACGGCATCTGCTTTTAACCGCAGTTTTGATTTTGCGTTTAGTTCTACTACAACACCTTTAGTTGTTATTCCAGGAGAATATACTGCGTGTAATCCATTAGCAGAAACTGTGGATTTAACCGGTAAAGCGGTGTTGGTATCTCGTGGTGTATGTGGTTTTGCTCAAAAGGTTAAGGTAGCGCAACAACGTGGTGCGGCTTTTGTCATTATTGCTAACAGTAACCCGGGCGAAGCGCCTATCGTGGCAGGTGGCGATGATCCAGAATTGACCATTCCTTCTGTAATGATCACTAAAGAAGTTGGCGATGCTATTAAAGCCAAGCTAGATGCTGGTGACACGGTTGCTTATAACATTAGATCAGTGGCTAGATCAGGGGCTGGTGGTATCGCGAACTTTACTTCACGCGGTCCTTCTATGGATGGTTTGTTAAAACCAGAAATCACGGCACCAGGTGAAGCTATTGATGTTGCTCGCGTTGGTACGGCTACAGGTACTGCAAAAGTAAACGGGACGTCTTTCTCTGGCCCAATTACTGCAGGTGCAGTTGCATTACTTAGAGGTGCCTTGCCAGATCGTAGTGCATTAGAGATTAAAGCTACACTGATGAACTCGGCTAACCTAACTGTCCATCGTCAACCGTTAGGTATCAACCCAGAAGCCAAATTGGCGTCTATCAGCCAAATCGGTGCCGGTTTAGTTGATGTGGAAAAAGCTGTTAACCTGCCAGTGGCAGCGTGGGTAAATGAAGCTAAGTTTGATACCAGCCAGGCAGCGTTGTCTTTTGGTCTGAATTCACTTGATAAAGTTACCAGCATGACTAAACGTGTCACGCTGAAAAACTTTAGCAACAGTGCTAAAACCTATAATCTGCGTATTCAAGATCGTTATGCAGATAAAACGGCTACAGGTGCTTTAAGCTGGAATTTCCCTGCTACTGTAATGGTACCTGCTAAGCAAACTATAGAGTTTGATGTAGCATTAACAGTTGATCCATCTAAACTTCCAGAATTCGTATTACGAAATGGCGTTTTTTATGAGCCGCTTGAAGCTGCTGCTCAAATGGATAATGTAGAATTTGATGGTGCGCTGATTTTCAACGATCCAAGCACGAGCTCAGATCACGATTTACATTTAGTGTATCACGTTATCCCCAAACCTGTAGGTAAGCTAGCCCTTTCAGGTGAGCTGGTTGATGGTAAAGTGGCTACGAAAGTAACTAATACCGGTGTTATTGCCGTTGAGCCATTCGCTTCTACATTGGTTGCTACTTCCCCAGCAAATCCAAACATTAGCCCAACGCATGACATTCGTGCTATTACTTTCGATGTAGCCGAAGCTGAATTCTGTGCATCAGGATATGCTATTTATCCAACTATTCACTTAGGTGACGGCGTAACGCATTTACTGCAGGGTAACTATTCTGTTGATATTGACGTGAACAACGATGGTATTTATAACCATACGATGAATACGTTATTACTAACACGTTTAGGCCCAACATATGCTGCGAGTCCAGGTGTCATGGTGTCATTCAATACGACCTTTGGTACTACCAGTGGTTTCTTTGGTGATGTATTCCACTATGCGGGCAGCAAGCAAGTGATGTTGGAATCGTGTTTTAATCATGTTGGCTTAACAGCCGCAGATTTAGGCCGCACGATTACAGCGCGGTTCCGTACGAATCCTGACTCGTTCTCATTAACCTATAATCCTGCGTTAACGGCTGATCAGGTTACTGCTTCAGTACGCTTATTACCATCACCTGCGGTAACATTCAGCAGCGTTGCTGTTCCTAGCCAAGGCCCTGCTGCTGAAGGTGAAACAGATACTGCTGTTACAAGTTTTGCTCCAGGTGAGTCGGCTTTCTTACAGCGTCCTGTAGGTGATAATCGTAGCTTTGTATTGTTATCAGCAGAAGCTGAAGCAGCCGCTGTAGCGGATTACTCAGCGCAATTACAACAACCTACAGTGGCGGCCTCTCAGGTCTTCAGTGTGAATGAAAATGCGGCAGTGGGTACGGTTATTGGCCAAATTACCGCTACTAGTGATTTCAGAACAGCGATTACCGAATATGTGGTGTTGGGCAGTTCAACCGCTGCCATTTCGGTAAATGCAATGGGACAGATTGTTGTTGCTGATACAGCGGCGCTAAACTTTGAAGCGGGCATGGTTAAAGCTACGTTTGAGGTTGCGGCGTTAGACAGTGCGGCTCAAGTCTCAGCCCCAGTAACAGTGACGGTGAATATTAACAATATTCCAGATGAAGTTCCTGTTGTTACGGCGACAGTGACTACTGCATCTGTAGCATCAGGTACTGCTGCTGGAACAGCGTTAGGGACTGTTACTGTGCAAGTTAGAGAAGCTGGCGCAACGTTAAGCTCAGTGACCACGAACAATCCGTTATTTGCGGTACAAAACGGTCAGTTGATTTTAACGCGTTCACCTGGTCGTGATGATGCTAAAGCACATAACATTACGTTAACTGCTCGCGATTCCGCCGGTTTACAAGCGACTGCGACAGCTAATGTTACTGTGACACATAAGAGCTCAGGTGGTAGCTTCGGGTTATTCGGTTTACTGTTAGTGCCGGTATTAATGTTACGCCGTCGCTTCAACAAAAAAGCCTAATATCCTCACACGTGGATGAAAAAAAGCCTTCGTAATACGAAGGCTTTTTTTATAATAGGTTATTAATAAAAACTACAGTTTGTCATGGATACTTTGTAAATCCTCAATAGCAAAATGATAAGCCGTATTACAGTATTCACACGTCATATCTAAGCCACCAAGTGCAATTTGCTCAGCCATAACATGTTTGCCTAAGCTAAATAAGGCACCTTCGCATTTTACTTTAGAGCATCCACAAACGAAGGCAATGTCTTGTGCGGGGAACAATTCAACTTGTTCTTGGTGAAATAAACGATAAAGCACTTCCTCCGCAGGAAGATCTAACAATTCTGAAGCCGTAATAGTGTCACTTAACGCAACTAATTCGCTAAAATCATCTCGGGCTTTTTGCTGCTCTACTGGTAACACTTGCAACATCAAACCTGCTGCACGATTATGTTGACCAATATCAGTGAAAATATACAAGCGAGTGGGCAACTGCTCAGATTGTGCAAAATAGGCTTCCAAAGTTGCAGTTAAACTGTTGCCTGTCAGCGGAATAATCCCTTGGTAGCGCTCACCTTGCACTGGCGTAATGGTTACTACGAGATAACCTTTACCCACTAAAGCGTTAAAACTGTCGCCTTGTAATTCTGCTTGCAACCTTGCTACACCACGGAATTGTTGTAGATGATTACCATTGACAGCGGCAAATTTAACAGGCCCATCGCCTTGCAATTGCATTGCGATCTCGCCCTCAAATTTTAGGGTGGCGGTTAATAAGCTACATGCTACCACTAACTCTGCTAATAATTGTTTTACCGGTAATGGGTATTGATGATTTTCCAGCATGTGTTCTAGGCTATTATTGATATAGCACAACTCACCTCTAACGTGTTTTTGCTGGAATAAAAAGCGTAATAAAGTATCCGAGGCCATGTTTAGGTTCTCACTGCTGGGATTTTAATAATAACAATTGCCGCCGTTCTTTTTTATCGGGCTTCGTGTCCGGATGCGGGGCAAACAGCGAATTAGTTTTGCGCAACTCAGCGCGTTTTGCTCTTTCTTCAATACTGTGCTCGGTTTCTTGGTAAAGTTGCTGGGCAAGGGGAGCCGCTAAACGTTTTTCAGTTAACCCCATAACGATAACGATCTTATCATCTACGCCTTGTGTAACTTTTACTGTCGCTCCAATTTCTACCAAGCGACTGGCTTTGCAACGATACCCATTATACTGGACTTTGCCGCCCTCTATCATCTCTTTTGCTAAGCCGCGTGTTTTGTAAAAACGACATCCCCAGAGCCACTTATCTAATCTAACACCGGGCGAAGCCACTTGGTTCTTATTACATGAAATCGTCACAATCCACCTCTAAGCTAAACCTTTTGGCTGCAGTAAGCCTCTATCTAGTACGTAAAAAATCGTTATGTTGGCTGAGTGTTTCGGCATTATAGTGTAAAAGTATGCTTTCGCTTACAGCGTAAGCTTTTTTTTATGTGATAAGTTGGTAAAGATGCCGATCAAAGCTTGTTGATAGCCCTGCAACTCAGTAAGATGCAGTAATAACTAGATAAAGAATGTTGTTATGAATGTAACGTTGCCCACACCAATCCAGCAGTTGTTGCTGCAATTACAGCGCATACCTATCTCATTGGTAAGACAGTCACTTAACGTCGTTTTCATGCTGTTATTCGCTTGGTTGCTCGCAAGATTAAGCTGGCAATTGCTGCCTATACCCGTTAGTGAATATGTATCACAACCCACACTGACTCAAACTTCCGCTGCCGTTCCACAAGATCTTTCTAGCTTAACGGCATTTCCTTTATTTGGTAAAGCTGAGCCGGTTGCCAGTAGCGCGCCCGCTGTTGCTGTAGTGACCGAAGCGCCTAAAACACAATTAAATGTCAAACTTACTGGGCTTGTTGCCGTTCCCGCAAAACCCGAAGCGGGCAGCGCAGTTATTGAACACCGTGGCACTGAAACCGCTTATGCTGTGGGTGATATGCTGGAAGGTACTCGGGCGAAATTACATCAAGTTTTAGATGATCGCGTCCTGTTAGAACAAAATGGCCGTTACGAAACGCTTATGTTAGACGGCGTCGAATTTACCCGTGTTGCGCAAGCAAATGCAGGCTTAGGGCGGGATGACAGCGGCGATCAAGGCTTACAAGAGCCCGTTGCCGAACCCATCGTTTTAGCACAACCTATTGCCACGGGGTTTGAAAACCCTGAGTTACAAGCTCGACGTGACGAAATTATGGCTGAGCCGATGAAATTTTTTGATTATGTGCGAGTCACACCTGTACAGCGCGATGGCCAACTTGCCGGTTATCGGTTAATGCCAGGTAAAGATGCGGCTGTATTTCAACAAATGGGATTTCAGCAAGGTGACTTAGCAATTGAAATTAATGGCGTGCCGCTGAATGATATGCAACAGGCAATGCGGATCATCAACGACATTCGTGATGCAACAGAAGCATCAATTAAGATTGAACGAGATGGCGAAATCAGAGATATTCTGTTTAGTCTGTCACAGTAATAGAACGATAATAATTGGTTAATCTCTCATGAAATCAGGTTTCTTTGTGCGTTTAAAAGGCCGCACCCTAGCAAGTATGCTGTTGGCTGCCTTACTGAGTTTTACCGTGGTGGCGGATAGCGAAGTAAAATACTCTCCTAATTTTAAAGGTACCGATATTAACGAGTTTATTAATATCGTGGGTATGAATTTAAAGAAAACGATTATTGTTGATCCACAAGTTCGGGGTCGCATCAACGTTCGTAGTTATGACATGCTAACCGAGGCCCAGTACTATCAATTTTTTCTAAATGTGCTTGAGGTTTACGGATTCGCTGTGGTTGAAATGGACAGCGGTGTGATGAAAGTCGTCCGTAATAAAGATGCGAAAACATCGAATATCCCAGTAGTAGGAGATGATAATCCGGGTATTGGTGATGAAATGGTGACTCGGGTGGTGCCCGTGCGTAATGTGTCGGTGCGTGAGTTAGCGCCGTTATTACGGCAATTTGTTAACCAAGGTGGCGGCGGTCATGTAGTTAACTATGATCCTTCTAATGTCATTATGATGACGGGTCCAGCAGCGCTAGTGGCAAGATTAGTTGATATAATTCAACGAGTTGATAAAGCTGGTGATCAGGAATTAGAGATTTTAAAACTGAACTTTGCGTCGGCAGCTGAAATCGTTCGTATTTTAGAGAGCATTTATCGTGCACAAAATCGTGCAGAGCAGCCCGATTTTTTAGTGCCGCGTATTGTCGCCGATGAGCGAACGAATAGCGTAATTGTCAGCGGGGAACTGCAAGCGCGGCAGCGTGTTATTGAACTGGCAAGACGTTTAGATGCAGAATTACAAACCAGCGGTAATACTCGAGTACTTTATTTAAAGTATGCCAAAGCTGAAGATATTGTGCCGGTATTAAAAGGTGTCAGTGACTCTATTGCTGCGGAAGTACAAGGCGCACAAGGTGCGAATCCGCAAACGCCAAGACGCAGCAGCGGCCGTGAAATTAGCATTGAAGCCCACCCAGACAGTAATTCGTTAGTCATTACTGCCCAGCCAGATATGATGCGTTCGCTTGAAGATGTGGTGCGGCAATTAGATATTCGCCGCGCGCAGGTGTTGGTTGAAGCGATTATTGTGGAAGTATTTGATGGCAACGGTACCGACTTTGGCGTGCAATGGATTAATGCTAACGGCGGCGGTACAAACTTTACGGGTACAAATAGTATTCCTATTGTCAACATTGCGGCTGGCGCAGCGCAGGCATCACAAATTACCCGTGGCACTACAACACAGTCACGTGATCCTGCGACAGGCGATCTGATCACTACCACTACGGCAGACTCTAACCGTGACTATTCTGCGTTAGGTGCTGCACTACAAGGGCTAAACGGCGCACTACTGGGCTTTTACAATGGTAATTGGGCGGCAATTTTACAGGCAGTAAGAACCAGCACTAACTCTAACGTGTTAGCTACGCCCCATATCACGACTATGGACAATCAAGAGGCGATTTTCTTAGTGGGCCAAGAAGTGCCTGTGATCACTGGCTCATCTTTAGGTTCGGATAATACCAATCCCTTTCAACAAGTTCAGCGCCAGGAAGTGGGTATTAAGTTAAAAGTCACTCCTCAAATTAATGAAGGTGACGCGGTACAACTGGTTATTGAGCAAGAAGTGTCAAGCATTGGTGGTGCTACAGCGGTAGATATCACCATTAATAAACGTGAGATTAAAACGACGGTAATGGCTGACGATGGTGCCACTATCGTGTTAGGCGGCTTGATTGATGAAGATGTGCAGGAAAGTGAATCAAAAGTACCTATCTTAGGTGACATTCCCGTACTCGGTCATTTATTTAAGTCGACCAGTGTGAGTAAGCGTAAGCGAAATTTGATGGTGTTTATTAAAGCGACCATTGTACGTGATGGCAGCGCCATAAGCGGAATTAGCAAACAAAAATATAACTTTATTCGTGCAGAGCAATTAAAACGCGACGAAGAAGGGATCCGTTTGATGCCTAATACGTCGCAGGCAGTGTTACCCGAATGGGATGAAAGTTTAAAACTGCCACCTAGCTTTGAACAATACATGGAGCAACAGAACCAAACACAGCCAGCTGCTGAAGAAGGGAATAAGCCGCAATGATAACGCTCGCGACCGAAACAGATATCGCGCCGGTCAGCAGCAAAATTCGGCTGCCTTTTGGTTTTGCCAAACGTCATGGCGTGCTACTACAACAACAGCTTGAGAGCTGGGTGCTTTATGTGCAGCCAGCCACGCAGCCGCAAGCCTTGCTGGAGGTGCGTAGATTACTTGCCGAGCCTTTCACGATACAAAAATTGGATGCGTTAGCGTTTGAGGCGTTACTGGAAGCGTCTTATCAGCGGGATTCATCAGAGGCACAGCAGTTAATGGAAGATATTGGCAATGAAGTTGATTTGGCTTCATTGGCAGAAGATATTCAAGAAACTGAAGATTTACTTGAGAATGAAGATGATGCGCCAATAATCAAGTTAATCAATGCCATGTTAGGCGAGGCCATCAAGTTAGGTGCCTCCGATATTCATATTGAGACCTTTGAAAAAGCCTTAATCATTCGCTTCCGTGTGGATGGTTTATTACGTGAAGTGTTAAGACCCCATCGACGTTTATCCAGTTTATTGGTATCGCGTATTAAGGTAATGGCCAAATTAGATATTGCAGAAAAACGCGTACCACAAGATGGACGTATAAGTTTGCGAATTGCCGGGCGAGCTGTTGATGTGCGTGTCTCGACTATGCCATCCAGTCATGGTGAGCGTGCCGTATTACGTTTGTTAGATAAAAATAATTCACATCTTAATTTAGCAGATTTAGGCATGACGCCTGGTGTAGAACAACTGTTCTCACAGCTTATTTTAAAGCCGCACGGTATTATTTTAGTTACCGGCCCTACGGGTTCGGGTAAAAGTACAACCTTGTATGCCGGCTTAAGCGAAATTAATACCAAGGATCGAAATATCCTAACGGTTGAAGATCCTATTGAGTATGAACTGGAAGGGATTGGCCAAACACAGGTTAATACCAAAGTTAACATGACCTTCGCTCGTGGTCTGAGAGCCATATTGCGTCAAGATCCCGATGTGGTGATGGTTGGTGAAATTCGTGATTTAGAGACGGCACAAATTGCTGTCCAAGCCAGTTTAACCGGGCATTTAGTGTTGTCGACATTACACACTAATACGGCCGCAGGTGCTGTGACCCGCTTAGAAGATATGGGGATTGAAGCCTTTTTACTCTCGTCAAGTTTACTCGGTGTATTAGCTCAGCGTTTGGTAAGAACCTTATGTCCTCACTGTAAAGAGGCACATGATCCTGATAAAGAAGAGCGTAATTTACTGGGATTAGCCAAAAAAGATGCGGCTTTAATCTATCGTGCTAAAGGTTGCGAGCATTGTAATTATACTGGCTACAAAGGTCGTACCGGTATTCATGAGCTAATCATGGTTGACGATGCCATGCGCGAAATGATCCATAATGGTAAAGGCGAACAAAGCATCGAAAAATATGCCAGGCAATTTACGCCAAGTATTCGTGCAGATGGTTTTGCCAAAGTGATAGCTGGGGTAACAACGCTTGAAGAAGTGCTGCGTGTTACCCGCGAGGATCTGTAATGGCCGCGTTTGAATATCAGGCGTTAGATGTCCGCGGAAAAAAAGCGAAAGGTGTTTTAGAAGCGGATAATGCTCGGCAAGCGCGTCAGCTATTACGAGAACAAAAGCTGACACCGCTGTCGGTCGAATTAGCCTCGCAACAAGAAAAATTATTAGCAAGTGGAAAAAGTTGGTTTAAACGCAAAATTTCCGCGGCGGAATTGGCCTTAATTACCCGACAACTGGCGACGTTGGTTGCTGCGGCGTTGCCAATTGAAAGCGCGTTATTAGCTGTTGCTGAGCAGTGTGATAAACCCCGCTTAAAAAATATGATGATGTCGGTGCGCTCCAAAGTTGTGGAGGGCTATAGCTTAGCAGAAGGGTTAGCTGAGTTTCCGCATGTTTTTGATCATCTTTTCCGTTCGATGGTCGCCGCGGGGGAAAAGTCTGGGCATTTAGATCAGGTATTGAATCGACTCGCCGATTACACTGAACAACGTCAGCATATGCGAAACCAAATTCTTATGGCGTCGGTTTACCCTATTGTGATGGTAGTGGTATCGCTGTTAGTAATTGGTATTTTGCTCGCCGCGGTGGTACCAAAAATTACAGAGCAATTTGAGCACATGGGGCAACAGCTGCCCGTGTTGACACGCTTTATGATCGGTGCCAGTGATACCGTACAACAACACGGTGTCTGGGTCATGATAGCGTTCTTATTAGCAATAGTTGGCTGGCAGCGATTATTAACTAAACCGGCATTTAAACTGCGCTACGATAGACGTATTCTAAAAGTGAAAGTACTAGGGCGAATCGTCAACAGTGTTAATACTGCGCGGTTTGCGCGTACTTTGAGTATTTTAAACGCCAGTGGGGTGCCTTTGCTTGAGGCTATGCGGATTAGTGCAGATGTATTGTCTAACACCTACATGCGTCAGAGCGTTGCAGAGGCTGCAGCGCGAGTGCGGGAAGGTACGTCATTACGTGCTGCGTTGGATCAAACCAAGTTATTTCCGCCCATGATGCTACATATGATTGCCAGTGGCGAAAAGAGTGGCCAACTGGACGCTATGCTAGAACGTGCCGCAGACACACTCGATCGTGAATTTGAAATGACGATGACGGTCTCACTAGAAATTTTTAAACCTGCGGTCGTTATCATTTTAGCTGTGATCGTGTGTTTAATTGTGATGGCGATTTTATTGCCGATCCTCGAACTTAATAATATGGTAGGAAAATATTAATATGAAAAGAAGTACCGGTTTTACCTTACTTGAAGTCATGGTAGTGATTGTAATACTGGGGTTATTAGCCAGCTTTGTGGTGCCTAATTTAATGGGTAATCAAGAAGAAGCTGCCCGTCAAAAAGTGGTGGTGGATATTCAGCAATTAGAAAATGCCTTGGATATGTACCGATTACGCAACAGTTTTTATCCAACAACTGAGCAAGGTTTAGAAGCATTAGTCACGGCTCCAACTTCTCAACCGGTGCCGCGCTCTTACCCAGCGGAAGGCTTTATTCGCCGCCTACCGAAAGATCCCTGGGGTGAAGAGTATATTTTGGTTAGTCCGGGTCAGATGGGGCGAATCGATATCTTCAGTAAAGGACAAGATCGGGTTGCGGGTACAGATGATGATATTGGTAATTGGAACCTAGATGGTGCGAGCTCAGGCAACAACTAATGATGCGTCATCGCGGTTTTACATTACTTGAGGTATTGCTGGTTATTGTCCTCATCGGCATTTTAGCCAGTGTAGTGGTCTTGAACTTTAATCGTGATTCCGTAGAAGAGCAAGTTAACCGTGAGGCAGCAAGATTTCAACAAGTCTTTCAATTTATCGCTGAGACCGCCCAGTTGCGTCAGCAAGAATGGGGGTTAGTGGTAAACGAACAAAGTTATGCTTTCGTTTATTTCAGCGACAATGGTTGGCAATGGGCACAATTGCCGCAAGCTGCACAAGAACATCAATTACCTGAGCAAGTGCGTTTACAGTTAGAATTAGAAGGCTTACCTGGTGCAGAGCAAAATTTACTGAGTGAGTTGGAGTGGCAGCAAGATGATGAAGCAGTTTTTGCTGAAGCAACAAATCCAGAGCTGCCGCCACTCCCTAAAGTGTTTATGTTGTCTTCAGGTGAGATTAGCCCATTTCGGTTGAGTTTCCTTGCTAAGGAACAGTACAACGTTTTAAACGTGCAAGTAGGTACCGATTTTAGTTTACCCCTTACCCGTTTTGATACGGATATCCCATGATGACGTTTTTTAGAAGGCGCGTTAATCTTGCATATCCACAATAATATTGCTGCAGTGAGATCAAGGTACCGTGCGCGCATTACGGGGTTTACCCTATTAGAGTTACTGGTTGCGTTAGTGATTTTTGCAACTGCAGGTGTGGCAATTATCCAAGCCAGTTCTAATCATCTTCGCGCTATTGGGCAGTTAGAAGAGTTAACCATTGCCAGTTATGTGGCTAACAATCAACTGCAATTGGCGATGTTAGATCCCAGTTGGCCACCCCGTGAGTTACAGCAAGGTGAAGTGAGCATGGCTAATCGAAATTGGGCTTGGCGTGTGCGGGCTAGCACCGTGCCCGATCCTGATTTGCGTGAACTTAATGTCAGCATCAGTTTGGTGGAACAGCCAGAGGAAATCATTTATCAGTTAACAACCTATGTTGGACAGCCAGATGAACAGTAAAGGGTTTACCTTTCTGGAAATGCTATTGGCTATGCTGCTGTTTGCCATGGTTGGGCTAGCGTCTGTTGCCGTGTTGACCAGTGTGACTAACAGTGATGAAGCATCGCAGCGTGCTTTACAGCAGTTACAACAGTTGCAGCGAGCGATGTTATTACTTGAACGCGATTTTATGCAAATCAGTGCGCGATACGTGCGGATTGAGGGCGATCCGCCACGGCAAGAGCGTTTAGTTGGCGAAAAATATTTTTTAGATAGTACAGATCATGGCGTAACGTTTACGCAACAGGGATGGCGTAATCCTGGAATGATTTTGCCGCGTAGCGAGGTACAAGCGATAGCGTACCGTTTAGAAGAGGGACAGTTACAACGTTTATTTACGTTATATGTAGATGCCGTAAACAACACGGAGCCACATATCCAACCCTTACTAGATGGCGTGGAAGTTTTTGAGTTAAGTTACTTGTTGAATGAAAAGTGGGAAGAGCGGTGGCAACACCAGTTTTTTCCTCAAGCGGTTAAAGTCAGGTTAGTACAGCAAGATATTGGTGAGGTAGAGCGTATATTTATGTTGCCCAATGCCTTATGGCGTAAGGAGCAGCCATGAGAACACAGCGACAACACGGCGTTGCGCTTTTAACGGTATTAATGATCGTTGCTATTGTGGCGGTGATTGCCGTCAGTATGAGTGGGCGTTTGCAATTACAGCTGCAAAGACAACAAAATATACAGCAGCAGCAGCAAGCGTTTTGGTATGCCATGGCTGCTGAATCGTTCAGTCGAGTCTTACTTCGACGCGCTCTGCAGGGGGCAGACGTTGTTCATCTTGGGCAGGATTGGGCACAACAAGGTGCCAGTTTTGTGGTGGAGGATGGTCAAATTGCAGGTGAAATTCAAGATTTGCACAGTTGTTTTAATCTGAATGCTTTACAACAACAACCCGAACGAAATCAAGGTGGACAGCAACAGCCCACGTTAGCGCAGCGTAGTTTTCAACGTTTAGTTGAGCAAGTGGCACCGGAGCTAAATCAGCCGGCAGAATACTTAACCGCACGAGTCAGTGATTGGTTAGATGAAGATAGTTTATTAAATACTGCAGGTGGCGCTGAGCAAGATGATTACGCCAGTTTGCAGTTTCCTTACTACACTGCAAATAGTCTGATGGTATCCGAGACAGAACTACGTGTAATATTGGATGTAACGCCAACGGATTATCAATTATTATTGCCCTATATTTGTGTGATTCCACAAAGCAATGTATTGAAAATTAACATTAATACTTTAACTGAAGAGACCGCCGTATTGTTAGCGGCGCTTTTGCCCGAACTTAGTGTAGCACAGGCGCAAGAGGCTATTTTGAGTCGGCCTGAAGACGGGTTTAAAGATGTGGATAGTTTTTTACAAAGTTCTGCGCTCACTGGGATTTTAGTGCCTGAAGACGTAAAGTCAGCGCTAACAGTTAACTCTGAACACTTTAGATTACTGGCAACCACGGCGTATCTTGAATCTGGATTCAGATTAACTGTGATATTCAAACGAGAAGAAAATAATGCAATCAAGGTTTTGGCTCGACGCTTTGGAGGCCAGGGATGAATGAACAAATAATTATAAGATTGGGGAGTCAGCCAGAACAGGTGATCAGTTGGCTGGTCTGGGCGCCGTTAACGCAAGATATTATCGCCAGTGGCGAAATTGCGGGGATAAGTGATCTTAACGCCTTAGCGGAGCGATTAGGTAAACGCCCTGTTATTGCCCTGGTTCCTGCTGCAGATGTGCTGTTAAAAAAAGTGGCGCTGCCGGCTAAACCAACTAAGCAACTCTTGCAAGCATTACCATTTATGCTGGAAGAGGATCAAGCAGAAGATATTGACAAGCTTTATATTGCTACCGGCAAAGCCGAACTAATTAATGGCCAGTACTGGCAACAGGTTGCACTGTGTCAGCGGCAGCGCCTTGAACAATGGTTAGGATGGTTAGAACAGGCAGGTTTTACCGTAAGTCGTATGTTACCCGATGCCATATTATTACCTGCTGAAGCCGTACCTTGTTGTATTGCCTTACAGCAGCAGTGGTTATTGCGACAGGACGACTGGCAAGCTACTGCCATTGAGAGCAGTTGGTGGCCTGATTACTTAGCGTTAGCCGGCTTGCCCAATCTAATTACGTATAGTCCTTGGCCTGAACATATAACACAGGTACATGACACAGCTAGCCCTGAATTACCGCTCGCATTGTTAGCAAGAGGCTTAACGAGTACGTCATTTAATCTGCTGCAAGGTGTCTATGCACCAAAGCGGCCACAAAATCGTTATTGGTTACAATGGCGCTTTACCGCCAGTTTAATGGTGCTTTGTCTAGCCATTTATATGCTGCAATTGACTGGTCAAGTTTTGCAGCAAAAAAAGCAGATAAGCAATCTTGAACAACAATTGCGCCAGGAATATAGCCAGCTATTTCCGAACGAGCGAATTACCAATTTATCGCGGCAATTACAGCAAAAATTACAAACGTTGGGTGGCGATCCTGAGCAGCAACATTTTTTATCTTTGCTTGCTGCATTGCAGTTGCGACTAGCCGCATTACCCGATATTCGCTTAGATTCTTTAAGGTACGACGCCAATCGCCAAGAACTCCGGTTTGGTGCCAGTGCGGCAGGTTTCCCCAGTTTTGAACAATTAAAATTACAATTGGAGCAAGCTGGGTATACCGTTGAGCAAGGTGCATTGAGTAACGATGGTAATCGAATTCAAGGCTCAGTGGTTATGCGAGGTAAACTATGAAACAGCTATTTCTTCGCTGGTGGTATGGTTTAGCAGCGCGTGAGCAAAAGCTCCTGTTGTTTGCATTACCTCTAGTTATGATAGGATTTATGTACTGGGGCGTGTGGCAACCGTTACATCAAGCCAAACAGTTTGATCAACAAGCACTTCAACAACTTGAACAGCAACGCCTTGCGTTGCTTCAAGCTCAGCCGTTGTTACTTCAAGCCGCAGCGGGTCCAAGTCGGACTGGGGGCAGTTTGGCGCAGATTGTCAGTAACAGTGCGCGAAGTTTTAATATTCAAGTGAGTAGAATGCAGCCACAAAATGAGCAGTTACAGTTGGTGCTTGAAGACATTGCTTTTGAGCAATTACTACCGTGGTTGCATCAGTTGCATTATCAAAACGGCGTTCGCTTAGTAAATTTAGATGTGGCCGTAACTGACCGGCCTGGTATTGTGCGTGTCAGAAGAATGGTTATTGAATAACATGATAAAACATTGGAAATTAGCGCTGTGTGGTGTAGTGGCATACATCCTCTTTTTGGTGATTCTGACACCCGCCAGTTGGTGGCTTAAAATGCTGACGTTACCCCCTTCGGTACAGCTTGGTCCAGTAACGGGTACGTTATGGCAGGGCGAAGTGAAGCAATTGTCTTTTCAACAACAGCCCTTGCCTGCGTTAACATGGCGCTTAAACCCTTGGTCATTATTAACACTCAATCCTGAGATTGCCTTGTCTAGTGGTACCTTACAGCAAGTCAGTGCGCCTTATCTTCAAAGCACCTTGCAAATCGGTTTCGGTGGCCTCCAGCTTGAAGAGAGTATTGTTAGACTCCCTATGACGACGTTACTACCTTACCTAACGCTACCGTTGCCAGTGCAAGCACGCGGCGATCTAGTTGTTGAAATACAGCAACTGCGTTTGGCAGAGTTACAATGTGAGGAACTTATTGGTCAAGCCAGCTGGTTGAACGCCAGTTTGCAGCCGCCAACAGGTACGTGGTTAGATTTAAAAAATATCTATGCCCGTCTGAGTTGTGCTGCAGGGCAACCCGTGTTAATCACTGATCCCGAAAATGTCTTATCACTAGCTATCGAGGCGACAATGAGTTCGACCGGCGCGCTTCGTGTTCAAGGCAGTTTGCTGCCTGATCCAAGTTTGCCCGATGAAGTGCATCAAGCTATGCGTTTTGTGGGGCAACCTGATGCAAATGGACGTTTTTTGCTCAACTTCTAAACGGCGTCATTGTGTTTAGTCGCGCATTATGCGCGGCTTTGGTAGATGTCGGCTAACAAGGTGTGATAATCACTTGTGGCCGGAAAGTGTTCAAACTGCGTTGCCGGTTTTTGGCTATCAGGGTTAGCAACCGCCAGCAAATGTGCGATACCAAATTGCTGAGCAGACTCTAAAATCGGCAGACTGTCATCCACAAATAAGGTGCGCTGAGGATCAAAATTTAAGCGTTGTTGTAAGCGTTGCCATAACAATTGGCTTTCTTTAGTGACACCAAACTCATGTGTTGAAATAAGTTGCTCAATATAATTGGCTAAATCCGTACGTTCAATTTTCAGCGATAGGCTGTCTGGATGCGCGTTGGTTACTAACACAATTTTTCGGCCCGTTTGTTTTAATGCCGTTAAAAAAGCAGGAACGTCTGCTCGCATTTGAATTTTATCCATAATTTCGCGCTTAAGCTCAGTAATGGGTAATTGCAAGCGCTTCCCCCAATAATCCAAACAATACCAGGCTAACTGCCCTTGTAATTGCTGATATTCTGCCATTAATTCGGCCTGTGCTTGGTGTTCGCTAATACCAGTGATCTCAGCCCAACGTTTCGGTAGATGCTGCTGCCAAAAAAAGTTATCAAAGTGCAGATCAAGTAAAGTTCCATCCATATCAAGCAGCACAGTATCGATTTCTGACCATTGCAGCATAGGTTTTTTCCTCTATTCGTTTTATAGTAAGGGCTCACCTAGTTTAACAGAGAGTAGGGTATGACGCAGCGCCATAACGACAAACAAAAACCGGATATTCTGGCTGCCGAAATTGTCGCAAAAAGTCGATTGTTTAAGGTGGAGCAATTACAACTTCGGTTTAGTAATGGTGAAGAACGTACGTACGAGCGAATGGTGGGCACAAATCGGGGGGCGGTGATGATTGTGGCTTGTCCAGATCCTGATACCTTATACTTAGTGAGAGAATATTGTGCGGGTACCCATGATTATCAATTAGGCTTTCCAAAAGGATTAATTGATCCTGGCGAAGATATACTTACGGCGGCGAACCGTGAACTTAAAGAAGAAATTGGGTTTGGTGCTGCGCGGTTTATTCAGTTAAAATCCCTTGCTTTAGCACCAGGCTATTTTAATGCTACAATGCATGTAGTACTGGCATTTGATCTTTATGCAGAGCATCAAACCGGTGATGAACCTGAGCCATTAGAATTAGTCAGTTGGTCGCGTCAAGATACTACGACGTTATTGCAACAAGCTGATTTTACAGAGGCTCGAAGCGTTGCGGCATTATTGCTAGCGCAACAGTATTTGGAAGCTAATCCGGATGTTTTTAAGCAATCTGCTGGAACCTGTCAAAACGACCGCGCGTGAAGCCGGGGCAATTCTGTGGGAAATGTACCAAAGCGGTAATTTCACTGAACAACAAAAACAGGATTCTAGCCCGGTTACAACAGCTGATCTGGCAGCCAATAGCCATATTATCGCTAAGTTGACGGCATTAACCCCACATATTCCGATCATTTCTGAAGAAACGCATTTAGTGCCGTTGTCGCAGCGTTCCGATTGGGCGCGTTATTGGTTAATTGATCCGATGGATGGTACACAGGAATTTGTGGCACGTAGCGGTGATTTTGCCGTCAGTATTGCCTTAGTTGAGCATGGTTGGCCCGCTTTAGGTGTGATCTATTGGCCAAAGGAAGACGTGACTTATTATGCCACTCGCAGCAATGGTGCCTTTAAACAACACAAAAACTTAATTAACCGTATGCAAGTGCATCAGCATCAATCTGATCAACCATTACGCATTGCTGTAAGTCGGCGACAACCGTTGCAACCGATTATTGAACGACTGCATCCTGCGCAAGTCATTGAGTATATGCCATTAGGCAGTTGTTCTTTGAAAAGCTGTTTGGTAGCAGAGGGAAAAGCCGATTGTTATTTACGCTTAGGTCCAACGGGTGAATGGGATACTGGCGCGGTGCAAGTGATTGTTGAAGAAGCGGGAGGGCGAATACTCGATAGTCAGTTTGCGTCACTAAGTTATAATCAGCGTGAAACACTAGCGAATCCAGATTTTATGGTGATGGGGCAGGCGGCAGTACCTTGGCAACAATTGATCAAAGCAACTTCAAGCGATAGAATTCTGTAATAAAGCTACCAATTTTTGTAATTAAGCAACAAGCTGCAAGCCACGTCAGCTGTGCTCTGTAGCCGATCCGACCACAAATATTCGCTATCTTTTAGTCCTAAAAAACGCTATTATGTATGTGTATTTTTTGCACAAAACTTAGCCTTTTATGTAAAAAATAATAAATTATCAAGTCCGCTAGAGACTGCAACCTTACCTACAGTACCCTTAGGAGTCTACAACATGTCCGATCTGGATTTGGGCCAATATGGCATCACGGATGTCACGGAAGTCATTTATAACCCGTCTTATGATTTACTGTTTGCTGAAGAAACCCGCAGCGATTTAGAGGGGTATGAAAAAGGTAAACTGACTGAGCTTGGCGCGATTTCCGTTGACACAGGTATTTTTACTGGTCGTTCGCCGAAGGATAAGTATATTGTGCGTGACGACACCACGCGTAATACCGTATGGTGGTCTGATCAGGGCAAAAATGATAACAAAGCGATTACGCCAGAGGTGTGGGCTAGCTTAAAAGCGCGTGTTACCAAACAGCTTTCAGGTAAGCGTTTATTCATTGTTGACACCTATTGTGGCGCGAATGCAGATACGCGCTTAGCCGTACGCTTTATCACTGAAGTAGCTTGGCAAGCTCATTTTGTCAAAAATATGTTTATTCGTCCCACCGATGCTGAGTTACAGACTTACCAGCCAGATTTCATCGTGATGAATGGTGCGAAATGTACAAATCCTGACTGGCAGGAACAGGGTTTAAATTCTGAAAACTTCGTTGCATTTAATCTTACCGAGCGAATTCAACTCATCGGCGGTACTTGGTACGGCGGTGAGATGAAAAAAGGTATGTTCTCAATGATGAACTACTTTTTACCCCTGCAAGGCATCGCGTCTATGCACTGTTCTGCTAACGTGGGTAAAGATGGTGATGTGGCGGTATTTTTTGGGTTATCTGGCACGGGTAAAACGACCTTATCAACCGATCCAAAACGTCAATTAATTGGTGATGATGAGCACGGTTGGGATGATGATGGTGTTTTCAATTTTGAGGGCGGTTGTTACGCCAAAACCATCAATTTATCAAAAGAAAATGAACCCGATATTTACCAAGCCATTCGCCGTGACGCCCTGCTAGAAAACGTAACCGTGGCAGCAGATGGCAAAATCGATTTTGATGATGGTTCAAAAACAGAGAATACGCGTGTCTCTTACCCAATTTATCATATCGATAATATTGTCGCGCCAGTGTCTAAAGCGGGCCATGCCAAAAAAGTTATTTTCTTAACGGCTGATGCTTTTGGGGTGTTACCACCGGTGTCTAAGTTAACAAAAGAGCAAGCAAAATACCATTTTCTATCGGGTTTTACGGCAAAATTAGCCGGTACCGAGCGTGGTATTACTGAGCCTACACCCACTTTTTCTAGTTGTTTTGGCGCGGCGTTCTTAAGTTTACACCCTACTAAATATGCAGAGGTATTAGGTAAGCGCATGGCCGATTCTGGCGCAGAAGCTTATTTAGTTAATACTGGCTGGAATGGTACGGGTAAGCGTATTTCAATTAAAGCCACTCGTGCCATCATTGATGCCATTTTAGATGGCAGCATTGAAAATGCCGAATTTGTACAATTGCCCTATTTTAATTTAGCCATGCCAACGCAATTGCATGATGTAGAGCAGGGTATTTTAGATCCTCGTGCTACCTATACCCATGTAGCGGATTGGGATGTTAAAGCGAAAGATCTGGCTAAACGTTTCGTTGATAATTTTGTGAAGTTCACGGATAACGACGAAGGGAAAGCACTGGTTGCGGCAGGTCCACAATTATAAATTTGCGCTAATATCGTTCCCCGTACTGACGACGGTGCTAACATTAAAAACCCTGTTAATTCAGGGTTTTTTTATGGCTTCGACAAACCACATTTTTATCTATCAATTCGCGATAGCGCGAGTTTATTAATTATCTGCTATGGATGGCTGATTATGCTAATACGTTGCGAGCATGCGATTAAACCCCATTTATTAATAAATGTAATTATTTTGTTTTAGCTAATTGACAAATGAATTCATTTGCATACACTGAGTGAAATAGCAGCAGTTGTTTAAATAAAGGCCAGCGTATGACGACTAAAACGGTACCTTTTAGCGCTCGGATCAGTGTAGATGACGCTGAGTTTATCAGCACTCTCTCTTATGATGGGGCCTACACACCGTCTGATAAGTTACGGGCTTTATTAGCAGAAACGCGTCAAAAATACGCCAGTTTTGATGATTACGCTGCAAATTTAGAACAGATGAGCGAATGGATGAATAAGCTTAGTCGCGCTGTTTTACTAAGACAACAACAACTGAATGTGCGAATAGAAACGGTAAACCGCTTACTAGCACATTTGCCTGAGCTTCTCGCCCAACTGCAAACGCTGGGGGCTCGCAGTAAAACCTTAAACATCCGAGAGCTACAACAAGCAGAGCAACAAATTACGCAACAAGTGTTAAATATTGTGTCATCTATTTTGCCTTTAGTGGTTACTCAGCCACAAAACGTTGCAGAACAAGATGGCCTTTTAAAATTAGCTGAGTTAATTATTCAGCATCGTCTGGCAGTACAAGGAGCACAGGTATGAGTGAAAGTATTACCCGCCGGGTCGCCCGGTTAGTCAGTGGCAGTGTGAATGCGTTGGTCGATGCGGTAGAGAATAGCGCACCCGGTACAGTAATGGAGCAAGCTATTCGCGAGCTTGATAATGCGATTGCGGATACACGCACCGAGCTGGGACAGCAAGTTGCACAAAAACATTTAGCCAGTAAAAAGTTAATGGAAGAAAACAGCCGTTATGATTTGTTGCTGGAGCAGCTACAAATTGCGGTGGCTAATGGGCGCGATGACTTAGCTGAAGTTGGTATTGCAGAACAAATGGATATTGAAGCACGTATTCCAGTATTAGAGGCATCTATTGCTGACTGTGCCGCGCGTGAAAAAGAGTTAGAAGGATTTATTCAGGCATTACAAGCAAAGAAACGTGAAATGCGTGCAGAATTGCAGGCGTTCATTAACGCTCAACAAGCTAAAGCCGCCGCAGGAAGTCTTGCCGCAACAGCACGAAAAGACTCAGCTGAACAAAAAGCTGAGCAAGCGGCAGAGGCTTTTGGACGGATTTTGGAGCGAAACTCGGGCATAGCTGGCCGTGATACCCATTTTACAAATGCAGGTAAATTAGCAGAGTTAGAAGAGTTAAGCCGAAAAAATCGGGTAGCAGAGCGTCTTGCGGCGTTAAAAGCAGGCAAAAACTAATGTGGCAGATATTGCTCAGCAGTGAAAATCTGGTGTTCAGTATTGCGCTTATGCTGATGCTTTTAATTGGCGTGTTAGAGCTAGTTGCCGTGATGTTTGGCACGAGTATGACTACCTCTATTGAGAGTGTGCTGCCTGAAGTGGAGTTAACTCCGCATTCTGAAGTTGGACAACTGGATGCCGACAGTGCACTCAGCCGGTTCTTTGGTTGGTTGCGTATTGGTGAAGTGCCACTGTTGATGCTGCTGGTTGTATTTCTGTTAAGTTTTGGCCTAATAGGATTACTTTTACAAAGTATGTTACATAGCTTGCTTGGTAGCATGGCGCCAGCTTGGTTCGCTGTGCCTTGTGTGTTTATGCTCAGCTTACCCGTGTTAAGGCTAGGCAGTGGCATGTTACACCACGTGATGCCAAAAGATGAAACCACTGCAGTAAGCAGCGATAGCCTGCTCGGGCGGATTGCTATAATCACTTTAGGTACTGCTCGCAAAGATTATGCAGCAGAAGCAAAAGTAAAAGATCAGCATGGTTATCAGCATTATGTGCAAGTTGAACCTGATAACCCTTTAGATGTGTTTCAACAAGGTGCCGAGGTGCTGTTATTGACCCGGCAAGGTGGCGTTTACAAAGCGATAAAAAACCAGAATCCCCATTTAAGTGAAACAAACCACTAACGCGTTTGTGTAACGGAACTAAAAACATAACAAGGAGGCATTATGCCCTTAGAAAATTTTTCACATATTTTGATTGTTGCAGGTGCCGTATTGGTGGCCCTGATTATCTTAGGGATGATCTTAGCCCGATTATATAAGCGTGCTACCAAGGAAATTTCCTTTGTGCGTACTGGGTTTAGGGGTGAAAAAGTCATTATGAATGGAGGGGCTATCGTCCTGCCTGTTCTACACGAGATTATCCCTGTTAATATGAATACACTTCGCTTAGAAGTCCGTCGTGCGGCTGAGCAAGCTTTGATTACCCGAGATCGGATGCGAGCGGATGTGACGGCCGAGTTTTACGTAAGAGTAAAACCCACGGTAGATTCTATAGCTAATGCGGCGCAGACACTCGGTTTAAAAACGATGAATCCACAAGAGCTTAAAGAGCTTGTCGAAGGTAAATTTGTCGATGCGTTGCGTTCAGTTGCTGCTGAAATGGCAATGGAAGAGTTACATGAAAAACGCGTAGATTTTGTGCAGAAAGTACAGCACGTGGTATCAGAAGATCTGCTAAAAAATGGCTTGGAATTAGAGTCAGTGTCATTAACGGGATTAGATCAGACCGCATTTGAACATTTTAACCCGCAAAATGCCTTCGATGCTGAGGGTTTAACGAAGCTCACTCAAGCAATTGAGTCTCGCCGTAAAATTCGAAATGATATTGAACAAGAAACGGATTTAGCGATAAAGACTAAAAACTTGGAAGCTGAACGCGCTAAGTTACAAATATCTCGAGAAGAAGAGTACGCTAAATTAGAGCAAGAGCGTGAAGTGTCAATTCGTCGGGCTTCGCAAATGGCTGAAATTGCCCGTGAACAAGCAGAAAAAAAACGTGAAGCAGAAGAAGCACAGATTGCAGCTCAGCGGGAGATTGATTTAAAACGGATTAATTCTGAGCGTGATATTGAAAACGAAACTATCCAAAAAGAACGCGCAGTGCGTGAAATGGAGATCGCCAAGCAACGTGCAGTAGAACAAGCTGAAATTGAACGGCAGAAGGCGATTGAATTGGCTTCGCAGGAAAAAGCGATAGCGGTTGCAGAAAAATCTCGCTCAGAGTCTGAAGCCAAAGCAGAAGCAGATAAAGCGCGTGCTTTAGCCGTAAGACAAGAAGAGGGCGTGTTAACCGTTCGCCAAACAGAGCAAGCTGAACGGGCAAAACAAGTCGATCTTATTATGGCGCGTCAGTTAGCGGAAAAAGAGGCCATTCAATTGGTGGTGTCGGCTGAAGCAGAGAAAAAAGCGGCCGAGGATCAAGCAGAAGCCATGCGGGTAGCCGCCCAAGGTGAAGCTGACAAAGAGCGTTTGTCGGCACGTGGTAAAGCCGATGCTGAATTACTGTTAGCAGATGCGAAGGCCAGATCATATCAAGTTGAAGCTGAAGGCAAAAAAGCCATAAATGCTGCGGCGAATATGCTATCGGCTGAGCAAATTGCGATGCAGGTTCGACTAGCATTAATCGAAAACTTGCCAGAGATTATCGCGCAAAGCGTTAAACCTATGGAGCAAATTAGCGATATTAAGATTTTACAAGTGAATGGCATTGGTGGCACGGGCAGTGCGGGTGGTGGTAGCCTTGAGGGCGCCGAAGGCGGTGGTTCGTTGGCCGATCAAGTGGTGAACAGTGCCTTACGCTATCGGGCGCAAGCACCCATATTAGATTCTCTGTTATCTGAGATTGGCTTAAAAGCAGGTGACATCAATGGTATTGCTGATGCGGTTAAAAAGCCTTTATAACCACTAGCTAACCATTAGCAATTAAAATACTTAGGCAGCTTAGGCTGCCTTTTCATTTTCGCGTGCTTGTATCGGCCAAACTGCAAGCCGATGCTGTTGTTCTGCAAAATGATATAAGGAAAGGCTACCATCCCCTTGCTCTATCAATGCCGTGCAGCTATCTATCCAATCACCATCATTACAGTAGATGATGTCATCTTCAATCACCAGCTCAGGATGATGAATATGCCCACAAACGATGCCATCATAACCGCCTTTTTTAGCTTTTTTTATGGCTGCCCGTCGATAACGCGCAATTGCATGCAGTGCACCAGGGACTCGACTTTTAATATAAGCGGCGAGACTAAAATAATGTCCACCAAATAAACGTCTAACCCGGTTATACCAGCGATTAAGAAACAGTAGAACGTCATATAAGTTGTCGCCAAGCCAGCTTTGAAAGCGACCAAAACAGATTTCTTTATCAAGCTCATCGCCATGTATCAGCAGGAGTTTTTTACCTTGCGCCGTTGTATGGTTAGCCCGTAATGCTATCTGAATATTACCGAAGCTTTTGCCTTTATAAAGCCGTAATGCTTCATCGTGGTTACCTGGCACATAAATGACATCCACGCCTTGTTCTGCTTTTTGCAGTAAGCATTGCAACACTTTATTGTGGGCTGCAGGCCAATGCAGCTGCTTTTGCATCGACCAAAAATCGACAATATCGCCCAATAGAAAGATTTTTTCAGCTCGGCTTTGTGTTAAAAAGCTTAACAAATAATCAGCTTGGCAGTCTTTACAGCCCAGATGAACATCAGAAATAAAGATAGTGCGACAGCTTAGCATGGTAGAGGCCCTTTACCGATTTCTCAGGACCTAGCTTGGGCTGTCGATATGACCTTCATATGACAAAACGTTGACGTTTTATTGATCCATTGCTTAGGGAACAGGTGGGTATGACAACTGAGTCACTAAGAATTCGGGAATTCGGGTATTAAGCCAAAACTGAGGCTTTAGCGGGTGTTTACCAAAAACAAATCCGACATGTCCACCGTGCTGGCACAGTTGATAATCAATGTAAGGGCTCAGATCGCCAGGCTTTGGAATAACCGCATCACTTAAAAATGGATCATCTTTGGCGTGAATGATGAGCGTAGGTATGCGGATATGCTGCAAAAACGCCATACCACTGGCACGTTGATAATAGTCTTGCGCATTCAAGAAGCCATGGATAGGGGCGGTGTAGTATTCATCAAATTCAGCAATACTGCGAATACGGTTAACAAGAGTAGCTGTTAACGGGAGTGGGAAATTAGGATGATTTGCTAGCTTTTGCAAGGTGGCGTTTTTTAACCGTTTTAGCAAGTATCGTTGGTAAATTTTGCTGCTACCTTGGTTTATGCGTGTTGCGCAAGCCGCTAAAGACAAGGGGGGGCAGACTGCAACCGCGGCGCGAAGTGGGTTATGCGCTGCTTGTTCACCACAATATTTGACGAGCACGTTCGCGCCGAGTGAAAAACCTACCGCGCACAGAGGCATTGTTGGAAAACGCTGTTGTAGCAACGAGATCACTTCGGCAAGATCTGTGGTATCACCGCTATGATAGGCTCTGGCTAACTTGTTAGGCTGCCCATTACAGCCGCGGAAATGCATAAGTACACAGGGCAAGCCTTGTTGTTTTAATGCTGTTATCACGCCCTGAATATAATGACTATGAATATCACCTGCTAAGCCATGAAGTAACAGCACCAGTGGCCGCTTTTCCTCTACGGTGAGTGTTTCACTCCAGTTAAGTTGTAGATGATCACCATCACTGAGCGTAACCAATTCTGGCTCAGTGATTAAGGTTGGTTTTGGACTAAGGTATTTGGCAAAAATGGTTTGTAAATGCGCATTGCGCAGCCACCAAGGGGCGCTGAAGGTAGAACGGGGTGCGGTACTGCTGAGGTCTGCTTGCAAAAAGTGTCGTCCTGATAAAGAATGAGGTTAGGTTTATTCAATCTGGACGCTTATGCACAGACGTCAATTTATTCTCGCAGGCTTAGCCATAGCCGGCACGGCTGCTTTGGGCGTGCCCCTTTGGCATTATAGCGTGAGTGCACAGCCGGATAATAGAGCCTTAGTATTTTCTGCTATTCTTCCTGCGTTATTATATGGCGCGCTACCTGCAGACGACACTGCTGCAGCGGCAGCTTTGCAGCGAACAGAACAAGCTTTACATGATTTTATTCCTTACTTACCTAAACGTCAGCAGCAAGAGTTGGATCAACTCATTAATGCCTTGGCGCACAGAGTAAGTCGTTTGGCGATCACCGGATATTGGGTCACTGTACAAGAGTTAACGATAAATGCGCGTTTACAGATGCTACAGCGTTGGCGGGAAAGTTATTTAGTTATATTACAGCAGGCTTATCACGGTTTACGTGAGCTGTTATACGGTGCGTTTTATGGACAGCCAGAACATTGGCAAAACCTTAATTATACTGCGCCGAGGTTTCGATGATCGCTAGCAATCACATTGATGCCAGTACGTTACAAGAGGATCAGCATTTTGCTGCAGATATTGTGATTGTTGGCACCGGGGCGGGAGGCGGTATTGCCGCTGAGCTATTTGCGAAAGCGGGTTTTAATGTATTACTAATGGAAGAAGGTGCCTGGTATCAGCGCGAACATTTCGTGATGGAGGAGCGTTGGGCTTACCCGCAACTTTATCAGGAGGGTGCTGCACGTAAAACCCGTGATCAATCGATTAGTATTCTTCAGGGACGTACGGTGGGGGGATCTACTACAGTAAATTGGACCACCTCTATTCGTACACCTGAGCCTACTTTAGCGTATTGGCAAAGTGAGTTCGGGCTTAACTTTAGTGCTGAGCATAACCTTACGCCCTTTTTTGAATTAGCAGAGCAGCGACTACATATTCAGGCGTGGCCAGTACCACCTAATCCAAATAATGCGAAGTTACAGCAAGGTTGTGAAGCACTGGGTTGGGAATATTCAGTCATTAATCGAAATGTAAATGGTTGTGCCAACTTAGGTTATTGTGGCATGGGCTGTCCCATTAATGCCAAACAATCCATGTTAGTGAGTACCATTCCAGAGGCAATGCGTTTGGGCGCAACCTTGATTTCTCGTATTTCTGTACGCCGCATACTTTGGCGGCAAGATCAGGTGATAGGATTAGTTGCGGTACCCGTCGATCAGTATTTTCAACCCCGTGCGGATATTCAACTTACCATCAGCGCTAAGCATTATATTCTGGCAGCAGGCGCTATTGGTTCACCAGCGCTCCTATTACGCTCTAATGTCCCAAATCCATCAGGTCGTTTAGGAAAACACACCTACTTACATCCAACAGTGATTTCCGGTGCGATCTTTGCTGAGCAGATCAATGGTCATCATGGTGCGCCCCAATCTATTTATTCTGATCAGTTTGTATGGCCAAAAGCGCGTGAGGAAATAGGTTATAAACTCGAAGTGCCGCCTATCCATCCGGTTTTAATGGCAACCAAGTTAGTCGGTATGGCTGAACAACACGCAAGCTTAATGCAGCAATTTAATCAATTACAAGTCACTATTGCCTTGTTACGCGATGGTTTTCATCCTGAAAGCCAAGGTGGGACAGTGCATTTAGATTCGGCAGGACAGCCCGTGCTAGATTATCCATTAACAGCGTATTTATGGGCTGGAATGCGGCGGGCGTTGCTGTCTATGGCGGAGTTACAATTTGCCGCTGGCGCGTTACAGGTTATGCCAATTAATCATCAGGCACAGGCTTATCGCAGTTGGTCTGAAGCCAAAGCTGCGATTGCTGAGCTGCCCTTAGTGCCATTACAGCAAACGGTTGTGTCGGCGCATGTTATGGGAGGGTGTAATATGGCGGCATCAGCAGATAATGGAGTAGTGGATAGTGAGGGGCGACATTTTCAACTGGAGAATTTATCGATTTTTGATGGCTCGATACTGCCCACTAGTTTGGGAGCGAATCCTCAATTAACCATTTTTGGGTTGGTTTGGCGTAACTGCCAGCGTTTAATTGCGCAACTTAACCTCTAATGCTAAGTGAGGTGTAAGCTATAAATAATCGTATAACATGCTTGTTTGTTTTTGACGGTATGGCCGCATTTATAGCATGAATTTACTGGTTTACTGTTAGGCTAATATGATTTTAAATATTGCAGAGAGTTGTCATGCCTGAATCGATATACTCGGCATTAGGTGAATATGTTGATTTGCTGCTGGATGCCGTGTGTGCGGTAGACAAAGCAGGACGTTTTGAATTTTTGAGTCGTGGGGCAGAGCGAATTTTTGGTTATCCCGCTGCAGAAATGCTTGGCAAAAGTATGTTAAGTTTTGTGCACCCGGCAGATCGCGCAAAAACGCTTGACGCTGCAAACGCGATTAATGCGGGTCATATCAGGCTAGATTTCGAGAATCGTTATATTCGTAAAGATGGACAAATTGTTCATTTACTGTGGTCTGCACGCTGGTCTGCGGATAAACAACAGCGTGTTGCTGTAGCGCGCGATATCACTAAACTGAAGCACGCAGAAGCCCGGCAGCGTGCACTTTATGCTATTTCTGAAGCCGCGTTTGCTGCCGAGAACTTACAAGCCTTATACGAACAATTATTAAAAATTGTACAACAACTTATGCCTGTTAGCAGTTTTGTTATTGCGCGCTTAGCACCACAGGGTGAATTACACTTGCCTTTTCAACATTTACCCAGCGCAACAGAATCACACTTAATGGCGGCCACTCAATTTTGTTTAGGTTTATTAGCACGAAATGCTATAAGTCCCAGCATACTCCCTACAGCAATTACCGAGCCATCAACGTGGATGGGGGTAGTATTAAATTCTCATAATACAATTTTAGGGGTTTTAGCGGTACAACTTGATGATTCTGCGATGGAACAAGCTGATGCCGATTTACTCGAGTTTGTTGGTCAGCACATTGCTACCGCCATAGAGCGGAAAGAGTTATTAGCGCGCTTGCATCGTGCCGCGTTATACGATGATTTGACGCGTTTACCAAAACGCGAGTTATTTTATGATCGTTGTCGCCAAGCGTTATCGGGCTTAGAAAGAACTCAACAGACCCTAGCAATCCTCTATATTGATCTTGATGGCTTTAAACCAGTTAATGATCAATATGGACATGCAGCGGGCGATAGCTTGTTGCAACAAATAGCTCAACGTTTGCAGCAACGAACTCGACAGACTGACACCGTAGCACGTTTTGGTGGCGATGAATTTGTAGTATTACTAACGCAGATGGATGCCGCGCCGATGGTTTCTGCCATTGCCGAAGAAATCCGACTTAGTTTAAATGTGCCATTTTTGCTTAATACGCAAGCCATTACCATAACACCTAGTATTGGTATTGCGCTGTGTTCAACAGCTAGCTGCTCGATTGAAACGCTATTAGAAAACGCCGATAATGCTATGTATAAAGCTAAAAAACAGGGCGGGAATTGTATTATCTTTGCCTAAGTTGTTGGCCAAGTTGTTCAAAATAGCGCAACCATAATGTTGATAATTGAGTTGTAAGCTTTGCGTTTGGGTAAATGCCCGCTTCTGCCGCTGAGCTTTTCAGTGTGCCAGCTACTAAAAAATGATTTTTCAGTGTCTGGCTCTGGACCACTTTTTCAAAGGCTCTGGCCGCCATCTCCTCGGGCAAGGCTAGATAAAGCCGCGCTGCGGTATTGTCTAATTGCTGGCAATGCCAAAAAAAATCACTTGGTGCAGACTTATCATCCGCTAGAAGTAGGGTGCTAAATGCGCTTTCGAGCAGAACATTGAGTGGGTGTGGTTTGATGGTGGCATGGTTTAACCATAAACGGCTGGCAAACATACCGCTGGGGGTTGGGGCAGTAAACATTTTATCCGCAATGTAATGATCAAAGGCGTGAAACCATTCATGTGCCAGACTTCCCGCTCCGGCATTTTTAGCCAAGGCTAGGATGCGTCCTTTGGGTTGATAAAAGGCACAGACACCAGGTTGACCACCAATACCAAATGTCAGCGCTAAGCTGCCTCTTAATGAGATCACCTCCGCGGGGACATTTAAAATACACTGTAGATCCGCAAAAGCATCAAAAAAAAGGTTTGCCGCAAGTTGCTGTTCTGCTGCGCTGACCCAGCGGCCAACATGGATACTATTAAAACCAAATATCTTAACCAAGTCAGCAAAGCTAACATCGGCACCACTGCGATGTGGGGGGCCGTTACGATAAAATTGGCGTTGTATTCTGGGGCGTTGCTGCATGCGAATATAGTAGCGAGTTAATACCTAGCACTGCAACAAAAAAGCGGGCCATTATGCTCGGAGTAACACAACAGCCCGCAGACCTGATCATAAAGCATTATTCAGCTGGATTACGCTTATTATGCGGTCCAGCTTACTATGCTAAGTCTGTTCGATGAGATAACACTTTTACCTGTTGTGATTAAGCACTTAAACTATCAAAGATTCTTAAAAACGTGGGTTGCTGCCGAATAGCTAATGGCATTCTTAAGCGTCTTGCTAAGTCTTGGGCATGGATCAAACCTCTGATCTGATGATTATCACGATCAACCACTAAGCAATACTGTTCACCATTTGATTGCAGCGTATTAATCACATCAGCAATCGTACAATTTTGTAATTGTTGATAAGCTAAGGCTTTTACGTTATCGCGAGGACGCATTAAATCTCTTACTTTAATATTGTGTCGATTTTCACCTTGGATAACTTGACGCATAATGGCTTGTTCAGACAGTTGATCAATATGCACTAAACCCGTCATTTCCTCATCCGCATTAACCACAAGCTTTAGTTGGCAATGTTCTTGTTGCATCATTTCTAACGCACTTGCGGCAGAGGTATTACCTTCGATAATGGTAGGTTGACTGTGTTTAAAGTCAGATACCACACTTAAGGCGGGACTGTTCAGTGTTGTTTCAGCGTAATCAGCAGGTTGTACCAATTGGTCAACAGCATCTAAATTGAATAAGGCTAATTTTTTCATAATAAGATCCACATATATTGAGCACGCAGAGGCCGTGCGAGAAAGAAAATAAAATTTAAAAAATGGTATGTGTGATCAGATAGCGGGGGGCGCTCTTGCCGAGTTTGGGCTGCTCGAGAAAGATAACCAAGGCGAGCTATAAATGGGAATGATTAAGTCGTTAAGGTTAATTTTAGTTTTGGGGTGAAAAGATAACGTTGCGTCAGGCTCATCAGGCTCATGATCAGCCGCAGTGCTAGTACCATGACTGCTGCCCGTGGCTTGCGATTGCACCGCTTGAAACTGACTATCTGCTAGTGGGGATAACCTTTGATCATGCGAAGTACCCAAGTCTGTTGTCACCAACAGGCTTAAGTATAAAAACGCAATGATCAGGTTTAAAACGCGCATGAATCAGTTACTGCATATAGTTTGATCTGAATCAATAATGACCACTCTATTACAAAACTACAAGGGCTTATAAAAAATAAATTTAAAGCGTCAACAAACCAACATCTAAACCGTGAAATGCTGTATTTGCTGCTCTTCCATGTTGTTTAATCAATGTTTGCTCCCTTTTGCATATCAAGGGCTAACGCTTCTGCTACTCGAATACCATCGATGGCTGCAGATAAAATACCACCCGCGTAACCTGCGCCTTCTCCTGCTGGATACAGTCCTTTTACATTGATGCTTTGAAAATCGATCCCGCGTTTAATACAAATAGGCGACGATGTGCGCGTTTCAACTGCGGTTAGTAGACCATCTGCTTTGGCAAAGCCACGAATTTGTTGCTCAAAAGCGGGGATAGCTTCTCGAATTGCGGCTGTAGCAAACTCAGGTAATAGCGATGTTAAATCGGTGAGAGTAATGCCAGGGGTATATGAAGGTTTCACATCACCTAATTCAGCTGATGATTCCCCTTTTAGGAAATCGCCTATAAGCTGAGCTGGCGCGCGATAATCTTTGCCTCCCAGTTCAAAAGCAGCTTGCTCCAAAGCCCGTTGTAATTCAATACCGGCCAAGGGATGCCCTGGGTAATCTTGTTCAGGATGAATGCCTACCACAATTGCGCTGTTAGCGTTACGCTCGTGTCTTGAGTATTGACTCATACCATTTGTAACTACGCCGCCTGTTTCAGACGCTGCAGCAACGACGGTACCGCCAGGACACATACAAAAACTATAAACGGTACGACCATTTTTACAATGATGCACCAGTTTATAATCGGCTGCGCCTAAAATAGCATTACCCGCATTGGGGCCCCAGCGACAGGCGTCTACCATTGACTGTTCATGTTCTATTCGAAATCCAACCGAAAACGGTTTAGCTTCAATATAGACACCTGCATCATACAGCATATGGAAGGTATCGCGGGCACTGTGGCCGACGGCCAGAACAAGATGTTGGCAAGACAACACTTCACCATTATTTAAAGTCACGCCAGTGAGTTGACCTTCGTTAATATGCAGTTGATCTACACGGCTACTGAAGCGAATTTCACCACCGAGGGCGATAATGTTAGCGCGCATTTTCTCAACCATCGAAACCAGTTTGTAGGTGCCAATGTGTGGCTTGCTGACATACAAGATTTCCTCGGGCGCGCCAGCAGTAACAAATTCATGTAATACTTTACGGCCGTAGTGTTTTGGATCTTTAACTTGGCTATAGAGCTTACCATCTGAAAACGTGCCTGCGCCGCCTTCGCCATATTGGACGTTCGATTCAGGATTAAGCGCTTGTCCTCGCCAAAATCCAAAGGTATCTTTGGTACGTTCCCGAACGGCTTTACCACGTTCTAAGATAATCGGTTTAAAGCCCATTTGCGCGAGTATTAATCCGGCAAAAAGACCGCATGGGCCTAGCCCAACAACGATGGGTCTGCTTTTTAAATGCGATGGCGCTTGGGTGACAAACTTATAGCGAGTATCCGGAGCAAGATTAACATGTGGATCTTTGGCAAAACGCCTTAAGAGGTGTGCTTCATCCTGTACTTCAACATCCAATGTATAAATCAACTGAATATCCGTTTTTTTGCGCGCGTCAATACCGCGTTTAAAAACCGTGTAACTTACTAAATTACTTTCATCGATAGCAAGCTTTGACAAGATGGCTGCTTTTAGCTCAGCTGATTCATCTTGATGATGTAAAGGTAATTTAATTTCAGTTAAACGCAGCATAACAGAGTAATCCAATGGTTTTGATTGAGAAGGTGCACGCCAGAGATCTGACTAAAACACTATTTTACGTGATCTTGCTGCTGCTGTCCGTAGTCGAATGCGTTTCTCAGTTGTTTTTCACGTCCGCTTCAGTATGATCGCTATCTATGATGTTGGCGCATTGCTTACTATAACGGCGAAGTTTAATGGTGTGGCATGCTGCGGAATGGGAGAGGAAAATTATGGCCTTTGTGGTAGCTGAAAATTGTATCAAGTGTAAATACACGGATTGTGTTGCCGTTTGTCCCGTGGATGCTTTTTTTGAAGGACCTAACTTTTTAGCCATTAGCCCAGTTATCTGCATCGATTGTGGGTTGTGTGAACCAGAGTGCCCAGCGCAAGCTATTTTTCAGGAAAACCAAGTACCTGCAGGGCAAGAAGCCTTTATCGGCTTAAATGCCGAGCTAGCATTATTATGGCCTAATATTCGTGAAGTTAAACCGGCACCCGCCGATGCGGATGCCTGGAACGGTATAGCCGATAAATTACCTTATTTAGAGACGTAAGCTGGAGGCTTTTTAAGGTGTCTCGTCTTCTGCGTGACGTACTTTGTAGGTAAAGTACACGGCGTAAAAAACGCACAATCCAATCACAATGGCTAATCCACTAAATGAAATAAAAATAATGGGATCATTTAAAAACTCATGCCAAATGTTCATATCCTTCTCCTGTTAGTGCAACGTTTCTGGCAGTGTAAGTCACGTTACAAAAGAGAGGCATGATTTAGATCACGTTTTAGACAGTATGTGTTTTCAGTATGACCAGAGCTTGACGTAGATCAACGATGTCGTCAGTTAATGTTTTTGCTGTAGCTGATTCCAAGGTATCTGAATAGTGTTCTAAATTGTAAGGTTGTACCTGAGGTCGAAAGTGTAAGCTTTGGCAAATAAGATGTTGTTCAACGCTTTCAGCAACCAATTCACAATTTAATAAACTCTCTTTCAGTAAACGATGTTGTTCTGTGGAGATGGGGAGGTCAGTCAGGCGCCCCCGGCAATGACGTAATGTTTGTGTTAGCTGGAGATTTACTGTCTGTAAGGATACCAAGGCCGATGGCAACGAGGCGGGTACCACTTGCCAGGCTAAGTATTCCGCATAGCAAAGTGCCAGCAGCACATTAACGTTTGCTTGATATTCATTTTGCCAACGTAAGCACACGGTTTTTACATTCGGGTAAAACGTTAAGCTGAACTGCCAAAACGACTCGCTATTGAGCCGAAGTGGCACTGCGTCAAGTGTATTATCCAATGTGTAATGCATTTTAGCCCGCTGATTCCCAGAATTGTTGGCTGGTTGTCTCAAGCTGTTCTTGTGCAGCAAACCACTGGTCTTCAATAGTCGCTAAGGCGCTACTGGCTTGGTTTTGTTCGGCCAAAAGGGCGGTTAAACGCGTTTTATGTTCAGCTTCGTAAAGTGTCGCATCGGCCATTTTTAGCTCAAGCTGCGCCAGTTGTGAGGTTAATTGTTGCTGTTGCAGTTCAAGTTGCTCAATTTGCTTTTTCAATGGTCGTAACAGATTTCGCAATTCAGCTTCTAATCTTTTTTGATCTTTGCGCTGACCAGCGCTGTTGCCACTGCTAGAGGTGACATCTACTAAATTGGCCTGTGCCTGACGGGCATCGTTTTGTAACCATTGATAATAGTCTTGTAAATCACCATCAAATGGCGCCACTTTACCATGCGCCACCAAGTAAAACTCATCTGTGGTACTACTTAGTAAATGGCGATCATGCGACACAATCACGATTGCTCCTGCAAAATCTTGCAGAGCCATGACAATTGCTTCGCGCATATCTAAATCAAGATGGTTCGTTGGCTCATCTAATAACAATAAATTAGGGCGTTGATACACTAACAGGGCTAGTACTAAGCGCGCTTTTTCGCCGCCAGAAAAAGGGGCACAAGCTTCAAGGGCTTTATCGCCATGAAAACCAAACCCCCCCAGAAAGTCCCGAAGTTTTTGTTCTGGTACAAGTGGATCTAATCTAACTAAATGCTGCAGTGGCGAATCTTGTGGTCTTAAAGTTTCTAACTGATGCTGAGCAAAATAGCCAAGGCTAACGCCGTTGGCATACCAAACTTCACCGCTTCTTGGTGCTAATTCGCCAGACAACAGCTTTATTAACGTCGATTTACCAGCGCCATTTCGTCCGAGTAACCCGATTCGGCTTCCCGGTAATAATTGAAAATTAATATTACTTAAAATGGTTTTGTCGGCATACCCAGCTTGTACATCGTCCATTTTTAATAAAGGATTTGGTAAAGACTTTGGTTCACGGAAACTAAAGCTAAAAGGAGAATCTACATGCGCTGGCGCCAAGATCGTCATGCGTTCTAGGGCTTTAATCCGGCTTTGTGCCTGTCTAGCTTTAGTAGCTTGCGCTTTAAAACGGTCAATAAACTGTTGTAAATGCGCAACTTGGCGTTGTTGCTTTTCGAAATTAGCTTGGTGCTGCGATAATTGTTCAGCTCGTTGACGTTCAAATTGGCTATAGTTGCCTTTGTAAAGTGTGAGGATCTGCCGTTCAATATGCACGGTATTGTCAGTCACTGCATCTAAAAAATCCCGATCATGGCTAATGAGTAATAATGTACCGGGATAATTGCTGAGATATTTTTCTAGCCAAAGCACAGCGTCCAAATCAAGGTGATTAGTGGGTTCATCTAAGAGGAGCAAATCAGCTGGTTTCATTAAGGCTTTGGCTAAGTTCATTCGCATACGCCATCCACCTGAAAAGGATTTCACGGGTAAATTCTGCGTTTCGCCACTAAAGCCTAAGCCCGCGAGTAACGTACCGGCTTTGGCTTCAGCTCGGTAACCGTCTAGCGCCTCTATTTGCTGATGTATTGCTGCAAGATCACTCTCGCTACATTGGTTGCGTGCTTTTAAGAGCAATGGGAATAATGTTTCGTCACCTTGTAACACATAATCCAAGGCTGAGCAGTCAAGTGCAGGCGTTTCTTGTGCAACGGTTGCAACTACCCAAGCGGATGGCAGGTTTACATTACCGGTATCTGCATGCAGTTTACCTTGTAGCAAGGCAAATAAACTGGACTTACCGCAGCCATTAGCGCCGACAATTCCCACCTTTTGCCCTGGAAATACGGTAAGATCTGCGCCACTAAATAGTGCATTAATACCGCGGCGTAACTCAACCTGTTGTAGCTGGATCATGTTTTTCCCTGTGACAGTGAACTAAGCCAGCAATTTTACGCTATATCCCCAATAAGCCAAGGGCTGTGAAAGAAATTCACACTCGGTTTTCAGAACTAGCGAAGAGGTCAACATGACACAACGGAAAAAGAAACGTTTTATTGCAGGTGCCAGTTGCCCAGAATGTAAAACAACAGACACCATGAGTTTGTTTTTTGAAAACAACATTGAGAAAGTTGAATGTGTCAGTTGTGGTTACCAAATGTCACAGCCCGAGCCACAAGTCGTGCAATCAACGCGCAGCAAAGAAATGGTGATTGGGGTATTTAAACCTGAGTAGTAGTTAGTAATGAGGCGGTAGAGGTTCTTCCTCTGGCCGCAAAATACCACTTTCCTCGGGTAACTGGCGGAGTTTTTCTGCGAGCAGAATAATCTGCCGTTGCAATTGTTCAATACGCTTTTGATGTGCTAACAGCTCTTGGTGCAAGCTGTTGACGGTATCTTCCTGAAAAGCAATTTTACTCTCCAGTTCAATTAAATGAAGCTGTATTTCATTGTTATCAATGGTCATGGGTAATTTTCCATACTTCGGCTAGGCCACTGGAGCTTTCGCTTATTATACGCGTAGCGTCAAGAAAAGCGACTGCATGAACGACGGCGCTGGCAGGGCGGCTACCGACCCTAGGAGCAACACGCCAACGTTGAAGTTCTTTACCGCTTGCAACATCCCATAACACTAAGTTACGTGTAGGTGCCCCAGTTAATAAGTATTTGCCGTCATCACTAAAGCGTACAGCACTAAAAATTTGTTGCCGCGCCGTCATTTGCAGTTGGCTAACCCGTTCACCTGTTTGAATATTCCAAATTTGAGCCAATTGTTGACTGTCTGCGGTGAAGGCAAAGCGTCCTTGTGGATCGAGAGCCACTTTTGTAACTCGGCTTGGATGTGTGAAACTATATAAAATTTGTGCGGTCTGAGTATCCCAGAGATAGGCATTGTAGTCATTGCTACCGGTAAGGGCATAACGGCCATTAGGCGACATAGCGACACTGTTGATGCGCTCGGTATGGCCTAAAAAATCAAGGCGTCTGCCACTGCTAAGCGTGATGTGCTGCACCGTGTTATCACTTTTACCTAACAGTAAATGAGCGCCTTGGTTAGATACGGCAATATCTCGGATAGTGAATTGATCAGTTTGCCAAAAGCCAACGTTTGCACCATCGGCTGTGCGCCAGAGCGCAAAGGTATCTTGATCGGCGGTCAATACATGGCTGTTATCGTCGCTCAGTGCTAGGTTAAATACTAAATTGTCATCAGCGTCTTTGTGACGCCATTGATAAAGTAAAGCATTTTGTTGTAAATCCCAAAAGGCAACACCATCTGTTATTGAAGACACGACAGCGAACTGGGCATTCGATGAAATCGCCGCAGCATAGCTAACATTTGCAACGTGTTGCCATTGTGCAACAGGCTGAGTCTCTACTTTACTGCAAGAACTTAGCAATAAACTCAGGAAAAGCACAGGATATTTCATCTTGGGTGTTAACCTCATCCGTACAAAGCGGTAGTATAGCTAAGCCAACTGACCTTTATTAAATCATACTTTAGCAGTTAACCTGCTAAACTTTGGAGAAAAGAATGCGTTTAAAAACCAAACTTACCCTTGTTGCTGTAGCGTTATTAACGCTGAGTGCTTGTAACAAAACAGAAAAAGTAGAACCGGCACCGGTGTTAGATACGGAGCAGGCCAAGCAGGCATACAGTTTAGGTGTTTCTGCAGGTCGTTATTTACAAAGTACTGTTGAAGAATATAGCAAAATTACTGTCGATTTGAAGGCCGACTTGATTTTACGTGGCGTCCAAGACGGTATTGCTGGTAAGTCAGAGTTGTCAGAAGAAGACATTCAGCAACTACTTACTGCATTAGATGAAACATATCGTAATGAGCAAACTAAGTTAGCAGAAGCAGCAGCGGCCTCTGCTAAAGCGGCTGGCGATGCCTTTTTAGCTGAAAATGCTAAAAAAGAAGGGGTGATAGTTACTGAGTCTGGTTTACAGTACGAAGTGGTCCAAGCTGCAGAAGGTGCCAAACCTGCAGCTACCGACACTGTCAAAGTGCATTACACGGGCAAATTAACTGATGGCACGGTGTTTGACAGTTCAGTTGAGCGTGGTGAACCAATTGAGTTCCCATTAAACCGAGTTATCCCTGGTTGGACTGAAGGTGTGCAATTAATGAGCGTGGGTTCTAAGTTCCGCTTTACCATTCCGGCGGAGTTAGCTTACGGTGATCGTGATATGGGAACTATTCCACCAAACAGCGTATTAGTGTTTGATGTTGAATTATTGGATGTAGTAAAAGCCGAATAATGTTGAATTATCGGCATTAAAAAAGCGGCTTCGGCCGCTTTTTTATCAAACACGCTGTTTATTCAACCTTGCATATTAGGCCGGTGTTATATTGTCTTTGTGTTTAATATAGAGCGTCTCAATCAATCTGTCTTCTAAAGCAAATCGTTCTTCTAATGCTTGACCTAGCGCCGACAAATCATTGTCGAAGGTCCCGCTTTTACGAGTGCTTAAATGTTCAGCATAGTTATCATTAAATGCGAGCGCTAAATCGGTAGACACCGCGATTTTTGGATAAAGGTTGTCAGCCAGTGAACGGCTATTAGTACCGTTGATTGCACACTGCATAACAATACGCTCGTAAACTTCAAAGTGCCCAGCAGATAAATAATCCATGAGCAGTTGGCAGAACTCTTTAATCTTTTGTTGAGATGGCATGGTGTGGCGATCTTTTTCGAATGGTGGCAAGCCAGCCAAACGACAATAGTTAACGATGAGTTGTTGCCGTTCATCTAACCAATGATCAATAGCGGATAGGCTGCCGCCCCATTTTTCTTGCGCCTGCTGTACGCGGGTGTACATTAGCTTCTCCTTAGATGCAGCGAACTTTCTGCAATACTGTCTAATTAAAAGAATTTCTTGCAAAAGATCAACCGTTTTTTTATTGGTCTGCTCAGTAAACGTCAGTATGATAGCAAAATTTTACGTAATTTATCAGGATGCGCACTATCAATGATTAAACATAGCCTAACGCTTACTGCTGCCGAACACGGATATTGGTTCATCGTTAGTCAAGGGCGTATTTTTTTATACGACGATGAGAGTGTACCTTGTTGTGCATTAAATGCGTTGCCTTTTCCAGTAAAAGAGTCACAAATTAGTTGGATAGGTACATACAATCAACAAGATTGCTATTTAGTTGTCTTTGATGATCGTGTAACAGATGCGCAGCAATGGCACACTCCAAGAAGTTTATTACCTGTTGGGGAAGCATTGTTTCAGCTTGCCGCACGGGCAACGCAAGTCGCGTTATTTTTTCAGACGCACCGATTTTGTGGTCAGTGCGGCAGCAAGATGCATTTAGTTAACTGGGAATTGGCAGCTCTGTGTCCCAAATGCGGCCATCGTTGCTATCCCCGAATTGCGCCTTGCGTGTTGGTGGCGGTGCTGAAGGGAGATGAAATTTTATTAGCCCGCTCCAGTCGTCATAAAGCGGGTTTCTTCTCGATTCTGGCCGGTTTTGTTGAATCAGCGGAAACATTAGAACAAGCAGCAATCCGTGAAGTTAAAGAAGAGGTGGGGGTTGATATTAACAACTTGCGTTATATTGCGAGTCAACCTTGGCCATTCCCGCATTCTTTGATGACGGGATTTATTGCCGACTACGTGGCAGGGGATATAGTTTGTCAACCGCATGAGATTGCGGAGGCGTACTGGTACAAGTTAGACGATTTACCAGAAACACCTAGCCAACATACCTTGTCAGGGCAATTAATTGCATTAGCAAAAACATTACAGAATTCAAAATAAAAAAGCCACAAAACGTGGCTTCAAATTTGGAACTCATGGTCTCGTTAAACGAGCTTCTAACGTGTTTTATCTTTACTAGCGCCCTTAGTTTATAACAGATACATTTCGTTGAAACAAGAGTCCATTTTAAAAAAATGAACTTAAGCTGAATTCCCTTTTAAATCTTGTCGCGCGCTGAGTCAGACATTTTGAGTAGGACATAGAGCTTAGCGTGGTTAGATGCTAATATAAGCCGAAATAAAGCAAGGCAGAAAACTTATGCAATTAAAGAATGATCGTTATCTCAGAGCACTACTTCGGCAACCTGTAGACCAAACGCCTGTATGGATGATGCGCCAAGCCGGCAGGTATTTACCCGAATACCGCGCAACGCGAGCTGTTGCAGGTGATTTTATGTCGCTGTGCAAAAATCCTGAGTTAGCTTGTGAAGTTACTTTACAGCCGTTACGTCGTTATCCATTAGATGCGGCTATCTTGTTTAGCGATATTTTGACAATTCCTGATGCTATGGGCCTTGGATTAACCTTTGGCGTCGGTGAAGGCCCGAGGTTCAGTAAGCCGATCCGTGACTTTATGGATGTGGTGCATTTGCCGGTACCCGATCCTGAGCAAGAGCTGCGGTATGTTATGGATGCTGTTCGTACCATACGTCGTGAGCTCGCAGGGAGTGTGCCATTAATTGGTTTTTCAGGCAGTCCATGGACCTTAGCAACTTATATGGTTGAAGGCAGTGGTAGTAAAACCTTTAGCGTCATTAAAAAAATGATGTACAGCGAGCCAGAAATCTTACATATGCTGTTAGATAAGCTGGCGCAAAGTGTCACCTTGTATTTAAATGCGCAAATTGCGGCAGGGGCACAAGCTGTGATGATTTTTGACACTTGGGGTGGCGTATTAACACCAAGAGATTATAAAGAATACTCGCTAAGCTATATGCAGACGATTATTAACGGGCTGACGCGTGAAGCTGACGGCCGTAAAGTCCCTGTAACGTTGTTTACGAAAAATGGCGGTCAGTGGTTAGAGTTAATGGCTGCAACAGGCTGTGATGGTTTAGGCGTGGATTGGACAACGGATATTGGTCAGGCTCGGGCACGAGTTGGCGATAAAGTTGCCTTGCAAGGTAACATGGATCCTTCAGTACTATTAGGTTCGCCAGAACGTATTAGACAAGAAGTACAAACCATTTTGGATGGTTTTGGACAAGGCAGTGGACATGTTTTTAATCTTGGCCATGGTATTACGCCAGATGTTGATCCTGAACATGCAGGGGTATTTATTGAAGCCGTGCAAGATTTTAGCCGTACTTACCATATGAATACGGAATTAGAGTCTGAGTAACACAGCAACAAATTAGAGAGTAAGACGTAAGCTACTGCGCGTCTTACTCTCTAGGCATCTGACAAAAATATTATCCATTAAAATAAGCGGTTTAAACCATTCAATGCCGCTACACGGTAAGCTTCTGCCATAGTGGGATAGTTAAAGGTGGTATGTACAAAATAGTTAAGATTATTGCCACCATTTTTTTGCATCATAATCGCTTGGCCGATATGCACAATTTCAGCCGCACGCTCACCAAAACAGTGTATACCTAAAATTTCTAGTGTATCCCGATGAAACAAAAGTTTTAGACTGCCCGCACTTGTATTAGCAATTTGTGCCCTTGCTAAATGTTTAAATTGCGCACGACCGACTTCATAGGGGATTTTCGCTGCAGTTAATTCTTGCTCTGTTTTACCAACGGATGACATCTCAGGAATGGTGTAAATGCCTGCTGGGATATCAGCAATTAAATGTCCATCCAAATTACCTTTAACAATAGCTTCTCCTGCCAGTCGCCCTTGGTCATAGGCTGCGCTTGCCAAACTTGGATAACCAATTACGTCGCCCACGGCATAGATATTTTCTATTGTTGTTTGATATTTACCATTTACTTTAAGTAACCCACGACCATCTGCTTCAAGCCCTACGTTGGCTAATGCCAGCATATCGGTATTACCAGTACGGCCATTGGCAAATAAAAAGCAATCTGCTTTCATTTTTTTGCCAGATTGTAGATGCAGAATAACGCCATCATCGCGACCTTCAATGTGCGAAAACTCCTCGCCATGCCGAATCGTCATGCCTGAATTCCAAAAATGGTAGCTGAGTGAGTCGGAGATTTCTGCATCCATAAAAGAGAGCAATCGATCACGGGTGTTAACCAAATCTACCCGTACACCAAGTCCCCGAAAAATAGAGGCATATTCGCAGCCAATTACACCTGCACCAAAAATAATAATATGCCGCGGATCGTGCTCCAGTGACAATATGGTATCACTGTCGTAAATTCGTGGATGAGTAAAGTCAACATGTGCTGGGCGATAAGGTCTTGAACCTGTTGCGATCACAATAGTTTCTGCACTTAATATATAGTGACTACCGTCAGGATTGGTAATTTCAAGATGGTGAGCGTCGACAAAACGTGCTTCGCCTTGATAAATTTTCACTAAGTTGCGATCGTAAAAACCTGTTCTTAAGCGTACTTGTTTACGAATCACCCCTGCAGCATGTTTTAGAATTTGCGAGAAGGTCAGCCCTTTCATTTGTTCTTCTACTTGAAAGAGCGGATTTTCATTAAATTCGATTAAACGGCTAACAGAGTGACGTAACGCCTTAGATGGTATGGTACCCCAATGCGTACAGCCGCCGCCTACCGCATGATAGCGTTCTATCGCAGCGACAGTTTTCCCACTTTTAGCCAGGTACATTGCGGCACCCTCACCACCGGGTCCTGTACCTATAACAATGGCGTCATAATCATATTTAGGTTGCTTGCTGACTGATTTCGCTGTCACGGCGCGGCCTTCTCATACTGATGTAATGTTTAATTTAGCATAACAGGTATCAGAGACAAAAAAAGAGGCAAAGCCTCTTTTTTGAAAAACGTTAATCTAGCAAGAGATTAATTAAAAGCTGCGGTTAAGCGTTGCCAATGATTTTGTTGTTGTTGTAAATGCTGCTTTAATTCTTGATAACGCAGAGCGAAATCAGACGCATGATACTGATCAATTAAGGCTGCCCGTTTTTGCTGAAGCAGTTCTTTCTTAACCTGATAGTATTCTTGAAGCTTAGCGACAAGTAACTGATATTCTTGTTCCAGCAATTGTAAAAGTTGTTCAGAGTTTGGCAGTAGTTTTGCTTTTTCCTGAGCACGTATTAATTGCATTTTAGCAATTGCTTGCGCAATTCGATCCTCCGGTACTACCCGAAGGTTATAAGTCAGTTTTAGCCAAGAACAGGATTTGATTAACCATTTAGTCGGATCAAATTGCCACCATTTAATCCCATTCCGATAGTCATATTCAAAAATATGATGGTAGTTATGATAACCTTCGCCGTAAGTCAAGAAGGCTAAAAAGCCATTATCTCTGGCACTATTTTGATCGGTGTAGGGCTGTTTACCCCAGATGTGAGCCAGTGAATTTATAAAAAAAGTAAAATGATGGCTTAACACAAGTCTCAATACACCCACGCTTAACAACATGCCCCAAATACTGCCTACAAGATAACCCAGTAACAGGGGTATACCTAAGTTAGTCAATAATGCTAAGACCAGGTAGTGTTTATGTTGGAAAGCTAAAATCGGATTTTTTTGCAGATCTCGGACATTGTTATAATCGTGGTAACTATCACCTTGATAATCTCGTAACATCCAACCAATATGGCTAAACCAAAAGCCACGGCTGGCAGAATAGGGATCTTTATCGTTTTTATCTACATGGCGGTGATGATCGCGATGATCTGATGCCCAATGAATAACGCTATTCTGCAGTGCAAATGCACCACCAATGGCAAAAACCCACTGTAGAAACGGATGAGCATCATATGTTTTGTGTGACCATAAACGATGATAGCCGGCGGTAATAGAAATACCGCAATACCCCATACATATAATTGCGGCAATAATTTCTACTGCAGTAAATCCGGTTGTCAGGGCATAATAGGGTACTGCGATAGCAGCGAGTAAAAAGGTTGAACTGAATAACAGTACGTTAGTCCAGATAATGGGATGTTTTTTCATGAAACCACACTTTGAGCTTACACCTGTTCGCTAATTTACCGAGCCCACCGCGGCAGGTCAAGGTAAATCGGTGAGATAATAGTCTAACAACACTTAGAATAGGATGCCAAGTGAGTAGAGCAGAACAAAAAGAGCGCACCCGACAGGCGATTATTAATGCGGCATTTTCACAACTCAGTGCTGAAAAGGGGTTTGCCAGTTTAAGTTTACGCGAAGTTGCCCGCGAGGCTGGAATTGCACCAACCTCTTTTTATCGACATTTTGCTGATATGGACGAGTTAGGTCTTACTTTAGTTGATGAGGCTGGCTTAATGTTGCGTCAGTTAATGCGGCAGGCTCGGCTTAGAATAGAAAAGAATGGCAGTGTAATTAATACATCGGTAGAAACGTTTATGGAGTTTGTTGCGGACAATAGTAATGTCTTCCGTCTATTGCTGCGAGAGCGTTCGGGTACCTCTGCTGCATTTAGGGCTGCGGTGGCACGAGAGATACAACATTTTTCAGCTGAGCTCGCACATTACTTACGTAAGCAAACCGATTGTAAAGCTGAGCAAGCGCAATTGCAGGCTGAAGCTATGGTGACTTTAGTCTTCCATACTGGTGCGGATGCACTTGATGCACCAAAAGAGCATTATGCACACCTTACACGCAGAACTGTATTACAGTTGCGCTGGCTAGCACATGGTGCTGCCAGCTATGGTCGGAAAATTAGCAGTTAAACATTTCGCTTACGTAACCATATTCCAGTCTCAATATGATGTGTATAGGGGAATTGATCAAATAGCGCTAAGTCTGCCACATCGTGCGTTACTGCTAGCGTAGCGAGATTCGTTGCAAGTGTCTCAGGATTGCATGATATGTATATAATGTCGTCAAATTGACTAACTAGCGCTAAAGTGGCGGGATCTAATCCTGCTCTTGGCGGATCGACTAAAACGGTATTCAATTTTAAAGCGTTTAGATCCAGATGTTTTAAGTGGTTTCCCTCTTTAAACGCGCTGGCCACATCTTCGGCAGACATCTGTAATACGTCGACGTTGGTAATATTATTTAGTGATATGTTGTATTCAGCAGACTTAATGGAGCTACGAGCCAGTTCAGTTGCGATAATACGGTTAAAGTATGGTGCTAGTGCCAGTGAAAAATTACCATTACCACAATATAACTCCAGTAGATCTCCTTGCAGTGATTGAGCTGCACGCGCAGCCCAATTAAGCATGAGTTGATTCACCCCAGCATTGGGTTGCGTAAAACTGCTTTCAACCTGCTGATAATGCAGCACCTGTTGGTTTACCGTAAAGTTCTCGATAACAAAATCATCTGAGATAACCACTTTCTGCTTGCGAGAACGACCAATAAAACGAACATTAACGATGGGGCGTAATTTTTGTGTTAACTCGGTTGCGGCGTTAATCCAACTTTCATCTAATTTGTGTTTGTAGATCATACTGATCAATAGCTCACCTGTGGTGGTGGCTAAGTAATCAACTTGATAAAGCTTATAACGCAAGGTGTGATTAAACTGGATGTGCTGTAGTAGTACCGGCATAAAATCGGCAATTAATTTACAAGCAACAGGAAAATAATCTATTCGAACAGGTTTACGTGTTTCAGGATCAAACATGGCGTGATAGATATCATCGCCATCATGCCAGATACGGAATTCAGCGCGTTGCCGAAAGTGCGCATCTTGAGAGCGGAATAGTTCGGGGGTCTTTGAAGTTACTCCAATGAGTAGCTGTGATAAGCGGTTTGCTTTCTCAGCTAATTGTGTTTCGTATTGAGAGGGATGAACCTGACCTATAGACATGAGATTCTCTGCTTTTCTCTAAAACCTGCATTTTATGCTGTTTTAGCCAGATCGACAAATCTCACCTTTCCATTATTGTAGCGTTATGAGGGTCATGTACTGTTAAAGAAGATTAATGCGGCGAAGAGTCAATTCCTGAAACTATCCACCGCATTAAATTTGCCTGCTTTATTCAGCAGGCTGATTTTCTTCGTCTTGACGCTCACGAGCTTCACGTACTTTTAAAGTGCGTTCTTGAAATTCAAAGTCATTAAGCTTTGCAATCATTTTGCTAGCATCACTGCTAGCAACTTCTACAAAGCCGAACCCACGACGACGGCCTGTTTGCCGATCTTTCATTAAACGAACATTAATAACAGTACCAAACCGAGAGAAAAGTTCTTTAACAACTTCTTCATTTGCTCTGTAGGGCAAATTGCCTACATATAATGTCGCTGATTCACCATTAAAAGCATCAGTCATGGTGTCGTTTGTAATGGTGCCTACTACTTCAGTACGTTGTTTTAAATCAACTACGATAGGAACCAAAATACCGCAAGTTAAGATGCCGGCCGTAAAAGCCCAAGCAGCAGAGAGAGGAAGGGTTAATAAGAAAGAAAATAGAACAAAAGCGATTGCAGCGAGGGCAATAGTAAAAGGTAGTGATACGCGCAAAGTTGATGACATAATAAATTCCTGCAGCTAAACCAAAAGAGATTATTCTTATATAAAAGCTATTCTATCTTAACGATTATTTTGTGAACAGCCAACAACTAAAATCTAGCATGATCATAATAAAAAGACATATTTTTGTACAAAACGAGGCTTTAATAAGCAACTAGCATCAAAAGTGCTATTTTTTACATAAAACCTATTGCGCCATTTCTAAAACGCCCTATAATGCGCGCCATGCCACGGGGCACTGCGCTTCACCAGAAACATAGCAGTAGCCGAATGATAAAGCGAGTTGCAAAAATCTTTAAAAAGACGCTTGACAGCAAGTTTAAAATCACTAAAATGGCCGCCTCGCTTCAGGGTGCTAACGAAAGCCTCGAAAAGCGAAGTGAAGTTAAAAAGAGTCGAACGTGACGAAGAGTTTTAAAAAAGAATCTTCCTCACGCTTGACTTAAAATCTGGGAAGTG
>NZ_BMYR01000010.1 GCF_014652375.1 Alishewanella tabrizica | reverse complement strand
GAAATCATCATAAGTGCCCACACAGATAATTGATTGCTAATTGTTAAAGAGCGTGCTTCTTATCAGAAGCGAGGCTTTCACCTCAGTGTTCTTGCGAACCGTATTCTTTCAAACCTTGACTTCGTTGCCGTTGTCGCCGTCTGTGGATGCGCATTATAGGGAGTTTAAGAAAGCCTGCAAGCGATATTTTAAAATAAAATACCGTTCGGCGATTTTTTAACCCAAACGGCAGTTTATTGTTTATTTAATCGGCAAATATCAGATAAATGATTCGAAACAGCCTGCTGCAAGCTTACGATTATTGTACTCGGTGACCATTTTTTGCATCTGCTCTTCATCATAAGGCTGCAAATTACTTAAGATCATGCGTTTTTCGCCTTTGCCAATTTGCTTATCGTCTTCTGTCAAAATAAAACTAAGTGTGACATTGCCTCTTTTACCTTCTACATCCAGCTTACTTGCCGCTAAGCTTAGTTTAGGTTTGCTTGTTGGCAACTGGTCAAAAGACAATGTCATGCTCTCATATATTACTAGAGGACGCTGTGGATGAATCATCACGCCCTGCTCTGCCATAAGCGGCTGCAGAATATGTGGGAAATTTTGACCTGAGAATTGTACGTAATCCTGAAACAGCGGTTCAATAACATGTAAGTCATGGCTATGTTCGCCGGAGAAATTGATGCTGAGATACACTTTACCTTGCTCATCACAAACTTGGATAAGACCTTCCTCTAACTTACAATGCAACAGCACATCAGCACTTACCATGCCTGAAAACTGACAGCTTAACTGCTGACTGACACCATAACGCGTTAATAAATAGCTAAACAGCAAATCACCAGGCACACAAAACCGTTTTGCATCCACGTCGTGAATAGGGTTGAAATCCCCCGCTACCTGCTTTGCAAACGTACATGAGTGTTGGCGACTGAAACTGAAAGCGTCACCATGGCGACTAACAAAAGCATCTAACAACATTAACTATTCACTCTATTATTCTTTTAGGCTGATATTCTAGCCGAAATCAGGCGACAGATGGTCTAGCCAGTGGCGTACTGTGGTGACTGTCTGGCCCACGACGTCGTGACACGAATAATGCATTACCGCCAAGTCGTTTAGCTTCGAATTTTGCCGCAGTCGATAAAGCGGCTACATCATGATGGCTATGACAATGCTTTGCATCTGGTAAAGCAATACCAATAGCAAGCGACAATAAAGGGTAAAAGCATGTGTCTCCGGTACGACTTAATGCAGTAATACCACCTTTTTGTACATCGTCATAGGCGTAGTAAGCAGGAATTTTTGCCGCAAACATATCAAGAATGTGTTGGCAAAGGGATTCAATTTGCTCCGACGGGGAAATGACCACAAAATCATCACCTCCAATATGCCCTATAAAGCATTCACAAGCCGCAGCTTGTTGCTGAATGATCTCCGCGAGTAATTGCAACACGGTATCCCCTTTACTGTAACCATAAATGTCATTAAAGGGTTTGAAATGGTTTAAGTCTAAATACGCTACAGCAAAATCGGCTTTTTGATTTAATAATCTATCGATTTCTCGATAGATGGGGACATTACCTGGTAAAAATGTGAGGGGATTGGCATAACGTGCATGCTGCAATTTATGCTCACTCACTTTCTTTAATAATTGACGAACGGAACCAAGGCCTAAATATTCCCCTTTACGGCATATGATGAAAAACCAACTGCCGGTATGATGATCGTCCTCAGCGACAATTTGACTAACATCATCTAGCGAACTATCCGCTTCAACCATGACCACGTTTTTATTCATGATCTGTCCAACCGTTTTTTTGGCATGTAAAGCACGACCATAAGGTTGAGCAAATAGAGCTTGTAATTCGTCGCGACAAATTAATCCCAGCGGGATCTTTTGATTAATCACAGCCATGCTGTGTAAAGAAGGAGTGGAACGAAATAACTCGAATACGTCACTTGCCAGCATATTAAGTGGTACTGTTGGCACCGCTTGCACTAATTGCTCGATATGATCCTGTCCTGCTAACGTAGGCAATGACGAAGCAAACCAATGTTTGGCATGAACAGCCTTAAAGCCAATTTGCGGGCGACCCAATAAATAACCCTGTGCTAAATCTGCGCCTAATTCCCGACACATCATTAACTCTTCCTGCGTTTCAATGCCTTCTGCAACAATTAATGCGCCTGTTGCTTTGGCTAAACGAATGATATTTTGCACAAACGCTTTTTTAGTCGGATCGCGATGAACATCACTGATAAAATAACGATCTATCTTTACGATGTCAGGTTCTAACTCTGACCATAATTTTAAACCAGAAAAGCCGCTGCCTAAATCATCAATCGCAATTAAGAAGCCCAGTTCCCGATAATGATGAACGGCTTTCACCAACAGCGTGGCATCTTCAACTTGGTATTGTTCAGAAATCTCAATGACGACACGCGCCGGATCTAAACCGGCTTGCTGAAGCATAGTTTTAGTTAAGCCACTTGGGTGATCTGCTGTTAATAACAATAATGGATTAACGTTTAAAAAAAGTTTGCCTGCAATACCTGCGTTAGCAAAAGCTTGGATGCTTAATTCACGACAGAGCATTTCTAACTGCTCGAGCGCTTTACAGGCCAACGCTGTTTTAAAAAGTTGCAAAGGTGAATGCAAAGGGCTGTCAGAAGGACCACGAATTAGGGCTTCAAACCCAATCACTTTAGCATCACTTAACGATATGATCGGTTGAAATAACGGCTGCAAGTTGCGTTTTTGCAGGATGTGCTGTAACTCAATACAGGAAGTGTCTGAAATAGCCATTTGCTAGTGTCCAAGTTTATTACTGCAAGAGCATAAGACAACTCTGTGACACTTACATGACTTATTAACTATCCCCTTATGCCTACGACGTCAACGTTAAAATGGCTGCAAAATAAATAATACAAAGACTAAAAGTGCTTGCTTTTTACCCAAAGTCAAACTACTGTATATATCAACAGCCTGTATTTATACACACATCTAATTTAACGCACTGTAATCAACATCTAGGTAAGCGTATGCACACAATACACAACGTTATAGGCGCTAATCAACTTGCGCAACAAGCACAGCATAATAATGCAAATATGATCATCGCCCCGCTAAACTCGCCGTTACAAGCGATGCAGCAAGCTCAAGCAGAATTACAATTATTAAAACTCGTCCACCTGCATGTTGAAACGCCAGGCTGGATTTTAGTCGTAGCGCCAACCATTAAACCCAGTAAAGCATTCTGGGAGGCATGCCAACTGCCGTTAAATAAGATACTTTTTATCCATCCCAAGCAGATAAAAGATATCAATACGACACTCAGTAAAGCGGTACAAAGCCTTACTTGCACCGTCGTAATCAATTTTGCACCCATCAGTGAAAGTGAATGTGCAACAATAATGACATTGGCAAAAAAACAAGAATGCCGTTTTTACGGTTTACACCATACACCACAAGCTAAGCATTAATAAAACACGCTAATAAGCTAAGTTAACGGATCATCTTTATATAAGTAGTCACAACGCTCACGCCAATAAGCGTATTGTTGCAAACGGTCTACCACGTTAAAATGTGTTTTAACGTCAGATGTTGCCGGACCAAACGTTATTTCGTTGTGTTATGTCTAGTGTTTTATGTGTAATAAATACTTATAAGGTGAATATACCCCATGCAGTGTTATTGTTGTTCTGGCAAAACGTTTGCGGCATGTTGCGAACCTTATTTGTTGCACAAAGCGCTACCTCGCAGTTGTGAAGCGTTAATGCGTTCACGTTACAGTGCCTATTGTCTTGGTGATAGTTGTTATCTGATAGCCACACTTGCGCCTGCTCAACGAAAAGAAGATTGCGAAGAAAATATAATGGCGTTTGCCAAAAGCGTACATTTTTATCAGCTATCAATTAGCTTGGCGGAACAACAAGAAACCGAGGGGAAAGTAAAATTTACGGCCAATTTTATCTATGATCAAAAGCAGGATCATATAACTGAATTATCTCATTTTATTTATCTTGATCGTTGGTACTATCAGAGTGGTACGTTAGACAGCACCATCGCGGTAAAAATTGGTAGAAACGATCCTTGCCCATGTCAAAGCGGAAAAAAGTTTAAGCATTGTACCTCGCACAAAACGAGCGGACAAACCTCTGTCTAGACGCCATATCCTTAATTAACCTGTTCTGGCTCATGTAACTGCTGCAGTATTTCAAATAATCCAGTTTCATCAACAGGCGTTTTGCTAGGCAATATGCCGTTTAAATGCCTTCTGGTATGGCTATCTAAATTAGCATAAACATCGCCGTCTATTTTTTTTGGGTTATTTTGTCTCACCCATGGCGCAGGATTAAGCGCATATTCTAATTTGAGTTGCGCTAAACTGATCAAAACAGCCTCACTGTGGTTACGCATCAAACGCGTATCATTTTCTTGCCACGCGAAATCCCTGTTTGGCCTAACCGATAGTTGCTGATAAAGATCATGTTGCGGCTGATGCTGCGCGGGTTCTGGCGTAAAAAAAGCAGCCATTTCGTTGACAGCAGGTGAGAGTACCGCAAGCCATAAAGCAAAGTCAGCGCGATGCTGATTCTGTAAGGCTCGATTTAATTTAGTGTCTAATTGCCACTCGTTAATAATTGGCTGCATTTTTAATACATTTAACCACGACTGCTTGCTTTATCGGCAATCAGTAAAAAAACTTTAGCAAAGCGCTTTACATCAAAACTCAATTTGATAATATGCGCCTGCACTTGTGGATCCTTTTCTGCGTTCAAATCTATATAATTCTCACTCATTATGAAAAATACCCGTTGGGGAAGGTGAGAACCTTCGTCAGGTTCGACAATGCGAAGCATTGAACAGCGACACTTGTGGCGCTGGCCTGCAAGGCGAAGCGTAGCGAGTAATCCTTCCCCCTCCACCATTCCTTTTCTGCGTTCAAATCTATTTAATTCTCACTCATTATGAAAAATACCCGTTGGGGAAGGTGAGAACCTTCGTCAGGTTCGACAATGCGAAGCATTGAACAGCGACACTTGTGGCGCTGGCCTGCAAGGCGAAGCATTGAACAGCGACACTTGTGGCGCTGGCCTGCAAGGCGAAGCGTAGCGAGTAATCCTTCCCCCTCCACCATTTCTTTTCTGCGTTTAAATCTATTTAATTCTCACTCATTATGAAAAATACCCGTTGGGGAAGGTGAGAACCTTCGTCAGGTTCGACAATGCGAAGCATTGAACAGCGACTAAAAAAGCAAAAGCCAGCACTATGCTGGCCTGCTTTAACAATAATCGCCAAATGATTATTACAACGATAATTCTTGAACGAGTTCATTAAGCAACGCACTGGCGCCAATACGCAAGCTTTTTGCATCAGCGTTTTGCCCCGTAATCTGCTCAAACATCTCCAAAATTGCCAGAGCTTGCTCAATCGTTTTAAGACCACCGGAGGCTTTAAAGCCAACGATACGATCAGCTGCGGCAATACTGGTTAAAATAATACGCGCGGCTTCTAACGTGACGCCTACAGGAACCTTACCCGTTGACGTTTTTACAAAATCGGCACCACTGGCAATTACTAACTCTGTCGCTTTAGTAATTTGTTGCGCGGTAACCAACTCTCCTGACTCAATAATCACTTTTAAACAATGTTCACCACATGCTGCCCGCACTGCCGTTAAAAAAGCCAATACGGCCTTTTCATCACCTTTAAGCAATGTATTGTAGGGCATAACACAATCAATCTCTGTCGCACCTAAGGCTAACGCCTTTGCTACATCAGATAGCACACGTTCTATTGGCTGATCACCCTCTGGGAAATTCACTACAGTTGCCAACGCTGCAGTAGGCATGCTGCTTTTTGCAAATGCCGCTGTCGTTTGTAAAAATTGCGGATAAACACAAAAGGCGGCAATGGCCACTGGTGGCTGAGGCAACGAGGTTAACCAATCTTGAACATCCTGCGGTTCATCAGTTTCATTTAAACGGGTTACATCTAATAAAGTGACTAACTGCTGTAAACGTAACGAACTCGTCATAGTCGGGTACTCTGTCAATGTCTAAAAATGGTAGGGGTTAATGTCTTTATTTTTATCGCTGTGAGGGCTATCGCCTCGTAAAATCTTTACATTCTTATCTGTGTCGTAAGTATAAAATACTGCTAAATTTGCTGCTCGCGATATCTCGCGGAATGCAAAAACATGTTACCAGCAAAGCTGATTGGGCAAGAGAGTAAACTATTATCAAGAGTAGATGCAAAAAATTTCAATGGCGGGAATTTTTTTTAAACACTGTAGTCTTACTACATGAAAAGAGTGTTTCAATGTTTAGGTAACTATTCCCTCGTTAACTATCCCCTCCCTTGAAAGATGTCCTTTGATGCCGACCTTCGGGTCGGTTTTTTTATTACTGCTTATTAATTGTTTTTATTCTTACATTAACTCGTGTTGATGCTGCTTTAACCAACTTTGCGCCGCGGCGACATCTGAATAAAACTGTGAAACAAGTTGCCAGAAGTGTGCAGAGTGATTCAAATACTGAAGATGCGCTAATTCATGAATAACGACATATTCCAACACCCAATCAGGCGCTTGCATTAAACGCCAATTAAAGCCAAGCACCCCCTGACTATCGCAATAGCCCCAGCGCCTTTTCCAATTGCCAATTCGTATTGAGGAAGGAAACACCCCCATGCGAATGGACTGTTGCTCAACTACCGTCGCCAACACGTTTTGTGCTTGTAAGGTGAAGAAACGTTGTAATTCACGCTGGATATAGCGCTCGCGTTGTATAACAGCTATCCGCGAGGGAATGGTGAGTTGCAACGCCTGCTTACTTAGCAGCACAGTTCCCCCCGTAGCAAGGGTCCAGTTAAAAGCCAAACGCTTACCATTTACTAAGATGCTGCTGCGTTCAAGCCAACTTAAAACAGGTTGAGATCTCCCGCTTTGGAGGTGTTTCAGCACCCAAGCCTGTTTTTCTTCCAACAGGCGTTTTATGTACTGCGATGACGTGCCCGTGGGTGCTCTTACTTTCAGTTGGCCTTGTACAATAGCCAATTGTATAGAACGACGCCTTGTACTAAATATTAACTCATATTGAAACGGTAACGTATTAGCTACAGCATCTGTCACCCTACCTGCTCCTATTTCGCACTGCTGAGTATTACATGTTATGATCGTAAAAATACGTAGAGTAAGATTTGGATCAACTATGAAAATTATTTCGTTTAATATTAATGGTATTCGCGCACGTTTGCATCAGCTTCAAGCGCTTATTGACAAACATCAGCCTGACATTATCGGCTTACAAGAAATCAAAGTGCAAGACAGTGAGTTTCCTCTCGCAGAAGTGCAAGCCATGGGATATCACGTTTACCATTTTGGACAAAAAGGCCACTATGGTGTGGCGATTTTAAGTAAAGCAGAAGCGATCACGATGCAATATGGTTTTCCTAGTGACGCAGAGGATGCGCAACGGCGTATGCTGATTGGTCAGTTTAGTGTTGCCAATAATAAAACACTGACCGTGTTAAATGGGTATTTTCCCCAGGGTGAAAATCGTGATCATCCCATTAAATTTCCAGCAAAAACACAATTTTATGCCGATTTACAACATTATCTGACCCATCATCATAATAGCAGCACCGATTATCTTGCGGTGATAGGCGATATTAATATTTCGCCTATCGATTTAGATATTGGCATAGGTGACGCCAACGCCAAACGTTGGTTGCGTGAGGGGAAAACCTCATTTTTACCCGAAGAACGTGCTTGGCTACAACAGCTAAAAGATTGGGGGTTAGTAGATACCTTTCGCACCTTATTTCCAGATACTACTGGCCAATATAGTTGGTTTGACTACCGCTCAAAAGGGTTCGATGACAACCGTGGTCTAAGAATTGATGTGGTTATGGCAACACCTCCCTTGGCCGGCTTATGTACAGAAGCGGGTATTGATTATGAATTAAGAGGCTTAGAACGTCCCTCTGATCATGCACCTGTTTGGTCGGTATTTACCCTCTAAACATTCGCCAGCACGTCTCATCATTAAAAGCATGCTTAACCATCAGCATGCTTAACCAAATGTATGACGAATCAGTCTATTATCTATCACCAGTATACTAAAACAGCGACATACTAAAACCAGCGACGCATCACGGTATTGTTTAGTTGCTGGTATGCTTGCTGTAACAGCTTGGCCAGATCAAAATAGCTTTTGGGTATTCCTGGCAGCATTTCAGTCTTGCCGTGTTTTTGGATTTGCTCACGTATCTCGTTGCCCCAGTTAATTAACGCGGGAGGCAGATCGCTATTTGCACGCACGCCAAGCCAGTACCAGCCTTGCAATGGCATAGTGGCAATAAATAACATCATGGCCACTATTTGACCTAAGAATGCGGCTCCAAGCAATTGGTATTGTACGACCGCCGTGATAAACGCTAAAAGTGGCAAATAACGCGCAGCAAAGTGCGTTAATAAAATAATGCGATTTTCAGGGAAAATAGCATTTAGTTCAGGTTTAGTTGGCCAAACCCGGCCATAACGTATGCCAGTACCAATATATTTAAAAAGTTTCACGGGTATGACTCCTACTGCTAGCAAACGTGACAAAACCGCTGTTAACCTACTATGTACTTTAGCACAACTTTGATAGCTACCGCGGCATTATTACTCGGCTTGATTACTGTGACGCTCAATAATTAACCAGCACAAAAAAACCAATACGCTTTAGAAAAGTCGCTCTTTTGCAATACTTGAAGCATAACTCTTGGGAGTTAAAACAAACAATATTCATGCCATCGTTTTATAGTGAATGACTTCATGATCATACATAGATAATCGCACCTTACCAACAAGGTTATCCACAGAATCTGTGGACAACAATCCACGGCTTAATTTGCCGCTTCCAAAACATCCACCACAATAAAAGTACATGAAAAAAACGCTTTGCCCTCATAAACACAAACTAACGGCGAAAACACCAGCATATATTCTGGGATTGAGCGTGATACCTGTTATAAAGGTACAACGTCTTAAACACGATTCTCTTTTTATAAACGTTTCTCTGCTTTTGAACCTATCGAGCAAACGTTCTATTACGGATTAAAATGAGCTGATCTAGTTCAAGCTTTCCGTTATCATCAGAAAGTCTATGAATAGAGGAAGGCTTCGTGTTGCAAACGGCAATCATTTGGCAGCAAGACTGGAAAAACATGCAAGGCTTAGTGATTAAAAGCCCATTTACTGGTCTGGTGATGCCGGCCAATAAACACCCTGAGCCCCTATACCAGCAGGATATTTTACCTAACAGTCTATGTGCAAAATTAGAACATGGCTTAATTATCGCGCCTTTTAATACCATGTTAAGCACCTCACGAGATCTAGGCCGTAGGTTAAGTTTAATGCACAGCTCAGGGCTAATTTTAATCATTGACTTACCTGTTTCAATACGTAAGCTTCAGGGTAAAGGATTACATTGGTTAAGCAAATCGGGTCAAAAAATAGCAGCCGGCAGCCCTTTACTACAGCTAGATTTACCCTTTTTACAGCTTAATATAGGTGAAATTTTCTGTGTGGCCTCATTGCGAGTCCCGACTAAATTCAACACGCTTTATAGCAAACAAGCGCATGTTCAGGCGAATCAAGATCCGTTGTTTGTGTTACCAATACATCAAGAGCAGTCTTAAATTAGCGGTGTAACTGCTTTGCAACCTAATTCCTGCTTTAGATAAGTTGGATCTAGGGCCATGAGCTTGATAAAGTATCTCAACACTATCGGCAACCCTATCCGCCTCGCTAAATAGCAGGGCAGTACAGATAATATTTAGAGAGTAACAGAAGACATAATATGATAATGCTTTATGGGATTAAAAATTGCGACACCATTAAAAAAGCACAGCGCTTTTTAGAACATCTGACACTGCCGTATCAGTTTCATGATTATCGCGTAGATGGCCTTAGTGCATCGCTGTTAGAGCAATTCGCTGATCAACTGGACTGGCAACAGCTTTTAAATACGCGTGGTACAACATGGCGTCAAATATCAGAAGAGCAGAAAAAAGATCTGGATCGTCCCAAAGCACTGGCATTAATGTTGGCTCAACCGGCACTGATTAAACGACCGGTACTGGTCAATGGTGAGCAATATATATTAGGCTTTTCAGAAGCGTCGTATCAACAGCTTAAAACATCAGCATAATTGAGCAGTAAAGCATGACTACATTACATCACCCAGAACACAATGCCACTCTCGCGTTAACGATGGCACTTATTGAAAAACCCTCCGTGACGCCCGACGATGCAGGTTGCCAGCAATTGATGGCTGAGCGTTTAGCGAAAATTGGCTTTGCCATTGAAATGATGCCTTTTCACGATACGCTTAATATGTGGGCCAGACACGGTCAAGGTAAACCGCTTTTTTGCTTTGCAGGGCACACTGATGTGGTACCCAGCGGCCCAGCTGAACAATGGCATACGCCTCCATTTACCCCCACTATTATTGGCGACATGCTTTACGGACGGGGCGCAGCAGACATGAAAGGCAGTTTAGCGGCGATGATCGTTGCTACTGAACGTTTTATTGCATTGCACCCAGAGCCAGCATTTAATCTCGCGTTTTTAATCACCAGTGATGAAGAAGGTCCCTTTATTAACGGTACCCCAAAAGTTATTGAAACATTAGAGGCGCGCCAAGAAAAAATTCGATGGTGCTTGGTAGGTGAACCCTCGAGTGGCAAACAACTCGGTGATGTCATTAAAAACGGTCGCCGCGGTTCATTGACGGGGCATCTTAAGGTAAAAGGAATACAAGGTCATGTTGCCTATCCTCATTTAGCCGATAATCCTGTGCATAAAGCCGCGCCTGCCCTCGCGGAACTTGCAACAACAGTATGGGATAACGGCAATGCGTTTTTTCCAGCAACCAGCTTTCAAATCGCCAATATCAAGGCCGGCACCGGCGCCTCAAACGTTATCCCAGGCGAGCTAAATGTTATGTTTAACTTCCGCTACAGTACTGAGCTTACCGCCCAACAATTAGAGCAACGTACCTGCGCTATTTTGGATAAACATCATCTTGATTACGCGATTGAATGGACCTACAACGGGCTACCCTTTTTGACAGCGGCTGGCGATTTAGTTGAGGCTACGGTAAACGCCATCACGCATGTGCAAGGCATTACACCGCAGTTAGAAACCACAGGCGGCACGTCAGATGGTCGTTTTATTGCCCCAACCGGCGCTCAGGTGATAGAACTAGGCCCCTGCAATGCCACTATCCATAAAATTAATGAATGCGTCGCCATTGCAGAATTAACACAATTGACGGACGTTTATTCAGCGTTGCTGCTAAACTTACAACATAAATTGAGTGCGTAATGGCATTTACACCGACCGCGCAATTCCTCACGGGTCAAGACAGCAGTTCGATGCAATGGATTGATCAACATCATCAATTGCATCAACAGGTTGTCCCAGCATATCAACGTTTGGTAAGCGCAATGGCTGCCGATGGCATAAGGTTAAAAGTGGTATCGTCTTGGCGTAGTTTCGAGCGCCAAGCCCGCATTTGGCAAGCTAAATGTGAGGGACGCCGTCCAGTATATAATGCCTTACAACAAGCACTAAATATCACTCAGTTGACTGGCCTTGCCAAACTCGAGGCCATTATGTTGTACTCCGCTTTACCCGGTGCGAGTCGACACCACTGGGGCACTGAGCTTGATGTTTATGATGCTGCAGCCGTTACAGCCGATTACGAGCCGCAGCTTGCCCCCGCAGAATATGCCCAAGGCGGACCTTTCCATCAGCTAAGTTGTTGGCTCCAAGAGCACGCCGCACAGTACGATTTCTTTTTACCCTATCAACATTACCAAGGCGGCGTTGCAGCAGAGCCATGGCATATCAGCTACAAACCACTTGCCAAAGAATGCCAAGCGGCTTTCAGCTTACCCATGTTGCAGCGCATTCTGCAAACTACTCCTATTGCTGAACAAGAGCAGGTCTTGCTCCATCTGCCACAGCTGTTCGAGCGGTACATTACTAACATTTATCATGAATAATCTATGAACTGGCCACTTTTTTGGGCGTTAACGCTAACATTTGGCTTTATTGTCGGCAATATTATGTTAGTGAAACATTCCGCCAAACAGCGCATGCCCAGTTTAAAGGATCATCAGCAAACTGCTGATGTCGGCCCACAACCATCCCCTACTAAGCTGATGGCTGCTGACACGCTAAATGACAAGGCAAAAATCACTCCGCCGCGTGATCAAACGCCGAATACCCCTGAGTAAAACGCTGTAGCTGATCACGTAAATTCGGTGGCGTACCTTTAATCACTAAGGTGTCTGTTTTAACATCATACTGTACACGTTCACCTAATAGTTTCTCATCAAAACTCAATGACAATCCACCCCCTGCGCCATTAAACTTTACCAACTTTTTAAGCTCTTTTACTTCCACCGGAAACTGTGCTGCCACGTCGAGTTGTTGCTCGGCACAATAATGCAAAAAACCATTTTCTTGTTCGGGATCGAGTACCGCAGATAACTCAGCTAACACCACTTCTTGCCCAGCTTTTGCTCGCTCTTCACAATAATCAAACACCTGACGACGTGCCGAGGTTTTTTCTTCGCCAGCAAACTCTGCAGCTCCCATATATTCCTCTACCGACGCTAAAACCTTGAGGCTATTTGCTCGCGCATCGGCACCTTCTTCACATCCTAAAAAATCTAGGAAAAAATCAGCAACTTTTCGTCCCGCCCGTCCACGGATAAAACTAATGTAGTTACCTTTGTCAGCATTAACATCCAATTCAGTTAGGTCAAAACGCGCCGCTAATTGCATACGACCGATATCTAAATGACGCGACGCGGCTAGCTCTAACTGCTCAGACAATTCGAAGTGATCTTTACTGCCCAGCAAACACACTAACAAATATTCGCTGGCCAAATACTGATAATGCGCTAACAGTAAATAGCCTGTTTCTGGCAATTGATGCTGACTTAACTCCACCACTAATGCATCGGTGGTCGCTTTAGCAAACCCCAAGAAATCAGTCTGCGAACGCTTCCAATCGGTTAACGCGTGGAATACCCGCGTAGATTTATCGTGATTAAAACGTGCATACCCCTTAGCAGGTTTACCGTTATAGGCTAAGTGAAGCTGCTCAACTAAATTGGCCACAGCATGACTATTACCAATCAAAGCCTCGCGATAATGCGCCTGATGTTCCCCACTATCGGTCAACGCAATAAAATTAATCGCCAAGTGCTGCATATCTACCGACATAAGTTTTCCTGTTTTTTCTGAATTCTGTTACTATTCTATCTGTTTAAGTTATGTTTATCTGAGTAATCCATGCCCATTATATCAAAATATTCTACTGACCAGATTGAAACCCTGGTAAATCAGCTACTCGAAACCTTACACGACAAAAAAGCGACCACAGAGCTTAGTTTAATGTGTTTAGGTAACGCCGTCAGCCATGTTATCAATACCTCAGTGCCCGCTGCGCAGCGCGAGGCTGTTGCTAGTTCGTTTAATCAGGCATTAAGTGATGCCGTTTCACAACGTCGCAATTAGTCTGCAATGGTGTTAGAACAAAACCTCTCTTTAGTCAAAAAAGTAAACCGGTTACTAAACTGGGGACATTGGTTTAGCTTTTTTAATATTTTACTCGCCTTGGTAATAACAGCGATGTTTTGGTGGTCAGAACCCCTGCCACAAACCGCATTAGGCTGGATTTATTTAGGACTAAATTGGTTGGGGCATACTGCATTTATTTGCTTTATGTTTTTTATTCTCACCATTTTCCCTCTTTCGTTGATTTTTCCTTATCAGCGACACATTCGAGGCTTAGCCGCTGCGTTAGCCAGTTTGGGACTGGTGGTGTTACTATTTGATGCTTATGTGTATAGCCAACTTGGTTATCACATCGGCAGCGCGTCATTAGATCAAACCATCGATTTATTGCGACAGCAGGTTGTTACCAATCTTAGAAATTTTATTTTAATTGTCTTAGTCGTTGGCGGGTTTTTATTCGCACTAGAACTGTATATCAGTAATTTTTGTTGGAAAAAAATTACGCGTTTAAGCCAATCAGGGTTAGGCAATCCCGCTTTAGCTGTGTTTTTCGGCAGTTTTATGGCAAGCCATATTATGCATATTTATGCGGATGCAACCTTAAATTGGGATATTACTCGACAAGATAATATTCTGCCCTTTTCTTATCCAGCTACAGCAAAGAGCTTACTAGCGCGGTATAAACTGGTTGATCTTACAGAACGAGCACAACGTCAAGCTGATCGACTCAATTTAAACGCGCTTTATCCTAGCGATAATCAGCTAAGCTGTAATTTGCCCATGCAAGGCTCGACGCTGATCCTTCTCACCGATGCCCTGAATAGCACGCAAACCCAATTTCTCCGTGAACAGCAATTACGCCCACATGAACCGCATTTTGTTCCAAACAATATGCCTGAAGCATTATTAAATGTACTTTACGGTCAGTTCATGGCCGAACAAAAAAATCGTCAGGCCTTGCAAGCAGCTCCCGGCTGGCTAGCGCAGATCCCGGCGGATCGTCTTACCATAGTCAATCGGAACGCCACGTTAAACGAGGTGTTGCCATGGGCGACTACAACGTTATCGGCAAGCCCATTCGCCATAGTGTTTGATGCAGATCCACAACAAAACTGGCAAGATTATCAAGATTTTTCCCAGATCGTTGTCGTCCCGTTACAAGGTCAAAATGCGCGTTTTCAATTAGCTCCAGAGGCGTTATTAATCAAGTGGCCATCATTATTTACAACGCTAAAGCAACACAGCAGCCAGCATCTCGATCTTTTACCAACCTTATTACATGCGGCAGGCTGTCAGGTACAAGGTCAATGGCTTGGCGATAATCTGTTTAGTCCAAGCTCACTGCCAAAGTTAAATATCAGTCAGCAAGACATTATTAGTATTCGTAAAGATAAAATGATGATACTCCGACAAGACGGCAGCTCTGGCGTATGGTCAGCGGGTACATTAGTGCCACTTAACGAAAGCTTGGATGTGCCGATGCTTATTGATGCATTAAAACGGCTTGAAGAATAAGGCTATTGCAATTGCTTTGGGCCTTTTAGCCGTGGACGTTTGCCAGCTAACTCCAACTCTGCTAAGTGAAATAAATTAGTAAAAACAATGGGCGGCGCTGGCTCACCAAAACACTCAATAAAAGCTAGCTCCGCTTCTTTAACCACCTGCTGACATAATTGATCATATCGACTATAACCATCATAGCTGTATGGCTCATCTAATTCTGACAATGCTAATTCCCGTTGTCGCCGCATAAAATAATTCATCAGAAATTCGTACTGTTTGATATCTAACCACTCACGGCAATCCATGAACACACCTCAGCTACTGGATAGTTATATGTTTTTCTTACTTGGCAAAAGTATACGTGAGTTAAGCGTGAAGCGATGACTTTTACATATCAAAATAATTGATTAAGGCAATTGCTAATATTCACTTTAATTAATAATGAGAACCGCTATCATTACCTCTAAGCGTCAAACGAGGAGCCGCATCATGATTAAAACATTTACCTTCGCCATTATGCATTTTAGCGTTGCTTTTGGTGTCACTTATTTAATTACCGGCGATCTGGTATTGGGTGGTTTAGTGGCTGTTATAGAACCTGCAGTTAATACCGTAGGCTATTTTTTCCACGAAAAAATCTGGAAGCGATTTGATAACAAAGGCGTCTCAGCGACGCCAATCCTAACCAAAGGCTTTCTTAAGCTATAATGCATTTGGTAATGCCCAACCAAGTAAAATAAGCTCAGCATACAAGACTAAAAACCGTTACAATACGCCCCTAACAGATTGAAATTAAGAGGCGAAGATGATTGCACTGGGTACCCTAAATACATTAACCGTAAAAAAACAGGTAAAATTTGGCTTCTACCTGGACGGTTTAAGCTGGGGTGAGATCCTACTGCCCAACAACGTCGCGCCTGCTGATCTGCAAATTGGCCAAGATATTTCGGTATTTTTATACCTCGACTCGGAAGATCAACTTATCGCCACCACGGAACGCCCGCGTATCATGGTGGGACAAGTTGCCTCGCTCCCGGTTGTTGCCATTACTAAAGTTGGCGCCTTTTTAAACTGGGGGCTAAAAAAAGATTTATTGGTGCCCTTCAGTGAACAGCAAATTCCGCTAAAAGAAGGCCAGCATTATTTGGTTTACTGCTATGTTGATTTAAGTAATCGCATCGTTGCCTCGACTAAACTGGATCGTCATTTACACAAAACCCCTGCGTCTTATCAACTAGGCGATAAAGTATCAATCATCGTCAGTGATCAAACCGATCTGGGTTACAAAGTAATTATTGAACAACAACACTGGGGAGTGTTGTATAAAAATGAAGTGTTCAAGCCACTACGTCGCGGTGATAAGTTAACTGCCTATGTTATGAAAGTCCGGGACGATGGAAAAATTGACTTACGTCTTGTCAGCACAACGCACAAACAAGCCCAAGAGCTTACCGACAATATTCTACATCGCTTGCGGAAGAATGGTGGCAAGCTAGCTCTCACCGACAAAAGTTCACCAGAAGAAGTTTATGCGGCTTTTGGTGTAAGCAAGAAAGCGTTTAAACAAGCGGTTGGAGCATTATACAAAGATAAAAAAATTGTTCTAACAGAACAAGGGCTGATTCTGGTTCCAGAAACAACACCAGACGCGTAACGCACGTCTGAGGCTAAAAATAATCTCGCTTCCGCCGTTTTCTGTTGCCATAACATCCTAACAACACTGCCATTAACTTAACCATAAACAACTCGGCCAGCATAGAAGCTGGCCGAGTGTAGCAACACGAAATAACCGGTGTAAACGTTAAATCACATTGCGGTTTTCAGGTTTTGTTAACACTAAATGCACTGCACTGGTCGCGCGTTCGCGGAAACCACCTTCACAATAGCAAAGATAGAAATGCCATAAGCGAATAAAATTATCGTCATACCCTAGTTGATGCACTGCATCTCGCTCGGCCATAAAATTATCGCACCAATCTTTTAGCGTTTTAGCATAATCAAAACCAATATCTTGGATTTGACGGATCACTAAATCTGTTTTGTCGGCAACAGCATTTGCCATACGGCTGATTGACGGTAAGCAGCCACCAGGAAAAATGTACCGTTTAATAAAATCCACTTCTCTTACATATTGTTGGTAACGATTATCAACCATGGTAATCGCTTGTAACACCATAATGCCGTCTGGTTTTAATAAACTGCTACACTTTTCAAAGTATTCATCTAGGAATTCATCACCTACCGCTTCAATCATCTCGATGGATACCAGTTTGTCAAAGCTGCCTTCAAGCTCACGATAATCTTTAAATAACAAGGTGATCTGCTGCTCTAAACCTAACTCGCGCACCCGAGCTTGAGTGTAATCAAATTGCTCTTGTGAGATCGTGGTCGTAGTTACTTTACAACCATAATGCTGAGCAGCATAAATGGCCATACTGCCCCACCCCGTACCAATTTCAATCAGATGATCACTGGCAGTTAACTGCAAACGTTCACAAATTTGCTGGAGTTTATGCTGCTGTGCTTCTGCTAAGGTAGCAGAGGCGCTGGGATAGACGGCACTTGAGTACATCATGCTTTGATCAAGAAACAATTGATACATAGCGTTACCCAAGTCATAGTGCGCAGCAATGTTGCGCTTCGATTGGGAAACCGTGTTTCGATTGCGATAATTTAGCAATTTAAGCAATGGACGGCTTAAACGCGCCCACGTTGAATCCATTTTGTCTAACACCGCAAGATTGCGCGCAAAGATTTGTACCAATGCTGTTAGATTATCACAACGCCAAAACCCATGAATGTAAGCTTCACCGCCGCCGACAGAACCTGCTAGTACCAGTTTTTGGTAAAAGGCAGGATCGATTACCGTAATCGTTGTTTTTAAATCGGCAGTTTTATCACCAAAATGCTGCTCTACACCCGCTTCTGATACTGTAATCGCGCCATGTTGTAACTGGCTTAAAAAATTTAACGTAAATTTACGACATAATCGGTCAAACCAACCGAGATTATCAAAAACCGCTTTCTCGCTAAGCGACAAACTCATACATCAGATCCCCTGGATTTAGAATGGGCATATATAGGCACCCGTTTTACCAATAACTTTAGTGCTTGCCAATAAATTCGTGTAAATATCTGTACGCTTTGCCATGGTTGGCGGATCAAAATCTTCCGGCGTACGGCTTTAGTTAAATTGAAACGGCGCAGTGTAAACCAAGCACTAAACACCGCTTTTTCTTCGCGAATGTTGGTGATACTGCAAAATAATGTTTCTGTTGGGGCTGGTATCTGCCAACGATACTGCATATCCAGCGGATTAAACGGCGATACATGAAAATCTTTATCGTGTTGATACTGCAATTGCGCTGGTATTAACTGTTGCAAGTAATAATGGCGCTCATTCCAAGGCGTATTGCTCACTTCAGCTAACAAATAGGCAAATGCTGCGTCTTCGCTATAACAGTAATATAAGTTTAGCGGGCTAAAATACAGCCCCCAACTGGCAAGGGGCGATAATAAGAATACCTGTTTAATCGGTTTGTCGCCCCCCAGCTGTTGTACTTTTTGCCGCACCGCATCACTTAAGTCAGCGCTACCTTCCAGAAAATCTTTGCGGCGAAAACTAATTGCCCCAAATCGCTCATACTGAATACCCACTGCGGCTAAGCTATCAGCGTTAAGCTCAGCACAATCTAACCAGTAGGCGCTGTAAGGATAATCAAAGCCATGTACCTTGGGTAAAAATCGTTTATGCCCAACTCTGCCGCAATATACAGCGTGGCCATTAAGCATCAATAACTTACTCCAAGCAAAGCGGCAACATCAACAGCACTGCGGGCTCCATCCTCATGAAAACCATTGTACCAATAGGCCCCGCAGAAAAAGCTGTTGCGTTGACCATTGATCTCAGCCCGACGCTGCTGACAGGCGAGTGTCATGGGGTTATAAACTGGATGCGCATAGTGATAAACCCCTAAAATTTTGTCTTTCGCTATATTTGCCGTATTGTTTAACGTAACACAAAACGTAACGGGAGCTGTTAAACGCTGCAAAATATTCATGTTATAGGTCAGTGTAGAACGATCGCTTCGTTTATTATCTAAATTATAATTCCAAGAGGCCCAAGCGGCTTTGCGTTCTGGCAATAATCGAGTATCCGTGTGTAACACCACTTCATTTTGTTGATAAGCAATCCCGCCAAGCACTGCGGTCTCTTCTACTGATGCATCACGTAACAGCGCTAACGCTTGATCGCTATGACAAGCAAACACCACTTTATCAAACTGCTCGTTTGTGCCGTCGGCATAGTGAATGGTTACGCCCTCTTCTTGACGGCTCACGCCACTGATTCGTTGTTTCAAGCGTAACTTCTCGGTGCCGGTTTTTGCTAATAGCGCCTCTACGTAACGTTTTGAACCCCCTTTAATCACCGACCACTGCGGTCTGTCACTAATATTCAATAAACCATGGTTGTTGAAAAACCGCAGAAAGAATCTAACCGGAAACTTTGGCATATCCGTAAGGCCCGCTGACCATATCGCCGCGCCCATCGGTAGCAGGTAATTATCACGGATCCCCGCGCCAAACGCATGCTTATCTAAAAATGCTCCAAGCTCGAGATCTAAATCAGGATGATCAGCCGCAACCAATTGCTTACCTAATTTATTAAATCGGGTAATTTCTAGGAGCATTTTCCAAAAAGAAGGCCGGAATATATTACGTTTTTGTGCAAACAAACTTGAGAACGTATTACCATTGTACTCTAAATTATGTTGCGTATTTTTGACAGAGAAACTCATTTCAGTTGGCAGACTATCGACACCTAACTCTGCAATAAACTTATTAAAAACAGGATATGTCCAATCGTTAAAAACAATAAAACCTGTATCAATTGCGTATCGCTGACCTTGAACATCAACCTCTACCGTTGCAGTATGCCCCCCCAAGTAATCATTCGCTTCCAGCAAGGTTACATCATGTTTTTGTTGCAACAAATACCAGCTTAGCATGCCAGAAATACCACCGCCGATTACCGCTATACGCATAAAATTCCTTAAATTTAAATATCACAGACTTTATTAGTTATCCGCCATCTTCTGGCGTACTTTGCTCGTTAACCATCCGAGTACAGGCAAATGTTGATAAACCATCTCAGTAAGATCATAGTAATCACGATGATAAATAATCTGATTGTCCTCCCAGCGCAGCGCAGTACAGCCATGCACTATGATTTCAACGCCTTTGCCAATCGCAGGATGGCTTAAGCACATTTGCCAACTTATAAACCCTTGGTTATCCGTTATTACCCCTTGATCAGCAGTAAATTTGGCATAATTAAGACGCTGATAGCCATGTTGCAAATACGAGATTAATGCATCACGGCCATTAATTTGATGCACAGGATCAATAAATTGCACATTTGGATGGTAAATAGTTTCGGTTGAAAGCAAATTGCTATTGGATAATTGATTAAAGTAATCTAAAAAATCCTGTAAACGTTTATCCAACATCGTGTTCGCCTCCAGTTTCTTTTCCTTTTACTGCTGTAAATAAGGCTAAGGTTACTTTACGAGCATTATTGTGATCCACTACCGGCGCATGATATCCCCTCGGCGTAATGGGTTTGTGTGGCCAATGGATCTCTTTTGCCGTTTTTGTCGCTAATGCGGGAATATAGCGACGAATAAAATCGCCTTTTGCATCAAAGCGCTCGCTTTGCGTAACGGGATTGAAAATTCTGAAGTACGGCGCAGCGTCTGTCCCCGTTGATGCTGCCCATTGCCAACCGCCATTATTGGCAGCAAAATCACCATCAATCAGTTTAGACATAAAGTAACGCTCGCCCCAGCGCCAATCGATATGTAAATCTTTAACAAGAAAACTGGCGGTGATCATTCTTAACCGATTATGCATCCAGCCCGTGTTATTAAGTTGCCGCATCGCCGCATCAACAATAGGATAACCGGTTTCACCTTTACACCAGGCCTCAAACAACGTTGGCGCATTAGGCCAAACAATCTTATCCGTGTCAGCTTGAAAAGCATGATGTTTAATCAGCTTGGGAAACGCTACTAAAATATGTTTGTAAAACTCTCGCCAGATCAATTCAGACAACCAGACCGATGCCCCGCTCTTTTCAACTGCTAAAGCATTGTTTGCCTCAAGTTGCAATCGTGCCACACATTGTTGCGCTGAAATCACACCGATGGCCAAATACGCCGATAAAGACGATGTGCCCTCTATAGCCGGTAAATCACGATCATTGGCGTAATCATGAACCTTGGATTGGCAAAAGGCCCGCATCTTATTTAACACATCATGTTCTGTTACTGACCAGGCTATTGAACTGTCATCACCAGGTTGCATGGCGGGCCAGTCAGGTGGCTGAATCGGTTCGCCTTGTTGAGCTAGCGGTTTAGGAAAACACTGCACGCCTTTAGCGGCTAAAGCTGCAAGCCAGTTACGCTTAAAGGGGGTAAAAACCTTATAAATATCGCCTTGTTGGGTTAATACACTGCCCGGAGGCATTACACAGAGACGATCAAACCAATGTACTGGACAGTTAAACTGACTAAGCAACTGAGTGACAGCGCTATCGCGACGCGCTTCGCGTAACTCATATTCTTGCTGGGCATAAAGGGCTACCATCCCCATAGAAAGTAACTGCTGAAATACAGTTACACAGTGCTGATAATCTGTACCTTCAACTGCCCACAGTGGGATATTCAACGTTGATAGCTCAGTGGTTAATGCCACTACACGACGACGTAACAGATCTTGCCTAATCGGCGCCATATCATGTTGTTGCCAACTTTGCGCAGTGGCGATGAAAACAGCCACCACTCGACCATTATCCGCTTGAGCAGCCAGACTTGCTGCATAAAGAGCTTGGTTGTCATGATAGCGTAAGTCATGACGCAACCAAACAACATGTAAAGGCATGTTTATCATTAGGTTTATAACCCCAATTATTATAGATTAGGTGAAACGATCAATCGGTTTATTGCAGAGAATACTCGGTAGTGAACGTAATTCTTTACAGTTTTGACTTTCATCTGGATCAATCATGCCTTAAAAAAACAAAAAACGGCAGTTAACAGTAACTGCCGTTTTGCATTAAGCCTAGTGAAACTAAGTAAACGACAAAGCCAATACGTCGTTCACATTTGACCAGTTAGGATTTGCTCGTACCCGCTTCAACGCGTGATTTAAGCTTTTGCCCTGGCCGAAAGGTCACCACACAGCGCGCTGAAATGGGAATATCTTCGCCGGTTTTTGGATTGCGACCAGGCCGTTCATTTTTGGTGCGCAAATCAAAATTACCAAAACCAGATAACTTAACCTGTTCACCCGATTCAAGTGCGGCTCGGATCTCTTCAAAAAAAGCTTCTACAATCAGCTTGGCATCGCGTTTACTCACGCCAAACTTGGTAAATAAACGTTCTGCTAAATCAGCTTTGGTAAGCGCCATTTACTAATCCCTCAACGTTGCGTCGAAATCATCTTTAAGCACGCTAACCACTTGATTAACAACAAGTTGGATATCTTTATCCTCAAGCGTACGCGCTTTATCTTGTAAGGTCAGCGCAATGGCTAGTGACTTGAAGCCCTCTGCCACACCCTGACCGGTGTATACATCAAACAATCTTAGGTCAACTAACTGATTTACGCCAACTTTTTTTATACTAGCAACAATATCGGCAAATTGCACATCTGATTTCACCACTATCGCTAAATCACGGCGATTTGCTTGATATTTTGACAGCTCTTGCGCTTGAACAATCTGCCGCTCACCTAACGCAGCCAATTCTAATTCAAACAAAAAGGCCTTGCCTTTGATGCCCAGTTTGCGTTCAGCCTCAGGATGTAAAGCCCCTAAGTAACCTGCAAGGTGTTCGTTCACATAGACCGCTGCGGTTTGTCCTGGATGTAATGCACAATGTTCAGCTGCAGTAAAACGCACCGACTGTGGATATGATAATAACGCCAATAAGGCTTCAACATCGGCTTTGAGATCATAAAAATCAACCGGGCGCTCAGCAATACTCCAGTGCTCATTGGCCAGTGAACCAACAATCACCCCGCCGATCACCGGGACTTGTCTAACGCCGCCCTCAGCCGTTGCATCAGGGATAAACTTCAAACCGTATTCAAATAAGCGTAAGCGATTTTGCTGACGACTTTGATTATATTGCACCGCTTGTAATAAGCCCGGCCATAAATTCAAACGCATGGCTGACATATCAGCAGAAATTGGATTAGGTAACACTAAAGCGTGCTGATCGGCAAACAGCGTTTGCTGAACCTTCGGATCAACAAAACTGTAAGTGATAGCTTCCTGATATCCCCGATCCACTAATACCTGACGCATTTGAGGCACGCTTAGCGCAGCTTCTTTAAATGCACGCATTTTTAAAGACGCGGCCGGGGCCACATTGGGGATATTGTTATAACCGTAAACCCGAGCAACTTCTTCAATCAGATCTTCAGCAATACTGATATCAAAACGATAGCCTGGAACCGTCACTTGCCAACCCTCAGCCGTTTCATTAACACCTAAACCAAGACGCGTCAAGATGTCAGTAACTTCGGTTTTGGCCACCTGATGGCCTAAAATACGTACTAACTTTTGCTCAGTTAAACCAATAGGTGCCTTTTGCGGTAAATGCTCGCTGGCCACGGCTTCGGTAATTGGACCTGCCTCACCGCCAACAATCTCAAGGAGTAAAGCCGTTGCTCGCTCCATCGCTGTGCGCTGTAATTCTGGATCAACGCCACGCTCATAACGGTGCGAAGCATCGGTATGTAATCCATATTGTCTTGCTTTACCGGCAATAGCTAAAGGCGCAAAAAAGGCACTTTCTAAGAAGATATCGTTTGTCTCATTGGTTACGCCGCTATGCAAACCACCAAAGATCCCCGCCATGGCTAAGGCTTTCTGCTCGTCAGCAATCAGCAGCGTATTTTCTTGCAGGCTAACTTCATTACCATCCAGTAACACCAGCTTTTCACCGGCAGTTGCCATACGCACTTTAATATCACCGGCAATGTTGGCTAAATCGAAGGCATGCATGGGATGACCCAGTTCGAGCAGAATATAATTGGTGACATCAACAATCGCATCAATGCTGCGCACACCCGAACGGCGTAGCTTTTCTGTTAACCACAAAGGGCTAGTGGCGTTAACGTTTACATTACGAATGACACGGCCTAGGTAACGCGGACAAGCAGCAGGTGCCTCAAGGACTATGGCTTTTTGCTCATCAATCGTAGGGACAACAGCAGTAATCACTGGCTCACACACGGTTAATTTATTTAGTACGCCAACTTCGCGCGCTAACCCTTTAATACCTAAACAGTCGGCCCGGTTTGGCGTTAAATCGACTTCAATCGTTACATCATCCAGCTTCAAATACTGGCGAATGTCTGTGCCAACCGGCGCATCTTGCGGTAGTTCAATAATCCCATCAGAATCTTCTGCCATGCCAAGTTCAGAGAATGAACACAACATGCCATGTGAGGGCTGGCCACGCAGTTTAGCTTTTTTGATTTCAAAATTGCCTGGCAGTACCGCACCTACCGTTGCCACGACCACTTTTAAGCCTAAACGGCAGTTTTTCGCACCACAAACAATATCCAGCAGCTCAGGACCACCAACGTTCACTTGGGTAACTTGCAGTTTGTCTGCATCAGGATGTGGGCCGCAAGCAACCACTTCACCCACTACCACACCATGAAAATCACCAGCAACCTTTTCAATACCATCAACTTCCAAGCCGGCCATCGATAATTGTTCAGATAAGGCCTGAGTATCCAGTGCGGGGTTGACCCATTCACGTAACCAGGATTCGCTAAATTTCATATTTTTAATACTCCGCTTATCTGAACTGCTTTAAAAAGCGCACATCGTTTTCAAAGAATGAACGTAAATCGGTTACGCCGTAACGCAACATAGTTAGACGTTCAACCCCCATACCAAAAGCAAAGCCGCTGTACACTTCAGGATCGATGCCAACAGAACGCAGCACATTAGGGTGCACCATACCGCAACCTAACACCTCTAACCACTTACCATTTTTGCCCATTACATCCACTTCAGCAGATGGTTCGGTAAAAGGGAAAAACGATGGCCGGAAACGGATTTTTAAGTCTTCTTCGAAAAAGTTATGTAAAAAATCGTGCAAAATGCCTTTTAGCTCGGTAAAGCTGACGTTTTTATCCACCATCAAGCCTTCAACCTGATGAAACATCGGCGTATGCGTTTGATCATAATCGTTACGATACACCCGACCCGGCGAAATAATTCGCAGCGGTGGCTGTTGCTGTTCCATGGTACGAATTTGCACGCCCGAGGTCTGCGTACGTAACATCAGTTTAGGGTTAAAGTAAAAAGTATCATGATCGGCACGCGCCGGATGATGCTCAGGGATATTTAAGGCATCAAAGTTATGAAAATCATCTTCAATTTCTGGGCCGTGCTTAGTTTCAAAACCTAGCTCGGCAAAAAAGCTTTCAATGCGCGCGATAGTGCGGCTAACCGGATGTAAACCCCCAGCGTCTAGGCCACGGCCTGGCAAGGTCACATCAATACGCTCTTGTGATAACTTGGCAGATAATTGTGCTTGCTGTAAGGCATCGCGCTTTTCGTTAAGCGCATCTTGTACTTGCTGTTTTAAATCATTAATTTGCTGACCGGCAATTTTACGCTGTTCCGGATCCATTGCCCCTAATGATTTAAGCAGCTCGGTAATGCTACCTTTTTTGCCCATAAAGGTTACTCGAACCTCTTCCAGAGCAGGAATATCACTGGCAGCAGCCACTGCTGCAAGCGCCTCATTTAAAATTGCTGTCAGGTTCATTGTTTTCCTCAACGCCACCAAGATTTACATGGTTCAAAGTTGCTAATAATACACCAGAAATAGCGCTGCTCGCAGGCTAAAGACCAGATTTTTCTATTGAAAACGTGTTTTTTTACTTACTCTTTATCGCGTTACGAAGATTCTTGCAGAATTTCACGAATAAAAGGGATGGTTAACTTTCGCTGATGCACAATCGATGCTTTATCCAGTTTGTCTAGCATCGCGACTAAGGCGCGAATATCGCGATCATGATGGTTAAGTAGATAACGTGCTGCCTCATCTGGCAATTCAATGCCACGTAAGCGGGCTTTTTGCTGAAGCAACTTTTGTTTGTCGTCATCGTTTAACAAGCGTAGTTGAAAACTGGTGCATGCGTGCAAACGCGAAACAAGATCGGGCAACGTAATGCCTAATTGGCGAGGTGCTTGGTTACCAACAATGATCAAGGCCTTACCTTGCTCTACTAACCGATTGTATAAATCAAATAGCGCAACCTGCCAATTCAAATCGCCGGCAATAGCATGAATATTATCTAAACACACCAGATCCAATTGTTCTAGGTTATCTAACATTCGGGGGTTAAGCTGTTCGCAATCCTGTAATGCCAATAATTGACTGGTAAGGCCTTGCTCTTGCGCCTGAACACAAGCCGCATAAAGCAGATGTGATTTACCACTGCCGTTAGCACCAAACAAATACACCGGCGCTTGCCCTGCCGGAGCGCGCAAGTAATGCTTTAGAAAACTCACTGCCGCACTTTGCTCTGCTGCATAAAAGCTATCTAAGGTTTCATCTTCTGGCAATGTCACCGCCAGGGTGTATTGTAATGGCTGCATCTACGATTTAGTAAAGTCAAACTCAGCTAAAATAGCCGGTGTGCTAGAAACAACGTCAAGTTGCTCTTTATCCATTTGTCCCATCAGAGCAGACTCACTATCTGTGCTCCTTTGGGTTAAATTTGGTTCAAATTGTAAGCCTTGTAATAGCTGTTCAGGCGTCATCTGTAAGCTGAGTGTAAAAACGATCTTAGACGATGATTGCTGCGCTATTTCAACCCGACTCACCCCCAACATCGTTGCCAAACGCCGCTCGATAGTCACCACATCTGCCAAGGTGTTTGCACCATTAATTTGTATCGACACGGATTGTTGCGCTGTATTGTTTAATAGAATGGCGTATTGCTGTGCCAATTGTTGGCTTAAACGCCCTGCAAATTGCTGCATCAATTGTGCGGGTTCTGTTGCAACGATCTCATCACGTAATACATTAGCATTGTGCTGGCGTAAAGCCGTTAACCGCCAGCCGGTACCCGTATCGGTATTGGTTTCTTCCAGCAATAAGACTACAGTTTGATCCGCATTATACCGTAAGCTTGCTTGATCAATTTGCGGCCAAAACCCGGCCCAAACATCTGTTTCCGTCAGTGATAATAAATCATCCATATCATACAGCGGTAGTGTAAACGGCAACGCTTGGTCCTGTAAGGCCACTTGTAAACTGCTTAACCAGACATTGTCAGCTTGACGCACAAATTGGCGCTCAGCCCCCCGTTGTTCGACGATCCAGAAAAGTAACTCAGGACGCTGCCCGCCCCAAACCGGGATCTGTAAATTACGCAGTAACTGCTGAATACGCTGCGCGTCAAGCATTACTCGTACTCGATTGCCTTGCTCCGTGCGAAGCGCTTCAAACTGTTTAACATAGCTAGCGACTTGGGTGAGTTCACTGCTGATTTGTGGCTGGCGCATAATGTCAGGCTGGCCGGTTACTCTCACTAATACCTGCTCAAAGGCTTCACGTTGCCACTGTTGTTGTGTTTGTTCAGCATTGACTTCAGCTTGATATAAAGCAGAGATCGAATTTGCATAGGCCAAGTTACTTAGAGTAAAAAATACCCATAACACCAGCACCATCAGCAACTGCTTCACATAAGTGACGAACCATTTTGCTACCAACATGTGTTCTCCTGAGCTAAAACCATCTTTTGAGCTAAGTTAAGCATAAAGCCACCCGCAGGTGGCTTTATCTAACATATTACATCCTGATGCAGCAGCATAAACACCCGGACTAATCGAAATTAATCAAGGTTTACGCCAAGGCGTTGCGCGACTTCTTCATAGGCTTCAACAACACCACCTAGTCCTTGTCTAAAGCGATCTTTGTCTAATTTTTTACGCGTAGCCTGATCCCATAATCGGCAGCCATCCGGTGAAAACTCGTCACCTAAGACAATATCACCATTAAATAAACCAAACTCTAATTTAAAATCAACCAACATCATGCCAGCGTCCGCGAATAAAGCAGATAACACTTCATTTGCCCGGTAAGTTAATTGCTTCATCTTAGCCAGTTGCTCGGCAGTAGCCCAACCGAATGATATGGCTAACGATTCGTTGACCATAGGATCATGCAAAGCATCATTTTTCAAAAAAAGCTCAAAGGTGGCCGGAGTCAAGGCCGTGCCTTCAGTTACGCCTAAACGCCGCACTAATGAGCCAGCTGCATAATTGCGCACAACACACTCTACAGGGATCATCTGCAACTTTTTAACCAATACTTCATCATCGCTTAATAGCTGTTGAACTTGAGTAGGGATCCCTGCTTGTTCAAGCTTTTGCATAATAAAGTAGTTAAATTTGTTATTGATCATGCCTTTACGATCAAGCTGCTCAATACGCTCGCCATCAAAAGCAGAGGTATCATTGCGAAAGTGCAACACTAACAAATTGTCATCTGTGGTGTTATACACTGTTTTGGCTTTTCCACGGTACAGCTCAGTTGTCTTTTGGACCATTTTCCACTCCGATCGGCAGGCACTAAAATCAGGCGCAAAGTATAATGGGCTTTGGCCTGATCGCAAATGACTTTTTAGTGGTTATTATAACTCAGCACCCACAGCACGAATAGTCACCACAAGGGGATCATATAACGCTGTAACCTCAGCAGCAGATAGCAGTTGCCCGTCTTTGTTCAACCACGAAATGGCTGTACCGTTATTCGCATTACGTGACAGCACAATTTGATAATCGCCATTAAGTAGTGGCAAGCTGGCTGGCCCATCTCTGAAGGTAACAGTGCGCCAGAAACCTCTTTCAGGTGTGGTGTAGTTAATATAATACGTAAATACTGAACGATCAAAATCCGTTACCGTGATATTTAGCTCGGGGAAAAGCAATTCAAGTTGTGACCAAACAACATCAATAGGTTGGCTGGTAATCAGCGCCGGGTTACCCGCTTGATCAAGACCAGGCTCTAGCGAGACATCTGCAACTTGGGCACGTTGTTCACGCGCAATTTGTGCTTCTGATATAGCAACTTGGTTAATTACCCGATTTAAAATATTAACTTCATTTGCTTTGATATCCATGGCATTAAGCGCTTCGCCTGGAATAAAATATTCATGCTCTAATAACGTCGTTGTCATACTAAGACTACGACCATGTGGCCGTGGTGCTAATTCAATCGCATAGCGCACTTGATCAACTGCGTTTTCAGATTTCCAAAACCAAAAACCTGCTTCACGCGAGCGTTGGATCCAACCGGTTTCGTAACGTAATCCCGCGGTATCCACCTGTGTTAGGCTGACATTTTGCGCAGCAAAAAACTGCTGCATTTGTGCAATAATAAACGGCTTGATGTCACCGGTATAATCATTACGTTCAAACCACACGCGTGACAAGGTTTCTTCTTCATCTAAACGACTGCTGCTCGCGGTCGCTAAAATTAACGTTGGAGAACGTTTATTAGCAACAACGGCGGCGTTACCTGCAGGAAGCGTAACATTAGGAATATCAAAAGCAGAGGGTTGATTTGGCACCGCCATCCCTTCTGGAATCCGCAGAGTCACCTGCTTTACGTCGTTTGTCTCTGCTGGTGTTTTGTCAAATACTGCACAGCCGCTTAACAGCACACTGGCAGCAACACAACCTTGGGCCCACTTTTGCACCTATACTACTCCTGATAATGAGTTCCGGTCTTGATAATGTATCCCGGCTTGTTGTAATGCCTGTTCGATTATAGCAATGTTAATTGGTTCCAATTGTGTCAGGGGTAAACGCAGAAAATCTGATGTAATAAGCCCCATTCGCCACAATGCCCATTTTGTTGGAATGGGGTTAGATTCGATAAATAAGTCGCGATGGAGCGCTTGCAGGCGCTGATCTTGCGCCACAACCTCAGTTTTATCGCTGCGCGCAGCGGCTTGGCAAATAGCCGACATAGCCGCCGGTGCCACATTGGCAGTCACCGATATCACGCCGTGCCCACCGGCAAGAAGAAATTGTGCAAAAGTGGCGTCATCACCACTGAGTAAACTGAAATCTGTAGGACATACTGCTTGTAACTCAGCTAAACGACTCAATGAACCTGTCGCTTCTTTAATGCCAACGATGTTTGGAATTGTAGCAAGTGCGGCTACCGTTTCTGGCAACAAATCAACTCCCGTTCGGCCCGGCACGTTATATAACACTATAGGTTTGCTGGTTGCCGCGGCCACGGCGGTAAAATGCGCCAGCATGCCTTTTTGGGTGGGTTTGTTGTAAAAAGGGGTTACCGTTAAATAACCATCAATAGGCAAATCGGCAAAAAATTGTGTTTTGGCAATCGCATCACTGGTTGACATGGCTCCATTTCCGGCCAATACCGGAATGTTACCTGCTACTTGGCGACAGACCTTGGCCATAACCGCATATTGTTCGGCAAGGCTTAAGGTAGCCGCTTCCCCCGTCGTCCCCATGATCACTAATCCATCGCTTCCCTGTTCAAGATGAAAGGCGACTAACTGTTGCAAACTATCAAAATCAACCTGACCGTCGGCGGTCATCGGTGTCACCAGGGCAACGATACTCCCACTGAACATGCTACTGCGGCTCCATAAAGATATAAAAAAGAACCCTATGTTAAAGTTAGTAGGCATTAAACACAAGAAAGCATTAGCCCAACCGTTGCTTTAGCTGTGTAGATGACATTCAAATTGGGTATGCTAAACTGCGCGCAAGCTCTTAATTTCATGCTTTTTATCAAGATAACAGGACTATTATGCCCCAACAACTCGTGGTTACGGCTATTGGGCCAGACCGAACCGGTATTGTCAGTAAGCTAGCGCGCTTGGTAACTGAATGTAATTGCAATATTATCGACAGCCGTATGGCCATTTTTGGCAGTGAGTTTACTTTTATCATGTTATTAGCAGGCGATCTGCCCGCCATCAGCCGCATTGAGCATATGCTACCCGCCTTAGGACTCGAACTTGATCTAACCACCATGAGCAAACGTACTACGGGCACACCGAGAACACAGGTTGTCGCGCATTACGTGCTAGATTACTCGGGTCCAGACAGAGTGGGTACACTGGGTGCCATAACAGGATTATTGGCAAGCCATAATATCTATATTGGTTCGTTACAGTCAGAAACCCGGTCTGGCCCAAGTGGCGTAATGATGCGCACTCAAATGACCGTTGAATTACCTGAAGGTATTGCGGCCGTGAGAATCGAAGCGGAATTAACCGTGCTTATGCAGCAACTTGGTCTCACTGGGCACTTTCAAGCACAAATTTAGTAAGCCATAAATAAGGATACCTTATGATTTCTTTAGCAATAGGTGATAAAGCGCCGTTATTCACCTTGTTTGATCAACAGAATCGCGCAGTATCACTTGCAGAGTGTTTATCGCAAAGCCGTGTTTTAGTCTATTTTTATCCCAAGGCCATGACGCCAGGTTGCACCGTTCAAGCCTGCGGCTTACGTGACGTTAAAACCGAATTACAAGCTCATAATGTTAATGTCCTGGGGATTAGCACAGACAGTCCAGCTAAATTAGCTAAATTTGCTGAACGCGATAGCCTTAACTTTACCTTACTCGCCGACGAGGATCATCAGGTTGCAGTTTCTTACGGCGCTTGGGGCTTAAAGAAGTTTATGGGTAAAGAATACGACGGCATCCATCGGCTAAGCTTTTTAATCAATCAAGATGGTACCGTGGCACACATTTTTGATACCTTTAAAACGAAAGATCATCATCAAGTTGTCCTTAATTATCTGCAACAATGAACTTTAGCGCGGCTGGCAGGCATTTGAACGGATAAAGCCTGCCTTCCAATGCCAACCCTTGTTAGCATCATCAAGCAAGATAACTAAATGAATTCCCTGAATAGCTACAGATCCTTTTGTGCTTATTGAATTCGCCATTATTACCGGAGTCAGAAATGAAAAAAACCTTCGCCCTTTCATTATTCGCCACAGGTATGCTATTTGCCACGACGCTGGTCTCGGCGCAAACCATCAATACCGAAAAAGCCACGTTAACCTTAGAAAAGGTGGCTAAAGGTTTAGAGCATCCTTGGGGATTAGCGTTTCTTCCTGACGGCCGGATGTTGGTAACCGAGCGTGCTGGGAAGCTTCGACTTGTTAACACAGATGGCAGCTTAAGTGCCCCGCTTGCCGGCTTACCTGATATTGAAGTGTCTGGCCAAGGGGGATTATTTGACGTACTACTTCATCCCGATTTTGCCAATAACAGTAAAATTTATCTAAGTTACAACGAACCCAGCAGCAATGGCAGCAGCACGGCGGTCGTTTTGGCCACACTCAAAGAAGATCGTATTACTGATTTACAAATGATTTTCAGTGCCGCTCCGAAATTTAGCAGTCGTCATCACTTCGGTGGTCGCCTTGCCATTCAAGATAATCAATATTTGTTTATCACATTGGGTGACCGTGGCCAACGCCGCGATGATGCGCAAACGCTTGATAATCATCATGGTAAAGTGATCCGACTGCACTTAGATGGCAGCGTACCTCAAGACAATCCTTATGTTAAAAACGACGCCGGATTAGCCGATATTTGGTCTTACGGTCATCGTAACATTCAAGGCGCTGCCATACATCCTACCACTGGCGAACTTTGGACACATGAGCATGGACCGCAAGGTGGGGATGAAATTAACGTCGCACGGGCAACTTACAACTATGGTTGGCCAGTTATTACCTATGGTGAAGAATACGGCGGCGGAAAGATTGGCCAAACGGCTAAAGAAGGCATGGAACAACCGCTGCATTACTGGGTACCGTCTATTGCACCCAGCGGCATGACATTTTATTTAAATGATGCCCTGCCCGGCTGGAAAAACAACGTGTTGGTCGGCTCATTACGGTATTTACAATTAGTCCGGCTTGAACTTGATGGTGAAAAAGTCACGCATGAAGAACGTATTATGATTGGACAGCGGATCCGCGATGTTCGACAAGGGCCAGACGGTGCAGTTTACTTGCTCACGGACCAAGCTGATGGCGAAATATTACGCTTAACTGCAGCTAAATAATAATGCGTAATCAGTCCTTAACGTTAACAGCAGCAAGCACGATGTTTGCTGCAACTGCGGCGGCATCAGAGCCTATGATGCCTGCCGAAACGGCTAGAACGGCAGAAGAAACGATTGAAGTTATTATCGTATCGGCCAATCAGCAGCAGCAAAATTGGCTTAATTCTGCGGCAAGCGTAAGCATCAGTACCTTGCCTGAGGCAGGATTATTAATTGATAGTGGCCAGCTTTTGCAAGGGATCCCTGGTTTGCAGGTAGATAGCCGTGCCAATTTTGCGCAAGATACTCGGTTGAGTGTACGTGGCTTTGGTAGTCGCAGCGCCTTTGGTATTCGCGGCCTCTATTTACAACAAGATGGTATCCCGTTGTCAGCACCTGATGGTCAAGGGCAATTGTCCAGTGTGGTACTTGATAAAATTGGTCAAATTGAGGTGTTGCGAGGACCATTGGCAGTGCTATACGGCAATGGCGCTGGCGGTGTTATTTCGCTTAAAAGCCGTGAACAGCTACCATCCTCTGTTGGCACACGTGTGGCGTTTAGTGATATTCACCAACAGTATCAAATAAACCTTAACCAGCAAACTGAACACGATAGCTGGCAGCTGGCAGCAAAGCATTTTGAAACTGACGGCTTTCGCCCCCACTCTGCCGCACGCAAACAACAAGTACAATTTGGTTGGCAGCGTCTACTAAATCCAGATCTTATCTTAAAGATGCGAGTGGATTTTGCCGACGATCCTCGGCTTCAAGATCCACTTAGTCTGTCAGTATCACAATGGCAAACGGATCCAGAACAAACCGCCGCCCCTGCTACGCTGTTTGATACAACAAAAACAACTCGTCAGCAACAGCTTAGCCTATCGTTACAGCAACAAGGTGAAAAACCCTGGCAGGTGGCACTTTGGCAAGGTCAACGTGAAGTCACCCAGCGATTGGCATTTACTGGAGAAGCCATTAGCTCAGCAGGCGGGGATATTGCACTTGACCGTAATTTTCATGGGATAAACGCGCAAAAAACATGGCACCTCAGCTCGCAATTTAATCATTTAATCGGCGGCGCTTGGGTTGAAAGCGATGATGCTCGTCGTGGTTTTGTTAATCAGTTTGGGCAACGTGGTGATCTGCGCAGAAATGAACAAAATGTAGCGGAGAATCGCGATCTGTATTGGCGCTTTAATTATCAACCCAGCGCAGCATGGAATATAGATGGTGGTTTACGCTACACGGAATTGCACTATCAAATAGAGGATTTCTTTATCCAGCCTGGAAATCCAGATGACAGTGGACGTAAAACCTATTACCAACATGCAGCTGCCATTGGCTTAAATTACCAATTTGCGGATGCTTGGGCGTGGTTTGTCAGCACCGGTATTGGATTTGAAGCCCCAACACTGGCCGAACTAGCCTATAAACCGGTGGGTACAGGTTTAAATCTTGAACTACAAGCCAGCGAAAATAGGCAATGGGAAAGTGGTATTAAATATCGCGCGGCAAATACCACGGCCAGTGTCAGTGTGTTCTCAATTCGCAGTAAGGATGAATTGCTGGTTGCCAGCAGTAATAACGGACGAACCAGTTATCGTAATGCAGGGAACACCGCTCGTGAAGGTGTGGAATTGAGTGTGCAGCAAGCTCTTTCACTGCACTTAAAGCATCAATTCAGCTTTACATGGTTAGATGCACGTTTTGTGTCGGCAGAATTGCAAGATAAGCGTTTACCCGGTGTAGCGAAAACAGAAGCCTATTGGCAACTGACCTATCAACCGTGGCTATCGTTGCCGCTTTTTGTAGACTGGGCAAGTAAATACCGCAGTCAAATTGCGATTGACGATAGAAATAGCGCTTTTGCGCCGGAATCTATTAGCTTTGACGCGACACTGTACGCACAACAACAACTTAATCGTTGGCAACTTCGTTATTGGCTGCAGTTGCAAAATGTTACCGATCGGCAAAACATTGGCGCAGTAGTTGTCAACCAAACCAATGGTCGCGCCTTTGAACCTGCCCCTGGACGACAACTTAGTGTGGGCTTAAGTATGGATTACCTTTGGTAAGACTGCTTGCTTTAGCTTTTACGACGTCTTAAACAAAGAGCCCAGCACATGTCTGGGCTTTTATTTTCTTTTATGCTTTGTCGATTATACTTGCTCGGATGGTTGCGTTGCTTCAGAGGGTTCGGCTGGATACACGCGAGTTGACCACGCATTCACTGTGGCTTTTACTAACGAGGCTAATGGGATAGCAAAAAATATGCCCCAAAACCCAAATAATCCGCCAAAAAACAGGACCGCGATAATAATATAAACGGGGTTCAAATCGACAACTTCTGAAAATAACAATGGTACCAGTACATTGCCATCGAGGGCTTGGATAATACCATACGCTAGCATTAAATAACCTAACTCTGCCGTAAAACCAAACTGAAATATCCCAACGACAGCTACCGGTAAGGTTACCACTGCTGCGCCTATATAAGGGATAAGAACAGAAAAGCCAACGAGCACCCCCAATAACAGGGCATAATTTAAACCGAATAACGAAAACACAACATAACTCACGGTACCTACTATTAAAATCTCCAGCACTTTACCGCGAATGTAGTTCATAATTTGCACATTCATTTCGTGCCAAACTTGACTAATTAGCTTACGTTCATTGGGTAAAAACTGGACAAATCCCGCACTAAGTTGGGCCTTATCTTTAAGCATAAAAAAGACCATGACGGGCACCAGTACCAAATAAATAAGTAACGCAACTAAGTCGACAATCGACGCGACAGACATTGATAACATATCTTTACCAAATGCCATCACACGCTCATCCACATTGTGCATCATCAGTAAAATTTGCTCTTCACTGACCATCCCAGGGAATAACTCTGGCAACTCCAAAAGATAAGTGCGCCCTAATTCAATTATTTGCGGTAAATCACGTAATAAGGTGCGGCCTTGGTACCATGCTAATGGCATCACCCACATCAACGCCAAAGTCAACACCCCCATAAATCCCATGACAATGGCAGAGGTGCTCAGTGCGCGGCTTATGCCCAATCGGCATAATCGAGATACAGGCCATTCCAGTAAATAGGCAAAGGCAATCGCGACTAATACCGGCGCTAACATGCCACTTAACCAATAAATACCAAGAAACCCCAGCAGCAACATTAAAAAAAGCGTCACAACTTGGGGATCTGAGAATTTATGGGTATACCACTTTCTTAACCAATCAAACATGTAAACACTCTTTCACGAATAACGATGCGTAGAGTATACCAAGTTCACGATAAAAGTAACGCGTCCCTTTAAGGCAAGCTATTGAGTATGATAGATTATATATAGTGCTAACAGGCTACGAATCGCATGTAGACGATTATGGCAAAGGCAATCGAGATAAAGTTGTAAAAAACGAGCGTATTGACGACGAAAATACGCAAAATACTCGTACTGTAAGCGAAACGAGAAGTGACAAACATACAGTGCCGAAAACGTACTTAATTCCAGCAGTTCGCTGCTTTCAAGGCGAAAGTATTGAACTTCCGCCTTATTTTGCTGACAAATAATCAGTAAAATCACGCGTCAACAGCATGAGACAGGTCTAACGTTATATGATGAGCCTTGCAGTAAAACCGACCCTTGCCCTTTTTTTTCTTGCCTGCTTTTTGCATGCCACACCGGCTCACGCGTTAAGTAAGCTACCAGACATTGGCGGTAACGCTTTCTCAACGTTAACACCCGAAAAGGAAAAGCAATTAGGTGATGTGATGATGCGTCAAACCCGTGGTAGCTTACCCATGGTGTATGATCCGCTTTTAGATGAATATATCAATGCCTTAGGGAACAGACTTGTCGCACGCGCTAATGATGTAAAGTTTCCGTTTAAATTCTACTGGGTTAACAATAGAAACATCAATGCCTTTGCCACCTTGGGCGGCAACATCGCTTCGCACACAGGCACGCTTGCCATTGCCGACAGTGAAAGTGAATTTGCCTCTGTTATAGCACACGAAATTGCGCACGTGACACAACGGCATATTGCCCGCTTTGTAGAAGCACAAAATCAACGCGCCCCGTTGAGTATCGCAGGATTACTCGGCGCCATTGTGTTGGCTACAGTAAACCCTGAAGCGGGCATGGCAGCCATGATGGCCTCACAAGGTGCAGCGCAACAAAGCGCGATTAACTTTACGCGCAGCAATGAGCAAGAGGCTGATCGTATTGGGATGAATATTTTGGCAGAAGCAGGCTTCGATCCAAATGCTGTACCTCAGTTTTTTGCCAAACTCAGTGAGCAAAGCCGTTTCGTAAACCAACAATTAGCATTTTTACAAACGCATCCATTATCACAAGCACGGGTGAGTGATACCCGCTTAAGAGCACAACAATATCCACAACGTTTTGTACCTGACAGTCAGGACTTTACCCTAAGCAAAGCCAGAGTACTGGCACGTTATCACCACGATACAAAAGATGCGTTAACTATTTTCACACGTAAGCTCGCGGCACCAGGTGGAAATACTCGGGCTAATCGCTATGGTTTAGCCGTCGCCTTACTCGATGACAAACAATATGATGCCGCGTTTAAAGAAATTGACGCGTTATTTCAACAAGATCCGCATAATCTATATTATCTTGACGTCTATACCGATATCTTAATTGGCCAGCAGCAATATCAAAATGCTCTAGATCTATTACAGCAGGCTTACCTGTTGCGCCCTAATAATCAAGTCGTGACACTAAACTATGCTAACGTAGCAATAAAATCGGGTAGTTATGGCCTAGCAGTTCATTTACTACGTAATTTACTTTACTACAAAGACGATAATATTTTAGCGTATGATCTCCTTTCTGAAGCGTATAAACTGCAAGAAGATTTTGCTAAGTACTATGAAGCACGCGCAGACTTATTTTATCAATTAGCGAATTATCCAAAAGCAATTGATGATTTGAACGAAGCATTAAATCATCTAAAACCTGAAGCACGGTTAGAAAACCGGCGTATTGAAGCGAAAAAACGTCAACTTCAAGCTGAATTTGATCGCCTGCAACGCATGTAAATTTGTATTGACAGTATTATAGAGACTCTTTTTATATGATAACGCTTTATCACAATCCTCGTTGCTCAAAAAGTCGCGAAGCGCTAGCCCTTTTAACCACGCTTGGGCACCCCTTTACCATCGTAGAGTATTTAAAAACCCCTTTAACGACAACTGAGCTCAAGGCATTACACACTAAACTGGCGTTGCCTGTGCGAAACATGCTTCGAGAGAAAGAAGAGGAATACAACCAGCTTGGTTTGGCCGAAACCTCTCTTACTGATCAACACCTGATAGACGCTATCGCGTTACATCCACGGTTACTCGAGCGTCCAATTGTGGTGCATGGCAATTTAGCGGCAATTGGCCGGCCACTGTCAAATATTACGGCGATTTTATCATGACGTGTACTGTGCTGATCCTTTATTACTCTCGCCATGGCTCAGTAGCCGCCTTGGCTGAAAAAATTGCCAGCGGTGTACAACTTGGAGGCGCTGAAGCAAAAATTCGTTGTATTGCTGGCTTTAATGCCGATACTCCAACAAAACACCCTATTGTGGAGTTAGCAGAACTTCGTAGCTGTGATGGTTTAGCCTTTGGTAGTCCAGTGCGTTTCGGGAACATGGCAGCAGAAGCCAAAGCTTTCTGGGACAATACCACCAGTTGCTGGCTGAAAGGTGAGCTCATCAATAAAGCAGCTGGCGTTTTCACCTCGTCTAGCAGCATGCATGGTGGTAATGAAGCAAACTTACTGAGTATGATGTTACCTTTGTTACATCATGGCATGGTGTTAATGGGGATCCCGTACAGCGAACCCGAATTGCATAAAACGCAGAGCGGAGGTACGCCTTATGGTCCAAGCCATGTTAGTGGTATGACAGCTGACACGCAGCTATCGGTAGAAGAACAACGTTTAGCCTTGGCATTCGGTAAGCGTTTGGCACACTTAAGTTTGGCTTTACATAACAAAGGATTCTCATCATCATGAGTTCACCCTCTCTTACGCCCATGTCTGCTGAAACTCAGCGTTTTTTATTACTTGGACGCCTCGGTTATTGGGGATTATGGCTATTAATTCCCATTTGGCATATTTGGTTGGCACCTGTTAGCTATGGTGCAGATCAAAATTTGAAACCTAGCACGCTTAGCACCTTAATTCTCTTATGGTTACCGTTGTGGTTTCCTATGTGGGGCATAATCACCGGTAAGGCTTACACCTTTGCTTGGGCGAATTTTATTGTAATGATTTATTTTTTGCATAGCTTAACCAATCTCTGGGTCAGTCAGGGGCTGTATTTTTGGCTATCCGTAATAGAGTTGGCATTATCTTGTTTAATGTTTTATGGCTGTACGTATTATGCGCGCAATCGCGGCCAAGAATTAGGGCTTAAAATACCCAAGTTAAAAGATGATCCCGTACGAAAAGTTTAGCGCGACTAAAACAAATCTTGTGGCATTTATAGATTAAGCAATCTGCATCGGTTTATTGCCCGTATAGCCCTTTAACTATGTTATCCCATGTTGGGAAGTTAAACCGGTTATACGAGTAGTACACCATGATTGAACAATTAGCACTATTTCCACTAAGCAGTTTTTTATTACCCAGAGGGAAACTTAAACTGCGCGTGTTTGAGCCAAGATATATTAGGCTGGTTAAAGAGGCTATGAGCAATAAACGTGACTTTGCCATCGCCACGCTTAACCCTTTTGTCAGTCAAAACCATCCAGATAGAATATTAAATCAGATCTGCAAAGTTAAGATTGAAGATTTTGAAGCATTACCCGATGGTCTATTAGGTATTACGCTTCGCGGCATCGGCCGCTATAACATCACAGAGCGCTGGCAAGAGCATGACAAACTGCATGTGGCGCAAGTTACTCCCCAATCCGATTGGCAAGGTGATATTTTGCCTGACGATTTTGCACCGTTAGCCGCATCCTTTGCACGCTTATTGAAAGACTATCCACAATTGGCCGAACTGTATCCCGAGCCAGAACTACAAGATACTTCATGGCTAGCGGCGCGATGGTTAGAACTGCTGCCTATGCAACCGGCGCTAAAAATTAGTATGGCAGCAGTAGAGCCCACTGTGTGTTTAGCACAATTACAGCGTTGGTTAGAACACAATGCCTAATGCTGGCGCCTCTCATGTTGTTAGATCGTAGCGCTTGGCGTTATTCAATACCTAAATACTTATGTACCTGCACACTTAAACGCCAATTGCGGGCAATACAGGTAGCAATTGCCAATTCCGTAGCCCGTTTTTGTTGGCTAATAGGTTGCAAATAAATCAGCTTGTCCTGCGTTGCAGTGTGGTTTAGCAGTGCCACTAACTCATCTATGTGTTTTTGCATGGCAATAGGATGTTTAATTTCATTGGCTCGCTGCATTGCAGACGTTAACACAGCGTATCCGCCTGCCATGTTAATTTTTGGCGCTACGGTTACCCAGCTTGCTGCTGGCACTCTTATTTCAAAAGTGCCACTGGTTTCAATTTGCGTCGTCAAGCCGCCAGCATGCAGTGCTTCACACAACGGAACTAAATCGTACATACATGGCTCGCCGCCAGTGATCACCACATGTTTAGCTTGAAACCCCTGCTCTTGAAAAAGTTGCAGTAGTTCCTCAGGCGTCATTTCAGCCCAATAATCGCTATCAGCACGTTTTGTTATAAGGGTCGCACGCGTTACCTGCAAATCAGGATCGATTTGCCAGGTATGCTTGGTATCACACCAAGAGCAGCCCACTGGACAGCCTTGCAGCCGAACAAAAATAGCTGGCGTACCGGTGTAATACCCCTCGCCTTGAATGGTTTGAAAAACTTCGTTAACCTTATACACCCGCTTTATATTTCCTCTTAGCGCCATCGTTATAGGCTATTAGTGCGTATTGGTCGCTTTTGCACTGACTTTTGCACTATAATGCGCGGCCAATTTTTCGGGCATTATACAAGAGAGTGTGGCTTATGACGCAAAAAGTTGTGGTTATTTATTCTGGCGGTATGGATTCCTATACCGTGTTACACAAAGCCATTCAGGCAGGTCATGAGGTGTATGCCCTCTCGTTTAATTATGGCCAGCGCCATGTAAAAGAATTGATTTGTGCCGAGCAAGTGTGTCGCGAACTGGGGATTAATCATAAAATTGTTGATATCTCGGCAATTAACCAGCTGATCGGTGGCTCTTCTTTAACCAGTGATATTGACGTACCGGAGGGCCATTACGCGGCCGATAATATGAAATCGACCGTGGTACCCAATCGCAATATGATTTTGTTGTCATTAGCCGTTGGCTATGCCGATTCACTGGGCGCACGCGCCGTCTATTACGGCGCGCATTCAGGCGATCACTTTATTTATCCAGATTGCCGTCCTGAATTTGTGCAAAAAATGAATGATGTTTGTCAAATCGCCAATTACGAGCCGGTGGATATTGTTAGCCCCTATTTAGCTCAAACCAAAATTGAAATTTTACGTGATGGTTTAGCCATGGGCCTAGATTACAGCAAAACCTGGACGTGCTATAACGGCCGAGACAAAGCCTGCGGTAAATGCGGTTCTTGCCAAGAGCGTTTAGAAGCTTTTCAATTAAACCAAACGACTGATCCGCTTAGCTATGAATGATCTATAATCGTCATTAAAACAGACAATTTGTTATAACATAGAACAAAAGCGGCCTTGTGATGGCCGTTTTTCGTTTTATACTGTCACGCTTTGCGATACTAAGGTAAAAGGTTGATTTATGTTAAAATTTTGGTTTGCAATTCCTTTCTGGCAGCGCGTATTAGGCGCGTTGCTACTGGGTGTTACCGCGGGTGTGGTGCTGGGTGAGCAAGCAACGGCCTTAAAACCTTTAGGCACATTATTTATTAATGCGATTCGTATGCTGGTTGTGCCGTTAGTCTTTTTCTCTTTAATCACCAGCATTACATCATTATCTGATAATCATAAAATGCAACGTTTAGCCTTTAAAACGGTAGGCTTGTTTTTACTTACCGCGTTTATTGCCAGCCTTATTGGCTTAACCATCGGTAGTTTAATGAATTGGGGCGAGAGCTTGCAATTGGTGGCAACCGAGGTTCGTGAACGCAACATCCCGCCAGTGGCCGATGTGCTCACAGGATTAATTCCAACCAACCCGATTGCCGCCCTTGCTGAAGGTAACGTGTTACAAATTATTTTATTTGCAGCGCTCATTGGCATTGCCATGAATGCCATTGGTGAAAAAGCCGACCCCATGAAAAAAGTCGTGCAATCGGGAGCTGATATTATGTATCAAATAACGCGAATGGTGTTAGAGCTAACGCCCATTGGGGTGTTTGGCTTAATGGCGTGGGTAGTGGGCAGTTTTGGATTAGCAACACTCTTACCATTGGCAAAGTTTATTGGTGCCATCTATCTTGCCTGCTTTATTCATATTTTAGTGGTTTACGGCGGTTTGGTTAAACTCTTTGGTAACATGCGCTATAGGGCTTTCTTTAAAGCCGTTTTACCTGCGCAACTCGTTGCTTACAGCAGCGCCAGTAGCTATGGCACTTTGCCGGTCACCTTTAAAGTCGCCACCGAAGATCTTAAGGTATCTAAAAGCTACGCCAGCTTTGTGCTGCCATTAGGGGCGACCATTAATATGGATGGTTGTGGCGGGATCTTCCCCGCTATTGCTGCAATTTTTATTGCCCATATTTATGGCATACCGCTGGACACTTTAGATTATTTATTAATTGCTGGTACGGCTACCATTGCGTCTGTCGGTACAGCCGGTGTACCGGGTACCGCTATGGTGATGTTAACAGTGACCTTAAGTGTTGTCGGTTTACCCATTGAAGGTATTGCGTTTATTGCAGCTGTCGATCGCATAGTGGATATGATGCGCACCGCAACCAATGTTACCGGTGATTTAATGGTTGCTAGGGTGATTGGTAATCAAGAACACATGCTGGAGCATTCACCTGAAACAACGTTATCTAACGCAGCACGCTAAATAACAACAAAGAACCCAATACAGAGCCCCCTTCTCGTGACTAAAAAAAGCCCGTTAGATTAACTAACGGGCTTTTTTAACCGTGTAATATGGTCTCAATGCAAGAAAACTTACGCCGTAAACAAACTTTGGTGTAACTGCTTAACTACCGCTGGTCCATCGGTATCTTGCACTAAAAAACACAAATTATGCTTAGATGCGCCATGGCAAATTAACCGCATATTGATCCGTTCAAGCGCATTAAACAGCTCACCGGCAATACCTTTACTGCTATGTAAATGGTTACCAATCACGGCTACCAAACTCAGCCCCTGCTCCACACTCACTTCGCTAAAGGTTTTTAGCTCTTCTAAAGCAGGTTCAACATTGGTACTAAACGCGCTGGTCATGCCGCCTTGATCTAAAGTTAGGGCAACACTGATTTCCGATGTTGTTACCAAATCGACCGAAATTTGATGCCGGCTTAAAGTATCAAATACCCGCGTTAAGAAACCTGCCGCATGCAGCATAGCCGGGCTTTTCACCGTAATTAAGGTTTGTGATTTACGCAAAGCAATCGCTCGATACGGTGGACGCTCTTGCACCTCTTTGGCGATCCACGTGCCGCCAGCGGCTGGCTCGCGGCTAGAACCCACAAACACAGCGATATTTTGGCGCATAGCAGGTAATAAAGTGGCCGGATGTAATACCTTGGCACCAAAGGTCGCCATTTCCGCCGCTTCATCAAAGCTAATTTCACGAATACAACGAGCATCACTGGTTAAGCGGGGATCTGTTGTAAAAATACCCACAACATCGGTCCAAATTTGCACGGTAGCCGCGTGTAAGGCTTCCGCCAGTAACGCGGCACTGTAATCAGAACCACCACGCCCTAATGTAGTGGTTTGCTCACTGTCATCGGCACCAATAAATCCCTGAGTAACGATACGATAATCACTTAAAAGCGGTGCTAAATGCACTTCAGCCAGTTCAGCAATAGTGGCTATTTGTGGCTCAGCTTTGCCAAAACGGCCATCGGTGCGCATGATTCGACGAATATCAAAACACAGCGCTTGGCTATCACGCTCAACAAGCACTTGCGCAAACAACACGGAGCTTAAGCGTTCACCAAAAGATTGAATAAGATCTTTATGCGCACTGCTGTAAAGCGCACCGCCATTTTCAATCAAGGCTTTTAACTCACCCAGTAGTAAGGCAATAGGCTCGGCCACCGCCTGTGGATGTTGTAAGCGATTCAACACATTTAAAGTAATAGATTCAATACCGGCATAAGCACCATAGCGCTGCTGCACATCGGTCGTTTGCGTAATATCCACGAGCAAATTGGTCACACCAGAACTGGCGCTCACCACCACCACACGAATATTTTCATCAGCAAGTACAATATCAGCACAACGTGACATGGCATCGAAATCAGCCACGCTAGTGCCACCAAATTTGGCAATAATAAGTTTGGACACGGGGTCTCTCTCCTTAACAGATTAGATAAGCAGAGCATGGCATTTGCTAACACGCAAAACGAGAATAGAAATAGACCGTTGCAGTAAGTAACAAAGGCCAGAAGCTCTCCACCGGATTAAAGGTGACAGTCCTAAGGATTCAGCCTTAGCAACCGGGTGCACAACCACTATTTGTTGTTTACCCTCGGCGCTAAACCCCCTCTTCTATGCTACGAGTAATAGTGCTCTGACATAGAATACCTGGCTAGCGCGCCTCTTCTGGTCTATCGAATACGATTGACGGTGCGCACTCTATCGCGTTTTGCGGTAAATTGCAAACGGCCATTTAGCCATCTAAACGTAAAGATGCACTTTTATTTTATCATCGTCAAGCGAAGTTTATCAATTATAACTTTTTTGGATATATTTTAAGCGCTCTAAAAAGGTTTCCATTTGTTTCTCTTCTTTGGCATCCGCATGCCATTTGTTATGAAAACCTAATGTGAGCTGAACCACGCCATCCGAAAAATAGGCATCATAACCATCATAGCCCTGACTCACCGTGATCCCATCTAATGTAAAGCCTGCGCCCTCTGGGGTAGTCACCGCTTTGCCATATTTTTCAATTTTGCTGTACAAGCTTAATAAAAACTTACCATCAATCTCATTCTGCATAACGCCGCCTTATCCATCCGATTTGAACCCAGTACGCTTTAACGGTATAGTTTGACTGAAAAATAGGAGAAAATAATGAAAAAAACCTTAATTATCGCTGGTCTACTCAGTGTTTTTGCTGCTAATGCGCAAATTGTTCAACCTGCACCACTCGTTTCCATCCCAACGCACGATGCCTTCTTCGATAAATTAAAGGCACTATGTGGCAAAGCCTTTGCAGGTGAAATTGCAGTCGATACCCCTGCGGCACCCGGTTTTGAAGGCGCACTTATTATGCATGTGCGTCGCTGTACCGATACTGAATTACAGATCCCATTTCATGTTGGCGATGATCATTCCCGCACCTGGATTATTACGAAAACTGGTGCAGGTTTATCGTTAAAACACGATCATCGTAATAAAGATGGTTCACATGATGTGCAAACCATGTATGGCGGTCATACAGTAGATGCTGGCTGGCCAAATTCGCAATCTTTCCCAGCTGATCAGTATTCTAAAGAACTTTTTGCTTCTCGTGGTGTGCCACAATCGAACGGCAATACGTGGCAAATGTATGTTTACCCAGAAAAGTTTACGTATCGATTGGTACGAGAAGGCCGCGAGTTTAGAGTAGAGTTTGACCTAACTAAACCGGTGGCTTTGCCTCCTGTACCTTGGGGCTATGCCGACTAATTACCCTGTTTTCGCGATGGCAGTGCTTGGCGGCACTGCTTTTCCTCCTTACAATACTTAAAACAATAAATACCAAGGAACCCCCAAATGAAACACTCCTTTATGCAGCCGGCGCTATGGTTTACCCTCGCCTCTGCTGTCGCGTTAAGTGCCTGTGGTAAACCAGCTGAAACGCCCCCACAGGTTACCCCGGCAACAGCAAGTTCCACCACTGAACTGGTTGACACCGAGTTTAATCCTAAATTAGCGGAATACATTAAAACGCTCTCTGATGATAAATTTCAGGGCCGCGCACCAGCAACCAAAGGCGAAGAACTCACCGTAGCCTATATTGAGGAACACTTTCGCCGTATTGGTTTAAAAGGCATTGACGGCGACAGTTATAAACAACCCGTATCGTTAGTGCAAATTGATCCCAAGCAAGTCAGTGCTATGACGTTAAGCGGCGGAGGCGAACAATTACCCACCACCTTAGCTTACCGTGATGATATGATTGCTTGGACTACGCAAGTGGTTGATTCGGTTGACGTAACAGAAAGCGAAATGGTATTTGTCGGCTACGGTATTGTCGCCCCAGAGTATAATTGGAATGATTACGAAGGGCTGGATGTTAAAGGCAAAACCGTGGTGATGTTTGTTAACGATCCAGGATATGCCACGCAAAATCCAGAACTGTTTAACGGCAATGCCATGACGTATTATGGCCGTTGGACCTACAAATTTGAAGAAGCCGCTCGGCAAGGTGCGGCCATGGCGCTAATTATTCACGAAACCGCGCCCGCCAGCTATGGTTGGGGTGTGGTGGCACATGGTTCACCGATTAAATTTGATTTAATCAAAGAAAATAAAAATATGGACCGTGCCAAGGTTGAAGGATGGATCACGGCTGAAACGGCAGGCAAACTCTTTGCAAATATCGGTACTGATATCGAAGCATTACGGGCGCAAGCCTTATCAGGCGATTTTAAACCGGTACCTTTGCAAGTAAATGCCTCTGTTAGTGTGAATAATAATTTGCGTGAGCTTAATTCAAGTAATGTTGTGGGATATATAGAAGGGAGTAAATACCCTGATGAATTTATCTTATACATGGCGCACTGGGATCACTTAGGGATGGATTTCTCTAACCCAACCAATACGGTGTTTAACGGTGCACAAGACAATGCCAGCGGAACTGGCGCAGTGATTGCGTTGGCAGAATATTTTGCCCAGCAACCCCAGCCTGAACGCTCTATCGCTTTTGTTCTGGTCACCGCTGAAGAGCGCGGCTTATTAGGCTCAGCATGGTATGCTGAAAATCCCGTTTTTCCGCTAGAGAAAACGGTTGCTGCTATTAATATGGATGTTATGAATGTGTACGGGCCGATGAAAGATATGGTCGTGGTGGGATTAGGGAATACCGATCTAGAAGAAATTTTAGTGAAATATACCGAACAGCAAGGCCGGTATGCGGTTAAAGAACCTAACCCAGAAGCTGGCATTGCCTACCGCTCGGACCACTTTAGTCTGTCGAAAAAAGGCGTGCCGATCCTTTATGCCAAAGGCGGTAACGATCATTACCAACTTGGCGCCGAATGGGGTGCTGCGCAGCGCGCTGAATACAATAGCTGCTGTTATCACAAAGTCGAAGACGAATGGAATGACAGCTGGGATCTGCGTGGAGCACAACAAGATCTTTTCTTGTATTATCGCGTAGGGAACGAGCTTGCAAACAGTCGACTGTGGCCTAATTGGTATCAAGGTAACGAATTCCGCGCTATTCGTGATGCGTCTGCAGCACAGCGTAATTAAGGTGCTTCTCTGAGGAATAAAGCAGCTTCGGCTGCTTTATTTTTATGTACTTAAATTCGCTCACTAGAGTTCGGTTACTTGCACTCGGTCACTTGAATTCGATTGCTTGAATTCGGTGAATTGAATTCCGTCGGTTAAATTCATAGAGAATTCAGTTAGTCTGGACTAAAGTTACCCCATGGAGCTCAAAAAGGAGCAGTGATGCGCCGTTTGCTACAATCATTAGGTTTGTTGCTACTGGGTTTACCGGTGGTCTTTGTTGTGGGCTGGTTTTATTTACAGGCCCAACTAAAGCAAGCGGGTATTAGCGAGTGGTCCATCCATCTTGAAAGCCTGTCATTGCATCAATTAACCCTAACTGATGTTCATGCAACGCTTAACCAGCCCACTTATCAGGTACAAGCAACCTTTAAGGAATTACAATTAACGTGGTCCTGGCCAGCATTTTTTCGGTTTAAACCCGAAACATTATTGCTAAACACAGCACAACTTAATTTCTACCCTCCCCTTATCTCTACAGATCCTGATTCTGAAAATCTTAGTGCTAAAAACGATGCCCTTGCAACCCCTGATCCCGTGTCACCGGCTACTCTCAGTGAGCTTGCAACAGGCCATGCAGGTAACCTCGCTGCCATGTTGGCTCTGCCAATTGATTGGGCACTGCCTGAGAATTTACCCCGCTTGATGCAATTAGAGAATGTCACGGTCACACTACCCTGTTTTACAACACGCTGCGATATTCAAGCAGATGGCCTTATCAGTAAGCATGAAAGCGCCTACTGGCAAGCTAAGCTAGCCTTTGCTAGTTCCAGCTATCAGGTACCACTGCGAATCGATTTGCGTTATGAACCGCAAGACACAGAAAACCTATTACAAGCCAGTGTTCAGCTAGAACAACAGTTTGCATTAAGCTTTAAACAGCATGTCAGCGCAGATCGCAACGCACGCACTGACATCACAATTGCATTAGCTCCGCCTTCAGAAGCGCTGTTAGCCTTACTGGACGAATGGTCTTTCGCTATACCTGATGACTGGATCAGCCAGTTTAACCAGCCGATACAGTTATTTGCCTCGGGTGAATGGCGTGTTCCCGATACCTTACCTGCTGCAGTTGGCAACGCGTTTCCTATACCAAGCGGCGATTTCCAATTGATTGCGCGAGCACCAGATGCATTTGTTATCCCAAAGATAGGCTGGTTAAAAGGTGACATAACGACCTCGCTTAGCATTCGCGAGCACCAAGTACGGCAGTGGCAATTAAAGGCTGAACTTATTTTAAGTCACCTTAGCGAAACACTGACTAGTGAAGTACTGACTAGTGAAGCACTGAGTGATCCTATTTTTGAGCAACTGACGTCGGCATTCGAGCAGCCTTTGGCGCCGCTTCACATTACATTTAGCAGCAGTGCAGTAACAAGCGAGGCTGAATTGGCTAACCTCTTGGCAGGCGCCACTGAGGAAGCGGAGAATCATCAGAAAGGGGAAAACAAAGCGGTGCCTCATGCTTTACCCATTAGCATTAAAATACACTCGGCAGCCCCCTTACAGAGTGACATAACTGCGTTATTACATTTAACGTTATTTCCGACGCTTCAACTCGATCTGCAACATGGCGTGATCGCTTTGGCGGCTGATAATCTGCACCTGCCAGCTGGCGCAACATTAAGCGATTTTCGGTTTAACAGCGCGCTGCGAGGCTCAGTTAAGCACGAGACAACGAATAATCAACCGACAACCGATTGGTCTCTATCACTGTCAGACACGACCACACTTAGCGGCTTACTTTTGCTTGTCGATACCCAAGCACAGTTACAACTACAATTATCTAATACCCAATTACGCCAAACACGCCCAAACGATATTACCGTGCAAAGCCAAGCAAACTTAACCATAACAGCCTTGACGAATCCCTATGTGATCACACAAAACTGGCGCTGGCAAAGTGATTTAACCGGCAGCCTAAGCGCCCTAGCGCTAAACGGTGAATTGACCAATGACAGTGGCATAACGCTGCTACATCAGTTGCAGTGGCAAACACCGGGGCAGCTTAAGCTAGAGTGGCAAATGAATGATCTGTTTTTACTGGCAGGTAATCCGTTACAAATGAGCTTAGCGCAGTGGCCGCCGCTGTTAACATTAAATAGAGGACGCTTAGGGGCGACAGGCCAATTACAGCTGGTCGATGAGCAGTTATCAATCAATGCCTTAATACACCTTCGTGAAATCCAAGGTTTATATGATCGAACACTGTTCAATGGTTTAACGAGCCAGCTAGGTGTTAATTATGAACAGAATAGGATCACGCTCGCTAGCCCAAGACTATATATTGCTGACATCAATCACGGTTTACAAATGGGCCCCATAGAACTAGATGCGCAGTATAGCGCCGCTATAGAACAACCACTTAATGGCCAGGTACAGCTTAACAAACTCAGTATGCAATTTATGCAAGGTGACGTAACGCTAGCACCCACATTGGTTGATCTTAGTGCGAGCGAACAACATCTTGTCCTTGTCGTGAATCAATTAGATCTAACAGAATTAGTGCGTCAACATCCCACTAACGATTTATATGCCAAAGGCAAAGTCAGTGGCCGAATCCCACTGCTGTTTAAAGACAATCAATTTAGTGTGCAAAAAGGTAGCCTAGCGGCTGAACAACCTGGTGGGCAGTTACAATACCGCAATGCTGCAGCCACTGCCGGCAATAGCAATCCCGGTATGAAGTTAGTGTTTGACGCTCTCTCCGATTTTCACTTTAATGTGCTTAGTACCGAAATAAGCTATGACCAAGATGGCAAACTGCTACTAGCCTTACAATTACAAGGTGCAAACCCCGCGGTACAACAAGGTCGCGCCATTAATTTAACGATTAATTTAGAGGAAGATTTGCCCGCTATGATTGCCAGTTTACAACTGACCAACAAACTGAACGATACCCTCACCAAACGGGTCCAACAGTACATAAAACGCCAACAAGCAGCGAAGTCCGCTGCAGGAGAAACCCCATGAAGCCACATGCGCTACTTGCGCTCGGAGCCCTTTTCGCTGTTACAGCTTGCACCCCCAGGGTGGAAGTCGCCTTGCCAAATGAGCCCATTAACATCAATCTTAACGTTAAAATTCAGCATGAAATTTATATTCGGGTAGATAAACAACTAGACGAACTCTTCAGCGATGCCAGTGGCTTATTTTAAGGAATAACATATGAAATTCATTAACATGTTGGTAAGAAGCAAGGCGTTAAAAGCACTACTTTTAAGTACTGCATTTGCGATCAGCATGCCCGTTTTAGCCATGAATTTACAACAAGCAATGAGCGCATTGCCCAATGCAAAAATTCAAGGGTTAGTGGGCGAACAACCTAATGGCTATTTGGGTGTCGTGCAAGCAAATAATCAAGACGCCGAAGCTATTGCGAAATTAATAAATGATGCACGTCGCGCCGAATATGCCCGTTTAGCCAAAGATAATAATATTGCAGTTTCCGACGTTGAGGCTATGGCAGGTCAGAAAGCCGTAGAACGCACACAGCGTGGTCACTACATTTTACTTGATGGGAATTGGCTTCAAAAACGCTAACATTGGGAAGGTACACGGCAGAAATATGCGACTTTAGTCGCATGTCTGAACCAAAAGTAATGTTGTACCATATTTAGTTGGTCTTTAACACCCACTAAGAGGTAGTAGCATGAATGCTATTTTGCTGATGTTGATGGGCCTGGGCGCCATGGCGCTCGGGTATTTTGTGTATTCTAAATTTATTTGTGAAAAAATCTTCAAAGTCGATCCAAACTTCCGCACGCCTGCACATGAAATGCAAGATGGTGTAGATTATGTCCCAACCAACAAATACATTTTGTGGGGTCATCACTTTACGTCTGTCGCCGGTGCAGCACCGATCATCGGTCCAGCAATTGCGGTAATTTGGGGCTGGGTACCCGCTTTTTTATGGGTTGTATTTGGTACTATCTTCTTTGCTGGCGTGCATGACGCAGGTGCCATTTGGGCCAGTAGCCGCAACAAAGCCAAATCTATTGGTGCTTTGACAGGCGATATCGTGGGTAATCGTGCCCGCAGTATCTTTATGATCGTTATCTTCCTTGTACTATTGATGGTTAACGCCGTCTTCGCCGTCGTGATTGCCAATCAATTAATCAGCTTCCCAAGTGCTACTGTTCCGGTGTGGGGCGCAATTATTGTGGCGTTAATTATTGGGCAGCTAATTTACCGTAAACTGATTGGTCTGTTAATGGTCACCATTATTGGTGTCGTTGCCTTATATGCCATGATTTACGCTGGCCCCATGTTCCCATTGGCATTACCTGAGAGTGTAATGGGTCTATCGGATCGCCAAGGCTGGATCATTCTGTTATTTGTGTATGCGGCTATCGCCTCTTTGTTACCTGTATGGGCATTGTTGCAGCCACGCGATTATATTAATGGTATTCAATTATTTATCGGTTTGGGTTTGCTCTATGCCGCAGTCATTTTCGCCAGCCCCGATATTGTTGCGCCAGCATTTAACACCGATGTACCAGAAGGTACACCATCGCTGATCCCATTATTGTTTGTTACCATTGCCTGTGGCGCCATCTCTGGATTCCATGGCTTAGTTGCCAGTGGTACCACGTCTAAGCAATTAGACAAAGAACCCGATGTGCGTTTTGTTGGTTATTTTGGCGCCATTGGTGAAGGTTCTTTAGCCTTAGCCGCCATTATTGCTGCAACCGCCGGTTTTGCAACCTTAGCCGATTGGCAAGCCATATATCACAGTTTTGGCCAAGGCGGTGTAGGTGCCTTTATTCGCGGTGGTGCTAATATTCTGCAAGATGGTATTGGCTTAGACGCAGTATTAGCGCAAACGCTGTTAACGGTAATGGTTGTGCTATTTGCGGGTACCACTATGGATACCGGTTTACGCTTACAACGTTACATCTTCCAAGAATGGGGCAGCATTTATAATGTGGGCTGGATGCAAAAAGCCGCACCTGCAACCTTATTGGCCGTAGGCTCGTGCTTGTTGCTCGCGTTCGGTGCGGGTGGCGATGGCTCTGGCGGCATGATGATTTGGCCATTATTCGGCACAACAAATCAGTTATTAGCTGGCTTAACCTTGCTGGTGATCACCGTTATGTTGGTCAAATTAGGTCGCCCAATGTGGTACACCTTAGCGCCATTGATTTTCTTGTTAACTATGACGACTTTGGGCTTATTAATTCAGTTAAAGAGTTTTTACGACAAAGGCGATTGGTTCCTGTTTACCCTCGATATCATCATATTAGTTGCTGCTATCTTGGTTATCCTCGAGTCAGGTTCTACGCTTAACAAACAAATCAAAGCTAATAAAACAGCTAAAAACACTGCATGAAATTCGATGCCGTAAAGGCCTGGTTCCGCCAGGCCAATTTTTATGTTGAAGAGGTCTACAATGCCCCGTATCGCTCCGCTATTGCGCGAGCGCAGCGGGAGCAAGATGATCTTTTTATGCTGCTAATATTTTCTGAAATGATGGGCGTACCCAATCCTGCCAGCTATTACACGCTTGAATTACAACCGCTGTTAATGGAAAGGTTTCATGATTGGCATCTGCGTATGGGGATGGAGCACTCACCATTGGATAATTTTAAATGTTGTTAACTGATAAACGCGTATTATTAATTGGTGGTAAGGGTGGCGTTGGTAAAACAACGGTATCCTCTGCCTTAGCCGTTTTAGCGACGCAGCGAAATAAAAAAGTATTACTGGTCTCAACAGATCCCGCTCACAGTTTAGCTGATGCATTTGCCCGTAACAAAATTGGCGATAATATTACGCGCTTAGCACCTAATTTAGACGCGCTGGAACTGGATCCCGATTTAGAAGTTGAACAGCATTTAGCGCGAGTCACCGCACAGTTAAAACGCTATACGCGGCCAGAGATGTTTGCCGAAATTGAACGGCAAATGCGCCTAACTCGGCAATCGCCCGGTGCGCAAGAAGCCGCCATGTTAGAACGCATTGCCAACACTATTGAGCTGGGTTTAGCCGAGTATGATACGGTTATTTTTGATACTGCGCCAACCGGACATACCTTACGTTTACTGAGCTTACCCGAAGCTATGGCAGCTTGGACGCAAGGTTTATTGAATGCCAACAAGCGCTCTGAAAAGTTAGGTGAGGTACTGGGACACCTTACCCCTAAAGCTGGGCGAGACATCGATAACCCACTCATTGATCCAGCTGAACATGCCACTGCAGGCATGGACGATCGGAACAAAGCCATCACAGAAACATTATTAGCACGGCAGCGGTTATTACAACGCACCCGCGCATTGTTATTAGACAAAACGCAAACGGCGTTACTCTTTGTACTCACGCCTGAAAAACTGCCAATTCTAGAAACGGGTCGAGCCGTAAAAAGTTTACAACTTGAGAAACTGCCTTTAGCGGGTTTAGTGGTGAATCGGATTTTACCCGATGATGCGGATGGACATTTTTTAGCACAACGCCGGCAACAAGAAAAACAGCATCTACAACAAATTGATCGCGATTTTGCGGCATTACCCCGCTACAAAGTCCCTTTACAGGCAACGGATATCCAAGGGTTAGCGGCATTAGAATCCATGGCAACCCTTTTAGCCAACGCCGGGCTTTAAACCGCTAAAAATGTCGCAACGAATACCATAACAAAAAATACCGTAACAAAAACTGTTAATGGTATCGCAAGAAATACCGCCAAATAATCTGAGCAGTGACGACATCACTGCTTAATTTTTAACCGCTTGTTTTGCTTTATCTATTTTATACCCTATCAATAACGTTGCCTAAATGCGCTTTTATTCATGTTCTTTTAATTTAATTTTTACTTGCATAGTATTTAATCATTACTTAGAATGCCGCTTATTGAAAGGCAAGTCATCCGAAAGGATGCACACGCAAAGCTTCGGGTCTAAAGGGTTACCTATGACAGCCGGGCTACCAAGCTCAAACACCCCGTTTGAGATGTATTCTGGTACTGCACACGACTTTTCTTTCATATTATATTAATTAATACTGATCGTCACTGTGACAAACCGGAGTCCAAAATGAAATTCAAGATCATTACTTTAGCAGCTGTATTAACCTCAACTGCCTTTATCAGCACTCCCGTTGCGGCAAACGATCAACTAGCGCAATCTATCTGTGCCTATGTCGCAGCCGACAGTCGCAACAATCTTCGTAAAACCCTATCTGATAACCGTTTACGTTTAAGTAACGTTTACGGCAGCATCGTGTGTGATGGTTTACCTTTAGTACGTTATGCCATTAAGAGTGGCGCTAACGATACTGCCGATTTCATTATTAAACAATTACCTGGTAGCCAAGTTGCCGCCTCAGGCGATGTTGAATGGGCGCAAAACAATGGTTTTGGCAGCTCACCCGTTATCGACGTGTTATTAGCACGCGCAGGTGGGTAATTACCCTCTCCTTGCTTAGTATTAACCGCTAAGCTCCTCTTCAATAAAATAGCACCTTCGGGTGCTATTTTGTTTTCCCACACTTTTATCGTTCACAATCTGTGTTTTAACGCATCAGTTTACTGCATGGCTTAACATCTGCTGTACTTTGTGCCAGTCTGTGCCTGTAACCCTCTTTATAGGTATCATTATGCGCTTATTAACCCCAAGTATTGTGGCACTAGCCGTCAGTAGTTATTTTTCACACGCGGCAGAAACGCCAACAGAGTGGCAGGTTAATGCGCCACAGGGGCAGTTTCAGCAAGTTGACATCAACGTGCAACAAGGCACATGGATGAATGTCAGTGTCAGCCCAGATGGCAGCACCTTAGTGTTTGACCTGCTTGGTGATATTTACACCATGCCTATCAGTGGCGGCCAAGCTACCGCACTAACGCAAGATATCGCTTGGAATATGCAGCCGGTATTTAGTCCTGATGGCCGTGCTATTGCGTTTACCTCAGATCGTGATGGTGGCGATAATATTTGGGTAATGGATAGCGATGGACAAAATGCCCGAGCGGTAACCAAAGAAACATTTCGTTTGTTAAACAGCCCCGCGTGGAGCCCAGATGGGCAATTTATCGTTGCCCGTAAACATTTTACGGCCAGTCGCTCTTTGGGTGCCGGTGAAGTATGGCAATATCATGTAACGGGTGGCAGTGGTGTTATGCTTACCGAGCGGGACAACGATCAAAAAGATCTGGGTGAGCCTGCGTTTTCACCTGATGGTAAGCATATTTATTTTTCGCAAGACGACACACCGGGCAAAACCTTTCACTACAGTAAAGACTCTGAAGCTGGTATCTATACGATTAAACGGTTTGAGCGGCAAACTGGGGACATAGAAGTGATCTTGGGGGGAGCTGGTGGCGCGATTAGACCAACCCCCTCGCCCGACGGCAACTATTTGGCCTATATTCGCCGGGTAGATTTTCAAAGCACGCTATTTTTATACGATCTCAAAAGCGGTGAACACATCAAACTATATGATGGTTTAGATCGTGATATGCAGGAAACCTGGGCCATTCACGGCGTTTACCCCACATTAAGTTGGACCCCAGATAATCGCAGTTTGGTATTTTGGGCGGGGGGCGAAATTAAGCAATTACACCTTGCCGATAAAAAGGTCAAAACGATCCCCTTTAGCGTCTCTACCCAAAAACAAATTCAAACAGCCGTAAGGGTGCAACAAGATCAAGACCAAACACAATTACAAACGAAAATGCATCGTTTTGTGCAAGTCTCACCCGATGGCAAACAAGCTGTTTTTACCGCGTTGGGCCATTTGTACATAACGGACTTAGACGATCCAAAACCACGGCGTCTTACTCGACAAACTACAGACTTTGAGTTTTATCCGCAATTTTCACGTGATGGTCGCGAGTTAGTGTATGTCAGTTGGAACGATCAAACCCAAGGTGCCGTAAATAGCCTTAATTTACGTAATAATCGTCTTACAAAGCTCACCAACGATCCTGGTAAATACGTTGAACCAACCTTTAGTCCAGATGGCAAAACAGTGGTGTATCGCAAGATCGGTGCCGGCAGTTTGTTACCTAAACAATGGTCGTTAAACACCGGACTTTATAAGGTTAGTAGCCGTGGCGGCAATGCTGAGTTAATCGCCAGAAACGGCCGCGCGCCTATGTTCGGCGCCAACAACGAGAAAGTATATGCCATGGATTTTGGCACAACGCCGCGATTAATCAGTATCGATTTAACCAAACATACCCAGCAAACGTTATATACCGCTAAATTTGGCACTGAATTTAAACTGTCGCCCAATGGGCAATATTTAGCCTTTGCCGATCGTTTCAAAGTGTTTGTTACTCCTTTTATTGAACGTGGCAAACCAATTGATATTGGAGCCAATGATAAACAACTTCCTGTAAAACAACTCTCCATGCGGGCTGGCGAGTACATTAGTTGGAATGCCGACAGCAATCAGCTTTACTGGAGCCTTGGACCAGACTTATACCAAGCCAGCACGGCTAACTTATTTACCGCCGATGCAAACGCCAGCCCCGATGCTAAGATCATCAATCTTAGCGTTACCGCACCTATTGATATACCGCGTGGTGTTGTTGCCTTTGTTGGGGGACAAGTAATTACCATGAAAGGCGATGAAGTATTACAAGATGCGGTTGTTGTGGTGGAAAATAATAAGATTATTGCAGTAGGAGAACAAGGTACTATTACCCTTCCTGCGAATGCCAAAATCTTTGATATCACTGGAAAAACGTTGATGCCAGGCTTATTTGACGCCCATGCCCACGGCAGCCAAGGGGTTCAACAAATTACGCCTAAACAAAACTGGCAAAATTACGCCAGCTTAACCTTTGGGGTAACCAGTATTCACGATCCATCAAACGATACCCGCGAAATTTTTAGTGCCAGTGAATTGCAACGCACAGGACAGATCGTTGGGCCACGTATTTTCTCTACCGGTACCATTTTATATGGTGCTGAGGGTGCGGGTTATACTTCCCATATTGATAGCCTAGATGATGCGAAGTTTCACTTAACCCGCTTACAAAAAGCCGGGGCTTTCAGTGTAAAAAGCTATAATCAACCTCGACGTAACCAACGCCAACAAGTGATACAAGCAGCTCGAGAACTTAATATGATGGTGGTGCCCGAAGGGGGATCGTTGATGCAGCACAATCTGACGATGATTGTTGATGGGCACACCACAATAGAACATGCGTTACCTGCGGCGAAAGTGTACGACGATGTTAAACAATTATGGCAAGCCAGTGGCACAGCCTATACCCCTACGCTTAACGTAGCTTATGGGGGTATTTGGGGTGAAAACTATTGGTATGACAAAACGGAAGTATGGAAACATCCTCGCTTAAGCCGCTATGTGCCTATGGACGAACTTGCGCCACGCAGCATGCGCCGACCTACAGCCCCCGAGCATCATTATAATCACTTTAATGTGGTTAAAACCGCAAACGAACTGAAAGACGTGGGAGTGGTGGCCAATATCGGCGCGCATGGTCAACGTGAAGGCTTAGGTGCCCACTGGGAAATTTGGATGTTTGCTCAAGGCGGCATGACGCCCCTAGATGCACTGCGCACTGCCACCCTTAACCCAGCAAAAACATTCGGTATGGATCATCAACTTGGCAGTATTGAAGTGGGTAAATTAGCCGACTTAATCGTGATTGATGGCAATCCATTAGACAATATCCGCGTCAGTGATCAAGTCATTTATACCATGGTGAATGGCCGTTTATTTGACGCTGCAAGCATGAACGAAATTGGCTTGCGGGAGCGGCAGCGACAAGCCTTCTATTTTGAGCCGCGTTAAGCATGGCTAACGGAAATAGATCGGTTTGCGTTGCGTGATCTAAACGTCATAATGGCCCGTCGGTAACAAGTCAGATGCCTAGACTGTATTGTAAAATACAGTCTAGGCAGTATTCCGCCCACCGCAACAGCGCATTTTTGGGGTTTATTTGCGATAAATCAAACGCCTTTACAGAATTAATTTAAAACGCGCGTCATTTTCATCTACACTCACTCCATCGTTTCTACACCACACTTATACCTCAATGGAGCCGCGGTGCTGCACGCTTTTGTTAAACAGCTATTCCATGCACTCAAAAACCTCTCACCTATTGTGGGAGTGGTTTTACTTTTTCAACTAGCCGTTTTTCAGACCTTACCACCAGAGCCCGTAAGTATTGTGGTGGGATTATTCGTGGTTGCCATAGGTATTGCATTGTTTTTGTTAGGGCTTGAGTTAAGCATTTTTCCTGTCGGCAAAAACCTCGCAAACCAATTTGCCCGTAAAGGCTCCCTACCATTATTGTTGTTATTTGGCTTTGCTATTGGTTTTGCGGCTGTTATTGCTGAACCCGCTCTAATTGCCGTTGCTGAGCAAGCACAACAGATCAGCGAAGGCCGCGTAAATGGACTGACATTACGCTTTATTGTTGCTAGTTCCGTGGGTGTAGTCATGGCGCTTGGCGTATTGCGTATTATTCTGGGCTGGCCTATTCATTGGTTGATGATTGGCGGCTATATCGTGGTGTTAACCGTCACTTTCTTTGCGCCGCCTGAAATTGTTGGGTTAGCTTACGACTCCGGTGGTGTTACCACCAATATTGTCACCGTACCGTTAATTGCCGCGCTTGGGCTCGGGTTGGCCAGCTCAATTAAAGGGCGTAATCCCTTAACCGATGGTTTTGGTCTCGTTGCATTAGCAGTGATGGTTCCGATGATCAGTGTGCAATTGTATGGTATTTGGGTGTATCAGTTTAGTCAGGCAACCGCTGTACTCATCACCGACGTAGCGGATAACACGCGGCATTGGTCAGTTAAGGCTATTATCGATTTAGCCACGATGATAAAAGATATCTTGCCCATGATCTTAGTGGTGCTGATTTTTCAATATGGTATTTTGCGCCGCCCCCTTGCGAATAAACTAAAAGTTAGCTTTGGCTTTTTGATGGTATTGTTTGGCTTGTACGCTTTTGTCTTAGGGCTAAAACTGGGCTTATTCCCAGTAGGCACCTTAATGGCAGAACAATTAATCGCGAAGGGAATGAACGGCTTAATTTTACTGTTTGCCTTTATGATTGGTTTTGCAACCACCATGGCAGAGCCCGCGTTAATCGCCATTGGCAATCAAGCTGAAGAAGCCGCTCATGGCAAGTTAAAAGGCGCGGTGATTCGGCTTATTGTCGCGTTTGGCGTAGCCATCGGCATCACCGTTGGCGTGTACCGTATCATTACCGGTGATTCAATTCACTACTATATTATGTTGGGTTATGTGATCGTGGTGATACTAACCGCTTTTGCCCCCCGCTATATTATTGCTCTGGCATTTGATTTAGGCGGTGTGACGACATCCGAGGTAACTGTCCCATTAGTAACCGCCTTAGGCATTGGTTTAGCGTCATCGATTGAGGGACGCAATGTGCTAATTGATGGGTTTGGCTTAATTGCCTTTGCCTCAATTTTTCCAATTATTACGGTAATGCTCTATGCCATTATCGTAGAAAAGTTAAGCAACAGAAGGAGTGCTGCAGCGTGAAATTTTCTGCCATTGTCGTCATAGCGCCAGAAGAGTTGGAACAACAAGCGATAGAAGATGCGAAAGCTGCCGGCGCTACGGGCATTACTATTTTATCTGGCCGGGGTATCGGGGGCGAAGCTAAAAAAACCTTCTTCGGTATGACCTTTGAAGGCAGCCAATCGGTGTTATTGATGATTGTCGCTAAGCATATTTCATTACCTATTTTGAAAAAAATGCAAGCCTTGTTAGTGTCCGAGGGGAAATCGAGTGGTATCGCGTTCACTGTGCCTATTGAGCATTTAACCGGTTTAGATATGGGACAAATCATGAAATTTGAACAACACTTGCATGAGCAGAACTAGGAGCTACATATGTCGATAAGATTGGTTAAAGACTTAATGGTAAAAGATGTCGTTACTATTTCGCCCTTTAGTAGCTTACGTGCTGCACTCACTTTGATGAAGCAACATAACATTAAATCCTTAGTGGTCGATCGCCAAAACCCACATGATGCTTATGGTTTAATTACGTATACCAATATATTAAAAACCATTATTGCCGAAGAAGGCGATATCGATTTAATCAATGTCTACGATGTGTGTATTAAACCGGCTATCGCCATTAGTCAAGAAATGGCGGTAAAGCATGCAGCATCGTTAATGAGCCAACATAAATTGAAACGCTTATTAGTAACTAATGATAATAAATTGGTTGGCTTATTGACCATGGACGATATGGTGTCAGATATTTTACGCCTTATCCAATAAATGGCGTCCTAACGCTAAGGCGAAGTGGCACCTTGTAGTCGTCATTTTTACTTAAGGCTGTGCGCATAAAACTTATAGCGTTACCACCATTGGCTTTAGCCCATTCAGCTTTGCAGTGGCAAGATCAGACCCGCTCAATCTGGCCACCGCAATCTTGTAAAAATGGGATTTAAGGATTTAACAAGATAAGCAACTGATTACGCTGCCCTTCTACATCTAAGCTATCAAAGGGCAAAATCAAATCGTCTTTGCCATTGCCGTTTAGGTCCATTACCCTGACGCGGCTAGCGTCTCGCGGTAACGCTAAAGCCACTTTGTCGCTATTGCGGCTAAATAACCGGCTACTGTCTGGCGCAAAAAAACGGAGTTCCCGCCCGCCCTCGCCTAACACTAGGGCTTTACGTCCATCGCCGCTAACATCCATTAATTCAAATAACGGCATATCGAAGCGCAAATTACTGATACTCACATCAATTTTAGCTTGTTGCCGAAAGTTTGCCTTTGCGGGGTATGTGCGATTTTCTGCCAGTAAGTAAAAATCGACATCTAGATTTGCACTGCCGCGTAGCAGTACCCTGACTATCGTGCCCACACCAATCTGTGTAGTGGGAATATAAAAATCTTGACGCCCATCGCCATTAAAATCAGCAATCACGACCTCGGTGGGTACCGAATCGACCTTAATTTCAGTATCGGCTTGGGCGGGATACACAATCCCCGCTTCACCTTTGCGGCCAAAAAACACCTGGAAGCGGCTACTGCGCTCTAACGCATCAGCAATCAGCTCAACGTTTAGCACAATATCAGGGATCCCATCGCCGTCTAAATCCTTAATATCTTCTAAACTCACAATACTTTGGCCACTGTAACTGCGTCCGGCATCAGAGCGTTGATCCTCTTCTTGTTCAGTTGAAAGCACCAATGGCCAATCAGGTAACCATGGGGTTGTATCAACACTGCCATCGGACTGTTGTAAAAACGCTTCAAATCGACCTTGCTGCACAAACAGCAAATCGATTAATCCATCCTGATTTACATCCATAAGATAGGGACGTCTGCCTGTATAATCGGCACGATTATTATTCCATGTTTGCACTCTGGCACTTACGGGTAAAGCATAATGCTGAAAACTGCCATCAGCTTGCTGTCGATAAAGATGCGTATGCTGAAAATCAGGCACAATAAAATCGCTAAGGCCCGATCCTAACTCAAGCGTAAAAGCACGTTCACGTAATCTTACGGGATCGACCACCCGAAAAAGAGAAAGAGTTTGCACGAGTGGCGAGATAAATCCTGTGGGTGGCGCCTCCGCGGTTCTGGGCTGCTGTTGATAATGGAAAATGCCGTCGGTTGCCAAAAATACCAATTGCTCTGTGGCGTAGCCGGCTAATTTTGCATGACTAAAGTATTGCGCTTGAGCGGGAATAGGTAATGAATAAGTTTGATATGATGCTAAATCTACCGCCGTTAACCAGCGTTCAAACTGACTAAATCCCGACACCATTAACTGATTTTGCCCAGGCAGATGCACAATACTGCCATTCGCAGGATGGGTTAAGGGCACTGTCACGCTTTCTAGTGGAAAGGCAACGCTCGCTGCTGAATACACCATGCTTACACCCAGCATGCTGGCTAAAACCGTTTTTAACACGTTACGCATTCAAGTTCCTAAAGAATTAACTGGACGTTGTTAGGCTTATGATTAAACCATTGGATATTACGGCGCACCATGCGGTAGCGTATCATTTAATTGGCGTAAAATCCGACATGGATTCCCCGCGGCTAACACATCCTCAGGGATATCTTGCGTAACAACAGAACCCGCCGCGATCACCGAGCGCGCGCCAATACGGATCCCTGGGCAAATAATCACGCCACCGCCAAGCCAGACATCGTCGCCAATGGTGATGGGCGCCGCCTGTTCTATGCCGGTTCGTCGTTCAGCCGCCGCAAGCGGATGATTAACGGTGTACAATTGCACCGCCGGTCCAAAGAAGACATTATTACCAATAGTGACAGGGGCAACATCTAAAACCACACAATTGAAATTAAAAAATACCCCATCTCCGATAAACAGATGCTTGCCATAATCACAGTGAAATGGCGGTTCAATAAACACATTATTCCCAACGGCTCCTAGTATGTCGGCCAATAATAACCGCCGTTGTTTGTGATGCGAGGGCGCACTGCTGTTATAGGTAGCAAGTTTTTGCCGAACCGCCAAGCGCATCTGTCTTAGCTCGGGATCCAGTGGATTGTACCAGGCACCCGCAAGCATTTTTTCATATTCGGTCATGGTATTCCGCTATTTTAGAATTAATCAACGTTATCCTTAGTAAAACATCACCCGTTCTTTATGGTCACGACGTTTTACCAAAGCAACTAACCTTAACACAACTTAGGCCTATTGACGTTTGCGGGGCGTTTTGTATTTGTACAAAATAAAAAAAGCCCTGTTACAGCATAACAGGGCAAAGGTTGGGATATTACAGCAAACGGGGAAGAAGCTTAACGCGCGTTGGTACTTTCAAAAATCTTATCTGCTGAGGCCGCCACAAAACCGCTGTATAGCTGGCCATTCGCCAACGGATAGCGCCGCGCAAATTCATAAAAGCAACTGGGGATCTGGGTTTCACCATCCAAAAATTGCACCGGTACAATATCGGCCAAGGTGGCAGATTGCTCTAAAAATACCTCAGGCGTGCCTTTGATCTCGCCGCCAGCGGTATTCAGTAAAAATCCTGCTTGTTTAAGTGCTGCATTTACGTCTTCTAAGGCAGCATATTTTTCTAAATAATTCACGTTTACCGTAAAATGGTTCGCGCGATAGCCCCAAGCGGCAACCCAGGCCGCGTACTCACTTTCAGCCAATAATTGCTGATAGGTGCTGCTGCTTACTTGCCAATGTGTGCCCGAATACAAAAAGTTATCAGCTGATACAGCTTCTTCAGGGATCTGTGCCACCAAGTCTTCAATCGTGCTTTTTAAAGAGGCAGAACATTTATCAAGCAGTAATTCAGAAATAAAAACTTTGGGTAAGGTAGGATCAGCATGTTCAAAATGCTTGGCGTATAACTTTTTCGCCTCAAAATGATATTCGCCTCCCTCTTTATAGCCCAGCGCCAAAAAATGTGCGGCCAATTTATCTAACGATACTTTCGGCAAATTAAAGGTGCGTAAGGCAATATGATCATTAATCACATCATCTTGCTGAGAAGAGCCTAAAAGCGCATGCACTTTTTGCGCTGATGGGGTTACCGAAAGATAGTTTTGCCACAAATTTTCAAATAAAGCGTTAACATCAGTATGCATATGAAATCCCCTGTGAATTGCTGCTGCGTAGTTTATCCCGAAGCGATTAACTTAACGCTGATCCAGATTAATAAAACGGGCAAAATCGCCCTCTTGTAATGCTAACGCCGCAGCGATAGCTGGGCTCAATAGTAACGTCCCCGTAGCGTCATCGAATTTCGCTTGCTTACCGAAGGTTGCTTTAAACTCACCTAACGCCGTATTAGCAATAGCTAAGGTATGTTCGCCTTGTATGTCCACTAGTTTCACTGGCACTTTACGGCTAGAAGCGACCGAACGAATATCGCTTAAATTGGCTTCAACCGTTGGTCCAGCGTCAAATAAGTCTATGTAGCCGCGATGTTTAAAGCCTTCTTTTTCAAGCATTTTTAACGCTGGTTTGGTATTTTCGTGTACTTGACCAATCACCTGCTGCGCTTCCACAGGCAAAAGCCCCACATAAATAGGATGACGTGGCATTAGCTCTGCGATAAACGATTTTTTACCCACACCAATCAGCTTGTCAGCCTCGGGGAATTCTATCGTTAAAAACAATTGCTGCAACCAGCCCCAAAATGGCGGTTCGCCCTGTGCATTCGTCGCGCCACGCATCTCTGCAATCACTTTATCGGCAAAGCGTTGCGGATGTTCGGCCATAAATAAAAAGCGTACCTTTGATAAAAACCGTCCGGCATGATTCCGACGATAGCTTTCACGCAAATACAGCGTACAAATTTCTGAGGCCCCCGTGTAATCATTGCAAAGTGTTAAAGTTTTCAACTGATTTAAAACATTTAATTCAGCACTGTGATGAATAACCGTATTTTGCTGAAAATGGTAAAGGGGGGTTTGTAAGCCGACTGCGGCCTCAATCCCGGTGGTGCCGACAATCTCGCCCGTTTCAGTATCTTCAAGAACAAATAAATACCCTTGATCACCCGGCGCGCTGACCTGCGCGGCAAAGCTGTGCTCTGCATGATGTATTTTTTGCCACAAACGTTCATCGTGCACAGGCAACGAAGTAAAACCATGGCCAGACTCGATGGCAATCTGCTTTAAGGCAGCAAAATCTGCAGCCGTAATAGGCCGAATAATTAACATTTAACAAGGCCTCATAAAAGAAAAATAATAATATCAGCGAGGTATATGTTAACTATTATAGTGGTCAGCAATGTCAATCTGCAGTATCATTTAGATTAAAATAACGGTGTTTAATTGCAATTTGATAAGGTCAATTAGCAAAATGCTAAATAAAGAAGATGAAAAGTTATTGGCGTTATTGCAACGCGATGCCCGTGCGAGTATTTCAGATTTAGCCAGAGCCCTATCATTATCCCGCGCTACGGTGCAACATCGGTTACAAAAGCTGCAAGACAGTGGCGTGATTAAAAGCTTTACAGTAGAGCTCAGTGATAGCTATTTAACCAATTTGGTCTCGGCGCACGTGAGTATCAAGGTAAAACAAAAACTGACAGCGCGAACCAATACAGAATTGCGGCAAATGCCACAAATATCCGCCTTATTTGCCATTAGCGGCGAATATGATTTAATTGCCATAGTCCAAGCACAAAGCACTGAACAACTCAGTCATCTCTTGGATGATATTGGTAATTTAGACGGAGTGGAACGCACGACCTCATCGGTGATTTTAGAAACCAAATTTAAACGTCAGGGCGTGTAATGCTTATAGCATCCGTGTATGCTTTATAACTAAATAGCCTTATGAAATAGCTTGTAGTAACCATTACGCATATTAAACTAGCCTTATCTAAATTTTGAGGTGAATTGTCATGCGTAAATTGATATTAGCGACGGCCTTGGTTGTCAGTACCCTTGCCCATGTCCCAGCACACGCAAAAGAAATTTTAAACAGCAGCTATGATATTTCACGCGAGCTCTTTGCTGAAATTAATCCTCTTTTTGTAGCACATTGGCAAGCAAAGACCGGTGAAACCTTAACGATCAATCAATCGCATGGCGGTTCATCCCGTCAAGCACAAGCCATTATTCAGGGGCTGCGCGCTGATGTGGTTACATTTAATCAAAGCACGGACATCGATATTCTGCATCAACGCGGTAAATTGTTACCCGAAAATTGGCGCGAACGTTTAGCCAATAATAGCTCACCATACTACTCCACCATGGCATTTTTGGTGCGTAAAGGGAATCCGAAGAATATTCAAGATTGGGCCGATTTGACCAATGAAGGCGTAACCCTGGTTTTTCCCAATCCAAAAACCTCAGGTAACGCCCGTTATACGTATTTGGGTGCCTATGGCGCGGCCAAGCAACGGTTGGCAGATGATGCCGCTGCGCGAAGCTGGATGGTTGAGTTTTTAAAACGCGTAGTGGTATTTGATACAGGTGGTCGTGGCGCGACAACATCCTTTATTGATCGTGAACTGGGTGATGTATTAATCACCTTCGAATCTGAAGTGAACAACATTATCAAGCAATACCCTGATCTTGCCTTAGAACGCGTAGTGCCGAAAACCAATATTCTCGCTGAATTCCCCGTAGCTTGGGTTGATCGCAACGTCGCCAGAAATGGTACGGAAACGCAGGCCAAAGCCTATCTTGAATTTTTGTATAGCGAGCAAGCGCAGCGCGTACTGGCCAGCTATTTTTATCGCGTTTACGATAAAACCGTCGTTAATGACACAGCTGCGCAGTTCCCAGAAACGCAATTATTTACTGTTGAAGACCAGTTTGGTAGTTGGGATGCGGTAAATACCACTCACTTTGGCAATAACGCCGAATTAGATAAATTGCTGGCAGAGGGCCGTCGCTAACCATGGCGAAACAAAACGGTAAGCGTGTGCTGCCAGGCTTTAGTGTAAGCCTTGGCAGCAGTTTATTTTTTATTGGCTTGGTGATTTTATTACCGCTCACGGGTTTGGTAATGGAAACGGCCAAACTCACCCTACCTGAATATTGGGCCATTATCAGTGATCCCCGTGTTGTGGCCTCCTACAAAGTGACCGCCTCGGCCGCGTTAGTTGCCAGTATTTTTAATTTGTTTTTTGGGCTTTTAATGGCCTGGATCTTAACGCGTTACCGTTTTCCAGGACGTTTGTTGTTAGATGGCTTAATGGATTTACCTTTCGCCTTGCCCACTGCAGTGGCAGGATTAACCTTAGCCGCATTATTTTCCACCCAAGGTTGGTATGGCCAGTATTTAGCCTTGTGGGATATTAAAGTCTCCTATACCTGGCTGGGAATTGTGGTGGCAATGACCTTTACTAGCGTGCCCTTTGTGGTACGTACTGTTCAACCGGTACTGGAAGAGTTTGGCCCTGAATACGAAGAAGCGTCAGCGACCCTCGGTGCCAGTCCCTTTCAAACCTTTTATCGCGTGATTTTGCCCGAAATAAAACCAGCCCTGTTAACAGGTACTGCGCTTTCATTTACGCGCAGTTTAGGTGAATTTGGTGCGGTGATCTTTATTGCCGGTAACTTGCCTTGGCAAACTGAAGTCACGTCATTAATGATCTTTGTACGCTTACAAGAGTTTGATTACGCCGCTGCTGCGGCCATTGCCAGTGTTGTCTTGCTGGCGTCCTTGATACTGCTTTTCTTAATTAACGGTCTACAGCAACGCTATCAGCACATCACGGGGGCCCTGAAATGAACAATAATGCGGGAAAAGGGATCCGTCGGGTATTAATTGCAACAGGGGTAACCTTAAGCGTTTTACTGTTGCTAACCCCACTACTATTGATTTTTATTGCCGCATTTTCAGCAGGCATCGGCGGGGTTATTCAGAATCTAAGTGATGCCGATATGTTGCATGCCATTGGTTTAACACTCTTAGTAGCAGGTATCACTGTTCCTATTAATTTAGTTTTCGGTACCTTAATTGCATGGTGTGTTACCCGTTTTACCTTTCCCGGTCGGCACCTGTTACTCACGTTAATTGATATTCCGTTTGCTGTTTCGCCTGTCGTAGCGGGCCTCTTGTATTTATTACTTTATGGCAGCAATGGCCCTTTTGCTCACTGGCTAGATGCGGCGGATATGCAGTTAATGTTCGCGTGGCCAGGTTTAGTATTAGTCACTATTTTTGTGTCTTGTCCTTTTGTAGTAAAAGAGTTGGTACCATTAATGTCAACGCTTGGCACCGAGCAAGAAGAAGCGGCCGTATTATTAGGCGCCAGCGGCTGGCAAGTGTTTTGGCAAATCACCCTACCCAATATCCGCTGGGCTTTACTTTATGGCGTAATTTTAACCAACGCACGTGCTGTTGGAGAGTTTGGTGCGGTATCCGTCGTATCTGGAACCATTCGCGGCCAAACCAATACATTGCCATTGCATATCGAACTCCTGCAACAAGACTATAATGCTACTGGTGCTTTTATTGCCGCGGCGTTGTTAACCTTAATGGCGATTGCGACCTTAGTGGTAAAAGCTGTATTGCAATCCGAATTGCATAAGACAAATACATAAGACAAATACATAAAACACCGACCTAAGACTGCTGAATACGCACCTCAGAGTACTGTATTCTTTTTAGCATAAGCTTTACACTGGACATCAGTAACTTAGCACTGGTTAGTCAAGGACTTTAGCGCATGTCTAACGAATTATGGATGGTGCTGGCTTTACTGCTTGGTGCTTTGGTGTGTTTTGTGATCAATAAACCCCGCTCAGATGTCGTGGCGCTGACGATACTTATCCTATTTCCGCTAACAGGCGTCTTGTCGGTCGCGGATACGCTAGCAGGTTTTAGTAATCCCACAGTCATTCTTATTGCCGCATTGTTTGTGGTGGGTGATGCCTTGGTTCGTACTGGTATTGTTTATCGATTGGGGGATTGGCTGGTAAAAACCTCAGGCAGCAGTGAAATACGTTTAGTCATTTTGCTAATGTCTAGCGCTGCCTTACTGAGTTCAGTAATGAGTTCGACGGGTGTCGTTGCGGTTTTTATTCCCGTTGTGCTCAGCGTAGCAGCCCGCTTGAAAATCCTACCTGGTCGTTTATTGATGCCGTTAGCCTTTGCGGCGCTCATTGGCGGTATGTTAACGCTTGTCGCTACCCCTCCCAATATGGTGGTAAATAATGCGTTAATGCAAAGTGGGCAGGCAGGCTTCAACTTTTTTAGTTTTACCCCGATTGGCCTGACCGCACTGATACTTGGTATCGGCTATATGTTGCTGTTGCAACATTGGTTAGCGCCAAAAACAAAGAGCGATACCCCCACACAACAGCGCCTGACGCTGGCCGATTTAGCCAAAACGTATTGTTTAACCGAGCGCGAACTCAGGCTTCGGGTTGCAAGCCATTCACCTTTACTTAACCAGCCGCTTAATGCGCTTGGACTGCGCTCAGAATACGGCATTAATGTGGTAGCGGTAGAGCGATCGCAGAAATTCCGTACCTTATTGCTGCTTGCTACCGGCCAAACAGTGGTTCAGCCTGGCGATATTTTATTAGTCGACTTAGCCGATCCGCAAATGAGCGTTATGCAAGCCTCGGCCATACTCGGCTTAGAGCCGTTGCCCCTAAGCAGCTCTTATTTTAGCTTGCACGCACACGAGCTTGGCTTGGCTGAAGTGGCCTTTCCACCCGAGTCGTCATTACCAGGCAAAAGTATCCAAGAATTAGCATTCCGTAGCCGTTACCGGCTTAATGTGCTTGGGATCCGGCGCAATGGCCAGGCCCTTAATCAGGTGTTGGTAGACGAAAAACTGCAAGCGACAGACACAATCTTAGTGGCGGGTACCTGGCAAGATATTCAGCAGTTACACCAACAAAACCGCGATTTTTTAGTGTTAAGTGTGCCGGCAGAAATTGACGAAATGACGCCAGCAGCGAAAAAGGCGCCACATGCGCTGGCCTGTTTGGCGCTGATGGTGTTTTTAATGGTCAGTGATCTGGTGCCTGCCGTAGTGGCCGTGTTAATTACCTGTTTATCACTCGGCGCCTGCCGCTGTATCGATTTAGCCAGTGCCTACAAAGCCATTAGTTGGCCCAGTATTATGCTGATTGTTGGCATGCTGCCTTTTGCTCAGGCGCTGCAACTGACGGGGGGTGTCGACTTACTGGTAAATCAGTGGCTTAGCCTAATGGGTAACGCCAGTTATCATGCCGTGCTCGCCGCGGTATTTATACTGACCACCCTACTTAGTCTGTTTATCTCTAACACCGCTACCGCTGTTTTAATGGCGCCAGTGGCTATCTCACTGGCCAGCGCCTTTCAGGCGTCGCCTTATCCCTTTGCTATGATGGTGGCGCTAGGCGCCTCAGCCGCTTTTATGACCCCAGTTGCGTCGCCAGTAAACACTTTGGTGCTGGGGCCAGGCCAATTTAAGTTTAGTGACTTTTTAAAAATTGGGACTCCCTTAACGGTTATATTATTAATTATCAGCGTTATAATGGTGCCGTGGCTGTATCCACTCCACCCTAACGGTTAATTAACGTTTACTGGCTGTTTTTTTAAGGAGAAAAATGCTGCTACTGCTGCTTATCCTTTTACCCTTTATCGGCGCTATTGCTGCAGCCTGCATGCCCGCGCATGCTCGCAATCGTGAAGCCTGGTTTGCTGCCGCTATTGCACTGAGCGGTCTGCTGATTACCTTGTCACAGTTTGCCGTGGTAAGTGAAGGGAGTATTTTACGCTACGAGATAGCGTGGTTACCTGCTTATGATCTGAACCTTATCTTTCGCATGGATGGCTTAGCCTGGTTATTCACCGTATTAATTCAAGGTATCTGTTTACTGGTGGTGCTCTACGCCCGTTATTACATGTCACCTAAGGATCCAGTACCCCGCTTTTTTGCATTTCTATTAGCCTTTATGGGTGCTATGCAAGGCGTGGTGCTTTCGGGTAATCTCATTCAGCTAGTAATGTTTTGGGAGCTGACCAGTCTCACGTCTTTTTTACTGATCGGATACTGGCATCACAGACCCGATGCGCGCCGAGGCGCTCGAATGGCCTTTACCGTGACTTCGATTGGCGGCCTGTGCTTGCTAATCGGTGTTTTGCTACTGGGGCATATTGCCGGAAGTTATGATTTAGATAAAGTGTTACTGGCGGGTGAGGTGATTCGCACACATGCATGGTACTTACCCACTTTAATTTTGATTGCCCTAGGTGCACTTACGAAAAGCGCACAATTTCCATTTCATTTTTGGTTGCCACATGCCATGGCCGCCCCCACGCCGGTATCGGCTTATTTGCACTCTGCCACCATGGTAAAAGCGGGTATTTTTTTACTTATGCGGTTATGGCCCGTATTAGCCGGCACGCCAGAATGGACATGGATTATTGGTACTGCGGGCGTGTGCACCATGCTGATCGGTGCCTTTTTAGCCATTTTTCAACACGATTTAAAAGGCTTATTGGCCTATTCCACCATTAGTCATCTAGGGTTAATTACCTGTTTACTGGGTATTGGTACACCATTAGCGATGGTTGCTGCCATTTTCCACACATTAAACCATGCCACGTTTAAGGCCTCACTGTTTATGGCTGTGGGGATCATTGATCATGAAACGGGCAGCCGCGATATGCGCACCTTAAGTGGTTTACGTCGGGTATTACCTTACACAGCGACGTTAGCTATCGTGGCCAGCGCAGCAATGGCCGGTGTTCCGCTACTAAACGGTTTTCTCTCTAAAGAAATGTTTTTTGCAGAAGCCTTATTGGTAGGCTCAGCCTCAAATTGGTGGATGTCGGCCGCAGCGGTATTAATGGCCATTTTTGGTGTGGCCTATTCGCTACGGTTTATTCAGGTATTTTTTGGCCCCTTGCAAAGCGGTGACAATTCAACACCGCATGAGCCGCCCCGTTGGATGCGCTTCCCCGTGGAGCTTTTAGTGCTCTGTTGTTTAATCGTAGGAATATTACCTGAACTCAGTATTGGCTTATTACTGGGTGCTGCAGCACAATCAGTGTTAGGCGACGCGATACCTGAATACAGCTTAGCAATTTGGCATGGTGTGAATTTGCCACTTGTAATGAGTGTGCTGGCGTTTGGTGGTGGTGTGGTGTTTTATCGTTGGCTGGTTGCACGCTGTAATTTAAAACTACGCGATAATGTACCGTTGCTGCATCGCCTAAATGGCAAAGAGGCCTACGAAACCACCATGTTGCTTTTGGCAGCAGGCGCTGCGCGCCTAGAACGCTGGCTTGGAACACGACGACTACAACCTCAATTAGTAATCCTGATCTTATTGGGCATATCGGCTGCATTGCTGATGCTGTGGTATCTGCCGACAACACTGAGCGCGTTGCAATTTACCCCAATAAATCTGCCTTTTGCCTTACTGTGGTTGGTGGGGTGTAGCTGCGCTATCGCCGCGGCATGGCAAGCAAAATATCATCGATTAGCCGCATTAATATTGGTTGGCGGCACAGGTATTGTCACCAGTTTAACCTTTTTATGGTTATCGGCACCTGATGTAGCCTTAACGCAATTAATGGTTGAAACCGTAACCACGATCTTACTTTTACTGGGTTTACGCTGGTTACCCGCCCGTATCTCAGCGCGTAAACTTAATTTAGTGGCCACGTCACGTGATAAACTGCGACGGATCCGCGATCTTAGCCTCGCGATTACCGCAGGTGTGGTACTTACACTTGTCAGTTATATCATTCTTATTCAGCCAGAAAACCAAACCATTAGCCTGTTTTTCCTTGAAAAATCACTCCCTGAAGGTGGCGGAAGCAATGTGGTAAATGTGTTATTGGTTGATTTTAGAAACCTCGATACCTTGGGTGAAATTACCGTTTTAAGCATCGTCGCATTAACCGTTTATGCCCTATTACGACGGTTTAGGCCTGCACCTGAAAGCATGCGGATCCCACCACAGCAAACCAATCCGGTAGATCCTGCTTCAAGCCAATTGCCTGGTGAACAGGCCGCTACTGGCTATTTGCAGGTCCCCGCAGTATATCTGCGCTTACTGTTACCCATTATTATCGTGGTGGCGATTTACTTTTTTATGCGGGGCCATAATTTGCCCGGTGGCGGCTTTATTGCCGGCCTGATTTTCGCCGTTGCCTTAATTATTCAATATATGTTGGCGGGTACCGCCTGGGTGGAAGCGCGCTTAAAATTACAACCTCATCGCTGGATCAGTATCGGTTTAGGGCTTGCCACCCTTTCTGGGATGGGCGCATGGCTATTTGGTTATCCGTTTCTTACCACACATACGGCCCATGTTACGCTGCCGCTATTGGGTGAGTTACATCTACCGAGTGCCTTTGTATTTGATTTAGGCGTATTTGCCGTTGTCGTAGGGACCACCATGCTTATTCTGATTGCGTTGGCACACCAAGCCGTCCGCAGCCATCGTATCCCTGGACAAAGTAATGAATATCGCGCACAACAGGAGCAAAAATAATGGAACTGATCCTGGCATTAGCGATTGGCATTTTATTTGGTTCGGGTGTTTGGCTCGTGTTACGTCCGCGCAGCTTTCAAGTCATAACAGGCTTGTTATTACTGTCTTACGCGGTCAATTTATTTATCTTTATCACCGGGCGGGTGCATATTAATAAACCCCCACTCACCCTCCCCGAGCAGGCGGCAACGGCGATGCAATATGCCGATCCCCTCCCTCAAGGTTTAGTGCTAACCGCTATTGTTATTGGTTTTGCCACAACAGCGCTGTATCTAGTGGTTTTATTGGGCTCTCGCGGCTTAACAGGTACTGATCATGTGGATGGTAAAGAGCGAGAACACGACGAATGAAGCCATTTATTGCCGAGTTACTCATTCTCCCTATTTTGCTGCCATTATTGACAGGCGCGTTGCTGGCATTAATTAATGAACGCCATCACAAAGCAAAATTTGTGATCAACCAAGTCAGTACCTTACTGTTGTTAGTGCTCGCCATTGGCCTATTCTGGTTAACGGATGGTCCTGTTACTGGCGATGATATTTTGGTGTTTTTGGCCGCGAACTGGGCAGCGCCTTTTGGTATCGTATTGGTTGGTGATAGATTAGCCACGTTGTTTATGCTGCTCGCAGCCTTACTCGCCAATTGTGCACTCATTTTTTCTTATGGCCGCTGGGCTAGGCTTGGGGTGCATTTTCATACGTTATTTCAATTATTACTGATGGGGATTAATGGCTCGCTCCTAACTGGCGATCTGTTTAATCTCTTTGTCTTTTTCGAAGTCATGTTGGCCGCATCTTATGGTTTACTGCTGCACGGTTATAATGTGAATCGGATCCGGGCCGGTATGCAATATATCGTCGTAAACTTGATTGCCTCGCTGTTTTTTTTATTGGGAATTGCGTTAGTGTACGCGGCAACAGGCACGCTAAACTTTGCTGATTTGGCTACAAAAATACCGCTGCTTGCCGAAACACAACGTCAGATGCTGCATACCGCAGCAGCTATTTTAGCCGTGGCATTTCTCACGAAAAGCGCTATGTGGCCATTGGGTTTTTGGTTACCCATTACCTACTCTGCCGCATCACCACCGGTTACTGCCATGCTCGTGTTATTAACGAAAATAGGCATATACGTCATATTAAGGCTGCATTATCTGCTGTTTGGTGACGCCGCAGGCGACTCTGCTGGGTTTGGTCAGTCTTTTTTACTGCTTGGTGGATTATTCACCCTGACCTTCGGGGCCATTGGCTTATTGGCGAGTCAAGATTCTGGACGCATTGCCAGCTATAGTGCGGTGATTTCGTCTGGCATCTTACTGGCGTTAATGGGATATGGTGAGGCCATTACGCTCAGCGCTATGTTGTTTTATTTAATCAGCTCAACACTGGCCGTAGCGGCTTTTGTGCTACTAACCGAGCTGATTGAACGCATTTATACTCCTGCAGATAGCGTATTTGCGTTAAGTATGGAGTTTTTTGCTATGGAAGAAGATAAAAAAGAGTCTGCTGGGGTAGTGATCCCGGCCGCTATGGCATTTTTGGGGCTGACCTTTGCAGCTTGCGCGCTCATCATGTCTGGGTTACCGCCGTTGTCTGGCTTTATTGCAAAATTTAGTATCTTGCATCAATTACTGCAAAGTCGAAATGATGTTGCCAGTTGGCTTTTGGTTATCTTATTGATTTTTGCCGGATTAACCGCGATTATTTCATTAATGCGCTTTGGCGTGCGCAGTTTTTGGACAGCCCAAGCAGCCCAAAGTCCGCGTTTAAAAATGAGCGAAGCCAGCCCTATCCTCTTGTTATTACTGCTTTGTATTACCATGACCATTATGGCAGGCCCACTCTATGCGTTATTAGATCGGGTGGCCGACGATTTATTACAAACACATCGCTACATTGAGCAGGTATTGCATACCGCCCCCATATCGAGGAACGATTAATGCAAACCCCTTTTTTACACCGTTGGTTACCCGCACCATTACTGTCGTTAAGTTTGGTTATTATTTGGTTATTATTAAATCAAACGCTCGCCGCAGCACACATACTGTTTGGGACAATTATTGCGATTGTCATCCCAAAAATGACTGGACGATTACGCCCACCGGCAACGCAGCTACGCAAACCTTGGGTGTTTCTAAAGCTACTCTGTTGGTCGACACTGGAGATCCTACGTTCTGCGCTCAATGTCAGTAAAATTATTCTGTTACGTAGGCAACAGAGTATCAATTCGCAGTTTATTAAGGTGCCGCTTGATTTAAAGGATCCCGTCGGGTTAGCCATTTTGTCTTGCTTAATCAATTCCACACCCGGTACCGTATGGATAGAGATCCTTCCCGATACGCATGAATTGTCGTTACATGTGTTTGACTTACAAGATACCCAGTGGTGGATTGATACGATAAAACAACGCTACGAGCAGCCACTACGAGACATGTTTGAACAGGAGCCCAAATGAGATTTTTAGTGGAGATAACCCTGTATTTTTCGCAACTTTGTTTATTGCTTGCAATGTTATGTTGTGCCCTGCGTTTGTTAAGAGGGCCAACCGCACAAGATCGGGTATTAGCCTTAGATACACTTTGGATGATTATTATGCTCTTTACACTGGTGCTTGGGATCAGCTTTGCCAGCCAAGTCTACTTTGAGTTAGCCATGCTTATTGCGCTTACTGGTTTTGTTTCGACCATTGCTCTTGCTAAGTTTTTAATGCGCGGGGAGATCATCGAATGAGTCAGTTACCAGAGACCATTCCGCTGTGGGTAGGTATTCCCGTTATGCTATTTTTGATTATCGGTAGCCTGGTAACATTGATTGGTGCACTGGGCTTGTATCGGCTGCCGCATTTTTATCAACGGATCCACGGTCCAGCCATTACCATTACATTAGGTACTGGGTGTTTTTTGCTGGCCTCAATGGTCTTTTTTACGGGTTTAGCACAGCGTCCTATCGTGCATGAACTGTTGATCACCGCCTTTGTGTTACTTACGGCGCCCGTCAGCGCCATGCTGATCATGCGTGCTGCCGTTTACCGAGATTTACGTAACGACAATAAAAAATCGACAGAAAACTTGTTAGACAGTGCCAAAAAGTAACGTTAGTGGCGATTACAGCTACTTGCTTAAAAGCCCAAAATACCACTTCTGCTTTTAACTCGCCTTGCCCTAAGGATCGCACCACCAGCGAAATATTGTTTAAGGTACCGGTTTCAATAAAGGTCCTATCGGCACTAGCAATGGTAAAAATACTGGTGAAATACAACTGCTGCACATCAGGCTTAATCAGCCAAAAGGCAAAGGGTTAGAGTTAGGGTTAGGGTTGATGAACGCATTTTAATATAACTAAAAATTTATTTTTTATAACTTATTAGAGCTTTTAGCTATTTCAAATAATCAAAGTCATGTTGCATCGCGCATTTGTTCTAAAGAAAGGACTTATGCAATAAGAGCATCGCTATTTATTGCCTTCTGGTTCCGTTATCATTGCAAGCAGTGTTGGTTTAATTAATTCATTCTATGGCAGATTTTTTCCCTATTACCAATCCGGTCGTTGTATTTGCGATTGTTGCCAGCCTGATCCTGATCTGCCCTCTTCTGCTCGCGCGCTATCGCTTACCCGGTATGATAGGGCTATTATTTGCAGGGGCCCTGCTTGGCCCCAATGCGCTAAATGTGCTGGCGCGAGACCAATCCTTTGTACTCTTTGGCACCGTCGGCTTGTTGTATATTATGTTTATTGCTGCACTTGAAATTGATATGCAGCAATTAAAACGCTCAAAATCGCATACGCTGCTGTTTGGCTTACTCACCTTTATTATTCCGCAAGCGACCGGCACCGCCATCGCCTTGCTGCTCGGCTTTGACTGGCTGTCGGCAATATTGCTAGCCAGTATGTTCGCCTCTCATACGTTGCTGGCTTACCCTATTGCCAGCCGCTTAGGCATTAGCCGCAACCCTGCCGTTACCACTGCTGTCGGCGGCACCATTATTACCGATACCCTCGCATTGTTAGTGCTGGCCGTTATCGCTACCATGGCAAAAGGCGAGCTTAGCGAGCACTATTGGCTGCAACTGGGCATAAGTTTAAGCCTGTATATTCTGGCTATTTTATTCTTATTGCCCAAGCTCGCGCGCTGGTTTTTTCGCAGTGTTGGCGGTGATGGTGTGGCCGAGTTTGTGTTTGTGCTGGCAACGGTGTTTATCTGCGCCAGCTTCTCGCACCTGGCCGGCGCGGAGCCGATTATCGGTGCCTTTTTGGCAGGCTTAGCCCTAAACCGCATTATTCCGCACAACAGCACCCTAATGAACCGGCTGCAATTTACCGGTGAAGCGATTTTTATCCCGTTCTTTTTGTTATCAGTTGGCATGCTGCTGGATGTCGGCATTTTCTTTGCCAGCGCCCGCGCTTGGGTAATAGCCTTTGCCATGGTAGCAACAGTGATTTTAACCAAATGGGCCGCTGCAGAGCTGTGCCGACTGTTTTTGGGCTACAGCAAACCGCAAGCGCGGGTGGTGTTTGGTTTAAGCGTGGCCCAGGCTGCCGCCACACTGGCCGCGACCATGGTCGGCTATGAAATAGGTTTGTTTGATGAAGCCGTGGTAAACGGCGCCATTCTTATGATTTTAGTCACCTGCTTCTTAGCACCGTGGTTGGTTGATCGCTACGGCCGGAAAATGGCCTTAAGCCAACAGCAATTACCAGAAGATAACCAAACAGAATCACGCATTCTGGTGGCACTGTCACCCGAGCAACCCGCAGAGCCCTTTTTACAGCTAGCGAAATGGCTGCGTAAACCCGGCACGGTACAACCCGTTTATGCCATGACCATTGTAGAGGAGCAATATAGCCACGACGCTAAGCTACAGCACGCGGAAAAGCTGCTAAGCAGTGCAGTAAGCTATTTAGCCGCTGCCAATATCCCGGCAGAAGCTAAGCTACGAATTGATCTGAATATCACCGATGGTATTTTACGGACACGTCGCGAACTCAGGGCAGGTGAAGTGATTGTGGGCTGGAGTGAACACAGTAGCACGTCTGAACTGTTATTTGGTTCTATGCTAAGCCGCTTATTAGCTGATCCTGCTTATACCCTGCTGGTAAAACGCCAAGTAGCCCCTCTGCAACATGGCAAAAGACTCTGTTGGTTACTACCACCCAATGCCGATTTAGAAGCTGGCTCTGCCGAAGCACTACAATTGATAAAAAGGTTATGTCAGCAACTTGGCCTTGCTTTGCATATTTATTGCCAGATAGAACAACAAACGCGGTTAAAGCTGCGCTTAAAAGCGCTGCCCGATACGCAATGGCATACCGCAACCGACTGGCTACAATTGCCAGCACTACTGCAAAAGCATAACCTCACTGGTGATTTACTGGTATTTTACGGTGTGCGCAAAGATGGCTTGGCTTGGAATAGCCATCTTCCAGAAGTGCAAAACCAATTGGCAATGCAGTTTCCAGCAACCAATATATTGGTAATTTATCCGGCTGAAACGCGTGATGAAATACCACTCGCGTGAAAAGATCAACACCCAGTTTGAGACCACCCCGTCTAACTGGGTATTGCGGAAAATCACTGCTAAGTTGGGCTTTTTAAATCCCTTCGCCCAAAAACACCTTGGTATAGCGCGGTAAAATCCAGGCCGTATCGCCCTGTTTTACATTAAGCTGCTTAAACTGCTCTTTGGGCAATTCTACATGGATCAACTGCTGATCGCTTTCAGCCAATACTTCCAAGCGCACCGCTGGGCCCACAATGGTGACCAGATCCAGCTTCACTTTAATCGCATCGGGCTGCGGCAGGTTAAACACATCAATTTCATGCGGCCGTACATAAGCTAACCCGTCTTGTTCGTCGCTATTGGTGTATTCCGGTGAAGGCACCTTCAAATCGCCAATGCTACTTTGCCCTTGTTTAACCCTGGCATGAAACAGGTTTACATTTCCTAAGAACTCATACACAAAAGGATTTGCCGGGTTGTCATACACCTGCTCGGGGGTGCCATCTTGTTCAATACGGCCTTTGTTCATCACCACTATTCTGTCAGCCACTTCCAGTGCTTCTTCCTGATCATGGGTAACAAAGACACTGGTCACATGAATTTCGTCATGCAGGCGGCGCAACCAGCGGCGTAGCTCAGCGCGTACCTTGGCATCCAGGGCACCAAAGGGCTCATCTAATAACAGCATTTTTGGCTCTACCGCCAAAGCACGGGCTAACGCGATTCGTTGGCGCTGCCCGCCAGAGAGCTGCGAAGGGTAACGGTCTGCCGTCCAGCCCAATTGTACTAGCTCGAGCAGATTATTCACTTTTTTGGCAATGTCTGCTTTAGAGGGGCGGAATTTTTTCGGCTTAACCGTTAAGCCATAAGCAACGTTTTCAAACACGGTCATATGTTTAAACAAGGCATAATGCTGAAATACAAAACCCACGCCACGCTCAGAGACATGCTGGCCGGTAATATCTTCGCTATTAAAACGGATAATGCCGCTATCGGCCTGCTCCAGCCCAGCGATAATACGCAGCAAGGTGGTTTTACCCGAACCAGAAGGCCCGAGCAGCGCCGTGAGCTCGCCGGTTTTAATGGCTAAATTCACGTTATCCAGCGCCACAAAGCTGCCGAAGGTTTTATTGACGTTTTCTATTGCGATGCTCATAACAGCCCCATTAAAGATAGCGTACTAGCATAACGGTATATTCATAAGCTACAAAGCAGGATTCGCTATCGTTTATAACCAGTAAGAATAAGCAAACTTTTACTTATGCTGGTATTACCGGTACCGGAGACCTGTGGATAAACTGGTCAGGCCGGTACCGGAGTTGGGTGGATAAGAGCTGGGTGGATAAGAGTTGGGTGAATAAGCTTTAGTTACGCCACAGTGTCACAGTAGCAGGCCGCTGTTGTTGCCATAATGCTGGCGTGGCGCGCAAGTGATCAATCATTGCTTGTGCTGCGGTTTTACAGTCAACCCCCTCATTACCGCAAGGTAAAGACGCTTGTGCATACTCCACCACAAAGGCCTGTTGCCCTTTGGCATCGGTATTGGCCTGCACCCGCTTAACGGCATAGGCTTTTGGCTGACCGTTCAGCAAAATAATATCCTGCCGATCGGTGCTGTGTTGCTGTACCTGTTGTAGCCGCTGCCAGCCATCATTGCCATTCGCCAGATAGTTCGTGGTGGCTAAGCGATATTGCTGCTCAGGCACTATCGCCTGCCAGTTACCCTCATGTAACACCGCCACCTCAGATAACTGTAAACTGCCATCCAGCCGCTCACTGGCGGTATAACGTAAATGGCTGCTATACGGGAATTTACCGGCATGGGCACCTTGCGGTAAGGTAGCTGCTATGGTTTCTTCCAGTAAGACCAACACATCCGCGCCCGTTACCGTCAGTACACTTAATGGCGCATCAAAGGGTAATACTTCCAGCCGAATATGGCCTTCATAAATGGCGCCAGCTTCAATGTTACTTCGAATATTACCGGCACCGATTAAGCTAAAATCGACCGGCCCCGCTAATAACGGCTGCACCTGAGCCGAATTTAGCCAGCTGTGCATCGCATCGGCTATATGGCCAGCTAGCTCAGAACCATGCTGATCGCTGCCGCCCGTGCCCGGTAAACGGACATGCGTAATGGTACGCTCTGTGCTGCTTATTTGCGCGCCATAAGCCTGTTGCAGTGCAGGTAAGTAGATCTCATTAATTACCTGGCGCAGTGCCGCATCTTCTTCGGTGATACGGGTATTCGGCAAGCTTTGCAGATACGCCAGTTTTTGCGCCAAGGTATCGCCGTTTACTTGGCTGTCGGCCTGACGCAGTGCGCTGCGATAAAGCTCGCGACTAGCCAGTAAGGTATTTTCACCGCGGCAATCGATAATTTGCCCCTGGCTATCAAAACTTACCGTTAAGGCCCCGACCGCCTGCGCAAATTGCCCTGCTTGCACCACGCAGGTAAAACTGTTGCCATTCGGGTTAAGTACCTGCTGGGCATAAGGCCCTTGCAGCCCCAAATACCAATGGCGGAAATCGCCCAGCAAGCTATGCGAATGGCCACCAACAATCACATCAATGCCATTTACCGCTGCCGCAACACGCAAATCACGCTGATTGCCCAAATGGGTAAGCGCCACAATATGGTTAATACCCTGCTGCTGCAAATAATCCACGGTACGCTGTGCAGCTGCCACCTCGGCTTCAAACACTAAAGCACCCGTGTCGGGCACCATGGCGCGCATATCTTCCAGCGCTAAACCAAAAATGGCTAAACGCACCGGGGTTGCCTTGTTCTGCGCCGCGCTTTGCGCTTGCCATTGCGGCTCTGGCAACCAGCGGTTATTGTCCAGTACAAAAATTTGGTAGGGTTTTAAATTGGCCACCTCGGCTAACTGCGGCTCGGCGCTTTTATCCACATTGGCGGCTAACAGCGGAAAATTAATGTTACTGGCAAAATCTGCCAGCTTGGCTAAACCAATATCAAACTCATGGTTACCCAGCGCCATCGCATCCAGCTGCATGCGGTTTAAAATATCGATATTAATTTTTTGTTCAAACAATTCAAAATAGGCACTGCCCTTAAACGCATCCCCGCCGTGCAAAAATAAACTGGGTAAACCGGCAGCTGTTGCGTTTTCGCGTAAGCGGCGCGCTTCGGTTAACAAACGTGGATGACCACCAATAAAGGTATACAGCGGGTTACCATCGCTGCCAACGACTTTGGCGGGCGACGCATCAAACTGCGAGTGCGTATCATTGATATGAATAATTTTTAACTGCAAGCCAACCGCAGGCGCTTGAGTGTTCGCGGCAGCAGATTCAACCGCAGCACGTTCAGTATAGGGTAAACTACAGGCAAAGAGCGCAGAGGTAAGGCTTAGTGCTAACAAAGTACGACAAAGGTTCATGCAACATCCTAAAAAATGCCAACAATAGCGCCTTGCGAATTAACTCAAGGCGCTTACAGCGAAGCTAAAGGCAAAATAAAGCGGGCTGGCAAAACTCACCTACCCCAATACGATACTAATTACAAAATTATACCCAAAATCATTGAAGATACGAGTAGGCGGCAACTGAGCGCATCCCCAAGAGCATAGTTAACCTATGTGACTGGGGTAAGTGAAGGCAGCTAACACCCCCGTATCTACAAAGATTAAGGGGATAGGCTATAAAAGTGCAGCAGACAGCGCTTCAGCCTGCGCTTTAATTTCTGCCATATCACCTTGCTCAGCACCATGGGCTTTTAAGTTACGTAAATGCGCGGGGATCAGATGAAAATGCAAATGCGGCACGGTTTGGCCGGCTTCAGTACCATTTAGCTGCATCAACACTACACCGGTTGCACCTAATACCTGCTTTTGTGCCGCCATGACTTTTTGTACTGTACTTAATAAGGGCGTGGCAAATTCTAGCGGTAATTCTGCCAAGGTCTCAGCGGGATATTTGGGGATCACTAAAGCATGGCCGGCGGCCTGCGGCATAATATCCATAAAGGCTAAGCTATGCGCATCTTCATAAATTTTAAAACAAGGTAATTCGCCGCGCAGAATTTTGGCAAACACATTCTCGTTGTTATAGCTCATAGCGCTCTCCCACTATTAATTGCAGAGGTTTTTCCAAATTATGCCAGTATGTTGTACTGAAAGGTAGGTTATATTACTGCAGCTTGCACTTGCCTCAACTCGACAGCAGCTCAAAAAACCGCACTGTTAAAGCTGAATTTCAGGCTGAACTCAAATGGAGACAGCACAATCTTGCCATCGATTGTGCTGCCCCAGTGTAGATTTTAGCCGTTTGTTAGCACTAGATGCTGGGCATGAAAACGCAGATGCTGCTCAATAAAGCTGGCAATAAAATAATAGCTATGATCATACCCCTCATGTAGGCGGATCTCTGCGGCTACACCTGCGCTATTTGCGGCATTAACCAATGCCTCAGTTTGTAGCTGCGCCGGGTAAAAATTATCGGCAAGGCCCTGATCAACTAAAATAGGCAGCGCACTGCCCTTTGCCGCTAACAGCACCGAGGCATCATACTGCTGCCAATGTGCTTTATCTTCGCCTAAAAAACCCGTTAATGCTTTAATACCCCAAGCGCAGTTTATCGGGTTACAAATCGGTGAGAATGCCGAAATGCTGCGATAACGCTCGGCGTTGCGTAAGCCAATGACCAAAGCGCCATGGCCGCCCATTGAGTGGCCGCTAATGGCTCTTTTATCGCTGATGGGTAATTCTGCCTCCAATAAGGCTGGCAATTCAGCGGCGATATAATCGTACATCTGATAATGCTCAGCAAAGGGCGGCTCGGTGGCGTTAACATAAAAACCGGCACCTAAGCCAAAGTCATAAGCGCCATTGGCATCATCTGGTACGCCCTCACCGCGCGGGCTGGTATCAGGCATAATTAACGCCAAGCCAAGCTCGGCGGCCACACGTTGCGCGCCTGCTTTGCTGGAAAAGTTTTCATCAGTGCACGTTAAGCCCGATAACCAATATAAAGCAGGCACTTTGGCCGCTTCGGCCTGTGGCGGTAAAAACACCGAAAATTGCATCTGGCAGTTAAGCACCGCAGAATGATGGCTAAACCGAATTTGTTTCCCACCAAAGCACAGCTGCTCGCTGACCTTGGTTAACGCTGACGTTGTCATATCTATTCCTATGTAAAAACGCTAAGCTCTAAATACACTGAAAACTCAGCATAAGCTTTGCCAAAGCAAAGCGCTGACGGTTATCAACCAGCACTGTCTTTGTCTAACGCACACAGCTTACCGACTTAGCTTATGCATGCTTATTGAATGACGAGCGCGCAAATTAACAGACAGCGTTATTATAACACGCCAAAACGGAGCTAAGTCTCCGCTTTGGCTCCGCTGCATGCCTACTTCGCCCACTGCATACTAAGACTAAGACTCAGCGTGCTTAAAAGTGAATTACCGTGCGAATAGACTTACCCTCATGCATTAAATCAAAGGCTTTATTAATATCCTCTAATGGCATGGTATGGGTAATAAAGGTATCCAGCTCAAACTCGCCATTTAAATAGCGTTCTACGTAGTCAGGTAATTCGCTGCGGCCTTTTACGCCACCAAAGGCCGTACCGCGCCATACCCGGCCGGTAACCAGCTGAAATGGCCGCGTGGAAATTTCTTGGCCCGCACCGGCGACACCGATAATAACCGATTCGCCCCAGCCTTTATGGCAGCACTCTAAGGCAGAACGCATCACATTCACGTTACCAATACATTCAAAGGAGAAATCGACGCCGCCATCGGTCATCTCTACGATCACTTCCTGAATGGGTTTATCAAAGTTTTTCGGATTAATCACATCGGTGGCACCGAGCTTTTTGGCAATATCAAATTTCGATTCATTGATATCAATAGCAATAATCCGGCTGGCTTTGGCCATCACTGCGCCAATAATAGCCGATAAACCAATGCCGCCTAACCCAAAGACGGCAACCGTATCGCCCTCTTTTACTTTGGCGGTATTCATTACTGCGCCCATACCGGTAGTGACGCCACAGCCGAGCAAACAGACTTTTTCCAGTGGCGCTTCTTTATTGATTTTTGCCAGCGAAATCTCAGGTAATACGGTGTACTCAGAAAAGGTAGAGGTGCCCATATAGTGGTAAATTGGCTTACCGTCTTTCGAGAAACGGGTGGTGCCATCGGGCATTAAGCCTTTGCCTTGGGTGGCGCGAATCGCCTGACACAGATTGGTCTTGCCCGATAAACAAAACTTACATTTGCCACACTCTGGGGTATACAGCGGAATAACATGATCGCCCACGGCAACTGACGTTACGCCCTCACCTACCGCTTCCACAATACCGCCACCTTCATGGCCTAAAATGGCCGGGAAAATGCCTTCTGGATCTTCACCCGATAAGGTAAAGGCATCGGTATGACACACACCGGTAGCAACAATTTTTACTAACACTTCGCCTTTTTGCGGTGGCATTAAATCCACTTCTTCAATCGATAAAGGCTGGCCTGGGCCCCAGGCAACGGCGGCGCGGGTTTTGATCATTTGCATAATGTTATCCTTGTTATCGTAATAGCCTGCATTGTTATGCACTAGGGCGTGTTGACGTTTGCTGGTTGTTTTTGCAGCTGAGTGGCTGGTATTTATACAAGGCAGAGCTTGTGATGTGTAGTTATTCTACATGAACAAGCGATAACGCAGTAGAAATGCCAGCCACACGCTGCCCGGAGGGCTCATCTGGCGGCGCTTTGCTCTTTGTCACTCGTCGTTTATTTAGAATGGCTAAACCGGGTACCGCGTACCGCACTCCTCGTTTCGCGATCAAAACGCCGCCAGAAGAACAAAATCTAACCAGCAAACGTCAACACGCCCTAAGTATAACCTGCTTTTTATCTTTTCCATATCGATATGAATAAGGCTAAAATGCAAATCAGTTTTTCATTAATGCAATAATACTAGGCAAGCAAGGCGCTGCGTCACCTTCACACTGCGCAATATGCACTGGTTTCTCCTAAAAAGGCTAAATATGAAACAATGGACCGGCATTAGCGAATTTGTCGCCGTCGCTGAACAACAAAGCTTTACCAAAGCCGCTAAGCAACTCGCAATGTCGGTTGCACAGGTAAGCCGCAATATTGCAGAGCTAGAAGCCACACTGGCCATTAAGCTGCTGTATCGCAGTACCCGCAGCGTTAGCCTTACCGAAGAGGGGCAATTATATTTACAACACTGTCGGCATCTGGTCAGCAGTTTGGAGGAAGCTAATCGTACCTTGGCAAATTTATCGGCCACCCCGCGCGGTTTAATTAAGCTCACTGCGCCGGTCTATTATGGTGAAACCCATATAGCACCGCTGTTACATCAGTTTTTGTTGCAGTACCCCGATACCGAACTAGACGTTCACCTGACCAATGATAAACTCGATTTAGTACAAGGCGGCTATGATTTAGCCATTCGGCTGGGCACCTTAGAAGACTCCAGCTTAATAGCCCGTAAACTCACCAGTCGCACCCAATATATCGTGGCCTCACCCGAGTATTTGCGCCAACAGGGTACGCCCTCCCAGCTTAGCGATCTTAGCAAGCTACAATGCCTAACCGGCACCGTTGGGCTATGGCGCTTGATGCAAGACGGCAAGCTGATCAGTTACCGGCCGCAAGGGCGCTTAGTCTGTAATAGCGGTGTCGCCCTGCGCGATGCCGCCCTACAGGGCCTCGGTTTAGTGCAACTGCCCGACTATTATGTTGCCGATTATCTGGCGAATGGCTCGCTACACTCAGTATTGGATGCCTTTCGCCAACCGGATGAAGGCATTTGGGCGCTGTATCCACAAAACCGGCATTTATCCGCTAAGGTGCGGCGGCTGGTGGATTTTTTGGCAGAGCAGCTTAAGCATTAACTTAACACCCTTGGTTACAATTTTGTTTGGCATTTTGATTGTATCTGGCGCCACACTTTGCCTATGATGAGATCGTTTTAATCAATTCATTAAACAGTAAAGGATTTCATATGTTTATTACCAATACCGAAACCGTGCCCGGCAAAACTATTATCGACTGCTATGGTGTAGTCTCTGGCAGCACTGTACGCGCCAAGCATGTTGGCCGCGATATTATGGCGGGGATCAAAAATGTGTTTGGTGGTGAGCTACGTGGCTATACCGAACTGTTAAACGAATCTCGCGATGAAGCCATAAGCCGGATGAAAGCGCAAGCCAGCGAAATGGGCGCTAACGCTATAGTTAATGTGCGCTTTTCTACCTCGTCGGTAGCGGCCGGCGCTGCCGAAATTTATGTCTATGGTACGGCCGTCAGAGTGGAGTAAGTTATGATCCCTTTTATTGGCTTTTTAATCCTGCTGTTGCTGGGTTATTTCTTTGGTAAATGGGCCGAGCAACGCCATTTCCAGAGTATCAATATACGCGAGCAGCAATGGGTAAGGCTGCCAAACAGCAATAATCGCGAGCTGCTTATTCCTATGCAGCAAATAGACAAAGCAGAGCTAGTCTGTGGCAGTGTGGTGATCTCCATTGATTACTTCAAACGCTTGTTGGCGATATTGCGCAGTATTGTCGGTGGCCCAGTTGCCAGTTACGAAACGCTGTTAGACAGAGCCCGACGCGAAGCGCTGCTGCGGATGAAAGAGCAATGCACAGGTGCGGTGCAAATTATTAATATTCGGGTTGAAACCTCGAGCATTCATAATGCGGCCGGCAATGGTATTGGCTCGGTAGAACTGCTGGCTTATGGCACAGCAATCTATGGCCAGGCCGCTGAGGGCAGTCAGCAAGCTAATAGCGCCGCCAACTAAAACGGCGAGCTACTTATTATCGCTAGAGCACATCTTTAAAATGGCTTATCAACCTAGGTTACCCAAAACCAACCCTAACATTGGCCGGCAACGGCCTTTGCAGGATCTCTTACTGATCGGTAGCGCCTTGCTGGCGCTGCTGTTTTTACTCTATTGGTTGTTGGGGCTCGCCCTCGACAAAGCATTAAACCACTTGTCACCCGAATTAGAGCAGCAGTGGTTTGCAAACTTTGCAAGCAAGCCTGAACCCAGCCCACAACAAGCCTATTTACAGCAGCTTACCCAAGACTTGCAAAAATGCAGTACCGTACCCTATCCGGTAAATGTCCATTTTATTGATAAAGCCATCGCCAATGCCGGCGTAATGCCAGGCGGTACTATGCTGGTATATCGCGGTTTGCTAGAAAAACTGGATAGTGAAAATGCCCTCGCCTTTATCCTGGCGCATGAGCTCGCGCATTTACAGCACCGCGATCATTTACGCGGTTTTGGTCGAGCGCTGGTGTTAGCGGTCATTACCAGTACCCTTACTGGCAGCAGCGGCGCCGGACAGATTTTTCTGCCGGCAACGGAATTTGGCATGGCACAGCATTCACAACAACGGGAGCTGGCGGCCGATGCTGCTGCACTGACAATGTTAAATTGTCGTTATGGCCACACCGGCGCAGCTGAGGTTTTTTTTCATGCTATGCTGCAGCTAGATACCAGCAAGCTACCCAGCTGGTTTGACAGCCATCCTAAGTTACAACTGAGGCTTGATGCCATACAGCAGCAACGGCAACAGCAAGGTTATTCGAATGGTACGCTAACACCTCTGCCTGCGGTTCTGATGCCCAAATAAGCACCATGTATCGATATTTTAACGGAACTCATATGATTAAAAAGCTTACGCCTCCCGTTATTGCCGTGCTCCTGGCACTGGCCTTACTACTTTGGCTGCTACTTGGCGCAACCTATCAAAGTAAAACAGCGCCTCCTGACGCAGCAACAAAAGCCCCCGAGGCATTGTTCACTGTGCAAAGCCGGCTAAGTGAAGCAGAGCCCTATCCTGCGCAGCTAAAGTTACAAGGGCAATTACAGGCTTGGCATAGCATTGAGCTGCAAGCTCAGACCACAGGGCGTATCGACAAGCTGCTGCGTGATCAGGGCGATGCTGTGCAGCAGGGTGATATTGTACTGGAATTAGCCGATGAAGGCCGCAGTACCCGCTTAATTCAGGCAAAAGCCTTACTTGCCTTACGCCAAAGTGAACTTGATAGTGCCAAAACCTTGCAAAAACGCCAACTGGTTTCAGAAACCGAGATAATTCGGCTTACCAGCGAGCTAAGAAATGCCGAAACTAGCCTAACTGAAGCCCAACTATCCCTAACGCACAGTAAACCGCAGGCGCCCTTTAGCGGCATTTTGGCCAGACGCTTAGTCGAGCCGGGCAGTTTTATTCAAGCCGGTACTGCGCTGTTTCATTTAGTCGATATTCAACAACTCAGAGCAACGGCCCAGGTACCACAACAACAATTAGCGCAGTTGGTGTTAGGCCAAGAGGTTAAGGTACAACTGTTAGATGGTCGCACCCTCCCTGCTCGTTTAAGCTTTATCAGCCCAGCAGCCGATAGTGCAACCCGCAGCTATTATATTGAAGCCACTGTTGCCAACCCTGAGTTACTGCCTTTAGCCGGCGCCAGCGCTACCCTGCATATTACCCTTGCCCCGGTTGCTGCCCATGCCCTGTCTCCGGCGCTATTAAAACTGGATCAAGACGGGCGTTTAGGCGTTTACACGCTAGAGCAACAAAAGGTGATGTTTTACCCGGTTACATTGTTAAGCGCCGATAATAATCTGGCCTGGGTCAGCGGTTTACCGGCACGTGCCGAGCTCATTACCCTAGGGGCAGGCTTTGTTGAGCCCGGGCAGCAAGTTAATGTGAAGGCAGAGGATACAGAATGAGAGCCTTAATTGCCGCTGCCATTGCCCGCAGCCGCGCCAGTTTAATGTTACTGCTATTCTTGTTCGCTGCCGGTATTAGCGCTTATTTGGTGATCCCCAAAGAAGCTAACCCCGATGTGGCTATTCCGATGATGTATGTCTCTATGTCACTGGATGGCATTAGCCCAGAAGATGGTGAACGCTTGTTAGTGCGGCCGATGGAGCACGAATTGCGCTCGCTGGAAGGCATTAAAAAAATGACCTCAACGGCCAGCGAAGGCCATGCCTCGGTGATGCTGGAATTTGATGCCGGCTTTAATGCCGATAAAGCCTTGGCCGATGTGCGAGTAAAAGTCGATGCTGCACGCGCTAAATTGCCAGCCGAAGCAAAAGAGCCCACCGTAAATGAAATTAATGTTGGCCTGTTCCCGGTGTTATCGGTTGGATTATCCGGTCCGGTTCCCGAGCCGATGCTGGTAGCCATTGCTCGGCAACTAAAAGAGCAAATTGAAGGTATTCCAGAAGTGCTGGAAGTGGATATCGGCGGCGATCGGGAAGATGTGCTGGAAATTATCGTCGATCCGCAAGTATTGCAAAGCTACGGCTTAGATTATCAGCAACTCTTCACCTTGGTGTCGAACAATAACCGCTTAGTGGCGGCGGGCAGTCTGGATACCGGTGCCGGGCGTATGGCATTAAAGGTGCCCGGTATTATTGAAAATTTAGACGACGTATTGTCCATTCCGATAAAGGTGACTGGCGATACCGTTATTACCTTTGCCGATGTTGCCACGGTAAACGCCAGTTTTAAAGATCCCTTGGGCTTTGCCCGCATTAATGGTCAGCCCGCTGTGGTGCTGGAAATCAAAAAACGCAGCGGTGCCAATATTATCTCGACCATCGAGCAAACCAAAGCCTTGCTTGAGCAAGCTTCAGCGCAATTTCCGGATGGCATGCAAATTAACTACATTATGGATCAGTCTAAAGAAGTCGAGAACATGCTCTCCGACTTACTGAATAATGTGTTAACTGCGGTGGTGTTAGTGTTGATCCTGATCTTGGCGACCATGGGCATGCGCTCGGCGCTATTGGTCGGCATCACCATACCCGGTGCCTTCTTTGCCGGTATTTTGATGATTTGGATGATTGGTTTTACCATGAACATCATCGTGCTGTTCTCGTTAATTCTGGTCGCAGGTATGTTGGTAGATGGTGCTATCGTGGTCAGTGAGCTGGCCGATCGTAACCTGCAGGAAGGGCAAGATAAAAAAACCGCCTGGCTAAATGCAGCCGATCGCATGGCCTGGCCTATTATTGCCTCCACTTGCACCACCCTCGCGGTCTTTGTGCCCTTATTGTTTTGGCCGGGTATTGTGGGCCAGTTTATGAAATACCTGCCTGCCACCGTTATCCTTTGCTTACTGGCATCCTTACTGATGGCCTTAGTGTTTTTACCGGTCATGGGCAGTCTGGGTAAAGCCCAGCAAAAGTCTGGCAACAATCAAAAACCTGCAGCAAAGCCAAATCGCTTTACCTTAGCTTATCGCCAGTTGCTGCATCGCTTATTACGTCATCCGGGCTTAACCTTAGCCGGGGCGCTGGCTGGCGTGGCGTTAGTCTATTTGGCTTATGGTAAGTTTAATCATGGTTTAGAGTTTTTCCCGTCGGTCGAACCAGAATCCGCGCAGGTGTGGGTGCGGGCACGCGGCGATCTGTCGGTGTACGAAAAGGATACCGTATTACAGCAGGTTGAGCAGCGCTTACTAAATTTACCCGAGGTAAAAGCCCTCTATGCCCGCAGTATGGCTGCGGCCAGTGGTGAGCTCACCGCTGATGTGATCGGCACCTTGCAATTTCAGTTTATCGACTGGCACCAACGCCGCCGCGCCAGTGATATTTTAGAAGAAATGCGCCAGTTAACCGCGGATATTCCCGGCGTGGTATTGGCGTTTCGGCAACAACAAGATGGCCCAGCAGCAGGTAAGCCCATAGAGCTGCAAATCAGTGCGCAAGATCCTGCCCTTACCGAACAGGCGGTAAATGCCATTCTCAAACAAATGGCCAGTATGGAAGGTTTTGTCGATATTGAAGATGATCGGAGTTTACCCGGCATCGAATGGCGCTTAGAAGTAGATCGCGCCGCCGCCGCCCGTTTTGGAGCCGATGTGTTAACCGTAGGTAATGCAGTGCAACTGGTGAGCAATGGTCTTTTGCTGGCAAAATTCCGGCCGGTGTACGCCAGTGATGAAGTGGATATTCGGGTGCGCTTTCCAGAAAGCTGGCGCTCGCTCAGTCAGTTAGAACGCCTTACCGTAGAAACTGGCCGTGGTCAGGTGCCGTTAACTAACTTTGTTACCTTGCGCCCAGCCGAAAAAACCAGTGTTATTCGCCGCATAGACAGCAACCGTGCGGTTACCATTAAAAGCGATCTGGCCCCCGGCTTTCAGGTGACAGAGCGGTTAGCCGCGCTAAAAGACAGTGGCATTAGCCTGCCCGAGGGCGTAATGCTCAAAACCGCCGGTGAAGATGCCGATCAACAAGAAGCCATGACCTTTTTAATCAGCGCCTTTGTGATTGCGATCTTTTTAATGCTGATGATCTTGCTGGTGCAATTTAACAGCTGGTATCAAACATTACTGATTTTATCTGCCATAGTGCTTTCTACAGCAGGCGTGTTATTAGGGCTGCTAATTAACGCCCAGCCGTTTGGCATTGTTATGGTCGGTATGGGGATAATTGGCCTAGCGGGTATCGTGGTCAATAACAATATTGTGTTGATTGACACCTATAATCAACTTAAAGCACAAGGGCTGGACAGCATCAACGCCGCATTGGAAACCGGCACCTTGCGCTTACGCCCAGTGTTACTGACCTCCATCACCACAGTACTTGGCTTGATGCCAATGGTACTAGCGGTTAACGTCAATTTGCTAGAACCGAGTTTAGGTTTTGGGGCGCCTTCCACTATGTGGTGGACACAGCTTTCCAGTGCCATTGCCGGTGGCCTAACCTTTGCGACCTTACTCACCTTATTTTTAACACCCGCCTTGCTAGTGCTGGGAGACAAGCTTCTTAAACGCTAAATAGGCTAGCTTCGGGGTCAGATCATGATCTGACCCCGAAGGTTATGATCTGACCCCGAAGGTTGCTACAACAGGGTCTTGTGCTATTGCCATCGCAGTAACGCTTTGCGAGCTGTTGGTAGCATGCGTACTCGCCTTATCTTCAAACACCTTCTTTAGATACACTCTTTTCAGCAGTGCTATTTTCAACGGTGCTATTGTCAGAAACACTGTTTTCAGAAGTACGGTTTTCAGGGGCGCTGTTATCAAGCGGTGCCACTGCAATATGATCAACTAAGGTAACTTGTTGATATAAGCTTTGGCTGGCCGCCATAAAATCAGTGCTATTGCTTGGTGATGTGACTAAAAACGCTTGAGGTAACAGGTTTGCCTCATAGCGAGGTTGAATATTCGGCCCCGCCGATTGAATGTAAGGAAATAACCAATATGTGCTGGCTAAGGCAAGGGTCAAAATGGCTTGTACACTTTTGCGTTGGATTGCAACTAGACTAAAACCATACCAGAACAAACTCAGCAGTAACATAGTGGGCACCACTTTTTGTAATACCCCAAAGAGCGTGCTGTCACTAAAGTTAAAGCCTAGCCAGTTGGCCATAATATCCCACAACACCCAAGCCGCCACCACCGCATAAACTAAGGCGGCTTGTTGGCGGAAATGAGCATCTTGTCCTCTAAAACGCGCAAACAAAGCCAAAAGCGCCGGCCATAATAACGGGATCAACAGAAAAAACGGGATCACCAATAATTGTCGCTGCCATTTTTCGGCGGCTTCTCCCAAGACATCGATCCAAGTGCCATAAGCCATATCCAAAGCCACGATCAGCAAAACGAGCACCAATAAAGGTAGCGAAGATAATATCCGTAAACTGTGCCAACCTTGCGCAATAATCCGTGTTGGGGCTATAGCGGCATCGCTTAACAATACGCGCAAACGCTGTTGCCCTAACATAAACTCTTGACCATTTGCAGCAATAGACATGAAGTCAATACGCTGCCCTTGGCTATTGACTGTTCCATTGACTGACGCCAGATCACGCATATGCCAATGCCCCTGATCATTGCAACTCAAGACAGCATGCTCAGCACAGCAGTAAGGATCTTGTACAATCACATCATTCTCGTAACTGCGGCCAATCCGAATGTCTGATTGCGTGAACTTATGGATACTAACGGGTTTTCCTTGGCTATTTAATAACTCAACGATTATTGCCATACCACGGTCTCCATAAATTTGCGCGTGAAGGCATCGGCATTTTCTTTACTTACCCCGGCCAAACTAAAACGACTAATAAAACCAAATTGATCGTTAGGTACCGTCGCCGCAAGATAAATCGCATCATACAAATCTGGATACTCTTTGTAAGCACGCACACAGTATACCACTCGGGTAGGATGTGTATTCAGGGCAACAATATCACTGCGACAATTAAAGCCTTCTACATCTCGCGGTGAAGCACGATTATCAGCACGAGCTTGCTGTATACGATTGCGATAATGATGATTGAATTTGAGTAAAGGTAATTGTGAACCGTCTAACCATTCAAACTGCATTTGAATTTTGCCGGTGACAAATTGATTACTTAAAAACACCTCTTCTTGCTGACCACAAAAGGCGGCAGAGGTGCGTAATTCATATTGCGTTTGCGGCGTATTCGTCCGGCCCCAACACGTCATATAGGGCGCAATACTCTCAGGAATTTGTCCTTTACCGAGCGTTTTCATTTGCCAATCGGCTTCGAGTAACGGGGCTAGCATAATGTTTTGGTTATGTAACAGTTGCGAACGAATTTGCGCTTTTAACGTTTGCACTGCTGGGGGAGCCGCCGGAACTTGGGCTAATAAGGCTTGTACTTGCGCTACAGGCACCACAAAACCCAGTTGATTGCCTCCCGTTGCCACATTAACACCCACAACCTGCCCCACGCTATTTACGCTAGGGCCGCCACTCATACCAGGGTTGATGGAGCCTGTAACATGCAATCGAGGATAAAAACTCTGTTGTTTTAAACCGTTATAGGTGCCAGGTACCACCACCATACCTAAATCATGTGGATTACCTAAACTAAAAACCTCAGCGCCTTGCGCAGGCAAGCCCTCGGCTAAAGTAAACACTAAGCCGTCGTGCTTCGGAGCTTTTAATAAGGCTAAATCGTTTACCACGTCTAGCGCTAAAATTTCAAGCGGCTGCAATCCCGCATCACCCATTTTTGCCATTAGCTGATAACTATCAGGGGTAGCAATTCGATTGGCAATAACATGATAATTGGTGATGACCCATTCCGGCGCAACATAAAAGCCACTGCCAAACGCGGCTTTGTGCTGTGTCTGGTTTTCAACCACTTGCACTTCCAGCAGGGCATCTTGATATTGGTTAAATACTTGCTGCGCATTATCGGCTAGTGTGTGCTGGGTAAAGACCAGCAAACCGAAGGCCAAGCTACAACATAAACGCCTGAAAAACATCCTGATCACTCCAAAAATAAGCGTGATTTACCATATCACCAGTACCTAAAATGTCAAAGTAGTATTGCAACAGACGTTTTGATTTTACCCACGACGTTTCTGAATTTAGCAATGCCCTCGATATCGATGTTATCCGATACCAAGCTTACTCAACGATTTCTTCGAGGTTAGCTGATTTAAAATGTTCGCGGAAACGTTGCTCAAGCTCACTAAAAAACGTGATTTGTTGTTTAACACAGTCAGATGGCGTCAAACGCGCCCCTACGCTTGTTACCAAGCTAAGCTGTAAACTTTCCATTTCTGCGGGAAAATCAATATACAGACGTGCTAATCTACTTTCGAATTGATGCTTTGCGGCTTTGGGTAATTCGTTTACTGTGGGTAAAGTAATAGCGTGTTTGCTACGCGCCTTTTCAATGATCTGATTTAGTTCATCAACATAGTGCGAAACGTTATTCGTGGTTGTTGAGGTTAAATAATCACGTAACGCCAAAGGAAAGCTTGTTGTTGAGGTAAAGCTTAAATAAGTATGTGCAGGAGATAAATCGCCATACTCAATACCGTAGGCAATATAAGCCATCATCCTGTGCAGGCTAGCTTCTATCGCCGTATTAACAACACCATGTTTTTTATATTCCATTTCAGCGTCAACGATCTCATGAATCAACCTTCGGGGTCAGATCATGATCTGACCCCGAAGGTTGCTGAAGGTTGCTGAAGGTTGTCAATCTCGCACGAAACGCTTAGCGCATTGCCACTAACATGCTGCTGGGTTGTTCTAGGTATTGCTTCCAGAGATTGGTAAAACGCGCAATGGTGCCGCCGTCGATAATACGATGATCGCCTGACCAGCTAATTTGCATGATTTGCCGCGCGACTACCTGACCATTCGCATCAAACCGTGGTAAGGCTTGTACCTTACCCAATGCGACAATCGCCACTTCCGGTTTATTGATGATGGGCGTTGCGACTGTGCCGCCAATAGCGCCGATGTTGCTGATGGTAATGGTGCCGCCTTTTAGATCGGCGGGGCTTACCCTACCCTCACGGGCTGAATCAGTGAGCTTGCTTAAGGCGTTGGCAATATCGATAATGGATTTTTGCTCACAGCCTTTGACATTAGGTACCAACAATCCCACTTTTGAATCGACCGCTACGCCAATATTGTGTGCGCTAAAGTAGGTTAGCTCAGTACAGTCAGCATTTGGCTGGCTATTCATTACCGGGAATTCGTTTATCGCCAGCGATAAGGCCTTCATAAAGAATGGCATCATCGTCAACTTAACGCCCTGCTTAGCGTACTGATCTTTTAGTTGATTACGCAGCGCGATCAGCTCGGTTAAATCAATTTCTTCGCAGTAAGTAAAGTGCGGAATAGTCGAAACCGATTCGCTCATTTGCCGCGCCATCGCTGCTTTAATGCCACGGATTGGCTCTACGCGGTTACTCGCAGCCTTCGGGGTCAGATCATGATCTGACCCCGAAGTTGAAGCTGCACCTGCCCCTGAAGCTGCGGCGGCCCCATAAGCTGAAACTGTACCTGACCCGGAAGTTGAAGCTGCTAAAGCCGCACCGCCTTTGGCAAAGGCATGCACATCATCTTTAAATACCCGACCTTTTTCGCCAGAACCTGGTACTAGCTGAATATCGATACTCAGTTCACGCGCTAAACGGCGCACCGCTGGGCTGGCTAAAGCTTTAACGCCCTTGGCAGCAGCACTGTTGGCGGGAACCTTCGGGGTCAGATCGTGATCTGACCCCAAAGCCGACCCCGAAGGTGCTGCTGACCCTGGAACCTTCGGGGTCAGATCATGATCTGACCCCAAAGCCGCCCCCGAAGCTGCTGCCGATGCTGCTGCTTCGCCTTGCCGGCGAATCGCGAACAACGGCGCATGTACTTTGGCAATATCGCCTTTAGCGTAATACAGCTTGCTAACCACACCAGCGTATTTAGCCGGGATTTGCACTAAGGCTTTATCAGTCATCACATCACAGACGGGCTGATCTTCCTCGATGTTATCGCCTTCTGCTACTAGCCAATCAACAATTTCACACTCAACAATACCTTCGCCGATATCAGGAAGAATAAAGTCTTCAGTGATTTCGCCGGTTGCTGTGCTGGCATTCGTGACTTCGCTGACCTTCGGGGTCAGATCGTGATCTGACCCCGAAGCTGCTACTGACCCCGAAGCAACCGCCGAAGCCGCCGCCCCTGGGACCATGGGGGTCAGATCGTGATCTGCCCCCTGAGCAGTAGTGTCCACAGTCAGGTGCATTTCAAATAAAGGCGCATGCACTTTAGCAATATCGCCTTTTGCATAATAGAGTTTGCTGACAACCCCACTATGCACGGCAGGAATTTGCACCAAGGCTTTATCGGTCATTACATCACAGACCGGTTGATCTTCACTGATTAATTCGCCTTCTTTGACCAGCCATTCAACAATTTCGCACTCAACAATACCTTCCCCGATATCCGGTAAAATAAAATCCAGTTTCATCGAAAACCCCTTAAAAGTTAACCGAGCGCATAATGGCTTCGAATGTTTTCAGATGATCGGCCACATATTCTTTCTCAAGGGCCAACGGGTAAGGCGTATCTAAACCACACACTCGCTCAATGGGGCTTTCTAAATGTAAAAAACACATTTTCTGGATAGTAGCAGCGATTTCACCAGCAAAACCGCCCGTTAACGGGGCTTCGTGGTTAATCACTAAACGGCCGGTTTTCTTCACTGAGTCGGCCACCGTATCGGCATCCCACGGCAGTATGCTGCGCAGATCAATGACTTCACACGACACGCCATGCTCTGCAGCCATATCCACGGCTTTTTGCACAATTTCCATCTGCGCGCCCCAAGCCAATACGGTAACGTCTTTACCTTGTTGTAGCACTTCCGCTTTACCAATCGGCAGCTCGTAGTACTCTTCTGGTACTTCGCCGATTGAGGCGCGATACAGTTTTTTCGGTTCAAAGAAAATAACCGGATCTGGACAGGCGATAGCGGCCAGTAGTAATCCTTTCGCTTGATGCGGATCACGAGGCACCACGATTTTTAAACCTGGAGTGTGCGCAAAGTAGGCCTCTGGGCTTTGGCTATGATAATGGCCACCCGCAATACCACCGCCATAAGGCGTACGGAAGACTAATCCGCCAACATTAAATTCATTACCTGAACGGTAACGGAATTTCGCCGTTTCATTAACGATTTGATCAAAGGCTGGAAAAATGTAGTCTGCAAACTGGATCTCAGCGACCGGCTTCATGCCTTGAGACGCCATACCATTAGCAAAACCGGCAATGCCCTGCTCGGTTAGCGGCGTATTAAAACACCGTGCTTTACCGTATTTTTCTTGTAGTTTACTGGTAGCACGAAATACCCCACCAAAATGACCAACGTCTTCGCCAAAACACACTACACCATCATCTTTGGCCATGGCCAAATCTAAGGCATTATTAATGGCCTGTAACATATTCATTTTTGCCATTATTCAAATCTCCCGGCAGTAATGGGGTACGCATCCGGGTATTTACGGATATGTTGCTTTAACTCGTCTAATTGTTGCTGTAACGCTGGGATGGGTTCGGCGTAAACATCCGAAATTAAATGCTCAATACCAGGTTTAGCCACTTTCTCTGCCACTTTTAACGCATCTAAAATATCAACCCGTAATTGCTCAGTTTTCGCCTTATCAGCGGCTTCATCTAACCAACCTTGGCGTAACAGCCAAGCTTTGAAGCGCGCGATTGGATCGTTCTTACGCCATAAGGCTTCTTCTTCTTTTGAACGATAACCACTCGGATCATCAGAAGAGGAATGCGCGCCCAAACGGTAGGCAATAGATTCAATTAATACCGGCTCATGGTGCGCCAAGGCGTACTCGCGAGCCATTTTCGTTGCTTGATAGACAGCCAGAATATCGGCGCCATCTACGCGCAAGGTTTTCATACCATAGCCAACACCACGACACGCGATGCCATCCCCAACAAATTGTTCATTCGCGGGAGTAGAAATGGCATAGCCATTATTACGACAAAAGAAAATAACGGGTGCTTTGTGCACCGCGGCCATATTCATGCCCGCATGAAAGTCACCTTCCGACGCAGCACCTTCACCAAAATAACACAAGGTAATGGCGTCTAAGCCGCGCAATTTTTGGGCATACGCATAGCCACTGGCTTGCGGGATTTGTGTACCTAACGGGGAGGAAATCGTCATGTAATTAATGGCCTGACTGCCATAATGCACCGGCATTTGCCGCCCTTTGCCTAAGTCTAACTCGTTTGAAAACAGCTGATTCATAAACTGTTCTAAGCTAAAACCACGATAGCGTAAAGCACCCTGCTCGCGATACTGCGCCATGATCATATCTTGCTCAGTCAACGCCGCGGCGCTGCCAACGGTGGCACCTTCTTCACCTAAACACTGCATATAAAAACTGATACGCCCTTGGCGCTGCGCCGCCAACATACGCTCGTCTAATACTCGGGTAAATACCATGGTATCGTACATCTTTAGCGCTGTGGCTTGATCTAACGTAGGTAACTCAGCCCCGTCATACAGGTTACCATCGTCTTTTAGGATCCTTGAGGTCGGTATTTTTAACGCGTCACCGGCTGTGAACGCAGCACGATGCACCGTGGTAATGGTGGCGTTATTTGGATTAGTCATAAGGCGTCTCTTGGTTGTTAATTTGGTTTTTGATTAAGAAAGAAGCTTAACTCGTTATTTTAGGTTTAGATGCGAATTACCCCTGAATGTGCACGTCGCAAGTCTAATTTTTTGCGCCTGACTTTACCTTTACGTAAACTGCATTGCAACCAGCGACTGGCATAAAAAAACCTGACAGCGCAACACACTGTCAGGTTATATTTACTTTTCGTAAAGTAACCCACACAAAAAGCAGTATGTTTCACTTAAGATGTGCAGTAATACTCTTCGGAACGACCATTAAGATCGCACGCTGACCAATGGCTACTTTGGCATTTGGAAATATTAGCGCTTCACCCTCACGTTCAACCCGATACTCGATATCGCCATCGGTAGCTAACAATGTTCCAATAGGATAGCTGGTGAAATTTTCCACATCGTCGGCAAAATGTAATTTGAAATCTTGCGTTTGCTTATTAATCGCGCGATAAACGTCATAAATGTTAAAATCGATGCTCTCAAAGGCAGGTAATTCTGGCAATGTCGCCGTAAGCAAGGCGCGCAACGTGGTGTTTGCCTGTGCAAACCGACGCATGTCGTTTTGCCCAAAAGGCCTTACTTTACCAAGCTCGATAGTAAAGGCATCCGCACCATGAGCATTAGACGCATAATAACTAAAGGTACTGGCGGCAGACTGCATTAGTAGTACAGTATGTACATCACAGGCTGCCAAAAACTCTAATTGCTGCTTACGCCAAGGTTGGCCATGCAAATAGGGATAGACGGCAAATTTTTCAAACCGCGAGCCGCGAATAGCCGTGTGCAAATCATATAAATAACGTTGTCGCGGCTGTTCGGTATGCTGATAAAATCGGCTAACATAAATTTCTAATGCTTTCGCACGCTGCCGCTCAGCATTAATCAGCCCTGCACCTTTACTATGATGCCCAGAGAACAACCGATTAAGGTTTTCGGTGACTTCACGTTTGCCAAGATTAATGGCTGCAGGGTTACCAAATAAGACTAAAAGCCGCTCAGCCAAGAGTAACTTTTCAGTCAAAATATCACGTACAATGTCGGCACACAGCTCTATTGGCGCGGTTTCATTACCATGAATACCACAACTGAGCACAATATCGTGTTGTCCATACTGCGGTGGCTGAAAATAAATCACCCCAGTATCCCATATTTCAACATGAGTGCCGTTGCTCAACGTAAAATGGCAAGGCGATAAACCGTCAGGATGCGCCAAAGTAAGGGCGAGAAACTCTCCGCTGTCACGTAACTGCTGCGCAATCATCTGTTATGCTCCTCGTTTTGTATGATTATCATTCGCGGTCAATACCATTCGTTCTATTATTCTGGTTTGCTCGCAGGTAACTCAGATTGGTTATACTCAGGTTGTGCTAAAAACTGCTGATTTAACTTAAGATAATTTACAGCGTCGGCACCCGCCCATAAGGTTAAAACTTGAAGAAAAGCCGGATCTTGGCGCACTTGCGGCATCACGCTATTAATTTTATTTAACACAGCATTCCCCCAGGATGTTCTGGCACATCCCACCGCGCCGGCAACATGCTGATCTGCATTTTCGTGCAGTGGCAAAGCAGTAAGGTGTCCTTTACCACTTTGCTGAAAATAATTGGCGACAATAGGATAATCCAAGGTGTAATCGAGCCGATCCGCTTTAATCATTTGCATAATAGCTATCGCCCCGCCACTACCTGGCCGCGCTAAAAACGGTGGGTATTGCTCTAATAACGTTTGTAACACACTGTAACGGCGTCCCGCTGGATAGCCAAAACGCAAGGTATTATCAGCGATAAGCTTGGCAAACTGTAATGGCTCACCAAATTTTTGGCTAAGCATAGTGGCCTTCTCTGCGGTGGTAATAACGTGATGAGGCTGATACATGTGTGTTGGCATAGAGTAAAAGGCAACCTTATCGTGCGTTCCTTTGTAAATCATACAGGGAAAACACAAACCGATCCCCTCTTCTAAGGCTGCAGAGATCCGCGGATGTGGCATCAGCCAAACGCTTCGACGCACGTCTGGCAAAGCCCGATGTACCGCATCGATAAGCACATCACAAATGCCTAAACCTTGGTAAGGGCCATCAATGATATGAAAAGGCGGTGCGTCATTAATCGCCCATTGAATACTTTTTATATCGTTATCTCGGGTGCTTCCCCAAAAAGGCAGCAATAACAGCACCATTATCAACCACAGAACACGCATAATTTACGCTTTAGCAACCAAATCTTTGGGCAGCATAATGTAACAGCCGTGAATTTTCGAGCCTTTTATATCTTTCTACCTGAAAGGATTACCGACAGTATAAGTTCGCATTTGTTAATATATAAAAACGGCAGCCATCAGGCTGCCGTTTTCGGGGGTATTAATCAGCGCGTATACGCGCCTGCAAAATCACGCGCGAATTGTACACGAGGTTAAATTCCATACCCGTTCCACGTAATCTTCAATAGAACGATCTGAGGTGAATTTACCCACTGACGCGGTATTGAGGATCGCTTTTTCTGCCCACAACGACTTATCCCGGTACCAGGTATCGAGTTTTTGCTGAGCAGCAACATAAGACTCAAAATCCGCTAACACTAAATACGGATCACCGCCTTCTAACAAACTGCGTTTAATAGCAGCTAATTCACCTGGCTTACCTGGGGTAAAGTAATCGGTTTCTAACCAATCTAAGATAGCCTTTACCTCAGGATTATTATGATAATACTCATAACTGTTGTATCCCTTCGCATGCAGGGCCTTAACTTCATCTACCGTTAACCCAAAGATCGCAATATTGTCTTCGCCAACTTCTTCAGCAATTTCAATATTAGCACCGTCTAGCGTTCCTACAGTTAAGGCACCGTTTAACGCCAGTTTCATATTACCGGTACCTGACGCTTCTTTGCCTGCAGTAGAAATTTGCTCAGAAACATCTGCCGCTGGAATCATCTTCTCCGCTAAGGTCACCCGATAATTTGGCATAAACACCACTTTAATCCGGTTTTTAACCCGTTTATCGTGGTTAATTTTCTCGGCGACCTTATTAATAGCATAGATAATTTCTTTGGCTAACTTATACCCCGGTGCCGCTTTAGCGCCAAACAGGAATACGCGTGGCACCATATCATAATCTGGATTTTGTAAAATACGACGATACAACGCCAAAATATGTAATAAATTCAAATGCTGACGCTTATATTCATGTAAACGCTTAATTTGAATATCAAACATAGCCGCGGGATCTACATCAATCCGCGTCAGTTTTTTGATCACAGTGGCTAAATCGGCTTTGTTTTGCTGTTTAATCGCCATAAAGCTGTCTTGCATTTGTGGATCTTTGGCATGCTCAGCCAGCTTTTGTAGCTTTTTCAGATCGTTTGGCCAATCCGTGCCCACTTTTTCATCTAAAAGCTTCGCTAAACGCGGATTACAGGCTTTCAACCAACGACGCGGGGTAACACCGTTAGTGACATTGGTAAACTTATCGGGCCACAATGCTACCATTTCTGGAAACAGATCTGACTTCACCAATTTTGAATGGATTTCTGCTACTCCATTCACTTTAAACGAACCCACTACCGACAAGTGCCCCATCCGAACCATGGGCTCATGACCTTCTTCAATGATGGACAGCTTGCGCTTTTTCTCATCATCACCCGGCCATAACACATCAACCTGCTCAACCAAGAAGCGACGGTTAATTTCATAGATAATTTCAATATGCCGTGGTAATACTTTTTCAAATAACCGTAACGGCCATTTCTCTAGCGCTTCTGGCAGTAAAGTATGGTTAGTGTAGGCAAACACTTGCTGACAAATAGCCCAAGCGTCATCCCACGCCATTTCAGCCCGATCGACCAAAATACGCATTAATTCAGGAATAGCTACTGCTGGGTGCGTGTCATTTAATTGAATCACGACTTGCTTAGCAAAATAGCTCCAATCATCAGCATGACGGCGTTTATAACGACGAATAATATCTTTTAATGAACACGAGCAAAAAAAGTATTGCTGAATTAACCGCAGTTCTTTACCGGCATCCGTTTCATCGTTGGGATAAAGGACTTTTGAAATATTTTCGGCTTCAACGTTTTCGCGTGCGGCATCAATGTAACCGCCAGAGTTAAACACATCCCAGTTGAAGAAGTCACTGGCACGGCTCTCCCACAAACGCAGGACGTTCACTGAGCTGCCGTCATATCCCACAATCGGAATATCCCATGGCACGCCTTTGATAATACGCCCTGGGTGCCATACTTTTTTCATCTGGCCTTGTAAATCATACACGGTCTCAACATAGCCATAGACCGCAATTTCTTGGACCGACTCAGGCCGACAAATTTCCCACGGATTACCATACTCACGCCAGCTATCAGGCCGCTCGATTTGTCGGCCATCTTGGAAGCTTTGTTGAAATAAACCGTTTTCGTAATGAATGCCGTAACCAATGGCTGGGTAATTTAACGTCGCCAACGATTCAATAAAGCACGCCGCTAATCGACCAAGACCGCCGTTACCCAGCGCCATGTCTTCTTCTTGATCTTCTAGATCGGCAATGTCCATACCAAGTTCGGCTAACGCCAACTTGGCTTGCTCGTATAAACCTAAGTTATGTAGGTTGTTACTAAACATCCGCCCCATAAGGTACTCAAGGCTAAAATAGTGCAATGCCCGGGTATCTTGCTCATAATGGGTGCGTTGGGTAGTGCGTAAACCATCAAATACTTGCTCATTTACTGCAGCACAGGTGGCACGCCACCAAGCTTGATGATTGGCTTTGTTTAAATCAGTACCCAAAGTTGAATGGAGATGCTTTACGATGCGTTCTTTTAACTGCTCTGTCGCAGTCACGGCGGCTTGGGCCGTTTTAGCTGTTGAGGTCTTTTTCATTGCCAATCCTAAGGTTTTGTCCGCGCAGATAGCGACTTTAAAGCACAATTGTAGAAAAATTACGAAAACGATACCTCAAAATCGTTCTTTTGGCAAAGATTACCCGATAGTTGGTAATTTAATTACATAAATACCGTTTTCGAGTCGACAACACGCCCATGTTTTAAACCTGAGCGTGTTCCACATCTTGCCTGTTAGATCACGGCGATTACAGCTGACTAAAAACAGCCGCAACAAAAGCTTTAGCATCATGCTCAAGCTGTTCTAGATGCGCCTGATCCACAAAGCTCTCTAGATAAATTTTATAAGCATTTTCTGTGCCTGATGGTCTAGCGGCAAACCATCCTTGCTGCGTCACAACTTTCACCCCACCAATATTGGCATCATTACCCGGCGCTTTCGTTAACACGGCTAAGATCGGATCGCCAGCTAACGTTTTCGTACTGACACTGGCCACATTAAGATTTTTTAACGCTGCTTTTTGTGCTGCTGTTGCCGGCGCATCTAAACGTCGATACAAGGGAGAACCCAGCTCGCGTGTTAAGGCCTGATACTGTTGATACGGATCAACACCGGTTTTAGCCAGCATTTCTGCAGCCAGCAAGCCCAAAATAAAGCCATCTTTATCCGTAGACCACACAGTACCATTCAAGCGTAAAAAGCTGGCGCCAGCACTTTCTTCGCCACCAAAGGCAATGGTGCCCTCATGTAATCCTTCAACAAACCATTTAAAGCCTACCGGAACCTCTTTTAGAATACGCCCTCTGGCCGCGACAACGCGATCAATCAAGGCACTGGAGACCAAGGTTTTACCAATGGCTAATTTTTCATTCCATTGCGGTCGATTTGCCAATAAATAGTTAATCGCAACGGCTAAATAATGATTGGGGTTCATCAAGCCCCCACTGCGCGTTACGATACCATGGCGATCAAAATCGGGATCATTTCCAATAGCCACGTCGAATTGATCTTTTAAGGTAATCAGGTTTGCCATGGCATACGCTGATGAGCAATCCATGCGGATCTTGCCGTCTTTATCTAGCGACATAAAACCAAACGACGGATCTAATTTGTTATTGACCACGGTAATATTTAAACCATAGCGTTCAGCTATTTTTGGCCAATAAGCAATACCAGAGCCGCCTAACGGATCTACACCAATACGAATGCCCGCTTTAGCAATGGCGGCCATATCAATGACATTTTCTAAATCATCAACGTAATGTTGAATATAATCAATATGCTGACAATAACCTGATTGCAACGCTAAGGTGTATGGCATCATCTTAACGCCGTCTAGATCCTTAGCGAGTAATTCATTAGCGCGTCGTTCAATCCAATCGGTGGCGTCGGTGTCGGCAGGGCCACCATGAGGTGGATTGTATTTAATACCGCCATCTTCTGGAGGATTATGGGAAGGCGTAATCACAATGCCGTCAGCTAATTGGCTGGTCGCCCCTTGATTTTGCGTTAAAATAGCATGCGAAATAACCGGGGTTGGCGTATACCCTAAGTCCTTTTGAATACAGACTTGAATATTATTTGCTATTAATACTTCTAAGGCGCTGGCAAATGCCGCCTCAGATAACGCATGCGTGTCTTTGCCTAAAAACAACGGGCCCGTTGTGCCCTGCTTTTTGCGGTACTCGGCAATCGCTTGGCAAATCGCTAATACATGCGGCTCATTAAAGGAGCAGGTTAACGCACTACCACGATGCCCAGAGGTACCAAAACTCACTTTGTGCTCAGGATGCAAATGCACATCGGGTTCCAACACATAATAGGCCGTCATTAACCGGCAAACATTGGGAATTAGTTCATTGGGAACAGGCTGACCTGCCAGCGGATGTAATGACATAACCTTTCCTTAATTAGAGTAAATCACGAATGCGTTCAGCATCTTCAGCACTATAGCCCAGTTTTATGGCAGTTTCTGTTAGCATCATCTTTTTTCGGGTGGTATTGGAATTGGTGATCACCCAAAACGCTGTATTAGGGATTTGCTTTGGATTGGTGCTAGTACCTGTCTCGGAAAGCTCTGCCGCAGAATTACCAAAATACAACCGATTACGCCCTTTAATATCTAAGACTTTGTGAAACTGTTTTTTATGCACCCGGGCTAACACTGACAGTAAATACAAAAAACGCCCAACAATATTATGTTCAGCTTGTAAATCTGCGGGTGTTACCAAATCAAAAATATTACCCGCTTTTGACGCATTCACCATGCTAGGTTCTGCAGTTGTTTCAGTGTTAACTGTAACGGTGTTTTCCGCCAGCGAGGTAGCCGCGTTAGCCGCGTTAGCCGTGTTTGCTGGGGTTGCGGCGGGTGCAATCGGCAAGACCACCGGTTGCGGCGCCATTGCTTTTACAGGGGCGCCGGGCAACAAACGACGCAGGATATCAGAAGCACTTTCCCCTATTTTCAGGGTCTGGCCTGCGATGTATTGGTATAAATCGTCGTCTATTTCAATGGTTTTCATAGGTTTAATCCGTAACGTCAAATTCAGAGCATTATATAAAGGGATTGCCACTGACGCCAGTAAGCAATTTTGTTAAAATAGCGCAAATTTTTACAAATGGAAAAACGATGATTTTACATTATCAATGCACGGGCTCAGGTCCAGCCATAGTGTTAATTCATGGCTTATTTGGTAGTTTTGAGAATTTAGGCGTCATTGCCAGAGCGTTAAGCGATGCATTTCAGGTGATCAATATTGATTTACGCAATCATGGTCGCAGCGCACATCACGCTGAAATTAATTATCCATTGATGGCTGAAGATGTTGCCGAAACACTGACGCATCTGAAACTTACTCCCTTTGCTTTTGTCGGCCATTCCATGGGAGGCAAAGTGGCCATGGAATATGCACTGCGCTACCCGAATGCGGTATCACGCTTAGTGTTAGCTGATATTGCGCCTGTTAGCTATGCTGCCCGACATACCCGCATTTTTGCTGGCCTTAATGCAGTTGCGTTAGCAAATGTTAATAGCCGGGCTGAGGCAGATCAACACTTAGCTGAGTATGTGGAAGAAATCGGCGTGCGACAGTTTCTGTTAAAAAGTTTAGAAAAAACAGAAACGGGCTTTCGTTGGCGTTTTAATTTAACGGCGTTAGAGCAGAATTATTCGGCTTTAATTAGCGCACCTCATGCTGCTGGGCAATTTAATGGACCCGCATTATTTATTAAAGGCGCCGATTCTGACTACATTTTACCCGAACATCGGCCACAGATTATGCAACATTTTCCGCATGCTGAAGCCAAAATAATCCAAGGCACCGGACACTGGCTTCATGCCGAAAAACCGGCGGCGTTTAACAAACTGGTTCGGGATTTTTTATTGCGTTAGCACCGAAAATTTTTCTCGGTTTATGCTACAATGCACGCACTTTTTTTGAATGAACTTAGCAAATGAGCTTAGAGCAGTTTGAAACGATTGGATTATGGCTGGGCCTTGGCGCACTGTACTTTTTTATTGTGTTAGCCATTCGCGATGTGCTGAAAAAGAGCGGCGCGCCTAAAATGGGTCAGGTGTTTGTGTGGTTAGTGCTATTTTTATCGCCGTTCGTATTTATTGTTAAAACGATAGTGCAGTATTTTTTCGAATAAGAGGTTATGGATTAATGGCGAAGATTGCCACTGATCGCACCACTATTGATTTGTTTGCGCTCGAAAAACGTCCCGGTAGGCCCAAAACCAACCCCTTGCCACGGGATGAGCAACTTAAACTAAATAAACGCAATCAAATTAAGCGCGATCGTGTAAAGGGGTTAAAGCGTATAGAGTGCAAAGTGCCAGAGCAGTTGTGTGAAAAACTGGATCAGGCCGCCGCCACGGCAAATATGACACGTAGTAATTTTATTGAATATCTTTTAGAACAGGCTTTGGCCAGGTAAGAAGGCAGATAACATGGCAACAGTGGGTATTTTTTTTGGTAGCGATACCGGTAACACCGAACATATCGCCAAGATGATCCAGAAAGAACTGGGTAAGCAACTTATTGACGTGCGTGACATCGCCAAAAGCAGTAAAGAAGATATTGCAAACTTTGATCTCTTACTGCTGGGGATCCCTACTTGGTATTATGGCGAAGCACAATGCGATTGGGACGATTTCTTTCCTGAGTTGGAAGGTATCGATTTTAATAACAAGCTTGTGGCCATTTTTGGTTGTGGTGATCAAGAAGATTACGCCGAGTACTTTTTGGATGCGATGGGCACCTTGCGCGATATTATCGAACCTAAAGGTGCCATTATTGTGGGCCATTGGCCTACGGCAGGGTATAACTTTGTCGCGTCTAAAGCCTTGGTAGATGACAACCATTTTGTTGGTTTAGGCGTTGACGAAGATCGCCAGCCAGAATTAACCGAACAACGCGTTAAAAAATGGTGTAAGCAAGTTTACGAAGAAATGAGCTTGGCGGCATTTGCGGATCTGTAAAGCGCTGCACTGTTCTTCATACTTTTCTTTGTGAATGCTTAGCTTTTTCACCCTAGCGATTTTAGTTAATCATTGTAATAAAGGCCCTGATGGGCCTTTATTATTTGTGAGCTGAATATATAAGCGTATGAGTGTAAGCGGATGATGCGTTTATCCACTTTACTGGCCGCGGTATTTAGGCTTCTTACGCACATACACCGTGCGATTAACTTCACAAACGATAGTATTGTCAGCATCTTTAATGTGCACCAAAAACTGCGGAAAGTACTTTTCGCCTTGCTCGGTGTGCGCCTTAATCTCGTTAACTTTATCATCTGATAGCCAAAACTCTGCCGTCAGTTTGCTTAAACCCGGTTTAATAAAATCAATATCGGCTTGTTTATCCCAAACAATGTATTCCTTTCCCAACGCCCCCATTAACATTAAGGGATAAATTGGATCGGTCATAGCAAACATAGAGCCGCCAAATTGACTACGATTAATATTTTGGGTCCAAGGACGTGACTTTAACTCAACCTTACAATAGCGATAATCGTCGCTCAATACCGCAACCTTGATACCGGTAAAGAAAAAGGGTGGCCAAAAATTTAAAAGATGGCGCATAACTGCCGGTTTAAATGCCCAACGCATAGCTTTCTCTGGTAAGACCTGTTAAAGCTATTGTACCCAAGTGATTTTTTGGCACAAGCATATATTCATAAAGTCATTGAATATATGGTCAATGCCTTTATAATCCCTAACAAGTTCACGTTTAAATAAGAGTACTTATGAACGACCATAATACCGAGTTACGCAAAGCAGGCCTAAAAGTAACCTTACCCCGGGTTAAGATTTTAGAAATTTTACAAGATCCTAAACACCAACATATTAGCGCAGAAGACGTGTATAAAATTTTGTTGGAGCTTGGTGAAGATATTGGCTTAGCGACGGTTTATCGAGTACTTAACCAATTTGACGATGCCGGCATTCTAACCCGCCACCATTTTGAAGGTGGTAAATCGGTGTTTGAACTCACCGGTGCGAATCACCACGATCACCTTGTCTGTTTAAAATGCGGCAAGGTCGTTGAATTCGAAGATGATATTATTGAACGTCGCCAATTAGACATTGCTAAAACCAACGGCATTAAACTGACCCATCACAGCTTATATTTGTATGGTGAATGCGAAGATACCGTGCAATGTAAAAAGAATTCTCAACACAACTAAACAAAAAACCTCCTTGATGGAGGTTTTTTTCTGTCGTTTTTTCTGTCTTTTTCCTGTTTAGAGCGGGCTTATTCTGGCCATCTGTAGGGCATTAATATAATTGCCATACTGAAAGGCATAATCGGTAAGTTCAGCTTCTACTTCAAACCCAAAACGTTCATAGAGCGCTATGGCCGGTTCGTTAGATGCGTAAACCAATAACTCTACTCGACGTAAGGCCAGCCAATTATCAGCCAAATCCAAGGCTGCGCGCAGCAAGGCTGAACCGATCCCCTGCCCTTGATAAGGCTCGGATACGCCCATACCAATTTCTGCCACATGCCGTCGCCGCGGATTTTGCATCACCTGTAAACCAAGCTGCCCCACCACTTGCCCGTCAAGCTCAGCTACCAAATTATAAAAGCCCGGCTGTGGCTCAAACAAACTCTGCCATTTAGCTTGCGGTTGAAACGGTAGCTGTAAAGTATTGGCATAGACGCTGGGCTGATCATAAATAGCTTTAACCGCTGCAATATCGATCGGTTCAGCATGGCGGATCACAGGCAACATAGAACAAGCTCCTTTAACATGCACTGGTTTACCGTGGCTAACTCACTCTAATAGCCTAACGAATTGCACGATAGTAAAATTGCTAACGTAAAAAAGCCAGCAAAATTGCTGGCTTAGAAAGCACCTTTAAATTAGCACCGAGTAACTAAGGTTACAGGGCTGCGTCTAGTTCTGGCAACAAGGTGAATAAATCGCCCACTAAACCATAATCCGCTACTTGGAAAATTGGCGCTTCAGGGTCTTTATTGATAGCAACAATGACCTTTGAATCTTTCATACCGGCTAAGTGCTGAATAGCCCCAGAGATCCCTACCGCAATGTACAAATCTGGTGCTACGATTTTACCGGTTTGACCAACCTGCATATCATTTGGTACAAAGCCGGCATCTACAGCGGCACGAGAAGCTCCAATAGCAGCATTAAGCTTATCAGCAATCCCATTTAACAGCGCAAAATTTTCGCCATTTTGCATACCGCGACCACCTGAAATAATCACTTTCGCAGCGGTAAGCTCTGGACGCTCAGACTTGGTTAACTCTTCACTGATAAAACGTGACACGCCCAAATCTTTGACAATACTCACTGACGCTATTGGTGCAGAATTACCCGTAGCAACAGCAGCAAAAGCCGCACTGCGCACAGTCATAACTTTAATGGCATCCGCAGATTGCACCGTAGCAATAGCATTACCCGCGTAAATTGGCCGCACAAAGGTATCTGCGCTTTGAATAGCAATAACATCAGAAATTTGCGCCACATCTAGCAAGGCCGCCACACGCGGTAACATGTTTTTACCCGTTGTCGTGGCAGCTGCCAAAATATGGCTGTAATCTTTTCCTAATTCAGCCACTAAGGCAGCAACATTCTCTGCCAGTTGTTGGCCATAGGCGGTGTTATCGGCGACTAATACTTTTGTCACACCGGCGAGCTCTGCCGCTTGCCCTGCGGCGGCTTGACACGCTGCACCAGCCACTAAAACATGCACTTCGCAACCCAGCTCATTACTCAGTAACGTTGCAGCGTGTACGGTTTTCAACGTATCCGCTTTTAACGCCGCATTATTGTGCTCAGCAATTACTAAAATCGTCATTAGATCACCTTCGCTTCATCTTTTAACTTGCTTACCAGTTCCGCAACATTGGCTACAGTAACACCTGCTTTACGCGTTTCTGGCGCTTTAACACTAAGCGTTTTTACTTTAGCATCCAAGGCTACGCCAAAACTGTCAGCTGGGCTGACATCTAACGGTTTCTTTTTCGCTTTCATAATATTGGGAAGCGAAGCATAACGTGGCTCGTTTAAGCGTAAATCAGTTGACACCACAGCAGGTAAGCTTAATTCAACCGTTTGCAGACCGCCGTCAATTTCGCGGGTAACTTGCACTTTGCCATCTGCCACAACCACTTTTGATGCAAAAGTGCCCTGTCCCATGCCAGTCAACGCCGCTAACATTTGTGCGGTTTGGTTATTGTCTGAATCTATTGCCTGCTTACCCATGATGATCAGCTGAGGCTGCTCGGCTTCCACCACTTTTGCCAGTAATTTTGCTACTTGCAAAGAATCCAGCGTAAGCTCAGTGTCTAATTGAATGGCCCGATCGGCGCCAAGCGCCAGCGCGGTGCGTAATTGTTCTTGCACCAACTTGTTACCAATAGAGACGGCAACAATTTCACTAGCAATACCGGCTTCTTTTAAACGCACGGCTTCTTCTACAGCGATTTCACAAAACGGATTAAGCGCCATTTTAACGTTGGCTAAGTCCACACCACTGTTGTCGGGTTTTACCCGCACCTTCACGTTGTAATCAATAACCCGCTTTACCGGTACTAAGATTTTCATAATGGCCTCGTTGTTATGCGCCTGCTAAACCTGATGACATTAACACTCTCGCCCTGCGCGTGTTAACCCATCTTTAAATGTCGCGCCTGCTTTACGTGCAGGTAAACTTCTAATTTTTACACTGGCTGACAATCTACTTCCTGTTGACGTTAACGTCAACCTGCAATATTCTGATGCACTAAAATTAATGGCATTTTATGTAAAGATATACATCCATCGCATAAAAAGTCGATAATTGGGCTCAAGGTTCACGTTACAGGCATGGCCACTGGCCTTGTTTATACAACACGATAATAATGCGTCTGCACCATGAGTCTGGACACTAATACAATACGTAATTTACTGGGTCCGATACCACAGTTTAAGAGAGGGTAAAGATGGAAAGAGAAGCCATGGAGTACGACGTAGTCATCGTCGGTGCAGGTCCATCTGGATTATCAGCAGCGATCAGACTGATGCAACAAGCCAATGCTGCACAGCAAACAGTAACCGTATGTGTGGTTGAAAAAGGCTCTGAAGTTGGCGCGCATATTTTGTCAGGTGCTGTGTTTGAACCCCGCGCATTGCAAGAGCTGTTTCCTGATTGGCAAACATTAGGGGCGCCGCTGCACACGCCTGTGACCCATGATGATATCTACTTATTTAATAACGCCGAGCAAGCACGCAAATTACCGGCAACGTTAGTCCCAAACACCATGCATAACAGTGGTAATTATATTGTTTCTGCTGCAAATTTATGCCGTTGGTTAGCTGAGCAAGCTGAAGGGTTAGGTGTCGATATTTTTCCGGGCTTTGCAGCCAGTGACATTATTATTGAAGACAACGTTGTTAAAGGTATTATTATCGGCGATATGGGCCTTGATCGTGAAGGTCAGCCCAAAGACAGTTTTACGCCTGGAATGGCGCTTCATGCCAAATATACCCTGTTTGCCGAAGGATGCCGTGGCCATCTTGGCAAGCAATTGATTAATCACTTTAAGCTCGATGCCGATAAATCACCGCAACATTATGCCATTGGTTTTAAAGAAATTTGGGACGTTCCGGCTGAACAGCATCATGCTGGGCTGGTAGTACATTCTGCTGGCTGGCCATTGGATGATGCCAGTGGCGGCGGCTATTTATATCATGCAGAAGGTCAGCAAGTGGTGGTAGGGCTTATTGTTGATCTTAACTACAGCAATCCGTACCTTAACCCGTTTGAAGAATTCCAACGCTATAAGCAACACCCGATCATTCGTCAATATTTAAAACAAGGCAAACGCGTTGCCTATGGCGCACGCGCCATTGCTAAAGGTGGCCTAAACAGTCTACCGAAAATGACGTTTAACGGTGGTATGCTGTTAGGCTGTAACGCTGGTACCCTAAATTTTGCCAAAATAAAAGGCAATCACACGGCGATGAAATCAGGCATGTTGGCGGCAGAAACCGTTGCACAGGCGTTATTTGCTGGTGATACCGGCGGCAAGGATCTCACCGCGTTTGCTGAACACTTTAGCAATAGCTGGTTGTTTGATGAACTGTACCGTTCGCGCAATTTTGGGGCCGCTATTCACAAATTTGGTACCTTCTGGGGCGGGGCTTATAACACCCTGGATCAAAACCTGTTTGGTGGTAAGTTACCTTTTACCCTCAAAGATGAGCAGCCCGATTACGCCATGCTCAAACCAGCGAGCAGTGTGCAGCCAATTAGCTATCCTAAACCAGACAACACTCTTAGTTTCGATCGATTAAGCTCGGTTTATCTGTCGAATACCAATCATGAAGAAGAGCAACCTTGTCATTTGAAGCTTAAAGACAACAGCATCCCTATTCAGGTTAACTTGGCAAAATTTGCTGAGCCCGCTCAGCGCTATTGTCCGGCTGGCGTATACGAAATTGTTGAAGAGCAAGATAAGGGGCCGCGCTTACAAATTAATGCGCAAAATTGCATTCACTGTAAAACCTGCGATATTAAGGATCCGAGCCAAAACATCACTTGGGTTACCCCTGAGGGCGGCGGCGGCCCAAATTATCCCAATATGTAACGCAATCCAAAATTGTTAAATTAGATTGGAAAACAACAATTATAAACTAAAAAAGGGCTCAAAAATTGAGCCCTTTTTATTAGGGTAACGCCACGCCACGCGCGGCAACATAAAGCTGATACCAATGTTCACGATTAAGTAAGATGTTAGGCGCTTGGGTGCAGGCTTTAATCCGCGTCACATTAGTTGAACCGATCACCGGTTGGATCCCCGCTGGGTGGCGCATTAACCACGCCAGTAAGATCGCTTCGCTACTGCATTGATACTCGGCGGCTAACTGCTGTAGTAATTGACTTACTGCCTGCTCAGTTGCAGTTTGCCCCGCATAGCCTGGGCTATAACGCCCCTGAGCTAAACTGCCCCAACTCTGGATTTGTACCTTATGCAATTGGCAGTATTCCACCGTGCCATAACCAAAGTGTTTATTAGCCCCAGCGGGCATGCCAATCATTACGCCTTCATCTAACCAATGATGCGCCGATAAACTCATCTCAAGTTGATTCACTTTTAAAGGCTGTACCAAGGCACTTTGCAATAACTGCAATTGTGCCCAGCCCATATTCGACACGCCGAAATGACGCACCTTACCTTGCTGCGCTAGTAGTTCAAATGCCGCTGCAACCTCGTCTATGTGCATTAACGGATCGGGCCGATGCAACAATAAGATATCCAAATAGTCGGTTGCTAAGCGGGCTAGCGAGGCCTCTACCGAGGCAATAATAGCGGCTTTCGAGCAATCATATTGTCCCGTTTGCCCCGGCTTAGGCAGCTTTATCGCACATTTTGATTGCAAAATTAGCCCTTGTCGCTGCTCAGGAAAATGCTTTAAGTAACGGCCAAACACGGTCTCGGCTTTACCAAACGTATAAATATCGGCGTGATCAAAAAAGGTAATACCATTCTCTAACGCAGTTTCAATTACTGAAAACGCCAGCTTTTCATCTGCAGCGGAAATAGGGTGTTCATCCCAGCCACCGCCTAATCCCATGCACCCCATCACTAAACGGCTGGCATGTGGTAAGGTAGTTTGGATCGGATAAGTTGGCGAACCTGTTGCGCTCATGTTGCATCCTCTTTTCTACTTAAACTAATTTAACTGATCTTAATGAGACCAAGGCAGCAATGTTAATACTCTTTCTGTTCACACTTTATAAGATTGCAATTAACACAATTACGTTTAATAAAAAGGCGCAAGCATTTTATGCAATGGTGAACAAACCTTGCCCTTGTGCCACGCGCGCCTTAAACTATCGCCCTTTATTTCGTAAGTGAATTTACCAAGGCCATTATGACTGAACCCATGTTAACCCGTTTAAATAAATTTATCAGTGATACGGGGTTTTGTTCACGGCGCGAAGCCGACGCGCTAATTGCAGCCGGTGAGGTTACCGTAAACGGGCAGCCTGCGGCAATGGGGGTAAAAGTCGGTGCGCAAGATACGGTGTTAGTAAAAGGACAAGCGCTGCGAAGCAAACCTACCCGGGTGTACTTAGCTTACCACAAGCCCGTTGGGATCACGTGCACCACTGAGCGGCATATTCATGGCAATATTATTGATGCCGTCAAATACCCCGAGCGAATTTTCCCGATTGGTCGCCTAGATAAACCCTCAGAAGGCTTAATCTTTTTAACCAATGATGGGGATATCGTTAATAAAGTGCTGCGTGCGGGCAATGCGCACGAAAAAGAGTATGTGGTTACCGTAAACAAACCCATTACCGATACCTTTATTCGAAAAATGAGCCAAGGCGTGCCCATTCTCAACACGGTTACATTGCCCTGTCAGGTTACCCAAGTCTCCCGTAATACCTTCAAGATCATTTTAACGCAGGGATTAAACAGACAAATCCGGCGTATGGCTGAATACTGTGGTTATGAGGTAATGAAACTAAAACGCACACGCATTATGCATATCCGCTTAGCCGAGTTAAAGCCGGGTAAATGGCGTTTATTGGATCCCATTGAAATTAAGATGCTGGAACAATTAGTTCAAGACTCAAGTAAAACGGTGCTTCCCCCTCAATCTAATGATGATTTTGAAGAATAACAGTATAACGGCGTAACGTAGTTACGCCGTTTTAACACGATGCACTTATGCCCTGCTACACGACATGTTTATTCACAGCGCCTAATCTCGACACAGGCCCAATTCCCAATCTTTCCACACCGGCTGTAAACCGCGTTGCTGCATCGCCTCAGCCACGGCTGCTGCAGAGCGCTGATCATCGGTACTAAACTGCTCCAGACTGGCCGTTGCATCAGTATAAGCGCCGGGTGCAGTGCGTGAGCCGGCGCTAATACTGGTGATGGCCAAGGGCACCACATGATCACGAAAGTGCGCCGATTCCCGGGTGGATAAACTCAGTTCCAGCTCGGCATCAAATAAGCGCCAAGCGCAGATCAGTTGTACCAATTGTTTATCGCTGATTAAGGTATCGGACTCATGTTGCTGTAGCACCTGATCGGCCAAGCCACCCGCGCAGGGTCGCAGTCGCGGAAACGACATACTGTAACGGCTACGCCAATAATGCTGCTGTAAATAGCGCAAATGTAATGCCAAATAAATGGAGTCTAGCCGCCAGTCGCCTAATCCCAGTAAGGCGCCAAGACCTATTTTATCCACACCTGCCTGACCTAGCCGCTCAGGGGTGGCCAGCCGCCAATCAAAGTCCATTTTTTTCCCTCGGCTATGATGCTGCGCATAACACACCCGATCATAGGTTTCCTGATACACCAGTACACCATCTAAACCATATTGCCGAAGCTCAGCATAATCTTGACTCGACAGCGGCTGTACTTCTAACAGCACATAACTAAAGTAACGTTTTACCAGCGGCAGCACCTGCTTAAAGTAAGCCTGCCCCACTTTTTTCTCATGTTCGCCCGCGACCAGTAATACCGTTGAAAAACCCTGTGCTTTTAATGCCTGACATTCTTGCTCCACTTCGGCGAGGCTTAAGGTACGGCGTTTTAGCGCATTACTCATAGAAAAGCCGCAGTAGCTGCAGTCATTGGCGCATAAATTAGATAAATACAGTGGAATATAAAATTGCAAGGCATGGCCAAAGCGCTGCCGAGTTAATTGCTGGGCCTGCGCGGCCATCTGCGCTAAAAAAGGCGTGGCCGCTGGTGAAATTAACGCGACAAAATCAGCCAGATCACGGCGGCTTTTCGCTAATGCTCGCGTTACTGCAGCCGCATCGGCTTGCCTGATGTGTTGTTGCCAATACTGGCTATCTTGCTTGGCGAGTAACCCACTAAACCCAGCAGGCTCAAACTGTAAAGACTGCACCTCTCCAGTCATAGCCGAAGAAGCTGTCAAACAAGCAAAAGCGGGATGCGTCATAGGCTCTCCAAAAACGCGCTAAGTGGACTGCTAGCTACCGCCTGTTGTTGGCGTGTGGCTAAACCGGCTTGCCGCGCTAAGGCACCGGCTTCGCACGCCAATTTAAAGGCCTTGGCCATAGCAATAGGATCGGCAGCACTGGCTATGGCGGTATTCACCAGCACAGCAGTCGCCCCCAACTCTAAGGCTTCACTAGCATGACTGGGCGCGCCAATACCGGCATCCACAATCACCGGTACGCGGCTTTGCTCAATAATAATGCGCAAAAAATCGCGGGTTTGCAGGCCCTGATTCGAGCCAATAGGCGCCCCCAGCGGCATGACTGCTGCACAGCCTACTTCCTCTAGCCGTTTACACAGTACCGGATCAGCGCCGCAATAGGGCAACACCACAAAGCCTTTGGCCACCAACAGCGCTGCGGCCTTAAGCGTTTCTATCGGATCAGGCAATAAATAGCGTGGATCGGGATGAATTTCTAATTTCAGCCAGTGCGTTTGCAGTGCTTCACGCGCCAACTCTGCCACAAATACCGCTTCTTCGGCGGTACGTGCCCCCGAGGTATTAGGGAGCAATTTTACGCCAAGCGCGTTTAGCACCGGTAAAATCTCATCTTGCCTTGAGATCAAATCCACTCGCCTAAGCGCCATGGTTACCAGCTCGGTACCACTGGCCAGTAAACTTTGTTGCATCACACTGGCACGTTGAAATTTACCCGTGCCGGTCAGTAAACGTGATTGAAAAGTGTGCCCTGCTATCTGATAAGACATCACTAACCTCCTGCAATAGCCGTAAATAACATAATATTATCGCCCTCTTGCAGCGACTGACTGTCCCAATGACTGCGTGGGATCACCTGTTGATTAATGGCCACGGCGATCCCGGCTCTTAGCTGTTGTTGACTGGCTAAAAATACCGCCAGCGTCGTCGGGCTACTCAGCGTATAAGGCTGTTGATTAAATTGGATTTGCATCTTTTTATCTCATTCGTTAAGCGCACAAACTGGGCAATCGGGATCTTGTTGTAGCTGTAACTGACCACTCGTCCCCTGCAATCCATCAAAGTAGCGTAAATGGCCAAACGGAATCACACCGATATTCAATAGATACTGCAGCGCCAGCAGCGCTTGCTGGCAGGCCACCATGCCAACTAAAGGCCCCAAGATGCCACTTTGTAAACAGCTAGGGCTATCTTGCCAATCAGGGTATAAACACTGATAACAGCCCTGTCCTAGCCAAGGTTTAAGCGCCAATAATTGGCCTTGCCAGCCTGTCGCTGCGCCGCTGATCAGCGGCACCTGCTGCGTGTAACAGGCCTGATTAATGGCTAAACGGCTACTGGCGTTATCGGTGCAGTCCAGCACCAGATCCACCTCAGGCAGCAGCACCTGCAGCTCCGCGAGCGTTAAACGCTTGGGCAAGGTACTAATAGCAATCTCCGGATTTTGGGCCGTTAAGCGCGCTTTGGCACAGTCAACTTTATGCAGCCCCACCTCGGCGCTGCTATACAATAATTGTCTGGGTAGATTGCTTAAACTGACCCTGTCATCGTCCGCCAGCAGTAACTGCCCAACACCCGCCCCGGCTAAATAGGACGCGACCACGCTGCCTAAGCCGCCTAAACCGATGATCAACACCTTACTAGCAAATAAGCGCTGCTGCTGCCGCTCATCCATTTCCGGCAGCAGCAGCTGTGCGCTATAGCGCAGCTGCTGAGCAGGTATTAGTTCTGACATACTGCATCCACCTGAACGTTTACCTGTTCCAAACAGTTCGTTGCTAGCAGCGCTGGTGCTGATATCACTGGCTGCTCCTCAGTAAGCTGTGACATTTGCGCTATTTCTTTCGCTTGCGTTATTTCTTTAGCTTGCGCTAGGCGCGCCATCAGTTCTCGCGTGGCTTGCTCGGGTTCGGCCGCTTCGGTAATCGCCGTCACCACGGCAATGCTGTTGACACCGGTAGCGGCCACGGCCGACAACCGCTCCGCATTAATACCGCCAATTGCTACCGTTGGAAAAGGTGCCGCTAACTGCACATACTGCGCTAACCGCGCTAAACCTTGCGGCTTTGAGGGCATTTGCTTGGTTTTAGTCGGAAATATATGGCCAAGCGCAATATAAGATGGCTGCAAGGCTTTGGCCCGCAATAGCTCGGCATAGCCATGGGTAGAGATGCCCAGCCGGATCCCCGCTTGCTGTAACGCATGCAGATCGGCAGTGGCTAAATCTTCCTGCCCCAAATGCACGCCATAGGCACCCAGCTGCAAGGCCAATTGCCAATGATCGTTAATAAACACTTGTGCTTGATACTGCTTACCTAGCGCTATGGCAGCTGTGATCTCAGCAACCAGGTGTGCTGGATCTGCAGCAGCTTTAATCCGTAGCTGGATGGTTTTAATACCCAGCGGTAATAAGCGGGATAACCAAGCGACTGAATCAACGACTGGATAAAGCCCCATGTCAGGGTAAGTCAACGGCGCAAAGGCTGCGGCAGTCGGTTGCAAATCCGTTAAGCTAGCGCCTTGATAGAGCTGCTGTACCTGTGTCGTCGTTAGCCACACGGGAAAATAATCGCTGGCGACGGGCAAAGACAGATGTTCTAAGGTGCCAGGGCCTTTACCGGTAGCATAAGCCGCTTGCAAACTGCGATGTAAATAGGCTTTGGCGAGCACAATGGCATCTGCTAGGGGATAGCCCAGCGCCAGCGCACTGGCAATAGCGCTAGCTAAACTGCACCCTGTACCATGGTTATGTGGTGTCGCTATGCGCGGACTGGCCAGCCAAGCTTGCACCGTCGCCGAGACCAGATAATCCAGTGCTAAGTGTTGGCACCCACTGGCATGACCGCCTTTTACCAAGACCGCAGCGACGCCCTGTGTTAAAAGCGTTTGGGCGGCCGCGATGATTTGCGCTGGCGATGCCACCGGCAAGCCGGTTAAAGCGGCTAACTCGGGTAAATTAGGCGTAAGCAAATGCGCATAGCGGTACAGCTCAGGCAAGCGAGTGCTGGCTTGCTGTCCTTTCAACAGCAAACTGTCACCACAGCTGGCAATAAGTACCGGATCAATAATGATCGGTAGCGTTTTGGGTAAGGTTGCGAACAACTCGGCCAATTGCTGCTGTTGCTCCTGACTCGCCACTAAGCCTACTTTAATGGCCACTGGCGGTAAATCAGCTAGCAAGGTCTGCCACTGCGCTGCCAGCATCGCTGCTGATACCAACTCAACCCGCGCCACTTCCACCGAACTCTGGGCGGTGATGGCGGTGATCAAGGTGCAAGCATGTACGCCAAAAGCGCGCATGGTTAATATATCCGCCTGAATACCGGCGCCCCCGCCGGAGTCCGAGCCAGCAATTGACCACACAATGGGCTTGTGGGCAGCATGCAGTGACGCTAACTCAGTTCCCTGAATCGTTGCTGCTGCTGATGCGGTCAAGCGAGATGACTCAGAGTGTGGCTGCATAATCACGTACATCCTGAGTAATTTTCATTGAGCAGAACTTAGGGCCACACATAGAGCAAAAATGCGCGCTCTTGTTGGACGCCTGCGGCAAGGTTTCATCGTGATATTTGCGCGCCGTGGCTGGATCTAATGCCAGATTGAACTGATCTTCCCAACGAAACTCAAAGCGCGCCTTCGACATCGCATTATCGCGAATTTGCGCGCCTGGATGCCCTTTGGCCAGATCAGCAGCGTGGGCAGCAATTTTGTAAGCAATCAGCCCCTGTTTAACATCTTCTTTATTGGGCAGGCCCAAGTGCTCCTTCGGTGTAACGTAGCAGAGCATGGCACAGCCAAACCAACCGATAAAGGCCGCGCCAATGCCCGAGGTGAAATGATCATAGCCAGGTGCAATATCGGTCGTCAGTGGCCCTAAAGTATAAAATGGCGCTTCATGGCAGTGTTTTAGCTGCTCGTCCATATTTTGTTTAATCAAATGCATCGGCACATGGCCTGGGCCTTCAATCATTACCTGTACATCGTACTCCCAAGCAATTTTGGTCAGCTCCCCCAAGGTCGCCAGCTCGGAGAACTGTGCTTCATCGTTGGCGTCGTAAATCGAGCCTGGACGCAGGCCATCGCCTAACGACAGCGACACATCGTAGGCGGCACAAATTTCGCAAATTTCCCGAAAATGCTCGTATAAGAAATTTTCACGCTGATGCGTCAAACACCACTTCGCCATGATCGAGCCGCCACGCGAAACAATACCCGTTAAGCGTTTTGCGGTCATCGGCACATACGCCAGTAACACCCCGGCATGAATCGTAAAATAATCAACGCCTTGCTCGGCTTGCTCTAACAAGGTATCGCGAAAAATCGGCCAGGTCAGATCTTCGGCCACACCTTTGACTTTTTCTAGCGCTTGATAAATCGGTACTGTGCCAATCGGCACGGGGCTATTGCGGATAATCCAGCTGCGAGTTTGATGAATATCACGCCCCGTCGACAGATCCATCACCGTATCAGCGCCCCAACGGGTAGCCCACACCAGCTTTTCCACTTCTTCTTCAATGCTGGAGGTGACGGCCGAGTTACCGATATTGGCATTTACTTTAACCAAAAAATTGCGGCCGATAATCATCGGCTCGGCTTCAGGATGGTTAATATTGGCCGGAATAATGGCCCGGCCAGCCGCGACTTCGGCACGCACAAACTCGGGGGTAATCTGCTCGGGTAAGGCGGCAGCATAAGGCTGTCCCGGATGTTGTTGCTTTAACAAGGCGCTTTTTACCTGATCGCGCCCCATATTCTCGCGAATAGCAATATATTCCATCTCAGGGGTAATGATGCCAGCACGGGCATAGTGCAATTGCGTCACAATTTTGCCGGCCTGTGCTTTGAGCGGTTGGCGGTTTAAGCGATGCGGTACCGGCGCTTCCAGCTGTTGCTGCTGGCTAAAACGTGAGCTTAATCCGGACAACTGCTCGGTATCCTGCCGCGCTAAAATCCACGGTAAACGGACCGGTGCTAAGCCATCTTCTACACTGATACGGGCTTGCGGATCGCCATAAGGCCCAGAGGTATCATATACTGGCACCGCTTCATTCGGCTCAGTGATCGGGGCTTCCGGCGTGCCGCCCAGCACGGTATCAGAGAGCAAAATTTGCCGCATAGCCACCTGAATATCCGCTCGCGTTCCTTGCAAGTAAAGACGACGTGAATTGGGATAAGCCTCGCCCTGCAGTTCAGCAATAAAATCGCGGGCGGCTTGGCGTTGTAAACGGCGATTCGACACAGCAGCGTCTGCTGGAGTCTCTGCAGAAAATTGTTGTGCAGAAAACTGTTGTGCTGAAGATTGTGTTGAGGTTGAAGTTTCTGGAGCAAGTAAATCTGAAGTTGACATAGCAATCTCACCAAAAGGTTAAGGGAAAATGCTTGTCAGGAGTGTTGGATAGGATTAAATGATCACACTGGTAAACTAAGGCTGACCGAGTGTTTTACCCAGTGTAAAAGCTGCAGGTTGACTTACCGCTGCAGTTCCCTGAAATGCCATATAACTAACATTACTCACATTACTCACAAAAATAACATGATAAATTGCATTATTGGGCAGCGGGATAAAGTGCCATAGGCCTACACTAAGGTATCACTTAACCACTACTTGTTCCCTTCGCAGGTATTAGCCTGATCAGGTTCAACGGATCCCGCAATGCGGTCTCAGCTTTAGGGGAATAATCCCTAAGGCACTCCGACAAGATGTAACTACTTAAAGTTAGTTGTAATAAACATTACCTATTTATAAAACCACATAACGATTAAAAAGAAAAGGCATCGTTAAGAATTTTGCCTAAAGTTATCTGCGCATACTTGACCTAGCTGTACTTGATCTAGCTTTACTTGATCTGGCTTTACTTGATCTGGCTTTACTTGACCTAACTCTACTTGGCATACTTGAACGTGCTTTCAAATTTGTTGTTCTTCGAGGTAAATCAATAAATCAGCTAAGGCCATAGGCCGCGCATAATAATAACCTTGCACGCGATCGCAACCGAGCTCTTTACAAAGTCTTGCCATATCTGGCGTTTCTACGCCTTCTATCACCACAATTTTGCCAATTTGCTTACAGGTATTGACGATCATTTCCACAATCTTACGCTGTTTCGCATCACTTAATAAGTCTTGCGTAAAAGAGCGATCCAGCTTTATCGTATCGGCCGGTAAGCGGTACAAATACGATAAACTCGAAAACCCAGTACCAAAATCATCTAACGCTAACAAACAGCCTAATTGTTTGATCCGCTCTGGCAATAAAAAGGCATTACTTTGCCCTTCTAATAACGCACTTTCGGTTAATTCAACACAAATACGTTCAGGTGCAATAGCAAAATGGCTTAACGCATTATCTAAGAATTGGACATAATCATAACGGCGCAATTGTTGCGATGACACGTTAATTGCGGCGCTTAAACTGGCTAATTGCGGCTCATCACGTAAATCACGCAATACAATCTCTGTCACTTGCTCGCCTAATTGAATGATCTGTCCAGTTTGCTCCGCAATAGGGATAAACTCTGCTGGCGAAATATAACGCCCCTGATCTTGCCAGCGCACCAAACTTTCAACGGCCACCACCTTACCCGTGATAAAATCTATCACCGGTTGATAGAAAACCTCGAGTTGTTTGGCATCTAACGCGGCCTGCAATCTATTACGCATGGCCATGATATGCCGATAATTTTCAGCCATAGATTGCTGATAAAACCGGTAAGTATCGCCACCCGCCTGTTTGGCATAACTCATTGCCACATCCGCCAACTGAGTCAGTAATTGCGAACTTTTACCCTCTTCGGTATTGATGACAATACCGATACTGGCCGTTAGATAAACATTAAACCCCGTCGCAGAGCTAGGCTGAGCTAACTGGAATAACACTTTTTTGGCCAGCGCTTCAGCTGCAGCGGCATCACAATCAGGAATGTACACCAAAAACTCATCGCCGCTAAAACGTGCCAACAGGGTTTGCTCGCCCACTAGAGCTCGGATCCGCAAAGCAATTTCGGCCAATAATCTATCACCCACTTCATGACCAAAACTGTCGTTTATCGGTTTAAATCCATCTAAATCAATAAAAATCATGGCCTGAGGTAACACATATTGCTCAAGGGGAGCGCTTTCAATTGCCTGGTAAAAAGCATCACGACGAAATAACCCAGTAATGTCATCAAATTTTGCTAAGCGCGATAACTTGCCTTTTTCCCGATTCAATTGGCGAGTGCGATCGGCAGCAAGTACAAAGGTGCAACAAAATACCAAGGCGACCCAAAGCACGATTTGATGCAAGCGCGATCTGGCTTGTAAGTCGCTCATATCACTTACAAAAACATAAAAAGCACTGCCATTCCAGTCGGTATCAGATGGTGTTATCTTAAAATAATACTGATAGCGCTTTTGTAACGCTTGCAAACTGGCTTGGTGAAAGGATTGTTCATCGGCAGATAACAATACATCAGGCAGTACTTCTAAATAAATTTTTAGCTGTGCACCAGGTTCAGCCGTATCGATGATTAAGGTATTTTTTAAATTGATCAGCACCACAACAACACGATTATCGTCATCATTTACCGCGATGCTTAGTCGCAGCATTAACATAGGATGTTGGGTGTTCATGGAAGCACTATTGCTAGCTAGCGTAAAACGTGGATTGGGTTCTTTTATCCAAGCTAAAATAGCCGCATTGCTTAATAAGCCTTGTTGCTGAAAATAGTCAGCTTCGCCCACCTTATGCAAGGGATTGGCTTGCTGATCATACACAATTGCACCATAAATCAATTCATAAGAGCGAGATAAGGCCTCTAAGTCAGCAAGCATAAAGTCGTTGCGCTGCGCTGCATTCACCAATTGCCAGCGCGCTTGAGCACGCTCAAATAAACTTTGGGAAAAACGCAGCTGTTGTTGTACCTGACTGGTAATTCGCTGAACTTTTTGCTCCGCCAGACGCGTTTCATACTTTACATCATAAACCGTTAGCGTAAACCATACGCAATACCCTGCTTGAAACATCAGAATCGCAATTAGGGTGCTGCGACTAGGCCACCCAGCACAAGTTAATGCAAAATGTTGGCGTAGCGCTAACGCGATACCGCCGGCAATAAACATAACGGGAATTAAAGACGAGCTAAAAGGGGTTTGTATTTGGCCTGATACGTTAGGTAGCCATAAGCTCAATTGTAAGTAACAACCGTAACTGACGGTACAAAATGCCAATAACCGCCAGAGCCAATTGCTGAATTTAACCTGCACTGGCACCAGCAAAACGGCGGCGGAGAGCAATAATAAACCCGACAAAATGGGTAAGGGAATGCCACTAAACGCCTGCTGCTGTAAATCATCCTCAAGTAAAACGGCTTCAACCGTAATACCAAGCAATAACACTGCCGCAAGCCAAGTCAGTTTTCGCCATTGAAAAACGACCGCGGTAAATCCCAAGCTAACCACCAGACAGGATTTAACCAGTACCAGTGACAACAAAGGGAGCATCAGGTTTTCAATAAACAACTGCTCTACTAACCCCAGCAGAGCAACAATACTAAAAAAACCCGCAATCAGTAGATAAAAAGCCAAGGCGGTAGCACGGCTAATACTATCGTGTAATTTCCAAGTTACAGACAAACTTATACCTTACTATTTTAGCTTTATTTCGCCACACATTTGGCTTTTACAAGTCAACACTTAAGGGCAGACGTACTTATGCCAAAAGCAAAAACTATAATATAAAAAGGATGTTACCTGTCTTAGCCCCGTGTTAGCAAGACAGACTTGGGCTATTTACAGTTTTTTAATTTTTATAAGCGATTTTGACTTTACTTGGCTAACGTCCGCTAACCCCGTATAGTGTCGCCGATAATTTCTCAGGTTTTTAAATATGCTTCAAAACAATCCTCTGTTAGCACAGTTAAAACAGCAGCTTCGTGAATCCTTGCCAACCAAAGAAGGTGTAGTACGCGCCACCGCTAAAAGCTTCGGCTTTTTGGAAATCAGCGATAAAGAGAGCGTGTTTATTGCCCCTCCTCACATGAAAAAGTTGGTCCATGGCGATAAAATATCGGCTCTGATCACCACGGTAGAAGGAAAACCTCAGGCCGAGCCACAACAGCTAATTGAAGCGGCATTAACACAATTCGTCGGACGGGTAAAACGGCAGAAAAATAAACTGCAGGTGGTGCCTGATCATCCGCAGATGCGTGAAGCATTTAAAGCAGAACTCGCAGACACATTAACCAACATTGTATTAGAAGAGGGTGATTGGGTTTTAGCCTCGTTAAACCAACATGCCTTACGTGATACACAATTTTTAGTTACTGTTACTGCACTTATAGCCAAAGCCGATGATCCTGAAGCGCCATGGTGGGTGGTATTAGCACGGCACAAACTGCCAAAAACTGCGCCAGAGGCAAATGAAAACTGGACGCTCGACGATACGCACCCTCGTCACGATTTAACGGCATTGCCTTTTTTTACCATTGATAGCGATAGTACACAGGATATGGACGATGCGATTAGCATTAGCCAAACCGAAACAGGCTGGCAACTCACCGTTGCTGTAGCCGATCCTGACGCATATATTCCTGCAGATTCGCCGTTAGACCAGCTTGCCAAAACCCGTGCATTTACCACCTACTTGCCTGGTCGTAATATTCCTATGCTACCGCGCCAACTTGCAGATGAATTATGCTCATTACACCCTGAACAGCAGCGCCCTGCACTATGCGCGCAATTTACCATTGGCCTTGACGGAAGCTTACAACAGGATGTGATCTTTCAACTGGCTTGGATCAGCTCTAAAGCGCGCTTTAGTTATCAGCTCATTTCTGATTATCTTGAACAGAAAACAGCTTGGCAGCCAGACAGCGCGATAATGAGTGCGCAATTGACACAGCTTGCGGCAATGGCAAAAGCTCGACAAGCATGGCGGCAACAGCATGCTGTGGTGTTTCAAGATAAACCAGATTATCGCTTTGAATTGGACAACGGCAACGTTGTCGCCATACATGCAGAACATCGCCGTATTGCCAATCAAATGGTTGAAGAAGCCATGATTGCGGCGAACATTGCTTGCGGTCAGTTTTTAGCAACGCATTTAGGGTGTGGCTTATTTAACACTCACAGCGGTTTTGATACGACTAAGCTAAACGCGCTAAAAGAGCTCCTAAACAAAGCAGCTTGCCCGATTGAGCCTGAACAACTCTCTACATTAACGGGCTATTGTCAGTTGCGTCGTTGGTTACAACAACAGCCCACAGCCTATCTCGAAAATCGGATTAGACGGTTTCAATCCTATGCGGCAATGAGTGTTACGCCAGAAGCCCACTTTGGCATGGGTTTACCACAATATGCCACCTGGACCTCACCGATCCGTAAATATGGTGATTTAGTAAACCAACGTTTAATTAAAGCGGTGCTCGCACAGCAAAGCCCTGAGCCCCTCAATGACGCCTTAACACAACACTTGGCTGAACAACGGAAAACGCAACGCAAAGCTGAACGCGACATTGCCGATTGGTTATATGGCCAGTTCTTAGCAAAATTTGTGGGTACTGTGCATTCTTTTACGGGTGAGATTATTGACATTAATCGTGCCGGGATCCGAGTAAAAATAATGGAAAACGGCGCGGTTGGGTTTATCCCAATGAGTTTAATCAGTTCAGAAGCGCAGCCTGTTACCGCCAATTGGGAAGAAGGCCGTTGTTATCAAGCAGACAATATCCTTTATGAACTGGGACAAACGCTCATCGTTTGTATCCAGAGTATTGATGCTGATAATCAAAGTATTACGCTGGCTATTTCGTCTTCCGATATAACGGACTCTGCTGCAGAGTCTGAGGTGTCTAGCGCTTAATTAACACTAGATTGCGTTGCGCTGCGCTAATAGTCTATTTCGCAGCGCGAATTCATCAAACTGTCATCGGGGTAACTTAACCTATGATTTTTTAGAGGTGCTTATAAAATTTTTGTTAACTACACGATTTTATAAGTGCTTGTAGGATTTTATAGGTGATGACACTATGATGCTATTCGCATTACTTTTAAGCAGCTTACCTCTCGCAGATTTAGGCCCAAGACCAGGCTACTTAACCGATTTACTCCCCACTGGCACGTTAAAAACACGTCTTAGCCAATGCTTAACACAGCCTGCAACACGCCATCCCTTTTCTATTGGCCATCGTGGTGCGCCTTTGCAGTTTCCTGAACACAGTAAAGCGTCATATTTAGCCGCTATCCGGATGGGCGCCGGTATCTTAGAATGTGATGTTACCTTCACTGCGGACAAACAACTAGTCTGTCGGCATGCCCAATGTGATTTACACCAAACTACCGATATTTTGCTAAGACCCGAACTGGCCGCTAAATGTACCACCCCTTTTAGCCCAGCGAGTAGTGAACACCCCGCCAGCGCCAGCTGTTGCGCCTCAGATATTACCGTTGCTGAATACAAAAGCCTCTGTGCGAAAATGGATGGTGTTAATCCTGCTGCGATCACTGTTGCAGATTATGTCAACGGCAGTCCAGATTGGCGTACCACCTTATATGCCCAATGTGCTGCGCCCTTAACGCACCAAGAGAGTGTTGCGCTGTTTCAAGCGCATGGCGTGATGATGACCCCCGAGCTTAAAGCGCCAGAAGTCAGCATGCCTTACCAAGGCAGTTATACGCAGGAACATTATGCGCAGCAGCTGATTAATGAATACAAAGCCGCTGGCGTCACGCCAGATCACGTCTGGCCACAATCCTTTCACCTCGCAGATATTCGCTATTGGCTCAAACACGAACCTGAATTTGCCAAGCAAGCCGTATTCCTTGATGCCCGTGTTGAAGATGCCGCTTATGATGCTAATAACCCGCAGTTACTCACCCCCAGTTTTGCCGAGCTAAAAGCCGAAGGGGTGAATATTATCGCGCCACCACTTTGGGTATTGGTTACGCTAGAAAATGGCCAAATTGTGCCCTCGCCCTATGCTAAAGCTGCAAAGGCAGCCGGTTTACAGCTGATCACCTGGTCGTTAGAGCGTTCTGGTCCTTTAGCCAATGGCGGCGGTTGGTATTATCAATCGATAGCCGACGTCACCAGCGATAATAGCGTGACGCTGCAATTACTGGATGTATTAGCGAAACAAGTTGGCGTGATCGGTGTGTTTTCAGATTGGCCAGCAACCACCACTTTTTATGCCAACTGCATGTTATAATGTAGCAATTTATGTTAATTTTTAATCAAAAATAAATACAAATGAAATAATTTAGCAATATATATATTACACACTAGCGCCGCTGCATGCTGGCTCAATCAGCATGATTAAAACTAAAAACACAATCGCTAGTGGAGAATTCTGTGCACACTTTTAAAGCCAACTTACTTACCTTAGCCGTACTAAGCGCCATCAGTTTACCGGCGCACGCTGAATTGCTGGCCAATGAGGCCGCTGAAAAAGAAGTCGAAGTGATTTCGGTACTGGGTAAACGTGTTAGCTATGCCAACAACACTACTGACGAAAGTATGAAACTTGCCAAAGCGCCTATTGGCAACGTGATGGATCTTATCGATAACCTGCCTGGCATTAATGTTGGCCAAGGCGATGCCTTTGGTGGTGACGATTACACCACCACCATCAGCATGCGCGGCTTTGTGATAGACCGTGCTGATCAACAACTGGGGATTACGATTGATGGCGTCCCTAATGGCGGTTCAGCTTATGCGGGTGGCAGTAAAGCCAACCGTTATTTAGATGTTGAAAACACCCGTTTGGTAGAAGTGGGTCAAGGTAGCGCCGATATCGCCTCAGCCTCGTTAGACGCACTGGGGGGTACCATAAACTTTGTCTCCGCTAACCCAGAGATGGAAGCCGGTGCACGCTTTGCGTATACCAGTGGTAGCCACAATGCCCGCCGTTATTATGCCCGTTATGATAGCGGTGAAGTTTTTGGTAATACCACGGCTTACTTCAGTTTATCGGATAGTTTTAATAACCGTTGGATGGGTTCAGGTAGCAATGGTAATACCGATCGTTTACATGTTGAATTTAAAAGTGTCACCGAGCTGGATAAAGGGCGCGTGACAGCGCGCGTGTCTTATAACGATGCGCATGAAGATAACTATCAACCCATTTCTTTAGCGCATTTCAATCGGACACCCCGTTGGGATGGTTTAACCACTAACTGGACCGGCAACCCGGATATTGATCAAAATTTTGCCGAAGCCTGGTCAACCCTGCGTGAAAATACCCTAGCATATGTAAAAATGGAATGGTATTTATCTGACAACCTAGAACTCGATGTCACGCCGTATTTGCATTTACAAAATGGACGTGGTGACTGGTTACCGCCCTTCCAAGTTTATGCCACTAATGCCAATGGTGATCGCATCAACCGTGGCAACGGCACAAGACGGGTAAATTATACCCACGTTAATGCAGCCGGCTTACCTATTCTAGATGGCAATAACAGCCAAGCTGGCGCTAAACGTGTGTCTTCATATCGCCACACCCACTATGAAAAAACCCGTTTAGGTACCACCGCAAACTTAAGCTGGGAGCTAGGTAATCACCGTTTACGTACCGGTGTTTGGTTAGAATCGCAAGAACGTAACCAAACGCGTGATTGGCATGATGTGATTGATCCACGGGTTTCGTATGAGTTTAATGACCAACCTTATTGGGTACAGTTTGATGACGATTATCAACATGACGTCACTAAATTCTACCTACAAGATCAAATCACTTTAGGCGATTTGCAATTAACTCTGGGCGTGCAAAAATACTTGGTTGAACTCACGCGGACGGACGACCTTAATGGTAAAGGCAAAGACAGTATTGATAGTGATTCAGACTGGTTACCCAGCGCGGGTGTAGTGTATCGATTAAACGATAAAGTTGAGGTGTTTGCTGGCTACGCTAAAAACTTTAAATCGATATCAGACAGTATTTTAGAGAATAAGAAGACGGCGGATCTGGCCAATCTTAGCCCAGAAACAGCCACCAATATGGACTTGGGTATTCGTTATTTTGGTGAGAATGTTAGCTTCTCCAGCGCTATATATAACGTGAAGTTTAATGATCGCGTGGTGTTGTTACGTTATGCCACCTCTGCCGATGGTACACCGAATTATTTAGCGGCCGGTGACGGTAATTTCGATAACGTGGGTGGTGTAACTGCCCGCGGTTTTGAAACCAGTGTTGACTGGCGTTTACATCAGAACCTGAGCTTGACTAGCGCCATTACCTACAACAGCGCCGAGTACTCAGAAGATGTGTTCGCTAGTAAAACTACGCCAACAGGTCAACCTGCTCTAGTAAAAGATTACCGTGAAGGCGATAAACTGGCCGGTATTCCAGAGAAAATGTTGTCTCTGGCTCTCAACTACCATGATGGTAACTATCGCGCAGGTTTATCTAGCAAATATGTGGCAAGTTATTTTGGTGCTGCAAAACACAGCTATAACAGTCAAGGCGCTGAAGTATGGAATCGTGATGAGATCCCAACACACACCTTACTCAATGCCTACCTAGGCTATGAGAAAGCACTTGATAACAGTAGTCTCTTCAGTGGTGTCGACTTAGCTTTTGTTATCAATAACTTGACTGACAAAAACTATATCACTGGCGGCAGCGAAGGCGCTTACCTGATTGGCGCAGGCCGCACTGCGAGCTTTACTATCAGTTTAAATTTCTAATGTGATCTAAAAACCATTTCTGCAGCAAAGGCCTGTTCTCAGGCCTTTATTTTTTAACTGAAATAATCCCGCAACAAAAACGTCAGCAAATGGTAAGCAATTTGTCTATTTACTGTAATTTAGAGTGTTTACTTTATCGCATCACTTTGATGCAGGAATAAAAAAAATGACATACAACACTCAAAATACCTTTAAAAGAAATACCCTAAGTGCACTCATTTTGGCTTGCTTAGCAAATAACGCTTTTGCCAATACCGTTGACGTTTCGGCAGAAGCCGATATTGAACGGCTAACCGTCACCACGCAAAAACGTGTACAAGCGATTAAAGATGTCCCTGTAACGGTCAGCGCCTTTACCGGTGAAATGCTGGAGCAACTGGGTATTCAAGATTTAGACGTACTGTCGGAAATTACCCCAGGATTAATTATTCAAGAACAAAGCCCAAATAATCCGGGTTTTGTCATTCGCGGTATAACCTCTGATAGCGGTTCGGCTCAAGCCGCGCCTCGTGTCTCGGTATATTACAACGGAACTGATATCTCTCGCTCACGCGGATCGTATTTTGAACTCTTTGATATTGAACGAGTAGAAGTTGTAAAAGGCCCGCAAGCAACGCTATTTGGCACCGCCGCATCGGTGGGTGCACTTAGTGTCTCTACCCGTAAGCCGCAAGAAGAATTTGAGGCTGGCATTACCGCGGGTGTTGGTAATTATGCAGCCAGAAACCTACAAGGCTTTGTTACTGGCGGGCAACAACACATACAAGGTCGTTTAGCATTTACCTATCGCGAGCGCGATGGCTATATTAAAAATATTGCGGCTAATCAACCGGATCTTAATGGTATTGAACGTGTGGGTGTTCGTCCTTCTGTCCGTTTTACACCTAATGATGATGTGACGATCGATGTTATTTATAACTATGAAAAAAATAACGACACCGGTACGTCCTTTAAAAGCCTACGCTTTGCCCCAACTGGCGGCGATACTAGTCCCTTCAGCTTTGTGGAAGCCAGTGGTAGCCCGCTTGCGGCAGAGGTTTTCGGAAAAGCGGATCTTGGCATCGATCGTACGGTAAAAGATGTCAATCTAACGATTAACTGGGACCTCTCCGAGCAATGGCAATTGACGAGTATAACAGCCAAACGACAGTTTGATTCGCTAGAGGTGTTTGATGCCGATGGCACTCAAGCGTGGTTCTTAGAATTTGCTGAAGAGGCCAGTGGCGAGCAAATTAGCCAAGAAATACGTTTAAACTTTAATGGTGATAAAGTAAACAGCTTTTTTGGGGTAAGTTATTTTGATGAAGAAGGCTCGCAACGTGTGCCTTTTAGTACTGAAGAATCGATATATCTTAATTGCGTTGGGCAATTAGCCGCATTAAACGTACCTTGTATCAATGCAAACGGCACGGTGAATATTTTAACACCGGTGTTAACGCAAGGTCGCTTTCAGACACTACCCTATTCAGGCGTATTCCAGAATTATGGTGAAAATCAAGCAGTCTCGGTTTTTGCCGATGTCAGTTATGCCTTTACAGATAAACTAGAGCTTACGGCAGGCTTACGTTATGTTAATGAGGAAAAAACCAGCCGTTATGCCTCAAATTTTGCTAACGCTGTGTTAGCCCCTGTACCTCTCTTGCCCGTTGCATCAACCTCAGGACGAATTTTTAGTGCTGATGGTCGATTTGACAGCTGGTTACCACGCTTTAACGCGCTGTATCGCATCAATGATAATCTAAATATGTATGCTACTGTTTCGAAGGGACGACGTTCAGAAGTCGTCGATGTCGCCTCAGCCAATAGCAGCACAGGTGTTATCCCTCGGATCACCGAAATCCCTGCTGAAACCGTGTGGAATTATGAAGCAGGATTTAAAGGGCAAACTGAAAACAACCGCTTACGCTACGCCATATCGAGTTTTTATCAAGATTATCAAAATTTCCAAGTCACTTTACAGGATGACGCTGGTAACTTTTTTGTCGCCAATGCCGGTAATGCAAAAAATATCGGGGTTGAGGCAGAAATAAAACTCACGCTGAATGCGTCACTAGAATGGTTTAACAACCTGGCGTGGATTGATGCAAAAATTGATGATAACAGCAGCAATGGTAACCTCGCCGGAAATCGTTTCCGCTTGCAGCCAGAATATACCCTTGGCACGGGACTCATGTATGCGCAGGATCTCAATAGTACTTATCGAGTAAACAGCTCGTTAATGTACACCTTTAGAAGCGATATCTTTTTTGAAGAAGCCAACGCACCCGTTGCCGGATTTGATGTAAGTCAGGCTGCTGTGCAATTAACCAGCTTGCGTATAGGTTTTGAAAACACACAGCAAAATTGGTCGGTTACGCTATCTGCTAGTAACCTGTTTGATAAAGCCTACTTAGTGGATGCAGGTAATACTGGGGGCAGCTTTGGCTTCCCAAGTTTTATCGCTGGCGCGCCACGTTTTATCGGCCTTGAGTTCAGTAAAACCTTTATGTAATGGCCATTTCCGCGCGCGCTCTGTAGCCGCGCGGAAATTATCCTCCGCTGTATTTTGTCAAAGGTAAACTATGCAATTATCATTCTGCTCTTGTCTACTAAGTTTAGGGTTATTGACTCATGCAGTTACCGCTGCAGATACCCTGTACTTGCCCCAACCCCCAACTACCCTGCCCAGTTTGTCCATCGCAGGCCCTTATTCTGTAGGCGTGCGCACCCTTAGTATTGTTCATACGGATCAACTTGAGCCGTTGACACAGCACATTGAAGATCGGCCATTAGTATTAGAAGTTTGGTATCCAGCACACATCCAAGCAGCTATGCCTTCTGGAATTACGCAAGTGTCCAGCGTGAACATGGCCATCTATGAAAATGTGACAAAAAGCCATCAAGCGTTTAGTGTTCAGGGAAGCGCCTATCGTGATGCTAAGCCCGACCTGAGTCAGCGCTATCCGCTCGTGGTCTTGTCACACGGCTATACGGGGTATCGTACGTTAATGTATTACTTGGGTGAACATTTAGCATCACACGGTTATGTTGTGGTATCAATTGATCATCCACACTCAACTAATCGCGAGATCGATGCGAAAAATGCCCCATACCGTGGCTTTTTAAATACCTTGTACCATCGTTCGCGCGATCAACAATTTGTCTTATCCCATTGGCGAGCTAATCCAGATCTGTTGGATGGCATGGTAGACACCACTCACGCCGCTGTAATTGGCTATTCGATGGGAGGCTATGGTGCTATCAATACTGTGGGAGGCTGTTTTAATTTTACCGAGCAGCGCATTGCCGCTTTTACAGGCAGTAAAGATCCTCAAGCAAACCAGTCATTACAGGCTTTGCTGAATAGCTGCGCGGGTGGACAATACCAAGAACCTATTGTTGACAGTGCTTGGAAAGCCGCTATAGCTATTGCACCTTGGGGAGGGCAACATCGTTTATTTGCGCCAGAAGCCTTACAAGGTATTAAAGTACCTCTGCTATTTTTTGCAGGTGATCAAGATGATGTGTCTGACTACGCGGGTATGCAATGGCTATACGAACAAACCGGTAGCCCAACAAAATACCTGCTCACCTACCATAATGCTAGGCATAATATTGCACCTCACCCAGCACCTGCTGTTGCACGTAACAATCAGCAGGATTTTGCACACTATCACGAGCCCGCATGGTCTACACACGCCATCAATTACATCAATCAGCATTTTGCTTTAGCCATGCTTGATTGCCATGTTAAAGCGTTATCAGAGTCCTGTCGATATTTGCAGCTAAGCCCAACACCGGTAACGGCTACGCCAAGCGCTGAAGGGCAAAGCGGCTGGTTAGGGTTTCCAGCCCGCTATGACACGGGCCTCTCTTGGCAGTATCAGCAAACCGCGCCTAAGTAAAACCCTTAGGCAGAAAACTGCGCCTGATGTTGCCCAACTTGCTGATAATTTTCAGTTAAAATGGTATCAATAAATTGCCATTCGCACTGAATATTATCAGCACTTATCCGCAGCTGCATAAAACCACGCTGATGTAAATTACACCACTGTAAATCATCAATCAGCATGCTAAACACCGCGGCAACGGCTGGAGCTTGCTCTGGTGCTAATTTTAAATATTTTTCCATACCTGGCGAACTGACACTGGGCGTAGCAAACTCCACCCCCACAATACTGCCCTGCTGATCCGTTAACACACTGTGCCAAGCGTTATGCGTATCGCCTGCCAGTACAACTAAAGGTTTATTTAAAGCTTTCGCGGCAGCATAAAGCTGCTCGCGTTGCCTTGGATAGCCGTCCCACGCATCGAGATTATAGGGCATTTTCTGCGCCAAACGCGCCACATCTTGGGTGTCTGGGGTAACGCCTTGTTGCTGAGCTTGCATGATCCGCTGTTTGGCGTGTGCGAGTGCCGTTAATTTCGTCGGGATTGCCGTAAGATCACGTTCGCGCAATAACTCGGCCGGAACCAGCATTTTAGCCATTAATACTTGCTGACCCAATACCTGCCATTTGGCCTCAGACTGACGTAATTGGCTGGTTAACCAATCGAGTTGTGTTTTACCCAATAACTGGCGTTCTGCTAAAAGATCTGTCTGGAACTGCTGTGCGGCAAACTCGCCCGTTTTAGCATCAAAATAGTTTTTGTATTCTAACTGCTGATCGCGAGCAATAAGCCGCGTATCGAGTAAATGTAAGCTCATCAGCTCACCAAAATGGAAGCTTCGGTAAATTTGAATACTACTATCCCCCATCGGTGGCCGTATTGGTAACCACTCATAATAGGCTTGTACCGCAGCAGCACGCCGCGCAAAAAAATCACCTTCGGTTGCAATTTGGTGGTTTTCTGCGCCGCTATGCCAAGTATCATTGGTAATTTCATGATCATCCCATACCAGATACCAAGGCACTGCCGCATGCAACTGCTGCAAAGCACGATCACTACGGTATAACGCATAACGTTTACGATAATCGGTTAGGCTCAGTATTTCATGGGCATTATCTGCAGCAAGCGTACGACCAAGCTGCACAGCATTTTCGCTGGCATAACCGTCAGCGGCATATTCATATAGGTAATCGCCTAAGTGGATCACCGCATCAATATGCGATTGCTTTGCCGCTTCGCGGTAAACATTAAAATGCCCAGCGGGATAATTTGAACAAGAAAACACTGCCAAAGTTAAAGGTGCTAAGCCTGATGCCGCCAACGTGCGGGTTTGCCCAACAACAGTGGTATTATTGGCGGCAATAAAACGATAATAATAACGTTGACCAGCTTCAAGCTGTTGCACATCAATTTTTAGCGTAAAATCTTTGTCTGCCGAGGTACTAACGTATCCACTTCGTACCACATTATTAAATGCAGCATCGCGTGCGAGCTGCCATCCCACGGTAACAGTGCTAACATCATCACGCTGTGGTATTGCTCGCGTCCAAAGAATAACAGCATCTTGTGTGGCATCACCACTGGCAACACCGACGTCAAAAGTAACATGGCTTAATTGCGCTTGAGAAAATGACGCAGCGCAACCAGTAACCAAAGTAGAAACACTGGCAACCGCAAGCAACGAAGCAGAATATTTTATAAAATCTCGACGAGAAAAAGTTGACATGTTTTTACTCCAGCCAAATAAGCGAAGAGTAAAGATGTAGTGTTGCACTTTGATGAAATTACGAGTGTTTTTAAAATCTTACAGAAGACTCGTGACCATTAAAATACGCTTATTCTCTAAATTAGAATTGCGAATTGCCATCTAAATTTAAGTTATTAATTTTAGATTTACCCAACAGTTTTAACAGTAACGTGCGGAAGAATTTTAGGATGGGATAAAGCAAAAACGACATCGTTTTTGATTTAAAGATGTGATAATTGAGGCGATTGATAATACCAGAGCGACTGGAAAGTAAAGCTAACGCATGAATTGCGTCAGCACCATAATAAAATTGCTGTCCCATTTTTAATACCATGCCCTGATCAATATCCAATCCAAGAGCAGTGATATCTTGCATCACATCACTGCCCTCGCGTGCGTCGATCAGGTGTAAATCACCTACCGTTTTCCTAATAGTGATGAGTTGGCAATACGCCTGGCAGGCAGGACATTCTCCATCATACACTAACAAAATAGGTTCATTTAGCATCGAGAATGCTGGATCCCTTGATCACTTTTCAGGCACATACACTGCCAGAGCTTTAACATAAACTACATGGCGATTTTCTTTAATGCTAGAATTTGCTCCAGTTGAAATTTGATTAAGCGCTCTTACCTCAACAAGATCGTGATCTAAATTACTTAACACCACCGCATTAGCACCAAGTTTAGCCGCTTCTTCCTGTAATAAGGATACGACTTCATCTATTCTACGGGTATCATTCAGTACATATGATGGCATTGAATACGCTGAGAACTGCGCAATTTCCTTGTAAGCCACTGGCGAGGCAGCATAAATAGCAACCTGCTTAGCAGGTATAGGCGCTTTTGCTTCCCCAGTAACATGAGATCTGAGATCATGCTGTTGGGGTAATGCACAACCGGCAAGTGTGAGTACCGAGGTAATCAAAAACGTACCAGCCACTTTACGAGTCAGTATATTACGAACAAGTACTTTAGGATTTGGAATAGCAGATAAACTTAGCATGTTTAAGGTTCCTATTTTTCGATGTGCATTAGATGTGCATTAGATGTGCATTAACTGTACAACATAATCTAGTTGAACGATTAATAAAAAACAACATAAAAATGAATTTAATGTAAATATTTACAAAGTGATTTGTCATTTTCAAGGCTTGCCGAAAAAACATAACACGATATAAAGACCAAAAAACACGAGACTCACTCTTTCAAAAAAGCAAAGGCTAAGATCAATGCCGTTATGCAAACTGATAGAGCTTATTGTCGGGCAGGTAAGTCTCTGAAATTAAGGGCCTTCAACCGAGTTTAGGTATTTCTAAGCCACTTAACTTGGTTTAGTGTGTTTTATATTGACGTATAATGCTGCCAATAGCGGGATCACTACTGAAACACTCATCACCAGCAACGCTTGCAGCAAAGATAAAAAACTCAAACTAAATGCTGCACTAGCCATCAAAATCAGCAAGCCTGTAGTAAAAACACTACTGCCCATTATAAGTCCAACTAAATTTGCATCGCGGTAAGCCATATCATCCCAGCTTGAGAGCAAATTACGCTTCTGCTTAACCGCAACAAGATAACCTAATATCATTAGCGGTATACCGCAAAACACACCAACAATAGTCGCCACCATTAAAGAATCGTCCATAAAGTTATCTCCTTAATAGCAAAAACGTGCTAAAAACAGTTGCAGCGGAGGCAATAAAGTAATCGCCACGCTTTTTAGCCATACTATAATTTGTCATGTTCGTTACGGTAAATCACTACGCTTAAAATAACAACAATCCCCCTCTAAAAGCCTGAAAACATCGTCTTCTAGCTCAATGTAGAGCATCTGCGAAAGTTTTAGCTTTTCAGCAGTTGTAGGAGTTGATTTGTCTTTAGGCAAGTGTATTTCCCTCATTGAATTTAACGAATTCACCTGTCTAGACTGTATGTGCTGTAAATCTTGGGCTTTAAGTAGATGCAGTTGAATATTAGAGTTAAGATCATAATCAACATCGGAGATGCCGATTTTCGCACTAACCATACAATCATCTAAATTATATAGCCAAGGCACAATAATATAATCGACTTGATTTGACTCAAGTAAATTCTGAACGAACTTGCGACCATCCGGAGTAAGGGTAAGTGAATGATCCCATGCTTTACGTTCAAAATAGCTTGAGATCATATTTGCAGGCAACATACCCAGTGATACCGGGATATTGCCCGATTTAGTTATGCCGTTACTGACAAATTTTTCAAAACTGTCTGAAAAGTTTGGTTTAAGCTCTTCTTTTACAGCAATATTATTTAAAACTGTTCCACCCATATAAACATAACAAAATTGATTATTATGCGACTCGGGCGTTAACACACCAATCTTTTTTGAAACTAACGTCTCGTTTTGAGTACTCGCACATCCAGCTAATATGATGATTAAAAAAAATATAATTACACGTAACATCGAAACTCCTTGAAGGGCAATACAAAGCTTAAAGGAGCTGGAGCGTAACCTAAACCGATCCAGCCAGGTTAGTGGCAACAACAACGTATTGTTATGTGCCATTTTCTGCCTTATCAAAAATGACGTTTGTACAGATGGAGCAAGTATCCTCTTGAAACACAAACATGCTACCAAGTAACTTTTTGTGGTACCTGATGGAGGGATGCAAGACCAATTTTATTTTCGTCATCTTTTTTTCACAAGCAAATAGATTCAGGATGATTAACTCGTCGAACTCAAACATAACACTGTTTAGGGCGTTGAACTCTTGAAAGATTTGTCCGTCTTTACTGTCATTCCAACGCCGAAAAACTTTAAAATCAGCAGTCGAGTTAAGCTCAAGTGTGATTGCTATTGTGTCGTTCTCAGTGCCAATCCAAGTACCGAATAATTCGGAATAAACAAAATTTTTATATTCCGCTTCTAAAACATCAATGGCGCTTTGATATTGAACAGGTAGGAAGCCTGTCGCAACTGCCCCTCGAAAGCTATCCAGAATTTTGAAGTGATAATAATGATGATTATTGTATGAAACCAACGCTGCCATGAGAACTTGATAAAATTCTGGCTCGCGCGATTTAACGTCAGAAATTAGTTTCTCATACACTTCACTTCGCACGCATATCATTCCTTCTTTGGCTTTATCTTCATCGAACATCCGCATTATTGGGATGGTTTGGAACACCCAGGCCACCCAATCATGTAAACGCCATTCAATCTTTTGTAAATGAAATTACACTATCCAATAACACACGGTAAATCAATGCTTTTTGAGAGCGCAGTCATGTTGGCAATGTGGAAAACAGGGGGTAAAGCTCGCTATTCTAGAATTGACATAATCACTTCATTATTATGTGTTTTTATAAAGTGCTTATTATTTACAATATTTAAGGATTTTGGGGTGCAAGCTATTGTGGTGCAAAAAAAGGCAGTGTTAATGTTTTATGGCATTGAATGAAGCAGAGTTAGAGAAGACGTTTGGTGAGCATGCCAGTAATTGAGAGCGCAAAAAGTAAAAAAGCCGCTTTAATAAGCGGCTTTTTTGAATTTGGAGCGAGTTACGAGGTTCGAACTCGTGACCTCGACCTTGGCAAGGTCGCGCTCTACCAGCTGAGCTAAACTCGCATATTTAAATTTTAATACTGCTGGTCAGTATTAAATGGTGCCCGGGGCCGGACTTGAACCGGCACGGGGTTTCCCCCGAGGGATTTTAAATCCCTTGTGTCTACCGATTTCACCACCCGGGCAGACAACTTTTTTTAACCTAACGTCACTTACGTAACGGTGTTATGGAGGCGGGTCCCGGAGTCGAACCGAGGTGGACGGATTTGCAATCCGCTGCATGGCCACTCTGCCAACCCGCCACACTGTGTTCCAATGTCAAATTGGAGCGAGTTACGAGGTTCGAACTCGTGACCTCGACCTTGGCAAGGTCGCGCTCTACCAGCTGAGCTAAACTCGCGTTGCGTTGGCTTGTTGATAGCCATCTGCCTTAACACGTGACGCATTCTACTGTTTTAATTAAATCCGTCAATATTAAATTTTTAGTTTTATGACTGTTTGCTTAAAAAGTAACTGACTTGCTGACATAAGCATCAGTACAACCAATTACTGAGTGGCTAAGTCTACCCAGGCAGCACGTAAATACTCGTACATTGACCACAGCGTTAATACCGTTGCGATATACAATAGGGCCATGCCTAATGGTGTAAACCACGCTAATAAGGTTATTTGCGGCTGCCAAATTAAGCCAATAAGCGCCAACATTTGCGCAATGGTTTTGTATTTACCTAGGTTAGAAACGGCAACATTGGCGCGCTTACCTAACCCTGCCATCCACTCCCGTAATGCCGATATCACAATTTCACGGCTTATCATAATGATGGCCGGAATAATGACCCATAAGGTTTTGATATCTACGGCAACCAATACTAAGGCAGTGGCCACCATCACTTTATCCGCCACGGGATCTAAAAAGGCACCGAAGGGCGTAGATTGTTCCAACTTACGCGCTAAATAACCATCTAACGCATCGGTTACCGCGGCTAAACAAAATACTAGGGCTGACCAAAAGCGTGCGTTTTCCAAGCCAGAGTAAAAACAGTAGATAAATACCGGTATCAACATCAGGCGAAACACGGTTAACAGGTTTGGAATATTCCACATAAAAAGGTCTCACACACTCAATGGCTGCTATGCTACTTGTTCTGACAGGCTTGGTAAATCTTTTCTGCCTGTTGTTTTGAAATTCCCGGTACAGAGCTCAGTTCGATAATGGACGCTTTCATCACGCCTTGTAAACCACCAAGATACTGTAGCAAGGCTTGCCGACGCTTTTCTCCAATGCCCTCAATATTTTCTAATGGACTTTTAATCAACGCCTTGCCCCGCTTATTACGATGCCCGGTTATCGCAAACCGGTGCGCTTCATCACGGATCTGTTGGATCAAGTGCAGCGCGGGCGTGTCTTCTGCCAGGTTTAAACTGCGGCCACTGTCCCACAATATTAGCGTTTCTAAACCGGCTTTACGCCCTTCGCCCTTTGCCACGCCAATAAGCAGCGGCTTTTTAGCATGGGGCCATTGGCTAAATTGTTCCAGAGCAATATTTAATTGCCCTAAACCACCATCGATAAACACAATATCAGGTATTTTTTGCGTATCCGTTACTTTGCTATAACGCTTATCAAGGGCAAAACGCATTGCAGCATAATCATCGCCCCCCGTAATACCAGTAACATTATAACGACGATACTCCTGTTTAAAGGGGCCTTCACCATCAAAGACCACACAAGAGGCAATAGTGGCCTGGCCCATGGTATGGCTAATGTCAAAGCACTCCATGCGACCTATTGGTTCCTGTAATGCCAGTAACTGCTGTAATGATTGATAGCGTAAGCGCATTTTTTGCGCCAAAGATTGCCGGCTATCTAAAGCAATGTCGGCATTCTTTTGAGCTAACGATAAATACTGCGCTTTCTCGCCGCGTTTAGCATAAGTTAAACGTACTTTGTGCTCGGCAATCTTACTAATAGCTTCTGCCACAGCGTCATCGTCATTTAGACTTATAGGCAAAACAATTTCTTTGGGAATATGCTGATCACTGTGGCCACTCAGATAAAACTGTAACACAAAGGCGGATAACACTTCAGCGGCATCAGTATCAACCGGTACTTTGGGATAAAACGATTTACTGCCTAAAATTTTGCGATCCCGAATAAAGAGCACGTGTACTACCGCGGTTTGGCCTTGTAAACTAAACCCAATAGCATCGAGTTCTTCGTGATCACCGCTAACGTGTTGTTGTTCTTGTACGCGACGCAGCGCACTAATTTGATCCCGATAAACGGCCGCGGCTTCAAATTGCCAATTCTCGCTGGCATTGGCCATTTTCTTCACTAAATCATCCAGCACCTGCTGATTTTTACCGGATAAAAACAAAGCCGCTAACCTGACTTGCTCGGCATAATCGTCATCAGATATTTTGCCCACACAGGGCGCGCTGCATAATTTAAGCTGATATTGCAAACAAGGCCGTGTTCGCGCCCGATAAAACCCGTCTTCACATTGGCGAATCGGGAAGATTTTTTGTAAGGTTTTTAAGCTTTGCCATACAGCACCCGCATTGGGGTAAGGGCCAAAATACTGCCCTACTACCTTGCGGGGGCCACGATGCGAGCTGATCCGCGGATGTTTATGCCCACTTAATAGAATATAAGGATAGGACTTATCGTCACGCAGCAAGACGTTATATTTAGGCAGGTACTGTTTGATCAGATTATTTTCAAGGATCAGCGCTTCGGTTTCGCTGTGCGTAAGAATAAACTCAACACTGTTGATTTGGCTTACTAGCGCCTTAGTTTTAATGCTGTCAACTTGCGCACGAAAGTAACTGCTTAGGCGCTTTTTTAGATCTTTCGCTTTACCCACATAAATAACATTACCCGCACTATTAAACATGCGGTAAACCCCAGGTTGCTGGGGTACGGTCGCTAAAAACGCTTTCGCATCAAACATAGGAATTTTCAATTAGGCTGGTAAAAAGCATGCTCGGTGATTGTGCACGGCGTTATTACATGTCAATTTTTGCTATATCAATCATGCCATGCCGCAATGCCATGTGAGTTAACTCAACATCACCGCTAATAGACAACTTTTCAAACATGCGATAACGATATGAGTTTACTGTTTTTGCACTCACGTTCAATTGTTCAGCAATATCGGTAACCTTTTGGCCTTGGGTGATCATAAACATAATTTGCATTTCACGATCAGACAGTCCTTCAAACGGGTTGGGCTGTTGATTATTTACTTTTGCCAACGCCATTTTTTGCGCCACTTCATCCGAAATATGTCGAACGCCGTTGTACACTTTTTTAATGGCCATCACCATTTCTTTTGGCGGCGTGTTTTTTGAGATAAACCCCGCAGCCCCCAACTGCATGACTTTAGTGGGTACCGGCTCTTCACAAGAAATAGATAACCCCAGAATTTTGATATCTGGGCAGTAATGTAAGATACGCTTAGTGGCTGTCATGCCACCCATACCGGGCATATTCATGTCCATGAGCACGACATCAGGCTCATGCTGCCGACAAAAATTTACGGCTTCTTCACCAGAACAAGCTTCGCCTATCACCTTGATACCGCGCTCATCCATTAGTATGCGACTGATCCCAGTTCGTACAAGCTCGTGATCATCAACTAACAACACGTTAATCAACTTGGCTTCTCCGTTATACTGGTTTGCTTTAGATGAATAGAGATTCCCGTCTAAAGCTTAGAATTAGAGTAACAACTAGCATAAACCAGCTGCAGATTTTTTACTATCAACATACTTAGCAAAAGCTAAAAATACGTTTAGCAGTGTGCCAGAAACTTAGGCAAGTGCATACTGAAAAAAAACACTTTTTCGTTTCATTTTTAGGGATTTATAGATTGTATTTTAGCGCGCAGAATGTTAACCATTTTGCAATTTAATATCGTCTGGCCAAGACAGCAAAAAGGGAAAAGAACAAGGGCAAGAAGAAAGACAACAAGAAGGATAATTCATAAATATCGCGCACTATAAATCGCAGCAAAAGCTAATGGCAGCGACAAATACAAGCTGATCACCATAGCAATTTAAACAAATCAAAAACTAACGCCAATAACGCATGCTTAAATAAAATAACGCCGGTTTAAATAAGATGTGTGCCTCAAGATGTGAGAACTTGTATAGCTTGAATAGCTTAAATAGATTGAATAGGTTGGATAGGTTGGGCAGAAAGTTAAGATATGAAAATTAGGATAAAACCTGTCAGCTAGAGATAAGAAAAGGAGATTTAAAGGAAGTATAAAAAAGTGCAAAGTGGCGGAGGGAGAGAGATTCGAACTCTCGGTAGGCTACTAACCTACGCCGGTTTTCAAGACCGGTGCATTAAACCGCTCTGCCATCCCTCCGCGATGAACGGCATAGTAAAAACTTGCCTGCGGTTTGTAAAGTGCTAATTAGGTATTTTTAACCGTTTGCTGAGTTTTTCAGCAACAAGATGGTATTTTCGGCAATTATCCTGTTACTCTCTCGTGGTATTTGCCTTGGCGCATAGGAGCTAAAGACTAAGCTTGTTAACGCGCAGGTTTATGCAGGTTTATTTTATACAAGTTTAAATTGGGGGATAAAATAGACACTTCGAATGGGCGGATTAGGCTGAGCTATGCTGCGTTACAAAGCAAAAAACCACCCTAAGGTGGTTTTTAAGAATAAGTGGCGGAGGGAGAGAGATTCGAACTCTCGGTAGGCTACTAACCTACGCCGGTTTTCAAGACCGGTGCATTAAACCGCTCTGCCATCCCTCCAGCGCTGCGTATACTAATCACTTTGTTTCAGAAAATAAAGCTAAAAACAGAAATATTTTTCAACCGCGTGATTTTTGAGCCGTTATCGTGCGTAAAACAGTGGAGTAAGCTGAACTTTATCAGTATCATGCGGTCAAAGCAGTAGAAAACTTGGTCATTAAGGAGACATTTATGTCATACAGAGAAACCAGTAACATCAATACCCTCAGTCAGGGCGTTGAAATTAACAAAGTGTTGCGTAATACCTACTTTTTGTTGGGGTTAACCTTAGCATTTAGTGCACTTACCGCTATGTTGGCCGTCGCCATGAATATTTCGCCTCTAGCATCAATTCTGTGCATGGTTGGCGGATTTATCATGTTATTTGTGGTTAACAAAAAAGCCGATTCTGCTAGTGGTATCTTTTGGGTGTTTGGTTTTGCCGGCTTAATGGGCGCATCATTGGGCCCAATGTTAAGCTTCTACGCCGGTATTCCAGGCGGCCCAGCGTTAATTATGCAAGCACTGGCAGGTACCGCTGTTATTTTCTTCAGCCTTTCTGCCTATGTACTTACCACCCGTAAAGATTTCTCTTTTATGGGCGGGTTTTTAATGGTTGGTTTAATTGTAGTGTTAGTAGCGGCTTTGGCTAATATTTTCTTGGCCATCCCAGCATTAAGCTTAACCATTAGCTCGGTGATCATTTTATTAATGTCGGGATTAATCCTGTTTGATACAAGCCGTATCATCAACGGTGGTGAAACCAACTACATCCGTGCCACAGTGTCGTTATATCTAAACGTATTCAACATCTTTGTTCACCTGTTAAGTATTTTAGGCATTATGGGTAGCGATGATTAATTTGTTTTTAGCGTAAAGCGCAAATTTTGCGCCTTGCGGCTAAGCACGCTAAAATACCCCGCTCTGCGGGGTATTTTTTTATAAAATGCCTTTAATCTAGCCCGAAAATTTAATGCAGGTAATGATACCTTGACCCGCTTTAGTTTGTTACTTACCCAAAGTCCGCTAGCTAACCAAAGCTTTGCTAGTGCGCTACAATTTGCCAACGCAGCAGTTGCACAAGGTTACGCTATTGAGCAAATTTTTTTATATGAAGACGCTGTCCACGCTGCGGCCGCTATGGACTTGCCTACCGACGAACCTAACTTAGCCGCGGCATTGGCGCAATTTTGCCAACAACAGCAGATTGCGCTGTTGTACTGTGTAACCGCCGCCGAGAAACGCGGTGTTGTTGCTGATTCCACGGGTAACTATGTTGCTGCAGGGTTAGCAGAATTTGCGATGCGGCTTGAAAACACTAAATTGGTACAGTTTTAATGGCACAGATCGTAATTATTCAAACTCACTCCCCCTATAACCATGCTAAAGCACGTGAAAGCCTCGATATTATTCTGGCGTTGGCAGCCGTTGATCATCAACTCTGTGTTATTTTTACCGGCGATGCGGTGTACCAATTACCCTCTGTCAACACAGACCAACCCAGACCGTTAAAAGCGTTTCAAAAAAGCTTCGGGCTTTTTGCCTTGTATGAGATTGAGCACTGCCTCGTTTGTGCGAACGCGTTAAGCGCTCGAGGTTTGAGTGAACAGAACTTGCCAGAAGGTTTTATCGCCGTTAGCGAAATTGCGATTAAAGCTGCACTGGCTAACGCTCAACACATTATTCGGTGTTAACATGAAGCTAATTAACCTTATTACCCCCAGTGCAAACCTAGCAGAACTTAGCAGTATTGCGAGTGAACATGACTTGCTATTGCTAAGACAAGATGCGGTATATCTAGTACATAAGGCTGCGCTGCCGTTTCCAGGTAAGGTGCTCGCGCTCGAAAGCGATGTAACATGGCGCAATATTACGCTCCCTGCGTCTATTCGTGCCATTAGCGATGCAGAATGGGTGACGTTAAGCGCTAATGCCAGCCAAAATCTATTATGGTCGTAAACCTGCTTTTCAAATAGCAGCAAGAAAGAGAATTGCATGAACGAACAGAATAATATGATACCCACCCTTAATGTGGGCGATCGCACCCTCGTACTGGATAAAAACGGCTATTTAAATGATTTGGCCGATTGGGAGCCCGCCGTAGCTGAACGATTTGCAGAGCTAGAAAACATCCAGCTTAGCGACGCCCATTGGGAAGTGATCCGTTTTGTGCGAGCATTTTATCAAGAGTTTAATACCTCACCTGCAGTACGTATGTTGGTAAAAGCCATGGCCGCAAAATTTGGTCCAGAAAAAGGCAACAGTAAATACCTTTTTATGCTATTTCCAGAAGGGCCCGCTAAGCAAGCCACGCGCTTAGCAGGCTTACCTAAACCAGCGAAATGCCTTTAACGCGCCCCAGACAAGTAAAACCGGCAGAATAAAAAAACCGCCTAGCACGAGCACAAGGCGGTTATCTAAATCCACGAAACGGCTTACTAAACTGATTAGCGTAAGTGTGTCTTGCCACCCATGTAAGGCTGCAGCACCGCAGGAATAGCCACCGAGCCATCCGCTTGCTGATAGTTTTCTAAAATCGCCACTAACGTACGGCCTACCGCTAAACCTGAACCATTTAAGGTATGCAGCAATTCTGGCTTTTTACCTTCGGCTGGGCGGTAACGGGCTTGCATACGGCGCGCTTGGAAATCACCCATATTAGAACACGACGAAATTTCACGATAGGTGTTTTGTGCCGGTAACCACACTTCTAAATCGTAAGTTTTGCAGGCACCAAAGCCCATATCACCGGTACATAACAACATCACACGGTAGGGTAATCCGAGCAATTGTAAAATTTTCTCGGCGTGCCCAGTTAATTCTTCCAGCGCGTGCATCGATAACTCTGGATGCACCAACTGTACTAATTCCACTTTATCAAACTGATGCTGACGAATTAATCCGCGCGTATCCCGACCGTATGAACCGGCTTCGCTACGGAAACACGGCGTGTGCGCAGTGTACTTACGGGGTAATTCATTCACATCTAAAATGCTGTCACGCACTAAATTGGTCACGGGCACTTCTGCCGTTGGGATCAAGGCCATACCCTGACCTTCTTCCGTAGCCGGTTTAGTGTGAAACAGATCTGCACTAAATTTTGGTAACTGGCCGGTGCCGTATAAACTGTCATGGTTTACCAAATAAGGCACATACAGCTCCGTGTAGCCATGTTGCTCGGTGTGTACGTCTAACATAAACTGCGATAACGCCCGGTGCAATTTGGCCATTTGACCTTTCATTACCACAAAACGTGAGCCAGATAACTTAACGGCACTTTCAAAATCGAGGCCTTCGGCATAAGCCTCGCCTAACGCGACATGATCTTTAGCGTCAAAATCAAATTGCATAGGCACACCAACACGGCGAACTTCCACATTACCGGTTTCATCCGCCCCAACAGGCACTGACATATCGGGTAAATTGGGAATGGTAAGCGCAATACTATCTAGCTCGGCTAATACTGCGTCTAAGCGCTGTTTAGCTGCATCCAACTGCGCACCTAACCCCTCCACTTCAGCCAGTAAGGGGCTAATATCTTCGCCACGCGCCTTGGCTTGGCCAATGCTCTTAGACTTGGTATTCCGTAAATTCTGTAGTTCTTGCGTGTCCATTTGCAATACACGGCGTTGCTCTTCCAACGCTGTTAACGTTGCCACATCCAGCGTTAAGCCACGAGTTGCCAAACGCTCAGCAGTCTGTGCTAGCTCAGCACGTAAAAATTTTGGATCTAACATAGTATTGTCTTCTTATGACCAGCCTATCAGCGTCATTTTGGCAAAGGGGCAACGAGCGTTTGCTTTCCTGCGAGCCAAATGATTTTGCGTATAGCGCTGACGATTAAATGAATAGGGCAGAATATTACCCAGTGCTACGCGAAATTGAAATGCTTTTCCACGTTTTTATCCCTTTCATCCTAAAGGTTGCAGTAGAATTGACTGCGGCGTCTCTCATTTATCGGTTAATTTTTTAGTTGATTGTCGAGTTGATTGTCGAGTTGATTGTCGAGTTGATTGTCGAGTTCATGTTCGAATAAAGGTTCTAAGAGGTTTAAGGTTGGCGTTGCTTTTGACTGTGTGCATCTAACTCACGCAAATAACGCAGTTTTTCTGCAAGCTGTTTTTCCATACCGCGATCGGTTGGCTGATAAAATTGCTCATGCCACAACTCAGGCGGTAAATAGCGTTCTCCAGCAGCATAAGCACCTGGCTCGTTATGCGCATAACGGTATTCCGCACCATGGCCTAATTGCTTTTGCAGCGCCGTGGGCGCATTACGCAAATGCAAAGGTACTGGATAATCAGGCATATCTGCAATCTGCTGCTTTACCCGATTAAACGCAGCATAAACCGCGTTACTTTTCGGCGCCAGCGCCAAATACACTGCCGCTTGCGCAATCGCGCGCTCGCCCTCTGCCGGTCCTACCCGCGAAAAGGTATCCCAAGCATTTAGGGCTAATGTCAACGCCCGTGGATCGGCATTACCAATATCTTCGCTAGCAATGGCCAGCAAACGCCGCGCCACATAAAGCGGATCGCCACCGCCGGCGAGTATGCGCGCAAACCAATACAGCGCTGCATCAGGATCGGAGCCACGCACCGATTTATGAAAGGCTGAAATCAAGTCATAAAATAAATCACCCTCGCGATCAAAGCTGGCAAGTTGCTGTGGCACCACCTGCTTGACCTGTAACGCGGTAATGGTGCTACCCGGTGCGGCCAGCTCTGCCAATTGCTCAAGCACATTTAACAAGCGTCTGGCATCGCCAGCACTCACTTGCAACAGTAATCGTTGGGCATCTGCAGCAATACTCAGCGCTAAGCTGCCTAAGCCGCGAATAGGATCGGTTAACGCTTGCTTTAGTACCTCTGCTAAATCTGCCTCAGTTAATGGCTGCAACACACAAACACGCGCTCGCGATAGCACAGCGTTATTTAGGGCAAAAGCAGGATTTTCAGTGGTTGCGCCAATAAAAATAATGGTGCCATCTTCAATATGCGGTAAAAACGCATCTTGCTGCGCTTTATTAAAGCGATGAACCTCGTCCACAAAAAGCAAAGTACGTTGCTGGTATTGTTGTTGCCGCAACTTGGCCTCACTGATGGCGTCGCGGATCTCTTTTACCCCTGCGGTAACGGCCGATAACCGCTGGATCTGGGCTTTAGCATGCTGCGCAATCAATTCGGCGAGGGTCGTTTTCCCCGTCCCTGGTGGCCCCCATAAAATCAATGAAAAAACGCGTCCGTTTGTAATCGCGTTATAAAGAGGCGTGCCGACAGCAACCAAGTGTTGCTGTCCGACATAATCAGCTAAGGTTTGCGGACGCATCCGGGCGGCAAGCGGCCGGATGTCATCTGAAAAGTCGAGTGGAATGTTGCTCATCGGCAAGAAAGGTTAACGCGCACTTAGGGTTTGCGCTGATCATCAACATCAAGATTATCGGTAACCTTAAACCGAAATAATCCATCTGCTAACCGACCATTTAAGACAATATCACTAAACACATACACGCTTTGCTGCTGATTGATGTCAATCACTTGCATCTCTATCAGCTTATTGTCACTAAAGGTGAGCATAAGCTGTTGCACCGGATTATCTGCACTTAAAGGATGGATAAAAAAACTTTGGGCCTGTTTAGTGACTTGGTACTGTTGCCATAGCGTTTTGTCTGCACTGGTTAGTAGGGCAAAAGGCGTTTGGCCCACTTCACTTTCGGCATTATAAATACTTACTTGTTCCAGTAATTCGTTGTAGAACCACAACGTTTTACCATCACTCACTAACAAGGATGGCTCGGGTGTTTCACTTTCAAACCGAAACCGTGCGTGCTGCTTTAGCGATAAGGTTCCTTCCCCTTCTTGTAACAACTGTTGCTGAATATCGTATACACGCTGGCGATAGGTTGCCGAAAAGGCTTTCACTAGGGCCAATTGCTGCATCAGTTCTGCGCTGGCATCTTCTGCCGCCATACGTTGTTGTCGCATAGCCTGCATGTGCGGCGCAAAATCTGGACGCGGTAACACTTCTACTGTTTGCGCCTGGGGTGTTTGCCATAGCGAGCTGCCAGCAAAACATGCAAACAACACCACTACCGCTTTGAATTTATTCATCAATATCCTCTGTTTGCAGCCGGCACAACCACTTCACGGTTGCCATTATGACCTGGAGCACTTACCACGCCGCTGTGTTCCATTTGTTCCACTAGCCGCGCAGCACGATTATAACCGATTCTAAACTTACGTTGCACACCCGAAACAGAGGCGCGGCGTGTTTCAATGACAAACGCCACTGCTTGATCGTACAACGGATCAGCTTCGCCATCTTCACCTTCGAGTGTTTCGCCGGGTAATAAGTTCTCTTCGGTGGTTTCACCACTTAAGATTTCTGCAATATATTGTGGTTTACCCCGTTTTTTCCAATCGGCGACCACGGCATGCACTTCGTGATCGTCGACAAAAGCGCCATGCACTCGGTTTGGAACCCCAGAGCCAGGCGGTAAATACAACATATCGCCCTGCCCCAATAAGCTTTCTGCACCTTGCTGATCTAAGATGGTGCGAGAATCAATTTTTGATGACACCTGAAACGCGATCCGCGTTGGAATATTCGCTTTAATTAAGCCGGTGATCACATCCACCGAAGGCCGTTGCGTTGCTAAAATCAAATGAATACCTGCCGCCCGCGCTTTTTGCGCAATACGAGCAATCAGCTCTTCTACTTTTTTGCCCACAATCATCATCATGTCGGCAAATTCGTCAATAACCACCACAATTGAAGGCAACTTTTCCAAATAGGGGGCTTCGCCACGCATATCATCCGAAGGCTTCCATAATGGATCTTTTATCGGTTGCCCCTCATTGATCGCGTCTTTCACTTTAAGATTATAGCCCTTAAGATTACGCACGCCCAACGCCGACATGAGCTTATAACGCCGCTCCATTTCGCCTACACACCAACGCAATCCGTTAGCGGCATCTTTCATATCAGTAACCACTTCGGTCAATAAGTGGGGGATCCCCTCGTAAATCGATAATTCCAACATTTTTGGATCGATCATCAAAAAGCGCACATCATCGGGCGTTGATTTATACAACAAGCTACAAATCATCACGTTTACCCCAACCGACTTACCCGAGCCAGTCGTACCGGCAACCAGTAAGTGAGGCATTCTCGCCAAATCAGCCACCACCGATTTACCCGCGATATCTTTACCTAATACCATCGTTAAAGCCGATTTAGATTCGGTAAAAACCTCGTCGCCAATCACTTCCGACAAACGCACAATTTCACGATGCTGGTTGGGTAACTCTAAACCGATATAGCTTTTGCCAGGGATCACCTCTACCACACGTACGCTAATCGCCGATAAGGAGCGTGCCAGATCTTTAGCTAATCCGGTAATTTTGCTCACTTTTACACCCGGTGCTAAATCTAACTCGAAACGCGTCACCACAGGGCCAGGATGAACCCCAACCACTTTGGCTTCTACATTAAAATCTAACAATTTCGCTTCAACCAAACGCGATACGCGCTCTAAATCGGCCGGATCGATAGGATTTACCGCTTTATCTGGCCGATCTAACAAGGCTAGTGAAGGCAGTTCTTCTAACGAATGTGCCACTTCTTCGCTATCATCACTGTCTTCGATTTGCTCGTCTTCATCGGCTGGGAAACGCATTAAGGGATCAAGCTCTTCCGTTTGTTCTTGCTCAAGTTCGCGGAAGGTTTTGCTGACATGCTCAGCATCAAAAGGCTCGTCTACCGCACTAAAGGATAATTGCTCATCGGCCAGCGTATCAATGCTGTAATACGCCTTGGCTTCGGTGCGCTCATTTAAAGGCCGAATAGGTAAGGGTTCTTTGCGCTGCATAGGTTGCTGCACAGATTGCTGCACCGGATTATGCACTGGTTTAGTTGCGGGGCTATAAACAGGATTGTCTACCGCCTGATGCATTGTAGGTTCGTCGGGGAAATCCTCAGCAGAGAAACTAAAGCGTGGCTCGTTTTTATCATCTACATCTGGAAACACAAAATCATCGTCAACCGGCTCAGGCAGGTTTTGCACTTTTACTACCCGTCTGGCTTTAGGTCCCGGTTTAGCCGCGATCGCATCGTCATCGTTTTCGGCTGGCACATTGTCTAACGCAAAAGGATTGGGCTGCGGCTTGCTTCGCAGACGTGCAGGCAAACTTATCAGAAAATTAAAAAACGCAAAACACTGTGCCCCAAGGTAATCGGCTACTGTTAGCCAAGATATGCCGGTGAGCAAGGTCAGTCCCGTGGCAAAACCGCATAACAGAAATAAGCTAGTTCCAATAAAATTGAATAAAGGTAATAGCGTGCCGCTAATTTTGTCGCCTAAAACGCCACCCGACGAAAAATAATAAATGTCATTAAAATTCATACTGCTAATGGCCGTTGCGGCGCACACCGTTAGCAATAAGCCAAACAGTCTTAATCCCAAAATCAAATAATCTAAGCTGAGTAGATCGTGATAACGCTTAAAAAGCAAATAGCCTGAGAAGGCGACTAAAAAAGGCAGTAGATAAGCAATCCAACCAAAGCTGACAAGCAATACATCGGCCAGCCATGCCCCACCCCGCCCAGCATAATTATTAATTTGCTGATGATAGCCCGTTTGCGACCAACTGGGATCGGCCGGATCAAATGACAATAGCGCCAACAACATAAACAGTGCTACACCGGAAAATATAATTAATCCGACTTCCAGTAGACGCTGCACTCCATTTAACGAAAATAACACTCTGCTTTGCAAAAGAAAGGCCCCTAAATTCAAAAATCCATGTCAAAAAACCAGACAAAGTTGCCCATGGCAGCGTCTGGCTCGACATCAATGCTATTGCAGTCTGTTTTAAAGTTGTAGGTTACCAGAGCTGCTGTAAAAGTGCATCTTTGCTTATCTGTGTCCGATGCGTTGTTGCGGTAATTGCAGCACAAAACACGCAATAGCACACTGATTAAACGGGTATTTTAGCGCAGTTAGCCAATGAAGGTTAGTCGGCTCTGGCTGAATAAGCGCTGTATAAACGCCTACCCTTACAACATTGGAACAAAACTGCTTTGCTTTACCTCTTCCATCACCACATAGGTGCGGCTTTCCCGCACGCTGGGTAAACGCAGCAAGGTTTCGCCTAACAATTCGCGATACGCTGCCATATTAGCTACCCGAGTTTTTAATAAAAAATCAAAACTACCGGACACTAAATGGCATTCTTGAATTTCATTGAGCTTTTGCACGGCCTTACTAAACTCGTCAAAATCTTCTGGTGAGGTTTTACTTAAGGTGATTTCTACAAACACTAACATGGCTGCGCCCACTTTGTGAGGATCAACCAACGCGGTATACCCTAGGATGTAGCCCTCGGCTTCTAGCTTACGTACACGCTCTAAACAAGGTGTAGGGCTTAGTCCGACTCGCCGCGCTAATTCTACATTGGCTAAGCGGCCATCATGTTGTAATTCCACCAGAATTTTCCGGTCAATGCGATCTAACTTCTTGATACTCTTATTTAAAGAATACATGTCAGCATAAAATCCCGAGCTTTTTATCAAAACAGGATTTTGCACTATTTAACCAACTTAAAACAAGCAGTAATTCTGGTTTTTTGCCGTTATACTGCGCAAAAATATTTTATACACAAGCAATATTACCCAACCCTACGATCATTGACGATACAGCCCAAAACGCTGCAGCGACAAAGAGCAAAGGGATAACCCAACCAAGGTGAAACTTATGATTATCGGTGTACCAAAAGAAATTAAAAACCATGAATACCGTGTCGGCATGACGCCTGCTAGCGTACGTGAACTTGTTGGTCATGGCCACAGTGTGTTTGTTGAACATAACGCCGGTATGGGCATTGGGTTTACAGACGAAGATTATCAAGCGGTAGGCGCATCGGTGTTGGCAACAGCTGCAGAGGTTTTTGCTAAAGCCGATATGATCGTAAAGGTAAAAGAACCGCAAGCCGTAGAGCGTGCCATGCTACGCGATGGCCAAATTTTATTTACGTATTTGCATTTAGCGCCGGATCCAGAGCAAACGGCTGAGTTAGTTACCTCAAAAGCCGTATGTATTGCCTACGAAACGGTCACTGACAATAAAGGGGGCTTACCTTTATTAGCGCCGATGTCTGAAGTAGCTGGCCGTATGTCTATTCAAGCTGGTGCCCGCGCCTTAGAAAAATCGTGTGCAGGTCGGGGTATGTTACTTGGTGGTGTACCAGGCGTAGCCCCAGCGAAAGTTGTGGTGATTGGTGGCGGTATGGTAGGTGCTAATGCCGCGCAAATGGCTGTGGGCATGGGTGCTGATGTTACCGTTTTAGATCGGAATGTGGATGTATTACGTCGTATCAATGCACAGTTTAACGGCGCGGTAAAAGCCATTTACTCAACAGCTGAAGCCTTAGAGCAAGAAGTATTGGCTGCAGATTTAGTCATTGGTGGTGTATTAGTACCGGGTGCCGCAGCGCCTAAATTGGTAACACGTGATCATATCAAGCGCATGAAACCGGGTTCAGCCATTGTGGATGTAGCCATCGATCAAGGCGGTTGTGTTGAAACGTCTAAACCGACAACCCACGCTGATCCTACCTATATTGTTGACGATGTCGTGCACTATTGTGTTGCCAATATGCCTGGTGCAGTGCCACGTACCTCTACTTTTGCCTTAAACAATGCCACCCTGCCGTTTATTATCCGCCTTGCGAACAAAGGGTATAAACAAGCTCTGCTCGACGATAAACACTTATTAGCAGGCTTAAACGTGTACCGTGGTCATGTTACTAACGAAAGCGTAGCAGAAGCCTTAAATCTGGCCTATGTTGCCCCTGAAGTGGCCTTAAACGTCTAATCATAATTTAGCTGGTAGATCAGCTTAAGTTATTAAAAAAAGCCGGTTTTTTACCGGCTTTTTTATTTTGTTTAACTTTATCTGATTTATTGACCGATAAAGCTATACATTCCGCTCAGACCTGTTATAGTGTTTTCCGGCCTGTAGTACAGACCTATGTAACAACTTGTTTTTGAAAACTTCGCTACACAGCTTCGCTTGTAAGTCATGTCCTGAAGATTCACGCACGTTTGGCCACATAAGTAACAGTCAGGCTAAAAGCGCATTCCGCGTTAAATAACTTTTTAAATTTTTAGGAGTCTCTCATGGCTAAAGTAACTGGTGTAGTAAAGTGGTTCAACGCTGATAAAGGTTTCGGTTTCATCACTCAAGACAACGGCGGCGCAGACGCTTTCGTTCACTTCCGTGCAATCCAAACTGAAGGTTACAAAACCTTAAACGAAGGTCAGCGCGTAGCTTTCGAAATCGAACAAGGCCAAAAAGGCCCACAAGCTGCTAACGTAACTGTACTGTAATAGTACGCTACTTATAGCGCTTATCGGTTTCCGATAGTATAAATGGTCAGCTTAGCTGGCCATTTTTGTTTGAGCGTCTTGGACATCTTATGCTCTCTAACACCCTTCTTATTATCCCCATCTGCCTTATTACCTACTTATTTATTACACATTCATCACGATAATCATCCTCACCCCCAAATCAGCTAAAGAAGCGACTGAAAAACTTGCCGTTGCATTCTTGCCATGAAAAGAGCGACTTAGCCACAATAAAAAAGCCCGCTGAATGCAGCGGGCTTAAAAATATTATGTATGGGGGAATAATGTATGGCCAAGGTTTTAACCTACAGCCAATATCAACGACTGGTTAACGTATACTAAAAGCCCCTACACAGCCCAACGCTATTTTGTCAGAGGTAACGTAGGGTATTTTATCCCAGCCATCTCATTCATTACTCGGGTCACTTGAACGCTGTAACCGAACTCGTTATCGTACCACACGTACAACACGCAGCGATCGCCATCAACAATAGTGGCTTGCGAATCAACGACACCCGCATAGCGTGAACCCACTAAATCCGACGAGACAATTTCTGTAGAACTGGTAAAGTCGATTTGATCTTGCAGTTCAGAGAACAGTGACGTGCGTTGTAAGAAATCGTTCAACTCATCTTTGGTGGTTTCGCGATTTAAATTCAGCGACAAAATGGCCATAGACACATTTGGCGTTGGTACGCGGATCGCATTGCCAGTAAGTTTACCTTTTAACTCAGGTAAGGCTTTGGCAACAGCGCTGGCGGCACCCGTAGAGGTTAATACCATATTTAATGGTGCAGCACGGCCACGGCGCTCAGCTTTATGGAAATTATCAATCAGGTTTTGATCGTTGGTGTAAGAGTGCACGGTTTCCACGTGACCATTACGAATACCGTACTCGTCTTGTAATGCTTTTAACACAGGGGTAATAGCATTAGTGGTACAGCTGGCAGCAGAAACAATTTTGTGTTCGGCCGTGATCATATGCTGGTTTACGCCATACACCACGTTAGGTACATCACCTTTCGCCGGTGCGGTCAGCAATACTTTAGCAGCACCTTTGCTCTGGAAGTGAATGGATAATTCTTTATCGTCTTTAAAAATACCGGTGTTATCAACAATAAGTGCGTTATCAATACCGTATTTCGTGTAATCCACTAGCTCAGGTGAGTCGGCATAAATGACTTTAATAAAGGTACCATTGGCTTTAATACCTTGGTTTTCTTCATCAACCGTAATGCTGCCATTGAAAGGACCATGAATAGAATCGCGGCGCAGCAAGCTGGCACGTTTTTCTAAATCGCCTTTTTTACCGCCACGCACCACTATGGCTTTTAAACGCAATTTGCTGCTGGGACCAGAGCGTTCTAACATTAAACGCGCTAACAAACGGCCAATACGTCCAAAACCATATAACACCACGTCAACCGGTTTAACCTGATCTTCATGATCTAAAATATCGCTTAAAGCATCGGCTAAGTATTGCTCGAGAGTTAATCCTTCCGCAACATTTTTATATAAAAAGGCATACGCTAACTTGCCAATATCTACGCGCCCTGGGGCCAAATTCATTTTGCTAATGGCTTCTAATACAGGAAAGCTTTCACGCAGGCGAAGTTTCTGACCTTCAAAACGTTGTACCGTTTTGTGCGCTTTAATAATATCGATGGTGGTGGAATTGACCAGCGGCCGACCATATACCACCACTTCTATGCCTTTATTGCGATATAGCCGACCAATGATAGGTAACATGTTTTCGGCGTATTCCTGGCGTTCCTGCCAGCTTTTTTGGTACTGTTCTGCGTGTGATAGGGTCATATTAGGCCTTTTACTTCAATAAGATGAATTAATCGGTGTTGCCCTCTCCGCTTTATGTAGGGTACAGCGGTTCGTTGAAGGCGGCCTATTGTAATTGATTATGAAACCTTACCACAACACTTACAGAATGTTTTTAGCCTTTTGTCGCATGGTTAAAGGTAAGCGATACCGAATTAACACAATAACGCTGACCCGTTGGCGCCGGCCCATCGTTAAACACGTGCCCTAAATGCGCGTCGCACTGAGCACATAGAATTTCAATGCGCTGCATGCCATGACTTACATCTTTTTCGTAACGCACTTTACCTGCAATGGCATCAAAAAAACTGGGCCAGCCACAACCGGCATCAAATTTAGTGCTGGCATCAAACAGCTCAACACCGCAGCACACACAATGATAGGTGCCTTGCGCCGTGTGGTGTAATAACTCACCGGTAAAAGGATATTCGGTCCCCTTCAAACGGGTTACCCGATATTGTTCTGCGGTTAAACGCTCGCGCCAAGCTTGATCAGTTAACTTCATGGGGTAGTCTCACAACGATAGAGGAATGAAAGGCTTTATTATCTCGTCATTATAGTAGCATACGCATAATCATGGGTAAGGGTTTTGTATGCCGCCGCGACTGTCAACGTTAAATATCGCAGCAAAGCGAATGGCGAAATCAACTGGCTCGATAGCCTAGCTTACGGTAGCATTGCGTTTAAACGCCCTAACTGAGCTTGTAATGCGTCCATTTTATCGACAACCCCTGTTTATTATTTGCAGTTTAGTCCTCATCACATTGGGTAGCTATCAGCTTATTTTTCAGCAATTACTTAAACAGTCCCAGCAATTATCGCTAAAGCATGGTGTAGAGTTTAATCAATATCTTAACTTGCAACTTACCCGCTTTAGTACCTTAACCGATACCTTGGCACAGCGGCCTGAACTACAACAGTTGTTGCAAAATCCAACCGTAGCGGCGCAACAAACCGCGCTAAGCCAATTACTCGCCGACTTTAACTTAGCCAGTGGTAGCGCCTCTATTTATTTAATGGATCCGCAAGGTGTCGTTCTAGCAAGCAGTAATTATGGCGAACCTGTCAGTTTTATGGCGTATAACTTTGGTTTTCGACCTTATTTTACGGAAACGATACGTGCGAATAAAAGCTATGTCGACTATGGCCTAGGCTGGGTTTCCAACGAACGCGGGATCTATTTTGCGAGCACCGTAAGCAATGCTCAGCAACAGATCCTAGGGGTGTTAACGGTAAAACTTAATATCGATCAACTCGAATTGGCTTATCAATCTATTGCCAGTCAAAGTCCGTTATTATTTATGTTGGTTGACGAAGAACAAACCGTTATCGCCAGTAACCATGAGCCTTGGCGATTAACGTGGTTAGGTGAGGACGCCACCACCCGCCCGCGGCATCCTGGGGTAACGCTGCATGCACTTAAAGTTAAACAACAGGGGCCATTATGGCGTTTAGCCAGTGATCCTCTCCAACAACCCGACCAAAGCAAACAGTACGCCGTAACCGTGAAAGATAATCAGCGTTTGCCTTGGCAGTTGGTGTTATTGCAACCTGCTGCGCCTTTAAAAGTTCAAGCAATACAATTAGCTACTAGCTTATGTTTATTCTTATCGGTGCTGTTATTGGCAATCAGCTTTTGGCGTAGCCGCCGACAGCAACAACGGCAAAAAGCGGTAATGTTCACCCAATTAGAGCTGGCCGTAGCCGAACGTACCGAATCGTTACAACAGAGTAATCAACAATTACAGCATGAAATTCAGCAGCGAAATGAAGCCGAGCAAGGCTTACAACAGGCGCAAGAACAATTATTACAAGCCGCAAAGTTAGCAACCATTGGGCAATTAAGCGCCTCGATTAACCATGAAATCAATCAGCCATTAACGGCGATGCACAGTTACTTACAAAGCGCGCAATTGCTTTTGCAAAAGGCGCGTTACAGTGAGTTAGCGGAAAACTTAGATAAAATCAGTCAAATGCTGCTGCGGTTAAATCATATTGTAAAACAGTTTAAAAGTTTCAGTCGTAAAGCCGCTAATAGCCCCGCGCCAGTGCGCTTAAAACACGTTATTGAAAATGCCTTGGGCATTCTACAACCAGCATTAAAACAACAACAGGCGCAAATCCAGCTACAGGATGTTGCAGCCACACAGGTTAAAGTGGATCCACTGCAATTAGAACAAGTGCTCGTTAATTTGCTTGGGAATGCGCTGCAAGCGGCTGCCCAAAACAGTTCTCCCAGTTTAACAATACAGATTAATCAAAGTGTCGATAAGGCCATTTTACAGATACATGACAACGGCCCAGGAATTCAACCTCATGTAATGGAGCATTTATTTGAACCCTTTTTTACGACTAAGCAAGGCTCGGGATTAGGGTTGGGATTGTCTATTTCTCGGCAAATTGTGCAAAGCTATCATGGCAATTTACAGATTGAAAACCATCCAGCGGGGGGTGCAATCGTCACCCTTACCTTACCGCGTTATATTTCGGAGTAATGCATGAGCACCCAAGCTGAAGTTTGGCTGTTAGACGATGATAACAGTATTTTAGATGCCTTGGCCCAGGGCTTAACACTGGAAGGCTGGCGCTGTAAAACCTTTAATGATCCGGCCACGTTACTTTCTAATCTTACTACGCAATTTGCTGGCGTGATCCTCACTGATTTAAACATGCCACAAATGGATGGCTTATCGGTGCTAAAAGCCATTCAGCAGCGTGATGCCGATTTACCCGTTATTGTGCTTACCGGATACGGTGATATCAGTATTGCTGTCAATGCCATGCAATTGGGAGCGTATAGTTTTATCGAAAAACCGGTTAACCATAACGCGTTGCATAAAACGCTGTTACAAGCTGCCGAAAAGCGCCAATTATGTTTGCAAAACCGTAGATTAAGTGCGCAATTGCGCGAAAGTCGGCGCGGCAGAGTACAACTTATCGGCGACAGCCCCAGCATAAACCAAATGCGCAATTTATTAGATTTGGTTGTAGATACGCCAGCGGATGTGTTGATTGAAGGGGAAACCGGTAGCGGCAAAGAAATGGTCGCGCGTTATTTACATGATAATTCTGAGCGCAGCGATCAACATTTTGTTGCTATAAACTGTGGTGCTATCCCCGAACAATTAATAGAGAGCGAGCTCTTTGGTAGCGAAGCGGGTGCTTTTACTGGCGCCGATAAAAAGCGCATTGGTAAATTTGAATTTGCCAATGGCGGCACTCTATTTTTAGACGAAATTGAAAGCACCCCGTTAAGTGTGCAAATTCGCTTGCTGCGGGTATTAGAAGAACGCAAAGTCACCCCCTTGGGCAGCAATCAGAGTATTCCATTAAATATCCGGGTGGTGGCGGCCACTAAAACCAACTTAGAGCAGCTGAGCCAACAAGGTTCCTTTCGGTTAGATTTGTATTATCGATTAAATCTTCTGCATGTGGCGATCCCGCCGCTGCGGCAACGGCGGCAAGATATTCCGCTGTTATTTAAACATTTTGCCATGTTGGCTGCGGCGCGCTATCACAAACCCGTATTACCATTAAATCAATTTCAATTAGACAGCCTGCTATCACATACCTGGCCAGGCAATGTGCGCGAGCTGCGTAATCTGGCCGAGCGCTTTGTGTTGCTTGGCCCAGAGGGCGCTTTTATGCAACAAGGTCTCCCCTTGCCCGATACCATTGGCAGCGCCATGGGATTAAGTGAGCGCGTCGCTTTTTTTGAACAAATGCTTATTGAAGAGGCGCTAAATGCAACCAAGGGCAGTATCAAAGAGACGATGCAAGCCCTCAATTTACCGCGCAAAACCTTGTATGACAAAATGCGTAAGTTTGGATTATTGCGTAGCCAATTTAAAGATGATGAGCATCCTGACTTACCCGAGTAACACGCAATAGATGGGTGGAAATCCACCCATCTTTAAAAAAAGCCGTTTCATATTCCACCCAAAACACCGCTGCGCCAATTTTAAGCTATTGAATTGCAAATGAAAAAATATTGGCAATCTTCTTGCTTATACACCTCGCCTACAACTATAACGACCGATGACGAGGTAACAATGAAACAGGTAAACCGCACTACACTGGCTTTGGCCGCATTATGTTCTCCTACTTTTTTTATCGCACTCCCTGCATTCGCCAATAGCATTACGCTGCCGGTTCCCAGTGTCACACTCTATGGCAAGGCCGAAGTACAACTTGCTCACACTGATAAAGGTGTTATGCGTTACACTGAACAGGGAACGCAACTGGATATGCCCTTTAGCCGCTTTGGTTTACGCGGCGAGCAAGTATTAAATGAACACATCACTGCGTTTTTCACTTATGAAGTGGATGTACGTGGATTTGATGAAGCGAACACGCAAAGTCCGTTTTCTGCACGCAATACCTTTATTGGGATCAAAGGTAACTTTGGTCAGCTTATTGCCGGTCGTAATGACACCCGCTTAAAAACCAGTGAAGGCGGCGTAGACTTATACAATGAAACCAGCGGCGATATTGCGCAAATATTGCCAGGCCAAGATCGCTTAGGCGATAGCCTGACCTATATTTCCCCCAAATTTGCGGGCTTTGAGCTTTCTGCAACCTATGTATTAGGCCAAGATAATGAGCGACAAAATGGTAAAGACGGCGTTGCGGTAAGTTTAGCCTATGGTGATCGTGCACTAAAATCCCTGCCCTATTACCTGACATTAACCCGCGCGCAAAGCTTAAGTGGGCTTGATGCCACCCGATTATTAGCGCAGCATCAAGTCGGTGATTTTACCTTAGGGGCACTTTTACAATATAGTGAAGCCAGCGAAGGCACAGCCAGCGGTACTGGCGGCTATGTGAGTGTGCAATATACTTATGGTAATTGGCTACCTAAGATCCAAGCCGGACGTGATACCTCAGAATTACGGCAAACCAGCGCGGCGAATCACTACACAGCCGGGGTAGATTATATTTTTAATAGCCAAAGCAAAGCCTATTTTTATGTGACTCAGCTTGAGCTAACAGATACCCGCGATACCTCGGTCGCGCTGGGTTTACAATACCGTTTCTAAGGTTAGGAGCATAATAATGACAACAAGCCCTACAAAAACTCCGATATTTTCTTTGTTACTTGGCCCGCTGTTTATGGCCTTAACACTGCTAGCCCCTGCCCCTTTTGGTATGAATCAAGACAGTTGGTTGGTTCTAGGGTTAACATTTTGGATGGCCAGTTGGTGGATCAGCGAAGCGGTACCTATTCCCGTTACCTCTTTTCTACCCTTGGTAGTCGCACCATTACTGGGCTTAAATACGCTGACAGCCGTTGCACAACCTTATGCGCATCCGCTTATTTTCTTGTTTTTAGGCGGTTTTATCATCTCTATCGCCATGGAACGTTGGTCATTACATAAACGTATTGCCCTACACACCATGCTACTGGTTGGCAGTAAACCCAGCCAGCAAATTGGCGGCATTATGTTAGTAACCGCCTTCTTATCGATGTGGATGTCTAATACGGCCACTGCGGTAATGATGCTTCCCATCGCATTATCTATAATGGAAATGCTAAAACAAGACAAAGAAGATAGCAGTTTTGGGAAAGCATTATTATTGGCTATCGCCTATGCCGCCTCTATTGGTGGCTTGGCTACGTTAATTGGTACCCCGCCAAACGCGTTGATGGCTGCCTTCTTATCGGATAACTATGACATTCAAATTGGGTTTGCCGAATGGATGATGGTAGGGTTACCACTGAGTATAGTTATGCTGTGGTTAAGCTGGTTATGGCTTACTAAAGCGGCCTACAAAGTAGACCAACTTGACGCTGTAGAAACCAAAGGCTTATTTCGTGCACAGTTAAGCCACCTAGGTAGCATGCAGCGTGGCGAAAAGGCCGTATTAATTATTTTTGCTCTCACCGCGTTTTGTTGGATTTTCCGGCCATTGCTGGCTTCAGCTACGGGTTTACCCTTAGATGACACTATTATCGCAATGGCCGCTGCACTGCTAATTTTAGTGTTACCGCTAGATCGTAAAAACACACGTATTCTAACGTGGGACGAGACCCGTAAACTGCCTTGGGGTATTTTAATGCTCTTTGGCGGCGGCTTAAGCTTAGCCGCACTGATCACAAAGAGCGGCTTAGCCAGCTTTATCGCTGATCAAGTTATCTTACTGGGCGATGTACCGTTTTGGGTGATGATTGTGATTGTTACCGCGGTTATCGTGTTTTTAACCGAAGTAACTAGCAACACGGCTACCGCTGCTGGGTTCTTGCCTTTATTGGCGCCAGTTGCCTTAGCGATGTCAGGTACCCCCTTAACCTTAGTGATCCCAGCGGCCATCGCAGCCAGTTGTGCCTTTATGATGCCCGTCGCCACACCACCTAATGCGATTGTGTTTTCATCTGGACAACTCAAAATCTCAGATATGGTTAAAGCAGGTTTTGCCCTTAATATCTTCTCGGTCATTGTGGTCAGTGTTATTACCCTTACTTTAGCCAGATGGGTATTTGGTTTCTAAGCTATACGCGCATGTTAACACCTGAGTTAGCATGCGCGCTCCTCCTTTATTTGGTATACTCTCGCTTCGCGTTTCTCCGCCCCACTGTTAATGTTGAGTAAAGTTACCCATGCGTGTTGTTATTCGTTTATGCTTTCGGCTCGTTCGTCTTATTCTCACCCCTTTTATGCTCCTAGCCGAATGGCTTACTACGCCTAAAGCCATTCAGCGCAGCGAGGCACAGCAAACCCAAGTAGACAACGCCTGTAAGCAACTGGCCCTGTACCAGTTTAAAGGGTGTCCTTTTTGCAATAAAGTACGAAAAGAAATGGCGCGATTGGGCCTTAATATTGAAAAACGTGATGCGCAGCATGTAGTGGTCAACTAATTTTGGCCACATTGTTATAGCTAAGCCAATATCTGCGCTCGCTTTCGTTT
>NZ_BMYR01000009.1:219643-220041 GCF_014652375.1 Alishewanella tabrizica | reverse complement strand
AAGCCGGTATTGGCATTGATGCTGTTGCCATTATTATCTACGGCGCTCGCCGTAATGGTTAAAGCACCATCGGCTAAACTGCTAATATCCACGCCCGCCACGCTATAGCTGCCATCGGCATTGACTACCGCACTCACCACCACGGTGTTACCAAACTGATCGGTAATGGTTAGCTGCACCGTGCTACCCGGCGCCACATCCACCGTGTTACCCGAGAGCGTTAAGCTATTATCTGCTGCCAGCTCTGCCGCCACGGTAATGGCCGACTCCACCGCATCCAGTGTTAAGCCCGTATTGGCACTGATTGGATTGCCATTATTATCCACCGCTGTCGCCGTAATCGTTAAGGCACCATCGGCTAGGCTGCTAATATCCACACCCGCCACGCTATAGCTGCC
>NZ_BMYR01000009.1:217931-219543 GCF_014652375.1 Alishewanella tabrizica | reverse complement strand
CGTGTTACCCAAGAGCGTTAAGCTATTATCTGCCGCCAGCTCTGCCGCCACGGTAATGGCCGAGTCGACGGCATCCAGTGTTAAGCCCGTATTGGCATTAATGGGGTTGCCATTATTATCCACGGCGCTCGCCGTAATGGTTAAAGCGCCATCGGCTAAACTGCTAATATCCACGCCCGCCACGCTATAGCTGCCATCCGCATTGACTAAGGCCGTCACCACCACGGTGTTACCAAACTGATCGGTAATCGTTATTTCAACTGTGCTACCGGGCGCGACATCCACCGTGTTACCCAAGAGCGTTAAGCTATTATCTGCCGCCAGCTCTGCCGCCACGGTAATGGCCGAGTCGACGGCATCCAGTGTAATGCCGGTATTGGCAATGATTGGATTGCCATTATTATCCACCGCTGTCGCGGTAATGGTTAAAGCACCATCGGCTAAACTGCTAATATCCACACCCGCTAGGCTATAACTGCCATCCGCATTAACCAACGCATTAACCACCACCGTATTGCCAAACTGATCGGTGATGGTCAGCGCTACTGTGCTGCCCGGCGCGACATCCACCGTGTTACCCGAGAGCGTTAAGCTATTATCCGCTGCCAGCTCAGCCGCCACGGTAATGGCCGAGTCGATGGCATCCAGTGTTAAGCCTGTATTGGCACTGATTGGATTGCCATTATTATCCACGGCGCTCGCCGTAATGGTTAAAGCGCCATCCGCTAAACTGCTAATATCCACACCCGCCAAGCTATAGCTGCCATCGGCATTCACTAAGGCCGTGACCACTATGCTAGTACCAAACTGATCGGTAATGGTTAGCTGTACCGTGCTGCCCGGCGCGACATCCACCGTGTTACCCGAGAGCGTTAAGCTATTATCGGCAGCCAGCTCTGCCGTCACGGTAATGGCCGAGTCGATGGCATCCAGTGTTAAGCCCGTATTGGCATTGATGCTATTGCCGTTATTATCCACCGCTGTCGCGGTAATGGTTAAGGCGCCATCCGCTAAGCCGCTAATATCAATCCCCGCCAAGCTGTAGCTGCCATCGGCATTGACTAACGCGCTCACCACCACGCTAATACCAAACTGATCGGTAATGGTCAGCTGCACCGTGCTACCCGGCGCCACATCCACCGTGTTACCCGAGAGCGTTAAGCTATTATCTGCTGCCAGCTCTGCCGCCACGGTAATGGCCGAGTCGATGGCATCCAGTGTTAAGCCAGTATTGGCACTGATTGGATTGCCATTATTATCCACGGCGCTCGCCGTAATGGTTAAAGCGCCATCCGCTAAACTGCTAATATCCACACCCGCTACGCTATAGCTGCCATCGGCATTGACTAAGGCCGTCACCACCACGCTAGTACCAAACTGATCGGTAATGGTTAGCTGCACCGTGCTACCCGGCGCGACATCCACCGTGTTACCCGAGAGCGTTAAGCTATTATCCGCTGCCAGCTCAGCCGTCACGGTAATGGCCGAGTCGATGGCATCCAGTGTGATGCCGGTATTGGCATTGATGCTGTTGCCATTATTATCCACGGCGCTCGCCGTAATGGTTAAAGCACCATCGGCTAAACTGCTAATATCCACACCCGCCACGCTA
>NZ_BMYR01000009.1:0-217854 GCF_014652375.1 Alishewanella tabrizica | reverse complement strand
CCCGAGAGCGTTAAGCTATTATCTGCTGCCAGCTCTGCCGCCACGGTAATGGCCGAGTCGATGGCATCCAGTGTGATGCCGGTATTGGCACTGATTGGATTGCCATTATTATCCACGGTGCTCGCGGTAATGGTTAAAGCGCCATCCGCTAAACTGCTAATATCCACACCCGCCAAGCTATAGCTGCCATCGGCATTGACTAAGGCCGTCACCACCACGCTATTACCAAACTGATCGGTAATGGTTAGCTGCACCGTGCTACCCGGCGCCACATCTAATGTATTACCAGATAGATTTAGACGATTATCCGTTGTAAATTGAGCAGCTACCGAAATAGACCCAGGTGATACAGCATTTATATTAGGCGTTTCAGTAGGTGTTTCTGTATCGAAGGTATTAAATTCATCTGTAGTAATTGGAGAAATTTGTTCAGAAATACGAGTAAGTTGCACAAAACTGTGGCCTGATGAGGCACCACCACCCGCCGTACCAGCTGCCGCGTCTTCAAGCTGCTCTAACAGATCACCCTCACCGTCTAATACGGCAAGAATATCATTTACACTCTCTGGGAAGATTGCACCCTCACTATTAACTTGTTGGGCGGCTAACTGCTCAGGTGAGGCGAACGCTTGGCTTGATGCTAAAACAGTATATAAATTTCCATCAATATCAATGACTAAGCTCGATTGCGCCGCAGTAAACACCTCGGTACCCGCATCGAGTACATCACCTTGCTGTAATGGTGTTTTAGAACCGTCTGGGTTTATAGTCCAAGCCTCACCATTAATTTGCACTACAAATACTTGCGACATAGTCATTAACCTGCTTTATTTGATATATATTTTTTTATAATTGCATCTTTAATACAAAATCAACATTGTACCGTGGTACTATTTTAATAATGTTTATGACTCTAGCTAAAAGCATTTATGGCCATTAAGCTAAATCGTAAATTCAATTATTTGCTTTTATTAGTAGGTAGTAATGATGAACTTGCGTCCCATCACCTTATTCTTAATGACCATGTCACTTTCACTAAGTTCTTTTGCTTCATATTCTTATCCAACTGTTAATGAAACTGTTAGACAAGCTATTGAAACAAACCCTGAAATAGACGTACGTTGGCGGGAGTTTCTTGCAGCAGGCTTTGGTGTTGATGCAGCGAAAGCTGGTTATCTGCCAAGTGTTGATCTTTCTACTGGTGCAAATTATCAACATCGAGACTATGGTCCTATCAGAGAGTATGGCAGTAATTTTGCGCGATTAACGCTTACGCAAATGTTATACGATGGCAGCCGCACTCGAGCGGAAGTTTCGCGCCTAACGCACGAGCAACTTGTCAGTTATTTCAGATTACTAGAAACGATTGAAAACGTTGGTTTTGAAGCCTTTAGAGCTTACCAAGACGTTATCAAGCAACGACAATTAGTTGGGCTTGCTGAAGAGAATCTACAAAAACATTACACAGTTTATAAACAAATAGAAGACAGTGTTGCTGCTGGGCGCGCTAGAGCAGCCGATTTAGAGCAGATCACCGGGCGGTTATCATTAGCTCAATCAAACCTGATGATCGAAAAATCTAACTTACATGATGTTTCCGCTCGCTATTTAAGATTGGTTGGTCAAGCGCCAAACCTTGATATGCGTTCGCAAGCGTTGACAATATCTATACCACCAAAACTCTCTGACGCACTTAACCAAAGCTATCAATTTAGCCCAACCTATCATGCTGCCTTAAGAAATATTGAAGCCGCAAACGCTGCCAAAACAGCAGCTAAAGCCAACTTCAAACCTCAAGTGAGTCTTAATAGCAGTTATTCCTATCAAGACACGGATCAATTTGGCGTTAGAGGTGATCGTTCTGAAGCTCAGATTGGCATTGAAGTACGTTACAATCTTTTTAGCGGTAAGCGAGACTCCGCAAATACGAAAAGAGCCATTGAACAAGTTAATCTTGCTGAAGATTTGCGCTTAAAAGCATGCATAGATTTAAGACAAAATATGCAAATCGCATTTAATGAAAATCAGCGCTTACTAAAACAGCTTCCTTTTTTAAGCCAGCACAGATTATCGTCGGATCGGGTAAGAACAGCATATAAGCAACAATTTGACATTGGTCAGCGCTCACTCCTTGATGTACTAGATTCAGAAAACGAGTTCTTTCAAGCAAGTCGTGCATTTTTAGTCGCCGAATCAGACAAAACTGTTGCGCAAGCTCGAATTCTTGCCACTTCAGGTCAGCTTACTCAAGCCTTAGCATTATCACGGCAAGCATTACCCTCACTAGCAGACTTAGGAGCGCAATCTATCGATGTTGATCCCGCCACAGCATGTCCTGTGGATTTTGCTTACGATGACAGCATTTATCAAGCTGATAGCGATGCAGACGGTGTACCCGATTACCTAGACTTTTGTCCAAACACGCCCAGTGCTAGCACAGTAGATGCGAGAGGATGTGCGGTCAGCCAGCCAGATACTGAGCAAACTAGTGCCGCCGTTAAGCTAAATATTTATTTTGCGCATAACTCTAGCGAATTACCGGCTGAAGCGACAGATATACTTCGCCAAATAAGCGATCACTTACATACCACTCCAGCTTTACAGGTAGAAATTGCGGGGCACACTTCGGAGGATGGCGCCGATTGGTACAACAAACGCTTATCGCAACAACGTGCCGATATTATTCGCGACAACTTAATAACACATTTTTCAGTCTCAGAGACTAGAGTTGCGGCTGTAGGCTATGGCAGTAGCCAGTTACTAGATACAGATGATTCTGAAGCAGCGCGTCAAGCGAATCGTAGGGTTGAAGCACGCTTTAAAAAACCTTAATTGTTTAAAAGGGTAATATGCAGACATCAACGAAAACGCACACTGCAGGGCCATTGTTTGATGCCTTAAAATATATCTGTCAATTTCATCATATACACATAAATACAGATACGTTGTTAAATGGACTGCCACTTGAAAATGGTCATTTAAGTCCGTTAGCCCTTGAACGTGCAGCCAACAGAGCAGGACTGAGCTGTAAAGTGGTTAAAAAAGCCCTATCGGGGATTAATCCTGCATTATTACCAGCCATTACCATCACTACAGATAATCAATTACTGATATTACATAGTATTAATCAAGACAATACCGTCACTATTAGCCAAGCAGAAACCGCAGAAACCGCGTTCAATGAAACAGTTATGGACTTTTCTGCTCGGTTTAGCGAGACCATTTTCTATTTACGACCTGCACTTGCAAAGAAAACAGAGCGGATTCCCACGGCGCTACTTCCAGGCAGTCATTGGTTTTGGGGCGTGATAAATCAAAATAAATTGCTATATCGAGATATTATTTTCGCTTCAATTTTGATTAACCTGTTTGCGTTGGCTACCCCATTATTTGTAATGAATATTTACGACAGAGTCGTGCCTAATAGTGCAACTGAAACACTGTGGGTACTCGCTGCAGGCATTAGCTTAGTCTTTATTCTTGATCTCATCATGAAATTGCTTCGCCATTACTTCGTCGATGTTGCTGCAAGTAGAACTGACGTTAAGCTCTCGGCAAGTATCATGGATCACGTACTGGGTATGCAACTCGAGGCGAAGCCCAAAACAACAGGTAGTTTTGCTAACGCCATCCAAGGATTTGAATCAATTAGGAGTTTTAGTAGCTCACTCACGCTAGTGTCGTTAGTCGATCTTCCATTTATCTTGTTATACCTCGCCTTTATTTTATTTATTAATCCTTGGCTCGTGCTCCCAATTATTATTGGCGCGGTATTAATTATTTTGTATGGTTTTATTGCACAACAGCAGCTCGCTGATTTATCTGACAAAGCAATGCAAGTAAGTTCTGAAAAAAACGCGAGCCTTATTGAAGGACTAAACGCATTAGAGACAATAAAAATCTTTGGTTTGCAAAGTTTCAGACAAAAAAAGTGGGAACAACTTAGCCTACTTACCAGTTACAACACCACTAAAATCCGCAGTGTATCAACGTCAGTTAATACGGTTTCAACTTTTTTACAGCAACTTTCTTCCGTCGCTATTATTATTGTAGGTGTTTACTTGATTATAGACGGGCAGCTCACCCAAGGTGGCCTGATTGCCGTTTACTTACTCAGCAGCAGAACGTTGATGCCGGTAACACAAGCGGCAGGATTATTAGCACAATTTAATCAAGCGTCTACAGCTATGCAATCGCTTGATGAATTGATGAAAAAACCTTCAGAGACTAATTTAGCGCGACGCAAAGTCGCGTTGCCTAAAGTCACGGGCAGTATTGAATTTAAAAAAGTGAGCTTTAAGTATCCACACTCTGAACACTTCGCCTTACAAGATATCAGTTTCCAAATCAAACCTGGCGAGCACGTTGCCATTATCGGCAAAAATGGCTCAGGTAAATCAACCATCAATAAATTAATCCAAGGCCTTTATCAACCAACCTCAGGACAAATTTTAATTGATGGTATCGATCTACAGATGTTGGATTTAGCCACAATACGAAAACAAATTGGTTACGTGCCCCAAGATATCACCTTATTCCGTGAGAGCCTGCGTTTCAACATTGAGTTAGACACTATACCTGAAGATGATAGTCAGCTTCTTAATGTTATAAAACACTCCGGCGTGCAGCATATCGTTGAGCAACACGCTGCAGGTCTTGAGCTTGATGTCGGCGAACAAGGTCAACAGCTCTCTGGTGGACAGCGCCAATCAGTCGCATTAGCAAGGGCACTTTATAAAGATCCGGCTATTTTATTATTGGACGAACCTACCGCTGCACTCGATCACGCCAGCGAAGAAATGATTAAACAAAATTTACTACAGGGCACAGCCGATAAAACGCTGATTGTCGTTACACACCGCAGCCCACTCTTAACGCTTGCTAGCAGGCTTATTGTTATGGACAAAGGCAAAATTGTGGCTGATGGAGCCAAAGAAACCGTGCTTGAAGCATTGCGACAAGGTCGCGTGGTGGGGGCATAATGAATCCACAGAAGAAGAGCCTTGCTGAAAAGCAATTTAATCTTTTAACGTTAGCGGAAAAACGCCAAACGCAGCATTTTATTTTTTTACAAAAATGGTATCTCAAAGCAAAAGGCATCAATCATACAGCAGATTGGGTAGAAGAAGCAGAGTGGGCCAGAATAGCACAAACGCCTTTACGGGCTAGAAAATTGCTCTACTTCACTTTATTTGCTGTCATCGCATTACTCATCTGGTCGGCCTTGGCGAAGGTAGATGAAATCGCCAGAGCCAGTGGTCGCGTTATACCCTCTAGCCAATTACAAATGGTACAAGCACTTGATGGTGGCTTAGTTCAGCACATTTTAATACGTGAAGGGCAAATCGTCGAAGAAGGCCAACTGTTACTGCAATTGGATCCTACGCGCGTAACATCGTCGTTAGGTGAGAGCCGTGCCCTCCTATTTGCCTTGCAAGCTGAGGTGAGTCGTTTAAGAGCATTGGCGCAAAACAAGCCTATTACTTTTCCGGATGAATTGACAAACGATATGCCTGCTTTAGTGATGGCGGAACAACGTTTATACCAAACTAGCCTCGCAGAACTACAGCAGCAACAAGGTGCACTAAGTGAGCTTATTGAACAAAAACAACAAGAATTAAACGAAGCACAAGCCGCTGTTGAGCAATACGCTCAAATTATCCGCTTTAGCGAACGCGAACTCGCTGTAACACGCCCTTTAGTGAGCTCTGGTGCAGTATCTGATATTGATATTTTACGCCTAGAGCGTGATTTAGCGAGAGCTCAAGGTGAATTAAATCGATCCATTGCCAATGTGAATCGGGCAACCGCTGCGGTTAGAGAGGCCGAGCAACGTAAAACAGAGACCGAGCTCACGGTGCTAAATCGGTGGCAAACGCAATTAGCAGAATCAGAATCCAAATTAGCCGCGCTAATGCAAGCTCAGGCGGGCTTAACAGATAAAGTACGCCAATCAGAAATAAGGTCGCCGGTACGTGGAACAATACAACGATTACATATAAATACGGTAGGTGGCGTTATTACAGCAGGGCGGGAAGTCGTTGATATCGTGCCTTTGGATGATACCCTAGAAATAGAAGCCAAAATTGCGCCTTCGGATATTGCCTTTATCAAAGTGGGTCAACCAGCGGTTCTTCGTTTTAGTGCGTATGATTTTAGTATTTTTGGGGGATTGGCCGCCGAGGTCAGCCATATCAGTGCCGACACTATAACCGACGAGAAAGACATCACGTATTACTTAATACGACTAAAAACCAAACAACAAGCCGTAGATGCAGAACTGCTTATTATCCCGGGGATGACAGCCGAAGTGGATATTATGACTGGTAAAAAATCTATTCTTTCTTATCTAATTAAACCCTTTAGCAGAGCACGCCATTACGCTCTGACCGAGCGATAATCATGATACAAGCCATTTTTATCACACAGAACACAGACCAATTTATTCCTATACTGCCTTTTTTTGCTGCAGGAACCCATATTGAGCAGCTTGCGGCAGCACCAGCTTACAGCTCGAAACTCATTTTCTTGGATATGGCTTTTCCTAACAGCCAAACGCTCTTATCCACGCTGGCTTCACACAATTCAATTATCGCGATACACCGAATGTTATCAATTGAGCAGTTACAACAACTGCTGATGGCAGGTGCAAAGGGTTATATCGCCTCAGAAAGCCCTGCCGAGCAATATCAAGCAGCCGCTATAGCCGTTTCACATGGGGCTCTTTGGATCCCACCGGCTTTAGTGCTACATTTAAGTAAAGTATTAACTGAACAATTCAGCCGCCAACCTTCAATTTCTTTTCGGGACTCGCATAACCTGTTGGACAATTTGACTGATAGAGAAAAGCAAGTGGCCCAATTGGCAGCAAAAGGGATTAGTAACAAACTGATTAGCCAACAGCTGCACATTACCGAACGAACAGTAAAGCAACATTTAACAAATAGCTTTGCTAAATTAGGCATAAAAGATCGGCTGCAATTAGTGCTTGTAATGCGTTAGGAGCATATCATGTATGTAACACGTAATACTCAAGGTGAGATCTGTGCTATCAGCGTTGATCAATCCTCAAGCTGTGAAGAGTATATCGACAATCAGGCGCCAGAACTTCAGCGTTTTTTAAAAGCGCAATTACCTAAAAACGTTAAAAATGATTCTCATGATGCTGCTGGCCGTCAATTACAAAACTCTGATGGCGAACTCGCCAGGGTATTGGAAGACGTTATAGACGCTCTCACCATGAAAGGGATATTAACCTTTACCGATTTACCTATAGCCGCGCAAGAAAAACTTTTACAACGTAAGCTCTTACGTAAACGCTTAGGCGGCCTTGAACTTATCTCAAATGATGATGATCACTTTATGCCTTAGGTTTATACTCCACCGCAGCCCCTGCAACCGCATCAAAACCCAAGGGTAAAAGATGTTGCAATGCGTGGGAGGTATGAACGCCATCAGCAATAACATGCGCGCCGAGTGCTTTACCCAGTTGTATAATACTAGTAAGTAAACGTTGCACTTCGCCGTCCTGATACTGGCCAATTAACGCGGCATCCACTTTCAAAAAATCTAACGCTAAACTTTCCAACGCATTAAATTGGTTTAAACCATAACCACAATTAACTAAACCCACTTTAATACCCAGCTGTTTACACGCGGTAACAATACTTTTTAGTACTAATTGATGTTCTAAGGCAACTGCTTCAGAAAACTCAATAACTAATTTCTCACGCGTCGCTGGCGTAACGTGCTTAAGCATGCTCAGTAACTGATAAAAGTGATTTTCATCCGTAAACACGGCCTCTGATACCGCAAACGCAACTCCGTCATTGTTAGCTAAATACTGAATCGCGGTTTTGCACATCAACAGATCGACCTTGCTGATCAAACCAAAACGCTTGATCCAACCAATCACATGTGAAGCGGCCAATAATTCTCCTTGCACATCAAGTTGTAAAAACAACTTATGATGCAAAAGGGTTGCTTGGCTCGACACAACAGGAAACGCTCTGGGAAGAGTAGAGGGCTGATCTAATAGTGGCGGCAAAATCTCTCGCCAATAATTACTGCCATGTACTTTTATCGCGGCAGCTTGCTGCATTTTACACCCTGATAAGGTGGTGACAGCCAGATCGGATAATAATGTATCAAGCTGCGACAAGCACGATTCGGTATTATTAGCCGATACTAACTCAATGGCTACACAACTTAACTGGGCGTGATGTTTATCAATAACAGCAAATAATGTCGTTTCCAAGGTCTGGTATAAGGCCTCAAATGCCTCTTCACTCTTGTCGTTATAGGGCAATATAGCCAAAAAATCACTGCCATTTAAACGCCCTACCACACTCTCTTTATGTTTTATCGAGAAAACCTGTATTAAACAAGTTAACAACGCATCTGTTTTTTCTCTTCCCAACAATGTATTAATATTTGCCAAGTTAGAAATACGGCACAAGACGGCTACTTTTTGTTCAGCATCCACCATAGACGCATAATGACTTGATAACCAACTTAGCATGTAACCACGGTTAAAACAGGGCAATAATGGATCTCTTTGAGACTTCTCTTGTAATTCAGCGGCTCGCTGCAACTCATTCTCTAGCATCGTTTTCACTCGGCCCGTCAGAATATTCATCGCTTTTACCACACGCCGAAACTCCAGCGTTGCAGGCTCTTTACTACTAATAAAGCGACGCTGACCTAGTGCTTCAGCTTGCTGCACCACACTCTCTAACGGTTTACTGATAAAACGCAGCGCTAAACTAGCCAGCACACCAAAAACGAAGGCTACCCAAAAACTCCAACGTGCTAACGCTAACGTTGTAAGCCACAACGCATCTATCGCATAATCATATTGGCTTTGTAGCGTTAGGGTGCCAAATTGCATCCAGCCATCTTGAACTTGCGCCACACCAGGATTAAGTTGCAAATTAAGTACACGTTTAAACCAAGTTGGCGCACGATGTACAGTTTCCTCAGCATCAAAACGAATAAGGCTCTGATTATCCGCTGTTGTTAAGCTGATATATTGATAATGTCCAGAGTCAAACTGGGCTGCCAGCAACAGCTCTAACTGCGTTAGCTCTTTTTCGCTATGCGAAAGCAATAACGCGAGATTAGTTGCATTATCAATATTTTTTAACTGTAATTGTTCTTGATAACTGTCTCGACTCTGAAAGGTAGCAACAAGCACACTGGTCGAAAATGTGAGTGTCACCAGTATAAAAATACCCAACCACAGTTGCTTAATTAATGACATTATTGCCTCCGCGTGTATTGCATAACATCATAATACAATTCCTTCATTGGGTAATCGTTCTAGTAAATCACGCCATCTTGATAAGCGAGCACGAGGCGACTGTGTTGAACGCATGTCAGATTGCCCGGCCCACAAGCCCTCCGCATTAAAACTAAACACGGGGGTTAAATCATTACGCTCTGACGCAGGCAACACTGCCGAAATTAAACTGTCTAGAATTAATGGCTCACTGCCTGGTGAAGGGTAATAAGCTAACACCATGTGCGCTTGACTCAGTGGGCTGCCTATTGCACCTATTCTGGCACGAACATACACCAGCCTTAATTTACTATCATCAATGTTAAGTTGACGTAAGCTTAAATACTTAGCAATGGCCCAATCCTCGCAATCACCTTGCCCGGCGCCTAATAACTCAGCAGGAGACGCCCAATAGTCACTTTGATTATAAAGCTCGAGATCAGTACTGTACGTAATATGCTGATGAAAAAAATGGTTTACCGCTGCTATTTTTTCGGGCTCGCTACGCTGCGCATATTCGGAAAGGAAGGTTTTATATTGCTCAGCCCGTGCAATTGACTGCACGGTATATCGAGTAGAAATAAATTCAATAAATTTATCTACATTGATCAGTTGTAAGGCATAACTTACGCCAACGTTTATAAACAAACCTACCATTAGGCATAGCATCACTCCTATATAGCAGCATTGTTTAAGAAATGGCTGGATGCACAAAGCAGAGATATGCCTATGGTTATAAGAGTTTCCAAACCTAAGTGTATATCATATTTGCCTAAATACGTAAAAAGCAATCATGGCAAATACGGATTATTAAAACCATTCAGGGTTTAAAAAAGGAATTAATGCGAGTGTTAGCGCTTGTTGATAGACGCCACTTCGACTAAGCCGATTTTGCGTAAGCAACCCAATAGCGCCTCCGGCCTGTTTGATATTTTGGGTTCCAAATAGCGCGTCCATTACTTCGCCCAGCTCTTGCCCTTGCGCTAACGCCTCTAAAGCGGCGTTAGGTAACATTAAACTGGCCGACCGTGCTTTACCCAACTGATCATTATGTTCAATTAGCATCCAAGCAAAGGTCATATCTCCATCTAAACCGGCTTCAATAGCGACATAAAAATCTGCCTGTGCTTGCTGTTTTAATGCTGTTAACCGATTTTTAGCACCAGCATAGGTTTCGTCGCTACTCATTGGCTGTGCCGCGACACCAGAAGGCACATTGATCCCTAAAACACTGCACTGCTGTTGTGGATAATTCGTTTGAAAACACTGCTCAACTGCACGGATTTTTGCAGGATTTGCTGAAGCAACTAAAATACGCCAAGCCATCATTCACCATAAAATATTACTTTCAAGTTTACATCAATTGTTTTTTCATTTCCGATGCTGGTGCATAATTTTGCGCTATAGCTTGTTCTAAAAACTGCATCCCTTTTTCATGATCACCTTCAAGGATTAACCGGCTACCCGCCCAGGCTAACACTTCTGCATCTTTTTCAGCTACCAGATAATCTTCCCATTGCCGATCATACGCTGCCATAATACGCTGCGCATGGCGATTACCATTCCTCGCCGATTGCTCCCACCAGTATATCCCTGACATAGTGCGTGACGCTTCTACAGAAGGCCTAACATTTATGCCTCTGCTGTAAATATCAGTTCGACGATGTAATCGGTAAACATCGGTTTCTATCTTACCTTTTAACGTTAAGCCAACAAGATTTGTGATCTCACTGCGCGCTTCAAATTCAGTGCTTAACTGCTCTGTAATGGTACCGTCTTTCGCCACACGAACCACAGCGTATCCCCAAAAACCATCAAAATCCGCTTTTACTGACGCCCGCTCCTCGAAAATGGAAAAATCAGGTGTAGCCGATAACGGCAACTCTGGGTTGTACCAAAAACCATGGCCACTTTGAATATCTACCATCGAAAGTAACATGCCCAAGGCCAGTTGATGCTGTGGCGAACCCGCAATGGCATAGTCCCATAAATTATGTTCTGCTACCGTTTGCTCAACAGCAGATATTTTTACGCCACCACTAAGAGAATAATCTAATCGCACGGTCATTAAATGCTTTGTAGCACTGGGTTCATAACGCCACCGTTTAACTGCCCGAATAGAGGCTCGTTCAAACACTTTTTGTGGATAGGCGTCGATGGTATCAATTGCCGTAACTTCACCCTGCTCATCCACTAAAAAACGGAGTTTAACATAGCCAAATTGACCTCTCTTTGCGGCATCAGGCGGATACTCTGGATTAACACGTTTAAGGGGTTGCGGCAGGCTTTCATCACGAGGCTTATCTAAATCGGTAGGGACTATCATCACGCTTTGCTTTAACTGTTCAAAACGTTGATACGCCTGCTCGACCTGTTGTTCAGATGCCGTTTTGATCAGCTTTTGTGTTAGCTTGGGTATGTTTAAGATCCGCAGCTAACATAAAATAGGCTAAGGCCTCGCTTAGGTTAGGCGCTTGCCCTTCGCCTTGATACGCCATCGCGCCTAAATTTAACGCGGCAATTTCATTACCTAAAGGGATGAGTGCAGAAAATTGTTGTTGTGCCTGAGTAAAATCTTTATTTTCATAGGCTTTTAAAGCATCTAACATATCGGCGTGCGCATAGCCGCAGAGCAATAAGGCAGCAATAAACCATTTCTTCATATAAACATCCTTTTAACGTAATAAGCTACACTTTAACCAATTGAAAATTAATTTCAACCTCTCATGCTAACTTAACAAACGCAAATAAACCGCTGCAGGCCTGTTTGTCTGCGCTCATAAAATCACCGCTAACCTGTGGTTAAGAACGTTTGATAGCTTTGGTTATTACTGACTTGTTGATACTGATAACCTAACTTATCTAGATACTGCGCAATATCTTCATGGCTAGCCACTTCAAACCCCGCTAGGACATCGCCAGTCGCTGCACCATGATTACGATAATGAAATAGTGTGATATTCCAATGCTCGCCTAGAGTATTAAGAAAGTTCATTAATGCGCCAGGGTATTCCGGGAAGTTAAACTGATACACCTGCTCTTGCAACTGTCGTGGTGGCATACCGCCCACCATATGTCGCACATGCAGTTTTGCAAGTTCATCATCCGATAAGTCCTGATATGCATAACCCGCGTCACTTAATAACTTAGAAACCGTATCCAACTCTTGCTGGCCATGCCGCAGTTTTATGCCAACAAAAATATGCGCCTTACGATCACTGGCATAGCGGTAGTTGAATTCAGTAATGGCGCGACCACCTAATGTCTGGCAGAAACGGCGGAAACTACCTTTTTCTTCAGGAATGGTAACGGCAAAGACCGCTTCTTTTTTCTCACCAAGCTCACAGCGCTCTGACACATAACGCAGCGTATCAAAGTTTAAATTAGCACCACTTAACACAGCGGCGTAGTGCTGCGGTTTAGGTAAGGTGCTGTTGTTTAAGCGTTGACTATATTTTTTTAAGCCTGCCAACGCCAAAGCACCCGCAGGCTCCGCTACGGCGCGTAAATCATCAAAAATATCTTTTATCGCCGCACAGATTTCATCACTGGTAACGGTAACCACTTCATCGCAAAAGCGCTTCGCTAAATTAAAATTCTCGGTGCCGATCCGCTTTACTGCCACGCCATCGGCAAATAGCCCCACCCGCTCTAGCGTGACCGGCTCACCGGCATCCATGGCCGCTTTTAAACAGGCTGCATCTTCTGGCTCAACGCCAATGACTTTAACATGCGGTTGAATCGCTTTAATGTACACCGCCATGCCCGCCATTAAACCGCCGCCCCCCACTGGAATAAATATGGCATCTAATTGGTTATGTTGGCTTAACAGCTCTTTGGCGACCGTACCTTGCCCGGCAATCACATCGGCATCATCAAAAGGCGGAATATAAATCGCGCCCTCAGTTTGGGCTTTTTGAATTGCAAAGCTATTGGCTTCATCAAAAGCCGTACCATGCAATACCACATTGCCACCTAGCGCCCTTACTGCGGCAACTTTGATCTCAGGCGTGGTAATGGGCATGACAATAGTCGCATTTAAACCCAATTTACTGGCTGACAGCGCCACGCCCTGCGCATGATTACCCGCCGAGGCACACACTACGCTGGCATTCGGGCTTTGTAATTTCACTTTATGCAGCTTATGAAAAGCACCACGCAGTTTAAACGAATACACCGGTTGCTTATCTTCGCGCTTTAACAGTACCTGGTGCCCCAGCCGTTTGCTCAGTTTTAGCATCTCATCCAGCGGCGTTTCCACCGCGGCCTGATACACCGGCGACAGCAAAATTTCCCGCAGATACTGCTGCATGACCTCAGTATCACTTTGTGCTGTTTGTGCTATTGCCAGGTTATTCATTGTAGCCCCATCTGTTTACAACATTCCTACCGCACGATGGCTTCGACCACAAATTGCACGCAAGGACGCCGTAAATACGTCCCTGTAGGCTCCTGTCCGGCATCCATGCCGTACACGCCTTGCTTAGCAAATTTCTGGTCTTCGCAATCAGACCTCTCTGCATCATTTAGTCTTTTAACAAAGACACATCTCTTACCGCACCTTTATCCGCACTACTCGCCAGCAACGCATAGGCTTTTAAAGCACTACTCACCACCCGCTGCCGATTCTCAGGCTTCCAGGCTTTGGCACCTTTCGCTTGCATCGCGGCACGACGCACGGCCAGCTCTTCATCGCTTACAGCAACCGCAATCTTGCGATTTGGAATATCAATCTCAATCCGATCTCCCTCGGCAATTAAAGCGATGGTGCCGCCACTGGCGGCTTCTGGGGAAACGTGACCAATCGACAGGCCCGAGGTCCCGCCCGAAAAACGGCCATCGGTAATCAAGGCACAGGCTTTGCCTAAGCCCATCGATTTTAAATAACTGGTGGGATACAACATTTCCTGCATACCCGGGCCGCCTTTCGGGCCTTCATAGCGGATAATTACCGCGTCACCGGCGATGACTTTACCACCCAAAATCGCTGCTACCGCATCATCTTGGCTTTCAAATACCCGAGCGCGACCAGTAAATACCAAGTTTTCTTTTTCTACCCCAGCCGTTTTTACGATACAGCCATTTGGCGCTAAGTTACCGAATAACACGGCTAGGCCACCATCTTGCGAGTAAGCATTGGCTTTATCGCGGATACAGCCCTCAGCCCGATCGTCATCCAGAGATGGATAACGACAGTTTTGTGAGAAGGCTTGGGTGGTGCGGATCCCCGCTGGGCCAGCCATATAAAACTGTCGCACATTTTCATCCGTGGTCGTTTTGATATCCCACTTTTCCAGCACTTCGGCTAACGAGTTACCAGACACATGCGGGGTATTAGGGTTTAGTAAACCGGCGCGATTAAGCTCAGCCAGAATGGCAATAACACCACCGGCACGGTGCACATCTTCCATGTGGTATTTTTGGGTAGAGGGTGCGACCTTACTTAAATGCGGCACGATGCGCGATAAACGATCGATATCGGCCATGGTGAAATCGACTTCGGCCTCAATGGCGGCGGCTAACAAGTGCAGCACAGTATTGGTAGAGCCGCCCATGGCGATATCCAGCATCATGGCGTTTTCAAAGGCGGTTTTATTACCAATATTGCGCGGTAAGGCGCTGGCATCATCGTTTTTATACCAGCGATTGCACAGCTCCATAATCCGGTAGCCAGCTTGCACAAAGAGCTCTTTACGATCGGCATGGGTCGCCAATAAAGAGCCATTGCCCGGTTGCCCTAAACCTAACGCTTCCACCAAACAGTTCATGGAGTTGGCGGTAAACATGCCCGAGCAACTACCACAAGTGGGGCAAGCACTTTTTTCAATTTGCTCGCTGTCGCTGTCACTGACTTTAGGATCGGCCGCCGATACCATCGCATCGACTAAGTCGAGCTTGATGATTTGATCGGATAACTTGGTTTTGCCCGCTTCCATGGGACCACCAGAGACAAAAATCACTGGGATATTTAAGCGCATCGCGGCCATTAACATGCCGGGGGTTATCTTGTCACAATTGGAAATACACACCATAGCATCGGCACAGTGTGCATTGATCATATATTCTACTGAGTCGGCGATCAGCTCGCGCGATGGCAGGCTGTACAACATCCCGCCATGGCCCATCGCAATACCATCATCTACTGCTATGGTATTAAATTCTTTAGCGATACCGCCCGCGTCGACAATGCTGCCAGCAACAAGTTTGCCCAGATCACGTAAATGCACATGGCCTGGTACAAATTCCACAAAGGAGTTTACGACAGCGACAATTGGCTTCCCGAAATCGGTATCTTTAACACCAGTGGCACGCCATAAGGCTCTGGCACCCGCCATATTGCGGCCTTCGGTAACGGTTGCGGATCTTAACTTTGGCATGAAATGGGTCCTGTTTAATCGTCGTGTTTAATAGGGTTAGGCACGTAATACGGCAACATCTGCCGAGGCCAATACTAAGTGCTGTACATCATAAAGCTTAGCTAATTGATTCGTTAGTAAGGTGATAGGCTTATCACTTTGCACTTTTAAGGTAATTTGCATACCCGCTCTATCGGTTAAGGGCGTTAATTCCAAGCCGGCTAACTGGTAGCCACGATAGCGGGTAACCTGTAATAAGCGTTCAACAACGCTGGCTTCATTACTGGTAGTGATAGTTAGAGTATGTTGCATTAGTTGGTCTCCGTCAGCATATCTTCATTTGCGGCACCTGGCGGTACTAATGGCCAGACGTTGTCTTTCTCATCAATTCTTACATGCAATAAATAAGGGCCAGGCCAGGTAAACATGGCATCCAGCGCGCTTTCTACTTCATCTTTACGGGTAATGGTGTGTCCCGGAATGGCAAAGGCAGCAGCCAGCGCCACAAAATCTGGGTTATCCGATAAATCGGTCTCGCTATAGCGCTCATTAAAAAACAACTGTTGCCACTGCTTTACCATGCCTAAACGCTGGTTATCGACTATGACGATCTTTACGGGTAAACGAAAACGCTTAATGGTGCCCAGTTCCTGTACGTTCATCATAAAGGAGCCATCGCCACTGACCGCAATAACGGTATCTTGTGGCCGCGCTAATTTGGCGCCAATGGCTGCGGGTAAACCAAAACCCATGGTGCCCAAGCCGCCACTGGATAAATGATTACGCGGGCTGTTAAAGCGCATATGCTGCGCTACCCACATTTGGTGCTGACCAACATCACAGCAGACTACGCTGTTATCGGGCATGCGATCGCTTAACTGTTTTAACATTAACGGGGCAAAAATGCGCTCGCCTGGATGATCATAACGCCAGCCATATTGTTGCTTTAACTGCTGGCAATGCGCTAACCAGGCTTCACACTGGGTTGTGGCGCTGATGGCAGGCAGTATTTGTTTCATATCGCCAATAAAAGCACAGTCGGCAAAGCGCACTTTGTTAATTTCAGCTGGGTCGATATCGACATGAATAACTTTGGCACCAGGCGCAAATTTGGCTAAGTTTCCGGTAACTCTGTCATCAAAACGGGCACCTAAACAAATCAGTAAATCACACTGCTGTACCGCTAAATTAGCCGCTTGGGTACCATGCATCCCTAACATGCCTAAATAATGCGGGTTTGCCCGGGCTACCGAGCCCATGCCTTTTAAGGTTGTTACGGACGGCATAACGCTCTCGGCTAAGAATGTCTGTAACTGCGCCAGCGCATCGGCCATCTGCACGCCACCACCAATATAGGCAATAGGCTTTTTAGCATTAGCAATCAGTTCGCGGGCTTTGGCGGCATTGGCCAATGAGGTGGCAATGCGCGGTGCGGGATACTCAGGCCACTCGGGCTCTACCGCAGGTGCCAGTTGAATATCTTTGGGGATATCTACCAAAACTGGACCTGGTCGGCCGCTTTGTGCCAAGCGAAAGGCTTCCTGCAAAGTAGCCGCCAGATCTTTTACATTGCGCACCATAAAACTGTGCTTGGTGACACTTAAGCTTAACCCCAATACATCAACTTCTTGAAACGCATCGCTACCCATGACGGCTTGTGACACCTGACCCGTTATTGCCACCAGCGGCACCGAATCTAACAGGGCATCGGCCAGCGAGGTAATCAAGTTAGTGGCACCCGGGCCAGAGGTGGCTAAACACACACCGACTTTGCCCGAGGCGCGGGCATAGCCAATAGCGGAGAAAGCGCCGCCTTGCTCATGCCGGCACAAATAGTGTTTTACCGTGCTGTGATAAATAGCATCGTAGATTGGCATAATAGCGCCGCCGGGGTAACCAAAGATGGTGTTTACCCCTTGCTGCTGTAATACCTTTAATACCAATTCTGCGCCGTTCATTTGTAACCTCTTGCCATTATTAGGTTTTTACTATTTATCACTTTCATTTTCTAAGCTTTTTTAAGCCCTAAAAACGAGAAAACCCCCGGTCCTTGCGGAGCGGGGGTTTTGCTGGAAGTCGACTTAATGCGCTTTATCGTTCCAATACACCGCCCCCGCGGAGATTAATAATCACCACGACTACGAGGACAATAATGTTTAGAACTGACGCTAAACGCATGTTATTTACTCACTAACTCTAACGGTTAATTGGATAAGATTTGAGTTATCAAATCAAGATGCTCTATTAATAGACGTCTATCAGTCCGGAGTCAACCGCTTTTTGCAGAAAAGAGGCTTTTAAGCGAAAATAATTAAAATTTGTACAAGTTGCTAGAAAAAACTACAGTAAAGGCAGTCTTCTTAACGCTTAACAAACAAATACAGCAGGTATCACCTGTAATGGACCAACTGGAACTGTTTGACATTGCTAATCCCTGTATTGGGGTTTGCCAGAGTAATAACCGTGGCTATTGCCTTGGCTGCTTGCGCTCGCGTGATGAACGCTTTAACTGGCATCTAAAACCCGACAACGAACGTGCGCATATCTTACGTTTACTTGTACAGCGCCGCTTACGTTTAAAGCAACGACAACAAAAAGATGAGGCCACAACTGTGGCCCCCGTAACCTTAGATCTCTTCTAACGCTTTATCAGGCTAATCAGAAACAATAACACCACAGCGCCTACCGTCGCCATAATCAGCGAGCCAATAAAACCGAATGCCTGCAAGCCAAGCGCACTAAACAGGAAACCGCCTAATATTGAACCAACAATACCCACAACAATATTACCTAAAATGCCAAAGCCACGACCTTTCATAATATTGCCAGCTAACCAACCGGCTAGCGCACCCAGAATCAAAAAAACAATAAAACTCATAAATTTCCTTATTAATTCATCAACAATGACGCTGACTGATACTTATAGCTTAAGTTCTAAAAACGCACCAGTTGTTAATGGTACTCGCTACTCACTCTATTACTGAACCTTGTTGAAAAACATTTTTCGCTTTAACCCGTCCAACTTACGCAGTGTTATCCATACAAATAAATATTCTCATATAAAATTTACCTTAGTTAGGTTTATATAAGATATCCGTTAGGTAATATTAAAAATAACTTTATTATCCTATTGCTTTTTTTTCAGCATATCAGTTATAAATTTACGAAGATAAGGATATTGTTTTTAATATGTTGCTTAAGCACTGTTTATTATCCTACCTGACACATTTATTAACACCTCACAATAAAAACCTATAATTGATGGAGTAAGTATGAATAGGAACATTACTCGCGCAACGAAAGCGATTTTCGTTGCGGGATTAACTGCTGCTGTAATAAGCGGCTGTGCCACCACCTCTTCACAAGTTATTGAAACACCAAAAGTTGCCAGCTATGGTACAGCCTATAGCGGCGCGAAAAGCAGATTGGTTGTTGGTCAATTTGTAAATCGCTCCAGTTTCCAAAATGGACTCTTTTCCAACGGTACCGATACGTTAGGTAATCAAGCAAAAACCTCTTTGATGAGTCATTTGCAGCAAACCAACCGCTTTAGCGTGATGGACCGTGACAACATGCAAGCACTGTCTAATGAAGCAGCGCTTACGGGTGTTCAACAATCCTTAAAAGGGGCGCGTTATGTCATTACCGGGGATGTGACTGAATTTGGTCGAAAATCCATCGGCGATACACAACTTTTTGGCATCTTAGGGAAAGGCAAGTCACAAATCGCTTATTCAAAAGTAACGCTTAATGTTGTAGATGTGAGTACCTCAGAGGTCGTTTACTCAGTACAAGGTGCCGGTGAGTACAGTTTGTCAGAGCGTGAGGTTATCGGTTTTGGTAGTACGGCAGGTTATGATGCTACGCTAAACGGTAAGGTACTGGATTTGGCCATTCGCGAGGTCGTTAACAAATTAGTGACGGGTCTCGAATCTGGTCAGTGGCAAACGGAATAAGGGCATCACAATGAAAAAACTTCTTTTAGCATCTGGCATGCTCTTGGCACTCTCTGCGTGTAAAACAACCACTGAGCCCCTGTATTATCATGGCGAATATAACAAAGCGGTGTATACCTATTTGAAAGGTGACACCACTACGCCACAAGAGCAAATAGCCGCCTTACAGACCATTATTCAAGATGCGGCTGCGAAAGGCAAAAAAGTTGCCCCTGGCATTCATGCACACTTAGGTTTGTTGTATTTCGATTCTGGTAGTCCTGCTGAAGGCGAACAACAATTCGAACAAGAAAAAACACTTTTTCCAGAGTCTGCAAAGTATTTAGACTTTTTATTAAAATCTAAGAAGGGAGCTTAATATGCAGTGGTTAAAATTGGTTTTTTTAAGCTCCGCGTTATTACTTACCGCCTGCGTTAGTGCACCGCCAGCGCATGACTATAGTGCGTTCCGTAGCGCCGATCCACACTCAATATTAGTGTTACCGCCCATCAATAATAGCGTTGAGGTTGTGGCACAGTACAGCCTAATGTCGCAAGTTGCAGGTCCTATCGCTGAATCAGGCTATTATGTTTTTCCAGTAACATTAGTGGAACAAACGTTCCGCAGCAATGGTTTAACGGAAGCTACCGATATTCATGCGGCACCATTTGAAAAGGTAAGAGAAATTTTTGGTGCTGACACGGCACTTTATATGACAATAGAAGAGTACGGCACCAGCTATGTCGTGCTATCAAGCGAAACCGCGGTTAGTGTGTCGGCAACGCTGGTTGATTTACGCTCAGGCGCCGTATTATGGCAACATAAAGCCAGAGCCTCTTCAGCCGAAAATCGTGGCAACAGTGGTGGCGGTTTAATTGGTATGTTAGTAGAAGCTGCGGTTAATCAGATCCTGGAATCGATTACGGATAAAGGCTTTGATATTGCAGCCATTAGCGCCAATCGTCTGCTGTATTCAGAAAGCCACAACGGCTTATTGTATGGCCCCCGCTCTCCTAAATATGGTCAGCCCGTTGTAAGCGAAACTAAAAAATAATAGTACCTAGTCAATCGCCTTTAGCGAAATGCCATTAACTTTTATAAAAGCCGACATTAGCACGTCGGCTTTTCATATTTAGCATCAGGCTAGTACAATAATGCTAACTCATCAGGGCTAATTGCACGATATTCCCCTTCAGCCAAATCAGCTGGCAGTTGTAAACCGCCTATGCGCTCGCGGTGTAGCTGCTCCACCTTATTACCAATAGCGGCAAACATGCGCTTTACTTGATGATAACGCCCCTCGTGAATCGTCAGTAAGGCTTCATGTTCGGCCACAATTTCTAGCTCTGCAGGTTTAGTCGGATCTTTTTCACCGCGTAGCATAATGCCTTCGGCAAACTGACTGATGGCTTCGGTGGGGATAGGATCGGCCGTCCATACTCGATAGGTTTTGGGAACATGGTGTTTAGGTGACGTTAAGCGATGTGACCATTGCCCATCATCGGTAATCAGTAATAAGCCTGTCGTATCCAGATCAAGACGACCGACAGTATGCAAACGCTCAACTAAGGGCTCGTCCAGCAGTTCAAATACCGTTTGATGCTCAGCGTCTTCATTCGCACATAAAAATCCTGCGGGTTTATGCAACATAAAATAACGTAACCCAACCAACTGTAATTCGTTACCATCCAGTATCACAGTGTCGCTGTCAGACACCTGTCGCGCAGCTTGTTTTACTAACTCGCCATTAATTGTGACTAAACCCTGGCGCACACTTTTACCGGCTTGCGAACGGGTTAAGCCGGTGCAATCACATATATATTTATCTAAACGCATAAGCCACCTATCGTTATTCAGCTGTGTAACTCAATTTTTGCCTATTATACCCAGAATTCTTGTAGATTCGCTGACAAGACATCAAAGACTACATCTGAGAACGACACAACGGAAAAGGGCAGCGTAATACACTTACTCTTTGATTGCTGAAACAATAAAGTACGGGTTCAGTAAATTTTCCCGCTGATACACATTTTCTGTTAATCCCTCAAAGCGCACGGTCGCACCGGCTTCTGTCGCCACAATATGACCGGCCCCCGTATCCCACTGCATGGTGGGACCAAAACGCGGATAAATATCAGCGGCCCCTTCGGCCACTAAGCAAAACTTTAGTGAGCTACCGACCGGTACCATTTCATGCTGGGCAAAGCGCGTTAAATAACTGGCTAAATCGGGGCTAGGATGACTACGACTGCCAACAACGCGCACAACGTCTGGTGTTGAACTGACCTGAATTGACTTAATACCTGCTGCAGTTTTTAAGAAAGCACCTTGCCCTATTGCTGCATAATAGGTTTTACCCAGCACAGGAGCATGCACTACGCCAAGGATCGGCTCGCCGTGCTCAATTAAGGCAATATTGACGGTAAATTCGCCATTACGCTTTATAAACTCTTTGGTGCCATCTAAGGGATCGACTAACCAATAACGTTGCCATTGCTGCCGAATCGTCCAGCTAATATCAGCCGCTTCTTCCGATAAAATGGGCGTATCTGGGGTCAGCGCTGTTAATGCTTTCACAATTAGTTGATGAGCGGCTAAATCTGCCGCAGTCAGTGGCGAGGCATCCGCTTTGTCAGTAATATTAAAATTACTGCTATCTTGCTGATAAACCTCTAAAATAGCTTGACCTGCTTGTTCGGCGATCTCAATAATACTGTTTAAAAATGGCATGGTGTTTTCCAATCATATTTATTTCGCAAACAAAAACTCTAACTCACTAGAAAATAAGACTGAACTGGTAACTCAGCTCTGCAAAGAGCGCTGTTTCAATCTCTAATTTGTTCTTGCACGAAGATTTGCAGATTCACGTTCACAGCATACGGCGGCTAAACGCAACGTATCGCTTTTTAGTGGGACCGCTGTGAATACATCCTTGTACGGTTATAAACATTCATCCTGAAGTTTACCCTGTGGGCCAGCGCAAGCACTGTTCAAATTCGTTCCTGACGAATTTGTGAGGTTTTTCATCCCTGAAAAACACGTCCCCTAAAAAGGATACTCTGCGTTTACCGCCTCGTTTGATATCACTTTTAACCATTTCTACAGAAGGTTCTTTTGAACCAGCAACACTCATAATCTTGGAATGATTTCAAACTACGTAATGATCCCGTTATGAGTCAATAATGCCAATAACTGCTCAACGCTTTGCTCCAGCGTGCTTTCGGCAGTATTGATTACTAAATCGGCTGCCAGCGGCGCTTCGTAAGGATCGGAAATGCCAGTGAACTGGCGAATTTCGCCGGCGCGCGCTTTCTTGTATAAACCTTTTACATCGCGTTGCTCACACACTGCTAAAGGTGTAGCGATATGAATTTCCAGAAATTTGCCTGCAGGCACCAAGCTTTTCACCAGCTCGCGCTGGCTGCGATATGGGGAGATAAAGGCGCTTAACACCAAAAGTCCAGCATCGACCATCAGACCTGCGACCGCGCCTACCCGACGTAAGTTTTCGGTACGATCGGCTTCGCTAAAACCTAAATCGGCACATAAGCCGTGGCGCACATTATCGCCATCGAGCAAATAGGTATGGATACCTTTCGCCACTAAGGCTTGCTCTAAGGCATTGGCCACCGTGGATTTACCCGAGCCACTTAAGCCGGTAAACCAGAGTACGGTACTTTGATGACCTTTAATTGCGGCACGCTTTGTAGCGTCAATTTGATAGTCTTGCCATTTTATATGGCTGTTATCGGGCATTTGGCTCATTACTATTCCCTAGTATTTTTGCTAGCTTAGCGGCTAAGCTTATATTAACTCAAGCGCTTAGGCTAAATTGGTTATAGGTTGGGAAAAAACTGCGGCGGTTGGGCGCTGTCCAAACCAGTGCAGTTGTGATTGTAAACTCACCACCTCACCAATCACTAATAACGCTGGCGATACCACCTGCTGTTGTGCTACCAGCAAGGCAAGCTCGGCTAAGGTGCCAGTAACCACGCGTTGCTCGCGCCGCGTACCGTTTTCAATAATGGCTAACGGTGTGTCGGCTGCACGTCCAGCCGCTAACAGCTGCTGCTGAATATCTGCCGCTTTCATAATGCCCATATAGATCACCAGCGTTTGATTGGGCCTGCTCATACTATACCAGTCTGGTTCATCACCAGATTTTCGACAATGCCCCGTTACAAATTGCACACTTTGCGCATGGTCGCGATGCGTTAACGGAATACCCGCATAGGCAGCACAGCCGGCGGCTGCGGTAATACCAGGTACAACCTGAAAAGAAATGTTCTCAGGCAGTAAGGCTTCAATTTCTTCGCCGCCACGGCCAAAGATAAAAGGATCACCACCTTTTAAGCGACACACTTTTTTTCCTTCCTTGGCCAATTGCACCAATAGTGCGTTGGTATCTTGCTGCGGCATCGAATGTGCTCCGGCTTTTTTACCAACGCAAATGCGCTCCGCATCGCGGCGTACTAGCTCCATAATGTGTGGCGATACTAAATAATCATAAACCACTACATCGGCCTGTTGCATTAGCTGCAGCGCTTTTAAGGTTAATAGCTCTGGATCACCGGGGCCAGCACCGACAATCCACACCTCGCCTTCACGGGCGGGTTGGGTTTCTAATAAATCGGCTAACCGTTGTTCGGCAGCAGCGGGGCGATTCGCTTCTAACTCCCGCACAACCTCAGAGTCAAACACCCGCTCCCAAAATTGCCGCCGCGCGGCAAAGCCTTGAAACTTGGCTTTAACTTTATCGCGAAAACGCCCGACTAATTCCGCCAATGGCCCTAAATGTTGCGGTAATAAGGTTTCCAGTTTTTCACGTAAGCGTCTTGCTAACACGGGGGCGGTGCCGAAACTCGAGATAGCAATAATAATTGGGCTGCGATCGATAATAGACGGGAAGATAAAACCGCATTTAGGCTGATCATCTACCGTATTGACCAGCATATTGCGTGTAGTAGCCGCCTCATAGACAGCGGCATTCACGTCGTCATTATCGGTGGCAGCAATCACCAACAACTTGCCGTCCAGCAAGTGGGGTTCAAAGTAGCCTTGCAGTAACTCGGCTTTGCCTTCGGCTTGCCAGGCTAAAAACTCCGGTGCAAACTCGGGAGAAATCACGCTCAGCTTAGCGCCAGCACTAAGCAAAGTGCCTGCTTTACGCAGCGCCACACTGCCACCACCGACAATTAATACCGGTTTATCAGTCAGTTTAACGAAAAGGGGTAAATACTGCACAGCCGGCGGCTCCAAGCAAAACATCATCAATAGGCTATTAGCTTAACCAGCTTAAGCAAAAAGCGGAAATAGCAAATTACGCTCAGTTATAACCAAAGGCTATCAAAGAAGCATATTTCTATATCTAAACCACCGCGAGATGCGTGGTAAATACTGCAGGACGAATGCAATAAAAGAGAATATTGCAAAGCAATGTTGACGATCTAACTTGGGTAACTGCAACATGGAAGTGTCAATGAGCAAACAATAGCGCATGCGATTGGGCAAATAAAAAAGGCGGCAACCAAAGGTTGCCGCCAACAGGGATGAGAGAGTATCCCGCGCTATGAAAGGGTAACACTCAGGTTAACAGCAGCGCATTGTTAACCTGCAAAACTACAATGCTTACTGACGGATCAGGTAATCAAAAGCACCCAGTGAGGCATTAGCACCTGCACCCATGGCAATAATAATTTGCTTAAACGGTGCTGTTGTTGCGTCACCAGCAGCAAACACGCCTGGTACAGAGGTTTGGCCACGTTCATCGATAATAATTTCACCACGGGGTGATAATTCCACTGCGCCACGTAACCATTCGGTATTAGGAATCAAACCGATCTGAACGAAAATACCCGCTAACTCAACATGCTTGGCTTCGCCCGTTTTGCGATCAGTATAGTTAATACCGTTCACTCTGGTGCCATCACCGGTCACTTCAGTCGTTTGCGCTTCAGTGATAATGGTGATATTGCCCATTGAATTGGCTTTTTTCACCAATACTGCATCAGCACGCAGCTCAGCAGCAAATTCCAGCACAGTTACGTGTTCAACAATACCTGCTAGGTCAATGGCCGCTTCGATACCGGAGTTACCGCCCCCGATGACTGCCACTTTTTTGCCTTTAAACAGCGGACCATCACAGTGCGGGCAGTACGCCACACCTTTACCACGGTATTCCTGCTCACCTGGCACGTTCATTTCGCGCCAGCGAGCACCTGGGCTTAAGATAATCGTTTTGCTTTTTAACACCGCACCATTGGCGAGTTCTAGCTCAACTTTATCTTTCTTGCTCAGTTTAACCGCGCGCTGATTGTTCATAATATCCACGTCGTATTCACGAACGTGTGCTTCTAAACCGGCCACTAATTTTGGACCTTCGGTATATTTCACCGAGATAAAGTTCTCAATACCCACGGTATCAGCCACCTGGCCACCAAAACGCTCTGCTACGATACCGGTATTTAAGCCTTTACGGGCTGAATAAATAGATGCTGCGGCACCGGCTGGACCACCGCCGACCACTAACACATCAAAGTCAGCTTTGTTCTTTAACGCTTCGGCTTGACGCTTCTCAGCATTAACATCGATTTTCTGGATGATTTTCTCTAAGGTAATGGCGCCTTGTGAGAATAATTCGCCATTTAAGTACACCGACGGTACCGCCATAATATTTTTCGCGGCCACTTCGTCTTGGAACATGGCGCCATCAATCATCACGTTAGTAATGTTCGGGTTAATGGCTGACATAATATTCAGCGCTTGCACCACTTCTGGGCACGTCTGGCAGCTTAACGACACATAAGTCTCAAATTTAAAGCTACCGCTGATGTTTTTGATCTGCTCAATCAGATCCGCGTCTACTTTTATTGGGTGACCGCCTGAATGCAGTAAGGCCAGAACTAAAGAGGTAAACTCATGGCCAAGCGGTACACCGGCAAAGGTAATGTGCGTATTTTTCGCAACTGAACGCACTAACATGGCAGGTGCACGTTCAGCAGCACTGTCATCACGACGTAAAGTCACTAAATTCGATAATTCGGCAATATCGTTTGCCAACTGATTCACTTCGGCTGCTTTGGCGCTCTCGTCTAAAGACACCACCAGCTCAACCTCGGTTTTCAGGTTCTGCAGATAAGTTTTTAATTGTTGCTTCAGGTTAGTATCTAACATCACTCTTCTTCCTCAAAAAATTCAGGTTTTCGCATAGCAGCAAAGCAGGGGGGATCAGGCCGACAAAAGCGTCGGCCAGACACCAAACTTACGTTTGGCAGTGTGAAGCTGGGTTACAGCTTCACGGAGAGGCTGTAATCAGCTTACAACACTGCAGTTACCTGCATGTTGAAACAAAATTAGATTTTACCAACTAAGTCTAAAGACGGTGCTAAAGTCGCTTCACCTGGCGTCCACTTAGCTGGACATACTTCGCCATCGTGGTTGGCTACGTACTGAGCCGCTTGTACTTTACGGAACAATTCAGCAGCTGAACGGCCAATACCTAAGTCATGAATTTCACATACTTTAACAACGCCTTCAGGGTTGATGACGAAAGTACCACGCAGTGCTAAGCCTTCTTCTTCAATCATCACGCCGAAGTTGCGCGTGATAGCACCTGTTGGATCAGCGATCATTGGGTAGTTGATTTTCTTGATAGTTTCAGATGCATCGTGCCATGCTTTGTGCGTGAAGTGTGTATCAGTAGATACTGAGTACACTTCTACACCGATTTCTTGGAACTTCGCATAAAAATCAGCCAGATCGCCCAGTTCAGTAGGACATACAAATGTAAAATCAGCTGGGTAGAAGACAACAACAGACCATTTGCCTAGTAAGTCCTGATCCGTTACTGGAACGAATTTACCCTGATGGTATGCAGTAGCTTTGAACGGCTTGATTTTGGTATTGATAATAGAAGACATTGTCTTGCTCCTTTGGGTTAATAAAACATGTTGTGTTTCAACTGAGGCCAGTTTACCTAAGCCTGAATTATTTTTAAAACGAATAAAACAAATCGTCTTAATCGGTTTAATAGATAATAAGTCTCTTTGACCATTACGTAATTGCGCGAAAAAAGACCATATTCTTCTACGTAAAGTTCAGAGAGAAAATGCAAAAATGAACATCTGCGAAATTTGCCGTACTAGACGTTTGGGCAGAATAAGCAAATTTCAATAGTTGCGCAGCAATTAGCATAATAACTTAACGGGATAACATGTCAGTTTTCTGACAACAAGACATAAAAAAGCTAGGGATGGGAAGGTTTTAGAAAACGTTCTTGTAACTGTTGAAACTCGCCATTTTGGCGTAATGTATCCAATGCCGCCTGTAACCGCTCGACCGTTTCCAAAGGCACCTCTGGATGCAATGCAAGATAGTTACGCCCCACTTCAGACAGATCAATCACTGAAATCACGGCATCACTAGTTTGTTGATGCTTTGCTAACCAAACTGGCAAAATAAGATCAGAAGCAATTAACAAATCGACTTTGCCATGCAAAAAGGGTAAAACAGCATCCGACTTACTGTTAAATTGCAATAAATTAACGTCGAGCTCAAACCCCATACTCTGCAAATACAGTTCGTAAATATCGCCACGCGCTACAGCAATAATAAATTTTTTGGCTTCTTCTAACGTTTTAGGCGGGGTATCGCTTCGCGATTTTAACCAGTACATATTCGCCTGGGCATGGGCTAGAGGCCCCACCCATTTAAACTGTTTTTCACGTAAAGTATTCCGGGAGGTGGAATACAGGGCTGCGTTAGTATTCTTCTGAACCGCTTCAAAGGATCTTAACCAAGGTAATAAATGAAATTCACAGGCAATCTCCGCCAATTGGCAAGTACGGCGCACCAATTCCGTATTTAAGCCGGTAATTTTTTTATCTTGCTCAAAACTGTAAGGTGGAAAATGCTCAGTATATACCGCCAAGCTGTCTGCCTGACTCTTCACTGCAGCGAAAACCAATCCCAACAACAATAACCATTTTGTCACGGTACAGACTACATATCATTCTTTAATGTATTAAATATGGCTGAAAACCCACCATATTGGTAGCTGTTACCCTAAAATCTTTCTTGCTGCTGCAATTAGATACCATCACCATCCATATGTAAGCCACACTCGCGGCCAAAACCATTAAAGCGGGTATCTTCTTCGCTCATCCCAGGTTCAAATTTAGCGGTAGAATGGGTGTCACCTACTGACAGATAACCCTGTTCCCACAATGGATGATAAGGCAAGTTATGTGCTTTCAAGTAGTAGAACACATCCTTGCTACTCCAATCGATAATCGGTTGTACCTTCACCACGCCACGGCTGATTTCAACAATGGCTTTATCCGCACGGGTACTGCTTTGGCTGCGGCGCAAACCGGTAAACCAAGTGCCGACATTGAGTTCGCGCAATGCCCGCTGCATCGGCTCCACTTTATTGAGCTGATTATATTGCTTAGTGCCCTCAGCCGTTAACCATAACTTACCGTAACGGGCTTCCTGCCACTGGGCTGATAGCGCAGAGCGGTAAATCTGCAAATTTAATCCAAGCTGCTCGGTCAGTTGATCAATAAACTGATAGGTTTCTGGGAATAAATAGCCTGTATCGGTCAGCACTACCGGCAGATCCGGTTGCTGCTGCGTAACCAGATGCAACATCACCGCCGCCTGAATCCCAAAGCTGGAGCTCAGCATAGGGCTCGCCGGCAAATGTGCCAGCGCCCAGCGCACCCGCTCAGCAGTACTGAGTGGGGTTAGCTGATGATTTATCTCAGCTAACCATTGCTGCTGTGTGGCCTTGTCTTGTTGCAAAATAGTGCGGTAATCTTCAGCTACAGCATTCATATTTACTTCCCTCACCCGGTTACTCACCGCCACAAAACCACACTTACTTAAGCATGAAAATCAGTTTTAGATACTTTGACTTCAGCAACTATGCCCACTCGCACCACAAAATCACCAAAACACTCGCCAGTCTCACGCTCATTCGCCCAACGACCAATCAAGCCATCAAGCTGATTAAGAATGTCGGCTTCCGCCACATTATCTAGGAACAATTTAGGAATGCGGGTCCCCACTTTATTACCGCCTAAATACACATTGTATTTACCCGGCGCGCGCCCCACTAAACCGACCTCGGCTAACATGGCACGGCCGCAGCCATTCGGGCAGCCCGTTACCCGCAGCACAATATGATCATCATCCACACCGTTTTTGCTTAGCAAACCTTCAATTTTGGTCACCAGCTCAGGCAGATAACGCTCGGCTTCGGCCATGGCGAGTGGACAGGTTGGGAAAGACACACAGGCCATCGAGTTTTTACGCTGCTCGCTATGGGTATCATCCAACAAGCCGTATTGCCGAGCTAACTCCTCAATGTGCGCTTTTTGCGCGGTGGGCACACCGGCAATAATCAGATTTTGATTCGCCGTCATCCGTAAATCGCCCTGATGGATTTTGGCAATTTCGGCCAAACCGGTTTTGAGCGGTTTACCTGGGAAATCCAGCACCCGACCATTTTCAATAAAGAGGGTGAGATGATGTTTGCCATCAATGCCTTCTACCCAACCAAAACGATCGCCACGGCTAGTAAACTCGTAAGGTTTTACCGGTTCAAAGGCCACACCGACGCGCTTTTCCACTTCGCTACGGAAATTATCGACGCCAATCCGATCGATGGTGTATTTGGTTTTAGCATTTTTGCGATTTACCCGATCACCATAATCGCGCTGCACGGTGACCACATGTTCCGCCACTTTCAGCACATGTTCTAGGCTAATAAAGCCCAGTTCTTCGGCACGACGCGGGTAAGTAGAGGTATCGCCAAAGGTCATGGCTAAGCCGCCACCCACCAGTACATTAAAGCCAATAAGCTGGCCGTTTTCGGCAATGGCTACAAAATTTAAGTCGTTAGCATGCACATCCACATCATTGTGTGGCGGGATCACTACCGTGGTCTTAAACTTACGCGGTAAGTAGTTATCACCCAGCACCGGCTCAGTTTCTGTGGTTTCTACTTTCTCTTCATCTAACCAAATCTCGGCATAGGCTCGGGTTTTCGGCAATAAGTGCTCACTGATTTTAATGGCCCACTGATAGGCCTCTTGATGCAGCGCACTTTCCACCGGGTTAGACGTACAGAGCACATTACGATTCACATCACCGGCGGTGGCAATGGAATCGATGCCAATCTGATGTAAAAACTGATGCATAGGCTTAATATTCGGTTTTAACACCCCATGAAACTGAAAGGTTTGCCGAGTGGTTAAACGGATACTGCCGTACATGGTTTGCTCGCCAGCAAATTTATCAATGGCCAGCCATTGCGCCGGGGTAATAATGCCACCCGGCATACGGGCACGTAACATCACATTGTGTAGCGGTTCCAGCTTTTGCGCCGCACGCTCCGCCCGAATATCGCGGTCATCTTGCTGGTACATACCGTGAAAACGGATCATCATAAAGTTATCGCCGGTAAAGCCACCGGTGATTTCATCTTTGAGATCCGTTGTGATAGTGCCACGCAGATGATCACTCTCTGCTTTTAAACGTTCGTTGTCCGACAGTTTGCCCGGCGCGACAAAATCAGGATTTATTGGATACTGGCTCATTAATACACATCCTTCTGATAGCGCTTGGCTATGCGTAACTGATCTAAATACTGTTGGGCAGCTTTTTCATCTTTGCCGCCTTGCTGCTGAATAATGGTTAACAGGGCCTGATGCACATCTTTGGCCATGCGTGCGCCATCACCACAAATATACAGGTGTGCGCCCTGCTCTAACCATTGCCATACCTCAGCAGCCTGTTTTAATAACTTATGCTGTACATAGACTTTTTCGGCGGTATCGCGACTAAAGGCCACATCTAACTTAGTGAGTAAGCCTTGTTTTAAGTAATTTTGCAGCTCTACCTGATACAGGAAATCTTGGGTAAAGTGCGGATTACCAAAAAACAACCAGTTTTTACCGCTGGCTGCGCGTGCATCACGCTCTTGTAAAAAGGCGCGGAATGGCGCTATACCAGTGCCTGGTCCAATCATCAGCACCGGCGTATCATCATTTTCTGGCAGACGGAAATTATTGTTGCTCTCAACAAAAACTTTAATGCTGCCGCCTTCGGTTAAGCGCTCGGCTAAAAAGCCCGAGGCGCCGCCTAAATGCGGCTTACCAAAGGCCTCGTAACGCACTACACCCACCGTTAAATGCACTTCGTCTTCCACTTCAGCTTGCGACGACGCAATAGAATACAAGCGCGGCTGTTGCTTACGCAGCGCATCGATCAGCTGCTGGGCACTAATCAGCGCCGGATGCTCGCGCACAATATCAATGATTTGTCGATCAGCCAGATAAGCGCGCAGCGCAACTTTATCGGCTAACAAGCTGAGTAAGGTTGCGTTATTACTCGCTTTGGCGTATTTGTCGACAAAAGCCGGGTAAGATTGCGTCAACTCTAATTCGTCAGTTAATGCCTGAGTAACGGTAAATTTTTGGTCGGCAAGTTCTACTGGCGTATCACCGGCAATTCCCGTTAACAGTAACAGCTCGCGCACTAACGCCGGATCGTTACTAAAATAGACACCTAGCGCATCGCCTGGCTGATAGGTTAACCCTGAACCCGCCAACGAGATTTCGATATGCCGTACGTCTTTGGTGGAATCACGACCGGTAATTTTCTGATTAGTATATAACTCAGCAGTAAAGGGTTGCTGTTTGTTATAGACGCTGACTGCAGCGGCCGTTTGGGTTGCACCTGGCCAAGCAATCACGTCTGCTGAAGCTGCTGGAGCCTTGGCAAACTCAGGCTCTAACGTCGTAATCAGGTTTTGCTGCCAAGTTGCGGCGGCGGCGGCATAGTCTACATCCAGATCGGCACGCGCAATCACCGCTTTGGCGCCTAACTCGGCCAAACGCTGATCAAAATCTTGTGCCGTTTTGCAGAAGAACTCGTAGCTGGTATCGCCAAGGCCCAGCACGGCATAGCGTAACTCGGGTAATTGCGGGGCTTTTTTACTAAACAAATAGTTATAAAAGCTAATGGCATTTTCTGGCGGCTCACCTTCACCATAAGTCGAGGTAACAATCACCAGATAGCGCTCATTTTTTAAATTAGCCGCTTTATATTCGGCTAAATCTTGCACCTTTACGCTAAATCCTTTGGCGCTTGCCGCATCGCCAATGTCTTGTGCGACATGCTTAGCATTGCCGGTTTGCGAACCAAATAAAATGGTTAAGGTGGCGGCAGGGGCGGCAACTGCAGCGGGTGCCGTGCTAATGCCTTGCCCAGCGAGCTGCGCGCTAGCGGCCAAATAACCACTTACCCAGGCTTGTTGAATCGGATTGAGCTGACTCACTAAACCCTGCAATTGCGCGATCTGTTGCTCAGACAACGGACTAGCTTGTGCTACGAGGGAAGATAAAAGCATAAAATATCCTGCAAAAATATATTATTCACATTTTAGCCGTCTAAACGGGGGTAGGTAAAAGAATGGATCTCTCTTCTTTATTCCAATAAGTAATTAAAACGCTATTCGAATGCATTTTGCTATTTACCAACAGCAACTGCTAAACTCAAAAAAGTTGACGGAGGTGCTTATGAGTTTACAACGCGTTGATACAACTAGCCGATATTCTGAAGCAGTCATTGTGAATGGCTTAATTTTTTGTGCGGGTATGGTACCCGACACCCAAGCTTCTGATATTAAAACACAAACTGAAAATGTATTGAGACAAGTCGAAGCCTTATTGGAACGTTGCTTTAGTGATAAAAACAAACTGGTAGATGTCACCATTTTTTTAGCCGACTTAGCAGACTATGCCGCCATGAACCAAGTATGGGATGCCTGGCTACCCGCAGGTAAAGCGCCAGCGCGTACAACAGTAGCGGCCAAACTGGCGGATCCACATTGGAAAATTGAAATTAAGATTGTTGCTGCACAATAACGACGTTATTGATCTGCTAAAAAGTCACCATGGGGCAGTAATCTTAAACCTGATATATCACGATTATACAGGTAAGTCGTGGCGACATAGTGCTGACCATCTATAGCAATGGCACTAATCTGAGCCTTACGATACTCGTGAGGCTCAACAAAGCCTTGGCCGACACCCTCATATTGATCAAGTAACGGCCATAATTTTGCCGCATCCAGCACTTTATAGAGCTCACCTTTCACTTCATAAGTCGGGGATTTGATTACCAAGGCTGGATAAGCCCCTACCGAATAGAGTTGTCCTGCAACGTGACCATCAGCAAAAAATTCGACATAACGCAGCATGCGCTGATGTATAGGATGTTGTGCCGCACGACGCAAGGTACCGTAAACAAATAAATACTCAGTAAACATAGAATGTGATTTTTTGAACCTATTATTTTTTGAACCTGTTATTTTTTGAACCTGTTATAGTGAAGCCACGACTGCAGCTGCAAGTTAACGCTTTAACAACAGCTAGTTTAACAGCTTATGGCATTAACACGCATCTTACTGAGCAATCGAGCGATTACACCAAAACCCGCGCGCGAGTACTTTTGGGGAACTGTGAAGGAAAAATGATGTTTTTAAAGAAAAAACGCTATATAGCTATTCTAATTATTACGATTGTCACTGCATTAAGTCTCGTTTTACTAAAACCACTGTGGCTCACACAGCTTACCGAATTAGAAGCCGAGCGTATCAGGCTTATCACGCCAACCCAGGTGGCACCAGCTAGCTTAGATCGAATTAATCGCGAACAATTGATGGCTGATTTACGCTGGCTGGCCGATGCAGAGCGCCAGGGACGGGCGCCAGGGACGCCAGGCGGTATTGCTGCAAGAGAGTGGATTGCTGAACAATTTGCTGAAATTGGTCTCGAACCCGCAGGAACCGAGGGCTTTTTTCATCCCTACAGTGTGAAGGAACATTTTTCATTTAGCCGCTGGCTCAGAGGCAGAAATGCCACTATTCCTGGCGTAGAAAACGCAGCGAATGTGCTGGGTCTGCTGCCTGGTACAGTACCCGGCCTAAAACCTTTAGTACTCACCGCCCATTATGATCATTTAGGGATGCATGGCGATACCATTTTTTATGGCGCCGATGATAATGCCTCAGGGGTGGCAGCTATGTTGGAACTGGCACGCTATCTAAAAGCGAATCCGTTACAGCACCCGGTATTATTTGTAGCACTGGATAGCGAAGAAAAAGGCTTACAAGGCGCGGTGGCACTCTTTCGCACGGAATTGTTACATGCTGAGCAGTTAGCCTTCAATATCAATATTGATATGTTAAGCCGAGATACACAGCAATTATTATTTGCAGTGGGTACTTATCATCATCCTTGGTTGTTACCCTTGCTTGACGAGTTACAACCGCAAAGCGCCGTCAAGTTGCTGCCAGCACATGATCGGCCTTGGTACTTAGCGGGCAATACCCAAGACTGGACGTTAAGCTCAGATCATGGTGTGTTTCATCAAGCTGGCGTACCGTTTATCTATTTTGGCGTGGCGGATCATGCCGATTACCACACCCCTGAAGATACGGCTGAAAAAGTAGATGTGATGTTTTACCATCAGGTTGTAGAAACCGTTTTGAGCTTTTTAACCTTACTTGATCAGCATTTAGCACAACGCGAAACCAGACCCTAAACTGCTTTGTAAAAGCAAGGTTACTAAAAAATGAAAATTACGCTAAACTGAACCCTACTCTACATAGTAAAAACGGAGGTTACCATGAGTACAGCCATGATTTGGATTATTTTCGGCGTGCTGTTGATTATTACAGAACTGCTCGCCACCAGTATTGCCGCCGTCTTTTTAGGGATTGCCGCCATTGTTGTGGGGTTATTGCTGCAGTTTGGCGTAATTGAATCTGCCAGTGCGCAATACACTATTTTTGGTGTCGTTAGCTTATTACTCTTATTTACGGCGCGTAGCCGTTTTAAACGCTGGTTTGTAGGTTACACCGCTGACAGTAACGAACAGCCTAGCTCATTGAGTCAAGATATCGGGGAACGCGTCACAGTGTTAGCCGATTTTCAGCAAGGCCAAGGCCGCGTTATCCTTAATGGTGTGCAATGGGATGCCTATTCAAGCGACGACTTAAAAGCAGGCGAACTTGCTAAAATCACAGCAAATCAAGGGATTCACTTACACGTAGCCCGAATGCATCACTCACAGTAATTAAACCTAGAGGGACACAGTATGGAAACATTGGATATTCAAACCATTCTAACTTTTGGCTTTGCGTTAGCCGTGGTCATCATTATCTTCAAATCAGCGCGCGTGGTTCCGCAACGAAGTAACTATGTGATTGAGCGTTTAGGAAAATATTCGCGCACACTCGACTCGGGCTTTCATATTCTTATCCCCTTTATCGACAAAGTGGCCTACATCCATACGCTGAAAGAAGAAGTTATCGATGTACAACGCCAAACCTGTGTCACCAAAGATAACATTCAGGTCGGCATTGACGGTATTCTGTATATTCAGGTGATTGATCCACACAAAGCCAGTTATGGCATTAACGATTACCGTTATGCATCATCGCAACTGGCGCAAACCACCATGCGTTCGGTAATTGGCCAAACGGATTTAGATAAAACCTTTGAAGAGCGTTCAAAAATTAACGAAGAAGTGGTGCGCGCGTTAGACGAAGCCGCGTCACCTTGGGGCGTAAAAGTCCTCCGTTACGAAATTGCCGACATTGAACTCCCTCTAAGCATCAAAGATGCGTTAGAACAGCAAATGCGCGCTGAACGGGAACGACGTGCTGCCATTGCTAAATCTGAAGGCGAACGTCAGGCTATGATCAATGTGTCAGAAGGCCAAAAGCAGGAAGTGATTAACCTGTCTGAAGGTGACAAATTACGCCAAATTAACGAAGCTGAAGGCCGAGCGCGTGAAATTGAATTAATTGCAATCGCCACCGCAGAGGGGATCCGGCAAATTGCTGAAGCCATCAACCACCCTGGTGGGCAAGAAGCAGTTAGCTTGCGTGTGGCAGAACAGTACGTTAAAGAATTTGGTAACCTCGCCAAAGCAAATAATACAATGATAGTGCCTGCCGAATTAGCCAATATTGGTGGTGCAGTAGCCGGGTTAACCGAAATATTGAAAATTGCACAACATAAAAAATAATAGCGAACACGTTGCTTAAGTAAAAAAGCCAGCAGAAAGCTGGCTTTTTTACATCGAACCCAAAATACCAAACGATTTCGTTTACGTTTGATCCGATGTAGGTAAATCAGTATGCTCAAACTGTTGCAACTTAGCGGCAGCGGGTGTTTTTTCGGCTAAAAGTGCCGCCAATTGCTGTTCCATAAGTTCCACTTTTTCGCGCGTACGCAGCAACACTTGGCGTTGCACGTCAAACTCTTCACGGCTAACAAAATCTAAATCGGCTAACTTGGCTTGTAGCACTTGTTTTACCTTTGCTTCTACATCATCAGCAAACTGGCGTACTTGTGGTGGAATAACTTGACCAATTTGTTTAGCAAGTTCTTCTATTTTTTTCGGATCAATCATCTTACTCTCCTGTATCACCTTGGCGCCTTGCGCTTAGCCTATAACTCAATATTGAAATACGCTAAACCGTTAAAAATTGTGGGCGGTGTGCACCTTAAACTCAACCATTAAATGTATTCTACCGCCAAATCGAGATTCGCGAATGCTATTTAGCGCTAAATTTCGTTACAATACCAGTCTTAGTGCAAGGGTAATTGAATGAAGTTAAATCCACAGCAAGATGCAGCAGTAAAATTTATCTCCGGGCCCTGCTTAGTTCTGGCTGGGGCCGGTAGCGGTAAAACTCGGGTAATTATTAATAAAATCGCCTACTTAATTCAGCAATGCGAAATGCCAGCCAGACATATCGCCGCGGTTACCTTTACCAATAAAGCCGCCCGTGAAATGCGGGAACGAATCAATGCACAATTGCCTAAGACGGCAACACGTGGTCTAACGATTTCTACGTTTCACACACTCGGGCTGGATATTTTAAAAAAAGAATATCGGCAATTAGGGTATAAAGCTAACTTTAGCTTATTCGATGATCAAGACAGTCTTGGCTTGCTAAAGCAACTTACTGAAAACGACTATAACGGCGATAAAGATCTTCTAAAAGCACTCCAAAGTAAAATTTCCAATTGGAAAAACGATTTAACCCTACCCGCTTTAGCACTGCAGCAAGCACACGATGCCGATAGCATCAGCCTAGCTAATTACTATCAGCAATACAGTAATATGCTGAAAGCCTGTAATGCCTTTGATTTTGACGATTTGATTATGCTACCCACGTTGTTATTTCAACATAACGTTGAAACACGGGAACGCTGGCAGCAAAAAATTCGTTATCTGCTGGTTGATGAATATCAAGATACCAATACCAGCCAATATGAATTAGTCAAATGGCTGGTTGGCGAGCGCCGTCGTTTTACCGTTGTGGGCGACGATGATCAATCGATTTATTCCTGGCGCGGAGCTAGACCACAAAACTTAGTATTACTTAAAAAAGATTTTCCCGAACTGAATGTTATTAAGCTGGAGCAAAACTATCGTTCTGCTGAGCGGATCCTAAAAGCAGCTAATATTTTAATTGCAAACAATCCACATGAGTTTGAAAAAAAGCTTTTTAGTGTGAATGGTTATGGTGTGCCACTGAAGGTGCTGCCTTGTAAACACGAAGAAGACGAGGCAGAAAAAGTCGTCGCCGAAATTATTTCGCACCGTTTTTCCAACCGAAGTCATTATCGCGATTATGCCATCTTATATCGGGGTAATCATCAATCACGGGTATTTGAAAAGTCGCTAATGACAAACCGCATACCCTATCGAATTTCTGGCGGCACCTCATTCTTTTCGCGTAGCGAAATTAAAGATGTGATGGCCTATTTACGTTTATTAGTGAATCAAGACGACGATAATGCGTTGTTACGGATTATTAATGTCCCTCGGCGCGAAATTGGCCACGCCACCTTAGAAAAAGTGGGTAATCTGGCAAACCAATTACACATTAGCTTATTTGCTGCTTGCTGCCATCCTGAATTGGCTAATCATTTGCCAGCTCGAGGATTTCAGGCTGTTCAGCAATTTGCACAATGGATTTCACAATTAGCCGACAACGCAACGCGCGCAGAGCCTGCTGAAGCCATCCGCGATCTCATTCGGCAAAGCCATTATGAGGCGTGGTTATTTGAAACCAGCCCCAGTCCTAAAGCCGCTGAAATGGCGCTGAAGAACGTAAATGAGTTATATCGTTGGATCACCGAAATGTTAGCAGGCAAAGACGATGAACCCGCCTTACCACTCGCCGAGGTAGTCAGTAAACTGTGTTTGCGCGATATGTTAGAGCGGCAAGAGCAGGAAGATAATGCTGACCAAGTGCAGCTACTTACGTTACATGCCTCGAAAGGTCTAGAGTTTCCCTTTGTATTTATGGTGGGTATGGAAGAAGGCATCTTGCCTCACCAGAGTAGCATTGATGAGGATAACGTAGAAGAAGAACGGCGTTTAGCGTACGTTGGTATTACTCGCGCACAACGCGAATTGATCTTTACCTATGCCAGAGAACGACGGCAGTACGGTGAGATCATTCGCCCTGAACCCAGCCGCTTTTTAACCGAGTTACCACAAGATGATTTGGAATGGCAAAAACCCAATCAACCAAAAACCGAAGAACAACGCCAACAAACGGGATTAGCAAACATTGCGCGATTACGCCAAATGCTAAATAAAGGCTAAGCAAGCGAGGAATGGGCGCTAACTCGCGCCCAGTGCTTTTAACATCTGATCTCGCATACTTGGCTGGAACACCGCGTAGCGACCACGCCCTAAAGCTTTAGCATGATACATTGCGGCATCGGCGTCACGTAACATGCCATCGGCATGATGATAGTCGGCTAAATAAGGTGCAATGCCAATACTCACTCCCGAAAGCACCGTATGCCCATCCAACATATAGGGTTGGCGAAATTTTTCTATGATGCGCTGTGCAATTTCTTCAGCATCCTGCTCAAACTGCAAATTCAGTAGCATAACCACAAACTCATCACCACCAAATCGCGCTGCGAGATCATGCTCCCGCACAGCGCTCTGTAACCTTTTACTGCTTTCAACTAAAAACGCGTCACCTACATGATGACCCAAGGTATCATTAATGAGTTTAAAACGATCCAAATCTAAAAACAGCAACGCCATACCCGTTTGTGGCTGGCGTTTACTTAATGCAAATTGTTGTTTTAACTGCTGTAAAAACATTTGTCGGTTTGCTAATCCGGTAAGTACATCGTGATTAGCATCGTAAAACAATTTTTGCTCCGCTTTTTTGCGCTCTTCTACCTGTAAACGCAAAAACAAATTCGTCTGCCGAAGCTCACGGGTACTTTCAAACACCTTACGCTCGAGTTCTTCTTGATGATGCTTTTGTTTTTCTGCTGCGAGCTTACGCTGAATCGCCACTGCAATATGCTGCGACACAAAACGTAAAATGGTTAATTCTTGCTCAGAATAATAATAATCGCATTCATAAGATTGTACGGCAATCACACCAATAACCTTATGGTCAATTTTCAATGGTGCGCCAAGCCAACTGCTAGAATGGCGATCATGCTGCTCCATACCACTCATGCCACGACGAATCTCACCTATATCCACTAACTGTTTAGCTTGATCGGCATTGATGAGTTTGGCTTCAGCACATCGAATCACGTATTCGGTGAAGCCGCGGCTAATGGGCCGATCGCGTGCAGCCGGGCTGTACTGATCGATATAAAATGGAAAGGTTAATTTAGTGTGGTCAGCATCTAATAAAGCGATATAACAATTCTCTGCTGCCATTAAGCCACATAAGACTTTATGGATGGCTTTATAAAACGTTTGCATATCTTGGCTGCTAGCGGTTAATTCTGAGATTTTATACAACGCCGCCTGCAGCTGCTCACCATGGATCCGTTCTTTTATTTCTTTTTGTAAAGAATCATTAATTTGTAATAACTGTACCGTACGTTCTTTTACGGTGCTTTCTAACAATTCACGACTTTTCACGCGATCTAACGCAATAACCGTGTGGGCACCAATACTACTAAACAACGTTAGATCGGCGTCATTATAGCGGTACAAGCTGTCATAAGATTGAATGGCCATAACACCAATCACCTTATCGGCTCGCCAAAGAGGAATGCCCATCCAATGCGCAGAAGGCGAGCCTTGCGCTTCTATTTCACCACTTAGCACCAGTTCTTTGAACTGCTGTTCATCGCACAATAATGGCTTCTGATAACGAATGACATAACCGGTAAGGCCACGTGAAAAAGCACTTGAGGGAACTGAAGACAACAATTGCTGATCTTTCTCATCGGAAAAATATTGCAATCGATAGTCTTGGGTAGCGCTGTCGTATAGCACCACATAAAAATTCTCAGCATGTAATTGCTCTGAAACCATTTTATGAATTGCAGGATAAAAATCAGCCATATCACTAATATGACTGGCCAGTTCTGATAGCTGTAACAATGCCCCCTGGATGGTATAGGCTTCTTTGTAGCGACTGAGCAGTAACAACAAGCGTCTTATTTTATTGCCCGCTTGCTTCAGCTGTTGTGGCAGTGTGAGTTGATTATTCAATCCCGCGATTCCGTTGCGAAAATAAAACTGGTCAGAGCAATAGTTATAAAGTGCTATTATGCATAAAGTTTAAACACATGGAAGAGCTAATATAAAAATGATTACGTTTAAGCAACGTCCGCACTTAAACAGTCAGTGACATTTCGGGCATAAAAAAACCGCGCCAAGCGCGGTTTTCATCAAGCATAGAACAATTTTTTAAACACCATCAGTCATGAAACGAATAGCTGCGGCAATTTCATCATCAGAACACGTGGTGCAGGTGCCACGGGCTGGCATATTGCGTATACCATCAATAGAATGCTGCAGTAATAAATCAAAACCTTGTTCAAGACGAGGTTTCCACTCAGCCGATTGTGGTTTTGGGGCATCTAATGCACCTGTACCATGACACGCAAAACAGGCTTGCTGATAAACTTGCTCACCAGAACGAGGACCGCTGGCAGCCGCTGCAGCAACAGGAGCAGCACCCGCTAAATACACCTGACCAACAGGAGCAATGCGTTTAGCAATAGCTTCAGCATCTTTCTCAGCGTTGGCATTAACGCTAATGGTAGTCAGTAGCAGTGCCACTGTGAGTGTCAATTTCTTCATATTATCGATCCCATCCTGATAGCCATACTAATAATACAAGTATTATAGCCTGCATCTTGGCGCAAACGGAAGATCTGCTGCTTATTGTTACCGCAAAGATCGTGTAACTAAAAAAGATCGCTGCCAGCGCTTGCCATCTCTGCTTTATGCCAAATTTGGCAGACAACCACGCTTTTTAAAGCAAAATTTTTTAATTTTTCCGCTAGGATTATCGTTATCTTGTGGTAGTCTAGTCGACCTGCTAGATAATGATCTGTATAAAATTGCACAGGATCTAGGCGGCAAGCAAAGCGTTTTCCACATTACGCAATGCTGAAAAATAATAATAAGGGCATTCGTAGTCTCCCCCTTTAGCTGTTTAAATACAATCACTTAAAAACCCACTCCCAACATTCAAGTGCAGCTTGAGTGGTGCTTATCTATTACTTTTGCACAAAGTTATCCACAGGTTACTCCACTTTATGGTAACGGCAAACTATCCTGTTCAGCTAGCTGTCTGCCAAGGCCTGTGGCATGCTAGTAGACAAAGCCTCGTAGGGAAAATCATCATGGTCTATATTCCAACTAACCCGTTAATTTTGGTTGACGGATCGTCATATTTGTTTCGTGCTTATCATTCACCGCCACACTTAACCAATTCGAAGGGTGAAGCAACCGGCGCGATCTATGGCGTAGTCAATATGCTGAAAAGTTTATTAAAGCAATATAATCCCACACAAATGGCGGTGGTATTTGATGCCAAAGGACCAACGTTTCGCAATGAAATGTATAGTGACTACAAAGCAAACCGCCCGCCCATGCCCGATGATCTGCGTAATCAAATTGAGCCATTACATAAAATTGTACAAGCTCTCGGTTTGCCCTTACTGTGTATCAGTGGCGTAGAAGCCGACGACGTGATAGGCACCTTAGCTAGGCAAGCCAGCGCGGCGGGTCGCCATACACTCATTTCAACGGGCGATAAGGACATGGCACAATTGGTTGATCAGCATGTGACCCTGATTAATACCATGACCAATACCCTGCTGGATCCTGATGCCGTGCAAGAAAAATTTGGCGTTGGGCCTGATTTAATCATCGATTACCTCGCGTTAATGGGCGATAAAGTCGATAACATCCCTGGGTTACCCGGGGTAGGTGAAAAAACGGCAGCTGCCCTGCTACAAGGTCTTGGCTCGATTAAAGAAATCTATCAACAGTTAGATAAAGTTGGGACCCTCAATTTTCGCGGCGCAAAAACAATGTCAGCAAAGTTAATAGAGCATGAGGCACAACTAACGCTTTCTTATCAATTAGCCACCATCAAATGTGATGTGGCTCTGCCATATCAATTGGCCGACTTACAAATCAAACCCGTTGATAAACAACAACTGGCTGAACTTTATCGCGAATGTGAATTTAAACGCTGGTTAGCTGATGTATTGAATGCAGAACCTCAACAACAAGCAGCCATCTCGATAACGCCAACCGTAAACGCAGAAGCGACTGCAGCAGTGCGTCAAATTATTGATCGCAGCCAATATCAGACCATTTTGACTGAAAGCGATTTTCACGCCCTGATAGCACACTTAGATGGCGCGGAATTAACTGCCTTTGATACCGAAACAACCAGTGTAGATTATATGCAAGCTGAATTGGTTGGCCTGTCTTTCGCTACGGCTGCGGGCAAAGCGTGGTATCTTCCAGTAGCACATGATTATCTAGGTGCCCCTGTGCAATTAGATCGCACCTTGGTTCTGACCCAACTAAAACCTTGGCTAGAAAACCCAGACAAGGCTAAAGTTGGGCAAAATATGAAATACGATCAAAGCGTATTAGCCCGTTATGATATCCAGCTGCAAGGCGTACGCTTTGATACAATGCTGGAATCATACGTTCTAAACTCCACGGCCGGCCGCCATGATATGGATAGCTTGGCATTAAAATATTTAGGCCATAGCACGATCAGTTTTGAAGATCTGGCTGGAAAGGGTGCAAAACAGCTCACGTTTAATCAAGTTGAACTTGAAAAAGCGGCTGAATATGCCGCTGAAGATGCCGACGTCACGTTACGTTTGCACCAAACCTTATGGCCTCAGCTTTCAGAGCAAGGAGATTTGGGCAAGGTATTTACCGATATTGAGCTGCCGCTCATCAGAATATTATCCACGATAGAGCGCCACGGCGTGTTAATTGACAGCACCTTATTGGCGAAACAGAGTGAGCAACTTAGCCAACGTATACAAGAATTAGAACAGCAAGCCTATGCCGTAGCAGGTAAAACCTTCAATCTGGCATCCCCAAAACAGCTGCAAGAAATTTTATTTGAGCAGATGAAATTGCCTGTACTGAAAAAAACGCCCAGTGGTACTCCCTCAACCGCAGAAGACGTCTTAGCTGAATTAGCACTGGAATATGACTTTCCTAAACTGATCACTGAACACCGTGGCTTAAGTAAATTACGATCAACCTACACCGACAAATTACCTAAAATGGTTAACCCTGTCACAGGTCGTGTCCACACCTCATACCATCAAGCTGTGGCCGCAACGGGCAGACTCAGTTCTACCGAACCCAATTTACAAAATATTCCGATCCGTACAGAAGAAGGTCGCCGGATCCGTCAAGCCTTTATTGCGCCACCGGGCAAGCAGATTGTCGCAATCGATTACTCGCAAATTGAACTCCGTATCATGGCCCATCTCTCTGCAGATAAAGCCCTTGTAGATGCGTTTGCCAAAGGACTTGATGTGCATAAAGCGACCGCAGCAGAGGTGTTTGGTGTTGCCGTCGATGAGGTAAGTAGCGAGCAACGCCGTCGTGCAAAAGCGGTAAATTTTGGTTTAATTTATGGTATGTCAGCATTTGGTCTTGCCAAACAACTGGGTATCGCCCGACACGAAGCACAGCAATACGTTGATCGTTATTTTGAACGCTTTCCCGGCGTACTCGATTATATGGAACGTACCCGTAAGCAAGCACATGACACAGGTTATGTTGAGACGATTTTTGGCCGACGTTTGTACCTTCCGGATATTAATACTCGAAATATGGCACGACAAAAAGCGGCTGAACGCGCGGCAATTAATGCGCCGATGCAAGGAACTGCAGCGGACATCATTAAATTAGCGATGATTAAAGTACAAGATTGGATCGAGCAACAGGCTAACGATAATGTGACCATGATTATGCAAGTTCACGATGAATTGGTGTTTGAAGTGACGACCGCGGATGTGGCATCTGTCAGCAAAACATTACAAGATATTATGGCCAGCGCAGCGCAATTGCATGTACCGTTACTCGCAGAAGCCGGCTCTGGCGCAAATTGGGATGAAGCGCACTAAGTAAAAAACGTAATTAAATTACATAATTTATATTTAAGCGGCTTTTAGTGGTTTTTTGTAGTTTTATTACATAAAGAACTTGCAAATGCTCAGAAAATAGCTAAAATCTGAGCTGTAGGGTACAGAGGTAAGATATTCTATCTTTCAAATTAGCGCGCTTTATAGCAGCTAGTTATCAGAAAGTAGGCTTTATTTAGCCGCCCCGCTGCTTGCAGCGGGGCGTTTTTTTTGTTTTCGCCTTGATGTGTAGATAAAACGAACAATAAAAAGCAAAATGAAATTTTTTCTACATATTTTAGAGTAATTACTTCAAACCAGCTAAGGTTGTTGCTATAATCTTCATGTCTTAGCAATAAGACACCCTGTTGATTTGATTTATATAGCTTCTCCCCGATTGCTATGACCGACCCACTAAGGGTCGGTTTTTTTTTACTCCTGTAAACTATTAACCGCTGTACTGCGTATCACTAAACCACTGATCCAATACGGTTTCAAACTCTGCTAGACCAAACTTACTTAACGAGCTAAAGGCTTGTACACGAACATCTCCCATAAAGGCTAATGCCGCTTCACGAACCTCTAATACCACTTTATTACGAGCGCCAGCGCCCAGTTTATCGGCTTTAGTAAGCAATATAAGTACTGATAGCTTGCTTTGTACCGCCCAAAAAATCAGCTGCTGATCTAAATCTTTTAACGGATGACGAATATCCATCAACACCACTAGACCTTGTAAACTTTGTCGCTTTTCTAAATATTCCGATAATGACTTTTGCCATTTTTCTTTTACAGCAAGGGGCACTTTGGCGAAACCATAACCGGGTAAATCAATTAATCTTTTATTCTCGGCCAACGTAAAAGTATTAATAAGTTGGGTACGGCCAGGCGTTTTACTGATACGGGCTAAACTATTTTGCCGCGTCAGGGTATTTAATGCACTAGACTTACCGGCATTAGACCGTCCGGCAAAAGCTACCTCAATGCCAATATCGGCGGGTAACGCCTTAATATCAGGGGCACTGGTTAAAAAAGTTACTTGTTGATAATTAAATTTTGTATAAGACACAGCCTGCTCCGGCAGTTGATTTGGTGTTATTGTAGCGGATCACGAGGATCGGAAGAAGCATTTGCCACGTTTTTGACTAAAGGATGGGATTTTACTTTAGGCAGTTTCGTGTAAAATAGACAAAAAATACTTTAATATAATTCATTGTGGCCACAACGCTGGCTTTTGAATGCGGACTGAGACGGATCAAACATGAAAAAACTCATTTTACCTCTGACGCTGTTATTCGGTTTAGTCGGTACAGCAAACGCTTTTGATGGTGACGCCGAAGCAGGCAAAGCAAAATCAGCTACTTGTGCTGCATGTCATGGTCCAGATGGCAATAGCCCTTTAGCTATTTATCCAAAGCTGGCTGGCCAACATGCTCAGTATCTTTATAAACAGTTAACAGATTATAAATTAGGCATGACCACTGGCGGTAAAGAAGGTCGTGCGAACGCAATTATGTACGGAATGGTTGCCGCATTATCTGATCAAGATATGAAAGACCTTGCTGCCTATTTCTCGTCTCAACGCATTACTGCAGGGACCACGCCAGAAGACGTGATTGAAGTAGGACAAAAACTGTATCGTGGCGGTGATGCCGAACGCGGTATTCCATCTTGCATCGCGTGTCATGGCCCACGTGGTGCTGGCACCAGCTTGGCAGGTTTTCCACGCATTGGTTTCCAAAATGCGGATTATGTGAAAACGACCTTAGAAGAGTTTCGTGCAGGTACCCGCGCTAATGATATGAATGGCATGATGCGTGATGTTGCTAAAAAATTAACAGATGAGGATATTCGTATTCTGTCTCAATACTTGGGTGGCTTACACTAAGCCCTGCATGTTAAGAACTAAAAACCGGCCTGATGGTCGGTTTTTTTATGGGTGAAATGTGAGAAATATCTCACAGGCACTGTACGATATTTACTATAAAAGCATTTAAATTGAACTTTTTTATAGCATCCTTACTACTTAACATCATGAATTACTTTGAAATTTAGACTAAAGTCGAATTTTTATTTAACTTTTTTAACTTAAAGGCTTGTCATATTGGAAGATCGGAGTAAATTAATACCCGTCGCGTAATGCGGCACACAATAGGGATTATTAGGTTAAGGAAGCTATCTGCACGCTAAGTGCGCTGTGTTTTAAGATGCCCGGATGGTGTCATACGCTCTAAGCGTACATGGATGAATACCAAAGTATTAGGAAGATCGCGAATAAAAAAAGCAATGCACGGAAAGCCAACAATAATATATGGATAATTTGCAACACGGTGTTGACTGCGCATCAGGATGAATTAAGCAAATCGAGAGAAGTGTCCATCTCTAGGCACGAATAAACAGGGCGGTAAGATTATCTTATCGCCCTTTGTTTTATGTATTTTTGCCATGTTGTGTAACTTAATGTAGTGCTTGCCTAGACGATATTTTATCGTGTTTCACATCGTATAATATCAATCCCTGTTGTTTAGGATTCGTATGCCTCTTGATCATTGTCCACTCTGCCACCATTCCGATACCCTGCTGTTTAGCCAAGATCAGCAACGAACTTACCTACACTGTACCCGCTGTAAATTAGTGTTTGTGCCAAAACAATATTTACTTAGCCCAGAGCAAGAAAGGCAACACTACTTATTACATAATAACGATGTACAAGATACAGGATATCGGCACTTTCTAAACCAGCTAGCGACGCCTTTACTGGCGAGCTTGGGGCCGGCTGCAAAACAAGGATTAGATTTCGGCTGTGGGCCAGGCCCATTATTAGCCCAAATACTCAGCGAAGCAGGTCACCACATGCAGGTTTGGGATCCTTTCTTTGCCAACAATCCTATGGTGCTACAACAACAATATGACTTTATTAGCTGCACGGAAGCAATTGAACATTTTGTTAATCCGGCAAAGGAATGGCAACGTTGGCTCAGCTTACTAAAAACAGAGGGTATTTTGGCAATAATGACGAAATGCTACCCTACAGCCGAAACGTTTAATCACTGGTATTACAAACGTGATCCCACCCATATTTGCTTCTTTAGCCGTGAGACCTTTTTATGGTTAGCAGCGCAATTTAATTTGCACTGTGCTTTTCCAACGAATGATGTGGTGATTTTCCACAAAAATGGTTAAAATGTGCGCCCTTTTTTACAGGTAGCAAATTTACTATGACGCGTCAAAAAAAATCCCGTAACGCCGGTAATAATGGTCAACGCCACTTACCCGCCAGTGAAATCCGCAAAGTGCGGGAACACAAGGATGAATCTAAGAAAAAGGGCGCAGGACTAAAATCCGGTAACCGTAACAGCATGCAAGATGTCAAATCTGTGGGCTCACAGCAACAGTCTGCGAAGAAAGATCCTCGCATAGGCAGCAAAAAACCTATTGCATTAGGCGCAGATGCCATCCAAGACCCAGCTAAAGATCTGTTATTACCTTTACAACAGCCTAAAGCATTACTAAAAGCGGTTAAACCGATCACGCTCAGCCCAGCACAAGAGTTAGCAGAGATCGAAGCTGACGAACGATTACAAGCTTTACTCGAGCGCGTTGAACAAGACGAAGTGCTGACAGGTAAAGACGCTAAATACTTTAATAGCAAAACCGCACGTTTAACCGTCTTATTAGACCAACTAGGCATGACTGACGACGATACGTCTTCAGACTCGATGGCAATTGAAGATGAAGACGAGGATCCACTGGCTAAATTCGAGCGTACTGATTGGCGTAAAACCCTTTTAGGCGATGAGGATCAGGCGTGACCACACTTTGGGTAATCATGTTGTTGCTTGGCGCAGCCATTGTTATTGGCTTAGCGTTTTATGCCGGTAAGTTGCTTTGGTTGGTAAACTTACAAACGCAACGGCAAGCGCAGGAACAACAGCAGCAACAGGCAAAAGCTGCCGAGAAAAAACGTTACTTGCATGAAAGTATTGTATTAATAAGCCGAGCGATGCAAGAGCAACAATGCGAGTTTTCAGAGGGGGCCTTGCGACTTTGGGTGCTGTTAGACCATTGGCCCGAAGAAAATAAACCCGATGCAGCAATAGCTTATCCTGGTCTTTATCAAATGTATTTGGTGGTGAAAGATATGCCAACCCATCAAGCCCGTAAAGACCAAGATAAAAAATTGACTCGACAACAAGATAAACGTAGGCAACAAGCAGAAATTGATCTTAAGGAGCAAATCCTTGCTGACGTCACGTTGTTATTAGCTCGTTTTCAGCAGCTCGCTTAGCTGCTGAAAACGTAGCGTAAGATTCAGTTATTGTTTAAAAATCTGCCCTGCTTTCATCACAAAACTCACTTGCCCCATTACCGTAATATCTTGTAATGGGTCGCCAGGTACAGCAATAATATCGGCAAATTTACCCGCACGAATAGAACCCAATTCTTGTTCTACACCAAGTAACTTAGCGCCTTCAATCGTGGCAGATTGAATAGCGGCCATTGCTGGCATACCGGCCTCTGTCATATACACAAATTCACGCCAATTGTCGCCATGAGCGCCAACGCCTGCGTCAGTGCCAAACGCAATTTTAACACCTGATTTGTAGGCTTGGGCAAAGGTTTGTTGAATTAATGGACCAATCGTGGCGGCCTTAGGTCGCACAATTTCCGGAAAAAACCCATCAACTTGTGCTTTTTCTTGCACAAATTTGCCCGCGCTAATCGTGGGTACATAGTAAGTCCCATATTTTTTCATCAGCGCCATGGTTTCGCTGTCCATGTAGGTGCCATGTTCAACTGAGTCTACTCCAGCCTTAATGGCACGTTCCATGCCCTCTTTCCCATGCGCATGAACCGCCACTTTAAAGCCATAATCGCGCGCAGTGGTAACAATAGCGTCGAGTTCTTCACTGGTAAATTGTGGATTCATTCCACTCTTTGCCACACTTAAAACGCCACCGGTTGCCGTCACTTTAATTAAGTCAGCGCCCTCTTTATAACGCTGACGTACGGCTTTACGCGCATCATCGGCACCGTTTATCACGCCATGTTTTGGCCCAGGATCACCTAATAATGCGTAGGCTAGGCCATTAGTAGGATCAGCGTGACCACCAGTTGTTGCCAGTGATTTCCCTGCAGCATAAATACGCGGACCTTTCACATACCCTTGCGCAATGGCTTTACGCAGCGCCACACTTACATGATGGCTATCGCCCAGTTCACGCACGGTAGTAAAACCAGCCATCAACGTCTTTTCCGCAAATACCGCCCCTCTTAGCGCGAAATCAGCCTCATTCAAACGCTGTCCTTCGCCATAAGAAGCTGCACTCATCTGCGTTGAAAAGTGCGTGTGCATATCCATCAAACCTGGCATAACGGTATGGGCTCGTAAATCAATTAACGTATCGGTTGCAGCGGGTTGTAGATAACCAGCTTTAACATCGGTAATTTTATCGTCCACAATAATGATGGTTTGCTCTGTTAAAAGCTGTTTATGCTCGGCAGTAATCAATTTTCCGGCATGGATATAGGTGGTATTCGCTTGTAGCGCTGCAGGCAACGCTAGCAACGTGGCAACCGCCAAAATAGAGCTTTTTATCATTGTTATTTTCCTCTGGATGTAAAAATTTACTATGAGCTTGCATGAGTCGCTCAGCAATGCGCTTGCGGTATTTGGTAGGATTTAGCCGTTAGATCTGCGCGGGCATCATACCAAAGGTTCCTCGGCTAAAATAAAGGGTTGTCCACAACTGGTGATAACACAGGTTAAATGGGTAATGGGGTGGCTTGCTTCACTATCGGCTGCGATGGTTTCCTGTAAATCAGCCTCTTGGATTAAATGATAATACACATTACGATGCAAACGCGCTGATAATCCGCGCCATAGCGCCACGTAAGGCACATTTTGCCCTGCAAACGTTTTAATAAATAAGGGATACGCTGCAGAAACAACCACGGTATCCCCCAAGTTAGTGCTTAACCGTAACTCAGGGCCATTTACGCCAGCATGCCAAGCATGTTGCGTAATCAAAAAAGGAACATCTTCAACCTGAATACGTACCTTTTCAACCGGCGTTTGCAAAAAATACGTCTGTTCTTGCCGTAATAAAACACTGGCAAACAGCTTCACTAAGGGACGTCGGCTAATTTTACTGTCTTGGTAATACCACTGGCCATCAATATCAATGCGTAGGGGTAAATCGCCACAAAAAGTGGGCGTCCTGTGTTCGACAGACAAAGGTGGCAGTTGAAATAATTGCTGTTGTAATTGAGATAAATCCATAACGCACTACTCACATCAGAAGCGTAGGTGAAGCATAGCGGCTTTGCTGTCTGATGGCCAAAAATACTGAAAAATACCAATGTTCAGGCTAAATTCAGTGAATACATGTATAAATGGCGCCGTTTTTAACAGCTGCACAATAAGAGCAAAGGTTAAAAAGACTTTAAGTGGCAGCGAGGGTTAGGTAAAAAATTGTGCCATTTCACGAATTAGGCAGCAGTAAAAGGAATGGGGTGACTGATGGGGCTCGAACCCACGACAACCGGAATCACAATCCGGGGCTCTACCAACTGAGCTACAATCACCATTGCGAGGCTAATATTTTAACCAAAAATCTGCGCCGCTACCAAGCGTTTTTTGATGATTACTATAATTAGTGCATTTTGTAACTTACTGGGGAGATGGTATGCTTGCCTCGCCTGTTGACGTTGCTGGAGCATATTTCCTGCGTTTTTGTTTAAGGTTAAACGTCATTCTTCTTTTAAAAACTTGATTTCACAGGAGTGGAAAATGGAACAACTAACCGAATTATTTACACAGAACCACGATGTTCTGTTGGGTTACCTACTTAAGCTTATTGCAGCAATAGTCATATTTTATATCGGCCGCTTAATTGCGCGCAGCGTGTCTAACTTACTAGAGAAGGGCTTATTGTCTCGTAAGATTGATAAAGCCGTTGTCTCATTTTTATGCAGCATTGTTTATGCCATTTTAATTATTGCCACAACGCTTATGGCGTTGTCACAAGTAGGCGTTCAAACAACCTCTTTCATCGCTATCCTCGGCGCAGCCGGTTTAGCAGTGGGTTTGGCCTTACAGGGCTCCTTAGCAAACTTTGCATCTGGCGTGCTGATTATTTTGTTTCGTCCATTTAAGTCAGGCGACTTCATTGATGCCGGCGGTATCACAGGGACTGTTGATAAAATTGAAATTTTCCAAACAACGATGAAAACCCCAGATAACAAACGGGTCATCGTCCCTAACGCCAAAATCACGGGCGGCCATATCACGAACTTTTCATCTGAAAGTACGCGTCGAGTAGATTTGGTTATTGGTATTAGTTACGACTCAGATTTATTAAAAGCCAAAACTATCCTGCAAGACATTATTAACAGCGATGAGCGAGTACTGCCTGAACCTGCACCCAATATTCGGGTATCAGAACTGGCCGATTCGTCCGTCAATATCATTGTTCGTCCTTGGGTGAAAACGGAGGACTACTGGGGCGTTTACTGGGATACGCTCGAGCGAGTAAAACTGGCATTTGATGCCCAAGGCATTGGCATTCCATTTCCACAAATGGATGTGCATATCAAAAAAGACATACAGGAGTAAATATGAACGTATTAACCTTCGCCACCGCAGTCAGTTTGCTTACTGTGGGTCATGCTCAGGCACAAGAGCAAAAAATCTGGAATACCTCTGCTGAATTAGGGGCTATTACCACAACCGGTAATACTGCAGGTACATCAATAACCGGTAAAATTGATGCCAAACAAGAGCTGGAGCAATGGAGCAATCAGTATATTTTGAGTGCTTTCTTTAAAGAAGACGAAAAAACAGATGCGGATGGCAATAAAGAACGTGAGCGTTCTGCCGAACGTTACTTTGTGTCGGCAAAGGGCGCCTATAAGTTATCGGAAGAATTTGATAATTTATTTATGCTAGGTTCTTATACCGACGATAAATTTGGTGCTTATACACAATACACCACACTCGCAGCCGGTTATGGTACACGCTTACTTAATTTAGAAAATAAAGCCCTCGATGTTGAAGTGGGTCCCGGTTATTACACCGCAAAACGCTCCACCAATGAAACCGAAAACGGCTTATTTGCCCGGGGTGCGGCATCGTTTAAATGGACGATCAGTGAATCGGCTATTTTTACGCAAACGCTTAGCGTAGAGCTTAGCGATGACAATACCCGTACTATTGCTGAAAGTGCGTTAAGTGCCCGTATTAACGGTGCGATGCAAATGAAAGCAGCCTTTTTAGTCCAAAACGATTCCGATGTCCCTGTAGACAAGAAAACGACGGATACCCAAACGTCGCTTACATTGGTCTACTCCTTCTAATCGAGTTTGCCTTATAACGGATCATTTATGATCCGTTATTTAAACATTATGTAAATTTCCGCTATGCTTAAGATCCTATTCTTAAGCATAGTATTGACATGAGTCAGACGGAAAAAAACCTGAGCAAACTTCGCTACTCTCCAGTCATAGGCGCTATCATCTACCTCCTATTTGGTGTTGCTTGGATCAGCTTTAGCGACAGCTTACTCTCTGCCCTCATCACTGATCCCGTGCTGCTCACACGCTATCAAACCTACAAGGGTTTATTGTATGTGGCCATTACCGCATTAATTGCTTGGTTGCTTTTAAAACAACGCGCTCAAATTGCACACTCTTTATCGCACTCACAATGGCTATTTAATATGACATTTGAGCACGCTGCTACTGGCATGGCGCACGTGGCAAGCGATGGTAGCTTCCTTAGAGTCAACAAAGAGCTGTGTCGCATCTTGGGGTATGCACCACAAGAACTACTCGATATGACCTTTCAACAAATCACCCATCCTATGGACTTAAGCAAAGATGAAGCATTGCTTCGTAAAACCTTAAGGGGTGAAATAATGCAGTACACGATTGAAAAACGCTATCTGCACAAAGAAGGGCGGATTGTTTGGGCAAGACTCTCCGTCACACTGCTGCCGCGTCTGCCCGAACATCCTCCCTGTTTTATTTCCGTCGTGCAGGATATCTCTGCGGTCACATTGGCACAGCAACAATTACAAGAGAGTGAACTGCGTTTTCGCACGCTCCTCGACAGTATGCCGAATATTTCAGTCCAAGGTTATGATGAAAATGGCCAAACACTGTATTGGAATAAGGGCAGTGAATTACTTTACGGCTACACCAAACAAGAAGCACTTGGAAGTAACTTACTGGATCTCATTATTCCTCAGTTTATGCATGTTGCTGTTAAAGAAGCGGTAGCCTTGATGGCGCAAACCGGTGAAGCAAGAATGGCAGAAGAGCTCACGCTTAAACGTAAAGATGGTCAAGCTGTGCATGTCTATTCTTCACATGCGGTCATTATCTTGCCCAATAAAAAACCGCATATCTACTGTATCGATATCGATCTCACCGAATTTAAACAACAAGAAGCCAAATTAGCCTTTTTAGCCGAATATGATCCACTAACACATTTGCCGAATCGTCAATTTTTTACGAACCAACTTGAACAAGCCTTAAAAGTTGCCCGCCGAGAACAACTGCAGTTAGCAGTACTAATATTAGATCTAGATAATTTTAAAACGATTAATGATTCCTATGGCCATAATGCTGGGGACATGTTGCTGCGTCGCGTAGCAGACAAGCTAAAATTGTGCTGTCGTGAAACGGATACCTTGGCACGATTTGGTGGCGACGAATTTGCTATTTTAATTGAGCATTTACCGCATCCTGAAGATGCCGCGCGTTTTGCTTTAGAGTTACTCAAAACATTACAACAACCCTCTGTGCTAGAGCTAGGCTTAGAAGTGACTAGTGCGGCCTCTATAGGGATCAGTCTTTATCCTGAGCACAACGATAATGTAGAAGCGTTACTGCAAGGGGCTGACGCCGCGCTTTACAAAGCTAAAGCCGATGGTCGCAATACCTATCGCTATTATACCGACGAACTGACAACCTTAGCGCGTGAACGTTTGGTAATGGAAGCTAAACTGCGACAAGCCCTTAAAATGAACCAGCTTGAATGCTATTACCAACCACAAATAGCCATTACCACCGGTAAGATTGTTGGCGCAGAATTATTGATCCGCTGGTGTGATGCAGAACAAGGGTTTATCCCACCAGACCATTTTATTCCAATGGCAGAGTCTTGCGGGCTTATTCACGCAATAGGCCATTTTGTGCTTGAACAAGCCTGTACTCAGGGATACGCGTGGTTAGTGCAAGGCTTGCCAGCACTAAAATTATCCGTCAATGTGTCGGCTCATCAATTTAGTAAAGGCGATTTGGAACAACAAGTGATCAGCATACTGCAAAGTACCGCCTTTCCCGCCCACCTGCTGGAGCTTGAAGTCACTGAGAGCGCGCTGATGCATGACAAAGAACGGGTTATTCGCACTATGCAACAATTACGCGCTGCGGGTATTCGTTTAGCAATAGATGATTTTGGTACGGGTTACTCTTCGTTAGCCTATTTACAGCAGCTGCCATTAGATTTGCTGAAAGTAGATCGCAGTTTTATTGAAAAAATCACCAGCAATGATGCCGATAAACAAATTAGTAAAGCAATCATTGAACTCGCGCATACTCTACGATTTGATGTATTAGCTGAGGGCGTGGAAACTGCCGAGCAATTAGCCCTCTTAAAAGACATGGCCTGCGACTATTATCAGGGGTATTATTACAGCAAACCGCTCCCTGCTGAGGCGTTCCGGCAATTATTGCTGCAACAGGTTGCAAACCAGCAAGACTAAACGACGCCGACTAATAGGATACCCTTTTGAAACTGCTGCATACCTCAGACTGGCATCTGGGCCAGAGTTTTTTTACCAAAACCCGCAAAGATGAGCATCAGGCTTTTATTGCTTGGCTATTAGAGCAAGTGCGAATTGAGCAGGTTGATCTGGTGATCATTGCGGGCGATATTTTTGATACTGGCACACCGCCAAGTTATGCGCGAGAGCTCTACAATCAGTTTGTGGTGGAGTTACAAAAAAGTCGGTGTAGTTTGCTGGTTCTGGGGGGGAATCATGATGCCGTGGCGGTGTTAAACGAATCCCGTCAATTACTGGCCTGTTTAAATACGTATGTGGTGGCCAGTACCGATCTACCGCCCTCAGACCAAGTTATACCAGTGCACAAGAAAGACGGCACTGTAGGTGCCATCGTCTGTGCTGTGCCGTTTATTCGTGCTAAAGACGTGTTACAAAGCACAGCAGGTGCTAGCGGGCTGGAAAAACGTCAAGCGCTAGGAGATGCGATTAAACAGCACTATCAACAGGTATACCAACTGGCTGTAGAAATGCGGCATCAGCAAGCATTAGATGTGCCTATAATTGCAACTGGTCATTTAACCGCGCTCGGCGTCAGTCAATCAGAAAGCGTGCGTGATATCTATATTGGTACCTTAGATGGCTTTGCCGCTGAAGGTTTTCCACCGGCTGATTATATTGCGCTAGGCCATATTCATCGACCACAGAAAGTCGCAAAAACAGCGCATATTCGCTATAGCGGCTCACCGATACCGCTGAGTTTTGATGAGCTGAATACTGAAAAACAAGTGGTTTTAGTTGAATTTGCTGGCCGCGAGTGTAAACAAATCACCCCTATTGCGGTGCCGTTATTTCAACCCATGCAAGTGCTGCGTGGTGACTTAGCGACACTTGCTAAGACCATCCCTGAGAGTGCTGCTGCGCACCCCGAGCAAAGCGTGTGGTTATGTTTAGAAGTAGCAAGCGAAGACTATCTCCCCGATTTGCAACAACGGGTACAACACCTCATAACAGGGTTAAATGTGGATGTTTTGCAATTACGCCGCTTACGTAATCCGCAACGACAAGCCTTAACCGCAGCACAACAAGAAACCCTCGCAGAACTGACGCCACAACAAGTGTTTGCTAAACGTTTGCAAATGGAAGATTTCAGTGATGAGATAGCACAAGCCAGACGTGATCGAATACAACAACACTTCAGCCAGTTGCTTGCAGCATTAGAGGTGGAGCGCACGCCATGAAAATACTCACGCTGCGCTTAAAAAACCTGAACTCGTTAAAAGGCGAATGGAAAATCGATTTTAGCCAAGCGCCCTTTGTTGAAAACGGGCTCTTTGCTATTACCGGACCCACCGGCGCCGGTAAAACCACGTTATTAGATGCAATCTGCCTGGCGCTATACCATCAAACCCCCCGTTTAGGCCCAATTTCGACGTCGGCGAATGAAATTATGACCCGAGGCTGCGCCGAATGTTTGGCCGAAGTGGAATTTGAGGTTAAAGGTACTGCTTATCGCGCGTTCTGGAGCATGCGTCGTGCCCGAGGTAATCCAGAAGGTAATTTGCAACAAGCCGACATCGAGCTATCGCTTGTGGCCAGTGGCAAGGTATTGGCCAATCAAGTGAGACAAAAAAGTGAAGAAATTGAACGTATTACCGGGCTAGACTTTGGCCGATTTACCAAATCGATGTTGTTGTCGCAAGGCGATTTTGCGGCGTTCTTAAATGCTAATGATGGTGAGCGCGCAGAATTACTTGAAGAACTTACCGGTACCGAAATCTATGGGCAACTGTCTAAACGGGTGCATGAGCAATTTACCGAGGCCAAGCAAAGCTTGCGAGAACTCAGTGCCAAAGCAGACGGCTTTCAGTTACTCAGTAGCGAGCAATTGGAGACGTTAGTCACAGAGCAAGCGGAATTGCTACAACAACAACATCGCTTACAGCAGCAGCTTAGCGAAGCACAAGCGCACAGCCAATGGTGGGAGAAACTCACCGCCGCGCAATTACACCAACAGGATGCAAGCAGCCAGCATAGCCATGCTCTGCAACAACAGGCGGCGGCAGCGGTAGATTTACAACGTTTAAGTCAAAGCGAACCCGCCGAACGACTGCGGATGCCATGGACGCTTTATCAAAATAGCCAGCACGATTTGGATCAGCGTAACACGGAACTAAGCCAACAACAGCAAGCCAAAAGGCTTGTCACTGCAGAACGTGAACAGAATGCCGAAGCGCTAAAACACGTGACCCACAATTTGGCAGAGGTTCGTCAGCATAATCATCAGTTAGATACACTGATCACCGAGCAAATATTACCCTTGGATCAGCAGCTAAAGCATGTGCAACAACGGCAAGCTGAACAACAGCAACATGTCGCGTTACTGCAACAACAGGCGTTAGCGCAGGCAGAACAACAGCAACAGTTTCAACGCGAGCATCAGGCATTACAGCAACAATTGGCCAGCGAACAGCGCTATCTTGAAGCGCATCAAGCCGATGCCAATGTGGCCACGCTGTTAACCGGCTGGTCTCAGCAATTGATGCAGCTTAATAAAGACCAACAGCACATTAGCACCCTACACCATGCACTGAGCCAGCTCGAACAACAGCGCACAGCACAAAAGTTACACTACCAGCAGCAAGCGGCGCATGCACAGCAACAGCAGGTAAAGGTGCAACAGGCACAACATCTCAGCGAGCAGCGACAACAGCAGTGGCAACAGTTAACGAGCCAACACGACGAGCAAACAATTGAGCAACATCTAAGTACCCTGAACCAGCACTGGCCACTATTCCATCAGGCGCAGGCACTGCAAGCGCAATATCAGCAACACCAGCTAGAGCAACAACAGTTAGAGAATACCGAGCAACAGCTGCAAGTACGCCAGCACCAGCTGAGCAGCCAACGTACTGCGTTAGCCGAGCAATATAAACGCGCCCAACAACAACTAAAAGATTTAACTCAGCTATTAAGCCAAGAAGAACAACTGGCGCATTTCCGCCAGCAATTACAGCCAGGTACCGCTTGCCCGCTGTGCGGGGCTATTGAGCATCCGTTATTAGCCGAGTCTGCGCTAGATGTTCCCGAAACACTGAAGCGCCAACAAGCGGCACAGGCCTTATTGGAACAAACCCATGAGCAAGGACAACAATGCCGTGAAGCATTGAACAGTTGTCAGCGGCAGTTAACTGAAAGCACAGCACGTTTACACCTCCTTGCACAACAACAAACCGAGGCACATTCACAATGGCAACACCTGCTGCCCACGCTCAATAGCACAGCAAGTATTGAGGATTTACCCGCTTTGGCGTTACTGCAAGAGCAGATGCAGCAACGTGCCGAAACGCTTAGTCATCAACAAAAAACGCTGCGCCAAGCCGAAAAACTGGCCCAACACGCGCAGCAGGAACGCGTCGCCGCAGAAAGAGAGCTGGACAAACTGCATAATGCCCTTACCTTATTGCAGCAACAACAGCAAAACAACCAACAACAACACGAACAGCTCAGCAGCCAATTACAGCAACAGCAAGAACACTGCCAGCAACTGCAACAGCAGTTATTAGCACAGATCCAGCAACAGGGTTATGCGCCACTCATTACTGAACTGGCTGAGTGGTTGGCACAAAAACAAGAAGATGTTACCCAGTACCAGTTACATCAACAGCAATGGCAGCAATTACAACAACAGCATATCGCCAAAGAGACGGAGCTGAAGGGCATTAACCATCATGTGCAGCACCTAGCCGAGCAATTAACGCTGCAGCAACAGCAATTAGCCATGCTTAACACGCAACTAAGTGAGTTAACACAACAGCGTTTACAGCTGTTCGGCAATCGTCAGGTGGCGGAAGCACGACAACAGGCGTTGGCGGCATTTAACGAAGCAGAGCAGCTATTCACCGCGCAGCAGCAACAGCAACAACAGTTACAGCAAAAAGACAGTGAACTCTCTGCCATTATTACGACGCTACAACAACAAGCAGAATCGTTAAGCCAAAGCACAGCTGCGCGACTACACGACTGGCAACAACAACTGATCGCCAGCCCATTTCAAGATGAAGCAGCGTTTAAGGCTGCGTTATTACCCGAGACAGAGCGAAGCCATTTGGCCACACTAAAGCAGCAGCTAGAGCAAGCAATACAGACTCGTCGCTCTTTGCTACAACAGGCCGAGCAGCAATTATCAGCCTTGCTTGAACTCCCCCAAGCGGCATCATGGCAGTTTATTAGTGCCGAACAGGTAATAGAAAAACTCACATTCATTCAAACCGAGCAAGCCCAGCTACATAGTCGGCTGGGGCAAATTACCCAGCAATTGCAACAGCAGCAACAAGAAAAGATACGCCAGCAAACACTGCTAGAACAGATCGCTATCCAGCAGCAACACTATGATGATCTTAGCTATTTGCATGCGCTTATTGGATCGGCCAGTGGCGACAAGTTTCGGCGTTTTGCGCAAGGCCTTACTCTAGACAACCTCGTCTATCTGGCCAATAAACAGCTAACGCGTTTACACGGCCGCTACTTATTAAAACGTAAAGAGGCAGACAGCCTAGCACTGAGTGTATTGGATACGTGGCAAGGTGATACCGAACGTGATACTAAAACCTTATCGGGCGGCGAAAGCTTTTTGGTGAGTTTAGCGTTGGCACTGGCATTGTCAGATCTCGTTAGCCATAAAACCAGCATCGACTCACTCTTTTTAGATGAAGGTTTTGGTACGCTGGATGCAGAAACCTTGGATATTGCCTTGGATGCATTGGATAACCTGAATGCCTCCGGCAAGATGATTGGCGTTATAAGCCATATTGAGGCCATGAAAGAGCGCATTCCCACCCAATTGCGCGTCACGAAAAAGAGTGGCTTGGGTGTCAGTCAATTAGATAGCCAATATCGGCTTGCACCTTAACTCGACTGAACCACTCTTAGAGCCCTACATAACGGTTAGTAAGTGATCTAAAACCACGGCCTACCATGCCAACGTTAAGGCATCTCGGCCGTATTTAGCTTGGGTTTAGCCAGAGTCGGCCGTAGTTTACTCACCAGTAAATAGACCGCTGGCGTGGTGTAAAGTGTTAATAGCTGGCTTACCAATAAGCCACCCACGATGGTAATACCCAAAGGCTGCCGTAACTCCGAGCCTTCGCCCACGCCCAGTAATAATGGCAATGCCCCCAGTAAAGCGGCAAAATTCGTCATTAAAATAGGTCTTAGTCGTTGCTGTGCGGCTAAGGCAACGGCGTCTTTAGCAGATAATCCCTGCTGGCGTTCCGCAGCCAGCGCAAAATCTACCAGTAAAATCGCGTTTTTCATCACAATACCAATTAACAAAAATAACCCAAGTAACGCAATTAAATTAAAATCGGTATTGGTTAAATACAAGGCTAACAATGCCCCTAAACTGGCACAGGGTAGTGTCGATAAAATGGTAATAGGTTGCAATAAACTCTCGTATAACACCCCTAGTAATAAATACACCGCGACAATAACAGCAATAATTAGCCAAGTTTGATCATTGCTGGCAAACATGGCGTTACGTTGATTTGCACCGCTGGTCGCCACTATCGCACTGGGTAGCATGATCTCGGCTAAAGCCCGATCAATCGCCATAGCAGCTTGCTCCATGGTAATGTCTGCCGCTAAACCATAACCTATATTTGCTGACGCAAACTGACCATCATGCTGCACCCGATCGTTCACTAAGCCATATTGATAACTTGCAATAGTCGCCAAGGGAACCTGCCTGCCATCGGCGGTAATAATTTGTAATTGCTGTAATACCTCTGGCTGCGCGGTATACCCTGGCAGCAACTCCATCACGATACGATATTGGTTTTGTTGATCATACAAGGTGGCCACTTGCCGCTGTGAAAAGGCATTGTTCAACATACTGGCTATCGTGCGCATATCTACCCCTAAGCGCTGTGCCGCCTCTCGATCTATGGTGAGCACAATCTGCTGAGCATCCTCGCCGCCGGGTGTATCAACGTCCACTAACTCAGGTAAATCTTGCAGCTTTTCGCCTACCACCTTGCTCCACTTCCGCAGCAAAGCCAGATCATCTGACAGTAACTGCACTTCATAATCACTGCGCCCAAACGGCGACGATAAGCGAATATCTTGGTCCACGTTCATAAATAAAATGCCGCCAGGGACTTTTGGTGCATTAGCCCGTAAGCGATCTACCACTTCTCGTGCAGACACCTTACGCTCGGCGAGCGGTTTTAAACGCACCCGCATCCACGAATTACTGACACCGCTGTTGCCGCCCGCTGAGCCCGTTACATCTGCCACGGCAGGATCTTGCAGCACATACTGACGAAAGGCTTCAATCTTCGGCTGCATCATTTGAAATGACGCGCCATCATCACCGCGTACAAACCCATTTAATTGGCCAGTATCCTGTTCAGGTAACAATCCCGAAGGCACCTTGCTATATAGCCAACCACTGGCAGCAAAAAGCAGTACCATGAGTAATAATAGCCACCGGTAATGCGTTAAACCCACGTCAATACTACGCCGATAACCTTGCTGTAATCGCCAAAAAAATCCCTGCTGCGTGTGTTTCCGTTCTGGTTTACGCAACATTAATGCCGACATACTGGGCGTTAAGGTCAGCGAAATGAGTAACGAAATAACCATGGCAGCCACCAGCGTAATCGAAAATTCGCGGAACAAACGCTCTACCAAACCGCCCATAAAAAGGATGGATAAGAAAATCACAATCAGTGCCAAATTCATCGCTAGTAGGGTAAACCCCACTTCGGCCACGCCTTGTCTTGCCGCCTGTAAAGGCGTTAAACCACGCTCTAAATGTCGACGAATATTTTCGACCACCACAATGGCATCGTCTACCACTAAGCCGGCGGCGACAATCAGTGCCATTACTGACAGGTTATTTAGCGAAAAACCAAACACGTACATTACGCTAAAGGCCCCAATTAACGATACCGGAATCGCCACACTGGGAATAAGCGCACTGCGTAAATTACCTAAAAAGGCCCACACCACCAACACCACCAAGATCACCGCCAAGGTTAAACTGATCTGGGCTTCGGCTAAGGTGGCTCGAATGACCGGGCTGCGATCCATCACCACAGCTAAATCAGCCCCCGCAGGCGTTAATGCCTGCAGCAGCGGTAATTGCGCATAAATAGCATCAATCGTTTCAACAATATTGGCCCCGGTGCGGCGGCTAATCATTAAAATCACCGCATCTTTATCGTTATGAAACCCCGAGCTATAGCGGTTTTCAGTAGAGTCTGTTACCAACGCCACATCGGCTAACCGAATGGGTGCGCCATTCACATATTTAATGATCAGATCTTGGTAATCAGCGGCTTGCCGTAACGTTTCACTCGTGGCGAGTTGCCAGCGATGCGTCTCGGTTTCTAATACGCCTAATGGTACAGAGGCATTAATACTACTAATCGCGGCGCGCACCTCATCCAGCGCCACGCCATAATTGGCTAGCATACCCGGATTAAGTTGGATCCTTACGGCAGGCAGCGACGAGCCCGTGACTTCTACCTCGCCCACCCCAGTGATTTGTGCCAGTTTTTGCGCCAGTACCGTAGAAGCGTTGTCGTACAGTAAACTGCCAGCAAGGTGCTCTGAACTTAACGCCAAAGCCATGATAGGGGCTTGTGATGGATTAAATTTGCGATAGACCGGATTTCCCGGCATGCCAGAGGGTAATTGCCCTCGAGCCGCATTAATAGCGGCCTGTACCTCACGCGCCGCATCATCGACATTACGATCTAACTCAAACTCTAAGCGAACTTGCGTAGAACCCTGACTGCTAGACGAGCTGATGCGGCGAATACCTGAAATGCTGCCCAGCGCCCGTTCCAGCGGAGTCGCTACCGTTGCTGCCATGCTCTCAGGACTGGCACCCGGTAAACTGGCTGTGACCACAATCATCGGGAAATCAATCGCAGGTAACGGCGATACCGGTAGCAAGCGCCAGCTTAATAAACCTAGCAATAAAATTGCGGTAGCAATTAGACCACTGGCCACCGGCCGCTGAATAAAAGGCTGGGCTAAGTTCATACTGCGTTTGCCTCTGTCGTGGCGGCTTGCGGTTTTTTAACCAATTTATCAAACCATAAATACACGACCGGTGTGGTAAACAAGGTTAACACTTGGCTGACCAATAAGCCGCCAACCATAACCAAACCAAGCGGTTGGCGTAATTCAGCGCCAGAGCCGGTAGACAGCATCAGCGGAATAGCGCCAAACAATGCCGCTAAGGTAGTCATTAAGATTGGTCTAAAGCGCATTAAGGCTGCTTGATAAATAGCCTCTGCCGGCGTCATACCGCGATTGCGCTGAGCATCTAAGGCAAAATCGACCATCATAATGCCGTTTTTCTTCACGAGGCCTATCAACAGCACGATACCAATGACGGCAATTAAATCGAGCGGTTGATTGGTGATTAACAACGCTAACAAGGCCCCCACGGTCGCTGAGGGTAAGGTTGATAAAATAGTGACCGGATGGATTAAGCTCTCATACAAAATCCCTAGCACAATATACATCGTTAATACTGCGGCAAAAATTAGCCATAACGTATTACTTAACGATGCCCGAAACGCTTCGGCCGCGCCCTGGAAGGTGAGCTCTACTTCTGGCGGCAATTGTAATTGCTGTTGCACTTGCTCAATCGAGGCTACGGCTTCGCCTAACGAATAGCCTTCGGCCAAGTTAAACGATAAGGTGACTGCCGGAAATTGCCCCTGCTGATTAATCAGCAATCGTGTGGGCCGCTGACTTACCGTTGCCACGGCAGATAACGGCACCGTCGCCCCGCTGCTGCTGGTTAAATACAGTTTATCCAAAGCATCAATACCTTGCACTTGGTCAGGATCAACTTCTAACACCACACGATACTGATTTGATTGTGTAAACAAGGTAGAAATTTGTCGCTGGCTATATGCACTTTGCAATACTGAGCTAATTTGTGACACACTCAAACCCAAGCGAGCGGCCGCATTGCGATCAATATCAATATAGGCTTGCAAACCTTGTTGCTGTAAATCATGCGCCACTTCAGACAAAGCGGGTTGCTCCGCTAACGCCGCCACCAACTCTGGCAACCACTGCCCTAAAACCTCGTAGTCGGGCGTGCTTAATGTAAACTGATACTGGGTACGGCTTATCCTGTCCTCAATACTGAGTTCCTGCACCGGTTGAAACCAGCCTTTAATCCCCGGTACGCTACTCACCTGCTGTTCTAACTCACGGATGATCTCAACCGCCGTTTGACTGCGCGCATTGTGCGCGTTCAGATTAATCAGAATGCGACCGCTATTAATACTGCTATTACTGCCATCAACACCAATAAAAGACGATAAGCTGGCTACCTCAGGATGTTCCAGTAACCGTGATGCTAACTGTTGTTGCCGTTCGGCCATTGCCTGAAAGGATATATCTTGCGGTGCTTCAGTGATCACCTGAATCACTCCGCTATCTTGTACCGGGAAAAAGCCTTTTGGTACCGCCAAATATAATGCGGCAGTCAACACAATTGTACCCAACATAGTGGCCATCGCGAGCGATTGATGACGCAATACCCATTGCAACATCAGGCCATAGCGCGTAATGATCCGATGCATCAGATCATCTGGATTATCATGTGCTGGCATCGCCGTTAACAAACGCGCGCACATCATCGGCGTTAATGTCAGCGAGACCACCAACGAGATCGAAATCGCTACGGCCAGCGTGACCGCAAATTCATAGAATAGCCGCCCCACTACATCCGCCATAAATAACAGCGGGATCAGCACGGCAATGAGTGACACCGTTAAAGAAATCAGCGTAAAACCAATCTCTTTTGCACCTTTTAAAGCCGCCTCTAAAGGCGATGCACCTTGCTCCCGATGCCGAGCAATATTTTCCAGCATAACAATAGCATCGTCTACCACAAACCCTGTGGCAATGGTAAGAGCCATTAACGTCAGGTTATTGACCGAGAAATCTAGCCAGAGCATCACCGCAAAAGTGCCTACCAGTGACAAAGGCACCGCTAAGCTTGGAATGATGGTTGCGGGTATGGTTTTTAAAAAAACAAAGGTCACTAAAATAACCAAGCACACGGCAAATACCAGCTCTTTTTGAACATCACGCACCGAGGCCCGAATGCTATTAGTGCGATCAGTGAGCACCACCACATCAATGGCCGCGGGCATCGTCGCGGTGAGTTGCGGCATTAAAGCACGCACCCGATCCGCGACTTCTATGACATTGGCACCCGGCTGGCGTTGTATATTCAGTAACACGGCCGGCTGCTGATTAGCCCAAGCCGCTAAAAAACGATCTTCAGCACCTTGCTCTATCCGCGCCACATCACGCAATCTCACCGGGGCGTTATCACGCCAAGCAATAATTAATTCTTGGTACTCTGCTACATCCCGAATTTGATCATTGGCATCCAACATCGTTGAGCGAAAAGGCCCATCAAAACTGCCTTTAGGTTGATTAGTATTTGCCGCGGCAATGGCAGCTCGCAAATTCTCCAAACTTAAATTCATATTGGCCAGCGCACCCGGATTCGCTTTTACTCGAATCGCAGGGCGCTGCCCGCCCGCTAAACTCACCATACCCACACCAGGAAGCTGCGCCAGCTTTTGTGCCATACGCGTGTCCACCAAATCATACACTTGCGGCAGTCGCAATGTGTCAGACGTAATAGCGAGGGTGAGAATGGGGGCATCTGCTGGATTGACCTTGCGGTAAATCGGCGGCGTGGGCATATCTGCTGGTAATAATGACGATGCGGTATTAATCGCAGCTTGCACCTCTTGCTCGGCAACGCCCATATCGACAACTAAAGCAAATTGCAAGGTGATCACTGAGGCGCCGGCAGAGCTGTTTGAGGTCATTTGCTTTAAACCAGGGATTTGGCCTAAGCGTCGCTCTAAAGGCGCAGTCACCGTTCGCGCCATAATATCTGGGCTGGCGCCTGGGTTAAAACTAAATACCTGAATAATAGGATAATCAACCTGCGGTAACGCGGCTACCGGCAATTGCCGCCAACTCAAAATCCCGGCAATCAACAGTGCCAACATCAGTAATGAGGTGGCAACTGGCCTTAAAATAAAAGGTTGGGATAAATTCATTACCCGCTCCTTAATTAACCGTCGCCGGTATATCAGCAATCACTTCAACCGCGCGGCCAGGTCTTAAACGATCTAAGCCCTCAAGCACAACCTGAGTACCGGGTTCCAGCCCAGATTCAACCGCTACTAAACCGTTATCTACTGCCCCGAGTTGTACTTGGCGTATCTGGGCTTTGTTCTCTTCGATAATATACACATAGGTGCCGGCGGAACCATATTGCACCGCATCTTGCGGGATCGTCACGGCGCCCTCTTGTACAGCAACATTTAGCCGCACATTAACAAACTGGTTGGGGAATAATTCTTCTTGTTCGTTGGCAAACTCGGCCTTTAGGCGCAGGGTGCCCGTAGCCGCATCAATTTGGTTATCTAGGGTAGTCAATGCCCCAGTGCTCAGTAATTGACGCTCTGCCCGATCCCAGGCTTCTACCGTTAACGCTGTACCGCTACGAAACGCGCTGCGCACTTGTTGTAACTGACTTTCCGGAATAGCAAACACTACGGTGATAGGCGAACTTTGCGTAATGGTCACTAAACCCTCGGCATTATTCGCTTGAATAAGGTTACCGGCATCCACCCGGCGCAAACCTAAACGGCCGCTAATTGGCGCGTGGATTTTCGTGTAAGACAATTGCAACTTTGCGGCATCAAGCTGTGCTTGGTTACTTTTTAGCGTGCCTTTAAGTTGCTCAACTAACGCCACTTGGTTGTTATATTGCTGAGCAGAAATAGAACTTTGCTCACGCAGTTTGGCATAAAGGGCTAAATCGGCTTCGGCATTTTTTAGCTGCGCTAAGTTCTGCTCAAGCTGACCTTGAGCTTGCCCCAACTGCACTTGGTAATCCGCGGTATCAACTTCTGCCAACAACTGGCCCTGCGTTACTTTATCGCCTTCATTAAAATGCAAGGTTTGCAGCGGGCCAGATACCCGGCTTTGTACCACCACGGTATTTAACGGTGTTACAGTACCAATGGCTTTTACTTGTACGCGTAAATCGCTGGGTACCGCTGCCACAACACGGACTGGCACAGGCATGGCCCACGGGCTCATTTGCCGCTGAGCCGCTGCCGCAGGGGCACTTGTTTTAGGCCACAGCCAGTAGGCACTCCCGCCGACAACTGCAACCACTACCGCCGCTAACAATGCTTTTTTCTGCCATGCCATGTTCTGAGATCCTATTACCCTGCTACTAAATTGGCGCCAACTATAATGCGCTGCCCTGAATCGCTCAATGCTCGTTACGTCAAGATTTGGTAAAGATGGCAACGCTTTCGATAAAGCGCGGTATTACAGCGGCAAACCGCGCAGGCGGGTAGCGTTTATACCTGCTATCGCTGACCCGCTTAACAATAAAACAGATTAATTGTGCGTTACCCTTGAAAGTCACACTGGTCGAACCAACCATGATAACACTTGCCACACTAAGGAACACATGATGTCTAAAACACTAGAATTATTGAATTGGCGCTATGCCGCGAAAAAGATGCAAGCGGGCGCTGCGGTGCCTGCCGACAAGCTAGAGGTTATTTTAGAAGCCATTCGGTTAAGTGCGAGCTCAAGCGGTTTACAACCTTATCAGGTGTTGATCATAACGGACCCGGTGATTAAACAACAGATCCGCGAAGTTGCGTGGAATCAATCACAAGTTACTGATTGTTCCCACTTACTGGTCTTTGCTGCTTGGGATAACTACACCACCGAGCGCATCAATATGATGTTCGACTTAGTAAACACGCAACGCGGCTTTAAAAATGAAGGCTGGGAAGCGTATCGTCAAAAACTGCTGGCGTATTATCCACAACGCCCGGCCGAGCAAAATTTTGAACATGCTGCGCGTCAAGCCTATATTGGTTTAGGCTCTGCATTAATTGCCGCAGCCGAACAACAGGTAGATACCACGCCGATGGAAGGCTTTGAACCTGAACACGTCGATAAAATTTTAAACTTGGCAGAACTGGGATTAAAATCTGTTCTATTACTGCCGCTAGGCTATCGCGAAGCTGAGGGTGATTGGCTAGTTAACTTGAAAAAAGTACGTCGCGAACAAGCCGATTTTATTATCAAACGCTAACAAGGCATTATGACTTGGCAGCGTGTTACGCGGCTTAAACGAAAAACCTCGCTAAAAAGCGAGGTTTTTTTATATAAAGTGTTAGATCAGAAAGGAATATCGTCATCAAAGTCGATTGGCGGCTCCATAGGTGGCCGTTGCTGCGACTGCGCCGGTTGCTGATACCCCCCCTGCGGTTGAGCGGGCTTTTGATAGCCGCCCTGTGCGGGTTGTTGATAATTTTGCTGTGGCGCTTGTTGATAAGCGGGGGCATTTTGTTGTGGTGCATTTTGCTGAGGTGCGCGAGGTTGATAACCGCCTTGCTGACCACCGCCCATGCCGCCGCCCATACCACCTTGTTGACCTTCACCACGGCCATCCAACATTTGCAGCTCATTGGCGACAATTTCCGTGGTATAACGTTCAACGCCGTCTTTATCGGTCCATTTGCGGGTTTTTAATTTACCCTCAATATACACTTTAGACCCTTTACGTAAATACTCGCCAGCAATTTCGGCTAAACGCTGATAAATCACAATGCGGTGCCACTCGGTTTGCTCTTTCCGCTCGTTTGTCGCTTTATCCGTCCAGCTCTCTGAGGTCGCTATGGTCATATTGGCCACAGCACCGCCTTGCGGCATATAACGCACTTCTGGATCGGCACCCAGATTACCAATTAAGATGACTTTATTAATTCCACGCGCCATGCGTATCTCTCCTAAAAAATATTACTGGCTGCTACTCGCAACCAAAGACTGAGCCTGCGCTAATTCAAACTGCTGCGCGCTAACTTTTAAATAGCAACGTTGTTCGGTCAGCAATATGGTGACCTCTTGTACCCCCGACAACGCCGCTAACTTAGCGGCCAACAAGCCAGCTTGTTGCTCGGTAGTTACCGAAACAGGTAAAGACAAGCGCTGTGCCCGAGCAGGCAGTTGCATGGTACTGGCAATTACCAACCATACTAAACCAATTACTGCCAACACAGCAAATATCGCGCTGAAACCAAAATGCTGCGCCACAGTGCCGCCAATTAGACCGCCTAAAAAGGCACCAAAAAACTGGCTACTCGAATAAATCCCCATGGCACTACCACGCTGTCCAGCAGGTGCCACCCGCGAAACGATGGCGGGTAAGCTCGCCTCTAAAAAATTAAAGCCGATAAAAAATACTAATAATGCCAGTACAAAGCCCCACAACGCCGTCGCCTGCCAACAAATTAACATTGCCGCAACTAATAATAGAACATTAATTAAAAAATAGCGCTTTTCTTGCTGACGCCGCATCGCAATAATCATCATCGGCACCATAAACAAAAATGAGCCTAGCAACACGGGTAAATACACCTGCCAATGTTGTTCGGCAGCCAAGTGTTGTTGATTCAACAATGCTGGCAAGGCAACAAACATCGCCGTTAGCATTAGGTGTAGTACTAATACACCAAAATCTAACCGTAACAATTGACCATGCTTAATCATAGCGGCTAAGCTTTGTGGCAAGGCTAACGTTTCTGCCGTTGGCGCTTTACTAACACTTTTAGGGACTATAAACGCCACAATTAACATGGCGCACCCTGCTAACACGGCGGTAAACCAAAATACGCCACTTAAGCCGGCCCATCGGGCTAATAATGGCCCTAACACCATCGCAAGCGCAAAGGATAGTCCGATACTGGCACCAATGATCGCCATCACTTTTGGCCGCTGCTCTTCACGCGTTAAATCTGCCGCAAGCGCCAACACCGCCCCAGCAATAGCACCCGCACCTTGTAATATCCGTCCAACAGTGACCATATAAACGCTATCGGCTAATGCAGCCACTACCGAGCCTAGTACAAAGAGCAACAACCCCAATAGCATCACTTTATGCCGGCCAATTTTATCCGATAGCCAACCAAAAGGAATTTGTAATATCGCTTGGGTTAGCCCATACGCGCCAATAGCCAAGCCAATCCATAAGGGCGAAAAACCCACCAGTTGTTCACCATAAAGGGCAAAAACAGGCAATAGCATAAACAGCCCTAGCATTCGGGTAGAAAATACCAATGCCAGTGCAATAGCGGCGCGTTTTTCCAGAGAATTCAATTGATGCATTGTGACAACTAACAGCAAGGGATCCGATTAAACAAGGGAGGCAGTTTAGCATAAAAAAGCCAGCATAGCGGCAATACCGCTGCTGGCGTTTATTGGATCAATGAAATTATTGCTGTTCGCGCGAAATTTGCTCTAAGGTTAAACCACGCGTTTCTGTCAGCATTTTTTTCACCAGTAAAAACGCTAACACACCAAAGGCTGCGTATATCCCGTAGGCGGCTCCCAAACCCACGCCGGCGAGCAACACAGGGAAGCTCATACTGATGGTAAAATTAGATAACCAATGCAGAATGCCACATAATCCCAAGGCGGCACCGCGCAATTGATTTGGGAACATTTCCCCCAGCATTACCCAAACAATTGGCCCCCAGGTTGTGGCAAAAAAGGCGATATAAAGATTAGCCGCCAATAAGGCAACAATCCCCATCTGCCCTGCTAATTGTAGCTGACCCGCGTCGGTCACATCGGCGGTACTAAAAATGATTGCCAAAGCAGCCAGCATCACAGCTTGCCCTAACGCACCTACCAGCAACAATTTTTTACGCCCAATCTTATCTACCAAGGCAATGGCTAAAAAGGTAAAACTAATATTTACCGCACCACTAATCACATTAACGGCCAAGGCATCGTTCTCAGTAAACCCTGCGGCTTGCCATAAGGTTGCACCATAGTAAAACACCACGTTAATACCAGTAAATTGCTGCAATACTGCCAACATAATACCGGCCCAAATTATGGGATGTAACTTACTCGTATGCTGATTGATTACATCACGTAAAGACGGCTTGTGTTCACTTGATAACGTAGATTGAATATCCTGTACTTTGGCTTGTGCATTGTCATGTGGTGCCAGCGACGCCAATACGGCTGCGGCCTGTGGCAATTTTCCGGCAGCGACTAAATAGCGTGGTGATTCGGGGACGAACAACAAGCAAAGAAAAAACAATGCTGCAGGCAGAATTTCAATCCAAAACATCCATTGCCACGCACTAAAGCCCCACCAGAACTCAGCCGCTGCGCTACCAGCATGTTGTACAATGTTGTAGTTACTTAAAAACGCAGCAAATAATCCCAAAACAATCATCAGTTGTTGCAACGAAATAAGTCGACCACGAATAGCTGCTGGGGCAATTTCGCTGATATACGCAGGGACTAACACGCTTGCAGCGCCCACCGCCAAGCCCCCCAAAATACGGTATAACACAAAAGCCTCTGAGCTTGTGGCGATACCAGAGCCCCATGCACTTAACATAAACAAAATAGCCGTAACCAATAATACCGGTCGCCGACCAAACCGATCGGCCAAGGTGCCCGCGAAAAATGCCCCTACGGCACATCCCAGGGCCATGGAGGCAACATTAAAGCCAGTCCCTACCGCAGTGGATTGAAACGCTTGTTGCAGTGCGTCGACCGTGCCATTAATCACCCCGCTATCAAAGCCGAATAAAAAGCCACCTAAAGCAGCTGCAAAAGAAAGTAAAATAACCTTAGTAGAGCTCGCTGACGTCGTCATACGGTGTACCTGTTATTAAAAAGTTATCGACTGTAGCAGATATTTATACATGCATACAATATTGTGCCAGCGAGAAAGCCAAAGGTGCTTATGGGGCGTATTTGCTCACGGAAATAGGCGCGACAACCCTATTCACACGCCATATTCTAGACTCACTATTGACGCCATCAGCATAAATCGTGACCGTTGAATCGCCGATATCCTTGCCTGATACTGGCTATTACCTACATAAGCAGTGTATATTTGTACAGCATACATCTAGCGTAAAGCGACCGGAAGCCGTTATGGACAAAATTGATATTCGGGGTGCCCGCACCCACAACTTAAAAAATATTTCACTGCAAATCCCACGCGATAAACTTGTGGTGATTACGGGGCTATCCGGTTCGGGCAAGTCATCTTTAGCCTTTGATACGCTTTATGCTGAAGGGCAACGCCGTTATGTAGAATCGCTGTCGGCCTACGCGCGGCAATTCTTAAGTTTAATGGAAAAGCCCGATGTCGATCATATTGAAGGTTTATCCCCAGCCATTTCAATTGAGCAAAAATCGACCTCACATAATCCGCGCTCTACAGTAGGCACTATTACCGAAATTTATGATTATCTGCGTCTATTGTTTGCGCGCGTAGGTGAGCCGCGTTGCCCAGAACATGATTTACCCCTCGCAGCACAAACGATCAGCGAAATGGTTGATAAAGCGACGGCCTTCCCAGAAGGGACCAAACTGATGGTATTAGCGCCCGTCGTACAAGAGCGCAAAGGCGAACATTTAAAAACATTAGAGGGGCTCGTTGCACAAGGCTATGTTCGCGCGCGCATCGACGGCGAAATATGGGATTTATCTGATCCTCCAAAACTGGATTTACAGAAAAAGCACACCATTGAAGTCGTCGTAGATCGTATTAAAGTACGAGACGATATTAAACTGCGCCTTGCAGAATCGTTTGAAACGGCCCTGCAGCTCTCAGGTGGTGTAGCGCGAGTGGCTTTAATGGACGAACCCGAGGCAGAAGAATTGGTTTTTTCAGCCAATTACGCTTGCCCCACTTGCGGGTATTCTATGGCAGAGCTAGAGCCACGGCTCTTCTCTTTTAACAATCCGGCGGGCGCTTGTCCTAGCTGTGATGGCCTTGGCGTAAAACAATTTTTTGATCCCAAAAAAGTGATCGTGAGTGATGAGCTGAGCTTGGCGGGTGGCGCTATTCGCGGTTGGGATAAACGTAACTTTTATTACTTTCAAATGCTTAAGGCCTTATCGGAGCATTATGGCTTTGCCTTAGACGTTCCTTACAATACCCTCAGTAAAAAACATCAAGAGGCTATTTTGTATGGTAGTGGTACTAAGGTTATTGATTTTAAGTACTTAAATGATCGTGGCGATATCGTCCAACGCAGCCATCCGTTTGAAGGCATTGTGCCGAATATGGATCGTCGCTATCGCGAAACAGAATCTAATGCGGTGCGGGAAGAACTGAGTAAATACCTCGCCAGCCAACCCTGTCCAAGTTGTCATGGCACTCGGCTGCGTACCGAAGCACGGCATGTTTTTATTGGCAAAACCACGTTACCGCAAGTGGTTGAATTAGCCATTGGTGATTGCTTAGTCTTCTTTCAACAACTTCACCTTACCGGTCAACGCGCTAAAATAGCCGAAAAAGTACTGAAAGAAATTCAGGATCGATTACAGTTTTTAGTTAATGTGGGGCTGAATTACCTTAACTTATCGCGCAGTGCTGAAACCCTTTCTGGCGGTGAAGCACAGCGTATTCGGCTAGCCAGCCAAATTGGCGCAGGTTTAGTGGGCGTTATGTATGTGCTGGACGAACCGTCGATTGGTCTGCATCAGCGCGATAATGATCGGCTACTCGGCACACTTACCCATTTACGCGATTTGGGCAACACCGTCATCGTGGTAGAACATGATGAAGACGCTGTGCGCATGGCCGATCATATTATCGATATTGGCCCCGGCGCAGGCGTGCATGGCGGCCATATTGTGGCACAAGGTAGCCTGCAGCAAATTATGGCCGAGCCAGAATCACTCACCGGCCAGTATATGTCCGGAACCCGCAAAATTGCAGTGCCAGCCAACCGCACGCCGCTGACCGATAAATGGTTAGAAGTAGTAGGGGCGACCGGTAATAACCTGAAAAATGTTGATATGGCCATCCCTTTTGGTGTGATGACCTGTATTACCGGCGTGTCCGGCTCAGGTAAATCCACTTTAATTAACGACACGCTATTCCGCGTGGCGCATCGGGTGCTGAATAAAGGCGAAGGTAGCGATCCCGCTCCCCACAAAGCCATTAAAGGATTAGAGCACTTTGATAAAGTAATCGACATCGATCAAAGCCCGATTGGCCGCACGCCTCGCTCCAATGCCGCTACCTATACGGGTATTTTTACCGCCGTACGGGAAATGTTTGCCGGAACGCAAGAAGCGCGCTCACGCGGCTACCAAGTGGGTCGCTTTAGTTTTAACGTCAAAGGCGGCCGCTGCGAAGCCTGTCAGGGTGATGGCGTCATTAAAGTAGAAATGCACTTTTTACCTGATGTTTATGTGCCTTGTGATGTCTGTAAAGGTAAACGCTACAATCGTGAAACCTTAGAAATTAAATACAAGGGCAAAAATATTCATCAAGTGTTGGATATGACTGTTGAAGACGCTTTAAGCTTTTTCGAGGCGATTCCTGCCATTAAACGCAAAGTACAAACACTTATGGACGTGGGGTTGAGCTATATTAAGTTAGGGCAATCCGCTACCACCTTGTCTGGCGGCGAAGCACAGCGCGTAAAACTGGCACGCGAGCTTAGTAAACGCGATACGGGCAAAACCCTTTACATCCTAGACGAACCGACAACAGGGCTGCACTTTTACGATATTCAACAACTGCTTAATGTACTGCATAAATTACGCGATGCGGGCAACACGATTGTGGTGATTGAGCATAATTTGGATGTGGTCAAAACGGCTGACTGGGTGATCGATCTTGGCCCAGAAGGCGGCAGTGGCGGCGGTGAAATCTTAGTAGCAGGCACACCTGAGCACGTTGCAGCATGTGAAAAATCCTATACCGGCAAGTACTTAAAGCCGATGTTGGGTTAAACCCATTGTAGCCTAGGCGTGAATTTTAACCTGTTTATTAGGCTTTCCGAAAAGACGTAAGGGTACGCGCTAAAAGGAACATTAGCGCCATAAAAATAAATAGCAGCTGCATAAACAATGCAGCTGCTAGTGGTTTTAGTTAAAAGCGATAGTTCACTTTCGCGTAAACAAAGCGGCCACGTGGATTGTGCACTTGCGAGGCATAGCCATACAGATCGGCGTCACCATCACCTATTGCAAACGGGGGCTCTTTATCTAGCGCATTATTCATACCCAGCATTAACGTGGTATTGGTATTTAAGCTGTAACGGCCTTGAATATCCAATAACGCTTGTGCATCAACAGTACGCGTTTTAGTGCTCATCACGTCTGAAGGCGCTGCGTAATCTTCAAAGGCACCAACATAGTTTAAGCTAGTCGTTACACCCCAATCACCATAACTCCAATCGGCACTGGCTAACCATCTATGCTGAGGATAGTTATACTCACCAGCATAATCGATACCGTTTTTCTTAAATTCATGAGTGAATGAGTAATCTAGGCTAAAACGCACTGCGCCATAGCTATCTAAGCTCAAACGATAGGCCGTCGATAAATCGATCCCTTTAGCCTCTTGCGAGCTAATATTGATATAACTATTAAAAATACGTGATAACTCACCTAAGGCTTGCCCTGGTAACGGCGCTAAACGTACACAAATGGTACTGTTTTGACGGTTACACTCTGCGGCATACACGTTTTCATAATCGTTTTGATCAATTTTGTTATCTTGTGTAATGCTCCAAACATCAGCACTTACATCAAACGCATCAGTTACTTGCCATACAAAACCTAGATTATAGGTTTCGGATTCTTCGGGCTGCAATCCTTCTGAACCCTCAAAGACAATCGTGTAATCGGTAGATGCACAGGCTGGGTTAGCTGCGTCTGCTGTAGGGCAACGGAAGGTATCGGTAAAGAATACCGATTCTTGTGAGGGACCCAAACCAATTTGCGCCAAAGAAGGTGCACGGAAACCCTGGCCATAAGAAGCCCGTACGGTAAAGTTATCTTGAGGGCGCCACTTTACACTGACTTGTGGATTAGTGGTGGAACCAAAGTCGCTGTAATGATCGTAACGACCGGCTAATGTTACCTCTAGCTCATCCGTTAACGGGACCAAAAACTCGATGTAAGCCGCATATTGATCACGTTCAGCTTGCGCAGACACTGATTCAGTACCGAAAATAAGTCCGCGTTGGAATTGATCGTCTGGCTGATCAAATGCATCTTCCTTACGGTATTCTGCGCCTGCGGCAAATGCCACAACTTGATCACCTAAGGTGAAGGCATCACCGCTTAAACTCGCATCAAATGAGGTAAGATGAGATTCACCGCGTCGTACTAAACTAGTAGTAATAGCATCAATCACTTCAGGCGGGTTGGTTACTCCACCAAACGGATTGTACAAGCCTAAGTTAATTTGCTGTTGTAAAAAGTCTGTTCTTACCCAGCCTTGAGATTTACTCCCGGTCTGCATGGATTCACTGCGGCCTTTTTGTGCCGATACATCCCAATCTAACTCATTAATTTGGCCACGCACACCCAATACCAAACGTAAGGCATCAGACTCAATATCCCAAGTACGAGGGCCAGCATCAACGGTTCTGTAACGGTTAATGCGGACATTTGTGCCAAAAGGATTGTTCGGATGGCTGGCAGGAACGGTTAACCCCGCATCACCATCTAACGGCGTCGCGGCACCTTGCGCTTTTGACGTATTATGTTGCACCGATAACTCGGCATAAGCCTGCATATCATTATTTAAATTCTGGCTTACTTGTAATACGGCACCTACTCGCTCTGCCGGTGTAACCGCCATGATAATTGGACCATAATCATACACGCACGTTTGGCCAAATGCCTGACTTGGCGGACAGCCTGGATCAATGCGGGTTTGGCCGTTCACAATAAAATTACCTGGATAACCGCGTGAAGAGCGTAAATCATTACCACCATAAGGGGCCTGATTTGCCGTACCAAAGCGGCCCATTTCAGCACCAAGGATAGTGGTGTTTTTAAAATAATCTAAAATTAGCGTGGCATTAGCGTCTTTACCTTGGGTACCCCACACTAAACTGCCAGAGGTTTCATCATAGGTTGGGCCTGTAGTACCACCATGACTAAAAGAAACCTCTGTACCTTCAAAATCTTTACGTAAAATAACGTTAACCACCCCTGCTACAGCGTCAGAGCCGTAGACTGCAGAAGCGCCATCTTTTAAAATTTCTACACGCTCAATAGCGGCAACAGGGATACTATTGATATCGACAAACGAATTAGCAATACCTTCCGCAAAAGCGCTAACAGCAACACGACGGCCATTAATTAATACTAGGGTCGCATCAGCACCAAAGCCGCGTAAACTAATCGCAGCGCCACCGTTCGCTGTTGAATCTTGGTTGTTACCACGTGTAGAAAACGTCCCTACACCAGCAACTGGCGTACGCTCTAATAATTGCTGTAAATTTGAAAAGCCTGATTTTGTGATGGCATCACGATCAATCACAGTGATCGGCACGGCGCCTTCTAAATCATTGCGTTTAATACGGGAGCCTGTCACTTCAATACGCTCAACTTGCTCTAGTTCAGCATTTGATGTTTGTTGTTGAGCAAAAGTACTGACAGGGGACAACAGTGCGCCGATCGAGAAAGCACACAGTGAGAGTTTAAATGGCGTGTTCATGGATTTCCTTATTATGTGTTTTGCTTAATGACCAAACTGGTCAAATAACAATTAACATATCAGCTTAAATTTAACAAGCCATTCCCGCAAAAGAAGAATAACAATGTATGCCATTGTTTTTATTTATTTATCTTTAATTGTAGATGTTAAAAGTCACAATTTAACGGTAAATTCCTTGGTTTTAGCTAAATGGATACCGTTGCGGCGTGCTAACGCCATTAATTAAGCTGGAACACAAAGTAAAAACGGTGAAAATCGCTACGTTTGTATTACATTAAAAGTGGCTTAGTCAGCAAGATTATTAGACAATTCAGCCAAATACTCCCGTAATATTTCCACCCGCTTGGGGCGGTTAAATAAGCTATACAATTCTAGCCAATCACTGGCGGGCATAAAGCAAATATCATTTTGCCAAGAGCAACGTTCGGGGTGGAACGTCCATTCGATTGGCTTACCTTGCTGCAGTACGGCAATACCGGCCATCAGCTCAATATCACGCGCACCCGGCTGACTAAAGCGCGCAAAGTGACGGGTAACAAAGTCGGGATTAAAACTCACGGCTTCTGGCCGATAATGCTGCGCTAACCGCTCGCAAATGCTGTCAAAGTCTTGCTCGCGGCATACCACATCGATATCGCCCGGATTATTTTCTAGCCCCAATTGCCACAGCAAGCAACTGCCTCCGATACCAAATGGGTAAGGTTTAAGTAAATGGGAAAGTTGCTGTAATTGTATTGCCAAGTCCATAGACTTCATCCTCTTGCACCCGATTAAACGCCATATTATTGCGCTAGATACGCTTGGTCTGCTGCCACTTTATGCTAACATCCGAGGGCAAAAAAACATAAACAACTCGGAGTCCTATTATGAAAAACCTACAGCTCATGCTGTTATTTGTATTGCTGCCCTTGCTGGCCTTTACAAGTGAAGCAGCAGAGAAAAGTTTAAGCGTTGAACGTATGTGGCAATTGGAACGGATTGGCTCACCAGTGGCTTCCGCAGACGGCCAATTTATTGTTGCCCCAGTAACCCGTTTCGATGTTACAGCCGATCAAGGTCACACGCGTTTATGGTTATTCAGTGCCGATGGTAAGCAACAGCGTCCATTAACCGCCGAAGGTATGCGTGCCAGCGAAGCGACCTTTTCGCCTGATGGTAAATCGCTTGCCTTTATCAGCCAGCGTCATAAAGATGATGCAGGACAAATTTATATTTTACCGTTGACCACACCGGGTGAAGCCCAACGCTTAACAGAGGTTCCTACCGGCGTATACGGTATTAAATGGGTAGGTGAGCATCTGTATTTTATCAGCCGCGTTTGGCCCGGTAAAAACTGGGATGAGATGCGCGCTCATTTAAAAACAGAAAAAGATAACAAAGTCTCTGCCCGCCAATGGAACGCCCTGCCATACTCGCAATTTGATCACTGGATTGATGAAAATCGTCAAGCTCATGTGTTTCGTATTAATGCGAAAGGCTCAGACGTACAAGCCGTTACACAACCATTAAATATGGAATTACCACGCTCTAGCCAAAGCGCCAGCAGTTATGATATCCACCCAGAAGAGCGTTTTATTGCATTTAATGCCAATGGTTCAAGCAACACGGTTGATCCCAAAATTGATATTTTTATTGCCGCGTTAGGCAGCGATAAAGCAGATAATATTACGCCAGAAAATACCGCGCCGGATAGCAATCCAACCTTTAGCCCCGATGGCAAAAGTTTAGCCTTTAGCCGCCAACGCATTCCTGGATTTTATGCCGATACTGCTCGTTTAATGGTGTACGATCTTGCAGCAAAAACCACACGCGAGTTAACGACTAACTGGGATCGCTCAGTCAGTTCCTTTGTTTGGAGCAGCGACAGTCGCGGTTTCTACAGCAGTATTGATGACGCAGCCACTAGCCGTCTTTACTACATTGATGCGAAAAGCGGCAAACAACGTGCCATCACTCAAGACACTAGTTTTGGTAGCCCTGCGTTGGCGGGCAAAAATACCCTAGTCGCTACAAATGAAAGCTTTTTATTTCCTGCACGCCTGGTAAAAGTGGATGCTCGCAATGGTAAAACCACACGTTTAGATACCTTTAACGATGCGTTACTCGCGCAAACCGAGCTTGGTACCTACGAATCCGTTACTTATCAAGGTGCAGATGGTAAAGATATTCAAATGTGGGTGCACTATCCTGCAGGCTTTGACAAAAGCAAAAAATACCCGCTGTTTTTATTAATCCATGGTGGACCACATAACGCCATTACCGATAGTTTTAGCTATCGCTGGAACGCGCAAACGTTCTCATCATGGGGATATGTGACTGCATGGCCAAATTTCCATGGTTCAAGTGGTTTTGGTCAAGACTTTGCGGATGCCATTAACCCTGATTGGCGCACCAAACCCTTAGCCGATATTCAAGCGGCAACCGCTTGGTTCCAAAATCAACCTTGGATTGATACCGATCGCATGGTCGCGGGTGGTGCCAGTTATGGTGGTTACCTGAGCTCAATCTTACTTGGCACAGAACATCCGTTTAAAGCCTTATTGATTCATGCTGCGGTGTACAATATGTACTCACAAATGTCTGCTGATTTTGCCGTACATTCTACCCGTTTTGGGAATTACTGGGATAATCCTGACATCTATAAGAGCATCTCACCCCATTACTATGCCGAAAACTTTAACACGCCAACCCTGATTATTCATGGTCAGTTAGATTACCGTGTGCCAGTAGGACAAGGATTTGAGCTATTCCGCACGTTACAAAGCCGTGGCGTAGAATCACGAATGATTTACTTCCCAGATGAAAATCACTGGATCTTAAAACCCAATAATTCCATTTACTGGTATAACCAAGTAAAAGATTGGATGACCCGCTTCGCTGAACCTGGCGCGCGTTAATCTTTTCTCCCTCGCTAAAAACGCAGCATTACGCTGCGTTTTTTTATCCACACTTTTACCTTGCTTTTTCTTGTTAATCGCATAAAAATCAAACACGCTTTCTATAAAAGGGTTTTACTATGCTCCGCTCATTATTACTATGTTGTGCTTTACTCAGCAGCAGTACGCTGCTTGCTGCCCCTGTGACGTTTGGTAATACCGTCGACAAACAGCGCGTTACAGCCGTTGCCACTATTGTAGCCAACCCTGACAAATTTCTAGAACAAACGATCACCGTAGTAGGCGAAGTGACTGGTGTGTGCACCAAAGAAAACTGCTGGATGACGCTCGCCACTGCCGAAAATGAGCCTCGCTTTAGAATTAAAGTTCGTGATGGCGATATGGTGTTCCCTCTGAGCGCAAAAGGTAAAACCGCCTACGCGACTGGTATTGTTAAGGTTTGGCCACAAGCAGAAGGACAAGCTGCAGCCTGGCAATTGGTTCCAAGCGCAGTTGAAATTGCAGAATAAGTGATTCGATAAGAAGAAAAAAAACGTTTAACCATGTCGCAGGACGTCGCTGAACCAGACATGCTGGCTCAGCGAAACGCTTTTTTAGCATTTAGTCTTTGGTTAACAGGTACTCAACCAATGCTTGCAGCTCTTGCTGCATATTGCGTTGATTCAAACTGCTATTGTTAATCCGATATTTTCCGTTTACAACCAGCATAGGCACGCCAGTAAGCACCTTACTGTTACTTAACGCCTCTTGCTCTTTCATCATTTGCCCTACCGCACCCCGCACCGGAAAACTACGCATGGCACGATCAAAGGCTTCTGCATCGATATCGTTAATCAGGGCTAAGCTACGGATATCGTCTTCTGAACGGAAAGGTACCCGACTTTGATGAATTTGATTAAAGATAGCTTTGGCCATTTGATCGCCTTTGCCTAAATTTTTAGCAGAGATATACGCTCGCGCCAACGCATTTTGAATCTCTGGTGCGGCAGCCCGAATAAAATCAACATGCGATTTTTTGAACTCGGTGCCCTCAGGTAAATTTTTAGCTAACGCTTGGGCCATTGGTTCAAACGCGTAGCAACCACCACAAAAAAATGAAAAATATTCTTTCACTTCTGGTTTGGTAGTTTTTTGCTCGGCAATCACATCGTAATGTTTACCTTGTTGAAAATCACTCGCCAACGCCGACAACGGCAACAATACAGCAGCTGCAGCTGCTACTAACCACTTGTTCATGAAGTATCCTCTGTGTGACGATCTGTATTCTCAAAAACGATTTTTTAAGCAAAACAGGTTAAATAGGTCATATGTGCCTTAGCACCTAACACCCCAATTCAATACCCGTTAGAGCTTAACAAAATCTTAGTAATCTGGCATCAGGCTCAAGCTAGGCTGTTGTAAAAAAGCCAATTGCTCTTTTAACGCTAAACATTGCTGCTCCCAGTATTTGTCTGTTGCAAACCATGGGAAGTTCATTACAAATGCTTGATCTTGCCAGCGACGAGCCAACCATGCCATATAGTGCACCATACGCATCGCACGTAAGGGTTCGATCAGTTTGAGTTCTGCAAAATCGAAACGACAATACTGCTCGTACTCTTCTAGCATCAACTCTAATGTCATCCGCTGTTGTGCGCGATCGCCAGAAAGCATCATCCAAATATCTTGCATGGCAGGGCCACTGCGGCAATCATCTAAATCGACAAAAAACGGGCTTCCTCCCGTATAAAACAAATTACCCGCATGGCAATCTCCATGCAAACGAATCAGCCGACTAGGGCGATATTGTCGACGGACTTCGTCAATAACCTGCTCAAGTGCCGAATCAAACGCAGGGCGTAAATAGGCTGGAATTAACGTTAGCGTGGCTAAAACTGCTTGGCTTTGCACTAAGTGACTATCGATACTTAACGCTGGTCGTTCAATAAACGGTTGTTTTTGCCCCACTAAGTGCATACGCCCTAAAAATCGACCAAGCAAAGCCAGTTGCTCGTCATTATCAATTTCTAAGGTGCGTCCACCACGGCTAGGAAATACCGTAAACAAAAACCCCTGATAGTCTAGCAAACTGCTGCCAGCAAACTGCAAAGGCGCAACCACAGGGATATCCGCGGCCACTAACTCAAACGCAAACTGATGCTCCTCAATAATTTGAGCTGCACTCCAGCGTTCAGGCCGATAGAATTTAACCACGTATTTTTCAGGTTGGCTGCTACCATCACGATAAGCGCTAAATTGATAAACACGATTTTCATAACTGTTCAATGGTAATAAACCGCTACTCACATCTAAACCATGCTGATGCAGCGCGTCTAAAATCAAATCGGGCTGTAGCGTTGAAAAATCAAAACGCTGTGTTGGATTAACGGCCAGCAAAAAATTTATTCTCCTGTGACATAGTCACCGCGGGATCGGCACTGTCAGTAACGCTAAAGGTTAAATCCAGTACGGGCTTTTTGGCATAAAAGGGATCCAAGGATAAGCTTACGACGACATTTCGGCTTTCCCCTCCCGCTAACACCACTTGCTGCGGCCCAGCCCAATTGAGCTGGTCTATACCCGTTACCGCCAGCATAAAGGTTTTTTCTTGCTGCGATTTGTTAATAATGCTTAAGGTATAAGTATTTTCGATTAAGCCTTCCGGCGTTTCCCGATAGAGTGCGCCACGATCGCGAATAATGTCTAACTCCAATGGCTTGCGGATCGTAAGATTGACAACAAAGGCCGCACACACCACGAGCAAGACTAAAAAATAACCAATTAGTTTTGGGCGTAACACCTTAGCAGGCTTACCTTGTAGCGTATGCTCGGTTGTATAGCTGATGAGACCTTTTGGATAGCCCATCTTTTCCATCGTGTCGTCACAGGCATCAATACAGGCGCCACAATTAATGCACTCGTATTGCAAGCCATTACGAATATCAATACCGGTTGGGCATACATGCACACAGAGATTGCAATCAATACAATCGCCTAAGCCTTGTTCTTTGTAATGCTGATCTTTACGGCTACGCGGCCCCCGATTTTCGCCACGTCGCTCATCATAGGTGACGGTATAAGTATCTTTATCAAACATCGCAGATTGAAAACGCGCATAAGGGCAAATATGCGTACACATGATCTCGCGCATCCAGCCCGCATTACCATAGGTACAAACCGTAAAAAACAACACCGACACGACCGCCCAAAAGCCCGCCTGCAGTGTGAAGAAATCCCAAAAGAGAGGCGCGATGGGTGTGAAATAGCCCACAAAGATTAAAGACGTAAAGAGCGCAAAAGCCACCCAACAAAAATGCGTTAGGGCTTTTTTCCAAAATTTACTCGCACTCATCGGCGCTTGATCCAGCGTCATGCGTTGATTACGGGTTCCTTGAATTTTTTCCTCAAACCACATAAAAATAAAGGTCCACACCGATTGTGGACACAAATAACCGCACCATACCCGGCCATAAAAAGTGGTAACAAAAAACAGCGCATAGGCCGCAATAATAAAAATCCACGCTAACAGCGTAAAATCTTGAGGCCAAAGCGTTAAGCCAAAAATCGTGAACTTTTGCTCAACAATATTTAATAATATGGCTTGATGACCATCAAACTGTAACCATGGCAAAACAAAAAACAACGCCATGAAAACAAACCCCATATTACGACGTAAACTTTGATGTAATCCCTTAACGGCACGCACGTAGATACGATCTCGAGAGGCATATTTAGCAGGGGTGTCTGGGCGATATACATGAACGTCTACCGGAATATTTTTTACATCGATTTTTTGCTTATCCACCATTATTCCTCAACATTTTCTTTTGCGAGCTGGGGCGATCAACATAACGTTGTTATGAACCTAGTATAACAGCCTAGACTTAAAATTATTTGATATAAAATAACTCAATGAAAGGAAGGATGCGCCAGAAAGCAATTTCCGCTAGAATAGCAACATAACGCTTAGCAGTAGCTAAAGGTAGTGAAAATGAAAACGTTTTTTGGGTTCGTTGTTGTCTTACTACTTATTTTAACCTTTTCGGGCAAAGCGCCACTTAAACCCTACAGAGACGCCTTTTACCAACAGGTTTTGCTTTGGTTGCCTGCCAATTGGCAAAGTGAAGACCAAGCCGTAACCGTTATTGCTAATGAGCTAAATGCCTTAGGCGAAACGTTAGGCTTAGGGCAACAAGAAATGTTAGCCTCAGCGTCACGAGACAAAGCCAGTGTCTTACTTTTTCGGCAGCGCTATTGCATCGACAAAGACTTTAACCCTATTTTATTTGGCGAACCCTTACAAAGAAGTTGCGCTATCATTGATAAACATTATTACCGCTTAAGCGGTAGCTAACAGGAACAGCACCATGCGCGTTTGCGGTATCGAAATTAAAGGCAGTGAAGCAATTTTGTGTTTAATGAGCAAAGATCAGGGCTTATTTTCACTACCCGATTGTCGCGTAAGCCGATTAGTATTAACGCAGGATTACGATGCAGAGAGCATGCGTAAATTTCAATTTGCAATGAAAAAGCTGATTGAAGATTACAAAATTGAACATATGATCGTTAAAGAACGGCCACAAAAAGGCAAATTTGCAGGGGGCGCAGTGGGCTTTAAAATTGAGGCCGCTTTACAGCTTATCGATACTTGCCCAACAACCATTATGTCAGGTACCGCGCAAAAAGAACAAATTAAGCGCAACCCGCTGCCAGTAGATTTTAAATCAACGGGTCTAAAAGCCTTTCAAGAAACAGCGTATATTACCGCCTATGCTTTCTTAACCCGTTAAATTATTTACGCTCAGGCTTCTTCGCCCGAACCTGAGCTAAATCAATTTGTACCGCTTGCGTCGCACGTAATATCAGCTTGCGAATTAGTTTAGACTTTGGCTCTCCCGTCAAAGCGCTTAACTCCGACAATGCCGTAATTGCCTCTTCACTTAACGTAAAAGTAGCATGGCGCATTGGTAATTTTACAGTATCGTCTTCAGCCGCTAGCAGCGGCCGCAAACTAACAATCTGCGGCAACCCTAAGGCATAATTATGTGCATCGTCAATAAACGCGTCAGCTGTAAAGCTCGGTTTATTTGACGGCAAAGACTTTTTCTTCAGGTCGCTTAGCGCCATCTTCTTGTATCGCCTTCATCGACATTAACTCTTCAATAATTGCTCGGATCTCAGATGAAGCCTTGCCATCATGATCAACATCCATCACCGACAGTCCTTTCTCTTCACTATCATCGTAAATATTACGGCTATAAGTAATATGTTCTAATACCCGTAAATTAAAGCTTTTACACACCTCTTTGGCATCCAAGATCCGATTAGCTTGATTGGGCAAAGACGGACATTGCGTTAAAACACAACCAACAATCATCTCCGGATTGACCACATTACAGGCACTTACCAGATCTTCCAAGTGCTCAAGCGTTTTTAAATCACGTCTTTTGGGTCTTAATGGAAAAAGCACATGACTTGCCACTACCATGGCAGAACGTAATGCCACACTGTCTTGACCACCACAATCTACCACCACCACATCATAGTGCATTTCCAAGCTTTTTAATTCATAACGAATTTTGCCGTACATTTGCACACAATTCAGCCAAGGCAAATTCGGATTCATGTGGCGCTCTTGCACCCAATCAGATGTGGTACGTTGCGGATCGCAATCCACTAACATAACGTTAGCGTTTTTATCCCGAGAAAAGTATACCGCGATATTTTGTGCCAAACAGCTTTTGCCGCTGCCACCTTTTTCACCACCCACTAACAAAATCATTTGTGCACCCTCGCTGTTGCATCTCAACACTGGCCGTCTAAATGAACGTGACACTACTCAGTGTAGGCGATGTCTGCCATAACTCTAGTATTGTATGACAAAAAACTCCCCTCTCTTTTTTGTCATCTAACTAATTAAGCGTAAAGTAAAGTGACACGATTAAAAATGCATTATAAGCAATTATGCTGTATGCCTTGTGCAGCGTCACTTTGCTTGGGTAATCGCTCACATTTCCTAACCCATTTGGGTTACGGACATCATGCTTGACGGCGGTTTTTCATTGAGGGAGAAGTGGCTTTTTGCGAGAATTTTCTCGGCTTGAACGAACGCTTTTGAAAGGGGTTTTTACCGAGGCCATTTAGCCCAGTAAAAGGGTGTTTTTGAGTATCAACTTCCTCAAGTAAGGTTTTTAATCCCTCAAGCATTGGTAGCATAAAATCGTTATATTTAAGTCGTTTTTCACAAATGGCTTCAAGCTGGGCTTCCCAATGTGCGGTCATATCAGGCACGACCATGCGCGCGGGTAAACTGTTAATCAGCTTTTTACCAATGTCCGTTGCTCGAATTTCTTTGCCTTGTTTGGTGAGGAATTGGCGTTTAAACAGCAGTTCGATAATACCTGCACGGGTAGCTTCGGTGCCAAGACCATCGGTTTCCCGCAGAATTTTCTTGATCTCTGAGTCGGTTACATAGCGGGCTATACCGGTCATCGCGGCCAGCAAGGTGGCATCGGTGAAGTGTTTAGGTGGGCTAGTTTGCTTTTCATCCAGCTGACCATCAACGCAGTGCAGCACATCGCCTTGCTTGACATCAGGTAGCGGATTAGGCGCAAACTCGACATCTGGTTCATTATTTTTATCGCCCGCCCTTTGTGACGTAAGTAGCGCTTTCCAACCTTGCGCAATCACTGATTTTTGCTTGGCGATAAACAGACCACCTGCTACTTCAGTGTCAATTTGATGCTCTGCGTATAGAAACGGCGGATAAAACTGCATAACATACTGTCTGGCAATTAATTCGTAAATGTGTTGTTCTTCTCGGCTTAAACGGCTGGGATCCATACTGGTTGCCGTGGGAATAATTGCATGGTGGGCTCCCACCTCACTGTCGTTCCACGCTTTGCTCTTAAGGCTTAAGTCAGCTTCATGCACCGCCTTATCTAATACTACGGCAGTTTTACGAATGGCACTGATCACGGCATTACGCTCTGCATAATGGCCTGTGGGTAAATAGCGACAATCTGAACGTGGATAGGTAATCAACTTATGGCGTTCATACAGTTGCTGGCAAATGTCCAGCGTCTTTTGCGCACTTAAGTTAAAGCGTTTTGACGCATCAATTTGCAACGAGGACAAGCTATACGGCAGTGGGGCGGCCTGTTTTTTTTGCTCACGCTTTACCGCTTTAACCTGTCCCGATTGCCCCACGACTTTTTGTAACACTGTTTGCGCTAATTTTTTTACTACGATGCGACCCTCTTCATCCTGATAAGGCTCACAAGCAGCACTAGGCTGCCATTTTGCTTGAAAACGCTGTTTATCTGTTGTTTCTAAGATAACAAACACGTCATAAAAGGGTTTTGAAACAAAGCATTCTATATCTTGATCACGTTTCACCACTAAGCCTAATACGGGGGTTTGTACTCGACCAATAGAGAGCACACCGAGGTAGCCCGCGGCTTGTCCCAGTAATGTGCATAACCGCGTCATATTAATCCCATACAACCAATCGGCACGAGCGCGAGCCAAAGCAGATGTGGCTAAGGGAATGAAGTCCGTATTGGGACGTAAATCGTGTAAAGCTTTTTTTATCGCAGCCGGATTCATGTCGTTAACCAAACATCGCAGGGTCGCATCGCGCTTTGCTTTACTCACACCCGCATGATTAATCACTTCATCAACCAGCAATTGACCGACGCGGTCAGGATCGCCCATATTCACTAGCTGGTCAGCGTCTTTTATTAGTTTTTTAACCACCGTGAATTGTTTACTGGTTTCACGTTTTACCTGGTGTTTCCATTCGGTAGGAATAATCGGCAGATGTGCTCTAGACCATTTTTTGTAGGCAGGATCATAAACCTCAGGCTCGGCTTGCTCCAGTAAATGCCCAATACACCAAGTCACTACATCGCCATTTGCCGCTCGAATAAATCCGTCACCTTTTTGATGCGGCTTGGGTAAGACGTCTGCAACAGCGCGTCCAACACTGGGTTTTTCTGCAATATATAACATCATAGCACTGGCTCAGCACGCTGTATAAATAGCCAGTAAATTTACCGTGAACAGGCGTAAAAAGCAAAAGTTTATGCTTAACCTTGCAGCGGCTTAGCTTGTGGCTGACATAAAGAGGCGTCATAGCGCAGCAATATCTCAGGGGGCATAAGCAAACTGCTGTAAAGCTGAAGCAACTTTAGGGCTTAATAATGGATTTTCTAGTCGAATTAATCGACGGTTTTGGCAACGTATTTGCTGCACAATAGCGCCAAAATGCGTTTCAAAGTGCTGTTGTATCACCCCATTTTTGGCAGCTTGTTCCAAGCCTTTTTGCAATCGCTCGGCTAACTGTGGATAACGCGGTGACACAAAAAAGAAAGAGGCCTGTGGATAATAAAATAACACTTGTTGCTCAATAATCAATCCTTGTGCATTCACACTGGCCTTATCATGTTCCACTTCTTCAATGCTTCTGGCAAAACAATCAAAGCGGTTTAATCGCACCATATCGAACAATAATTCATACTTTGGATTAGTCACTACCTGTAAATTATTACTGCGCAAGATGGCAACATCTGGCCAATGCGCACCTTGACCGAAAATCAGTTCAGCTTTGCGCCAATCCTCTGCTGTTGCGATAGCATCAAATTTACTTTGTTGTCCTTCAGCAATAAGGCAAACCCGATACCCCAGCAAACCGCCATTTAGGGGAAAGTAAACCGGTAATAGCGCCGACTCACGCTCCGGTGACGGCGCAAATACCGCTAAGTGTAAGGCGTCACCAGCAAGCAAACTTTGCTCGGTTCGCCCTTGTACCATCGCTGTAGCAAAGGCTAATTCTACTTCGCCATATTCTGGTGCAGTAATAGTTAAAGCATATTCCAGTAAAGGCCGATGAGGAGATTGCTCAAGATAGTCAGGAACACGCACGATTGAGGGTTGCTGAGCATACGCAAGGCTAAGCCAAAAGCTAAGCCCTGTAATTAAGCAATATAATGCGAAATAAACCTTAACCGGCAAGTTTGTAACCTCTTGTTTTCGTCCTTGATATAGCACTATTACAGCGATATGACCGTCTAAAAAGGCGGCAAAACCACGCGAGTAAAAGGTTCCTTAGATTAAGTAATAAAAGCATAGCAAGTGCATTGAAAAGCGCGTCCGAATTAGCGTAATAATCTAAAAGAGGCCCCTTAGTGTTGTTTAACATAAAACCGCACGTATCAGCCAAGATCTGCCTTGGTTTGTAGTGGTAGCGGCGCTGACATTTGTCATTTGTTAGTATAATGTAGATGTTTTAACATGGCAGGCTATCGGGTGTAAACCGACCATGGTAGTAAGAGAACTATAAAGAGAACAATAAAGAGTATTAAGACAGCGATAAGTGGAAAAATAATAATAATGATCAACAAAGGACGATTAATGAAATTCACGCTCGTTTCAACAGGGTTGCTGCTTAGCAGTGCCCTACTTTTAAATGCGTGCAGCACGCCTAATCAGGTAGCGCAACATATCACCACTGATGCCTTAATAGAACAAGTGGCTGAGGGTGAATATCAAGGTATGTATCGCAATATCTATCGGCTGCCGCTGGGTAAACGGCAGTATCCAGCCAGCTGTGACGGCGATTGTTACCCAGCACACCCCGCTGTGATTTGTGAAGCACCTGGGCAAAATTGTCAGTACGCGGGTCCGAAACAAGCACCGGCGCTTAATACCGACTTTACTGTGCACTGGCTGGGGCATGCCAGCTTTTTAATCCATACGCCTGACGGTCAGCAATTGCTGTTTGATCCGGTATTCGGCCAATTTGACTGGCCGATAAACTGGGCGCAGCATTTGGTGGGTATTATTAAACGCCCTTATACGCCAACGCTTTCCCCTGCACAATTAGCAGCAACCGACGCGGTGCTGTACTCACATTTACATTATGATCATTTTAGCCATGCCAGTATCCGGCAGATAGGCACTTCACCCACCTATTATTTGCCATTGGGGATGGCTAATTATATGCCCAAAGGTGGCTACAATGTGATAGAGCAAGCTTGGTATAGCCAAAGCCCGTTGGGGGAGCTAAAGGTACATTTAGTGCCAGCGCATCACTTTAATAGCCGCAAGCTGTTTAATGACGATAATCGTGCCATGTGGGGTGGCTGGTTACTGGAGCACAACGGAAAAACCCTGTTCTTTGCCGGTGATACCGGCTATTCAGAGCATTTTAAAGATATTCAGCAACGCTATGGGGATATTGATATCTGTTTGATCCCAATAGCCTCCTACCATAGTGATAAAGAGCAAAACTGGTACCGTTATGTACACACTACACCGGAAGATGCGTTAATCGCTGCCAGTGATTTAGGCTGTAAGGTCATGATCCCTTGGGGGTATGGTAATGCCAGCTGGCAAATGGGTGATCTTAGCTCACACTCACCCTTGTTACGCTTGCTGCATATGCAGCAACAACTGGATAGCCAGGTACCGCTGCTGATATTAAATGAAGGGGATAGTGTTAAGCTGTAACCGTATCGGAGGCGAGTGTCCAATCTTCCAGACGGTGCCGCACCCGGATGATATAAATACCGTTATCTGCTGTGATTTGATAAATAATAAGATGCCAACCAACCGAGTGTAGATGTACTGGCGGGCTAATTTCCGTTCTAATGGGTGCAGCCAGAGGGTTCGCGGCTAAGAAATCAAACGTTGCGGCTAATTGTTTGTGATAGCGCTTGGCTTGCTGCTCACCAAACTGTGTTGCGCCACTAATGAAGATATTAATAATATCCTCTTCAGCCAGCTTACTTAGCTGATAGGCCATATTAAGCGCCCATTCGAGCCATAGCTTCTGCGGCTAACTGCGCCATAGTCCGCTCTCCCGTTCCGCTGGCAAGCCCTTCGCTAACCCGCTGCTGTAACTGGGCAATTTTTGCCGCTTGTTCCTGATCTCGCCGAATTAAATCTCTAACATAGTCACTGGCGTTACTATAACGACCATCCTTTGCCTGCAATTCAACCCATTGCTTCATGTTGTCAGGTAAAGACACATTCATCGTTGCCATTTATTTACTCCCATAGCTATAGACACCTTCTAGCATGATAAAGAGTATGACAAACTTTGCCATAAGTACAGTTTTTAGCTCTTGCAAACGCCGAAACACTTTGCTGCTTCAAGTAGCGGAGTATTTACATCCGATTATTGGGGAACCTGAGCTAAGTGATACCCATCGAAAGCATCATTGAGCAATATGACGCAGCGTTATGGCGACTGGCAACGACCATGGAGTTTGATCGGGCTAAATGTTAAGACCTGTATCAAAACATGCTGTTAGCGATCTGGCAAGCGTTACCAAAACTAAGAGACCAAGATCAGCTTAAGGCTTATATTTTTCGCATAGCACGCAACAGAGCGATCAGTCATCTTGCTTACGAAACTAACCAGCAGGACAAGGTAACTTTAGATTTTGAGGTGCCATTCGATGCAAACCCCATAACAGAATTGCTTGAGCAAAAACGCCAACAACAGCTTCTTGCTGCTATTCAAGCTCTGCCGCTCGGGCAAAGAGAAGTTATTGCCCTGTATTTCGAAGGGTTTTCATATGCAGAGATTGCTGAGGTATTACAAATTAGCGAAAACAATGTCGGCGTACGAATTAGTCGCGCCGGGAGCAAATTATCGGAGATATTATTACCATGAAGACAGCATCAAACTCAGCAAAAATCGACCTGGACGCACTGAAAACCTCATGGCAAAGCTCCCAGGGTGAGCCGCCAACAGTTGCCTTAAGCAAACTCAAAAACAGACTGAGATTGCGCTGGTTATCCGTTATTGTGGAACTTATTTCGATTGCCGCAATAGCTTTGTTATTACTTTATGTCGCACAAGACTTTCAAAGTAGCATGCAAAGAATCTACTTTGGTTTTTTCTTTATGGTATGGCTTCTTACTACTTTGCTCTGGTTCCCTTTACGCTTAAAGACCTTGTGGCGTAACGGTGACTCAACAGCAGCGATTCTGGAGCACGCCCGGCGCTATAACCGTGGACAGGAGCTTGGCGGCTACATTGGTGCAATCGTCAGCCTGGTGACATTCGTATTTGCAACCGGTTGGTTTGTGGTTCAAGGCATACTCGCTGAACAACATTTAACGCATTATCTGTTACAACAACAGCCCGGCTTATTGTTTATATTGCTTTGGTGTGGTGGTTTTACCTTGCTTGGTCTTTGGCAATTAAGTCGTGCCAAGTACCAAAAAATAAAACTACAACAACTGAGGGAGGCTCTTGCAGACTAAAGCCCAATAAAATTTTACAAAATTAATAGTCCAAAGCCGAAACTGACGGCAAAAACCGTTAGCGACCAATAGTGGAACTCACGCCATAAACCGGTTTGTTTGCTAAGCCGCAATGCAATCAGGTTGGCCAGCGAACCTATTGCCAACCCGAAGCCTCCAACACTGACGCCCCAGCTTAAGGCGCGCCAGTCGTCGGTAAAATGCTGCAAAAAAATGGCTGCCGGCACATTAGAAATAAACTGTGACAATAGCGCTGCACCGGTATAACTGCCTGCGGGCAACGCCATTAGAGTGACCGCTAACTGCTGCATTACGGGCAATTGCGCTAATAAGCCTAAATCAATAAACATCAAGCTAAAGACCAGTAGCAACAACCAATCGATACCACTTATCACGCTTCGTTTCAGTACAAAATAAGCGGTTAGCACTACCGCAGCAGCATAAGGTGCTAATTGGTACTCCATGGCCAGAATAAATAACGGATAGCCAGCTAAAGACCAGCCAAATAAAGGCCGGCTATCAGCACTATTTTGGTGTGGCACCGCAATGGTTAGCGTTGTCTTGGCAAAAGCAAAGCAGCATATGAGTAAAATCAACAATAACAGGCTTAATGCCAGCGGTGCCATCATGACGGTAAATTGCCAAAAGCTATAGCCAGAAGCCTGCCACAGCACTAAGTTTTGCGGATTACCAATCGGCGTCAGCGCCGAGCCAGCATTAACGGCCAACGCCAGAAAGATAATCAATCGGCCAACAGCCAAGCCTGTTAAGCGGCCAATACTGAGCGTAATTGGGATTAAAATAAACAAGGCGACATCATTGGTAACAATCGCTGCCAGCGAGGCGGCAAATAGCAGTAATAATGCTGCAAGCGCACGCTCAGAATGACAAAGCGCCAACAACCAGACAGCAAAACGGGCTAAATAACCACTGTCTTCCAGTGCCCTACTCAGTAACATTAACCCTGCCAGCGCGCAAACAGTCTGCCAATCAACCAGCACTAGCAGTTCACTTGGTGTTGTAGGGCTAAACCATAATAAAAGCGGCAGCAATAACAATAACGCTAGCAGTAAATAATCTTCGGTCAAGCGGGATAATACCCGGCGTAGCTGCAACATGACAATAAGCAGGTAAAGAGCAATTAGCGGCTATTCTAGCGCGAATGATACGCCACGCAACGCTTTAACTTGCGGGGCACTTGCTATTTCGAACAATCCGCTTAATCAATTAACAAGGCTTGCTGCTGATGGTTAAGCTCTATGGTAAAGGCTGCCCGCGCAGGTAACTGTTGCCAGCTCGCTTCTGTTAAACGTTGGAACGACAACATAAAGCGCGCTAGCTGGGTGTCGGTCATACCTTTACCGCGTTGCTGCCACAATTGCTGCTCTTGCCTGGCACGCCACTGACAAATACTGTCCCAGCTTGGCGCTTTTAACCAAATGAGTGGCTTGATTAGGGAAAAATACTGCTGATAGGCTCCCGCTAATTGCTGATTAACATACTGCCGCCAGAGCCCTACGGCATCCTCTTCTGCTTCTAAACTGTTAATTGGCAATGCCAGCGCAGCCTCGCTTTGCGCACTTAAGCCTAAACACCAACCCTCTACAATTAACAACTGCAACTGCGCTTTAGGCTTATCTGCAAGGCGATCATCCAAGGCTTTATCAAATACCGGTAAAGCAACAGCTTGCCCGACTAATACTTGCTTGGCGTCAGAAATAGCGCGCTGAATAGCATGGGTACCGGGCACACCGTGTTGCACCAAAAGTGGATGTATTTTCGTAGCAAGCTGCTGCCGCTCAGAGGCAGTCAAGTAATAATCATCTAAGGATACGGCAGCACAGCAGATCCCGCGATGCGTTAGCTCAGTGACTAACAACTGAGCAAGGGTACTTTTACCCGTGCCCTGAGCGCCACTAATACCGACAACCGCCGGTAATGGCTGCTGCACGAGTGCCTTAATTAACTTTTGCAACACCTGTTGATAAGCCCCAAACCCCGCTTTTGATAAGGTGAGAATCTGTAGGTTTTGCAGCGTTTCTGGATGAAGCGACATGGCGTTAGTTACCTCTAATAAGGTTAAAAACAGCGGTTATTACAACATGTGCTGGCGCAATTATGGTGTCTTTTTAGCAAACAGGTGAAAAAACGTTTTGGCAGGCTGCTAACAGACTCTTCACGTCCGCAAATGTGTTGGGCATTTATCTATTGAACTTAACAGAGATTCGCTGATCTTAATTATATATGTTTAAAAAGTACGTCAAGGTTATCTCATCATCGCGTAACGACAGCGCTTTTCATTGGAAAAATTGCCTAGAAACAAGTATGGTAGGCGGGTTAACTAAGGTCGCTTACCCCTAAGCGGAATGGATGTAAGATGGAACTCGGAATGAAAACTAAAAAATCGTTATTATGTGCGTTAGCCCTATTAGGCAGCAGCTTGTCGCTCTCTTTGCACGCAACTATTGTTGAGTTTAAAACCTCGCTTGGTACCTTTGAAGTTAATTTGTTCGATGAAACTACGCCGGAAACTGTCGCCAACTTTTTAAAATATGTTGAAGCTGAACGCTACGATAACAGTGTTATTCACCGTATGGTGCCGGACTTTGTGGTACAAGGCGGCGGCTTTACTTACACTGGCCAATTGCCCATTAAGGCAATTCCAGCCTTTCCTGCTGTAAAAAACGAACCAAAATGGTCAAATCGTCGCGGCACGATCGCCATGGCAAAAATTAGTGGTCAACCTGATAGCGCGACGAATCAATGGTTTTTCAATGTAAAAGATAATCACGCCAGCACGGCTAACAGTGTAGGGCTAGACGCACAAAATGCTGGCTTTACCGTGTTTGGTCAAATCTCTGAGCAAGGCCTTGAAATCATCGATGCCATTGCGAAGTTACCACGTTTCAATATGGGCGGTGCCGCTGATAGTATCCCCTTACGTAACTACACTGCTGCAGATGCCGCCGTCGCAAAATTAGTAACCGATCAAAACTTTGTGATGATTGAAAGTATTACGGTGGTCGATGCACGCCCTAATACTGCTGCAGGTCTAGCGCCAGTTGCAAACACAACGCCCCCTCAAGTTGAAGTGCCAGGCGAAGAAACCGAATCAGAGTCAAGTTCAGGTTCGATGAACCTCTTCGTGCTACTGTTATTACCTTTAGCGCTTTTACGCAGAAAATGGGCAAAAGCCACGCACTAAGCTAACTCAAGGCGCTTGCTAAAAGCGCTTTAACGCTTATATCTAAAGCGGGTTTTTGCAAAAGGCCCGCTCAATAGCGAAACAACCATTCCTATGCTTTCAGAGCAACAGTCTAGCTGAATTAAATGCCTAACCAGCGATTAAAATCGCCGGTACGACTCTGGCTGGTTTTTAGCTGCGCATTATTGGCTAAATACAGCGTGAGGGTATTTTTACAATAACGCTCTAAACGCACAATATGTTGGCTTTGTACGATTTCACTGCGATTAATCCGAAAAAATCGCTCGGGATCCAGTACGGCCTCCACTGCTGGTAAGCTGTTGTACGGCAAATAATGCCTTTTCCCCTGTTCATCAAACGCCATTATTAAGCTGCCATCGGCTTGAATATAAACAATATCCGCTACCTGTAAAAAGTAAATCTGCTGTTGCTGGCGTACGGCAATACGACTGAGATAGTTGGCCTTTGGGGTAGGCAGTGCTTGTAATAATTGTTGTAGCTGGTTAACTAACAGCGGCTCGGTTTCAGGCTGGCAGCGTAACTGTCGAAACTTCTGCCAAGCTTGCTGCAGCTTGTCGCTGCTATAAGGTTTTAATAAATAGCCAATACCAAAGTTTTCAAAAGCGTTCAGCATAAAGTCGTCATAGGCGGTAATAAAAATCACCGGGCAAGGCGGCGGTTGCTGTTGGTAGCTTTGAAAAACATTGCCGTCGCTTAATTCAATATCCGAAAAAATCAGATCAACCTCATTCGGTTGCGCCAGCCAGGCGCTAACCTCTGCCACGCTGCTCAATTCTGCAATAATGCTGATGTCATCTGTTAAGTCCATTAATAAGCGCTTTAACTTGCTGCGCGCCAGTGGCTCATCTTCAATAATGATAATCTTAAACATACTGCTTCCTAGTATCCTCAACCGTTTTGGGGATCAGCGGCAAGCTAACGCTAAATTGTGCGGCGCTTTGCTTAATCTCAATATTTTGCCCAGTTAAAAACAAAAACTGTTTTGACAAGTTTACTAAGCCGATACCATTTCCCTTAGTCGCAGATTGTTTTGCCTGATACGGATTCGTTACCACTAATTTATCCTGTTGCAACTCAATAGTGATTCGCATAGGTTCAGCTGCAGTTGCTCGATTATGCAATAGAGCATTTTCCAGCAACAGTTGCAGGGTGAAAGGTGGCAGTAAAAATGCCGCGGCCTCGTTGGTATCAACCTGTATTTGCAACTGATAGTGCTCACCTAATCGCAGCTGCATTAAATTAAAGTAATGATTGGCAAAAGTTAACTCCTGCATTACAGGCACGACTTGCTGCTGACTATTGTGCAACGATAAACGATACAGTTCGGCAAAGTTATTGAGGTAATCGCTGGCGCGCGCGGGCTCAACACTAATCAGTTCATCTAAGGTATTGAGCGCGTTAAACACAAAGTGCGGATTTAGCTGTGCTTTTAATTGTTGAATTTTAAGCTCGGCTAATTGAGCATTATAATCAGCCAACTGCTGCCGATAGACTACGGCCTGTTTACTGTGGATATACGCCAGATAAATGCCAGCATACAGCGCTAAGTCAACCACATAACCCAAATTGGCGTGTAATAGTACGGCGCTATTAAAGTTCTTACTGATATTGCCAAAGAGTGCGGCGATTAAAAAACCCATGCCATTGTTAAATAACAGATAACAAAGCAAGGCTAACAGTAAAATGCGTACATAGTCCGCTAACGATAGCGGCTGCTGCTGTGTAGATCTATGGCGGTTTAACCAAAAGCGCAGCACGCAAAAGATCAGCAACGCCGCCCAAAACTGCATGAGCGGCCCTTCTGGCGTAAAGGTATACCAAGATAGCATCCCGGCTTTCACTCTGTTGCTGATCACTAAGAAATAGCTAAATAAAAAGACCAGTAGTAAAAAAGTTCGGTCGACCTGAAGGTAAGCGAGTAAGCGTTGTAACATCGTCTTGATATATCCCTAAGAAGAAAGGCGCCCGTTGGCGCCTTAACACAGAGTCACTTCCTACTTTGCTGCACCAGACCAGGTATGAGTAACTTCGCCTTTGCTATTCATAAACTGTAACTGCACTTCGTCGTGTTCGTCTACATAAAACATTGCCCGCGGTGAGCCATCTTTGGCAAACAGGAACAAACCATTATTCTGCTCTGCAGTTTTACCCAATAAAATTCGCGGTGCGCCACCAATTAAGCCTTGTTGCTCATACTCGGCAATTTTTTTCTCGCGTTCAGACCTATCGGTAATTTGTGACAGCTCACGCATAATCTCGCGGATTTTATCTTGGGTTTCAAACTCGGGGCGATCATTAAAAGCTAAACCAGAACGAATAACTCTTTTATCGCCGCGTTTTTCATCGACCGTAAGCAGTTGCATCACCTGATCACCATCGTATTTATCAAAAGTTAACGACATGCCTGCGCTGTGGCCGCGCTCGTTTTTACTACCATCGTAAATAAAGCCACCCGCTTCAATGCCCTCTTCGTTAAAGAACAACATACCAGCGCGCTTTTTCCGATCTTCATTTAAGACTTTGCCATTTACTTCTTCGGTGGTAGGAAAACGCGCTGTATTGGTGAGCAACATTTTTACCGTGCCGTCAGCTTCAATAATATTTATACGTTCAACCGATAAGGTTTCAAAACGGGCATCATTATTGGCCTTCATACCGGTGGTAAGGATCACCGCTGATAAAGCTAAGCTTGCAATAACAGCACCGCGTAATAGTTTGAGTTCTTTTTCAATTTTCATAAAATTTGCTCGCTAATTGTTGAGGTCACAATCAGTATTAGCGAGCGGCGCAGCAGACTCAAAGCCGTTTTAATAAGCTAAGGAACCTCGCTGCCAAACTACGGAAAATCTCGGACGAATTTGAGCTTTACAGCAAACTCAGCAACGTTTTTTACAATGGCAGATACTCACCTAAAAGTACGTTAACACCAAACCGATAATAACCCCGCTGATCAGCAGCTGCATTAAGCAAAACCCCATTATGTCTTTGGCTTTTAAGCCGGCAATTGCCAACACCGGCAGCGCCCAAAAGGGTTGAATCATATTGGTCCAGGCATCGCCCCACGCCACCGCCATAGCTACCCGACTGACATCAGCACCTAATTCTAACGCCGCAGGTAACATCACCGGTGCTTGCACCGCCCATTGCCCGCCACCCGATGGCACAAAAATATTGACGATACCAGCACTAATAAAGCTCCAAAAGGGCAAACTTTGCGCGCTGGCAAAGCTCACAAACCACTCTGACATACTCTGCGCTAAGCCCGATTGAATCATCACGGCCATAATACCGGCATAAAATGGAAACTGAATAACAATACCGGCGCCGCCTTGAATGGCTTGCTGCAAGCTGTGAAGTAGTCGGCGTGGTGTGCCATGTAGCACTATGGCTAAAAAGATAAATAAGTAATTAACGATATTCAGATTAAGGCTGCCGCCTTTTAAAAAGTATTGCACTAGATAAGCGATACCAGCAAAACCAACCAATAAGGCTAACACCATACTATTTTCAAGTTTATCTGCGGGGCGCTCACTGCTACTTACTGGCGGAGGCTCGTCTTGTAATTTAGCCCGATCCACATAAACGCTATCAGACGGTTTGGGTAGCATTAAACGGTTAACCAACGGCACTACAACAAACAATACGCCAAGCAGAAAAAGATTAAACCCTGCGAAGATGGTATTGCTACTAGGGATAACGCCGATTAAGTTTTCCGAAAAATGTCCCGGCGTGGCGATAGTGAGGGGTACTGAACCGGCTAAGCCACCATGCCAGACAATAAACCCTGAATACGCGCTAGCCACCAGTAAGCGATAATCGACTTGAATTTGCCGCGCCAATGCTTTCGCAAACAAGGCACCAACCACTAAACCAAAGCCCCAGTTAAGCCAACTGGCTAATAACGATACCACGGTGACCAATACAATCGCCTGACCTGCCGTTTTTACCAACCTCGCTAAGCGATCTAATAACCCCTTAACTAGCGGCGTGCTGGCCAACATATAGCCGGCCACTAACACCAGTAGCATTTGCATCGAAAAACTGAGCAAGCCCCAAAAGCCGTCGCCCCATTGGGTAATGACTGCTAAAGGCGTTTGCTGCTCAACTAACATGGCGGCAGCAAACACCACCAGTGTAAGCAGCAGTACAAAGATATAAGGATCGGGCAGGTAACGCTCTACCAATTTTACAAAAGGTTTTGCAGCAGTATTTAACATAATAAACTCTTGATTTTATTTAGTTATAATCGTAGTAAACAAGCTTGAGTAACACATTTAACTTAAAAATAGGCGAAATAGCCCTATGCTGCAATGCGACTTTGGTGCAGCGCAGTGCATGTCATCTCGTAAAGTCTACAACCCTGAGTTCTCCTTGAGGCCCGACTTCGCTTATCTTACTCGGTTAGTTGCCCTTCACAAAAATACACCAATTGCAGGTAATCATCTAAACCATAGTGCGAGCCTTCACGACCATAGCCTGACGCTTTTATGCCACCAAAAGGCGCAACTTCACTGGAAATAGCGCCTTCGTTAATCCCGATCACACCGGCTTGTAACATGCGACTCACGCGATGAATTTGCTTATGATCGTTACTGTAAAAATAGGCTGCCAAACCAAATTCGGTATCGTTAGCAGCCTGCAGCACCTCAGCTTCCGTGTTAAAACGGAATAATGGCAACACCGGGCCGAAGGTTTCCTCGTGAAACAGGGCCATCTGGTTATTCGCGTTACCTATTACCACAGGTGCAAAAAACCAGTCCTTAACCGGCATGGCGCTACCACAAAGCAAGTTACCACCCTGTGCCAGCGCATCCTGAACATGGCGACTGATTTTATCTATCGCCTTTTGATTAATCATCGGGCCTATCGCAGTGTCCGGCTCGGTCGGTAACCCCACTTTCATTTGCTGCACTCTAGCGACTAAGCGTGTTGCAAACTCGGTATAAACGCTTTCTTGCACATAGATCCGATTCGGGCACACACAGGTTTGCCCGCCATTGCGCAGTTTCGCCAGTAGCAATCCCTGTACCGCCGCGTCTAAATCGCAGTTTTCAAACACAATAAAGGGCGCGTTACCGCCTAGCTCCAGCGATAATTTTTTTAATGTTGCGGCAGAACGCTCTGCCAAATAGCGACCGACCGCGGTTGATCCCGTAAAACTTATTTTTTTCACTTGTGATGCGTTTAACCACGCGTCAACCGCAATCGCGGTTTGAACACGGGATGCCGTAATAATATTAACAACCCCAGCAGGGCAGCCAGCTATTTCAAGTAGCTTTATCATGGCCAATGCGGTGAGGGGGGTATCTTCCGCGGGTTTCGCGATCACAGTACAACCCGCTGCAAGCGCTGGGGCAATTTTACGGGCCAGCATAGCAAATGGAAAATTCCAAGGTGTGATTACCGCCACAACACCAATAGGGCGCTTTTCTACCGTTTGTCGCCGAGAAGCTACTGTTGCAGGTAAAATATCGCCACGCACTTGCATAGCTTGCTGCGCAAACCATTTAACGTAGGACGCGCCATACGCGACTTCGGCTTTGGCCTCTGCCAGCGGCTTACCTTGTTCCGTAGTGATAATAAGCGCCAGATCATCAGCATGCGCGACAATGAGAGCATGCCAAGCATCCAATAAATCGGCACGTTGACGAGGTGTAACACATTGCCATTGCACAAAGGCCTGCTCAGCTGCCGCTAACGCCTCGCTAGCATCTTGTGTATCGCTGTCGGCAATATGAATAAACGCTTTACCAGTACTGGGATTAAGTACAGGATACTGCTGCCCTGTGGCCGCTGATTGCCAACGGCCATTAATAAAGTTTTGCGTATTCAGCAACACTGGATGTCTTAATGCCGCAGCCAGATCCATAATAATTCCTTTACCTAGTGTAAGATTTTCACCATAGCCTTATAACGTTGCCAACTCAATACTGCGCTAACGGCGGCACTCGAGTAGCAAGGTGTGTCGTTAAAAAATGTAACCAGGCCTGTAAACGACCAGACATAAAACGCTGACGTTCGTAAACCGCATAAAAATCGGCTGCAACACTTTGCCAATCAGGTAATAACGCCACCAGTGAGCCTTGTGCCAAATGCTCATTTACGTCCCACCAAGAACGTAACAAAATACCATGCCCATCAAGTGCAAAACGGGTAATCACTCCACCGTCGTTGCTACTAAGATGGGCGTTAACTTTGACGGTAGTCATATTTTTAGGGTGTTGCCGCGCCACAAAGCGCCAGAGAGGAAAGTCAGTATGGTTTTCACGGATAACCAAACATTGCTGTTGTACTAAATCACTAGGATGCTGCAATGCTGGCATCCTGGCAATATAAGCTGGCGATGCACACAATATTCGTCTGTTTTGCAGTAGCGGCCGAGCAATTAGCCGTGAGTCTGGCGGCTCACCTACCCGTATGGCCATATCGAAGCCATGATCAAGTAAGTTAAGTGGAAAATTTGTTAACTCTAACCAGCCATCTATTTGCGGATGCCGCGCACAAAACTCAGAGAATAACGGTGCGATATGCCGACGGCCAAACCCAAAGGTGGCATTTACACTCAGCCGCCCACTCAGAGCATCACTGCTGCTTAATGATTGCTCTAAATTGGTTAGTGCTTCTAAAATATGCTGTCCTTGCTGAATGTAACGCTCACCTTCTGCCGTTAAACTTAAACGGCGCGTGGTACGATTGACTAGCATCACACCCAATCGTGCTTCTAATTGTTGTAATCGCTTACTCACTGCCGATAAGGATAATCCCAGCTCACGAGCGGTTAAGGTTAAACTCCCCGCACGCGCTAACAACAAAAAGAAGCGCAGATCATCTTGTGCCGCCACCCCATTCTCCACTTTTAAGAAACAATAGCTTGAATAGTAGCCTGATTATTTTCTTTTTCACAGCGTCTACACTGTAAGTCACCGTATCTAAGAATAAGACTTCTCATTCATCATGGAGTATGGGTTATGACACACCGTATCGCGGTAATCGCAGGCGATGGCATTGGCCAAGAAGTAATGCCGGAAGGATTACGCGCGCTGGAAGCCGCAGCCAACCGTTTTAAGCTTGATCTTGCGTTTACGCACTTTGATTTTGGTAACTGCGATTACTACTTAGCCCATGGCAAAATGTTGCCAGAGGATTGGTTTGAGCAATTAAAAGACTTTGATGCCATTTTCTTTGGTGCAGTGGGTTGGCCAGAAAAAGTACCCGATCACATCTCCTTGTGGGGCTCGCTGTTGCAATTCCGTCGCCGCTTTGATCAATACATCAATCTGCGCCCCTGCCGTTTAATGGCTGGCGTAAAAAGCCCGTTGGCCAATCGCAAACCCGGAGACGTCGATTTTTATGTGGTTCGCGAAAACACCGAAGGCGAATACTCCAGTGTTGGCGGTAAAATGTACGAGGGTACTGAACGCGAAATTGTGATCCAGGAAACGGTGATGTCACGCTTTGGCATCGATCGAGTGTTGAAGTATGCCTTTGAGCTGGCACAAAAACGCCCCCGCCGTAAACTTACCTCTGCCACCAAATCTAATGGTATCGCTATTACTATGCCGTACTGGGACGAGCGGGTAGACGCTATGGCGAAAAACTATCCTGACGTCAGCACCGATAAATACCATATCGATATTTTAACCGCTAATTTTGTGCTGCATCCCGACTGGTTTGATGTAGTTGTAGGCAGTAACTTATTTGGCGATATTTTATCGGATCTCGGTCCGGCCTGTACCGGTACTATTGGCATAGCGCCCTCAGCCAACATTAATCCAGAAGGTACATTTCCCAGCTTATTTGAACCGGTACATGGCAGTGCGCCCGATATTGCCGGTAAAGGTGTAGCGAATCCTATTGGGCAAATATGGTCAGGGGCGATGATGCTTGAACATTTTGGCTATAAAGCGGCAGCTGATCATATGGTTAATGCGATTGAGGCCGTTTTGGCACAAGCCAATCCTCTGGTGATCACCCGAGATTTAGGTGGGCAAGGCACTACACTCACATTAAGCGACGCTATTGTCTCGGCCATATGCCGCTAACAAAGTAATAATACTGGGCGCAAAATCTGTGGTGCCCATAACCACAGCACAAATATGCGCTATGCTTTACAGCTTAGTGGTCTATACCCGCGTACGTTTACGTAAAAGCCAATGAACGCGGGTTGGAGAAAGATAATGCAGTTAAGTAAATTTATTCGTCAGGGGTTTTTAGTAAAAAAAGCTAGGTTGTTAATACACCTCATGTTAAGTAGCTTGTTACTGTTTGCTGTTGCAAGCCAGGCTAATACCGCTAAAGCCAATCATGTTATCGCGAATAAAGCCGCTGACAACACCAGTGTTACACAAGCTACTATGCAGCTCGACACATTAGTAGTAGGTGCAGGCTGCTTTTGGGGCGTGGAAAAACGCTTTGAAGCGATAGACGGTGTGACTGATGTGGCCTCGGGTTATGCCGGGGGTGATGGCGTAAAACCTAGTTACCGCGAGATAACCCACCCACGTAATAAATTTAACCCGAATAACCATGCTGAAGTGGTGCAGATCACCTTTGAACCGCAGCGCGTGTCCGTAGACACCTTACTGCAACACTTTTATGAAATGCACGATCCGACCCTACAAAACCGTCAAGGTAACGATATTGGTACGCAGTATCGCTCAATTATTTTGTTTAACAGCCCTGCGCAAGCGACAGCCGCTAACGACGTTACGGCGCGTTACCAGCCTTTACTAAGCGCAGCCGGTTATGGGCAAATTCAAACGCAAATTCAGCCTTTAAAACAGTTTTATCCGGCGGAAGAATTTCATCAGGATTACCTGGCGAAAAACCCCAATGGTTATTGCCCTGATCATGCCACCGGTGTGCGTTTTTCCGGCGAGGCAGTGCAAACCGCGGCCGTTGATAACAGTGCCTTACTGCAAGGTAAACATATTGTGATGCTAGATGCACCAGATTGCCCTTATTGCGAAAAATTTAAAGCAGACGTTGTAAAAGATTATCAGGGCGCAATTCCATTACATTTACGTAAAGCGAATCAATTAACTGGCCTGCAAATTACCTCGCCCACCTGGGCCACGCCAACAATCTTGTTCCTAGAAAACGGTAAAGAAACGCTAGGCGTGCAAGGCTATATGGCACCTGCTGATTTTTACAAAGTGCTTGGCTATTTTAGTTTGGGTGAGCAAAGCGAGGCCTTTAAAGTGGCGTTTCAAAGCGCCACCGATCGACCATTTTGCCAACAATACGAACAATTTCGTAATACGCCCGATGGTGTTTTTATTGATGCCCTCAGTGGTGCTGCGCTGTTCGATACTCGTGATCGTTTTAACTCCGGTACCGGCTGGCTCTCTTTTAGTAAACCGGTAGCTGGCGCAGTGACCACCCGCCCTGATTATAGCCACGGTATGGTGCGTACCGAGGTGCTAGCGGCGGTATCGGGGATCCATTTAGGCCATGTCTTTAACGATGGCCCTAATGGCAGCACCCGCTATTGTATTAATGCCACGGTATTGGAGTTTGTAGCACGCTAGCCCGTTAGTAATGGCGTCTATCGGTATTAGCCATTTTATAGCAATAGGGTGAGCGCTAAGGGTGTAACAATAATTAATCCCAGTGCATACCCTAAGCGCTGCTGCCACGGGCTAAAAACATGCGTGGTTTTTAAGCCTACTAACGCAGCGCACCAAGGCAGATGCCAAAACACCCCGACAAATACTACTGAGGCGACAAGCGTAAAAAGTAACACTAATGCCGCCTCCAGTGCACCACCCAACTGAAAGGGCGTTAAGTACAGTGCCGCGATAACGATGGCGCTTTGATGCACCAAATAAATAGGAAATACCGTCCTATTGGCAACGTTGAGATAACGATGCGGCTTATTAAGATAACGCTCGGCCAATGCCAGTAACCACCACACTACCAGCGCAGCTTGCAGTACAAAACTGCCCAGTAAGCCGATTTGCAGCTGGGGTTGCAACGCTGAGGGCAGCAGCGCCGGTTGGGTATAACAATAATATAAACCGCATAACAGCAGATAATTGCCGAAACACCCCCAACCAAGCCAGGTTCGCGCCACGGCTAACTTTTGCCAAAACGCCGTTTGTCCTACCAATAACGCCCCCACTAAAAAATAGCCAAAACCTTGCACATCACGCCGGGCATCGTCTTCCAATCCATAGCGGCTAACAAACAGTAACGCGCTATACAACAGCAACTGCCAGCCTAACGGCAATGCAAACACACGACCAATCTGGCGTTGCAAGGGCGGCCAGTACAGTAAGGGTGCGAGCAGCAATAACACGAAAGTAAATTTCCACAGCGAGCGTAAATACCAGAGATGATTTACATCAACATGCGGCCATACCCCACGCTGGTAAGCCGCAAAAAGCGGATGAGACAGATCAAAAAATGCCTGATAGAACTGCCAATAACTTAAGGTTAGGCCATCTTTTTGCACCATTTCCGCATACAGCTGTGGTGGCACTATAATCCATAGACCCACCATTAATGGTAGTAACAACCCGACACTGCGCGTTAACGCTAGTCTGCCATAATGCTGCCAGCGGCGTAGTCGCCGCAAAACCGTACCGAGCGCATAACCCGAGATAAGCCAAATTAATAACATCCGCCAGGGCGAGGAGGCCAACATCAAATATTCCAAGGTGCTGCTGAGATACTGGCTTTTATAGTGAAAGCCCCAGCGCTCCACATACAACATGCCCGTGTGGTAAAAAATTAATAGCGCAAACGCCAGTACTCTTAACCAATCTAATTCATAGCGCCTTGCTAGTTGCCCTGCGTCAGCCATCTTGCATCCTGTTATAATTTAAGCCATTGTCAGTCATGCTGTTGTTCAAATATAAGTATGCATAGCGCATTACCATAGCGATATTTGTTGATAGCTAAACGGTGGAAATAAGGGATAACAGGTGGGACAACCGTGACGAAAAACGTCAAAATGACACTAGATTCACAATTACGGCAACACCCTGTTGCCTGTGCCTATGCAGTTTTATCGCTCTTTTTATTGATTAACGCAACGGTAAATGCCAGCTCAGTCTGGACAGATTTACAACGCGCGGCCGTGACGGATACCGCCCGATGGGAGCCATTTTTATGGGAATACAGCAGCGCGCTAAGCACCCTATTATGGTGCCCGCTACTGTTTTGGTGGTTTACCCGCTATCCGCTACGGTTAGCACAATTTGGCCGGCAACTGCTTAGCCATCTGGCGGCGTCCCTGATGTATGCCTTGCTGCATATCATTACGATGATTGTATTACGCCAACCCATTTATCACTTGGCAGGTGGTCACTATGGCTTTGAGCCCCTTACCGCCGACTTTGTTTACGAATACCGTAAAGATGCTTGGGCCTATGTGTTTTTCATGTGCTGTTTTTATATTGCGCGATTTATTCATTCACGGTTAACCGGTGAAGCTCATACTCTCGATCAGGCTGAAAACACTATCCCGGCTAACCTAACAGAGGATCGGCAAGCAGCCCCAAATTTTTACTTAGTGAAAAAGCTGGATAAAGAGTTCTTGCTAGCCACAACAGATATAGAGTGGTTAGAAGCCAATGGGAACTATGTGAATTTACATAGTCAGGGCCGTATTTATCCGCTGCGCGCGACACTGAGTGCGACTATACTGCAACTGGCACCAATAGGGTTTTGTCGCATCCACCGGAGTGTGGCGGTGAATGTGAATAAAGTTGTCAGTGTACAATATCAAAGTAGTGGCGATGGCGAGGTACATTTGCAATCTGCTGCGAAAATAAGCCTATCGCGCCGTTATAAAGAAGACTTTAAGCGGTATTGGCAAGCCGGATAATTTTAGCGATATCAACCTGTACAGCACTGCGGTAACCAGGCCGTAATGCGTATAAAAAAGGCAACATGCCTAAACACAATAAGGAAATACGATGAAAAAAATAGCTGTTTTAGCCATTGTCTCGTTAGCATTAATGACCGGTTGCGCTCCAGAAGTGGGCTCTGAGAAATGGTGTAAAGCGATGGAAGCCAAACCGAAAGGTGACTGGACCGCCAATGAAGTGAAAGATTTTGCCAAACATTGTATCTTTAAAACCACCGAATAAAGACTGATAGATATTCTTCTGCGCTGTAGCGGCTTATGGCCGCTTTTCCGCTACTTTTTGCTTATGACATAATTAATCCTGCTGACTAACTTGACTCTAGAGCTAACTCTAGGGTTTATACTCTTCTTAATCGTATTCACGTTTGCTGATTAACCGGAGTAATACCATGAAAATTGGCGATTTAGTAAAACAGCATGGGGTAAGTGTTGATACCATCCGTTTTTATGAAAAGCAGCAGTTATTAACACCCAACGCCCGCTCTGAGAGTGGTTACCGTTTATATAACAGCGCAGATAGCCAACGCCTTAGCTTTATTTTACGGGCCAAAAGTGTCGGTTTTAGCCTGCAGCAAATTCGTGAATTGCTGCAAATTGAAGATAACAAAAGCCAGTGGCAATGCAGCGATGTGAAAGACAAAGTTCAACATAAAATGGCCGAAATAGCGATGCAGATCAGTGAACTACAACGCTTTTATCAGGCGCTTGAACAATTAGATCAAGCCTGTTGTGGTGGCAGTATTAGCGCTACGGAGTGCTCTATTCTAACCGCTTTGGAACAAGGCCAACCCGTTCAGGCCGAGCATCATCTATCCAAGCAGGAGTGTGCAAAATGTTAAGCTTTATTGAGAATTTCTGGCAACTCTTTGTGCTATCCGCGCCCTGGTTATTGGTGGGGCTGTTGGTCGCGGCCATTATGAAAACCTGGATCCCAATGGACTGGCTGCAAAAACAACTGGGCGGTGATGGGGTTAAACCCGTTATTAAAGGCGCCTTATTTGGCGCGCCTTTACCCTTGTGTAGTTGTGGCGTGATTCCGGCAGCCATGCAATTACGCCGCGGTGGTGCCAGCAAGGGAGCAACAGTGGCGTTTTTAAGTGCCACGCCAGAAACCGGAGTAGACTCTATCTCAGTGTCTTATGTGTTACTGGGCCCGTTAATGGCCATAGTGCGACCGTTAGCAGCCATTAGCAGCGCTATTGTTTCTGGCCTGTTAGTGGGACGTACCGAGCATACTGTGACAAATACTAGCCTTTCGAGCGATACAAAAGCTGAGACTGCACCCGCCAAAAGCTGCTGCGCCAGTAAAGCCGTTATAACAACGCCTGCAGAGCCTGTAGCGGCAGCGTGTTGCCCGACTAAAGCGCAAGCCGAAGCCGAGGTTGCAACCGCTAAAACTAGCTGCTGCCCCAGTAAAACCGCTACAGCAGCAGCTGTCGAGCCCGCAGTTGCAGCATGTTGCCCGAGCAAAGCGCCAGCTAAAGCCGAGGTTGTCGCAGCAAAAGCCAGCTGCTGCCCGAGCAAGTCAACTGCGGCCGCGGCCAATACCAAACCCAGCTTTTTGCAACAAGCAAAATCGGGCTTGGCATATAGCACCGGCAAGCTATTAAGCGATTTTTATCTGTGGCTATTAATTGGTTTATTTTTTGCGGCCTTAGTGCAAACGCTGGTGCCTATGGATGCCTTAGCCCAATACGGCAGCAGTATTTGGATGATGCTGTTAATGGTACTGATTTCAGTGCCCATGTATGTCTGCGCTACCGCATCAACCCCGATAGCGGCTGCATTAATGCTGATGGGGATATCGCCGGGCGCCGCGTTGGTGTTTATGCAAGCTGGCCCGGCTACCAATATTGCGACCATTAGCGTCGTCTATAAAGAGCTGGGCAAACGCGCGCTGGGGGCGTATTTATTTGGCGTGATCGTGATGTCAGTGTTTTTTGGCTGGCTGTTGGATGTGGCACTAAATTACTTTGATATCTCGGTACAAGGCGCCATGCAGCATCAGCATTCGGTATTGCCAAGCTGGCTGGAATTGGCGGCGTCCTTATTACTGGTAGCGCTGATTTTACGTATTGTGGCTAAGCAATTACAACAAAAATGGCTGACACCACGAACAGCATAAACTTGAGAAAGATGCGCCAGCAAAACGCCTTAACCGCAAAAAATACGCCATAACCTCATTCGTGCATCATTGGGCGAGTGAGGTTTAAAAAATACGCCGTTGCTAGCGAAACGCTGCCCCTTCATGCGCCAGCAACCAGGCTTTTTTATCTAGCCCGCCGGCATAACCGGTTAGGGTACCATTCGCCCCAATAATACGATGGCAGGGTACAATAATCGCAATCGGATTTTTGCCATTGGCCAACCCTACCGCCCGAACCCCCTTAGGGTTATTAATGGCTTTAGCAATATCGCCATAACTGGCGGTTTGACCATAAGGTACTGAGGTTAATGCCTGCCAAACCTGCTGCTGAAATACCGTGCCCGTAGCGGCTAGTGGTAGGTCGAATTCACGAAGTTCTTGCGCAAAATAGGCGATAAGTTGTTGTTTTGCTTCCTGGGCGAAGTGCTGCGGCTGCACTGGCTGGCGCGGTATATCGCAAAACGTAACAGCAACCAGGCCTTGTTCAGAGGCAGCCACTTCAACTAATCCCAGTGGACTGGCCAGGTAATTGTAATACAGCATTAGTGATTCTCCAGTACATTACTTTGAGCAGCGCTTATCTTTGGCGTCGTTGGCTTAGCCGTAGCGGCCAATAACTGCCATAGCTGCAAGGTTAAATAGCTGCGCCACGGTCGGCCAGCCTCTGCGCTAAAACTGATAGCCCCCTGCTTTAACGCATTTTTCACGCCAGCGTCACCCGCCAGCCAAATATCAGGATCACTCAGTCCGCGCATACGGGCGTAATGACAGGTCCAGGGACCTATGCCTTTTAGCTTCTGCCAGGCATCGATATCGTCTGCTTGTTCGCTGTTTTGCATATAGCGACTAAAACCGCGCAAGGTATCACGCCGCGCCTGCGGCATCTTTAAAAACGTCAGCTCACTGTCGGCAATAGCCTGCGGTGTAGGAAACAAGCGCTGTCCGGCAACCTGATCGCCTAATTGCTGCACCAGTTGCTGCACTAGCTGATGTGCGGCGCTAACCGTAACCTGCTGCCCAAGAATAGCCCTGACACCCGCTTCAAACGGATCCCAGAGCCCCGGTAAACGCAGCCCGGTCACCGTACTGCTTAATTGCGCAAGCTGCGGCGCTAAATCTTGCTCAACCTGAGTGATATCCACATCCAAATCGAAAATACGACGAATATTTTGTAATACCGGCTGTAGCATAGCGAGCTTATCAAGTTGTAACTCCAGCCGAAAACGATACTGCTGCGGCTGATGGTACAGCGTAAAAGCGCCTACCGCCTGCTGATAACGAAAGGTGCGGCCATAGTAATCGTCACCACTCCATTCTAATTCAGCTATTTGCCGCTGCCGCAAAAAGTCCCGTAGTGGCTGCCAAGCATAAGGTGGCCGATATGACAGGTACAGCTCAAGCGTTGATGAGACATTTAGTCCTGGAGTTAACAACGGATCTGGCATTCTGCATTCCTGTTGGTTTTCCGGCCAAGTATAACCAGACTTGCCGTCTTGTCTGGCAGTTTTCGGCACTGAATACTTTGCGGGTACTGTGGCGTCTTAACGCGGATACCCCGTAATCTCCCGAATTTTTTGATACAACGGCTTTAACTGCCGGTACATCTTTAAGTATACCTCGCGATATAAGCGTTGATATTGCGCAGCAACAGCAGGCTCTGGCAGAAAACGTTCGCCGAGATGACTCATGGCGGCCAACGCCTCGGCATAGTTGGCAAAACGCCCTAAGCCTACCATGGCACTGATCGCCGCCCCCAAGGCAGAAGTCTCACTCGTATGAGGCCTTTCTACCGGCAGGTTAAACACATTCGCCGTCAGCTGCAAAATTTGCGCACTTTGCGAACCGCCCCCCGATACTCGCAGGCACTGCATTTTAACCCCATTACGCCGCTCTAACCGCTGCCGCCCCTCTTGTAAGGCGTAGGCTATGCCTTCAATTAACGCACGATAAACATGCGCACGCTGGTGCACATCACCAAAGCCAATCATCGCACCTTTAGCCTCTGGCCCCGGCTCGCGAATACCGGGTGACCAATAAGGTTGTAGCATTAACCCCATACTGCCAGGTGGCACGGCGTTTAACAGCTCATCAAACAACTGTTCTGGCGCTATGCCCAATACCGCGGCTTCCTGCTGCTCTTGCAAACCAAATTGCTCTTTAAACCAGCTTACCAACCAAAAACCGCGATAAATCATCACCTCTGATGTGTAAAAGCCGGGCTGCGCAGCGGGATAGGCTGGTAACCAAGGGCCGGGCTCAATATAGCGCCGGTTAGCGGTGCTAATGGTTGCGGTTGTACCATAGCTAATACAGCCGGTTTGAGGTGTTAAACCGCCACATCCCAGCACTTCACAAGCTTTATCTGAGCCGGCAGCAATCAGAGGTAAACCTGCCGGTAATCCCAAGTCAGAGGCTGCCTGTGCAGTGATCTTACCCAGCTCTGCGCCAGGTGGCTTTAGGGGCACCAGCTGGCTAGACTTAAGCGATAATGCCCGCCATTTCCAGCTAAACTGACTTGCCCAATGCTGCTGTTGAAAATCAAACGGTAAATACCCCACCTGCGCGGCGCTGCAATCGACCAGCTCACCGGTGAGTTGCAGGGTCAAATAGCCAGACAGTAACATATAATGTGCGGTATTTTGCCACTGCTGTGGTTCATGCTCTGCCAACCAATTTGACGGGGCGCGACGCTGAAAGCGCTCGACCATTGCAGTCACGCCGACGGTTCGAAACAAGGCACGCCAAATCCCCAACCTCGGCAATACCCTAGCCTCTCGCTGATCTAACCAAATAATGGCTGGCCTCAATGGCTGCTTCTGCTGATCTAGGCATAAAACGGTGCCGCGCTGCGTTGTCAGCGTTACCGCACTAAGGGCGACTGGCGCAACTGGGCTTTGCTGCCATAAGCTGGCACAAGCTTGTGTAAGGGCGTGCCAATAGCTGTCTGCGGGAAGTTCAGCATACCCCGGCTCTGATGATTGATAGGCAGGTAGCAATTGCTGACCTTTAGCAATAATATTGCCACGATCATCAACAATAATAGCGCGCACACTTTGGGTGCCAAAATCGATGCTTAAGACATAGCTGGGTTTTGCGGTTTGCATAGTAATTGTTATTATTTTGCCGCTTTGTCATAGCACTGTAACTAAGCGCTGGCTTAGCGTCAAATTCACTGCTCACCCTTTCACATTTACAAACGCAGCTGGATAAATAGTTGAGAGCATTTTGCCGCAACCCCTTAAAACGTCTAAACAGTTATGACGTTTGTCATATAAAAACCCTGACAGTCGACACTGACGACTAAATGATCAAGAACGCATACTGGCCTTACTCAACCAACAGGAGTAAGTCAAAATGCACACATTCACCTTGGAACAACAACGTAAAATTTTTTCTGAAAGACGTTTTTTAGCAATGCCACTCAGCGGCTTACTGGTTTGGCTAACCTTGGCCTTTACCGGCTGGTTACTCTCGCCTTACCAAGCAACTCTGGCCATTTTTATTGGTACTGGCAGTATCGTTTATTTAGGCATGCTGATAGCACGCTTTACCGGTGAGACCATCCGCTTTAGTCAACAACCCAAAAATGTCTTCGATAAGCTGTTTTTGCATGGTGTTGCCATGTCGCTGTTAGTTTATGCCATCGCGATACCCTATTTCCTGGCTGATTATCGCTCCTTACCCTTTACCGTGGGTGTACTGAGCGGGTTAATGTGGTTACCACTGGGCTGGATTATTCAACATTGGATAGGCATTTTCCACGCAGTAGTCCGCACTCTACTGTGCACGGCGTGTTGGGTGCTTTTCCCTGAACAGAGTATGGTGCTGATCCCAATAGGGATTGTGCTAATCTATGCACTGAGCATACTGGTTTTAGAGCTACGCTGGCATCGCTTAAGCAACACCACAAGCCAATTTTCGTCAGGAGTGAGCAAATGAACCTGCGTTTGGAACAAAAAATGAGCTGGGTTTATCTGTTAAATCTAACGCTTTTCTTGGCGCCTTTGCTATTTGTCCCTTACCAGCTATGGCATTACGCGGCCATGTTGGTGGCGCTAATCAGTTTTTTGTACTGCTACTTTGCGGCCTACCGACAAAGCAGCACACAAATGCATTGGCCAATATTAGGTATGATGGTGATTGCAACCCTAGTTGCTCCCATTAACCCCGGAGCCATCAGCATGTTCAGCTTTGCCGGATTTTTTATTGGCTTTGCCTATAAATTGCGGCGTTATCTATTACTGATGGCTGCGCTTTGCGCCATCCTGATCACGCTGGATATAACGGATCTTATTCTCTGGCCATACTTTTTATTGCTGGGTGTGCCTGTTGTAATAGGCGTCAGCTTACTGGGCAGAGTTGAGCAACAGCGGCAATTACGATTACGTCAGGAACGACAAAGCGCTGATGAAATTAAACAGCTCGCTACCATTGTAGAACGTGAACGCATTGGTCGCGATTTACACGATATTTTAGGCCACACCTTATCAAGCATTATCTTGAAAGCCGATTTAGCGGAAAAATTGCTGGCACGCCAGCAAGCCGAGGCGGCACAGCAGCAACTAAGCGAACTTAGCACTATTGCCCGCGATGCACTAAGCCAGGTGCGGCAAAGCGTCTCTGGTTTTAAACATCAGGGGTTAACCACAGAAGTCGCGAAACTGCTGTCGCGCTTGCGCGATGCGGGGTTTCAGGTGGAACTTTACGGCGAGATCCCACAACTGGATAGCCGTCGCGAAACAGCCCTGGTTCTAGCATTGACCGAGCTGATCACAAATGTTATGCGTCATAGCCAGGGCGACAGTTGCCAGTTACATTTTATTAGTGATGATAAGCACTTACAGTTGGAATTAACCGACAATGGTAAGGGAGCAGAGTGTAAAGAAGGTAATGGCTTAACTGGTTTGCGCGAACGCTTGTCGGCTATTGGCGCGCATTTAACCTTACAACAAAATCAGGGCTTTCAAGCCATTATTGATTTACCACTAAAGGAGCCGCTATGAATATTCTACTGGCTGAAGATCAGGCTATGGTACGTACGGCGCTCGCCAGTTTATTGCGCTTAGAAACCGACATGCAGGTTATCGAAGCGGCCGATGGCGCTGTCGCGCTAAAGCTCCTCAAGCAACACCCCTTCGACTTACTGCTCACCGATATCGAAATGCCTGGCGCCAGCGGTATTGAACTGGCGCAACATGTTCAACAGCAAAAGCTGCCGACCAAGGTGGTGATTATTACTACCTTTGGCCGCGCTGGCTATGTAAAACGGGCGATGGATGCTGGCGTCGGCGGCTTTTTATTAAAAGATGCGCCGGTAGCGCAGTTGGTACAGGCGATGCAGCAGGTGATGGCAGGAAAAAAGGTTGTCGACAGCGAACTGTTACTCAATTCGCTGGGGGAGCAAGATCCCCTCACTGAGAAAGAGCGGCAGGCATTACGTTTGGCCGCTGAGGGCAAGAGCACCAGCGAAATTGCCGCGACGCTCTATATTGCCGAAGGCACAGCCCGCAATTACTTGTCGGAAGCCATAAGCAAACTTAACGCGGCGAACCGCATTGATGCCGCACGCCTTGCGCGGCAAAAAGGCTGGCTTTAAAGACGCCCTTGTTGCTTGCGATCCAGGGTGGTGACTTTACCGTCAGTGAGCTCAATGCTCAGTAAAAACTCACCGCCAACATCTGCTTTTACCTTATAAGACCACACTTCAACCGTTTGCCCCCGTTCAATCGCATTGGTGCTCACACCCAGCGTGCGTTGTTCGCGTAATAACGGTTGCCCTACACGCTCTATGACCTCAATACTGGCCATGCCACAGCGCAACAATTTACCGTCGGCTAATCTAAAACTACACTGTGCCATTACAGGTAGGCTAACACTTAGCCCCGCGATAAAAATCACGTACTTCAACCACATACCCAATTCTCCTTTGCATTAATTTCCGATAAGGTGCTTTAGAGCACCATGCCTGAGGTAAAGGCTTCAACATAAACAGGCATAGGTTCAAGGCATTTCGATTGAATGCGCTTAAGTTGAAACGTTAGCATAGCCTGCTTTTAGGCGTATTGCTGCAATAATGTTAATAACAGGAGTATAACCGTGTTTCAGGCAGTCATTTTTGATATGGACGGCGTGCTGATCGATTCTGAACCCCTTTGGCATCAGGCCGAACAGCATATTTTAGGCGGTTTAGGCATCGACTTTAACAAACCGCCTCTGCTACAAAGTACCGGCTTAACCACTGCTACGGTTATTAATCATTGGTATCAGCATCAACCCTGGCCTACACTTAGCCCACTGCAAGTGCATCAGCAGATTATCGACTTTGTTGCTTCGGGTGTGGCGAACAGCGGCGAACCTAAAAAAGGCTTATTGACCCTACTGGCTGATAATAAACAGCGCCAACTAAAGATGGCAGTGGCCACTAATTCCCCGCAGCTACTGCTCGACACCACCCTTGAGCGCTTGCAAATCCGGCATTATTTTCACGCGCTTTGCCATTTGGAACTGGTAAAACAGGGTAAACCTGCCCCTGATATTTATTTGCTGGCTGCCAATAAATTAGGTGTAAAGCCGGAGCATTGCTTAGTATTTGAAGACTCGTTTGCAGGGGTGAGCGCTGCCAAAGCCGCTGGGATGACGGTCGTCGCCATTCCAGCAGAGCATGAATGGCAACACAGCAAATTTGCCATTGCCGATTATAAAATTCGCTGTTTTAGCGAGTTTGACTGGCAGCAGCTGTGTTAAGCGTTCGACGGATCCGTTCCAGGACTAGGCGGCACCGGGCATTTAGCGGCCATTCGGCACGATAAATTGCCCATAAAGTGTCGATTACTGGCTGACCGCATTGTAATACCGCAATCTTATCTTGTGCTGCGAACGCTTGCCGCGCATAACGGGGTACCACGGTAAAGCCTAACCCCAGCGCGACAGGTTGTAATAACAAACTCACCTGATTGCTATACCCCTTGCAAGGCAATGTTGCTACGCCAGGGTTGCCCGGGAAATGCCGGCTTAGCAAACGGGTCGCCATGGCTTTGCCATCGGGGTGATTAATAAAGCCTAACTGTTGCAAGTCTTGCCACTGCCGGATCTGATAGCCCGCTGGATAGACCAATTCTAATGGCTCTTCGGCAATTTCCTCAGCCTGTAAACGTGGATCTTCAGGTTTAAAGGTTAACAGCCCTATCTGATAACTATTATCCAGTACCGCCTGTTGTACTTCGGCACCCGGCGCAAAGCGGTGCCGAATAATTAAACCGGGCTGATTTAGCTGTAACGCCAGTAAATCGGCATAGAGCAATAATCCACTACTCCCCGGTGTTACTAAACCCACATCGCCTTGCAAACTGTCGTTAGCTTGCAAGCGTTGTTTAAGACAGTCGTTTGCTGCGGTGATTTCATCAGCATAGCTGAGTAATAACTGGCCTGTTGGCGTTAAGGCCAATGGCCGTGCCGAGCGTAATACCACGCTGCCATAGTGATCTTCTAACTGCCGGATATGTTGACTGACTGCAGCTTGGGTTAGCCCTAATTGCTCTGCCGCCCTTGTAAAACTGCCAGTACGCGCGATGGCTTGTAGACTTTGTAGCCAGCTAAGATTGGTCATAATGATAATTTATGGATTACATAAGTTTATATGTATTTTTATTATACCTTAACTACTTTAGAATTAACGCATGCTTTTTCAGCCGAAGGTCAATCGTGCCTTTTACCCTTTATAACAGGAAAGATAATGAGTGCTTTATTTAGCCCCTTTCAATTAAAAAGCGTCACCTTACGTAACCGCATCGCCATTCCCCCTATGTGTCAGTATAGTGCCATCGATGGCTTTACCACCGATTGGCATTTAGCCCATTACACGTCACTGGCCCGCGGTGGTGCCGGATTAGTGGTTGTCGAAGCCACCGGTGTAGCCCCAGAAGGACGTATTACCCCAGGCTGTACTGGATTGTGGCGAGATGAGCAACAAGCGGGCATGGCGGCCATTGCTAAAGCCATCAAAGATGCAGGCAGTGTACCGGGTATTCAGCTTGCCCATGCTGGCCGTAAAGCCAGTGCAAACAAGCCTTGGGAAGGTGATGATCATATTGCTGCTGACGATAAGCTTGGCTGGCAAACTATCGCGCCATCGGCCGTTGCCTTTGGCCACCATTTACCCAAAGTACCACGCGCCATGACCATCGACGATATCAAGCGCGTGCAAGCCGATTATGTGGCGGCAGCAAAACGGGCACTGGCGGCCGGTTTTGAATGGTTAGAATTACACTTTGCCCATGGCTATCTGGCACAAAGCTTTTTCTCCAAACATAGTAACCAGCGTACCGACGAATACGGCGGTGACTTGGCTGGCCGCAGCCGGTTTATGCTGGAAACCTTAGCCGCCGTGCGCGCCGTTTGGCCAGCGCATTTACCCTTGACCGCCCGTTTTGGTGTCATTGAGTTTGATGGCAACGATGAAGAAACACTGCAAGAATCGATCGAGCTTACGCGGCAAATGAAAGCGCAAGGGCTGGATATGCTGAGCGTTAGTGTTGGCTTTACCATTGCCGAAACGACTATTCCGTGGGGCCCAGCTTTCTTAGGCCCGATTGCCCAGCAAGTTAAACAGCAAGCCGAGTTACCGGTCGCCTCATCTTGGGGTATTGATACACCGCAATTAGCCGAAAATGCGGTGGCCAGTGGTCAAATGGATTTGGTCATGATTGGTCGGGCGCATTTAGCGAATCCGCACTGGAGCTACGTTGCCGCCCAGCAGTTACAAATCGATAACCCAGCCTGGGTATTACCAGCGCCTTATGCGCATTGGTTAGCACGTTATAAACCGAGCGCAAGCTAACGAAGCACCGTTACACAGGTTTACTTGTAAAAGCACGTCTCACCGTGTTCGCCAACAATCATTATGTTGGTGAACACGCTTTAACTGAATCGCGCGGAATGAAATGCGGTTCAAACAACTGCTGCACCTCAACGGTAGCGCTACGATACACCTCTCGTAACACCCACCGTGCAGCCATTTGCCCCATGGCACTGATCGGATAATCAATGGTCGACAGCTTAGGATAGGTGTAATACGCAAAATTCACGTTATCAAACCCCACTACCGAAAAACTGTCGGGGACAGATAATCCCAATTCACGGGCTGCTGTTAAGGCGCCTGAAGCCATTTCATCATTACCGCACACTAATGCGGTAAAAGGTAATCCCGTTGCTAAAATGGCGGATAAGCCTTTACTACCGCCAGTTTCACGGAAATCCCCTTCAAAAAATAATGCGGGATTTGCAACAAGTTGATAATCGGCCAAGGCGCGTTGATGGCCCTGATAGCGTTCTTTTGCATCGGTTTTCCACATTGGCCCAGCAATGTAGGCAATATCACGATGACCTTGCGCTAATAAGTGCTGTGTTGCCAAGTATCCACCTAGCTCGTTATTTAAACTGATACAGCGATCAGCAAGCGCCGGAATTTGCCGATTTAGCAACACAAAGGGGGTGTCTGTTTGCGCCAACTTAATCAGATAATCATCTGAAACAGCTTCTACGTGCAAAATTAAGGCATCGCAACTGCGGCTTTGTAAAAACTCGATGCCTTCTTGCTCGGTCGCTAATTCACTGTGACCTGCCGCAATAATAACGTGCTTGCCAGCCGCCCGAAACTCAGCTTCGATACCCGTTAGCATAGCCCCATAAAATGGACCGTGTAACTCCGATACCAAAATACCCACACTATTGGAACAATTAGACGCTAAAGATTGCGCAATGCTATTTGGCCTATACCCCAACTGCTCCATGGCGGCTAGCACTTTTTTTCGCGTTGACTCTCTTACGGGCGTATTATTATTCATCACCCTCGATACGGTGGCGAGCGATACCCCCGCCAGTTTTGATACTTCATAAATAGTTGCCATGTGTATCATTAAATCCTTGTCAGATCGCCAAACAACATTACTTAGGCTTTTGCCTGCTGTGAATTAAGATCCTGTGCAATTTGCTGCACACGTTGCTGTGTGAGCGGATAACGGCTCATAATCAATGCCACTAACACCGAACCCACTGCGGGCAATAAGGTAAAACATAATAATATGCCATACTGTGTCTCAGCTGCTTGCACTATGCCTGGTTGATATTGATACCACGCAAGCAACCAACCGGCGACGGCTCCGCCTACAGCCAATCCTAATTTAATAAAAAATACCACTGACGAATAGACTAACCCAGTAATACGAATACCATTTTTCCACTGACCGTAATCAACCACATCCGCCATCTTGGCCCACAACATTGGCGTCGCCATTTGCAAAAAGAAGCTCCATGCAAAGTGCATAAAGGTGGCTAGCCACAGTTGATCAGGCGGCACCCAAAAACTGACAGCACACAATAATGCCGCAATTAATTGCAAGGTGATGTAGGCATTCACTTTATCAACTCGGGCCGCAACAAACTGCGCACAGGCACAGCCTAAAATATTCCCTAGCATACCGATAGTCATAAAAGTGGTCACAAAATCGTCTTGTTGCAAATAGTATTTAACGTAATAAATGGCTAAGGTATTTCGTAATACCATACCCGTTAACAATACCAATGCGGCAACACTCAGTATGCGCCATGCCTCGTTTTGCCATAAGGCTTGCAGGCTACTTTTCAGGGTAAGTTGCTGCGCCGCCGGTACAGCCACCCGTTCACGCGTGCCTAAAAAGCATAATACAAACAGAACTACCCCCAGAACACTCATGGCGGCAATAGTCAGTTGATAGCCTTTAGCCTGATCCCCCTGTCCAAACCACGATACCAATGGCAAGGTACAGGCGGTGACTAACAAGCCTCCCAACATACCAAATACAAACCGATACGATTGCACCGATACCCGCTCGCTAGGATCAGCGGTTAAAGCACCACCCAACGCCGAATAAGGAATATTAATAGCGGTGTACGCTAACATGAGTAAGGTGTAAGTAATAAAGGCATACCATACTTTACCCTGCGGGCTAAGATCAGGCGTAGTAAAGGCTAACACACTGATTAACCCAAAAGGCAACGCTAAATACAGCAAATAGGGACGATATTGCCCAAAACGGCTTTGGGTACGATCGGCTAGCGCGCCCATCAAAGGATCGGTCACCGCATCAACAATACGTACCACCAAGAACAAAGTACCGACTACTGCGGGAGAAATACCAAAAATATCGGTATAAAAAAACGTCAAAAACAACATGACCGTTTGAAAAATGATATTGCTGGCCGTATCACCCAAACCATAAGCAATTTTTTCTTTTTTGCTTAGCATCTACTGTTCTATCCTGTTTGGAACACGATGAGTGTAACGACCTATTGAACTAGTCGCGTCGACCCTGCCATAACCTTTGTAATGCCTGACCACTGGCTTTAAGGGTGCGCTGTTGGCTAGCATAATCGACATACACAATACCAAAACGTTTAGCGTATCCCTCGGCCCATTCAAAATTATCGAGCAAGCTCCAGGCAAAATAGCCACACACATTTACTCCGGCACGAATGGCCGCATCTGTTGCCAGCAAGTGTTGTTGATAATAGGCTAAACGCAGTGGATCTTGAACGACACCATCCTGCCAGATATCCACGGTGGCAGCACCATTTTCTGTGATGTAAAGCGGTGGTAAGGCATAACGCTGCGCTAACTGCACTAAAATTTCTGTTAACCCTTGCGGATAGATTTCCCATCCCATATCAGTTAACGGCGGTGTACTGGGTTTAATATCGGTAAACCAGCCATCATGCCGTGCGGCAAATACGGTACGGGTATAATAATTTACCCCCAAAAAATCCAAAGGCTGGGCAATAATAGCTAAATCGCCAGGCGCTATCACCGGCATATCTGCTGCATTCAATTGACCGGCCAGATCAGGATAGCGCCCCTCTATTAAAGGCTGCAAATACCATTGATTATGATACAAATCAGCTAACTGCGCCGCTTGCAAATCTTTCGGCTGCGTTGACGCGGCATGGCAAGGACTAAAGTTGAGCACAATACCATGCAATGCACTGGGGCAATTACGGCGTAAAATGGGCATGGCTAAGCCATGGGCTAACAATAAATGATGTGCAGCTTGGCGACCATGTTGACGATTTTGCTGGCCTGGTGCATGAATACCCGCCTCGTACCCCAAATATGCACTGCAAAAAGGCTCGTTTAGCGTGGCATACGAATACACTTTATCGCCAAACGCTTGGCTAACAATATCGGCATACTCAGCGAAACGATAAGCCGTGTTGCGGTTTAACCATCCGCCTTGATCCTCTAGATACTGCGGTAAGTCCCAATGGTATAAGGTAACAAAGGCTTTAATATTACGCGCCGTTAACGCATCTAATAACTGAGTATAAAACGCTAAACCTTGCTGATTAATGCTGCCATCTGCACGAACGATACGCCCCCACGATACCGAAAACCGATACGCATCGACACCTAGCCCGGCAATTAACTCGAGATCTTCTTGCCAGCGATTTACATGATCACAGGCAATTTGGCCATCCGAACCGTCTTTAATCCGCCCAGGCTCAGCACAAAAAGTATCCCAAATACAGGGTTCACGTTCTGATGCCGCCCCCTCGATTTGAAAGGCGGCCGTGGCCACACCAAAAATAAAGTCGTTTTGTAGTAAGGCAGAATCTGCCGGTAAGTGGATCGTGCTCATAGCGATGTTTTTTGCCTTGTTCTGATATCCAAATGCTGAAAAATATTGCGATCAGCAGCAGGTATGCTATAAATGAAAGCGCTTACATTTATACTAGACGCAGCAATTAAAGACGTCAATTAAAAACCCAAATGACAAGGGAACCTTTATGGCAGCCACACCCATCAGCTCACCCAACCTAAGCACCCCAGTGCCAGGCGCGGGGAATTACCGTTTTGCATTAACGGCGCTAACCACCTTATTTTTTATGTGGGGTTTTATAACCTGTCTTAATGACATCTTGATCCCCTACTTAAAACTGTTGTTCGACTTAAGCTATACCCAAGCCATGCTGATTCAGTTTTGCTTTTTTAGCGCCTACTTTGTGGTGTCGGTACCTGCAGGTATGCTGATTAGCCGTATTGGCTATAAATCAGGTATTGTCACAGGCTTATTGATTGCCGGTGCGGGCTGTTTACTTTTCGTGCCCGCTGCGGCTATGCATGTATACGGTATGTTTTTATTTGCGCTCTTTGTGCTGGCGTCGGGCATTACCATTTTACAGGTTGCGGCTAATCCTTATGTTAGCGTAATGGGTAAGCCCGAAACGGCTTCTAGCCGCTTAACCATGACACAAGCGTTTAACTCATTGGGCACTACCGTCGCGCCATTTTTCGGCGCTTGGCTGATTTTTGGTGGCATGGATGCACCGCAGCCAGTGGCAGGGGCAATCACCGAGTCAACTGTACAAATTCCTTATTTAATTTTGGCGGCCAGCTTAATCGCCCTAGCCATTATCTTTGCTTGGTTAAAACTCCCTGCACTCGGCAAAAAAGATGCCTCAGAAACACTACCATTGGGTGGAGAAGCATGGAAACAGCGGCATTTAATATTAGGGGCCTTAGGGATCTTTGTTTACGTGGGAGCCGAGGTGGGTATTGGCAGCTTCTTAGCTATTTATCTTTCTATGCCAGAAATTGGCGGCATGACCACCGCAGCTGCTTCACATTACATTTCCGTGTATTTTTTTGGTGCCATGATTGGCCGCTTTATTGGTGCCGCAGTTATGCAAAAAATTAATCCTGGTAAAGTCTTGGCTTTTAATGCTGTTATGGCGGTATTGCTGCTGGCGCTTACAATCCTGAGCTCTGGAAAACTTGCCATGTGGTCACTTCTGCTGGTCGGTTTATGTAACTCTATTATGTTCCCCACTATTTTTAGCTTAGCCATTAATGGTTTAAAACAATACACCAGCCAAGGCTCCGGTATTTTGTGTTTAGCCATAGTAGGCGGCGCTATTTTACCTCTTTTACAAGGCATGTTAGCTGATCAGATTGGTGTACAGCAGGCCTTTATTTTGCCATTACTTTGTTACATCTACATTGCTTACTATGGTCTGCGTGGCTGTAAACCGCAGACGGTTATTGCTGCTAAGGAAGAACTATGAAACACCCATTGCCCTTTAAACAATCTGCATTGTTGCTGACCTTGACCAGTACTTTGCTGTTAGCTGGCTGCGATAAAGCCACGCCACCGGCAACAACCACGCCGGAAAAAGCGGCTATTTGGCCAGTATTAACGATACCGGTTGCGCAAGATCCTGTCATCGAGCAAGCCATTACAGAACTGATGGCAGGTATGACACTGGAGCAGAAAATTGCACAAATGATCCAACCCGAAATTCGCGATATTACCGTTGAAGACATGCGCAAATACGGTTTTGGTTCTTACTTAAACGGGGGTGGTGCATTTCCTAATGATAACAAATATGCCACGCCAGCGGATTGGATAGCCTTGGCCGAAGCCATGTATCAAGCCTCAATCGACGACAGTCAAGACGGCAGTAAAATCCCTACTATGTGGGGCACAGACGCAGTACATGGCCACAACAATGTTATTGGCGCCACCATCTTTCCACACAATATTGGTTTAGGTGCCGCAAATAATCCGGCGTTAATAGAACAAATTGCCGAAGCTACCGCGCGTGAAGTGATGGCCACAGGAATTGATTGGGTATTTGCCCCAACCGTCGCCGTAGTGCGAGATGATCGCTGGGGTCGCACCTATGAAAGTTATTCTGAAAACCCCGATATTGTTCGTGATTATGCCGCCTCTATTGTTAGAGGATTACAAGGCGCTGCAGAAGGAGATTTTTTAAGTGAGCGCCGCGTTATAAGTACGGTTAAACACTTTGTCGGCGATGGCGGAACCACTGGTGGGGTCGATCAAGGTAATACCGAAGTGAGCGAAAGCGAACTGTATCATATTCATGCTCAAGGCTATGTTGGTGGTTTGCAGGCCGGCGCGCAAAGTGTGATGGCGTCATTTAATAGCTGGAATGGCAGCAAATTACATGGTGATCGTTATTTATTAACAGACGTGCTAAAAGATCGCATGGGCTTTGATGGCTTTGTCGTTGGTGATTGGAATGGCCATGGCCAAATTCCGGGCTGCACCAATGATAATTGTCCTCAAGCAGCAAATGCGGGCTTAGATATTTACATGGTACCCACACAAGCGTGGAAACCTCTGTATTACAATTTAATTGCTCAAGTTAAAGAAGGCGTGATCCCGCAGCAACGTATTGACGATGCCGTGCGCCGCATACTTCGCGTAAAAAAACGTGCAGGCCTGTTTGAAAAACCTAGCCCCGCTAATCGGCCGCTAGCAGGAAAAACAGAGCTTATTGGTGCGCAAGAACATCGTGCAGTCGCGCGTGATGCGGTAAGACAATCGCTAGTATTATTGAAAAACAATCAGCAATTATTACCACTAAAGCCACAACAACGTATTTTGATGGCGGGTTCAGGTGCCGATAATATCGGACAACAAGCGGGCGGCTGGACTATTAGCTGGCAAGGTACCGGCAATACCAATGCCGATTTCCCCGGCGGAACCTCGATCTACGCCGGTATTAATAAGCAAGTCAGTGCCGCTGGCGGCAGCGTAGAACTCTCTGTGGATGGCAGCTTTCAACAAAAACCGGATGTTGCTATCGTTGTCTTCGGTGAAGAGCCTTATGCCGAAGGCAATGGCGATCTCGACAATTTAGAATTTCAACGCGGTAACAAAACAGATTTAGCCTTACTACAGCAGCTAAAAGCACAAGGTATTCCGGTTATTTCGCTGTTTATCAGTGGCCGACCTATGTGGGTGAATCCAGAGCTTAATGCTTCGGACGCCTTTGTCGCCATCTGGTTACCGGGTAGCGAAGGAGAAGGTATCGCTGATGTGATCCTGCGTGATAGCAATGGCGCCGTTCAACACGACTTTACCGGTAAACTATCGTTCTCTTGGCCGGCAACACCACAGCAAACGACCGTTAATCTGGGAGATACCGATTATCAGCCTTTACTGCCCTATGGTTTTGGCTTGCGCTACGGCGATGCTGACCAACTTGCAAATACCTTATCAGAAAACAGCGGCGATGCAGCGGGCAGTGCCGAGCAAGTGATTTTTGAACGTGCGCCTCGCTCGCCTTGGCAATTACAGCTGTTAAGCGGCAACGAACGTGTCGCTGTCACCAGCAGTGTGCAGGAATTTGGTGCTATCCGTAGCCGCACCTTTGATAATCAGGTACAAGAAGATGCGCGTCGCTTCGAGTTCAGTGGCAATGCGAATGCAGGCTTTAGTTTCAGCAGTACTTTCCCGAGGGATTTACGCACCTTTGCCGGTACGGATAGCCAGTTAGCATTAAAAGTTATGCGTAATGGCGCAGTACCCGACAGTGTGTTATTGGGGATGAATTGTGGTGAAACGTGTCCGGCTAACCAAAATATTGGCCCCGCCCTAGCCGCCATACCAGAAGGTGAATGGCAGACGCTGCAGATCAGTTTAAGCTGCCTACAAGAGCAAGGCCTAACGCTAACGCAAGTGTTAAACGTCTTTACTATTCAAAGTCAGGGCGCACTTACTCTAAGCCTTGCAGATGCGCGCTTGGTAGCCAATAGCACCGCAACCGCTCTAGCATGTCAGTAAACCAATAACGGTAAGGCGCTTCACAGCGCCTTATTTTATTAAAATAGATATTTGATCCCAAACTGCCACGTAAAAGGCGTGTACTTTAAGCTAGCCAAGCTTCCCATACCCGCTTCGTTTTCTAAACTACCTGACTTGCCTCCAGCATGACGAAACTCAGTATGGATTATCCAATTTGCTGCAAGTGGATACTCTAGCCCCACAAAGCCCTGATAGGTGAAAGCTCCGCTATTTGAGAAGGAGTTTTCTACGCCAGCAAGCTCTAAATCAATATCGATTTCTTGCATCCAACCCAAACCAAAACCCACATAAGGTGTAACTTTCTGCCATTGGTTAAAAAAATAAACGCCATTAAGAAAGAAAATATTCGACGCATAATTTCCTTCCGGGTAAAAAGTGCTGCCTAGCTGAGTTTCGCTATCATTGCTCCTATACTCCCATGCCAGTTCCAACGCAAAGTTCCTTTCAAAGCGATAACCCAATGCAGTCCCTAATACCATGCCTTGGGCTAGTTCAATATTAATATTTTCTGTTTGACGCGTTCCTGTTACGTCATTCATATAACTAATACCTGCATAAGGCTTGAGGTAATAACCCTCTGCAGCTTTAGCGTTACTCGTAAGTAATAAGGCAGGAAGAATCGCTGGTATTAAATACATTAACTTCATTTTGATACTCCACTTTTTTTCAACACGCCTTTTTATTATGCTGTTATAGTTCGCTGCAGAAAGGGATTTTGTATGAAGTGGCAGACTTTTACATGAATGGGCAGAACAGTTGGCAAATATAACGTTATGAATGAACAGACTTTTGATTTTGGTGACGTTTCACCCATACGCTATTTTTTATCAATAGCCTTAATTTTAGCCTTACTCTTCGCATTGATTGACAACAGTCATAATCTACCTTTTTGGCTACAGTTACTACTCTGGCTTTACCAGAGTTTTATTCCTATGGCTTTTATGCTGTTGAGCCATAAGAGCTTGGCTCACTTTGATTTTTTTCAATCCCTCAATCCTTGGTTAAAATTACTGCTATCTGGGTTGGTTGGTGCACTCTGCTTTGTGCCTTTAGCGCTTGCAATCGATCTGCTATTAGCGTTAGAAGACATGCCCAGAAATCTAATAAGCTGGACCACCGCCATAAGTCATGAGATCAGCGGTGTCGTCCCGCCTGTAGTTATGTGTTGGTTAGCGATTAATGCGCCTTGGGTGATGGGATTTAAAATGATCATCCCTAATTCTAAGCTACCCGTAGTCAATTCATCGCAACCAATAACATCTGAAACCAATATAGCGTTAATTCATAACACGCCCGATCCTTTGCAAGCCTTACTACCGGCAAACAAACAAGGCGAATTACTCTATTTAAAATCGGAGTTACACTATTTACTGGTTGTTACCGAGGTGGGACAAACTCTGATACTCGCTAACTTGAAAGACGCAATTTCACTTTGCACCCACCAAGAAGGTATTCAACCCCATCGTTCTTACTGGGTAAATAAAAAAGCCATAAAAGCGCTGCGTAAAACTGGCCGTGAAGGGTGTTTATTATTACATAATGCAGATGAAATACCTGTGAGTAGAAATAAACTCAACTTGGTTAAAGCTTTTTTACAGCAATCATAAAGCAACTTTTTGCCAAAGGATGTGACACCCCTTAATTGAAAATGCCCGCATCGCGGGCATTAAAAACAACAAGGACGTCACGCAGGTATTAGAAGCGGTAACGCGCACCTAACGTATAACGTGGGCCATACTGGCGCGCAAATAAGAACTGCTCTTCATAACGGCCGTAACCTTGTTCCGTTTCATTGGTCAGGTTAATGCCTTCAAAGAATACCGTAAAGTTTTCGGTAATGTCTTTATTAACGCTAAGATCCCACTGCGCATACGATTTAGCAAATTGCGGTGGTGCATCAGACGACCCTTGGCCTTGGCCAACGCCTAACAAATAGCTATCGCGCCAAGCATAGGTTAACTTAACTGACCAACCAAATTGCTCATAAAATAGCTGTAAGTTGGCTGAGTTACTTAATCCTACCAAAGGTGATTGTTGGGTTAAACTGTCAACGTCAAACTCGACATCGCCATCAACCCAAGTTCCGTTAATACCAAAGCCAAAACCAGTTTCACCCAACACATGCTGCCATGCGGCTTCAATACCTTGAACTTTTTTAGTATCGCTATTTTGTGGCTGTGAAATGCTCCACACGATTAACGGATCCGCACTCGTAGGCTCAATTTCACCATTGGCATTACCATGGCCATTTGCCAGCAACTGGTTGTAAATAGCCGAATCGGTCGCTTGCTCACCTCTAGCGACAATATCTGCCACCGCTTGCTGATAACGCGGACCATTTAAAATATCGTGTAAGCCGTCAATCGTAATATCGGTAATGGTATTACTGATAAAATTATCTACGCTCTTATGAAAGTAACCAATAGCCGCATAGCTAGCTGGCGCATAATAGTATTCTAAACTTAGATCAAGGTTAGTTGACTCAAAGGGTTGCAGATTGGTATTGCCTTGGCCCCCACTGCGCGAACCAGGTTTTGGACTGCCACTTAAACTACGACCGCCCCCTAACGCACCCAAAGGTGCACGCGAAATGGTTTTGCCATACGAGAAGCGGCTTACCAGATCGTCCGTTAAATCGACCCGTAAATCCATCATCGGTAACAGCATATTATGTGAGCCGTTTAATGTGAGGAAATTCGCATCGCCATCTTCGTATTGCATGATCCACTCTGATGGACTAACCCAATTTACTTGGCGCTCAACATCTTGACGAACCGTACTGGACACATCCGTTTGTTCGTATCGAACTCCTATATTCAACTGCACTGGAAAATTTGCAACATCAAATTCCCAGGCCGATTGCACATAGATACTGTCGGTCACTTCTTGTATCGCACTTTGTCCTACTGTACCAAAAGGATTATAGGGATCGGGTAAGTACGCATTACTACCCAGTAATGTTTCGGTTAAATACGCCGCTTGTCGAGCAACGGCTTCGTTAAAATCATAGGTGTAAAAGTAGTTCGACACTAAACCACTGCCACCACCAGCAAATTGATCCAAAAAGCTGCCTGTGTCATTACGGGTAAACATGCTGTCTGGGAAAATAAAGGTATAGCTGGGGTTAAACCCCGGACCGCCACGTAAACCACTCCAGGCGTTCGTTCCACCCATGGTTTGATCCGTCCGAGCAATACCGCCTTTTACCGACACCAATGGAATTTTAAAGACCGTGTTATACCAAGTGCTGTCTAATTGGAACTGTTGTACCTCTGACTCACCCGGGGAATGGAAGAACTGGCTAAAGTTAGAATCCATTTCACTTGGACGCAGCTCGTTAGTCCCATTTCGCCATAAAATATAGGCTTGTGGGATATCGCCAGTGCGGTAATCATAGAACTTGGTGAGTAATTGATCTGAACCTAAGATAATTTGGCCAGTATTACCGCTGCCTTTATCGGCACCGTTATCAGGCTTGTTATTGGAATCATGCGCATCAAAACTGACTTGCCAATTGTCCGTCAATTGCCATTCCATATTAAAGCCTAACGACGCTGACGTAACTTCCGTAGTGCCTCTACTCGCCGTAAATGAACCATCGTCGCCACTAATATCAGCAAATATAGCCGTGCCACGCTCATCTAACTCATACGCATTAATATTGGCGCCAAAGTTATTCCAAATACCCCAACCTATGCTGTTGGCCCCAACAATTGCGCGGCTTGCGGTATAATCTACCGTAAAGGTCATATCATCTGTTGCGGCATATTGCAGCGTAAGTTGACCATTAGTACGTTCACGCTGATAGTTAGCAATTTCATAGTTCATGTCTTTTGGAAAGAACGCTGGACCCAGTTTGTTACCTTGCGCATCGGTTGGACGACGATCAATCACTCTGGAAGGATCGAGCTCCGGCAGGGCATTACTGGTGTTTGTATCTTGCACCTGCCAGCCTTGGATATTGGCCTGTTGGATTTGAAAATCACGACGTGCGTGTGATACCGACAAGGCTACTCCAAAACGATCATCCGCAAAGGTGTTACTGTACACAGAAGCAAACTCTGGCGTAACATCATTACCTTCTTCATTTGAGCTATCGTGAACGGCTTTGCCCATCAATGAAAAACGCTCGCCAGGGCTAGACAGTGGCTTAGCCGTGACAATATTCACTGTTGCCCCTAGGCCACCGCTGGGGTTTTCTGCCCGCGCCGTTTTGTACACTTCAAGCGCACTAACCCCTTCAGAAGATAAATTCTCTAAGTTGTAAGAACGAGTAAAACCCGTACCAGGCATTTGCCGACCATTTAAGGTAATCAGGTTAAATTCAGGACCAAAACCACGAACGGTAATTTGGCTACCCTCACCATTCACCCGGCTTACCGATACCCCAGTAATACGTTGTAATGATTCCGCTAAGTTAGTGTCGGGGAATTTCCCCATTTCCTCAGCAGAAATAGCATCAACTACCCCAGAGCTTTCGCGTTTTACATCCATAGAACGCGCTAAACTACCGCGGATACCTTTCACTTCAATAATTTCAACTTGTGGTTCGGCAGCAGTAGTGTCTTGCGCCTGTACCGGCATCAGCAATCCGGTTGCCAGAACCACTGACACCGCCGTTGCTACGCGATTTTTAGTAAACGTTGTTGTTTTCATAATTATCCTACTCTACTCGCGCTGCGTTAATTATTAGAAATTTCAACATTATCAATTTGGTAAACCGCGCCTTGGCCCGTGCCCCACGCTGGAAATACCATTAATACGTTGATGTCGCTAATATCCAAACCTGCATCAAACAGGCTTTGCAGAGAAAAACGATACCGTTGCCATTCGCCCGTAACCGGTGCTTGGCCGTTATTACCCGATGCCAGTGGTAACTCTACTGCGGTAGCTGCGCCACTTGATTCAATTTTAAATAACCAACTGCTATTAGGATTGCTCGGAGCAGATACCACGCGCATATCAAAGCTCACACTGCCGTTAGCCAGTAAGGCTGAGGCATCAAATGCCACATCTTTTTTGGCTAAGAAACCCAATACCGTTTCGGGTGAACCTAACACCTCAAACTGAGCCACTTTGCCATAAGGGGCATCAGCATCGACCACTTTTGGTACAGAACCGGCACAGCAATCCCACAAGGTCCAATCGGCATTAACTGCATCACGGAAGATGGTGATTTCACTATTAACAGCATTAGGATTAAAAATACGCACATCATGCATACGGAACACCGCACCCGACCCCGTATCCCAGGCAGGGAACACCATTAACACATCAATAGCACTGATATCTAAGCCTGCATCAAATAACGATTGCAGACTAAACGTATACGTTGCCCACTGACCGGTTACTGGCGCTTGGCCCGCGTTGCCAGCACTTAATGGCAGTTCAACCGCAGAGTCGCCACCAGCGGCTTCGATTTTAAACATCCAAGTAGAGCTTGGGTTGGCTGGCGCATTCACCACTTTGACTGAGAACTGCACCACACCTTCGGCCAACAATGCCGCGGCATCAAAAGGCTCACCACCACCGAAAGGCGCACGACTGTTAAACCCTAGTACGGTAGGGGTAGCACCAACGCTAAATTCTGCAGTTAACGCATTAACATCTGCATCTAACACTTCGATAGGTGTACTACCGCCACAGCAATCCCACATTGGCCAATCTGTATTACCGCCATTATTGAAAATAACCAACTCTGGGAATTCCGTAGGCTGAGCAATTTTTACGTTATCAACACGATAGACTGCACCATTACCGGTATCCCATGCAGGGAAAATCATGATCACATCAATTGCGCTTAAGTCTAAACCGGCTTCATCGAGCATTTTTAGTGGGAATGTAAAGGTCTGCCATTGCCCCGTTACGGGTGCAATACCCTCTGAGCTCGCCGTAATCGGCAATTCAACAAAGGTAGTGTTGTCGTTACTTTCTACTTTAAACATCCAGGTTGACGCAGCGTTTGAAGGGGGTGACACCACTTGCATATCAAAACTAATACTGCCGTTTTCAATTAACGGAGAAGCATCAAAAGGAGAGGGTGTTCCCGCTGGATCTTTGATAAATGCCAAACGCGTAATAAAGCCATTCACCGTTGGCTGTGGACCAACTAAAAACTCGTAAACTTGGCCACGGCTATCATCTTGAACTAAAGCAGGGGTAGAACCACCACAACAATCCCAAGCCGGCCAATTTGGGTTTGGCGTACCGTCAAAAATAACCAAGTTTTGGGCGACACCCGTAGACGGAGGAGACGGAATAGGTGCCTTGCCCGTGACTAAGGTTTCGCTATCTAAATAACCAGCACGAATGGTTTCACAGCCTTTGCCATTGTTAGGGTTAGACTGGCACTCATACACCCGTACCCAATCAATTTCAAACGTTTGGCCATTAGCAAATGCAGCAGCATCAATGCCTAGGTTATTCACGTTTTCAGGCCAGTTGCCACCCACCGCTAAGTTTAAAATCAAATAGAAGCGTTGATCAAACGGTGCAGCATTCCATTGTGTTTCTAACTTGCCAGTAACACGGTCAAAATACTCAGCAAACCAGCCCCGATGACTTAACCCTATTAATTCACCTCGGCTATTCGTCCGCACTCGCGACGCTTGCTGGGTTTGATAGAGATAATCATTAACGTACCAGCGAATTTCGCCTTCTTGCCATTCTATTGCATAAGTATTAAAGCTATCAGCCGGATTGGCATTACCGGGTAAGGTATAGGATTTGCCACTGTTTGAATTGTTTGGAAAGTCTCGACCATAGTGCAAGGTCCCATGCACGTTGGCTTCTACCACACCTTCGGCATTAACGGTTTTTAAATTTACCGCTTCAAAAATATCAATTTCACCTGATTTTGGCCACCCACCGTACACTTCGTCTGTAGGCATCATCCAAATGGCGGGCCAAGAGCCTTGGCCTGATGGCGCTTTTGCGCGCACTTCAATACGACCGTATTTCCAGTCGCCTTGGTATTTGGTGTTTAATCGGGCCGATGTATAGGGCTGTGGCGATCCATCAGCGGCAGGCTTAGCGACAATTTTTAGGGTGCCATTTGATACAAAGGCATTTTCAGCGCTGTCGGTGTAACATTGTTTCTCTTGATTACCGCCACCACGACAATCCACTTCAAACGTCCACTTACGCTGATCAATAGCCGAGCCTGAGAATTCGTCGCTCCACACCAGTTTCCAATCGCTAACCGGTACTGTGGGATCGACTGCCGTATAATCGGAGTTTGTATTTACATCGCCACCACATCCGCTCAACCCTACCGCCAATAGCAGCGCGGACAGGGGTTTTGCCTTTATCGTTATTTTTGTCATACCCTGAGTTCCTGTTTATTACCTTGTCACGCCAGCGATGGCAAGGATGCACACCGCCCACTAAAATGTAAGCGCTTACATAAGGTAGAACAATAACGCAGAATCGTCAATGCAACAATCAGCAAAAGGGCGAAAAAATAAACACGGTCATTTACCGTAGCGGGCGAGCATAAAATCAGCGTTTAACGCTAAACTAATCGCGATAGCCATGTTATGTTGCGTCATAAACTCGTTAATACTCACTACAAATCCATTATGAACAGCCTATTCTTTTTTGGTGACTGGCAGGTTGAGCCCGCCGCGAATACCTTGCGCCAAGGTAAACAGGTTCAGCAAATCGAACCCAAAGCGATGGCCGTGTTATTGTTACTTTGCCAACAGAGTAATGAGGTGGTAAGCACCGACGATATTGTGCATCATTGCTGGCCCAATACTGAAACCGGCGATAATCCACTACATAAAACCCTAGCGCAGCTTCGCAAAGCGCTGGGCGATAGCGCTACCGAGCCGCGTTATATTGAAACCATCCGCAAACGCGGTTATCGCGCCATTGCTGAGGTGCGCTATCCGCTGGGGCAAGAACAAAGCTTAACCGAGCAAAGCTGGCAGCAGGGTTCACCCTTTCCGGGCCTACAAGCCTACGACGAGCACTATGCCAGCGTGTTTTTTGGCCGTGGCACCCAAATCGCTACCTTACTGGAACGTATTGGCCAGCAAGTAAAATATGGCCGGGGCTTTTGTTTATTATTGGGCCCCAGTGGCAGTGGTAAATCGTCTTTGGTTAATGCCGGTATTTTGCCAAACCTGATGCAAGAAGGCGGCTATCACGGTGTTGAGGTACTCAGCTATACCAGTTTGGATTTGGCCGACGTCGCCCCGCAACAACTGCTGCTGAATTTAGCCAGCGCCCTGCTAGACTGGGAACTGAAGGACGAACCTATCCTGGCTGGGAATAGCGCCGAGCAGCTGGCTCATTCTCTGGCCGAAGCACCCGCAGAGATTATTCAGCGTCTTAGCGCGGCACTTAACAATGGCAGGCAACACGTGAAACGTTGCGCCCTGTTTATTGACCGGTTAGAAGTGTTGCTGTCGTCACCCTTATTTAACGACGACGAGCGTAACCAATTTGTCGGCTTACTGGAGCTATTCGCCACAAGTAACACGGTATTGGTGCTCAGCGCCTGCCGCAATGAATTTTATCCGTTGTTGGTGAATTACCCGACATTGATGGCAGGTAAAGCCAAGGGCGCCCATTTCGATTTAGCCGCACCTAACCGTACCGACTTACTGCAAATGATCCGCTTACCGGCACTGGCTGCCGGACTGAGTTTTGATACCGATCCTGACACCGCCGTTCCTCTGGATGAAATTCTCTGTCGTGAAGCAGCCAGTAATCCCGATGCGCTGCCTATGCTGCAATACACCTTACAGCAATTGTATTTGCAACGTAGTAACGACAATAAGCTATTAGTGTCGGTATACAACAGCCTCGGCGGCATTGAAGGCGCTATTGGTAAAAATGCCGAGCAAGCCATCAACACCCTGACCGCAGCACAGCAAGCCAGCTTACCGGCGGTGCTGTCGTTATTAGTCACACTACGTGAAGATGAGCAAAGCATTACCAGCCGCAGCGCCCGCTTTAGCCAACTTAAGAGCGATGCCGAGCACGCCTTGGTACAAACCTTGGTAGAGCAACGCTTATTTGTGTCGCACTTACAGCATGGCGATCCCTGCTTTAGCGTAGCACACGAAGCCTTACTGCGGCGCTGGCCGCGCGCCACAGCTTGGATTAACGAGCATTATGATAGCCTGAGCATAAAAAGCCGCCTGCAAAACTTGCAGCAACGTTGGCAAGCCGAGCAGGGCAATAGCGCTTACTTATTAGCGCCGGGCAAACCACTGCAAGAAGCCTTGCAATTACAACAAAACCCGCTGTTTCAGCTAGATGCTGCCGAGCTGGCTTTTATTGAAGCCTCCGCTCAAAAAGCCCGGCAAAAACGCTGGTTACGCCATGGCACTATCGCCACCCTGTGCTTACTAACGATGATGGCGCTGACCATGAGCATAAAAAGCTACCACGCCGAACAACAGGCGCAGCAAAAACGCCTGGCCGCCGAAAACCTGCTGGGGTTTATGGTGGGTGAATTTGCCGACAAGCTACGCAGTATCGGCCGCATGGATTTATTAGACGGTATTAGCAATAAGGCACTGGAATACTTTACCGATTTTAGCAATAGCAGCACCTCGCAAAGTACCGAGGCGATGCTACAACACGGCCAAACCCTGACCGCCATGGGCGAGGTCGCCTATTCGCGCGGTAAAATAGATGAGGCCAGCGCCGCCCTACAGGCCGGCCGCAGCCAGTTAGAAGCCGTATTAGCACTACAGCCAACTAACCTTGAGCTATTAAAAACGCTTGGTGCCAACGCCTTTTGGCTGGGGCAAATACAATACGATGCCAGCAACTGGCAGGGCACTCAACCCGAGTTTCAGCGTTATTATCAATACAGTGAATTAATGTACGAACTGGCTCCGGATAATCTCGATGCCATTATGGAGCTGTCCTACGCTACAAACTCTTTGGGCTCGTTGGCGATGAAGCAACAGCGCTTTGAGGTTGCCCGCAAGAATTTTGAAGAATCGTTACGGTTAAAATTATTGGCACAGGCAAAGCAGCCTGAAAATAACCAACTGTTGGCCGATATTGCTAATACTCGCTCTTGGCTAGCGAGTGCTAGCCTCGCAGAGGGTAATATACTACTGGCAAAAACGACTTATCAACAATTACAGACAGAGTTATTAGCCGCTGAGCATACTCCAGAACCTTACTTGCTGGATATTTTATCCAGCAGCTACCAAAAACTAGCAGACATCCTACTTTATCAAGGGCAAGCAACAGCAGCCAAAGCTGCCTCAACACAAGGTCTCACTACACTTTATCAAGCCCTTTCCCAGGATCCAGAAAATAGTATCTGGCAAAGGAATAAGTACTTTTTTTATTACCAACAATTTCAACTCCAAGATAATTTAAATCTAAACGAGATCAACCTGCAACTTAACCAAGTACTCGAAGAATTGAATGCCACTAATTCCAAAATAACTGCTAGGCATCGTCAAGATATCAGCGCTCGCTTCAGGCTCACAGCTGCCAATCATTTTTATAGTAAAGCTGAATATAACCTAGCCAAGTTCAATGCTGATTTAGCAGCAGAAGCCTTTAGCGAACTTACGAAGCAACAACCGCAAAACTCGGTATATCAGGGCCTGCTGGCCGATAGCCAGCTTGCCCAAGCAAAGTTTTTGCAGGCGATGCAAAATCCTATAGTGGCGACTGAATTGTGCCAGCAAGCAATTGATCGCTTAACACCTATCACAATGCACAATAAAGATCCGCGTTATCTTATCAGCTATAGCCAGGCGCTGGATTGCTTGGGTAAGCTACAGCAACAATCTGAACTACTGCATCTGTTGCAGCGAAATGCCATTACCAATATTTATTTTTAACCAATAACGACAAGGAGAAACCGATGAATAACACCAACGCTTCACTCATTATCAACGTTACAGTAAGCTTGGAACAAGGCGAGCCGGTATTCAGTTATCAAAGCGCCAGTGGCGAGCCATTACCCAGTGGTGATATTACCGTTACCGAGGCCAGTACCATTACCTATAAGCTAGTTGACAATACCGGTAAAGGGTTAAAATTTATGGGTGCAGGCTTTAATACCCCCTTTGATGGCATTATTGATGCAGTTACCGTAAGTAGCGATGGCCAGTACTTGCAAATGTTAGATACTGACCAGACCGCAGGCACCACTAAATTTCAATTTATCCTAAGCAATACCAGCAATTCCCTCTTTATCCTTAGCCCCGATCCTGAAGTAAAAAATAATCCAGATTAATAGCTTTTAGAAAATAAGCTAAAACCAGCTACCAAGCTCCAATCGGGGGTTTCACATTAATGCTATCACCACAACTTTTTAAGTCGTAAGTAGCAAAACTAACAACCATACTTCAAGCCTATGCAACAACCAGTGCCTAATTTACGTTTAATCTTTCCTTACCCCGCTTGAAAAATAAAAATATTATTAAATAAAATCATAATCTTAAAAAGTAAGGTTACCGAAAGGTTCTAGCACAACTAACGCTCTATAGTGAGCTATAACAAAACTCACTAGTGTGGACAAATAAGATGAGCGCAGCCCCGTTTAAAAACACCTTAGAACCTCAAGCACTGAATGATGAGCATAATGGACTATCGCTAAATGAGCATAATCAAGCGGAACACTTTACAATCAGCCGCTTTATTCAATATCTGGCCGAAGCCGTGTTGGTGGTATCACCTGACGGGATCATTCAATGCGCGAATGCAAAAGCCGCACTGTTACTAAATTGCGTGGATCAGCCGTTAATTGGCGAATCTTGGCCTGCATTTTTACAAGGTCGTTGCCAGCAACAATACTTAGGATTAGTGAAAATTGTAGCGAAACGTGTATTGTCGTTACAAGCTGGCCCTACCGAGATGGTTGTAATATGCGCCAATGGTGAGCGTAAAGATATTGAACTCTCGGTGTCGTTTTTACCCGAGTCGCCAGCAAGTTTAGTGCTTATTTTACGTGATCTTAGCCGCCAAAAAGCGGAGTTAACCCAGCTTCGCCGTCAAGCCGCAACCGATGCATTAACGGGCTTAGCGAATCGCCGTAGTTTTGATGAACAGTTATTACAGAACTGGCAACAATGCACTGCCGCGAAAAGACCGCTTAGTGTGATCATTATTGATATCGACTTTTTTAAGCAGTTTAACGACACCTACGGCCATATTCAGGGCGATGCCTGCTTGCGTAAAGTAGCTCGCGCCATTTTGCAGGCCATGCCACTTGATGCTGAATTGGCAGCACGTTATGGTGGCGAAGAATTTGCGTTAATTTTACCAAACTATAATGAAATTAAAGCCTTGAATGTTGCAAGAGCGCTGCAACAAGCGATTAGGCTGCTGCAATTTACCGATACGGGCTTGCCTGCGTCGGTGGGTATCACCGTAAGTCAGGGCATTGCCAGTGAGATTAATGGTCAGTTTCGCACCAGCACGGCCTTACTTTGCGCAGCAGATACGGCCTTATACCGCGCCAAAGCAGATGGCCGCGATTGCATTAACGCCAGCTGTTAAGCTGGCGACGTGAGCGCAAAGTGCTGCCGATAACTGGCAACACTAAACTTTGCCCCTAAATAAAGCGCCAGCACGCTGCTAGCCGCTAGCAGCAACCAGGCAAGGGTAAAGCTTTGCAAGCTGTCGCGCAGCCCGCCAGCGATCCACGGGGTAAAGGCCGCCATAATATAACCGATACCTTGCACAAAGGCGGTTAAGCGCCCAGCCTGTACCGGGTTATCTACATGATCCATGGTAATTATAATGGCCAGTGGAAAAATCCCACCAATGCCCAAACCGATCATCGCCACCCACAGCAACAACGCCGTATCGGGCAACAACGCTAAACCGCTAAACCCCAACAATTGCAGCACGCAAAGAATAGCAATCACTTGGCGCTTATCACGACTACGCATGGCTAACCACGGGAAGAATAAGCCCGCTACCACTTCACAGCTGGTTAAAAACCCCAGCAGCAAGCCAGCTTGTTTAGCAGTTAAGCCTTGCTCAATGGCATAAGGCGCCAGCCAAGCCAACACCGAGACATAACAGCTGGTGCCGAGCGCAAAAAATACTGCCAATTGCCAGCTTCGTTTATTGCGCCAAAACGACAACGCTGGCGCAGGCGCCATGGCCTGACTGGCGGCTTTGGGTGTTTTTAATTGCCAACACCAGATAAACAGCGCGAACAGTGCCAAGAATACCCAACTGCCCAAACTCATCCGCCAGCTTAGGCTGCTGGCCATAAGTGGCGTGCTGATAGCCGCAATAGCCGCACCCGACATAATGGCCGTGACATAAAAACCCATAATCAGCGGCGTTTTCTCGGCAAAACGCGCTTTAATAATGGCGGGCAATAGGGTTTGGATCATGGCAATTGCCATACCGGCTAACAACGCCGTACTGATCAATAAACCGGCATTAGGTGCCCAGAAACGCAACGCTGTTGCCAGCGCCAACACCATTAAGGCTGCCGCCACCGTGCGCTCTAAGCCCAATGGCGCGGCTAACCGAAAACCAACAAAGCTAAACAAACCCATTGCCAATACCGGCAACGTCGTTAACAAGGAGGCCGCACTAAAGCTTAAGCTAATATCGCCCTGAATCGCTTGTAACAAAGGGCCTATCGCCGCCAAAGCGGGCCGCAAATTTAACGCTACCAGTACGATTGCCAGTAAACATAACCCTTGTGCGGTGCTTAATATACTCGCTTGGCTGGGTTTAGCCGGCACCTGTACAGCAGCCGTTGCGCTATCGACCTGTAATGTTTTTACTAAAGTAGAGCGGGTCTCCGCGCTTGCAGTTGCAGCAGGGTTAGCGCGGGAAGATGAAACAGACATAAACACCCTTAAAGAATCTTTTTAAAAAGTATCTTTACGTAAAGATATTTCTATTCTGCCTGTTCTTGGTTAAGCTGTAAAGCAGATCACTAATCTGAGCTAACACAACGGGCTAATAAACCACTATGAATGACGATTTAGATCTTATTACCGCCCAGTGGCAACGCCAAGGTATTACCGATGAATTACTGGCTATACAGTTACTCGGTCGCTTTGCCCGCTTAAATAAAACGCTGGAGCTGGCATTTTTACACTGCTACGAGCAGCATGGTTTAAAGCAGGGTGAGTTTGATGTGTTAGCCACGTTAAAACGTGCTGGTGAGCCCTATTCGTTATCGCCATCGCAACTGTATCAAAGCATGCTATTAAGCTCTGGCGCTATGAGCACCCGACTAGACAAACTAGAACAACGACAACTAATAAGCCGCCGCCACTGCACCGAAGATCGGCGCGTGGTGCATGTTAGTTTAACCGAGCAAGGCAAAACGCTGATTGAGCAAGCGCTACCCGAGCATATCGCCTTACAGCAGCGGCTAATGGGCAATTTAAGCGCCGAGCAACAACAGCAACTCAGTGGTTTGTTAAAGGTATGGTTGGCAGGGTTTAATACCGCGACTGAAAAAACGTAATATCTCTTTCAAAAAGATATTACGTTTTTGAAAGAGATAAAGCCGGCTTTAGCCGGCTTTAATATAACGAGATTATTCTTAGTATGTCGATAATGTTCGATCCTAAGTTTTACTCTACCGTCACCGACTTCGCCAGATTGCGCGGCTGATCGACATCCGTGCCTTTAATAATCGCCACGTAGTAGCTCAATAACTGCAGCGGAATAGTATAGATAATGGGTGCAATTAACGGATGAACGTGCGGTACGTTCACTACACGCTGGGTAGCATCAGACTTAAAGTGCGCGTCAATGTCGGCGAACACATATAAAATACCGCCACGGGCGCGTACTTCTTCCACGTTAGATTGCAATTTCTCTAAGAGCTCATTGTTAGGCGCTACAACGATAATCGGCATATCGGCATCAATTAATGCCAGCGGGCCGTGTTTTAGCTCACCTGCCGCATAGGCTTCTGCATGGATATACGAAATTTCTTTGAGCTTTAAGGCCCCTTCCATGGCGATAGGGTATTGATCGCCACGACCTAAGAATAATGAGTGATGCTTGTCGGCAAACTCTTCGGCCAGCGTTTCAATACTGGTGGCCAGCGTTAAGGTTTCTTCCAGCTTGGCCGGTAAGGATCTTAATGCCGTTACCATTTCCTGTTGCTGGGCAGCTGTTAATCCGTTGTATTTGCCAATAGCCAGAGTCAGCATCGCTAAACCCACTAACTGAGTCGTAAAGGCTTTCGTTGAGGCAACACCAATTTCAGCGCCAGCGCGGGTCATAAAGGCTAAGTCTGATTCGCGAACCAGCGATGAGCCTGCAACGTTACAAATGGTTAAGCTGCCAATATAACCGGCTTCTTTGGCCATACGTAAAGCGGCTAATGTATCAGCCGTTTCGCCTGATTGCGAAATGCTCACTAATAAGCTGTTGGGCTGTACAAAGGATTTGCGATAGCGGAATTCTGAGGCTATCTCCACGTTACAAGAAATACCGCCTAATGATTCTAACCAATAACGCGCGACCATACCTGAGTGATACGATGTCCCACAGGCGACAATTTGAATATGCTTTACCTTTTTAAACAGATCTGCAGCGCCATTACCAAAGGTTTCATCTAACACGGAATCGTTACTTAAACGGCCTTCAAGGGTATTGTTGATCGCACTTGGCTGCTCATAAATTTCTTTTAGCATAAAGTGGCGATATTGGCCTTTGTCGCCGGCGTCATAACTGGCGTTCGATTCAACCACCGCGCGCTCAACTTGCACACCGCTTTTATCGTAAACCGTAACGCTTTGACGGGTAATTTCAGCTACGTCGCCTTCTTCTAAAAACATAAAGCGGCGGGTAACAGGTAATAATGCTAATTGATCCGAAGCAATAAAGTTTTCGCCAATACCTAAGCCAATTACCAACGGGCTGCCTGAGCGCGCAACCACCAAGTGTGAAGGATCGGTTTTATCCATTAATACCGTGCCGTATGCACCGCTGAATTGCTTAACGGCGTTTTGCACTGCGGCTAATAACGAACCCGCTTTTTTCAGCTCGTCTTCGACTAAGTGCGCGATAACTTCCGTGTCGGTATCAGAATTAAAAACATAACCTTTGGCCTGTAACGCTTGGCGCAAAGGGCCATGATTTTCGATAATACCGTTATGCACTACCGTAATATTGCCAGACACATGTGGATGCGCATTGCGCTCACTCGGTTCACCGTGCGTAGCCCAACGCGTATGCGCAATACCCGTACCACCTGGTACAGGTTGCGCGGCAACAGCATCGGCCAGTTCTTTTACCTTACCCAAACGGCGCAAACGTTGTAACTCGCCTGCAGTACCGACAACGGCCACCCCGGCCGAGTCATAACCGCGATATTCTAAACGGCGTAAGCCTTCTACTAAAATATCTACCACGTCCCGCTGTGCTACTGCACCAACAATGCCACACATAGTGTTACTCCATTTAACTGAATTAATCGGTTTACTCTAACCAAGATGCGTTAATCAGGCCTGAACCCGAATGACATTAACACCTTGCTGCTCAATTTGTAACGCTGCCGCTTCTGACAGCCCCGTATCGGTAACCAATACCTTAATCATCGACCAAGGCAGCTCGAGATTATGAATTTTTCGGCCTAACTTATCTGACTCTAACAGCACGATCACTTCACGTGATACTTCCGCCATCACTCGGCTTAAGCTGTAAAGCTCGTTATACGTTGTGGTACCACGCGCTAAGTCGATACCGTCGGCACCAATAAACAGTTGATCAAAATCATAATTGCGTAACACCTGTTCAGCTAACTGGCCTTGGAAAGCTTCAGATTGCGGATCCCAGGTACCACCGGTCATCAATAATGTCGGTTCGTTTTCTAATTCGCGTAACGCATTAGCAATGGCTAACGAGTTCGTCATCACTACCAAGCCGCGTTTAGTGGCTAATTCGGGCAGCAATGCAGCCGTTGTCCGGCCACTGTCGATAATAATACGATAATGATCTTTAATTAGCGCCGCCGCCGCTTTGGCAATGGCTAACTTTCGCTGTGAAACTTTTTCAAGACTACTGTCTGACACAAAATCTTGTGGTACCGGAACGGCACCACCGTAACGCCGTAATAATAATCCTGCCGCTTCTAACACCGTTAAATCTTTACGAATAGTCACTTCAGAGGTGTGAAATTGCTGGGCAAGTTGCTCAACAGAAATTTCACCCTGCTGCTGAAGTTGCGCCACAATGAGATGCCGACGCTGCTGCGTATTACGTTTATTCATTACTTTCGCTTATGTTTCGAAACGAAAGATATTTTATCTGCTTTTGTCGATTTTGCAAGCAATGGCAATGATGAAATGAAAATAACTCAATAGTTAATGATAATTGTTTGCATTTAAAATAAAAGTCTGTATAGTAGCTCAGGTCAACGGAGTGAGAGAGGGCCTAGGCTCGGAAATGGATTGTTCTGGTCGTTGTGAAATTTGTCCTGCATTGACGGGGAGCTTCGGCTCCCCGATTTTTTTATTAGGTTTACTGCTTTAGCACACTATCCTTCCGCTTTTACCATAAAACGTGGAAAGCGAATAAGATAGTGCAATCCTTGCCCAATATCGCTGTTAACGGTGATTTCACCATGCAAACGCGCCGTGACTAAATTAAAGACGATATGCGCGCCCAAACCGCTACCGCCCTGATTGCGCTTAGTCGTGAAAAAAGGATCAAACAATTGCTGCAAATGTGCTTTCGACATACCACAACCATTATCAGCAAAGCGTATTTGCACCCGTTTATCGTCAACGGTCACCTCAAGCGTGATCTGTGGTTCTGGTATATTGTCTAAGCCATGCAACAATGCATTCATTACGAGATTAGTAATAATTTGTGCAATGGCACCCGGATCTGAGTACACATTAAGCGGTGTTGGGCATGTTATGTGCAATTGGCATCGCAGCTGCTTCAAACGCGCACTTAACGATAAAACCACATCGTTTAAATACTGTGCTAAATCGAAGTCACGATACGAATCGATACTTTGATCAACCGAGACTTGTTTAAAACTGTTTACCAAATCGGCGGCGCGCTGCGTATTCACCTGCAAAATTTTTAGGCCATCGGCCAAGTGCTGTAAAAAGCGCTCAAATTGTTGCTGCCCTACACTGCGATTAGCAAACGCAGTAGCTAAACTGCGCTGCTCTGCTTGCAAATGGCTAGTCGCCGTAACGCACACACCCAAAGGGGTATTAATTTCATGCGCCACACCGGCCACCAAACCGCCTAATGAGGCCATCTTTTCCTGCGTAAGCAGCTGCTGCTGCGTTTGTTGTAACTGCTGATAAGAGGCAGCCAACGCATGATTTTGTTCTGCGAGTTGATGTGTGCGCTCTGCCACTAATCGTTCTAACTTACGACGAACTTGATATTCAAGACGTAATTTCCAATAGATAAACCCCGTGATCGTTGCAACTAAGGCCACCAATATCGTTAACCGAAACCACCAACTTAACCACCACGGCGGCAGAATGTTTAATGGCAGTAACGTTGGCGCTTGCCATTTACCGCCAGGTAAACGCGCCGACACTTCAAATTGATATTCACCCGGCGGTAAACGCGTATAGGTAGCGATGGGGCTTTGGGCACTACTTTGGATCCAATCTCGATCGAACCCCGTTAAGCGATATCGATATTGAATAAGCTGGGGCTGTTTAAATTCTGGCGAGGCAAAGCGTAAACTAAACATATCTTGTTGATAATTTAATTGCAGTAATGGCAATTGCGCTAACGCTTTGGGTAGCAGCGCACTGCCAGTCCGTACCGGTTGATTAAACAATGATAAACCGGTGAGTTGTACTGGGTTTAAAGATACAATTTTAGGTAACTCATTAATATTAAAATAGTCAAATCCCCTGGCACCGCCGCGATAAATCACATTATCGATAATGTCCCAAGCGCCTATCCACGTTATACTTTGCATCCCATGAGCTTCGTTAAGTTCTAAGTAAGTTTCTTGCTCTGGCAGCCAATGTAGACGATATAACAAGCGAAACACTTCAGCCTGCTGTAAGTGTTCATCCTGATCTTCAGCTTGTAAATAGGGTTTAAAAACAGTGGTCGTGGTGGGCTGCTGGGGATCGTATAACACTCGATGATTAATATTGCCTGCTCTTAGCCATAATTGCTGCTGTGCATCTTCGAGAATCAATTGCACACCGTTCATTTGTAAACCATGCTCACTGCCCGCATGTTGTAACCAATATTGAAACGTATTGTTTTTTACATCAAAGCGCGCAATCCCTTGATCGGTTGATCCCAACCAAATGGCGCCCAAATGATCTTCTGTAATGTTGTTTACATCACCAAACCGTAAATTAGCGTGCTCATCTTTTAAACCACGAAAATGCTGTACCTCATCGCGGCTCGCATTAATTTTAAATAAGCCTAAGCCGCGGCTGCCTATCCATAAATTTTGTTGTTTGTCGAGGTAGAGTGCACCAATAAAAGGCGCTACCGTGGTGTTTAACGGAAACGCCTGCCACTGCCCAGTGATAGGATCAAGCTGGTATAAACCGTTGTTAGTGCCTAGCCAGAGCTGTTGCTTGGCATCTTTTCGGATAGCGTGGATCGACGTTAGCGCAGTTAAGGTACTTGGTATAGGATAATGCTGCAACTCGCTGGTTTCTGGGTTAAAACGCACAACCCCCCCATCTCGATTTGCTAACCACACTTCACTGCCTGATACGGCATCAATACCCAATACATTAGGTGCCGGCAATAAGGTGTTTTTCAATGCCCCTGGCGGAACGGTTCTAATGGCTCTAGCGTAACGGCTTAATCCCTTTATACCGGCTTGGCTAATCGTCCATAGAGTGCCTTGATGATCCCCAAATAACCCTAATAAATCGGCTCTGGCAAGGCCTTCGGTGAACTCACTACTAAATGGATAATGGATCCATATGCCGTCTTTGTCGCGTTGCCACAAACCGCCACTGGCATCGTTACTGTAGCTGCTAAGCCACATCGTCTGTGTTTTATCTATCCAAATGTCACTTAATAACGCTTGTTGTAATGCAACAGGCTGCTCTGCTGGCACAAACACACCTAACGCCGGAGCATAGCGGTATAGCCCATGGCCAAAAGTAGAAGCCCAAATCTGACCATCGGCCGATTCACGTACACGGGTAACCGAAACGAGTTTGTTCTCGGGATGTTGAAACGGGATCGATTGCCAAGCTACACCGGTGTTATCCCGATATAACACACCGCCATATCGTTGACCTGCCGTACGAATTGGTGCATCACCTGATGCTAACCACATGGCACCGGTGGTATCAATAAATACATCATTTATAAAATTTACGGCGGTATTTGCTGTTGACGGCGGGCTAAGTGTCGTTGGTGGCGTGGTGGTTAGCGCAAAAAACAGCGGTAACGGTTCGGCAACTAATTGCCCCTGTTGCAAACGAAACAAACCGGCGCCATAGGTCGCTACCCAAAGCTGTCCTTGGCTATCAAAACGTAATGCCGAAATTTCGGCCGACTGAGTCCCTAAAGCTGCAGGGAAATCGTATCGAACAAACTGCTCGGTGGCAGGATCAAATTTATTTAAGCCACCATAACGGGTTCCTACCCAAAGCGCCCCTGATGGATCAACAGCCAACGCCGACACCCAACTGGCAGACAGATTTCCCGCTCGACTGGGATCGGCTTTAAACTCTTGTACATCCGTACCATCGTGACGAAACAAGCCATGCTGCGACCCCATCCAGATAAAGCCTTGCTGATCTTGGATCATAGTTGTGGGGACAGGCAGTGTTTTTCCCGGTGTACTTAGGCTGATAAAACGGCTAAATACCGGCTTTGCGGTGGGAGTGTTAAGAGATGAACTGGCAAATACCGATAAAGGCAGCACCAGAAACAGAAAACAACTAAATGATGCTAGATGCCAATACCGCACGTCATCTTCTTATAAAGTACGCTCGTTTTTAAAGTATTATGCGTACTTAACAGAACTGCAAGCCTTTAGATTAACTTGTTTAGCAAAACAGGCTTTACCGCGTTGCTGAAGACGGCGTAAAAGCAATTCGCCCTTGCTGCACGGCCATGTTAAGAGGCACGGCGGTTAATAATTTAACGGCAGGATCGCGTGTATCCAAACGATACACCGGATTTGTCGCCAAATATTGATTAACCAGCAGTAACAACTCATTGCTCACCGGCGTAAGATTTCCGCGATATCCCGCCGCATCTACCGACGAGTTTAGTAGTTTGACCGAGCGCACAAAAACGGCCTGTTGCGCCGCATCATAATAAGGCGCTCCTTCAATCGCTAATTGTAAATTAGCCGGATACGTTAGCCCAAATAAACTTAATGTTGCATTAGCTGCAGTATCAATACGAATAACATCGCTATTATTCGGGCCAATTTGCACTTTCATGCTATCAACCGCCATTTTAAGCGGGATCCCTGCCACATTCGCTTGACGCGTTAACGCCGGAACTTGCTGGCTAAGCATCTGCTCAAGTTGTGTTTCAGACACAGAATACACCGACATTTGCCCTAGTTGACTGCAGCCAGCCAAGCATAGCATTACCACAAAACTTACGACGATGCGCATAAAAAAATACCCCATTAAAATACCTATGTATGGCTTGTGCTTGCTGCAATTGACGCAAGACATTGCGCTTTGCACACATTGCTGTTGGTAACATGCTGACTACCCTAACAATCACAGCTGAGTTTGCGCTGAACAATAAACTGTTACACATAAAGCATAGCAATAATACCTATCCTAAACTGCGTTTTTCAGTCGAACCAGAGTCTATTGACGTTTTTTTCTACAATACACTTGATCCCGAACATCAACTGTATTAGTGTATTAATACAGTTTATTTTAAGGGATAGGGATATGACTTCTATTGTTCACATAACCAACCTACAGCGTCGTATGGGTAAACAGAGTGTCTTGCAAAACATTAACTCAGAGGTTCGACAAGGCGATGTGATTGCTTTACTTGGCAAAAACGGTGCGGGTAAAACAACATTACTAGAAACGATACTGGGCTTAGCGTTACCTACCGCGGGAGAAGTGAGAGTGTTTGGCACCCTTAGCCACGAGATCACGAGCACAGAGAAACAACGGATTGGCTTTGTTCCACAACAAGACGAGTTATTAGAACAGCTTACCCCACGTGAACACCTTAGCCTGTTTGCCCAATTTCAAGCTAAATGGAATAATACCTTATGTGAACGCTTGTGCCAGAGCTGGGAAATCCCGCTTAATACGCGGATCAGTAAACTCTCTTTAGGGCAGCGCCAAAAGCTCTCTATTATCTTGGCATTGTGTCATCAGCCCGATTTACTGATACTGGACGAGCCGGTTGCCAGTTTAGATCCTATTGCCCGACGCCAATTTCTTACAGAACTTATTTCAATCGCTCTAGATCAACAAACCGCCATTATTTTCTCATCACATATTGTCACCGATATGGAACGCGTAGCCACAAAAGTGTGGTTACTAAAAGATCACCAGCTCTGCTGGCAAGGTGAATTAGATATGCTGAAAGAACACGTAGTGCGATTGCATATTAGCGCCGAATCACCGTTACCCACTAATTTGGTTATTGCGAACAGCATACGCCATGTTTATCAGGGCAAAACAGCGATGTTCACGGTAACCGGATGGCATGATGCTTTAAAGCACACCCTTGAGCAACAATTGCAAGCCGATGTTCGGGTGGAATACTTGAATTTAGAAGACATTTTTCTGGAGTTAAACGCATGAACGCCTTTTTCAGTGTTGCTCGCTTGTTGCTATGGCCAAGCTTACTGATTAAAGGGCTTTGGTTGGTTTTGTTTGCCATGAGCGCGCTTTTTTTGATGTCTTCGCACCCAAAAATACTGCTCGTCCCACTTGCTTGCCTTATGTTATTGGTATTTTGTATACCGCTGCAATCGATGTCACTTCGTTATAAAAGTACATGGCTATTACTGCCACACTTTAAACAGCTTAGTCGTATCGTGCTTGTCGGCACGGCATTATTTTTTGGTTTGCTTAGTGGCTGCGTTTTTCTTTTATTACAACATCCTTTTGGAGTGGGCTTTAATCTTGGTTTACTCGCTTTTGCTGCTCTTATACTGCCCTGTTTACGGTATGGCCATTTATGGCCACTATTGTTAAGCAGTGCCATCTTAATAGTGCTCGCCAGCAGTAAGCTACTAAACACGCTTCTGGTTACACCGATTACAACGGCTTTTATTTTCCTTCCCCTGCTGAATATCGCACTTATTGCGTGGTTTTGGACACGTTGGTTAACGCCCAGCCAAGGTTTTACTGCCCCTCAAAATACCTTCTGCTTAGACCTTAGAGCAGGATTATTCAAAATGACTCGGAAACCCGCCACACTCAGTGGCAGCTTGTTACTAGGCCAAGGCGATAGCTTGCAAGCAAGGATAATCCGTAACATAGCCTATTGTTGGTATTTACCTGCTTTTATGCTGCTTTGGTCAGTTTTTTTTACGCAAGGCGGTATGCCTGAACAGCCTTTTTTACGCGCATTATTTATTTTCTTTCCGGGCTTTATACTAATTGAACAATTAACCCATTTATACCGTCGCGTTCGCCGCGCCTGGTTGCACTTACCGGTTGGCCGCCAGCAACTATTCACGGTGTTAACACACCAAGCGCATACAGAACTCAGTATAGCCACGTTGATCGTAAGCCCATTGTTGTTCTGGTTACTGCCGGCCAAAACCGCTATTGCGATGCTCTTACTGTGGCCCAGTTTAATGTTGTTTTGTTTATACCTAAGCTGGCGCTTAATTACTGTATCCCTGCTTTGGACTGGAGGCGCCCTGATCACATTACAACTTCTCAGCATACTAGCGTTAATTTTTTGGGATCAACAACCTGGTTACTTAGTCATTATTGGCGCGTTCTTTGCCAGTGCAGCGCTATGGCTAAAAAAACACGTCCGTGCACATAGCTACACGCAAGATTGGGCTCAACTGAAAATGCCTAAAGTGCAATCCGCTTGGAGCAGACGATGAACCTACTGTGGCAAAAGAGGCATTATGTTTAGCATTAACCCCAACAGCGGTGAGCCGATATATCGGCAACTTGTTGAACAAATTAGACGGATGGTGGCAAGCGAACAACTGAAAGCCGGCGATGAGCTACCGTCGGTACGTGAGCTCGCTGCACACTATGCGGTCAATCCCATGACGATTTCTAAAGCCTATAGCCTATTAGAAACGGAAGGGATTTTAGCGCGCCAGCGCGGCAAACCCATGACTATTGCGCAGCAACCTATGCAGGCCCAAACTGAAGCCGCCCGCGTACAGCAACTTTTACCGTACCTTACACACGTAGCGCTGGTTGCAAAACAGTTGCAACTATCAAAGCAAACTGTACTATTAGCGTTAACAGAGCAGTTAACGCTAACAGAGCAGCGCGACCTCACTGCTGGCGTCGAGTTAATAGAAGCCTCGGAGCAACACTTGGATGATCACTAACACTGTTACACAACGTCAAAAAGTCGTACTCGCCTTGAAAGCACAACCTTGGCGCCTTGCTATAATCGCTGCTAGCTTAGTAATGACGATAGTGAATTTATACCGCGGTGAGTTTGTGTTTAGTCTGCTCTGGCTTAGTATCATTTTACAAGCCTTAACGTTAGGCGTTCTTGGTGATCGGCAGTACGAGTATGAAGCGGTTGCTGATGTTTTGGCACAGCTCAAAATAGAACACGGTATGCTCCACGTGAAACATCGGCAGCTACACGTCCAGAATGTAAAGAAAATCGCATTAGATGCCCTAGACGATGATTATGCTTATATCGATCTTCCATTTAATATTTACCGTTCAGTTGCTATGCGCTTTCCTATCGCGCAAATGCCTTTGGTGAAAGACTGGATATCTACACATCTCCCGCATGCAGAAATTATCTGTTAGCAATAATACGCTTAGGATCACTTATCGCCTCAATTTTTAGAACATACTTATATTTAGGAGATATTGGAAAAAAATAGAATATCGGGTTTACTTGATAAAACACTTAAACTAAGTATGCTAAATCAAATGATAGTTTACTTATCAGAACTAATTTGATGCAAATAGCGCAAGATGTAAATGACGTATCATCATTTTCGTTTTCCAAGCTAGTTTTTTTACTGGCGGCATTATCACTTTTTACATTTAGCCCTGTAATATTTAATATCAGCATACCTACCATCAGTCATCAATCTTACGTTCCGATACACACGCTATTGGAAGTGATTGCAGTTGTTATTGCAGCAATGATTTTTGCCATAATTCACCAGCAAACTCCCCTAAAAATGACATGGCGTGGTGCTGTATTAGCGGGTAGTTTTTTTGCGATTTTTTGGTTAGATCTGGCGCATTTGCTCTCATTTACCGGCATGCCAGACTATTTCACTACCAATACAACTCAAAAAACCATTAGCTTTTGGTTAGCAGCACGATTAATCGCGGCAGTGGCTTTATGCTTCTCAGTACTTCCCTTTGCTGATCGCATTATTAGCTTACGTCAATATTACCTTGTGCTTATGTTTGCAGTTGTTTTTGTTGTTTTGTGCAACTATATCACTCTTGTCTACCCTGATATATTACCCACCTTTTATACGCAAAGCGCCGGGCTAACTTCAGCCAAAATAGCTGCAGAATATGTGGTTATGTCAATCGGGGTTTTGACAGTATTTTTTATGTTTTATTTTCGCAGTCAACAACGCCCTTATCATGCGCCTGCAATGTTGGCTGCTATTATCACTATGATATACAGTGAGTTTTACTTTACTATTTATAGCAACTTTAATGACAGCTTTAATATTATTGGCCATCTAATTAAATTATTGTCATACACTTTTTTATATCGTGCCTTAGTTTATGAAATGCTGGCAGAGCCTTATAGTAAGTTACAACAATCTCAGGGAAATCTCGAAGCAACTCTTGCCGCGGTTCCAGACATCTTATTTGATATCGATTTGACAGGCCGTTTTCATAATGTCTATTTTCATTCTCAAAGTAAGCTTTATCTGCCACCAGAGCGGTTTCTCGGTTTAAGTGCTCATCAAGTACTACCTGAGCATGTTGCTCAAGTCACTATGACAGCGATTGAACAAGCCCATCGTCGAAGTGGATGTTCCGACGCACATCAATACGCTCTTACTATCGGCAGCGAGCAAGAAACTAGCTGGTTTCAAGTCATTGCATCGCAAAAGCCCAATACCAAAGGTATTGCTCGATTTGTGTTAGCCGTTAGAGATATAACATTGCTAAAAAATGCTCAAGCTGCAGAACAAATTAATGCACTGGCATTTCATACTCGTGAAGCAATTATAATTACCGATGCAGAGCAACGAATTATTCGAGCTAACCCAGCTTTTAGTGACATCACTGGCTACAGCGAATATGAAGTTATCGGTAAAATGCCCTCTATGCTTTATTCAAATTTACATGATAGCGCCTTTTATCAGCATTTATGGCAAGTATTAGCTCATGATGATGTTTGGAGTGGCGAGATATACGATAAACGAAAAAGTGGAGAAGTTTATCCAATTCAAGTCGTTATTAACGCGCTAAGAGATAACAATGGTGTTGTTACTCATTACATCGCCAGTTTTAACGATATCAGTAAAGCGAAAGCAGACCAAAAGCGAATTCATGAACTCGCTTTTTATGATCCTTTAACGCACTTGCCTAATCGACGATTTCTAATAGAAAAAATAAACGAGACTCAAATTGAATGTGCGCGCAGCAAGGAATATGTAGGGTTATTTTTTATTGACCTTGACCACTTTAAACGTTTGAACGATAGCTTTGGTCATTCTTATGGAGATGAGCTACTACAACAGTTAGCTGCTAGGCTAAAGCTGAGTATTTCAATAACGGATACCTTAGCACGTCCTGGTGGAGACGAGTTTATCCTCTTAACAAAACTAAAGACAACTGAGCAACATGGCGCCGCTGCCGACGCGGAAGTTATCGGTAACAAGCTATTAGATGACATAAGGCAACCTTTTGTTTTAAAAGGACATCCCTACTTTATTACTGCTAGTATTGGTATTGCTTTATTTAACGATAACAGCAAAGCGATTGACGAATTAATGTCGTCAGCCGATTTAGCAATGTATCATTCCAAAGAAAGAGGGCGTGATCAGCTGTATTTTTTTGAACAACAGATGCAGCATAAACTTCGCCAGCGACAACAATTAGAACGTGAGTTAAAAACAGCCTTACTTGAACAGCAATTTATACTTCACTATCAGGTGAAGGTCGATGCCAAAGGTAAAGTTGCTGGCTATGAAGCCCTAATTCGCTGGCAACATCCTGAGCAAGGCTTGCTTAGTCCTAATGTATTTATTCCGCTCGCAGAGAGCTCAGGGTTAATTATTGATATTGGCCTTTGGGTATTAAAGACTGCCTGTCTACAAATAAAAAAGCTCACTCAAGAAGGCCTGAGCATCCCTATTGCCGTGAATGTAAGTGAACTTCAATTAGGGCAACAAGATTTTGTCGATGTTGTCAAACAAGTGATCACAGCAACGGGTATCAAACCCACTTTACTTGAACTTGAATTAACTGAAAGCATGCTTCATCACGATTTAGCGCGTACTCGCCAAACGTTAATCAGTCTAAGTACATTAGGGGTAACCTTTTCTCTGGATGACTTTGGTACAGGCTATTCCAGCCTATCTTACTTAAAAAACTTGCCCATCAGTGTATTAAAAATTGATCGATCGTTTGTAAAAGAATTTCTTAATGAGACTACAGATCACGCTATCGTCAGCACTATAATTGGTATGGCCGAATCACTCAAGCTAGCTGTAGTTGCGGAAGGGGTTGAAAATGAAGAACAATTTCAGGCGTTAAATGCTATGGGTTGCAGTTTATTTCAAGGATACTTATTTGGTAAACCCGCGCCTATCAAAAACTAAAATACCTGATTTTTTATCTGACTGCGGCTTTAGCTAGCGACAAATCGTTATTAAAACAATACAGCTAAAAACCATTTACGCGTAATGCATCAAGTAACGCTAAGAGTAATTCATCACACGCAGAATTTAACTTTAAACTTATGTTATGCTCCAATTCCTAACTTACTCATCTAATAACTACATTTGGTAAATGAGAATACACTATGTTACTTATCCTAAAACTTATTGCTGGGATTTTATTGGGCATGATGCTTGGTTTATATGCCCCACACTGGCTTACTCAAATATTGATCACTTTTAAAGCGCTGTTTGGCCAATTATTATTTTTTACAATCCCGCTTTTAATCCTGTTTTTTATCACCAGTGGTATCGCAGCCCTACCCCGAAACTCTGGAAAATTACTCGGGCGCACTCTAGGGATTGCCTATTTATCTACTATTGCTGCAGGCACCTTTACCTTTTTGATTGCCGCCATGGTGATCCCTATACTGGCACCAGCCGCCGCCGATCTCGCGAGTACACAAGGGGTTAATTTAACACCCTATATCGAAATGAATATCCCCCCAGTATTTAATGTGATGACCGCCTTAGCACTGGCGTTTATTTTTGGTCTAGGCATTGCCAGTACTCAAGCAACGTCACTGAAGCAACTCTCTGATCAAGGTCGCGATATTATTCAATTGCTGCTCACCAAGATCATTATCCCGTTTTTACCGCTGTATATTGCCGGCGTTTTTGCCCAAATGGCGGCCGCAGGCAGCGTTTTTGTCACCTTACAAACTTTCGGTATCGTGCTGATTATGGCGCTAGTGCTGCATTGGCTGTGGATTGTTGCCCTCTTTGTTATCGCAGGTTTTAAAGCAGGCAAATCGCCTCTTGGTCTTATTAAAAATATGCTACCCGCTTATTTTACTGCCCTGGGCACTATGTCGAGTGCGGCTACTATTCCGGTATCACTGCAAGCTACTAAAAACAACGGCGTTACAGAAGATGTTGCAAATTTTACCGTGCCACTTTGCGCTACAACCCACTTGGCAGGCTCTACTATTACCATTGTTAGCTGCGCCGTAGCAGTAATGATGATGAAGAATAATCTGGATATCCCTTCACTTTTCACCATGCTACCCTTTATTTTAACGTTGGGCGTGGTGATGTTAGCCGCACCGGGCGTACCAGGTGGCGCAGTTATGTCTGCCGTTGGCTTACTTGGCACTATGCTAGGCTTTGGCGAAGGGGCTATTGCCCTGATGATTGCACTGTATATGGCACAAGATAGCTTTGGTACGGCGTGTAATGTGACCGGTGATGGCGCTATCGCCGTATTGGTCGATAAGCGTTAACCGGCCAAGGCGGCTTAGCAGCTAAGCCGCCTTTCGCTAAAAGTTGTTGCTAGACGACGGCTGTTATGGTCAGGAAAAATGATAAGAATGATTGAATCCCCCTGCGTCGCCTGTTGTAAATTAGACGAACACAAAGTGTGCGTTGGTTGCTACCGGCATATCAATGAAATTGTTGACTGGAACCGTCGCTCAGAGGCAGAACTGGCCGCTATCATGCAGCAGGTTACTGAACGAAAACAACGCTATCACCTGCTGGATATCAATAAAATGCAAACGAGCGCTATAACCCAAGCCGAGTGGCAAGCTGCAAAACAGGCGCTGAAACGTTCGCAAAGTTAATGATTTAATCAATAATTGACGTGTAAAACGGATCCTATTACAAAGTAGGATCCATTTTATCCATAGTATTTACAGCTTACTTTTTAATTTTCACTGGTCGTTGCCAGCCTTCAATATGCCGTTGCTTAGCGCGTGCTACCACTAACTCGCCGTCACCTGCATCGCGGGTAAGCACTGAGCCAGCACCCACAGTGGCATTCACGCCTACCGTAACCGGTGCAACCAGTGAGCTGTTCGAGCCGATAAAGGCGCCATCTTTAATGGTAGTAACAAACTTATTAGCACCATCATAGTTACAGGTAATAGTACCGGCACCAACATTGACTTTATCGCCAATCACCGCATCGCCAAGATAGGTTAAGTGGTTGGCTTTGGAACCTTTACCCAACGTGGTCTTTTTCATCTCAACAAAGTTACCAACATGGCTATCATCCAGCATGATGCTGTCTGGCCGTAAGCGGGCATAAGGCCCCACCGAACAGTCACTGCCCACAGTGGCGTGTTCAATCATCGAGTTCGGTTTAATTTCGGTATTATCGCCAATACGGCAGTCTTTAAGGATACAGTTGGCACCAATAGTCACGCCTTTACCCAGCACAACCTTGCCTTCGAAAATAACGTTAATATCAATCATCACATCGTTACCGACTGCAACGGTACCGCGCACATCAAGCCGCGCTGGATCGCGCAGATTAGCGCCAGCCAGCATCAGTTCTTCAGCTTTACGCTGCTGATAAGCGCGCTCTAGGGCGGCTAATTGCACGCGATTGTTCGCACCTTCTACTTCCATCGGGTTTTGCGGCTGGGCAGTGGCAATGTCGACCCCTTCGCTATGCGCCATGGCAATCACATCGGTCAGATAATATTCGCCTTGTGCATTGCTGTTTGATAGGCGACCTAGCCAGCTTTTTAACTGCTTACCTGGCAACGCCATAATGCCGCTATTCACTTCTTGAATTTTTAACTGTTCTGACGAGGCATCTTTTTGCTCAACAATGCCAACTACCTTTCCGTTTTCACGCACAATACGGCCATAACCGGTTGGATTCGGCAGGTTGACAGTAAGAATCGCTAAACCATTGGCAGGTTTTGCTGCCAGCAATTGCTGCAGGGTTTCCAGTCGGGTTAATGGCACATCCCCATAGAGCACTAATACGGTATCTTCGTCAGCGATATTGGGAATGGCTTGCGCCACCGCGTGGCCTGTGCCCAGTTGCTCGGCCTGTAACACCCAATGCAGTGGCTGCTCGCCCATAGCGGTTTTTAACGCATCCGCACCATAGCCGTAGACCAGTTGAGGCTTGTCGGCGCCAAGCGCGCGTGCCGTATCAATTACATGCTGCACCATGGGCCGCTCAGCCACCTTGTGCAATACCTTAGGTAAATCCGATTTCATCCGTGTGCCTTTGCCGGCCGCCAGTATCACAACATTTAATGCCATTACGCTTCATCCGTTTATTTTTAATAACGATATTCTACCTTATTTTGTTTTAGATAAAAGGTAAGCTAGGTGACTAATAACCATAAAACCATGACAGTAAACCGGACAGTTAAAAATTACAGGAACTATCTAGGTGTGGTTAAAAAGATGGCATACGTTTTAAAACAAAAAAGGGGCGTTAATAGCCCCTGACGTTAATACTCACGCTTTCGCGTTTTGGTGCGTTTTTTAATTTGCAGCCGTGCTATCACCAATATACTTATCAAAGAACGCTAACATTTTCTCCCAACGTTCAACGTTATTTTCAGGTTTGTAAAAACCATGCCCTTCTTTGTCTTTGACTAACCATTCATATGGGTGATTGCGCTTTTCGAGTTCTTCTTTTAAACGATTTGCATGAATAATGGGTACACGACGATCTTCAGCGCCATGAATGATAAAAACCGGTGCTTTTAATTTATCTAGATTTTTAAGAGGTGATTGCGCATCTAACCGTGCTTTATCGCGACCAATTGCCATTTCCAGATAGTTTATACCGCTTTTTCGCTCTGGAATGTCACCATCGGTATACATTAAATTCAAATCAAAGACACCCACAAAGCCTACTGTACATTTATATAAATCCGGCTCGCGTATCGCACTCATTAATGCAGCATAACCACCATAAGACCCGCCATAAGCACAAACCCTATTCTGATCAACAATACCTTTTTTAATGAGATGCAGTACACCATCTGTCATATCGTCAATCATGGTGGTTCCCCAATTCTGATAGCCGATCTGCATGAATTCACGGCCAAAGCCCCCCGAACCTCGGAAATTCGGTTGTAAAACCGCATAACCGTGTTGCGCCAGCACTTTTGCATCAGAATTCATGTCTAAATAATCACGCGGGCCATGTGGACCACCGTGAGGTAATAGAATAAGCGGTAAATTTTTCGGATCTTTGTCACGTGGCAAGGTTAAAATACCGTGGATATCTAAACCATCCCGGCTTTTATAAAAAATGGCCTCTGTTTGCGCCAGCTGCTCGGCTTTAATCCACGGGCTAGCATTTAACAGATAACTTAATTGCTTATTTTTAATATCGTATAAATAAAATTCGACCGGATGATTGGCAGAACGTACTGACAGCACTGCTAAGCTATTATCTCGCGTGCCAGAGGTAATGCTAATGCGTCGTCCTGGAAAAGCCGCTCTTAAACCTTGTAGATGATTGCTAAATTCTTTATCTTGCACATCAGCAAAAAATACCTCGTCATAAATATCATAATCATAGGCGGCGCCTATCACTTCATTGACGTTACCATTACGAATACTGTAAATCGGTGCAACATCCACTTTGGGATGATGTGCCAGCACTTCTTCAGTGCCAGTTTCGGGATTAAATATACTAATGGCTTTGGTATCGGTTGTTGTGTCGCTGAGTCCTAAAATCCGCACATTATCTGACATAAAACCTAATGGCATAAAATTACCATCGCGCTGACCATAACGACGCAATGTAACCCAATCACTGCGCTCGTCCTTGCGATACATCATCACCATTTCATTATCGTTATTTTGATCGACGCCAATAGCAATTCTTGCAACCCCGTTACCATCCGTCAGCATATCTGAAGAGCGCATCGGCGCACGCGCTACTTGCCTCACACGACCAGTATCAATATTAAGACGTTTAATTAAACTAAAAGAACCTACACGATTTGGTGTTGAGGTTACAATTAAGACAAAATTCTCATCGTCTGGCAGACTGTTAATCACTACGGCAGCATCTTTCTCAAAGTCGGCACGATACCCTGTTAACATGCGTGCATTTGAGCCATCTGCGTTCATAGCAAAAATTTCACCCGTGCTAACCGGTACTTCTAAAGAACCTATATCGCGTACCAAGGTAATTAATAACCGCTCTGCATTGGCCCAGTCGATGCTTCCAATCGAATCTTTACCTGTAAAGTGCCGAACGCTTAATACCTGATTAGTTTTAATATCAATAACTTGAAGATAAATATTACCTTCTTCACCGCGTGTGGTAGCCGCCAGGTATTTACTGGAAGGAGAAATTTTTATTTCTAAAAATTGTGAATGCCTTGCGTAATCTTCTAACGTTAAATTCTGAGCCGCTACGCTAAACTGGCATAACAGAATTAAAATACTTAAAAATAAGCGCATAGGTTTTATCCTGTGATTTTTATTATGGTGGTAACTAAATTAATATAAAGCGCTTTTAATAAGGAAACAAGCTGTGAAAAAAGGTAAATTGATTTTAATTTTTTGCCAGTATTTTTGTTTATATAAGGTACAACTGGCGTATTTTACAATAAAAAAAGCCACCCGAAGGTGGCTTTTTTGCATACGTAAACTTACTTCTTGCGCATTTTCTGAATAATACGCAGCTGGGCAATGGCTTCAGCCAATTGTGCAGCAGCTTCGGCGTAATTAAAGTCAGCGCTGGCATGCTGCATCGCTTCTTCTGCCTGTTTTTGGGCGTCTAAAGCAGCTTGCTCATCTAAGTCTTCGCCACGTACCGCAACATCTGATAGCACTGTAATTGCGTCTGGTTGTACTTCAATAACACCCCCAGCCACATAAATTAAATGCTCTTCACCAAACTGTTTTACGATACGGACCATGCCAGGTTTCAGGGTGGTCAGTAACGGGGCGTGAAAAGGTAAAAACCCTAACTCACCCTCACTGCCTGTGACCTGCACGGATTCAACAAGGCCTGAGAAAATTTTTTCTTCGGCACTTACTACATCCAGTTGCACTGTCATCGCCATGTCGCTCTCCTAAAGCCTGAACTTATAGTTTCTTCGCTTTTTCGATCGCTTCGTCGATAGAACCAACCATGTAAAACGCTTGTTCTGGCATATGATCGTACTCACCCGCCAAAATGCCTTTAAAGCCACGGATCGTTTCTTTCAGCGGTACGTATTTACCTGGTGAACCGGTAAATACTTCAGCAACGAAGAACGGCTGCGACAAGAAGCGCTGGATTTTACGCGCACGGTATACAGTAGTACGGTCTTCATCAGACAGTTCATCCATACCCAAAATGGCGATAATATCTTTCAGCTCTTTATAACGCTGCAGTACTGTTTGTACGCCACGTGCTACTTCGTAGTGCTCTTTACCGATAACCTGAGGATCTAACTGACGAGAGGTAGAATCCAGTGGATCGATTGCTGGGTAAATACCTAAAGAAGCGATATTACGGCTCAGTACTACCGTTGCATCTAAGTGCGAGAAGGTCGTAGCTGGAGATGGATCCGTTAAGTCATCCGCAGGAACGTAAACGGCCTGGATTGACGTAATTGAACCAGTCTTAGTTGAGGTAATACGCTCTTGCAGTACACCCATCTCTTCGGCCAGCGTTGGCTGATAACCTACTGCTGATGGCATACGGCCTAACAGAGCTGATACTTCTGTACCGGCCAGCGTGTAACGATAGATGTTATCAACGAAGAACAGTACGTCACGGCCTTCATCACGGAACTTTTCAGCCATGGTTAAGCCGGTTAACGCAACGCGTAAACGGTTACCTGGCGGCTCATTCATCTGACCGTATACTAACGATACTTTATCCAGTACGTTAGAGTCTTTCATTTCGTGATAGAAGTCGTTACCTTCACGAGTACGCTCACCTACACCGGCGAATACTGAGTAACCGCTGTGCTCGATGGCGATGTTACGGATCAGTTCCATCATGTTTACGGTTTTACCAACACCGGCACCACCGAACAGACCAACTTTACCACCTTTAGCAAACGGACAAACTAAGTCGATTACTTTAATACCGGTTTCTAACAGGGCATTTGATGCAGCTTGATCTTCGTATGAAGGGGCAGCACGGTGGATTGACCAGCGCTCTTCTTCACCGATAGGACCAGCTTCATCAATTGGGTTACCTAATACGTCCATAATACGACCTAAGGTCGCTTTACCAACAGGTACCTGAATAGCTTTACCAGAATTTCCAACTAAGGTACCACGACGTAAACCGTCGGTGGTGCCCATTGCGATAGCACGTACTGTACCGCCACCCAGCTGCTGCTGTACTTCCAGCACCAAACCAGCCAGATCGCCGTCGGTAACGTTTAACGCGTCATAGATACCAGGTACCGCATCTTGTGGAAAATCGATATCCACAACGGCGCCAATGATTTGGACGACCTTACCTTGACTCATGATGTTTCCTCAATTTTGCAAAACTTAATACCTTAGCCTACCGCTGCTGCACCCGCGACAATTTCGCTCAATTCTTGGGTAATAGCGGCTTGACGTGCTTTGTTGTAAACCAGCTTCAGGTCATCCATTAGGTTACCCGCGTTGTCGGTAGCCGCTTTCATCGCTACCATACGGGCAGCTTGTTCACTGGCTAAATTCTCAACAACACCTTGGTAAACTTGTGATTCCATATAACGAGTTAGTAGCATATCCAAAATGGGTTGTGGATCTGGCTCGTATATATAGTCCCAGCTGTGCTCACGCTTCGCGAGGTCTGTTTTAGGCAAAGGTAGCAATTGATCGATCACTGGCTCTTGTTTCATGGTGTTAACAAATTTGTTGTACACCAGAAATAAGCGGTCAATCCGGCCTTCGTCGAATGCTTTTAGCATGACTTGCACCGAACCAATCACATTGGCCAACTTGGGTACATCACCTGAACCTGCCTGGGCAGCAACAACTTTACCACCAAAACGTTTAAAGAAGGCTGTTGCTTTGTTACCTATAACGGCAAACTCAGCGCTAATACCTTGGTCTTTCCAACGCTTAAGATCAACGGCGATTTTTTTAAATTCGTTGGTATTCAGGCCACCACAAAGACCACGATCAGTAGAGATGACAATATAGCCAACCCGCTTTACCTCACGATCCGCTAAATACGGATGGCGGTATTCCAGGTTACCATTGGCAACGTTACCAATCACTTTGCGCATACCTTCAGCGTATGGGCGAGTTGCAGCCACGCGGTCTTGCGCTTTGCGCATTTTACTGACCGCAACTTTTTCCATAGCACTGGTGATCTTGCGAGTATTATTAATACTCCCAATCTTACTTTTTATCTCTTTACCACCGGCCATGACTGTATCTCCGATTAATTCAACGAATGGGGCAGCTTAGCTGCCCACATTGCTTACCAAGTCTGCGTTGCTTTGAATTTCTCAATAGCGGCTTTAAATGTAGACTCAATTTTATCGTTGTAGTTACCGGTTTTGTCGATCTCAGTCATCAGCTCAGCATGCTCAGACTTCATAAAAGAGATTAAGCCGGCTTCAAAATCTAAGATTTTGGCTACGTCTACATCTTTCATAAAACCTTTTTCAATAGCGAAGATAGAAATACCCATCTCGGCTACTGACATTGGGCTGTATTGTAACTGTTTCATCAGCTCAGTAACTTTTTGACCGTGCTCTAACTGGGCGCGGGTCGCATCGTCTAAGTCAGAAGCAAACTGCGCGAACGCGGCTAATTCTGAGTACTGTGCTAAAGCTAAACGGATACCACCACCTAGCTTTTTGATGATTTTCGTTTGTGCTGCACCACCAACGCGTGATACCGAAATACCGGCGTTAACCGCTGGACGAATACCGGCGTTAAATAAGTCAGTTTCTAAGAAGATCTGACCATCGGTAATTGAAATTACGTTGGTTGGTACGAATGCTGATACGTCACCCGCTTGCGTTTCGATAATTGGTAAAGCGGTTAACGAACCGGTTTTACCTGTTACCGCACCTTTGGTGTAACGCTCAACATAATCAGCATTAACACGAGATGCACGCTCTAACAAACGTGAGTGAAGATAGAATACGTCACCTGGGTAAGCTTCACGACCTGGTGGACGACGTAACAGTAATGAGATTTGACGGTAAGCAACAGCTTGCTTAGACAAATCATCGTATACGATCAGCGCATCTTCACCGTTGTCACGGAAGTATTCACCCATAGTACAACCAGAGTACGGGGCTAAGAACTGCAGTGCAGCGGCTTCAGAAGCTGAGGCTACAACCACAATAGTGTGTGCCAACGCGCCGTGCTCTTCCAGTTTACGTACTACGTTAGCAATAGTAGAGGCTTTTTGGCCAATTGCTACGTATACGCACTTAACACCTGTACCTTTCTGGTTGATGATAGCGTCAATGGCCAGTGCCGTTTTACCGGTCTGACGGTCACCGATTAATAATTCACGTTGGCCGCGGCCGATTGGAATCATCGCATCAACAGATTTATAACCAGTTTGCATCGGTTGATCGACTGATTGACGATCGATTACACCTGGTGCAATTTTTTCAACAGGCTCAAAACCGGCTGCTTCTACTGGGCCTTTACCATCAATAGGTGCACCTAGGGTGTTAACCACACGACCTAACAGGCCTGGGCCTACTGGTACTTCAAGGATACGGCCAGTACTTTTAACTTTGGTGCCTTCCGTTAAGTCCGCATAAGGACCCATTACTACCGCACCTACTGAGTTACGCTCTAAGTTCAGTGCGATTGCATAACGGCTGCCAGGAAGCTCAATCATTTCGCCTTGCATACAGTCTGCTAGGCCATTGATCCGAATGATACCGTCAGTTACCTGAACGATAGTCCCTTCGTTACGAGCTTCACTGACCACGTCAAACTGAGCAATACGACTTTTGATCAGTTCAGATATTTCTGTGGAATTCAGTTGCATTCTCTGTTCCCCATTACGACTGCAGCGCAGTTGCTAAACGATCCAGCTTACCGCGGACCGAGCCATCAATTACCATGTCACCTGCACGGATCAGCACACCGCCAACCACGTTAGGATTCACGCTACAGTTCAATTTAACCTTGCGTTGTAAGCGTTTCGAGAGTGCAGCAATTAACTTGTCTTGTTGTGCAGCATTGAGTACCGAAGCCGAAGTTACATCAACTGTAATTTCTTTTTCATACTCTGCTTTATGTTCAACAAAGGTCGCTAACACATCAGGTAACGCCAACAAGCGGTGATTTTCTGCCATCACTTTAATAAAGTTTTGGCCATGTGCATTAAGTTGCTCACCACATACCTGGATAAAAAGGTTGGCTTGCTCTTCAGCAATACCTGTAGTTCGAAGTAGCGCTGCTACCTGGTCGTTTTTCGCAACCTCGGCAGCAAACACTAACATCTCTAGCCAAGTAGCCAGGGCATTTTGCTCTACAGCAAAATCAAAGGCAGCTTTAGCATATGGACGAGCGATATTCGTCAAATCAGACATAGCTCATCCTCTTACAGTTCTTGTACCAATTTTTCCAGAATGTCTGCGTGCGCAGCTTCGTCAATTGAGCGTTGCAAAATTTTCTCTGCACCGGCAACCGCAAGAGCAGCAACTTGTTTGCGTAAATCTTCACGTAAACGGTTACGCTCAGCTTCAACCTCGGCTTTCGCATGTGCCAAAATAACCTCACGTTCGGCATTGGCTTTCGCAACGGCTTCGTCAATCAACTTAGCTTCACGCTTACGCGCTTGGTCAATGATTTCAGCAGCTTGCACTTTGGCATCTTTCAGCTGATCTTTAGCTTTGTCCTGCGCTAACGCCAGGTCTTTTTCAGCTCTGTCTGAGGCCGATAAGCCGTCCGCGATTTTCTTTTGACGCGCTTCAATCGCGTTCATCAGCGGTGGCCATATGTACTTCATACAGAACAGCACGAAGACTGCAAATGCAATCATCTGTCCAATTATAGTCAGAGTCAGATTCACGTCCGCTCCTCCTTAGTTAAGTTAGTTCTTGGTTTAGCTAAACGTCAGAGAATTAACTAACGAACAGGATGTACATTGCAATACCAACCGCGATCATAGAAATCGCATCGATCAGACCTGCTAAGATGAACATTTTAACTTGTAATGATGGCGCTAATTCTGGCTGACGAGCACAAGACTCTAAGAACTTACCACCCATGTTGGCGAAGCCTAATGCAGTACCGATAGCACCAAAACCAATTAACAGGGCAACAGCGATCAGTTTTACCGCTTCTACGACTGCTTCTGGCATAGTTAAGATATTTTCCATGTTTTACTCCGATAGTTTAAAGTTAAAGTTAAGTTAAAAATAAAGCAAAAAATTAATGATTGTCTGCGCTAGCCATGCTCAGGTAAACAATGGTCAGCATCATAAACACGAAGGCCTGCAGCACAATAACCAGAATATGGAATACTGCCCATATAAAGTGCAGAGGCAATTGTAACAAGCCAATAATACCGATAAGAATAAAAATCATCTCACCCGCATACAGGTTTCCGTACAATCGTAGTGCTAGCGAGAACGGTTTAGTGATTAACGCTAACACTTCAAGTAATAAGTTGAATGGCACTAATAGCGCCTGCACAAAGACGTTTTTGGTATGGAAAGGGTGTAAGGTTAATTCTTTGATAAAACCTACTACGCCTTTGATTTTAATTGAGTACCCGATCATCAATACAAACACGCCTAAGGCTAACGCCACAGTGGTATTGATATCGGTTGTTGGTACAATCTTCATATAGACGTCTTTTGAGTCCATACCAAAGAACGTTGCGCCAATCCAGCCTGCTAAAGCAGGGAGTACATCAACCGGCACTAAATCCATCAGATTCATTAAGAAAACCCAGACAAATATAGTCAATGCCAGAGGCGCAATCAGTTTACTCTTACCATGGAAGGTACTTTTGACATTGCTTTCAACAAACTCAATAAGTATTTCAACGAAACACTGAAATTTGCCCGGAACAGCAAGTTGATCAGAACTGGCTTTTACCGCCGCTTTGCGGAAGAGCCATAAAAAAAGAATACCTAAGCCAATAGACCAAGCTAAGGAGTCGATGTGCAATACCCAGAACCCCGCCTCACTACATGCTTTATTAAATGCGACACTGCCATCGACAGTACACATTTTTGCATTAGTAAGGTGGTGCTGAATATGACTTGATACGGTTAATTCACCTGCAGCCATGTTTCATCCCAATAATCAATGTTTAAAGAAAATTGCTGTTGACCATTGTGCCAGTAGCGTCAGGATAAAACCGAGCATCAGAGGGCCTGCTGCGATTTCCTGTTGCATAACCACTGCGAACAACACTATGGTCAAAATTATTTTCAACGAATGACCGCGCATCATCGCCGTCTTCGCTTGTTCTACGCTGCCACGACCCAAGGTCCAAAAAGCGATCAACGCAAACACAAAATTTGGTACAGCGGCTATAAGTCCACCTTTAAACGCAGACTTTGCTGCTAATTCATCACTGGTAATAACAAAATACAGGGCAGTTAATGCTGCCACAACAACCTGAAAAGCGACCAGTTTATAAGCTGAAATTCTTACCTGTCGCGGATTTGGTTGCATTACATCTCCAGTTACAATTCATGCCGGCAAACTTAGGCAAAAAAGCAGCCGCAAGTATACTTAACTTGCCCTCTTTTGCAACAAAAAGCGGTTGCAACTATAGTCTTGTAGCTGATTCGAAAACAGAATTCTCCGCTTAGATTTCGCCTAACTTTAATTTGTCTAAAATACCATCCAGTTCGTTCAGGCTACTGTAGTTTATGACTAAACTGCCTTTGCCCTTTTTGTTGTAATCAATATGTACTTGAGCAGCAAAATGCTCAGCTAAGCGTTGTTCTAACGCAGAAACATCTGGGTCTTTTACTTTGGGCTCTGGTGTTGGCGCTGGCTCTAAAATCTTTCTGACCAGATTTTCCGTATCTCTTACCGTCATTTGCTTAGCTGCCACTAAGCGCGCTGCATCTGATTGCGTGTTACCTTCTAAAGCCAGTAGCGCACGAGCATGTCCCATTTCTATATCGCCGTGTTCTAGTAATAATTTTACATCGTCATTCAACTGGTTAAGGCGTAATAAATTACTTACGGATGCGCGTGATTTGCCGACAGCGTCAGCAACTTGTTGATGTGTTAACTCAAATTCTGACAGTAAGCGTTGTAACGCAATGGCTTCTTCCATTGCATTTAGATCTTCACGCTGAATGTTTTCAATTAAGGCAATAGCGACAGCAGCTTCATCGGGTACATTCTTAATTAAACAGGGTATTTCGGCTAATTGGGCTAATTGTGCGGCGCGCCAGCGACGTTCCCCTGCGATAATTTCGTATTGGTTTTCGCCTAAGGTTCTTACCACTATAGGCTGGATCACACCTTGTGCTTTTATTGAGTTAGCCAGATCTTCCAGGGCATCTTGCGACATATCTTTACGTGGTTGATATTTACCCGGCCGTAAAAATTCTACGGGCAATACTTGTAGCTCTGATACGGGCATTGCAACAACGGCGCTTGCCGGTTTACTCGACGTAAGTAATGCATCGAGTCCTCTTCCTAGACCGCGTTTTTTTAAAGACATGCGAGTTTAAATTCCTTATGAACCGTTAGAGAGCAACGGAGGGTGCGCTACTGGCTTTTTTTTCTGATCGGCGCAGTATTTCACCTGCTAATGCTAAATAGGCTTTTGCCCCTGTTGAGCTTTTATCGTAATACATCACAGGGCTACCGAAACTAGGGGCTTCTGCTAAACGAACGTTTCTTGGAATAACAGCACGATACACTTTGTCTCCAAAATGTTGTTTTAATTGCTCAGAAACATCGTTAGCTAGACGATTGCGAGGATCATACATGGTTCGTAAAATCCCTTCAATTTTCAGATCTGCGTTAATAACAGCGGCGAGTTTATTGATCGTATCGACTAACGCGGTTAGGCCTTCTAACGCAAAATATTCGCATTGCATAGGTACCAGTACACTGTCAGCTGCAGCCATGGCATTTACCGTTAGCATGTTTAGTGAAGGTGGGCAATCAATAAAAATATAATCGTAGCTGCTTTTGTAAGCTTTCAAGGCAGTACGCAAACGCAATTCTCGCGCAAAAACATCCATTAAACGGACTTCTGCAGCGGTGACATCTGAATTAGCGCCGATTAAATGATATCCACCCGTTGTTTCTTTCACAACAACGTCTGAGAGCGGTTTTTCATCGATTAAAAGCTCATAAGCACTGGCAGCCAGTTCGTATTTATCAACGCCACTGCCCATTGTAGCGTTGCCTTGAGGATCGAGATCTATTAATAGCACTTTACGTTTAGTTGCTGCCATAGAAGCAGCCAAATTCACCGCTGTGGTTGTTTTACCCACGCCGCCTTTTTGGTTAGCTATTGCGATGACTTTGCCCACGGGATCCCTCTTGTTGGTTAAACGTTTGCCAATATCACTAGATGACGTTGCGCATCCAGCTCTGGTACCTGTAAATTTTTAATAGCTGTTACTTTAACAAAATCCGGTAAAGCTGCAATTTCTTCTTGCACTGCAGCACCCTTCATGGCGAAAAACTGGCCGTTTGCCGAGGGTAAGTGCTTACACCAGTTAAGCATATCATTAAGAGAGGCAAAAGCTCGACTTATTACGCCATCATAGCCGTTCTCGAGATGGTGCTCTTCTACACGTGCCTGTAAAGGCGTCACATTTTGTAATTGTAATTGTAATTTTACCTGATTTAAAAAACGGATCCTTTTGCCAAGGCTGTCTAACAATGTAAAGTGTTTATCAGGATAATAAATTGCTAGCAAGATTCCAGGTAACCCAGGTCCTGTGCCCACATCTATAAAGTTGTTTCCTTGCAAATGGGGTGCAACAACTAAGCTATCTAACACATGCTTTATTAGCATTTCCTGCGGATCACGCACAGAGGTTAAATTGTAAGCACTGTTCCATTTATCTAGTAACAAAACATAAGCAATACATTGTTGTAATTGGTGTTCTGTTAATTCTAAAGATGTTTTCGCAATTAAATTACGTAAACGATCAACTAAGCTTTGCATAAAGATCCTTTAAGCGCTCTTACGGAGTAAACCTTGTTTCTTTAGATAGACCAACAGTAATGATATTGCTGCTGGTGTTATTCCTGAGATCCTAGATGCTTGACCAACTGTTTCGGGTTGAGTTTGGTTAAGTTTTACTACTACTTCGTTAGAAAGCCCTTTTACTTGTTTATAATCAAAACCTTGTGGCAATTTTGTTGTCTCATTACGCTGTTGTTTAGCGATTTCGTCTTGTTGACGATTGATATAGCCTTCATATTTTATTTGAATTTCCACTTGCTCAGCCGCGATAGGATCAGCCAAGCCTGGGCCTAGATCGCTAATTTGCAATAATTGCTGGTAAGTCATTTCTGGACGGCGGATCAATTCTTCCAAACTTGCTTCACGTGTCAAAGGCGTTTTAAGTAACAAATTGACTTGGCTAAGCGCAGTATGTTGCGGATGGATCCAACTCTGCCGTAAACGTTGCCGTTCTAGTTCAATGTGTTCCATTTTTTCGTTAAATGCTGCCCAGCGAATATCGTCAACTAAACCAAACTCACGGCCTTTAGCTGTTAATCGGGCATCAGCGTTATCTTCACGCAGCATTAAGCGATATTCAGCGCGGCTAGTAAACATACGATAGGGCTCTTTGGTACCTAGCGTCGTAAGATCATCGACTAATACACCTAAGTAAGCTTGGTCACGACTTGGTGACCAGCCTTCTAAGTCTTGAGCATATAATGCTGCATTTAAGCCGGCTAATAAGCCTTGAGCACCGGCTTCTTCATAGCCTGTAGTACCATTGATCTGGCCTGCAAAGAATAACCCTTTAATAAATTTGGTTTCTAGTGTGGCTTTTAGATCTCTTGGATCAAAAAAATCATACTCAATGGCATAACCAGGACGAGTAATATAGGCGTTTTCCATGCCTTTGATTGATCGAACTATGCTTAATTGCACATCAAAAGGTAAGCTGGTCGAGATCCCATTTGGGTAGAGTTCGTGTGTTGTTAAGCCTTCTGGTTCGATAAAGATTTGGTGTTTATCTTTATCAGCAAAGCGCATAACTTTGTCTTCAATTGATGGACAATAGCGTGGCCCTATGCCTTCAATTACCCCTGTGTACATAGGAGATCTGTCTAAATTATTACGAATAACATCATGCGTTTGTTCATTGGTGTAGGTGATATAACATGGGATCTGTATAGGGTGATCACTTTGCTTGCCAAGAAATGAGAATACGGGTGTTGGCGTATCACCTGGTTGTGCTTGCATGACCGTGAAGTCTACTGTTCTGGCATCGATGCGAGGTGGCGTTCCTGTTTTTAAGCGATCTACTCTGAAAGGTAATTCACGTAAGCGTTTTGCTAAGGCGATGGACGGTGGATCTCCGGCTCTACCTCCTGAAAATTGTTCTAAACCAATATGGATCTGGCCACCTAAAAAAGTTCCAACGGTTAAAACAACGCTTTTACTGCGAAATTTTAAACCCATTTGTGTGATAACGCCTTTTACTTGATCTTGTTCTACGATCAGATCATCACATGCTTGTTGAAATATTTTGAGGTTTGGCTGGTTTTCTAGGATCTGTCTTATTGCTGCACGGTATAACTGACGATCAGCTTGAGCGCGTGTTGCACGCACTGCAGGTCCTTTAGAACTATTCAAGGTACGGAATTGAATGCCGCCTTTGTCTGCTGCTATGGCCATCGCGCCACCAAGCGCATCGATTTCTTTTACCAGGTGGCCTTTGCCAATACCGCCAATAGCAGGATTACAAGACATTTGACCCAGTGTTTCAATATTGTGTGTGAGTAATAAAGTATTTTGGCCTGCACGAGCTGATGCCAATGCTGCTTCTGTGCCTGCATGTCCGCCACCTACTACGATCACATCAAATATTTCTTGAAACAGCATGGTTGCCTCGATCCTTTACCAAGTTAACTAGGGTGCCTATTGTAGCTTGATCTGGTCTTTAGTGAAATGCCTATGTCGGATCAGGATCCCGTATAATATATATAGGATCTTTTTAAGATCTTTTCTGTTATTACTTCTATTAAGCAAGGGTTTTTGGGTGGATAACCGGTTTTTCTGGCATAGGATCAATCGATTAGTATCGATCAGATCCTGTGATCAAGCTTGGATCAGTTGTCATTGAACCCGTGTGTAAGATCCCTACTTATGCACAGAAGACCGAAATAATATTTTTATAAATTGGATAAATACAGCTTAATAACTGTATTAAGGCATACTTATCAACAGTTGCTTTAGTTTAGATCATATATTGTGAGTAACGTGAGGATAACGGGATCATAAGATCCGCTATGCATTGTACCGTCGGGGTTTGCCGGATCCGTGCTTAGGATCCGGTTTAATGTTATCCCCTTCAAGATCAGGATAAGCTGTGTATAAGTTTAGGTAGCCAGGCTAAGGCAAGATCCTCTGGTAAGTCGGCGGCGAGCACGTCGATCTCTAACTCTGGTAGAAGGGGTTTTGCGCCTTTTTCTTCTAGTAAAGCCGCTATTTTTTTACCTGCATAGCAAAAAGTATCGTAGCTGGAGTCACCTAAAGTGATCACGGCGAAAGAAAGTGTGTTAATATAGCTACGATCTTGTGCTAATTGATCCGCAAAGGGTTGAATATTATCAGGCAGATCTCCTGCGCCATAGGTGGATGTAATCACTAACCAGAAATTTTTTTGGTTTAGCTGATTGAGTTTGGGTTTCAGATGAATGTTAACTTCATAACCCGCTTGTACCAGTGCTTCAGCAACTTGTTCTGCCACATATTCCGCTGCGCCCATTTGGCTGCCGACGAGGATTTCGATCATATTTGCCTCTCGCTTGTTAAATGATTGGCTATACTACTGGAATAAAATTGAATAAGGCTATCGATACTTATTCGATTTCGCGTTTTTACTGCTTTGCAGGCAAAGTAAAAGCGACAATTGCACTACCACTGCGCCTGCGTGTTATTGAGGTTTAAACAACGTATGTCTGACACTGTGTCATTTTCCCAGCTAATGCTGCCTGAAGCTATTGTTCGTGCTGTTACTGAACTTGGCTATGAAACGCCGTCGCCTATTCAGGCTGCTGCAATCCCTAAACTATTAGCTGGCGAAGATGTATTAGGCCAGGCGCAAACCGGTACCGGTAAAACGGGTGCTTTCGCGCTGCCTTTATTAGCACGGCTTGATCCTGCCCAAAACGATCCACAAATCTTAGTTTTGGCACCAACTCGTGAGCTGGCGATCCAAGTTGCCGAAGCCTTTCAGGCTTATGCTCGCTATATGCCAGCTTTTCACGTACTGCCGTTATACGGTGGTCAAAGCTATACCAATCAGCTTAAGTCATTAAAGCGTGGTTCTCAGGTCATTGTTGGTACGCCAGGACGTATCCTTGATCACTTAGAGCGTGGCACGTTAAAGCTCGATAAATTGCGTGCTATCGTGTTAGATGAAGCCGATGAAATGCTACGCATGGGCTTTATTGATGATGTGCAAACCATTATGGATGCCACGCCACCGGGTCGTCAGGTTGCCATGTTTTCTGCCACTATGCCTGCACCGATCCGTGCCATTGCCCAGAAGCATTTAAAAAATGCTGAAGAAATAAAAATTGCTTCTAAAACCAGTACCGTTGAGCGCATTACGCAACGTTATGTGATGTTAGATGGCAATCAGAAGTTGGATGCACTTACCCGCGTCTTAGAAGGCGAAGAATACGATGCCAGCATCGTGTTTGTGCGCACGAAAAGTGCCACTGAAGAAATCGCTGAGAAATTGGGTGCCCGTGGTTATGCCGTTGCCTGTTTAAATGGCGATATGAACCAGGCACACCGTGAGCAAACTATTCGTCGTATGAAGGCGAGCCAGCTTGATATTATTGTAGCTACCGATGTTGCGGCTCGTGGTTTAGACGTTGAGCGTATCAGCTTAGTGGTTAACTATGATATTCCTTATGATAGTGAAGCCTATGTTCACCGTATCGGTCGTACTGGCCGTGCGGGTCGTGAAGGTAAAGCCATTTTATTCGTATCACCGCGTGAGCGCCGTTTACTGCGTACTATTGAACATGCGACTAAGCAACCGATTGAGCAAATGAGTTTGCCAACGGGCCAGGTGATTGAGCAGCGTCGTATCGAGTCGTTCCGTGAGCAACTAGCACAAACTATTGAAACGCAAAATTTAAGCTTTTTTGAAACCTTAATTACCGATTGGCGTGAAAAGTTAGAAACTACGGATGCCGATTTGGCTGCTGCCTTGTTGTATTTGGCGCAAAAAGATCAACCGTTAAATGTGGCTAAACAGTTCCCCGAGTTGCGCCAGCCGCATGCCCGTGCCGAGCGCAGCGAACGCAGTGATCGTCCTAGTGAGCGCCGTGATCGTCCAGAGCGTGGTGAACGTCCAACAGGTGATCGTGCAGAACGTGGCCCGCGTCAACGTCGTGAAATGCAAGGTGACTACAATACTTATCGTATTGAAGTGGGTAAAGAACACGGTGTTCGTGCCGGTGATATCGTTGGTGCTATCGCCAATGAAGCCAATATCGACAGCCAATTTATCGGTAACATCAAGTTATTCGATCATTTTAGTACCGTAGAGTTGCCTGCGACTATCCCGAACGAGATTTTCCAGCATCTGAAGAAAGTATATGTGCGTAAGCAAAAGCTGAATATTACGGTAGATACCGGAGCTGCGCCAGTGGGTGAACGCCGTTCATCTGCACCTAGCTCAGGTCCTGGTCCGCGACCGGGTGCTGCGCCTCGTGCACCGCGCAAACCGCGCGATTAATGCTGCTTAAACCATCATGACATTGATCTAGTTTTTACAATGTTTTTAAAAGCCTCAGCTCACTGGGGCTTTTTTTTGCGTTTTATTTCGTAATAGCGGTTGTTTTAATAGTTTACTTCTAAATAAATTGGTTATCAGTATCAGTATCAGTATCAGTATCAGTATCAGTATCAGTATCAGTATCAGTATCAGTATCAGTATCAGTATTAGATGCACAAGCTAACGCACTTGCGTCTTAAGATGAAAATTTAGTATCGTCATTTATACTTTGCTTAACACAAAACGATGGCTGGTTAAAAAAGCGTGCGAACCCCTTTAAACTTGGTAATTGTGCCATAGATCATAAGTAACTTAACGTATAGGAGTAGCCAGATGATTGTTGCTTGCCCACATTGTGCTGCTTTAAATAGGTTACCGCCCGCGCGTGAAGCGACTACTGCAAAGTGCGGGATATGTAAAAAACCGTTATTTATGGCGACCCCATTAGATCTTACTGATGCAAATTTTGCAGCGCATGCTGAAAAAGCCGAATTACCCTTAGTCATTGATTTTTGGGCGAGTTGGTGTGGGCCTTGTCGCAATTTTGCGCCGATCTTTAATCAAGCAGCGGCAGAGCTTGAACCGCGATTTCGTTTTGGCAAAATAGACACTGAGCAGCAGCAACGTCTCGCTGCGCGTTTTGCTATCCGTTCAATTCCAACATTAATGGTCATTAAACAGGGCAAGATTGTGATGCAACAGGCTGGGTCTCTACCTAAAACACAATTTTATCAATGGTTAAATCAGATCGCGTAACAATCTTGTCTAACTATGGTGAGATTTTTATGTTAAAACACAACTTTTGACAGGTGTCTTGATCTGTTGTCTTGTGCAGCGTAAGGTAATTTAATAATTAATTATGTCGGAGTTTTTTTATGGGTTCTGAACGTTTTGTGTTAACTAGTCCAAGCCTAAAAGAAGGGCATTTTATGGCTAAAATGCAGGAGTTTGACGGGTTTGGTTGTAATGGTCAGAATATTTCGCCTGAATTAAACTGGCAAAACGCCCCAGCAGGAACAAAAAGTTTTGCGGTAACCGTATTTGATCCTGATGCACCGACGTGTTCCGGTTTTTGGCATTGGCTGGTTACGGATATTCCGTTGGCTGCAACTGGGTTAGCTGAAGGAGCAGGCAAGGGCAGTTTACCTCCAGGTAGCCGCACGTTTACTAATGATTATGGCAATAAAGCATTTGGTGGTACTTGCCCACCAGAAGGCCATGGCATGCATCGTTATCAGTTTACAGTATGGGCGCTACCTGAAGAGACATTACCTGCTCCCGATGGCGCTAGCGCTGCAGTAGTGGGCTTTATGTTAAACGCGATGGCATTAGGTAAGGCGACCCTCACTGCGACCTATGCCCGTTGATTTGATACCGTACTTAGACTATCAGCGCATAGCCACCACCGCCTTGATCACCTAAGCTTAGTTCCTGTGTACTAGGAACTAAGCGACTCGCTTTTGCTGTCATTACGTTTGAAAGTTTTACTGGCTGGCTTTTTCAGTCAGTTACTCTGTCTTGGGGTGGCTCGTTTCGCCTATACGCCATTACTGCCGCTGATGCAGCAGCAAACTATTCTGGATGACGCCAGTGGCGGCTATCTGGCAGCTATTAATTATCTTGGTTATATGACGGGTGCCTTGCTGGCTGTCAGCTTGAACTCATTGGCCCTAAAAGACTATCTATATCGCTTAGGCTTACTAATAGCTATTGTCAGCACCCTTGGTATGGCGCTTACCGAAAATATTTGGCTCTGGGCTTTTTGGCGCTATTTGGCTGGATTAAGTAGTGCGGGATCGATGCTGATTGCCTCTGGCTTGATTCTGCACTGGTTATTACAACAAAACCTTAGGGCCGAGCTCGGGGTACATTTTGCTGGGCTGGGGCTGGGGATTGCCCTGGCCGCGTCGGCAGTAGAATTGATGCTATGGTTGAATTTTGACTGGCGACAGCAGTGGGTTTTGTTGGCCTTGCTTAGTATAGCGCTAGCTTTGCCGGCCTGGCGTTGGTTACCGCGCCCAGTGTTGAGCAGTAGCAGCCAGCAACACACCATTAAGCTGCCTGAGCCAGGTAGGCGTTTTATCCGCCTGATGCTATTTAGTTATTTTGGCGCCGGTTATGGCTATGTTGTCACGGCAACATTTATTGTTACCATCGTTGAACGGCTACCGGGTCTTGCTGGCAGCGGTAATCTCGCCTTTGTGTTGCTGGGTTTGGCGGCGGCGCCAGCAGTATTATTATGGGATTTGCTGGTCAGGCGGTCTGGGTTTTTAAATGCGATTATTCTGGCGCTGCTATTACAAACCTTTGCTATTGTTTTGCCGCTGATTGTGCCTGGACTTTGGCCAGTATTGTTTAGTGCTGTATTGTTTGGGGCGACCTTTATCGGGGTGGTTAGCTTAGTGCTCACCATGGCGGGTCGCTTATATCCAACCAAGCCAGCGCGGTTAATGGGAAAATTAACGCTAGCTTATGGCTTAGCCCAAGTTATTGCACCGGCTATTACGGGTTCCCTTGCCAAAGCGACCGGTTCTTATCAATTCGGTTTACTGTTGGCCGCGGGCTTTGTTGCGCTGGCTGCCCTGTTACTTTATTGGTTAAAACGTACCGATCAGACATTAGCTAGGTTATCGTAAATTTGCTTTTCAACAGTCTGATGAAAAAACACTAATAGTAGGTTTTTCGCCAGGGCCTGCAGCGCGAATGTAACGGATTCTGCAGTTTAGGTTGGACGTCTCATCAAGGTAAAAACTTAAAGACGTTCCCCCGCTATTGTTAAAAATACCCTCTCTATCTACCGTTCTAACAATGCCTGCATTTGAGGCATTAGGGTAACCATAGTGTGTTGAAATAAACTCACCTGGTTGGCATGGTTTATCAATACAGACTCTGGTACTAACAGTACCATCTGAGGGTAAAGAGGGATTACAGTTTTGATCAAGCTGACAAGCGAGGTAGGTTAATGAGGAGGCTGTGTCTAACGAGCTTTTGATTCCAAACAAAACTGACTTTTTAGCATCACTGCTAAAATTAAAAAAACGTGGCACTGCCGTGACTGCCAATACCCCTAAAATGACAATTACGATAATTAACTCGATTAACGTAAAGCCATTTTGCGCAGTACTTTTACTTAATTTAGTTGGTAAAAATTCTGTATCTACAATAATAAGCTGCTTAGACACTGACGCATGTCCCATTTTTTTGTTATTGCAATTAATACTTAATCATCATTCTTAGCAAACGAATATTACATCCTATTGGGTTATTTACCGATACAAAACGAACTAAAAATTTTGCCAAGTAAATCATCAGAACTAAACTCACCTGTAATTTCATTAAGGTGTTGCTGGGTAAGTCGCAGCTCTTCAGCCAAGATTTCGCCTGCAATATAACTGTGAAGTTGCTCTTGGCCAATACACAGGTGTTCTGCGGCGCGGTCCAACGCATCAAGATGACGACGACGGGCCAGAAAGCTACCTTCAGTGCTGGCATCAAAACCAATACATTGTTTTAAATGCTCGCGCAATGCTTCAATACCTGCGCCGGTTTTTGCCGAGATGCGATAGACAGGAGTCGTCCCACTAAGATCGGGAGTCATGGGCTCGCCGGTTAAATCAGCCTTATTACGAATAACCGTAACGCCTAAACTGGCGGGTAGGCGATCGATAAAATCAGGCCAGATGGCATGTGGATCGGTTGCGTCGGTGGTAGTGCCATCAACCATAAATAACACGCGATCAGCTTGTGCTATCTCTTGCCAAGCGCGCTCAATACCTATTTGCTCTACTTGGTCGGTGGCCTCACGTAGTCCCGCAGTATCGATAATATGCAGCGGCATACCATCAATATGAATATGTTCACGTAATACATCGCGGGTGGTTCCAGCAATATCGGTAACAATAGCGGCTTCACGGCCGGCTAGGGCGTTCAGTAAGCTAGACTTTCCGGCATTAGGCCGCCCGGCAATAACCACTTTCATGCCTTCACGTAGAATACTACCTTGGGTCGCTTGTTTTTTTACCGTGGCGAGATACGCAATAATGTCGGCTAAATCGGCCGCCACTTTACCGTCGGATAGAAAATCAATTTCTTCATCGGGGAAATCAATGGCGGCTTCTACATACATGCGTAAATGAATGACTTTTTCGACCAATTCATGAATACGCTTTGAAAATTCGCCTTGTAGTGATTGCATGGCGCTACGGGCGGCTTGTTCGCTACTGGCATCAATTAAATCGGCAATGGCTTCAGCTTGGGCTAAGTCGAGTTTATCGTTTAAAAATGCGCGTTCTGAAAATTCTCCCGGGCGGGCAATACGGACATTAGGTTGTGCCAATACTTGCTTTAGTAACATATCCAGTAATACCGGACCACCATGACCTTGCAGCTCGAGAATATCTTCACCGGTAAAAGAATTAGGACCGGGGAAGTACAAGGCGATACCCTGATCGAGTATTTGTTTTTCAGCAGTATAAAAAGGCAGGTATTCAGCGTAACGTGGTTTGGGAACTTTGTTTAATAGAGCTTGCGCTACGGTTTTGGTTGCTGGGCCAGAAATACGAATAATCCCAACACCGGCGCGGCCGGGGGCAGTTGCTAACGCGGCGATGGTATCGGTACTAAACATATCAACCTCAATCAGGTAAAAGCTTTTTAAGCAAAAAGCCTGCTGCGCAGGGCAAACAGGCTTAGTTGTGGCTATTTATCTATTGTAAATAGCGTATCAGGCTTTACGGGTGTGTAAGCCCTTTTTCTCCATACCACGATAGATATAGAGCATCTGTGCCAAGGAAATCAAATTACTGACAAACCAGTACAATACCAGACCACTTGGGAACCACAGGAAGAACACCGAGAAGGCGACCGGCATCCACATCATCAGTTTTTGCTGTAATGGATCAGTAACCTGCATAGGCGTTAGTTTCTGCATTAAGAACATACTGATACCAAATAATACGGGTAAAACGTAGTAGGGGTCTTGTGCCGATAAATCGGTGATCCACAACATAAATGGCGCATGACGTAACTCGACGCTTTCTACAAACACCCAGTACAGTGCTAAGAAAATTGGCATCTGAATTAACATCGGTAAACAGCCGCCCATCGGGTTTACTTTTTCTTTGCGATAGAGCTCCATCATCGCTGGGCCCATCTTCTGGCGATCATCTTTATAACGTGCCTGTAATTCTTCAATTTTCGGCTTTAAGTTACGCATTTTTGCCATAGATTCGTATTGGATCTTGGTTAACGGGAACATGATCCCTTTAACAATGATCGTGATACAGATAATCGCTAAGCCCCAGTTTGACACGAATAGCTGTATTTTGGTTAATAACCAAAACAGTAATTGCGAGATAAACCATAAGAAACCGTAATCTACGGTAAGATCTAATCCATTAGCCAATTCAGCGAGTTGATCTTGAATTTTGGGGCCGGCATAAAACGTGGCACTGATTAACGTACTTTGACCCGGATCGATATCGACCACTGGCCCTAACGTACCAATAACGCCTTTATTACCGCCAGTAATACGGCTATACAACTGATTATTCGCTTGTTGATCAGGGATCCAAGCGGTAACAAAATAATGTTCTAACATCGCTACCCAACCAGCTTGGGTACTAACATTAAGATTGTTCTTTTGCATATCACTAAAGTCATACTTTTTATAGCGTTCTTCACTGCTACCAAAAGCGGCACCTCGGTAAATAGGCATAAACATGCTACCACTTTCACCATTATCAATATTTTGGCGCAAGTGATGGAACGGCTGAACGGTTTTAATATCCGTGCTGTTGTTTAATAAGTGATATTCTACCCGTACATCATATTTGCCTTCGGTAAAAATAAACCGTTTTTCAATTTGCAGGCCGTTGAACTCCATGGTCAATGGTACCGTTAGAGTGCCTTCACTACCCAAGCGATATTCTGTGTTTGCTGCTTGGTACAAAGGACGTTCAACGCGATCAGGTCCGTCTCTAGCAATTAAGCCTGATTGTGCAACATATTCAAAACCCGCCAATTGTCGCATTAACACATAAGAATCAGTGCTGTCTTTGGTAAGCGCATATTGTGGTAGTGTTAAACCAACAATATCACCCCCGCGGGTATCAATTTCAAGTTCTAGCGTATCAGTGATGACTTTCACTCGTTGGCTTACTGCAGCGGCTGCTTGAGCAACAGTATTTTCTGGGCTTTCTAATTGTAACGAAGCCATACTGCCGTCAGCGGTGCTTGCTGCATTTGTAGAAACTTGAGCCGTCGCCACAGCGGGTTGCGGACCATAATCTTTTTGCCATTCCTGCCAGAGGAAAAAACTGACGATTGCCAGGGCAATTATTAGAAAACTGCGTTGTGAATCCATGGGTTAGCTTTTCTCATTATGCTTTTCAGGAACGGGATCTTCACCACCGGGGTGAAACGGGTGACATCTTAATATGCGTTTACCAGCGAGCCAAGCCCCTTTTGCTGCACCAAAGCGACCAATGGCCTCAATAGCATAATTTGAGCAAGTAGGGTGGAAACGACAGCGTGGCCCCAATAATGGGCTTATTATAAGCTGATAGCCACGGACTAAGCCAAGCATTAGCCAGACGATACTGCGATGTACTGCCGAGCGATCTTTTGCCATAGCCGTTCCAACTGTTTCAGTAATTCATCATTTGGGGTATTGCTTATATCCCCTTTAACCATAAGTACCAGATCCACACCGGGAAGCTGATGCTGATGCAAACGAAAGTTGTCACGCACACAACGTTTGATACGATTGCGATGCACGGCTAATTTAACACGTTTTTTGGCGATAGTAAGGCCAATTCGTGGATGCGTTAACTGATTGGGTTTTGCCAGAATGGTAAACAGGGGAGATGCAACCCGAAACGGGTTTTGAAATACGTTATCAAACTGACTGGGAGTTAACAGCCGTAACTCCCTGCCGAATCTGAAGCTGACCACGCAGCGTGTAACAACCAGCTTAGGCTGTTAAACGTTTGCGGCCTTTAGCACGACGACGTGCTAATACCTGACGGCCGTTTTTAGTGGCCATACGGGCACGGAAACCGTGGTTACGTTTGCGTTTTAAAACGCTGGGTTGAAAGGTTCTTTTACTCATGATTTCATCCGTCCGGTCGAAATATTTACTAAGGTTACCTGTGTTTTAGCAAATACACCAAAACGCAGCTGACAAAAATGAGCGCGAATTTTAAGTACTTCGGGCTCTAAAGTCAATGCGATCCTTGCTTTAATTACGATCCTCAGGCGGGATGCCTGTATAATTTTAGGAGTTTTCCACAGCTTTACAGATCTTCTGCGGATAAATTGTGGGTTACTTACTTTTAAAGCCAGAATAATGGGTATTTTCAGTTCAGTATTCTTAAATAGAATAACGTTAATTTCGTGTTTTTAATCAACAAGTTAGTTTAAATTCGCCCGGTTTTTAAATTTTTTTAAAAAGTCAATATTGATGTTGTGGATAAGATAGTACGATAATGCCCCTCTGGCATTTTACACCAGCCTTTTCTTTCACTTATAACTCAGGCTCCAGGAGATTCGGTGTACCAGTCCGTTTGGCAAAATTGTCTGCAAGCGTTGCAGGCTGAACTTCCCGCACAACATTTTAGTATGTGGATCCGGCCGCTTCAGGCCGACAGCTCAGCAGATGCGTTGACGCTTTATGCGCCAAATCGCTTTGTATTGGACTGGGTGCGCGAAAAATATTTAAACCGGATCCTGGAGTTGATCCGAGATTACTGTGGTGATAATGCACCACGATTGCGCTTCGATGTTGGCAGTAGTCAGCAAACGGTTAAAGCAGCGCCCAATACACCTTTTCCTACTCGTCAGGCACAAGTTCAGGCTGTTGCGCCTGAAGTGCCGGAGCCGGCCCCTAAGACCATTGTACGTTCCAATGTGCGTGCTAATTATACCTTTACTAACTTTGTTGAAGGTAAGTCTAACCAACTTGCTCGTGCAGCGGCTTCACAAGTTGCGGATAATCCGGGTACGGCTTATAACCCGCTTTTTATCTATGGCGGTACCGGCTTAGGTAAAACACACCTGCTGCATGCAGTTGGTAATGGTATTTTAGCTAAAAAGCCTGATGCCAAAGTGATCTATATGCACTCTGAACGCTTTGTACAGGATATGGTAAAAGCTTTACAAAACAATGCGATAGAAGAGTTTAAGCGCTATTATCGTTCTGTAGATGCGTTATTAATTGATGATATTCAGTTTTTTGCTAACAAAGAACGTTCACAAGAAGAGTTTTTTCATACCTTTAACGCCTTGTTAGAAGGTAATCAACAGATCATTTTGACCAGCGATCGTTATCCTAAAGAAATTGATGGTGTTGAAGATCGTTTGAAATCGCGTTTTGGTTGGGGCTTAACCATTGCGATCGAGCCGCCGGAGCTAGAAACACGCGTGGCGATCCTGATGCGTAAGGCGCAGGAAAATCAGATCCGCTTACCCGAAGAGGTGGCGTTTTTTGTTGCTAAGCGCTTACGTTCTAACGTACGAGAATTAGAAGGTGCGCTAAATCGGGTTATTGCAAATGCCAATTTCACTGGTCGACCTATTACCATTGATTTTGTGCGTGAAGCTCTACGTGATCTTTTGGCGTTACAAGACAAGCTAGTCACTATTGAGAATATTCAAAAGACTGTTGCTGAATATTATAAAATTCGCGTTGCCGATTTATTATCGAAACGTCGTTCTCGTTCAGTGGCAAGGCCAAGACAAATGGCAATGGCCTTGGCAAAAGAGTTAACCAATCATAGTTTGCCAGAAATTGGTGATGCTTTTGGTGGTCGAGATCATACTACTGTGTTACATGCTTGTCGTAAGATCGAATCGCTAAAAGAAGAAACACATGAAATCAAAGAAGATTTCCAAAATCTTATTCGTACTTTGTCGTCTTAACAGGGTTTTTTTATGCAATTTGTGATTAACCGTGATGCTTTACTTAAACCGTTACAAATGGTTTCAGGTGCTATTGAGAGACGGCATAACTTACCTATTTTATCGAATGTCCTGTTGGAGGTCGCTGCAGACAGTTTGTCACTGACCGGTACTGATCTTGAAGTGGAATTAGTGGCCAGTACATCACAACTTCAGGTGCATACACCTGGACGGATCACGGTGCCAGCAAAGAAGCTTTTAGATATTTGTCGAAGCCTTCCTGAAAACAGTGATATAGCTGTGCATTTGCAAGGCGAGAGTTGTATTTTAGCATGCGGTAAAACGAAGTTTACCTTATCGACGCTTAATGCTGCCGAATATCCCAATTTAGAAAGTTGGCAAGGTGAGGTTGAGTTAAGTTTAAGCCGTCAGCAGTTACGTAAGTTGTTAGATGATACTGCGTTCTCTATGGCAAACCAAGATGTACGCTATTATCTAAATGGTCTGTTATTTGAAGTAGATAATGGCACTTTAACTGCTGTGGCTACCGATGGTCATCGTCTAGCGATGAGCACCTTATCATTACCTGCCGTTGTTGGTCAGCAAAAGCAAATTATTATACCTCGTAAAGGCGTATTAGAGATTATGCGTTTGCTAGCCAATGATGATCAACTTATTAGTTTGAGTTTAGGACAAAACCATATTCGTCTAAGCGACAGCAGCTTTAGTTTTAGCAGTAAATTAATTGATGGTCGTTTTCCTGATTATCGCCGTGTATTGCCGCGAAATAGCACTAAACTAGTTACTGCCCATCGTGCCGTACTTAAAGATGCGTGTACGCGAGCATCTATTTTATCTAATGAAAAATATCGTGGCGTGCGTTTTACTTTAAGCGCATCGGAACTTCAAATTGTTGCCAATAACCCTGAGCATGAACAAGCGGAAGAGGTGATTGAGGTTGAGTATCAAGGCGATAATTTAGAGATTGGTTTTAATGTCGGTTATTTATTAGATGTATTAAACAGTCTAAATACTGATTTAGTTATCTTGCATTTAAATGATGGCAACTCGAGTGCGCTGTTAGAAGGAGTCGGTAATGATGGCGCCGCTTACGTTGTCATGCCTATGCGATTGTAATGCGTTTTCTGTGTTGTTGAACCGATGTCGTTAGTGTCGCTGCAGGTAAAGCATTTCCGTAACTTTGCTGAGCTGCAGTTTCAGGCGAATGATGCCTTTAATCTCATCTGCGGCGAAAACGGCAGTGGAAAAACCAGCTTATTAGAAGCTATTTACTACTTGGCGCATGGCCGCTCCTTTCGAACAAGTAAACATCAACGCCTTATTCAGCATGAGCAAACCGCTTTTGTATTACATGGTAAGGTTAGTCATAGTGAGCAAACCTACAGTTTAGGGTTGCAACGCGATGTTCAGGCCGATCTGTTGCTGCGTCTTAATGGATCCAGTCAGTGTAAGCTTGCTGATTTTGCTGCTTTATTACCCGTTCAGCTATTAACACCTGACAGTTTTCGGTTGTTTTTTGGTGGGCCCAAAGAACGACGTCAGTTTTTTGATATGGGTGTGTTCCACGTGGAACCCGATTTTTTTCCTGTATGGCAACAATTCAGTCGAGTACTGAAACAACGGAATGCCTTATTAAAGCAATTTAAGCGGTATGATCAGCAGTTTGAATACTGGGATCAGCAATTTGTGGCATTAGCATGGCAATTACAGCAGCTTAGAGAAAACTATATTGCAAAGTTAGTTGATGCCTTTGCCCATCTTACCTGTGCTAATGATTTACTAAACGATATCTCGTTACAATTACAAGCGGGATGGCCTGAAAAAGTACAGCAACCTGCCGAACTGTTGCAACTGCTTGAGCAAAGTTTTCAACAAGATCTTCGTCAAGGGTTTACCCTTTACGGCCCTCAGAAAGCCGATTTAAAACTACGTAAAGCTGCACTAACTGTTGAAGAAGTATTATCCCGTGGGCAGCTAAAAGTGTTATTATTTGCACTTAAGGTCGCACAGAATAATGTGATAGGTAATAGTGGTAAGAAACACCCACTGTTACTCATTGATGATTTGGCTTCTGAGTTAGATGCCACATCAACCCAAACGGTTTTTGATTATTTAACCAATATTAATTCTCAGGTTTTTATAACTGCAATTAATGCTGATCAGGTTTCACCTTTTATACCGGCTAACCGCCGGCAAATGTTTCACGTGGAACACGGTCAGATAACGAGCACGGACAGATAAAGATGGCCGAAGAGCATAATTACGATTCCTCAAGTATTAAAGTATTAAAAGGTCTGGATGCCGTTCGCAAAAGACCGGGTATGTACATCGGTGACACTGACGATGGTACGGGGTTACACCATATGGTGTTTGAAGTCGTCGATAATTCTATCGATGAAACATTAGCAGGTTACTGTACCGACATTTGGGTAACTATTCACAGCGATGGTTCGGTGTCTGTGCGCGATAATGGTCGCGGCGTACCCACGGATATGCATGAAGAGGGCGTGTCTGCTGCAGAAGTTATCATGACTGTACTCCATGCTGGCGGTAAATTCGATGATAACTCTTATAAAGTTTCAGGCGGTTTACACGGCGTAGGTGTATCGGTAGTAAATGCGTTATCTGATAAGCTTGAGCTGACTATTCGTCGTAAAGGCAAAGTGCATAGCCAAATTTATCATTTAGGTGTTCCGCAAGCACCTTTAGCCATCATTGGTGAAACAGAAGGGACCGGCACGGCTATTCGTTTTTGGCCAAGTCCGACCATTTTCTCAGATATCAATTATCACTACGATATTTTAGCGAAGCGACTGCGGGAGTTATCATTCCTTAACTCCGGCGTCAGCATTATTTTAAACGACGAACGAACTGATAAAACTGATCACTTTAAATATGAAGGAGGCATCGAAGCCTTCGTTCAGTATTTAAATCGCAGTAAGACCAGTATTCACCCGAAAGCATTTTATTTTAGTGATCAACGTGATGATGGCATATCTGTTGAAGTAGCGATGCAGTGGAACGATTCCTATCAAGAGAATGTGTTTTGCTTTACTAATAATATTCCACAGCGTGATGGTGGAACCCACTTAGCCGGTTTCCGTTCAGCGTTAACGCGCGTGCTCAATACCTATATTGAGCAAGAAGGGTATGCTAAAAAAATGAAGGTGTCGGCAACCGGTGACGATGCCCGTGAAGGTCTGACTGCTGTTGTGAGTGTTAAAGTACCAGACCCAAAATTCAGCTCACAAACTAAAGATAAGTTAGTTTCTAGTGAAGTGAAATCTGCAGTAGAAAGTGTGATGCACGAGCGTCTGAACGAATATCTACTTGAAAGCCCCAGTGATGCCAAAATTATTGTAGGCAAAATTGTTGATGCAGCGCGTGCCCGTGAAGCTGCAAGAAAAGCCCGTGAAATGACCCGTCGCAAAGGTGCGTTAGACATTGCCGGTTTACCAGGTAAATTAGCCGATTGCCAAGAAAAAGATCCTGCGTTATCTGAACTGTACATTGTAGAGGGTGACTCTGCGGGCGGCTCAGCGAAACAGGGCCGTAACCGCAAAAACCAAGCGATTTTGCCATTAAAGGGTAAAATTCTAAACGTAGAAAAAGCCCGTTTCGACAAGATGTTATCTTCGCAAGAAGTGGGTACGTTAATTACTGCGCTAGGCTGTGGTATAGGCCGCGAAGAGTATAATCCGGATAAAACCCGTTATCACAGCATAGTCTTAATGACGGATGCTGACGTCGACGGTTCGCATATTCGTACGTTGCTACTAACCTTTTTCTATCGGCAAATGCCAGAGTTGATTGAACGTGGCTATATCTATATTGCGCAGCCGCCGTTATTCAAAGTGAAGAAAGGCAAGCAAGAGCAGTATATTAAGGATGAACCTTCGTTAGTTGAATACTTAACTACACTGGCCTTAGACGAAGCTTACCTACACGTTAATGACAGTGCGCCAGGCATTGGCGGTGAAGCGTTAGAAAAAATTGTACGTCAATATCATAAAGTTACTGCCGTTATCCAACGTTTAAGCCGCAAGATCCCACAGAACCTGTTAACTGAACTGATTTATATTGCGGGCTTAACCACCGAGACAATGAAAGATCAGACAGCCGTAGCGGAATGGGTTAAAACCCTGGCTAAGCGATTGGATGAAAAAGAAGGCGATGGCTCTATCTATAAGTACGATGTGGTAGAAGATCGTGAGCGCCAACTGTTTCAACCTAAAGTCATCATTCGCCAGCATGGTATTGATAACGAATACTTATTGCACCATGACTTTATCACGTCGCGTGATTACCTAAGTTTAACGTCTTTGGGTGATGAAATTCGTGATTTGATTGAAGAAGGTGGTTACATCCGTCGTGGCGAGAAAGTGAAGCCGGTAGCCAATTTCCGTGAAGCACTGGACTGGCTGATGGCTGAATCAAAACGTGGTTTGTATATCCAGCGCTATAAAGGGCTAGGTGAAATGAACCCGGATCAGCTGTGGGAAACCACCATGGATCCACAAAATCGCCGGATGTTACAGGTAACGATTGAAGATGCTATCGGTGCCGATTTACTGTTCGCGACACTGATGGGTGATCATGTAGAGCCACGGCGAGCCTTTATTGAAGAAAATGCTTTATACGTAGCTAACTTGGACGTATAAGCAAAGTTAAACACCGTAGGGGCTTTTAAGCCCCTCAGTTATTTTAGTGAGTTAGCAACGCATGCATAAATACGATATCAAAACCTTTCAGGGACTCATCCTAGCCCTGCAAGATTACTGGGCACGTCAAGGCTGCGTTATCGTGCAGCCTCTGGACTTAGAAGTCGGTGCCGGTACTTTCCATCCTATGACCTTTTTACGTTCGTTAGGGCCAGAGCCAACTAATGTGGCTTATGTACAGCCTTGCCGTCGTCCTACAGATGGTCGTTATGGCGAAAATCCTAATCGCTTACAGCATTATTATCAATTTCAGGTCATCTTAAAGCCTTCACCTGACAATATTCAGGAATTATATTTGGGCTCGTTACAGGAGCTTGGCTTAGATACCTTAGTACATGATATTCGTTTTGTAGAAGATAACTGGGAATCACCAACACTGGGCGCTTGGGGTTTAGGCTGGGAAGTGTGGTTAAACGGTATGGAAGTCACCCAGTTCACTTATTTCCAGCAAGTCGGTGGCTTAGAGTGCCGTCCCGTTACCGGTGAAATTACCTATGGTTTAGAGCGTCTGGCCATGTATATTCAGGGTGTCGATTCTATCTATGATCTGGTGTGGACCGATGGGCCTTTAGGCCGTGTCACCTACGGCGACGTGTTTCATCAAAATGAAGTAGAGCAGTCTACCTATAACTTTGAACACGCCGATGTAGCCGCACTTTTTACCTACTTTGATCAGTGTGAAAAAGAAAGCCAGTATCTGATTGAGCAAGGCTTAGCCTTACCCGCGTACGAAAAAGTGATGAAAGCCTCGCATGCGTTTAACCTGTTAGATGCCCGTCATGCTATTTCCGTTACAGAGCGCCAGCGCTATATTCTGCGCGTTCGCACCTTAGCAAAAGCCTGTGCACAGGCTTACTATGATGCCCGCGAAAAACTGGGTTTCCCGCTTTGTAAAATTAAGCCAGCGCAGTCGGAGGCTAACTAATGAGTGCACAGGATTTTCTGGTAGAAATCGGTACCGAAGAGTTACCACCAAAAGCATTAAAAACCCTGGCAACAGCACTGGCTGATAATTTAGCGGCAGAGCTAGCAAAACACGAGTTAAGCCATGCCACGGTAAGCTGGTATGCCGCGCCGCGTCGTTTAGCTGTAAGAATCAATCAGCTTGCCGCAACCCAAGCCGACAAAGTTGTCGAAAAGCGTGGCCCAGCAATCAGTGCCGCTTTTGATGCGGCAGGTCAGCCAACCAAAGCCGCACAAGGTTGGGCAGCAGGTTGTGGCATCACCGTTGACCAAGCTGAGCGCTTAGAAACGGATAAAGGTGCTTGGTTATTGTGTCGTCAACAACAACAAGGTCAAGCTACCGTTGCTTTGTTGCCGGAAATTGTTAGCCAAGCACTAAGCAAGCTCCCCATTGCTAAGCCAATGCGCTGGGGTAACTCCGATGCGGAATTTATCCGGCCGGTGCATACTATCATTATGCTCTATGGTGAAACGGTTGTTCCAGCCACAATTTTAGGTCGTAACAGCGGTAATCAGACGCACGGACACCGTTTCCATGCACCCGCTTTGGTTAGCGTTAAGAATGCTGATGCGTACTTGCCAACATTGGAACAAGCTTATGTTATTGCAGATTTTGCTAAGCGTAAGGCTTATATTGCTGAACAGGTTGCGGCTACTGCAGCAAGTTTAGGGGCACAGGTTAAGCCTGACGATGCACTGTTAGAAGAAGTCACCTCGTTAGTCGAGTGGCCTGCGGTGTTAGTCGGTAGCTTTGAAGAAAGCTTCCTGCAAGTCCCTGCTGAACCGCTAATTTCAACCATGAAAGATAATCAAAAATACTTTCCGCTGTTAGATAGTGCTGGCAAACTGATGAATAAGTTTATCTTTGTGGCGAATATCAGCAGTAAAGATCCACAACAAATTATCTCTGGTAATGAAAAAGTGGTGCGGCCGCGTTTGGCGGATGCGCAGTTTTTCTTTAATACCGACCGTAAAGTAAAATTGGTTGAGCGTTTAGACAGCTTAAAAACCGTATTATTCCAGCAGCAGTTAGGCACTTTGGCGGAGAAATCTGAGCGCATTAGTCAGGTAGCAGGCTTTATCGCCAGTAAAATTGGCGCCGATGAACAGGCTGCCGCGCGCGCGGGTTTGCTGTCAAAAACCGATTTAATGACCAATATGGTGGGTGAATTCCCAGAAGTGCAGGGCATTATGGGTATGCATTACGCACGTTTAGACGGCGAAGCTGAAGCCGTGGCCTTGGCGTTAAACGAGCAATATATGCCACGCTTTGCTGGCGACGAATTACCCAGTCGTTTAGAAGGCGCAGCGGTCGCGATTGCTGATAAATTGGATTCGCTGGTTGGCATTTTCGGTATTGGTCAAATTCCAAAAGGCGATAAAGATCCGTTTGCACTGCGCCGAGCTGCTATTGGTGCTTTACGCATTATGGTTGAAAAGCAGTTGCCACTCGATTTAGTGGAACTGATTGCTTTTAGCCAGCAAACCTTTGCTGACAAGCTCAGTAATACTAAGGTCGCTGATGAAGTACTCGACTTTATGTTAGGTCGCTTCCGTGCTTGGTATCAGGATGAAGGTTACAGTGTCGATGTTATCCAAGCCGTATTGGCACGTCGTCCCACTAATCCAGCGGATTTTGATCGCAGAGTAAAAGCTGTGGCGGCGTTCCGTAAGCTAGAAGCTGCCACGGCATTGGCTGCAGCCAATAAGCGGGTAGCTAATATCTTGGCAAAGGTTGAAGGTGAGATTGCGAGTACGGTGAGCGCTACTTTGCTGCAAGATGCTGCTGAAAAAGCGCTTTACACAGCCATTACGGCAGAGCAGGCATATCAGGCTAACGTAGCAGACTATAGCGAAGCGTTAGCGCACCTTGCAGCGTTACGTGAGGTGATCGACAGCTTCTTTGATCAGGTGATGGTAAATGCTGATGACTTAGCTGTGCGGGCTAACCGTCTTGCTTTGCTGAAGCAGTTACGTGATTTATTCTTACAAGTAGCGGATATTTCCGTGTTGCAGTAGGCGTACTAGCATCCGATAAAGCCAGCCACGTGCTGGCTTTTTATTTTGGATTAACAGAAGCGCCAAGCAAGCATTAAGCTGCTTTTCTGGCCTTGCTGCATGTTGATTTGCCTAATGTCAATTTTGCCGTAATGTTTAGCTTGTTGCTTTAACAGGGCAACAAGTTGCTTATGATGCTTCTGCTGGGAGACTAAGCTGCTAAACCAGCCCACTTGCTTGGCATAGGTCTGGCTTTCCACAATCATGTTACTAATAAAGGCCAGCTCGCCACCGTCGCACCAAAGCTCACTATTGCTGCCAGCAAAGTTCCGCCCTTGGTTAGTCTTACCTAGCTTTTGCCACTTTTGTTGATTAACCTCTTGTGCTTCTGCCGCTGAGCCATAAAAAGGCGGATTGCAAACGATCAGGTCGAAATAATCATTAGTTAAAATAATGCCGTTAAAGATCTGTTTAGCATCCTGTTGTTGACGCAGTTTAACTAGCCCTTTTAAAGCGGGATTAGCATTAACAATGGTTTGAGCAATAGCCAGTGCTTGCGGATCCACCTCGCTACCGACCACCTGCCACCCAAAGCTGCGAGTGGCCAAAATGGGATAGATACAATTTGCGCCACAGCCAATATCTAGCATCCTAATATGTTTCCCCTGAGGGACCTGATCAGCACTGTTATGTAACTCTGTTAGCAGATCGGCGGCATAGTGCAAATAGTCCGCCCGCCCCGGAATGGGAGGACAAAGATAGCCGTCAGGTAGCTGCCAAAACTTTATTTGATAATAGCTGGCAAGCAAGGCGGCATTTAAGGCTTGCACAGCGGCAGCTTGGCTGAAGTCGATACTTTGCTCATTACCCGGAGTAAGCACAATGTAGTGGCTTAACGCAGGATAATGTTGACAGAGTAAGGGTAGGTTGTAACGGCCATGATGCGGATTTCGAGGGTGTAAGCCGTGTGCTTTATTTTGCATTGCTAGCCTGATTCTTAAATGAGCTGAAGGTGGATAGCTTAAAGATAAGCTATCCCTTTAAGGAATAATACCTAGTGATCTAACAGTTTATAGAGTAACTGTTTAACGGCTTGTGGCTCGAAAGGCTTATCGCATAACGCATTAACGCCACTTTGCGCAATATTAGAAAGGTGGGTATCATTTGCTTCACTGGTAACCATTAGTACTGGAATATGCGATAGCGTACTATGTTCACGAATAAATTCAGTCAGTTCCTGACCATTTACTTCTGGCATATTATAGTCTGTTACCACCAAATCAAACATCTGCTGTTGCAGAATAGCGATGGCTTGCTTACCGTCTTCCGCTTCAGTCAGGTGCTGCATGCCGAGATTCATCAGTACACGTTTGATATGGTTTCTGGCCAAGCGGCTATCATCGACAATTAACACACGTACATCATGAACATCAAATAGCGTTAACTCTAACTCGGCTGGGCTAAGCAAATCAACCGCTGCGTTTAAAGCTCGGCCAAGCTGCATGACATCAAAGGGTTTAGGTAAGATAGCGACAACCCCTGATTGCTTAAAGGCTTCTAAATGATTTTTCCGACTCTCGCTTGAAACCAACATAAAAGGAATGTCAGCCGTCTCTCTGTTGGCTTTTAGATACTGCAATAATTGCTCTCCGGTGCCATCACTAAAATGTAAGGCGCAGGCAATAGCATCCGGTTTTTGTTGCGTAATTAACAGCTTAGCCTGTTGCAGGTTGGTAGCTTCAATGATTTGCGTGACATTCTCTTCAGCAAGTTTCTTTTTGATGATTTTTCTTTGAACATCAGAGGGTTCTACGAGCATAATATGTAAGTCAACAGCAGAAAGTTGCATAATAGCGGTCCGTTAATTAGAGCTTTTAAAAATTATATACTGAAACGACTTTTATAGGTGTTTTTCAGTAGTAATATAGACATAATCAGCCAAATATAGATTTGTCAATGTTACTCTAAATTAGGCAAGCAGCAGGATAAGGTCGCTTTAAAAGCGGTAAGCAGTGACCAGTTCTACTTCAGGTAAATTGGCTTTAAACCAGTCTAATAAAGGGTGATATTGGTTGTTTGGGAACTTATAGCGCACAGAACTGTGCGCATTTAATGTCAAGGCAATATGACCATGCTCATCTTGCTGCCATAGTTTGATAAGCTTAATATTCTTAATGGAGCCAACCTCCATACCTACCCGTAATTGATCGCCTTCTTTTTTTATTAAATTAAAAATATCTTTACTAAAGACCACGTCGTCAGCTACGTTTGTATTCGCTTTAAAAAACAGCAGTTCCAGCGTAAATACGAACGCCATAATTGCGATAGCTGACCAACCGAGCAGCCAAAAAATAATACCGACTAAAGCGGTAACCAAAAATTGTAACGGAATAGATTCTTTAATAAATAACCAAAGCATGGCGCCAAGCACATTAATACGTTTCAATAAATTTACAATAAGGCAACTTTTCCTCGCGGTCAACCAAAAAGCGTAGGGTTGAGCCTACGCTTTGTAGAATTATTTATTCGTCGTGTTGTCCAGCGCAAATTTCAGCTCTACAGTAATGCTTTTCCCTGCATGTTCGGGAGAATATCGCCACTTACTTACCGCTCTTAACGCTTCTTCATTAAAGACCCCCTCTGGGTGAGCCGCAAGCACTTTGGGTTGTTCTACCATGCCATTACTATCTAGTGTATAGCCTAATTGTACCCAGCCAGTAATGCCTTGTTGCGCGGCACTGGCAGGGTAGCGAGGCGCTATTCTGACAATAGGAGTTACCATTTCTTCAGTAAGGGTAGCTGAATTTGCTGTTTGGGTCGCGGTAGACGGCTGTAAAGACATTGCTAAGAGTATCATTATCGACAAACTCAAGATTAGAGGTTGTTTATGCAAACCCTTTTGTCTTGTTAAGTTGTTTAGGCGTTCAGTCATATGCTTTGTCGCTCCATAATGTGGTGATAAGAGGTTTGTCTGTGCTGCAGATGAAACAGACTGCATTGCTGCCAGCAGCGCGTTGGCATAGCAAACTAAAACGGTAGGCGTTTGGTGTTGTAATACTCTGGCGTCGCAGGCCAGTTCTTGATCTGCTCGAAAACGACGATAGGCCAGCCAGCTCATTGGCGAATACCAAAATACGGCTAATAACAGCAGCGCGAATAAATTGATATGCAGGTCACCTGCTTGCCAATGTGCCCGCTCATGCTGCAGGATTAAGTGGCGCTCTTTCTTTGTAAAGCGTTGTTTAAAATCACTGGGGATAAGCACGGAAGGGCGAAGAAACCCAAAAATAGCGGGACCAGTGTTATGTTGCCGATAGCAACGCAGTTTACCTATCTTAAAAGAGTGTGCGGATTGTAGTTGCCGGATTAACGCCATATAGCTAAATAAACACCAAGCTACAACACAGCAAAATCCTACCAGCCACATGACTAAAATGGGGAAGATAGTATTGCCCTTGCCAGCAATATTGCTAAGTGTCTCAGGGGATATTAACAATTGCTGCATGACCAGCGTGCTACGATTACTTGGTAAGGAAGGTAGTAATGGTAGTAGTAGGGCACAGGGTAACAGTAACCAAAGCGAGTAGGTTGCTCTAGCGCCTAAGTACCGCAGCAAGATCGGATGGCTAAGTAATAAAATTACAGAAAAGGTAGAAAGCCATAATGTACTTTGCCAGAGCCAGTTAATCATGATTTTTACCCTCTTGCTCTAGTTTTGCAACCAATTGTTTGAGGGCTGCCAGATCATCTGCACTCACAGTATGTTGTTGGCTAAAACTTGCTACTAAAGGCGTGAGTCGACCAGCAAATAGCTTTTTGATAAAGCTGCTACTGGCTTGTTGTTGGTAGGCATGCTGCTCAATACAAGGGGAATAAATATAGGCTTTACCTTGCTTTTGATAACTCAGTGCTCCTTTGCTGATAAGTCTGTTTAGTAGAGTTTTGATGGTTTTTTCATGCCATGCTTTATGCTGTAATTGCTCAATCACTTGTGCAGCGGTGCATGGATGATGTTGCCAAATACAATGCATAATGCTGAGTTCGGCGTCACTGATTTCAATCATTAAAAAACCCCTAGTGATTACATCTGTAATCCATAAAGAATTACAGATGTAATCAATTTTTACAAGGAAAAAGGAGTTTATTTTTTAACGGATTGATAGGTCACCTATAGTGATAAACTGAAACCACTAATAGCTAACCATTAATAATGACAGTGCGATTATGTGTAACGTCCAACTAGCAGGCTGATTTTTTAACTAAGTACTTAAATGGCAGGGCGCTGGTATCGCTAGCCAGCAGTTCATGGTCCATAAAACGGCAAAACGCGGGGATATCGCGGGTGGTGGCAGGATCATCAGCAATGATCAGTAGGGTTTCACCAGCCTGCATTTTGCGAATTTGCAAACGTACCATCATCACCGGTTCTGGGCAGCGCAGCCCTAAGGCATCAAGGGTGTGGTTGGCACTGCTAAATAAGGATTCCATCTTTACTCCGATACTGTACTGCTAGGCTTGGTGTTAGCTGACTACTGAGTTTTATTGCCAATGGCTTTCAAGATGCGCGTAGGCGAACCCGTTCACGAACGCAACCAAACCCTGTGCACTGTTAAAGGCAAAGGGGAAAGACAAAAAAGATAAACAAAAGGGCCGTAAAATGGCCCTTATTTTAAGTGATTATTGAGGGTATCGCCAGCTTACGGGCGCTCAAATACGGTAGCAATACCTTGACCTAAGCCAATACACATAGTGGCTAAGCCAAATTTACCGCCTTTATCTTCCATCACGTTAATCAGCGTGGTGCTAATGCGTGAGCCAGAACAACCTAGTGGGTGACCTAAGGCAATAGCGCCACCGTTCAGGTTTACTTTCTGGTCAGCAACTTCTAGCAAACCTAAGTCTTTCATGACTGGTAAGGCTTGTGCAGCAAAGGCTTCGTTAAGTTCAGCAAAATCCAGATCGGCTACGGTAATACCGGCCATCTGTAATGCTTTCTTCGAGGCCGGGACTGGGCCATAACCCATAATAGATGGATCACAACCCGCAACGCCCATACCGCGAACATAAGCACGAATTGGTAAGCCAAGTGCTTTGGCTTTCTCTTCGCTCATTACCAGCATACCAGAGGCACCATCCGACAGGGCTGAAGAGGTACCTGCCGTTACCGTACCATTGGCAGGGTCAAATACCGGGCGCAGTTGGCTTAATGCTTCTACGGTAGTTTCCGGACGAATCACTTCATCGTAATCGAATACCCGCAGCACGCCGTCAGCATCATGGCCTTCGGTAGGAATAATTTCGTTTTTAAAGCGGCCTTGTACCGAAGCTTCTTGCGCTAAACGGTGTGAACGGGCACCAAATTCATCTTGTTGCTGGCGGCTAATACCGTGTAATTTACCCAGCAATTCCGCCGTTAAGCCCATCATACCGGCTGCTTTGGCAACAGAGGTGGATAAGCCTGGGTGAAAATCTACACCATGATTCATTGGTACATGGCCCATGTGCTCAACACCACCAATTAAATACACCTCGCCCATGCCGGTTTGAATGGCGCGTACCGCGTCGTGTAAAGCTTGCATGGATGAACCACAGAGGCGGTTAACCGTCACAGCGGGCACAGAATGTGGAATACCGGCTAACAAGGCGGCATTACGCGCAACGTTAAAACCTTGTTCTAAGGTTTGCTGCACACAACCCCAAATAATATCGTCGATATCACTTGGGTTAAGCGCGGGGTTACGCGCCACTAACGAAGCCATAACATGCGCGGATAACTGCTCGGCGCGCACATTACGGTACATACCGGCCTTTGAACGGCCCATTGGGGTACGAATACAATCTACAATTACGGCGTTTTTCATAATACTGTGCTCCTGCGCTTAAACCGGGAAGAAACGCTGGCCATTAGCAGCCATAGCGCGGGTGTTGTCTGTTACCTGATAAATCTCGCCTAAGTGCGCGTATTTATCTGCCAATGCCACAAAGTTAGCCAGGCCAAGGGTGTCAGCATAACGCAATGGGCCACCGCGGAACGGAGGGAAACCTAAACCGTATACCAAGCCCATATCGGCTTCAGCCGCACTGGCGACTATGCCTTCTTCCAAACAGCGAATGGTTTCATTAATCATTGGCACCATTACTCGGGCAATAATCTCGTCGGCGCTAAAGTCTTGTTTAGTGGCAGCAATACCGGCTAACAGTTCTAAGCTCGCGGCATCGATATCTTTTTTCGGCTTACCTTTGGCATCTTTGCTGTAGGCATAGAAACCTAAACCGTTTTTCTGACCATAACGATTAGCATTAAACATCGCCGCTACCGGATCTTTTTCCAGCTTAGCCATCCGCGTAGGGAAGCCAGCTGCCATAACGTCAGTACAGTGATAAGCGGTATCTAAACCTACTACATCCAGCAAGTAGGCTGGGCCCATCGGCCAACCGAATTGCTTTTCCATCACTTTATCGACTTGAGCAAAATCGGCGCCATCCAGCACCAATTTGCTAAAGCCAGCAAAGTAGGGGAACAGTACTCGGTTTACAAAGAACCCAGGGCAATCGTTAACTACGATGGGCGATTTACCCATTTTCGCTGCGTAAGCCACTACGGCTGCTACGGTTTCATCGCTGGTATCTTTACCACGAATGACTTCTACCAATGGCATACGGTGCACCGGATTAAAGAAATGCATACCACAGAAGTTTTGTGGCCGGCTTAAGTTCGCGGCTAATTGGTCTATTGAAATCGTTGAGGTATTAGAGGTTAAAATAGCGTCTTCGGCGATCAGGCCTTCCACTTCTTTTAACACGGCACCTTTGATTTTCGGATTTTCTACTACCGCTTCAACGACGATATCAACGCCGGCAACTTGTTCGTTACTGAGCGTTGGGGTAATAGAGGCAATGACTTTCGCCATACCCACCGCATCCAGCTTTTTCCGCTCAACCTGCTTGGCTAATAGCTTAGTGGCTTCGCCCATGCCAAGTTCAAGCGCTTTGTCTGCGATGTCTTTCATCACCACCGGCACGCCTTTAAAGGCTGATTGATAAGCAATACCGCCGCCCATAATACCTGCGCCCAGTACGGCGGCCTTTTTCACCGCTTTAGTGGCAGTTTTAGCGGCTTTTTTCGCTTTGCCTTTAATCACCTGATCATTTAAAAACAGGCCAATTTGTGCGGTCGCCGCATCGGTTTTTGCCAATTTCGCAAAGCCGGCGTTTTCTAGGGCAATCGCGCCTGCGCGATCCAGTGTTGCAGCGGCTTCAATGGTTTGTACCGCAACCATCGGTGCTGGGTAATGTTTACCCGCAGTAGCAAACACCATACCTTTAGCAGTGCTAAAGCTCATGGTGGCTTCAGTTTTATTCAGTTTTAGCGGCTGTAATTTTACCGCACGCTTTTTCTGCCAGTTTAATTTACCGGCTATCGCGTCTTGCAGCATGCTTAGGCCTGCGGCTTGCAGTTTTTCTGGCGCAACAACGGCGTCAATCAGGCCTTCTTTTTGTGCTTGTTCTGCACCACGATCTTTACCGGTGGTGATCCATTCCATGGCGTTATCCGCACCAATGATACGTGGTAAGCGCACCGTACCACCAAAGCCTGGCATTAAACCCAGTTTTACTTCAGGTAAACCAATGCGCGTCGTAGTATCGGCAACGCGGTAATCACAAGCCAGTGTCCACTCACAGCCGCCACCCAGTGCAAAGCCTTTAATTGCGACCACGGTAGGTACTGGGAGATCTTCACAGTAATCAAAAATATCAGAAGCCGTTTTAATCCAAGGGATCAATTCAGCTTCAGGCCGCTCAAATGTTGTTAGGAATTCGGTGATGTCGGCACCAACAATAAAATTGTCTTTGCCGCTAACAAAAAGTACGCCTTTTAAGGCCGGATCGGCGTGTAGTTTGGTGAGTGCGGCTAAACAGTCGCTTAAGGTTTCTTGATCAAATTTATTGACCGAACCTTGAGCGTTAAACGTAAACTGGGCAATACCAGGTTCAATATACTCAACCTGAATGCTGTTACTCTGGTGAATCATAAATATGCTCCTTGGTCGCGTTTGCTTTAGGGTTATTCGCAACTGGTACGATGAGGGTATCTTTCCCAGTGTGTCGTGCTTTACTAAAAATATCAATAGTTATTTAAACGGGTGTTTGAATTGATATAGTTTGATACCCCATTCATCTTATGTCTACGAGCAAAAAACACTGGGCCATAAACTGTAGTACACTGTTCAATATTATAAAAGATCCCTAATCATATTACTGATTGTGCCTGTCTCTGGAGTGATGTTTGTGAAGCGGCTAATTAATTTGTGTTGTGCCATTTTGTGCGGTGTAAGTGGAATTGTGCATGCATTAACGGCGACCGAGACGTTGGAAGAACAGCGCAAACTCTTTGTGCAAGTAGAGCGACAAATTGGTTCGGCAGCGCCTGTTCAAGTTGAACTGTGGCTAGAACAATTACAAGGTTATCCCTTAGCGCCCTATATTGAGCAACGGTGGCTGCAACGCAGGCTATCTGAACACACTGCAATAGAATCGTTTTTGGCTAGCCATCAAGGATCGCCATTGGATTGGCCGCTGCGACGCCCTTGGCTATTGAGCCTTGCAAATGCACAACACGCGGAGCGTTTTCTCAGCTTTTTTCCTGGCAGTACGGATGCGGCGTTAAATTGTGTCGCGTTGCAGCAGCGTTTAAAGGCTCAACCTAAGGACGCTGAGGCTATTTGGCGAGACGTCGCGGCATTGTGGACGGTGGGGAAATCGCAGCCTAAGCAATGTGATTCACTGTTTAGTCAATGGCGGCAAGTACAGCCGTTCTCAGCAGATATCGTACTTAGACGGATACAATTGTCTGCAGAAGGGGGAGACGTCGGGTTGATTCGTTATCTTCGAACGTTATTACCGACTGATAAACAGTATTTAGCCGACATGTGGCAACACGTTAGAACAAATCCTGCCGTGATTGCTAAACCCAAGTTTTTTCCAGGTAAACATGTTATTGAACGCGATGTCTTAGCTTATGGTTTGAAGCGACTTATTTGGCGCTCACCCGATCAGGCGTTACAGGTTTGGGCAGCATTTACCAGTGATCCATACTTTACTGCTGCGCAGCGTATCGATGTGCAACGGCAATTTGCTATAGCTTTAGCCAGTAAAGGCGATAGTCGTACCGATGAGTGGATGAGTAAATTGCCTGCAGAATCGTTAGATAGTAGTTTGGCACAATGGCAAGTGGGTCATGCGCTAAAAACACTGAACTGGCCTAAAGTGCAGCAGGTTATTGAGCGCTTCCCAGATAACTTGGCTAACGATGTGAATTGGCGTTATTGGTTAGCTCGGGCGTTAGAAGAGCAAGGGAAGTCTGGCGAGGCGCAACCTATTTTTCAGGAGGTGGCACAGCGACGCCATTTTTATGGATTTATGGCTGCGGCTAAATTAGGCTTACCTCCAAACTTGGCTCATCAAGCAGTACCTGTAACCGATGAGGATGTGGCACGCATTGCAAAACATCCCGCGGTGCAACGCGCGCAAGAATGGCGTGCGTTAGGACGAATGACCGAAGCGCGACGTGAGTGGAATTTTTTACAGCGTTCGGTAACAGAGCCGGAAAAGTTAGCTGCCGCTAAATTGGCTGGAAAGCTAGAATGGCATGAACGTGCTATTTTTACGTTGGCGGATGCAGGTTTTTGGGACGATGTTGAGCTACGCTTTCCACTCGCATATCAAGAAGACATTCAACGTTTCGCTAAAAAAGCTAAAGTCGATTCCAGTTGGGCAATGGCTATTGCTCGGCGCGAGAGTTCCTTTATGCCAGACGCGAACTCACCCGTAGGAGCACGCGGGTTAATGCAAATTATGCCCGATACAGCCCATTACATTGCAAAAAAACGCGTATCGTTATCAACGTTATATCATCCGGTCACCAATATTGATTATGGGACAGAATATTTGAATTATCTGATGCGCCGCAATAATGGCAACATTATTACAGCAACAGCTTCCTATAACGCAGGACATGGTCGGGTAAGACAATGGATCCCTCAAGGTCAGCTTTTACCCGTTGATGTTTGGGTTGAAACCATTCCTTATCGAGAAACGCGTGAATATGTGAAAGCGGTGATGGCGTATCAGCAAATTTACGCTATTCGTTTAAATGAGCCCATAGATGTGTTTCGGCCTCTCTTAGGGATGCAGATTGGGACAGAAGATAAATAGTGTTATTATCGATATCCCTTAACAGCAACAAATAAGGTATTTATGAACCTCACTTATCAGCAACTGTACAAGGAACATATTACTGAGCTGCAACAGCGTACTCGTAATGTGTTGGCGCGTGAGAATTTGGATGCGCTCGTCATTCATTCTGGGCAAGCTAAACGCAAGTTTTTAGATGATATGGATTATCCATTTAAAGCGAATCCGCATTTTAAAGCCTGGTTGCCCGTTATTGATAATCCACATTGCTGGTTGTTAGTCGATGGTATAAATAAACCTAAGTTGATTTTTTATCGGCCAAAAGATTTTTGGCATAAGGTTCCAGACGAGCCTAATGATTATTGGGCGGAATACTTTGATATTCAGCTATTAGAAAAAGCCAACATGGTTGAAACGCTTTTGCCATACGATAAGGCTCGTTTAGCTTACCTTGGTGAATATCTAGAAGTCGCCAAAGCGCTAGGGTTTGTGCATATTAACCCTGAGCCCGTGATGAGCTATTTACATTATTATCGGGCTTATAAAACTGCTTATGAGCATGCGTGTATGCGAATTGCCAATAGCATGGCTGTGGCGGGGCACCGTGCCGCAGCTGAGACATTTTATGCTGGAGGCAGCGAGTTTGACATCCAATTAGCTTATCTGGCAGCCGTAGGGCAAACAGAAAATGAAGTGCCTTATGGGAATATTATTGGCTTAAACGAACATGCAGCCATATTGCATTACACCGCGTTAGAACGAAAGAAGCCAACACAACATCGTTCGTTTTTAATTGATGCCGGTGCGGAATTTAACGGGTATGCTGCCGACATTACACGAACCTATAGTTTTCAGCGCTCAGACGAGTTTGGCGCACTGATTAACGCAGTTAATGATGTTCATTTACAGGTTGTAGCTGCCATTAAACCTGGAATCAAATACACCGAGTTACAATTTTTAACACACCGGTTATTAGCGCAGGTATTGATTGATTTTAACTTTGTACACGGCAGTGTGGATAACATTATCGAAAGTGGCACCAGCAGTACTTTTTTCCCGCATGGCGTTGGGCATCATTTGGGCCTACAAGTCCATGATGTGGGCGGTTTTATGGCGGATGAGCGAGGCACACACGTCGCAGCACCAGAACAGCATCCATTTTTGCGCTGTACCCGTTTGATTGAACCTTCCATGGTATTTACTATTGAGCCCGGCCTTTATTTTATTGATAGCTTATTAGCAGATTTAAAACAAACTATGGCGTCAAAGCTGATAAACTGGCAAAAAGTTGATGCATTCCGCTGTTTTGGGGGGATCCGCATTGAAGATAACATCATTGTGCATCGTGAGCGCAATGAAAACATGACCCGCGAGCTGCTATTGCCGTAACTGGCAATGTAAAGGACGCTATGCAATATCGCTCTATTATTCGTATATTGGGGATGCTGATTGCGATTTTCAGCATCACCATGGTACCACCTGCTTTGGTGGCCTATTGGTATAAAGATGGCGCTGGCGTTCCTTTTATTCTGTCTTTTTTACTGTGCTTAGCGATGGGTTTTCTTATTTGGTATCCCAATCGAAAGTACCGTGACGAGCTAAAAGTACGCGATGGTTTTTTAATTGTCGTCTTGTTTTGGACGGTATTGGGTGCGGTGGGTGGCATCCCATTTGTGTTAGCCGAACGGCCTAATATGTCACTGGCTTCTGCGATGTTTGAAGCCTTTTCAGGCTTAACGACCACGGGTGCCACGGTGTTAACGGGCATCGAATTATTACCAAAAGCCATTTTGTATTATCGGCAACAGCTACAGTGGCTAGGCGGTATGGGGATCATTGTATTAGCGGTAGCCATTTTACCTCTGTTAGGGGTGGGGGGGATGCAGCTGTACCGTGCTGAAACGCCGGGGCCGGTCAAAGATAATAAAATGACACCGCGTATCGCTGATACTGCAAAGCACCTTTGGTATATTTATTTAGCCATAACCATTTTATGTGCTTTAGCGTTTTATTTGGCTGGCATGTCTATTTTCGATGCCATTTGCCATGCGTTTTCTACCGTTGCGATTGGTGGATTCTCTACCTATGATGCCAGTATTGGGCATTTTAACAGTGCGACCATTAATCTCATTTGTGTCGTGTTTTTATTGATCAGTGCGATTAATTTTCCACTGCATTTCGCAGCTATTCGCGGTAAGAGTGTAAGTACTTACTTACGTGATCCTGAGTTTAAAACCTTCTTAGGGATTCAAGCCGCTCTGATCTTGATATGTGTTTTTGTGTTACTGCATACGCATGTTTATGAGCACGGCTTAACGGCGCTGAACCATGCGGTGTTTCAGGCGGTTTCTATCTCTACTACAGCCGGTTTCGCCACAGACAGTTTTGCTAATTGGCCATTGTTCTTACCTATTTTGTTACTTTTCTCTAGTTTTATTGGGGGATGCGCAGGCTCTACGGGGGGCGGTATGAAGGTGGTTCGAGTACTGTTACTCTTTAAACAAGGCACGCGTGAATTAAACCGTTTAGTGCATCCGCGCGCTGTTTATGCCATTAAATTAGGTCGTCGCCCCGTTGAAGATCGGATTGTGCAAGCGGTATGGGGGTTTTTTGCTGCTTATGCTCTGGTATTTGTGGTGATTATGTTGGCATTGATTTTTACCGGGCTAGATAATATTACTGCCTTTTCGGCAACGGCGGCATGTTTAAATAACTTAGGACCAGGATTGGGGGAGGTTGCTGCGCACTTTGGCAATATTCCTGATGCCAGCAAATGGATTTTAATTGTGGCGATGGTGTTTGGTCGTTTAGAGATTTTTACGTTGTTGGTGCTATTTACCCCAGCCTTTTGGAAAGATTAACGTCACAGGCGTGTGTTAATCTTTGCATGAAGGCGCTTAGATAAAGATAGCGCTGACCTGAAAAAGTTTTTCCACTTCCACAATGTGCTTTTTATCAACCATAAATAAGATAATATGATCATCTGTAGCAATCAGCGTATTGTCGTGAGCAATTAATACCTCATCGCCGCGGACAATGGCGCCAATGGTTGTGCCTGGCGGTAATTTTATTTGGCCAATCGTTTTACCCACCACCTTGCTTGTGCTGCTATCACCATGTGCAATGGCTTCAATAGCTTCAGCAGCGCCTCGGCGTAGTGAATAGACGTTAACAATATCACCACGTCGAATATGCGTGAGAAGTGCGGAAATGGTAGCTTGTTGCGGTGAAACTGCAATATCCACTTCGCCTCCTTGCAGTAAATCAACGTAGGCGCCACGTTTAATCAGCACCATCGTTTTTTGGGCGCCCATCCTTTTCGCAAGCATTGCCGACATAATATTGGCTTCGTCATCATTCGTAACGGCAATGAATACATCAATTTGCTCGATATTTTCTTCCTCAAGCAATTCAGGATCGGACGCATCCCCGACATAAACGACAGTATTATCTAGGCCACTGGATAAAAATTCTGCACGTTCTTTACTGCGCTCAATCAATTTTACGCTGTGTGTTTTCTCAAGAGCCCGAGCTAATCCAAACCCAACATTACCCCCTCCTGCGATCATAATGCGGCGATAACTGCGTTCCAGTTTTTGTAGTTCGCTCATAACGGCACGAATATGCTTAGTGGCGGCGACAAAGAAAACTTCGTCATCAGCTTCAATAATGGTGGTGCCGAGAGGTTTAATAGCTGTACCACGGCGATAAATCGCGGCTACGCGTGTTTCGATATGCGGCATGTGTTCTTTAAGCGCTGATAAAGCGTGGCCAACTAATAAGCCACCGTAGTAAGCTCGTACTGCCACCAAGCTGACTTTACCTTCGGCAAATTCCACCACTTGCAGTGCGCCTGGATAATCGATTAAACGGCGGATATAGTTGGTTACTAAGGCTTCTGGGGCAATAAAGTGATCAACTGGCATATCGTCTTTATGGAAGAGCTCGTCACGATATTTTAAATATTGGTTAGTTCGAATTCGGGCAATTTTTAAGGGCGTGTTGAACATGCTGTAGGCGACCTGACACGCCACGATATTGACTTCGTCGCTGTTGGTAACGGCCACGATCATATCGGCATCTTCAGCGCCAGCTTTGCGTAAAATGTCAGGATGGGAACCGTGCCCATACACCACTTGTAAGTCGAATCTGTCTTGCAGTGCGCGAAGTTTATCTAAGTTAGTATCAACGATAGTGATATCGTTTTGCTCGCCTACCAGGTTCTCTGCTAGCGTTGCACCAACTTGCCCTGCACCCAGGATAATGATTTTCATAGTCTGCCTTACGTCGTGATTTTTTTATGCAAAACGGCAAAGAAAAAACCATCTAAATCTTGCTCACCAGGTAAAATTTGCCACGTCGTCGCGTTATTCGCTATCGATATAGGGTGTAAGATAGCATCCGGTTGTTGCGATAAAAAAGCTTGAATTTGCTCACTGTTTTCCGAAGGTAAAATACTGCATGTGGCGTATAACAAGGTGCCACCTGGTTTAAGTAACGACCATGCATGCAGTAAAATTTCGGACTGTAACGTCACCAGCGGTGTGATATCCGATTTTTTACGTAACCAACGAATATCAGGATGGCGGCGAATAACGCCGGTGGCCGAGCAGGGAACATCAAGTAAAATGCGATCAAATTGCTCGCCCTGCCACCAGTTGGCGGTATCAAGAACGTCAGCAGCCACAACACGTGCTTGTAACGATAAACGGGCTAAATTATCGTGTACACGCGCTAAGCGTTTTTCATCACGATCCAGCGCGGTTAGGGTAATGTCTGGTGTTAGCTCTAGGATATGACAGGTTTTACCACCAGGGGCACAGCAAGCATCTAGGACTACATCACCGGGTTGCGAGTCGAGGAGTAGGGCGGCATGCTGGGCTGCGCCATCCTGTACCGAGAACCATCCTTCAGCGTAACCAGGCAATAGCGTCACGTCTCGTGCTTGCTCCAGTTTAATCGCCACGGGTAAATAGCTAAGAGGTTGGCTATGAGCGATGTCTGCCGCGGTCAGTTCTGCCATAAAAGCAGCCGGAGAAATCTGTTGTTGATTAACGCGTAGCCAGAGTGGAGCCTTATGTTGATTGGCTTGTAATATCGTTTGCCATTGTTCAGGATAGGCTTGTTTTATCGCGTCAATGATCCAGCCGGGATGATTGTATTGCACAGCAAGGCTAGCGGATGCAAAATCAAATAATGCCGGTTGTCGCTGCACATTTCGTAACACACCATTGATCAGTTTGGTTAGGCTTTGGCCTTTTAAACTGCGTGCGGCTTCAACGGTTTCGCTGATAGCTGCATGGTCAGGAATGCGCATAAATTTTAATTGATAGATACCAACATAAATTAAAAACTGCAGTGGTCGCAGTTGTTTAATCAAGGGTTTACTCATTAAGTGCTGGCAAACCGTTTCGAGCTGCGGCAACGTGCGCATCACACCAAAGCAGATTTCTTGTAATAACGCTTTATCAGGGGCGGATGCTAATTTTTGCTGAGCTTTAGGTAAGGCTTCCGAAAGAGACTTACCTTGATCGATTACTAAGAAACAGGTTTCCGCGGCAAGTGCGCGTAATTGCGCGCTCATAATTGCTGCCCAGGTTTCAGCCACTCAGCTCGTCCATTCAGAAAGTCAGCTGCTGACATGGGTTTTTTACCTGGAGGTTGAAGTTGAGTGATCATTAATACACCTTGGGCGCAGCTTATATAAATACCCGTTTTGTCAGTTTTCACAACTTGTCCAGATACCGCGTGTTGTTCTTCAATAACATGTGCATGCCACACTTTCACCATACCTTGCGGCAGTTCAATATAGCTGATTGGCCAAGGATTAAATGCGCGAATTTCACGTTCTAGTGCTGCTGCAGAGCGGGCAAAGTTTAAACGTGCCTCGTCTTTATGGAGCTTTTCAGCATAGTTGGCGTATTGATCGTCTTGTGGTTGCGCATTGGTTTGCAAAACCGGGAGTTGCGCTAAAGCTGTTAAAAGTGCGTTAGGCCCTAAGGTTGCGAGCTTTTGATAAAGTGACGCACTGGTATCTTCTGCCGTAATTGCGCAACGAACGTGACTTAACATGGCACCGGTATCTAGGCCTTCGTCCATTTGCATAATCGTGATGCCGGTTTCGTGATCACCAGCCCAAATGGCTCTTTGGATAGGCGCGGCACCACGCCAACGTGGCAAGAGAGAACCATGCACATTGATACAGCCCAATCTCGGTGTTTCTAAGACCACTTTTGGTAAGATTAGGCCGTATGCGACAACAATCATTAAATCGGCTTGCAATGCAGCTAACGCTAATTGTGCAGGTTGTTTTTTAAGAGACTTTGGTTGATATACTGGAATATCATGAGCTTGAGCAAGCTGTTTTACTGGGCTGGGCTGAAGCTTTTGGCCGCGTCCCGCCGGTCTGTCTGGTTGAGTATAAACAGCGATAACATCATAACCGCGATCAAGCAAAGCCTGTAAATGACTGGCAGCAAAGTCCGGCGTACCGGCAAAAATAATACGTAAAGGTTGTGTCACGTTATATCCTGTTTACAGCGCGTGGCGCTCGGCAAGTTTAGCTTCTTTTTCAAGCTTTTTACGGATGCGATCACGTTTTAAAGGTGACAAGTAATCGATGAAAAGTTTGCCAATTAAATGGTCTAGCTCGTGTTGTAAACAGATAGCCAATAAGCCATCTGCCTCTAATTCAAACCATTTACCGTGTTTGTCTTGTGCTTTTACCGTGACATGCTTTGCCCGTGAAACAGAAGCGTAGTTTTGAGGTACTGATAAACACCCTTCTTCATAGCTAGTCTCACCATCGTGTGCGATGATTTCAGGGTTAATAAACACCAATGGAGCGTTTCGCTCTTCTGACAGATCGATCACCACCACACGTAAATGTACGTTGACCTGTGTTGCTGCTAAACCAATACCATTTTCATCATACATGGTATCAAGCATATCGTTAACCAGTTGTTGAATTTCGGGTGTCACTTCAGCGACAGGTTTTGCGATGGTACGCAAGCGATCATCAGGATAATGTAATACTTTTAAAACGGCCATAACACCTACAAAATTATGCTTTAATTAATCCACTGTGGTATGTTTTAATTTTAGCCATTATTGCGCGGCAATAACAGCTTAGTATGTAATAATTACGAAAAGTATAGGATTAAAGGACGCAGGCATGCTAAAAAAAATAACCTTGGTCGTGGCAGCCTTAATAAGTTGTTTTGTTACAGCCGTTTTTGCCGATGTGTTAAAACTCAGGCCTGGCGCGCCAGCTACCTATGTGGTGAAGCCTGGTGATACCCTTTGGGATATTTCTGGATTGTATTTAAGTGAGCCATGGTTATGGCCGCAATTATGGCAGGCCAACCCACAAGTGGCTAATCCACATTTAATTTTTCCTGGTGATGTATTGTATTTAACATACGACAGCGAGGGGCGCCCACGTTTAACGACAAATGTAATAAATAATAAACCTGCCGTTCGTTTATCACCACAAAGCAGGATGACACATAAAAACCCTGATGCAATTGCCACGTTACCTTTGGGTATTATTCGGCCTTTTTTAACGTATGAACAGGCGTTATCCCAAGAGCAAATTGATGCGTTACCGTATATTTTAGGTAGTAATACGGCATCCAAAAGTGCAGCAGATACGCATACCTTATACGTGAATGCTGAATTAGTTGCAGGGGCAAGTTATGCCATTTATCGCCAAGGCAGTCCTTATGTTAATCCTGAAAACGGCGAGGTGTTGGGCTATGAAACAAAACTGATTGCCAGCACGCGTGCCTTTCGCGCAGGCTCGGCCAAAACGGACACCACGGCCTTGGTGCCAGCTTCGTTAAACGTGCTTTCAGTAACACGAGAAATACGCCAAGGCGATAAAGTGATACCTGCTTATGATAATCAGGCGCTGCCTGCTTATTTTGTTATGACAAAACCCGAGCAGCCTGTTGATGGACAAATTATTGCGGCGACGTCAGATCTTCGTGAATTTGCAAAAATGGACATTGTTGTTCTTAACCGTGGTCAGGCGCAGTTAGCTGCAGGTCATATGCTTGGTATTTATCGCTCATCCCCTACCGTCGTCGATGGCCGCGAGGGCCCTGTTTATTTAGAAGACGCCACGAAGCTGCAAAAAGTCTTGCGGGATTTTGGTGGCGAAGCACTTGCAATGCCACGTGAGAAAGTAGGTGAGTTAATGGTGTTTAAAGTTTCAGATAATGTCAGTTTTGCCATCGTTACACAGACGTCACGTCCGGTTCGAGTAGGTGATCAGATCGGTAATTTGTAATAGTTAACTAAGAGGAGCTAGTGTGCGATGGACCATTTGCACAACTGGCTCGCTTTAGCGAGTGTAGGCCTCAGAGGTCAGCGGTACCGTAAGCTAAGTGAGCAGATGAGTTTGGCTGAGTTAGTATCGCTTCCAGCGAGTACCTTGCAACAAATCGGCTTAACACAACGACAAGCACATGGGCTGAGCTATGAAGCCCAAGTGTGGGTAGAGCAAGCCCTGGCTTGGCAAGCTGAAGCAACAGACCATCATCTTATCTGCTTTGATCATCAATATTATCCTCCTTTACTAAAGGAAACTCGCCAACCGCCTCTGGTGTTGTTTATAAAAGGGGATCCAACCTTACTGGCTTTGCCACAAATCGCAATGGTGGGGAGCCGTTTGCCCACTCCTACTGGTCGCAAAGTAGCCCGACAGTTGGCAGCAGAACTCACTCAAAATGGCATGATAGTTACCAGCGGTATGGCGCAGGGTATTGATAGTGAGTGTCATTTGGGAGCCTTACATGCAGGCGGCAAAACATTGGCGGTATTGGGGCATGGTTTAAGGCAAATTTATCCAACCAGTAACAAGCGTTTAGCCGCTGATATTGCACAGACTGGCGCCTTGATATCAGAGTATTTTCCAGATGTTCGCGCACGGGCAGAATATTTTCCTCAGCGTAATCGTATTGTGGTTGGTTTGAGTATTGGCACCTTAGTCGTAGAAGCGACCATAAAGAGTGGTTCGTTAATTAGTGCAAATTTAGCTGCTGAATACAACCGGGAAGTATTTGCGGTACCAGGGTCTTTTTACAACACTCAGGCGAGTGGTTGCCATCATCTTATTCAACAAGGCGCTAAACTTGTTACCGGTATCGCCGATATATTAGAAGAGCGCGCGTTGTTTGCTGATAACGGCATGAAGGGCAACAACGAAATAAATTTAACATTAGACTTGTGCACCCAACAGTTGTTGGATAACGTAGAAGACATACCTATATCAGTTGATGTACTAGCTGAGCGGGTAGGCATGACAGTGACAGACGTTTCCATTATCTTACTTGAGTTAGAATTACTTGGTAAGATCGCAGTTGTACCCGGTGGTTACATTAAAGTGGGGAGTACCTGATTATGTTTGATATCCTCGTTTATCTATTCGAAAATTACCTTCATAACGAAGCTGATGTGTATGTTAACCATGCCGATCTGACTAAAGAGCTCAGTAAAGCGGGTTTTCATGATGATGATATTTTTCGTGCTTTAAAATGGCTCGATCGCTTATCTGCGTTACAAGAGAATCAGACTAAACCTTACTTATCAAAAGTTAGTAACAATGCCATCCGTATTTTAACGGCTGAAGAGTATCGCAAAATTGATACGGAGGGTCAGGGATTTTTAATGTTCTTAGAGCAAATTAATGTGCTTGATGCCACAACACGAGAAATGGTTATTGATCGGGTCATGGATTTAGATAGTCACAGTATTAGCTTAGAAGATTTAAAATGGGTGGTTTTAATGGTGTTGTTTAATGTGCCTGGGCGAGAAAACGCCTATGCACAGATGGAAGATTTACTGTTTGAACAACCTGAGGGACCACTACATTAACGTTTTTATCGTTCGCGCGTGTTTATGGCATGTGTTATTACGTTGCACATAAATGCTAACTTAAACTAACGACATTACACAGAACATCATGGTGTGCTCAGGCGGGGTACAGATAAGCTCTCTTACCCCGACCTTCTTGATGAAAGTACATGAGCAAAGGTTCTCAAGTTGTTATGACAGATCATTCCCCTTTATTTTCCTTACCACAGCAAACTGAGCCTTGCCCGCTGTGTCAAAACCCTTTAGTTATTCGCTCAAGTAAGAATGGGCCATTTTTAGGATGCAGCACTTACCCTGAATGCCAGTACAGCAAAGCGTTACACCAACATGAAAACAGCGTGGTGAAAATTTTAGAAGAAGAACCTTGTCCTGAGTGTACAGCGCCGTTGGCGGTGAAGAACGGCCGCTATGGCATGTTTATTGGCTGTACGGGTTATCCTAACTGTCATTTTATTGTACAAGACGAATCGCCATCCCCAAGTACCGTTAACTGCCCAAAATGTCGGAGTGGTCAGCTGACAGAACGACTGAGTAAATACGGGAAAACGTTCTGGGGGTGTGAGCAATATCCTGATTGTACTTTTTTGCTAAACGATTTACCGGTGTCAGGAACTTGCGAATATTGTGCTTATCCATTATTGATGCAAAAAAAAGCCGGACTTTATTGCGCAGCAAAGGCGTGTCAACGCAAACAATCTTCTGAATCTAATGCTTGAAACCTTTTTAAGTTGAAACTGCAGTTGTGGTGACTGCAATTTCAACCCTTTGATTTTAGAACATTGTAGTTAAATACGTTGTAGCATTTGTTCCAACTCAGGAAACGCCGAGGCGGGGAGTTGATCAATCAGTTTTGCAAATAAGGCTTTTAATTCTGCATTACTATTTGCTGAAAGATTGATATGGCCCATTTTGCGTCCTGCTCTTTTAGTTTTTCCGTACCAATGCAATCCTAAGGCTGGCAGCGTAAGGATAGATGAAGGGACTACGTCCTCGCCTAGAATATTTATCATCAAGGTAGGTCGAATCAGAGCCGTGCTACCTAAAGGTAAACCGCAGACTGCCCGTAAGTGATTCGTAAACTGGCAACAGTCAGCACCTTGTTGTGTCCAATGGCCAGAGTTATGCACTCTAGGTGCAATTTCATTAACCAGCAGAGAACCTTGTACTTCGAAAAATTCAATTGCTAACACGCCAACATAGTTCAGATGATTTGCTACTGCGGTAAACATCTTTTCAGCGTGTAACTGTAATGCCTGAGTAACAGGTCGAGCCAAAGATACACTAAGTACGCCATTAACATGATGGTTCTCAGTCAAAGGATAAACCTTAATTTCCCCAGAGCTACTGCGGGCACCTACTAAGGAGACTTCGCGTTCAAAGCGAATAAACTGTTCAGCGACAATAGCCTGTTTCGTATCTGCTGCCAAAAAGGCCGCGATTTGTTGCCAAATTTGTTTGGCATCGTCAGCCGTTTTTAAACGCCATTGACCTTTACCATCATAGCCGGCCAGAGCACTTTTAAACACCAAGGGTAAGCCGAGCTCAGCAATCGCCTGGTTAAAATCAGCTTCTGATCTAATGATGCGGTATGCCGCACTGGCTGCGCCTGCGCTTTCTAACAGGGCTTTTTCTAGACGACGATCACCACCCGCTTTTATGGCTGCAGCGCCGGGTAAAAACTTACCACTTTGCTGGCATTCCTCTAATATGGGTAAAGGGATATGTTCAAATTCAGCAGTTACTACATCCGCTGCTGCGAGTGCTTGCGCCAAACCGCTGCCAAGTTGAGCCTGAGTTAGCGGGTGAATAATATTATCGGTATTTACATCATAAGCGCTGATATTGATATTCAGTGGCGCCCCGGCCAGCGCCATCATTCTAGCCAGCTGTCCGGCACCAAGTACTAAGACATTCATAGTGCACCCTGTGACGGATCGGGTTGACTTAAGACCATTTCAGTTTGTGCTGCTCGAAACGCATCAATTTGTTTTAATAAATCCGCATTGCTCGTTGCTAAAATTTGCGCAGCAAGCAAGCCTGCATTCGCTGCGCCAGCATCGCCAATGGCCAATGTACCAACCGCAACGCCTTTGGGCATCTGCACAATTGAGAGTAGTGAATCTAAGCCTTTTAATGCTTTAGATTGCACTGGTACACCCAAAACCGGAAGGCTAGTAAAGGCAGCTGCCATACCGGGTAAGTGCGCTGCACCACCTGCACCGGCAATAATCACTTTTAAGCCACGCTCTGCAGCACCAGAGGCGTAATCTGCCAATAACTGTGGTGTGCGATGAGCAGAAACCACTTTCGTTTCATAAGCAATGCCAAAACGGTCCAGCATATCTGCTGCATGTTTCATGGTAGGCCAGTCTGACGTTGAACCCATGATAATACCAACCTGCATAGTGGTTTCCTTTGTGAACTTGATGAAGTTGAAGGGTTAAAGGGTTATTATAACGCTCATCGGGTCATGAATAAACGTTTAGTGTCTTTGGCAAAGAAGGGTTTTAAGCGATTTTGCAATAGCGGTTTAGCAAAGAACAAGAAATAGACTTGAATTTCTGCATGAGCTGCTGCTGATTAGTTGTAAAACATTCTTTTGTTATTACATTCGATAGGATGTTTATTCCCAGTGACAGTATATTAACCATATTACATTTGATGGGTTCTTATTTTATCGATGTGATAATGGCAGTTCCGTTTTAGGAGTTAAGATGGCAACACATTCAGCACAGTTAGAGCAGGTACAGGCGTTTTTGATGGCGCTACAAGATCAAATTTGTCGTCAATTAGAGCTCGCTGATGCTGGCGCTTTATTTGTAGAGGATGCGTGGCAACGGGCAGAAGGTGGTGGTGGCCGCAGTCGGGTGCTTACAGAAGGTAACGTATTTGAACAAGCCGGTGTTAATTATTCGCATGTGTATGGCGCACAAATGCCAGCGTCGGCCACAGCACATAGGCCTGAGCTTGCCGGACGTAACTTTAATGCTTGTGGTGTCTCGTTGGTTATTCATCCGCATAATCCTTACCTACCGACTACCCATGCCAATGTGCGCTTTTTTATTGCCGAAAAAGAAGGGGAGTCACCAGTTTGGTGGTTCGGTGGTGGCTTTGATTTAACGCCGTTTTATCCGTTTGAAGACGATGTCATTCATTGGCATCAAACGGCAAAGGATGCCGTTGAGCCCTTTGGATCTGAGTATTATCCGAACTATAAAAAATGGTGCGACGACTATTTCTATTTAAAACACCGAAATGAAACCCGGGGTGTGGGTGGGTTATTTTTTGATGATTTAAATGCGCCAGGTTTTGAGCAAAGCTTTGCCATAATGCGTGCGGTAGGTGAGGCGTTTACGAAAGCGTATTTACCCTTAGTAGCTAAACGTAAAGACACGCCTTATGGTGATCGGGAGCGGCAATTTCAGTTATACCGCCGTGGGCGTTATGTTGAGTTTAACCTGGTGTATGACCGTGGCACCCTGTTTGGCTTACAAAGTGGCGGTCGTACCGAGTCCATTCTCATGTCGATGCCGCCATTGGTGCGCTGGCAGTATGGTTATCAACCCGAGCAGGGCAGTGCTGAAGCGCTCTTATACGAGCGTTACCTTAAGCCGCAAGACTGGCTGTTACAGCAAGCCGATTAACAGTTAATCATATGGCTCGCCAGTTGCCCAATCGACTGGCGAATACCTTCCCGTAGCAGCTTATCTGTTACAACTTCATCCAGCGCTTGATTCATACAAAACATCCATTCATCACGCAGTTGTGCGTTCACGGTAAAAGGCATATGGCGGGCCCGTAATCTAGGATGGCCATATTTTTCTTCAAATAAGGCTGGGCCACCTAGCCAACCGGATAAAAACTCAAAGAATTTTTGTCGAATAGTATCTAGCGGCAGAGGATGAATAGCATAAAGCGCTTTCGCTTCGGGCGCAGTTTCCATAATATCGTAAAAGCGATTAGCCAGGGCTCTTACCGCTGTTTCGCCCCCCATTAATTGATAAGGCGTTTGTTCTGGTGTCGGATGTGCCTTGCTATTTGTGGTACTTTTATTAAAAATCATCTGTATTAACTTCTTAAAAGGCATTCTTGTGGACCGTTACGCTGTATTTGGTAATCCGATAGGACACTCAAAGTCTCCTTTTATACATCAGCACTTTGCTCTGCAAACCGCTGAGTCGTTAAGCTATGAGGCTATTCTAGCACCAGTAGATAGTTTTGCCGACAGCTGGCGAACCTTTGTTAGTCAAGGTGGCAAAGGCGCTAATGTTACCGTGCCGTTTAAAGAGCAAGCTTTTGCGCTGGCCGATGTTTTGTCTGAGCGAGCGCAACAAGCTGGCGCGGTTAATACGCTATATATAAGTAGTGAAGGTAAGTTAGTAGGCGATAACACCGATGGTATTGGCTTGGTGCAGGATCTTGAGCGCCTTGGAGCAAAACTGACTAATGCCTCTATATTACTGCTGGGCGCGGGTGGCGCAAGTCGCGGGGTTGTGGGCCCACTATTACAGGCAGGAGTTGCTAAAATCGTTATCGCAAACCGCACAGTGGCAAAGGCGCAAGCTATTGCTAAGGCTTTTCCGGCATCAGTCATTGCTGCAAGCCTAGATGCTATTCCCGAACAGCCGTATCATTTGGTGATCAATGCCACTTCGTCAGGTTTAACTAACGAGCGACCAGCACTTGCCAGTAAGCATTTAATACACTGTCAGTTAGCGTATGACATGCTATATGGGGCTAAACCAACGGCATTTTTAAGCTGGTGTAAAGAGCATGGTGTACCTGTGCAGGCAGATGGCTTGGGTATGTTAGTTGCGCAAGCGGCAGCGGCTTTTACTATTTGGCGTGGCAAGCAGCCAAATATTGAACCCGTACTTACCCTATTACAGGATCAGCTCCGCCGATGAATCAGCAGCTAATATTTAACAATGACTTTTACTATGCAAGAGATAAGGCGGCCATCGGTTTTAGTTGCCTAGTAGCAGGACTAAAAGTTGCTTGCTTTATACCTCTCGTTATCACCGACGATCCAGAGCAAGCATTATCCCAAGTAAAAGCCGAGGCCTTTACATGGGAAGATAAAGCGGAGTTGGCTATCTCTAAGGATAGTTATAATGAGTTTGGTGAGATCTGGCTTTAAACTTCTGCCAGATACTCATCTTTCAGTTGGACATAGTTTAACGCTGACTCTTTTAGAAAAGCGAGTTCATGATCTGTTAAAGGCCTTGCTTGTTTAGCGGGGCTACCAACATATAAATAGCCACTGGCTAATCTCTTACCTGGTGGCACCAAACTCCCCGCACCGATGATCACATCATCTTCTACAACAACATCATCCATCACAATAGCGCCCATACCAATCAAGATCCTGTTGCCAAGGGTGCAGCCGTGCAGCATCACTTTATGACCTACAGTAACGTCTTCACCTATAATAAGTGGTGATCCTGCTGGCTTGCCTTTGCTCGGGCGTGACAAATGAAGCACTGAACCATCTTGTACATTCGTTCGCGCGCCTATGCGTATATAGTTAACATCACCCCGGGCAGCGACTAAAGGCCAAATACTCACATCTGCAGCTAATTCGATATCACCCACTAGTACGCTGGAAGCGTCAATGTAAACGCCTGTGCCTAGCTTTGGTGCTATTCCTTTGTAAGTTCGTAACGTCATATACCCTCCAGTGTCGACATATTATGCAGTAAACGTGGTAAAAAGCTGCACTTCGTTGAAATTTTCTGCTAACAACACAAAATGCCATGTTTTTATTAAAAAGAGGCTTGCGTCAATTTTAAAACGCCCTATAATGCGCGCCATGCCACGGGGCACTGCGCTTCACCAGAAACATAGCAGTAACCGAGTGATAAAGCGAATTGCAAAAATCTTTAAAAAGACGCTTGACAGCAAGTTTAAAATCACTAAAATGGCCGCCTCGCTTCAGGGTGCTAACGAAAGCCTCGAAAAGCGAAGTGAAGTTAAAAATAGTCGAACGTGACGAAGAGTTTTAAAAAAGAATCTTCCTCACGCTTGACTTAAAATCTGGGAAGTG
>NZ_BMYR01000008.1 GCF_014652375.1 Alishewanella tabrizica | reverse complement strand
TATAGTGAAAACAAGTGGATCAGATTTCAATTGTTGAAGTGGATCAGTTTTGCATTGTTGGTAACACCTGTCCAGCATGGATGCTGGAGAAGAGCTTACAGGGATGTATTCACAGCGTCTTTGTGTGCGTTATCGGCTTAAAGCAGCCTAGCGGTTCGGTTACGTCAATCTAATAAAAAACGGCTTTTAGCTTCCTACTAAATCGTATTAGGCTAAAAACAAAAAAACCGCCAAGGTGTTAACCAAAGCGGGTTTCTTCGAATATGGCGGACGCAGGGATTGCAGGCGGCTATCCTGCCGCCTGCCCTTCGGGCCAGCTAAAGCTGTCCCAATTTGCTCCCGGCAAATTGGTCGAACCTAACGGAGCTTCTCACCACCTGCGTCAGTAGCATTAAGTTAATAGCAAAAAACCCACTGAGGTGTTAACCAAAGCGGGTTTCTTCGAATATGGCGGACGCAGGAGGATTCGAACCTCCGACCGCTCGGTTCGTAGCCGAGTACTCTATCCAGCTGAGCTATGCGTCCGGGGTATTGCTTATTTAATAATTTTTTACACATTTAATTAAGCACCGTGTAAAGCATTATTGCTAAGTGCTTGTAACATCCCATTTCAGATGGCGGACGCAGGAGGATTCGAACCTCCGACCGCTCGGTTCGTAGCCGAGTACTCTATCCAGCTGAGCTATGCGTCCATCTGAAAAATGGCGGAGAAAGAGGGATTCGAACCCTCGATAGAGTTTCCCCTATACACCCTTAGCAGGGGTGCGCCTTCAGCCACTCGGCCATTTCTCCGCACTGTGTTGCGGCGTGTATATTAATGTTTCAGGAAAATAAGTCAAACAATTTTTAGAAGTTAAAAGCCTGTTTGCTTACCTTTCAAGCAGTTTGTTGATTATTTAACTGAAATGCCGCAACACAATCAATAACCAACACTGCTCAGGATTAACCTACTGTTATTCGTTCTCGTTGGTGTTACCGTCGTTCGTATCTTTTTCCGCTTGTATGCGCATATAAATTTCTTCGCGATGTACGGAAATATCTTTAGGTGCATTAACACCAATACGAACTTGATTACCTTTAACACCCAACACTGTTACGGTGACTTCGTCACCAATCATTAGTGTTTCACCTACACGACGCGTAAGAATTAGCATGCGTTTGCTCCTTTGCCTGTCATTAACAGTGATCAATCACTGCAGTGTTCATTAGTCTTTAATAATAAGCGCTGCATCATACAACAACGCTTGAATAATTGGAAAGATTCCAGCTAAAACCATTATAACGCGACTTAATCAAAGCCGTGCTTTTATGTAGTCAAATGCCTCAGATAACACGTTAGGCAGTGCCGCAGCATCGGTGCCGCCCGCTTGAGCCATATCTGGACGACCACCGCCTTTACCGCCTAATTGATTTGCAGCCCAACCTACTAACTGCCCAGCATGAACTTTATCGGTTAAATTAGCACTCACACCTGCAATTAAACTTACTTTATCATCATTAACTGTAGCTAATAATATGACAGCGTTGGCTAATTTATTTTTTAATTCATCTAACAAGGTACGTAAGGCTTTTGCATCCGTTTGTTCAAGTTGCTGCACCAGTACTTGCACCTCACCAATACGCTGTACATTATCGGTTAATGATGCCCCAGCCATACTGGCTAGCTTAGCTTTTAACTGATCAATCTCTTTTTCTAATCCTTTGCTACGATCTAAGGTGTGCTGTACCCGCTCGGCTAAACTAAACATATCGCCTTTTAACAGACTAGCCGCATGTGCCGCTTGAGCTTCAACCTGCTGCACATAGTGAACTGCGCCTTTAGCGGTTACTGCTTCGATACGGCGTACGCATGAAGCAATCCCCCCTTCAGCAACTATTTTGAATAAACCAATATCACCTGTACGATCGACATGCGTACCACCACAGAGTTCAATCGAGAACGCTCCCATGCTCAAAACACGCACTTCATCGTCGTATTTCTCACCAAACAGAGCCATTGCACCCGCTTCTCTTGCGGCATCAATGGGCATCAAGCGTGTTTCTAACGCCGTATTAAGCTGAATTTGTTCATTTACTAATTGTTCAATTACCTGCAGCTCATTAGGCTTAACTGCTTCAAAATGCGAGAAGTCAAAACGTAAGCGCTCTGGCCCTACTAGTGAGCCCTTTTGAGTCACATGCTCGCCAAGCACTTGACGTAAGGCCGCATGGAGTAAATGTGTAGCGGAGTGATTTTTACGTATCGCATTGCGACGTACCAAATCAATTTCAGCTTGAACCTTAGTGCCAACCCGGATCACGCCAGTGGCTTGACCTTGGTGAGCAAACGCTTTGACAACTTTAACGGTGTCTTGCACATGGAAAACCGTACCATCATTTAATGTTAAGGTCCCTGTATCACCCACTTGACCACCCGATTCTGCATAGAATGGGCTGGTATTCAAAATAATTAACGCCGTATCGCCTGCATCTATTTGTTGTACGTGTTGACCTTGCTTTAAGATCTCCAGCACTTCGGCATTACCAAAGTGCTCGGTATAGCCCGTAAAGGTGGTTTGCTGCGACGACACCAATTGTTGATTGTAATCGGTACCGAAATTACTGGCTTGCTGTGCACGTTTGCGCTGTTGTGCCATCGCGGCATCAAAGCCCGCTTGATCAATGGTTAAATTACGCTCACGCGCTACATCATTGGTTAAATCAACTGGGAATCCATAGGTATCGTAAAGTTTAAACACCACGTCACCAGGAATTTCGCTCGAGGTTAAGGCGGCTAATTCTTCATCTAAAATTTGTAAACCACGCTCCAGTGTTTTACCAAACTGCTCTTCCTCTAAGCGTAACGTTTTTTCAATAATGGCCTGCTTTGCCACTAACTCGGGATAGGCATCGCCCATTTGCGAGACTAATGCAGCAACTAAGGTATAGAAAAACGCGCCATTCGCCCCCAGTTTGTTGCCATGGCGTACAGCGCGGCGAATTATGCGACGCAGCACATAACCACGCCCTTCATTAGATGGTGTAACGCCATCAACAATTAAAAAGGCACAGCTACGAATATGATCAGCCACTACGCGTAACGATTTATCGGTGAGATCTTTGGCACCCGTTACCGCCGCTGCCGCTTTTATCAACGCGACAAAGGTATCGGTTTCATAATTACTGTGCACATGCTGTAAAATCGCGGCAATACGCTCTAATCCCATGCCAGTATCCACACTGGGTTTAGGCAAAGGTAACATTTCACCGCTGGCTAAACGGTTAAACTGCATAAAGACGATATTCCAGATCTCGATAAAGCGATCGCCGTCTTCTTCAGCTGAACCCGGTGGCCCACCCCAAATATGATCGCCGTGATCGAAGAAAATCTCAGTGCAGGGACCACAAGGACCCGTATCACCCATTGCCCAGAAATTATCTGAGGCATAAGGGGCACCTTTGTTATCGCCAATTCGGATAATACGATCAGCAGGCACCCCAATATCATTTAACCAGATAGCGTAGGCTTCATCATCTGTCGCATACACTGTAACAAGCAACTTGCTTTTAGGCAGATTAACAACTTCAGTAAGAAACTCCCAAGCATAGCGAATGGCATCTTGTTTGAAATAATCACCAAAGCTGAAATTACCCAGCATTTCGAAAAAAGTATGATGCCGAGCGGTATAACCCACATTCTCAAGATCATTGTGTTTACCGCCGGCACGGACACAACGCTGTGCCGATACCGCGCGCTGATAATTGCGCTGATCTTGACCTAAGAAAACATCTTTAAATTGCACCATCCCGGCATTGGTAAAGAGCAACGTTGCATCATTACCTGGAATAAGCGAGCTACTGGCCACCACACTGTGATCTTTACTGGCAAAAAAATCTAAGAAAGCTTGCCGAATAGCGGCAGATGTCATACTCATGAAAAATCCTGTTTATTTATCGGTTAATCATTCTGGTGAAACACCGCGCGGATTTGCTCACTGCTAAAACCGCGGCGTTGTAAATACGCCATGCGTTTCAATTTATCTTGATAATCTTTAATGGCCTTGTCCGCAAACTTCTTGTTATAAGCCTGACGGGCCAGTTGCCACCAATCTATCTCTTCTGCTGCTAACACTGCTTGTAATTGTTGCTCAGTCAACTGATGTTGTCTGCACTCTTGCAACAGCACACGATAACCATAACCTTGTTGGCAACGATTACGAACTAGCATATATAAAAAGCGTTCTTCATTTAAATAGTTTTGCGCGCGGCACCAAACCAGTACCTCAGCAATGTCCGCTGCACTTGCCCCTTTACGTTGTAACTTTAGGCTTAACTCAGCACAACTATAATCACGGCGACTTAAATAGGCCAATGCAGCTTTACGTAAAGCCTGTTGTTGTTCAGTCATTACACTTCCAATATACCATCCTGCCGAGCGTTCACTTGTAATGCAAATAATTCATTAAACGACAAAAAGAAGGCAATATGTAGTATCGGTACAACCACAATTAATCCTAGGAGCATGGTAGGTATGGTTAACACGATCAGCCCCAAACTCAGTAGACCAAATAAACCAAGCGCAGACATATTACGCCAACAGGCTAAAAAGCTCGCTTGTAAAATTAAACTAATGCGTTGTTCTTTTAAAAAGTACGCAATCGCCACGGCATAAGCAAACAACATACTGATCAGTAATGTGCCTAACATTAATAATAGAAGTTGCCATGTTATGGCAGGATCCTGCACGCCTGTTTCCGCTGCTTGCGTCATGGTAATAAAAAGTTGCTCACGAAAGTGCACTAGAGGTACCGAAATAAAAAAATTCGCACTCGCAATTAACATCAGGATGCGTCGACAAGCGGATTCTTTAAACGCTTTAAATAACCAGTCAATACTGATGGTTTGTTTTTGTTGCACACCGACAATGGCATTATAAAATCCGGCGGTAAAAAACGGGCTAGCAAGTACGCCTAAAACCAGGGTAATGGGGTGTAAAGTAGCTAAAAAGGTGAGTACCAGCGTTAATAAAATCATTTGTACAAATACAAATGGCGCCTGTTTGAAAATTTCCCAAGCCTGCTTGAGCCAAGCAATGGCCGATGTGGCTACAACACGACGAATAATAAGTTTTATCTGAAACGGCTTTTCCACACGAACTCCATAACCAAACGCGGCGGTTATCACCAGCTTGTTGGTTCTTATCATACTGTAAATGGCAGCTAATTAAGAGACATAGCGACTGAAAAAACTGTGGTAACGACTAAACGCAGCCAATTACGGCGCGTTTAGTCGATTATTGCGAGGAAGAACGCAGTACTTAGCGGATATTAGGCGCTAACCAACTCTCGGCGGTGGCGAGATCCCAGCCTTTGCGCTGGGCATAATCACTGACCTGTTCAGCATCAATTTTACTTACAGCAAAATACTTACTGTGCGGATGCGCAAAATACCAGCCACTTACTGCTGCGCCTGGCCACATGGCATAGCTTTCCGTTAACTGCATGCCTATTTTGGAGGTCACGTCGAGTAACTCAAATAAGGTGCCTTTCTCGGTATGCTCTGGACACGCAGGGTAACCTGGTGCCGGACGGATCCCTTGATACAGTTCACGAATTAATTGTTCGTTGTCCAGCGTTTCGTCTGGTGCAAATCCCCAATATTCTCGGCGTACTTTCATGTGCAAATATTCAGCTAAGGCTTCAGCTAAGCGATCAGCAAGCGCTTTAACCATAATACTGTTGTAATCATCATGCGCTTTCGCAAATTCAGCAGCAAACTCATCGGCACCAAAGCCAGTACTGACGGCAAAAGCCCCTACATAATCGGCAACGCCCGATCCCACTGGTGCAATAAAATCGCTTAAACAGCAATTAGGCGCATTATTTCGCAATGCTAATTGTTGCCGTAATCCATATAAGCGACAGCGTTCGGTGTGGCGATGCTCGTCGGTGTAAATGATAATATCATCACCATCACTGTTCGCTGGAAAAAAGCCAAAGGCGGCTTTGCCTGCGATCCTGCGCTCTTGAATCATCTGATCTAAAATGGCATTAGCATCTTGGAATACTTTACGCGCCTCTAAGCCAACTTCAGCATGATTTAGGATGGCAGGGTATTTCCCAGAGAGCTGCCACGTTAAAAAGAAAGGTGTCCAATCAATATATTCACGCAGCGCCTGTAAATCAATGTCATGCCAATAGTGCACGCCAGGCTGTTTTGGAGCTGCCGCAACTTTGCTTAAGTCTAACGGAAAACGATTAGCACGGGCCTCTGTCAAACTCAGCATTTTTTCACCCGGGCGGCTACGATGATGCTGTTCTACCGCAATGCGATATTCTTCACTAACTCGAGCTAAATAATCAGGTTTATGCGTTTTACTGATCAACGATTGCACAACAGACACACTGCGGGAAGCATTGGGCACATACACTACACCATGTGCATAATGCGGTGCTATTTTAACTGCCGTGTGCGCCTTAGACGTTGTAGCGCCGCCAATGAGTAATGGCACCGTGAAGCTCAGGCGAGTCATTTCTTTAGCAACATGTACCATTTCATCAAGCGAAGGCGTAATTAAGCCAGATAAACCAATAACGTCTACCTGACGCTCTTTGGCAACGCGTAAAATTTCCGCACAAGACACCATTACGCCTAAATCAATGACTTCAAAATTATTACATTGCAACACAACACCCACAATATTCTTGCCAATGTCGTGTACATCTCCTTTCACGGTGGCCAATAGCACTTTACCTTGCGCCTGCCCGCCTTCTTTTTCTTGCTCAATAAAAGGTTGTAAATAAGCTACCGCCTTTTTCATCACCCGAGCAGATTTAACCACTTGTGGCAAAAACATTTTCCCTTCGCCAAACAAGTCTCCGACCACGTTCATACCGTCCATTAACGGACCTTCAATAACATGCAGTGGTTTTTCTGCTTGTTGGCGAGCGTCTTCAGTATCTTGGTCAATGAAGTCGGTTATGCCTTTTACCAAAGCGTGCTCTAAACGTTTGCCTACAGGTAAGTTGCGCCACGCATCATCTACCTTTTCTGCCACGCTGCCATCACCTTTGAACTGAGCAGCAATCTCGAGCAAGCGTTCTGTTGCATCGGCTCGGCGATTTAAAATAACGTCTTCCACGCGCTCACGTAACAATTCAGGGATATCATCATATACCGTCAATTGACCCGCATTGACGATCCCCATATCCATACCAGCACCGATGGCATGATACAAAAAGACCGAATGAATGGCCTCACGTACCGCATCATTACCACGAAACGAAAACGAAACGTTTGATACCCCCCCAGAAATTTTGGCATAAGGGCATAGGCGTTTTATATCACGGGTCGCCTCAATAAAATCGACAGCGTAATTGTTATGCTCTTCAATCCCTGTGGCAACCGCAAAAATATTAGGATCAAAAATGATATCTTCAGGAGGAAAACCAACCTGTTCAATCAATAAGTTATACGCCCGCTGACAAATCTCGACTTTACGGGCGCGCGTATCTGCTTGGCCTTTTTCATCAAACGCCATGACCACCACAGCGGCGCCATAACGGCGTAATAAACGAGCTTGCTGTAAAAAGGGCGTCTCGCCCTCCTTTAACGAAATAGAATTAACAACGGCCTTGCCTTGAATACATTTTAAAGCGGCTTCAATAACCTCCCATTTCGACGAGTCGACCATTATTGGCACTCTTGAAATATCGGGTTCTGATGCCAATAGGCTTAGATAACGCACCATGGCCGCCTTGCTATCAAGCATGGCTTCATCCATATTGATATCAATTATTTGCGCACCACTGGCTACTTGCTGCCTTGCAACATCAAGGGCGGTTTCGTAATCGCCTTTCAAAATGAGTTTCTTAAAACGGGCTGAGCCCGTCACATTGGTTCGCTCACCTATATTAATAAATCGTGCTTGTTGACGCATTACCACTCCACCGAAAACGCTTCTAGCCCTGCTAAATGAAAACTATGATCTGTCGCTTTAGGTTGCCGCGGTGGTGCGTTTTTCACCGCATCACTAATCGCTTTAATATGTTCTGGCGTGGTGCCACAGCAGCCACCCACAATATTTAAAAAACCTTGTTGCGCCCAATCAGCAATCTCTGCCGCCATGTCGCTAGCCCCTAAATCATACTCACCGAATTCATTTGGCAATCCTGCATTCGGGTGTACCGATACATAGGCCTCAGAAATGCCAGATAAGGTTTCAACATAGGGCCGCAACAAATCGGGACCGAGCGCACAATTAAGGCCAAAACTCACTGGTTGAACATGAGCCAATGAATGATAAAACGCTTCTGTGGTTTGCCCCGATAACGTACGCCCTGAGGCATCGGTAATAGTACCGGATATCATCACCGGTAAGGCATAACCACTGTCTTCAAATACTTGCAATACCGCAAAAGCAGCGGCTTTAGCATTTAAGGTATCAAATATGGTTTCTAGCATGATGATATCGGCACCACCGGCAATCAAAGCACGTGTCGATTCCATGTAAGCAAGTACTAACTCATCAAAACTCACATTACGAAAACCGGGATCATTCACATCAGGCGAAATAGAGGCTGTACGGTTAGTAGGCCCTAACACACCAGCGACGTAACGTGGCTTAGCAGGGTTTTGCGCAGTAAACTCATCACAAACACGTCTGGCCAGGGCGGCAGCTTCCTGATTGATGCGAGCCGACAAATGTTCCATTTGATAATCGGCCATAGCAATGGTCGTGGCATTAAACGTATTTGTTTCAATAATATCGGCACCGGCTTGTAAATATTGTCGATGTATCTCTGCAATTAACTCAGGTTGCGTTAACACCAACAAATCGTTATTGCCTTTTAGATCCGTAGGCCAAGCAGCGAACTCAGCGCCTCGATAACCGGCTTCATCTAACTGGTGTTGCTGAATCATGGTGCCCATAGCGCCATCCAAAATAAAAATACGCTGCTGCAATTGCTCACGGAATGCGCTTGGACTTAATCGTGCTGTTGTCATGCTTTATTTCCGACCAATTTGGTTAATATCAAAAGGCGTCGCTTGATACACATAATAGTTTAACCAATTACTGAATAATAAAAAGGCGTGTGATTGCCATAACTTTTGAGGACCTTGCAAAGGATCATTGTGCCGATAGTAATTTTCTGGCACTCGGGCTGAAAGACCTGCGCTAATGTCTCGTTTATACTCATCATCTAGGGTAGTAAGATCATACTCAGGATGGCCTGTCACAAAAATGCGACTGCCACTACTATTTTGTAATAAATAGGCACCGGTTACATCGGCTTCTGCCAGTATGTGCAAATCGGCATGTTGCTGATACTTTTGTTTAGGAACTTGTGCATAACGCGAATGAGGCACGAGGAACTGATCATCAAAACCTCTCACTAGTGGGCTTAGCGGTTGTGTAACCTGTTGCCAATATACCCCAGACAGTTTTTCACCTCTGATTTCTCGCTGTAACCCATAATAATGATATAGCGCGGCATGAGCTGCCCAACAAAGAAACAACGTTGACGTAACATGGGTATCAGCCCAACGTAATATCTCGCCAAACTGCTGCCAATAAGTCACATCTTCGTAATCCACTAAGCCTAGTGGCGCGCCGGTGATAATCAGGCCATCATATTTTTGTTGTTGTACATCTGAAAAAAACCGGTAAAAACAATTTAAATGGCTCTCAGAGGTATTTTTACTAACGTGATCATCAATACGTAGTAATTCAATATCTAACTGCAAGGGACTATTCGCCAATAAACGTAAGAGTTGTATCTCAGTGACGATTTTATTAGGCATCAAATTTAAAATAGCAATACGCAGTGGCCGAATGTCCTGTGCGGCAGCACGACTCTCAGTCATCACAAAGACATTTTCTGCCGAGAGGGCCTCAACAGCAGGTAATTGATCGATTACTTTTACAGGCATAACAGACTCCACGCACAGTTTAAGATGCCACTTTGCGTAAAAAAGCTGGAAAAGTCAACTTCTATACGTTTAGACGTCTAAAGATTGCGCTGGAGTACAAAAAAAGTGTTGGAAGCAACGAATAAAAAAATCCCTATGCTCAGATAGGGATTTTTATCATGCTTAGCGCTTGTTTAGAGAAGCGCTGACACGCTTGCTATCGCTTCTGCCTAACGATGCTGTTTTAGACATCATCAGCGTCAGGCATCTCATCAAGCTCAGGCACATCGGTAGCTTGGGCAATGGGCGACTCACCCGGTTTTAGTAATAAACGCTCACGTAATATTTTCTCAATTTCATCGGCTATAGCGGGGTTTTCAGCTAAAAATTTCATGGAATTGGCTTTACCCTGACCAATTTTATTGCCTTTGTAAGCGTACCAAGCACCGGCTTTATCAACCAGATTTTGCTGCACACCTAAATCAATGAGCTCGCCTAGCTTATTAATACCGGCACCATATTGAATAATAAATTCGGCTTGTTTAAACGGCGGTGCTACTTTATTCTTAACCACTTTTACCCGTGTTTCATTACCGGTAATTTCATCACCTTCTTTCACCGAGCCGATGCGACGAATATCTAAACGTACGGAAGCATAAAATTTTAAAGCATTCCCCCCCGTCGTAGTTTCTGGGCTACCAAACATCACACCAATTTTCATACGAATTTGGTTAATGAAAATACACAGCGTATTAGAGCGTTTGATATTAGCGGTTAATTTACGTAATGCCTGCGACATTAAACGGGCTTGTAAACCCATATGGCTATCACCCATATCGCCTTCAATTTCTGCCTTAGGCGTTAACGCTGCGACCGAGTCAACAACCACAACATCTACTGCTGCTGAACGCACTAACATATCGCAAATTTCTAACGCTTGCTCACCGGTATCGGGTTGCGAAACTAAGAGTTTGTCGACATCTACGCCAAGCTTTTTCGCATAAATAGGATCCAGTGCGTGCTCTGCATCTATAAAAGCACAGGTTTTGCCGGCCTTTTGTGCCTCTGCAATCACTTGCAAGGTGAGTGTTGTTTTACCCGATGATTCTGGACCATAGATTTCGACAATACGGCCATAAGGTAATCCACCGATACCCAACGCAATGTCTAAGCCCAAGGAGCCGGTAGAAACCGCTGCAATATCTAAGGCAGTACTATCACCCAATCGCATAATTGAGCCTTTACCAAATTGGCGTTCGATTTGGCTTAAGGCGGCACTAAGGGCTTTTTGTTTGTTGTCGTCCATTATTTGCTCCGGAAAAGTCGGTCAGATTCTAGCACTGTATGAGCATACAGTAGTCGAGTTTTACTGTGCTGTCAACAGCAAGATGCATTGTTGTAAGGCATGATCGATCGCTTGCTGGCGAATGTGTTGGCGATCACCATTAAACAAACACGTCTGTGTGGTTAACTGTCCCATCACCATAAAACCAAAACATACCGTTCCCACGGGCTTTAACACTGAGCCACCACCGGGCCCAGCTATACCTGAAATGGCTACAGCAACTTCAGCGGTCGCCGCTTTGGCTGCACCTTCAGCCATTTCTCTCACGGTTTCTTCACTTACCGCGCCAAATTGTAATAAAGTGGCACTGCGTACGCCAAGCAGCTGTTGCTTCGATTTATTACTGTAGGTGATAAAACTGCGATCAATATAAGCAGAACTGCCTGCTATGGCGGTTAACCAATAAGCTAGGCCACCACCCGTGCAGGATTCAGCAGTGGTGATACTGCTTTTTTTCCGTAATAATAGCTGACCTAACTCGCTGGCAAGCTCAACAGTTGTTATTGCCTTTGTCATAGTTAATCCAATGGGAATGAATAGTCACATTATGCCGTCAGACCAGAAACCGGAGCAAGCCCTAAGCGCACACACCCCTATGATGCAACAGTATCTAGGGCTTAAGAGCCAACATCCACATATTTTACTGTTTTATCGGATGGGCGATTTTTACGAATTATTTTATGACGATGCGAAAAAGGCCGCGGCATTACTAGACATTTCGCTTACTAAACGTGGACAAAGCGCAGGCGAACCCATACCCATGGCAGGCGTGCCTTATCATGCGGTTGAGGGCTATTTGGCGCGGTTAGTGCAATTGGGCGAGTCGGTGGCAATCTGTGAGCAAGTAGGTGATCCGGCAACAAGCAAAGGGCCGGTAGAACGTAAAGTCGTACGGATAGTAACGCCTGGCACGGTTACTGATGAAGCATTACTCAACGAGCGACAAGATAATTTGTTGTGCGCCATTAGTCACAGCCGTCAATGCTATGGCTTAGCACAATTGGATCTAAGCAGTGGTCGCTTCTTACTCAATCAAGTTACTCATCTAGATGATCTCGCGGCCTTGTTACAACGCTTAAATCCAGCCGAACTGCTGTATCCAGAAGACTTTAATCAGAGCACTATAACCAGTGGCAAAGGCGCGCGCCGTCGCCCTGTTTGGGAATTTGATCTCGCCAGCGCTGAACGCACGCTGTGTCAGCAGTTTGGCACGCGAGATTTACGCAGCTTTGGCGTCAGTGAGGCGCCAGTGGCACTCATGGCCGCCGGCTGTTTAATGCAATATGTTAATGATACACAGCGCGCACAGCTTCCGCATATTCGCAGCATCGCCTTAGAACGTCCAGAAGATTATATTGTGTTGGATGCGGCTACCCGCCGTAATTTAGAACTTACCAGCACCTTGTCTGGGCAAACTGATAATACGCTTGCAGCGGTGTTAGACCGCTGCCAAACCGCGATGGGATCACGTTTATTAAAACGCTGGATCCATGCGCCACTGCGCGATCATGCGCGCTTAAACCAGCGTTATGACGCCGTATCCGAGTTAACAGATGATTATGAGGTATTGCAACCGCATCTTAAGCTTATTGGAGACATTGAACGCGTGATCGCACGGATTGCCTTAAGAAGTGCCAGGCCACGTGATTTTGCTCGTTTACGTCAAGCGCTTATGGCACTGCCCGAATTACAGCAACAGCTTCAGTTAGCCAGAAGCTCGCTTTTATTACAACACGCGAGAGACAGTAAACCGCTACCGGAGTTACTGGCTTTATTAACGCGTGCCATTGTTGAATCGCCTCCGGCACTCATTCGTGATGGGGGTGTGATTGCCACTGGCTATAATGCTGAACTTGATGAGTGGCGTAATCTCGCCACTGGCGCTACCGATTATCTACAGACATTAGAATTACGCGAGCGTGAGCGCACGGGAATTCACTCCTTAAAAGTAGGGTTTAACAAAATCCATGGTTTTTATATTGAGACCGGCCGCAGCGCAGATAATAAAGTACCTGCTGATTATGTCAGACGGCAAACACTGAAAAATAATGAACGCTATATCATTCCTGAGCTAAAAGAGTATGAAGACAAGGTATTAGGTAGCCAGAGCAAAGCGTTAGCGTTAGAGAAACGCTTGTATGAGGAATTATTTGAACTGGTTAGCCCAGCACTTGCTGCGTTACAACAATTAGCAACGGCCTTGGCAGAGTTAGATGTGCTAGCCAGTTTTGCCGAAGTTGCCATCGTGCAACACTATTGCCGCCCTCAACTGAGTGAACATACTGGTATTAACATTGAAGCAGGGCGACACCCGGTGGTAGAGCATGTGCTTAAAGAGCCTTTTATTGCCAATCCATTGCACTTGCATCAACAACGCCGGATGTTAATTATTACTGGCCCCAATATGGGCGGGAAATCAACCTATATGCGCCAAACCGCACTGATCACTTTAATGGCAGCGATAGGCAGTTTTGTACCGGCAAAAGCGGCGATTATTGGGCCAATTGATCGTATTTTTACCCGCATTGGTGCATCAGATGATTTAGCCTCTGGGCGCTCTACGTTTATGGTAGAAATGACTGAAACAGCCACCATTTTGCATCATGCCACCGCACACAGCTTAGTATTAATGGATGAAATTGGTCGAGGCACCAGCACCTATGATGGGCTAAGTTTAGCCTGGGCCTGTGCCGATCATCTGGCAAACCGGATCCACGCGTTAACCTTATTTGCAACGCATTATTTTGAGTTAACCCAGTTACCCGCGTTATTACCCGGCGTTGTTAATGTGCACTTAGATGCGGTAGAACATGATGACAGTATTGTGTTTATGCATCATGTACAAGAAGGCGCAGCAAGTAAAAGTTTTGGCTTACAAGTTGCGCAATTAGCTGGCGTACCCAAACAGGTTATTTCACAAGCCAAACAAAAACTACTGCAGCTGGAACAACAAGCACCCGCTTCCCTCCCCCCCGTTGCTTATGCAGCGCAGAGGTTAGCGACATCGCCGCAGCAATTACCCTTGCTCGCCCCTGAGCACCCTATTATCCGTCAGCTCAAACAATTGCAACCAGATGAATTGACCGCTCGACAAGCATTAGAAATATTATATAAATTAAAACAAGAACTCGATGCAGAGCACTAATCGCGTAAGGATATCTTTATGATACAGAAGGATTTGAGTCTATCTGCTATCGTGGCAGGCTTTGTTGCGGTACTCGTTGGCTTTGCCAGTTCTGTCGCTATTGTTTTTCAAGCCGCAGCGGCTGCAGGGGCAAGCAACGAAATCATGGCTTCTTGGCTATTAGCCTTGGGTATTGGCATGGCCATCACGTGTATAGGCCTATCGTGGTATTATAAAGCCCCTGTTATTACCGCGTGGTCAACCCCTGGTGCCGCTTTGCTGGCCACCAGTTTACAAGGGTTAACGCTGGCTGAAGCAACCGGGGTCTTTATTTTTACCGCGATATTGGGCGTAGTCATAGGTTTAACGGGCATGTTTGATCGTTTAACCAAATTACTCCCCTTGCCTTTAGCCAGTGCCATGCTAGCCGGTATTTTATTACAGTTTGGTTTAGCCATCTTCAGTGCAATGCAACAAGAACTCGTGTTAGTCAGCGTTATGTGTCTTACTTATTTAGTCGCAAAAGCGCTCAGCCCGCGTTACGCTATTTTATTGGTTCTACTTAGCGGTGTGATTACCGTTATTGTTGCTGGAAATCTCGACTTGTCTGGCGTTACCTTAAGTTTGGCAACGCCTGTCTGGGTGAGCCCTGACTTTTCACTAACGGCAATGCTTGGGGTGGGCTTACCGTTGTTGTTGGTGACGATGGCGTCACAAAATATTCCAGGCGTAGCGGTGTTACGCACCAGTGGCTATGACACACCCGTTTCCCCTCTGATCACGGGTACTGCATTAAGTACCCTATTACTCGCCCCTTTTGGGGCATTTTCAATTAACCTTGCGGCAATTACCGCAGCCATATGCAGTGGTAGTGAAGCCCATGCCAATCCAACTAAACGTTATATTGCGGGTATCGCTGCGGGGGTGTTTTATTTGTTGGCGGGACTTGCTGGCGCTACCGTTGTCGCACTGTTTGCGGCCTTTCCGCACGCCATGGTCGCTGCGTTAGCTGGGCTTGCCCTCATCAGCACGATTGCAACAAACCTACAAGCCACCACCGCAGATCCAGAATATCGCGATGCCGCGGTGATCACGTTATTGGTAACCGCTTCTGGCGCAAGTTTTTTTGGGATTGCTTCGGCGTTTTGGGGTTTGGTAGCTGGCGTGCTCGCATTGCTCGTGCAGCGTGTTCGCCGTCAATAACATAAGATACGTGGTTGTTCGACGCTATATCACAGCGTCGTCTAGGCGTTAATAAGTTAGCCCAAATTTAAGCATGTTGGTAAGGAAATGTATGGCGCACTTTACCTGCCGCCAAGAGAGGTACGGAGTAACAGTGTTTTAGAATTTAACGTGCTTACTGCCAGCCTGTTGCCACGACAACAGGCTGGCAGTGTACACAATACACCAAAAACCTAACGCAAATAGCGTATAACACGCGCTCACAGAAAATTGATTACAGGTGTCACTCGCACTTATTCTTGAAACAGTGTTTCAATATTCAAGCCTTGATGGGTCACAATTTCCCGCAAACGACGTAATGCCTCTACTTGTATCTGACGCACGCGCTCTCGGGTTAAGCCAATTTCATGGCCAACATCTTCCAACGTTGAAGGCTCATAGCCAAGCAATCCAAAACGCCGGGCTAACACTTCTCGCTGTTTTGGATTTAACTCTCCCAGCCAAATTACAAGATGCTGTCGAATATCGGCGTCTTGTAATTCCAGTTCAGGACCAAGCTCTTTATCATCAGCAATAACATCTAATAATTGTTTTTCAGTGTTACCAGCTACGGGCGTATCAACAGACGTAATTTTCTCATTTAATTTGAGCATCTTACGAACATCTTCAACAGGTTTATCTAACGCAGCAGCAATTTCTTCAGCTGAAGGTTCATGATCAAGTTTTTGTGAGAGTTCGCGCGCAGCCCGTAAATAAATATTTAGCTCTTTCACCACATGTATGGGTAAACGAATCGTGCGGGTTTGATTCATAATCGCCCGCTCAATAGTTTGACGGATCCACCATGTAGCATAGGTAGAAAAACGAAAACCGCGTTCTGGATCGAATTTCTCAACCGCTCGGATCAGGCCTAAATTACCTTCTTCGATAAGATCCAATAGCGCTAAACCGCGATTAATGTAACGTCGTGCAATTTTCACCACTAACCGCAAATTACTGACGATCATGCGTTTCCTGGCATTTTTATCGCCTTTTAACGCTAACCTAGAAAAATATACCTCTTCTTCAGCAGAGAGTAGCGGAGAAAAACCAATTTCACCCAAGTAAATCTGGGTAGCGTCCATGGTTTTTTGGCTATCATCTTTTACAAATAGCTCATCTTCTATCCCCTCATCGACTGACAGCTCCATCAATTCGGGATCTAAGTCGTCGTCAGATAAAATACTGTCTTCAACTAATTCGTCTTCTTTAAACTCTGCCTGACCATTGTCTTTTGTTGCCATATCCATTCTCCCCTACTCAGTCCATGCTTAACTGCACGCCTTTGCTTCCATGCAAGTGATCATCGATTTTTAGTTTTTTTTTTAATCTGAGTTATCGTTTTTAACATTAATTATTTTCGTCTTTACTTTGGCAGATACCTGAGTGGATCAACAGATTGACCTCGGAATCTGATCTCAAAGTGTAATCGGGTACTCGCAGCATCGGTATCACCCATTTCAGCTATTTGTTGTCCCGCTTTTACGTTTTGCCGTTCTTTTACCAAAATACGCTTATTATGGGCATAAGCGCTCAGATAATCATCGTTATGCTTTATGATAATTAAGTTACCATAACCTCGCAATGCATTGCCGGCGTAGACAACCTGCCCATCCGCAGCCGCGTTGATACGGCTGCCATCTCGGCCCCCAATATCAACGCCTTTATTGCCCTGCTCGGCACTGGAAAACCGCGCTAAAATTTGACCTCGAACTGGCCACTGCCAATTAACCCGCCCAGTATTCAGTGGTGAAGGTTGCGCTGATTCACGTGATACGGGCGCTGAACGTACTTGACCATAACCGTTTTGCGGAGAAGCCGCAACTGGTTTAGTTGTATTTGCGCTATTCTCACGACTACCAGTAACCACCGTTCTCGTCGCAATACTCGAGTTTACGTTGGCAGAAGCCGGTTGCAATTGAATGACTTGACCTGGAAAAATGGTATAGGGCGCACGAATATTATTGCGCGCCGCTAAGGTCCGAAAATCTTGACCGGAACGAAAAGCGATAGAATAAAGTGTGTCACCACGCTGCACCACATAACGACTATTCGTTAAACGCGCTTGCTGCTGTTGATGTTGCTGCTTTCTGAGTTCCAGCGTGGTAACGGGAGCGGGGGTAGAGCGACCAGCACAACCAGTTAGCAATACCATAAATACCAGCGTTGCAAGCCCAATGTAGCTTACAGCACCGAAGGTATGTTGCTTTACCGATCGTATTGGACCAATAATAGATTACTCCTTATTCTGTTGCTGTGTTGCAGCCATTACGGACGTGTTCTCTGTTGTTTGTCCTAGCCATTTTTCTAAGTTTAATAACAACAACATCACGCCAATCGCTACAATAAAACAGCCCGTCGCTAACAATACATCATGCTGCCCAAACATTGTTGCGTAATCACTTGGGCTATACATGGTTGTACCTTGCTGCCAAGGCCACAGTCGATACATCGCCCCTACCACAACTCCCGTTAATAGCGCTAAAGTGGCATCATGGTAACGTTGTAATAGCCATTTAAGAAAGTGCGAAAAACTCAATAAACCAACAACACAACCTGAAGTAAACAATAATAAAACGCTGAGCTGCAGTTCACGCACCGCCAAAATCACTGGCGCATACATCCCAGAGACTAACAGAATAAAACTACCTGAAATGCCGGGTAAAATCATAGCGCAGATGGCAATGGCTCCAGCGATAAAAAACATCCAACTGGCTGGCTGTACTTGCACAGGTGCCAACATGCCAATCGCAATAGCGAACGCAATGCCTATCACAAACAACACGCTACGCCATAAGGTCCAGTTTACTGCCCGCAGTAAAAATGGCAACGCGGTAAGCATAAGGCCATTAAAAAACGCCCATAAAGGCACAGGTCGATGTTCTAATAACCAACTGATTCCCGATGCTAGTGAAAAAATACTCAGCAAAATACCGGTAAATAAACAGACCAAAAAAGTCCCATCAATGTGTTGCCAAAACAGTTGAAAGCGACCTTTAAACACCAGTTGCACTGCCTTACCATTAAACGCGCTAATGGCATTGAGCAAGCGATCATAAATGCCTAAAATAAACGCTAATGTCCCTCCTGATACCCCAGGCACCACATCGGCCGCGCCCATCGCCATGCCTTTAATCATCCATTGTAAATAGTTCATACACTTCCTGAAAGTTGATATTATGCCAAAGCACCCGGTACTAAAGGGACAAAACGCACAGTTTCTATATCTTGACTATGCCATTGTTCAGCGTGACGCTGATATACCCTTAAGACTTGTTGCTCTGAACCTACGGGGATCACCAAGCGCCCGCCATCGGTCAATTGTTCCAATAACGCTTGCGGCACGTCAACTGGCGCGGCGGTAACAATAATGCTATCAAACGGGGCTTTACTTAACCATCCTTGCCAACCATCGCCATGTTTCATCGAGACATTATGTAAATCTTGCTGTTGTAATCGCCGCTTCGCTTGGAATTGTAACGATTTGATGCGCTCTACGGTGCACACGTGGCTAAATAGACGCGCTAAAATGGCCGTTTGATAACCAGAACCCGTGCCAATTTCTAGCACTTTGCCACAACTGCCACCTTGAAGTAGCAATTCTGTCATTCTTGCCACGATATAAGGTTGAGAAATGGTCTGCCCCTGACCAATGGGCAACGCGGTATTTTCATATGCTTTATGCGCAAGTACGGGCTCAACAAATAAGTGTCGAGGGGTCAGCGCTATGGCGGATAACACGTTCGCGTCTCGGATCCCTTCGCTTTGTAATTTCTGTGCCAACACCTGAGCACTTCGAGACGTTACCACCGCCATAACTATAAACGGATCCCATCAAGCCACGTTGCCAACGTTTCCATACTTTTATAAGCAGACATATCGACATGTAACGGTGTAATAGAGGCGTAACCATTTGCAATGGCATAAAAATCTGTGCCTTCCCCTGCATCTAATTCTGGTCCCAACGCACCATACCAATAAATTTTACGTCCCCAGGGATCGATTGCACTGCTCATGGTCTCGGCTTTATGTCGCCGGCCTAAACGCGTTACCTGAATGCCTTTTAACTCACTCAGCGGAATGGCTGGCACATTTATATTGAGGATTTGATCAGCAGGTAACGGATGCGCTTGCAGTTTACGAATCACTTCAACGGTAACATGGGCCGCAGTGGCAAAGTGCTGTTCATCGTGGCCTGCTAATGACACCGCTATTGCAGGCAGACCGAGATGTCGCCCTTCCGTGGCGGCTGCAACAGTACCAGAATACAGTACATCATCGCCCAAATTGGCACCATGGTTAATCCCCGCCACCACCAAGTCTGGGGTAAAAGGTAACAACTGACTAATGGCAAGGTGCACACAATCGGTTGGCGTGCCATTAACGGCAATAAAGCCATTCTCCAGTGTTTGCGTCCGTAGCGGATTGAGCAGGGTGAGAGAATTACTGGCGCCACTGCAGTTTCGATCAGGGCCAACGGTCGTGACCTCGGCTAATTGCATTAGGGCTTGGTGCAGCACTTGAATACCACGGGCATAAACCCCATCATCATTGCTTAATAATATTCGCATTTAAGACTCCATTTGGGCGAGTTCGCGGGCACTGTCGCGGTACGAGACTAATTCCCTTAACACACTGGTGGCAAAGCAGCCTGCGGGTAAGGCAAATCGTAAAATAACGCTATCGTCTTCAATCTCAGCCTGAAGCTGCTGCGGGAGCACTCTGATACTTCTTCGCCCTGCTTGCACCCGTAACGCTTGTAACCCTGTTTGCCAATGTGACCAAGCGGCAATAACCGCTTGCTCAAACGCTGCTGCATCAGCGCTAACCATATTATTACCCTCGCCCACCAGCGGTGCGGTAATATGCAGATCAGTGTCTTGCAGCCGCTGGCTTAGTAATTCATCCACCTCATGCACCGCAAAAATAGAGCCTGAACCATCCAGTTGCACCACATCACCGGCTAATAGCGTTGTGAAATACTGTTGCGTAATTCGTGCGCTAAGCACCTGATTAAATAAAAATGAACGACTAGCCGATAACGCTAAACCACGAATTTTTCTGTCTGCAATACTTTCACCGGCAAACAATCGTTCAGCTAAGTGCAAATTCCCACCCTCAATACCAAAGCGTTGCTCACCAAAATAATTGGGAACACCTGCCTGCACAAGCGCTAATCTATCTAGCAGTGCTTGCGGATCGGACACTTGACTTAATCGAATAGTAAACTGATTTTGCTTTAACGCCCCAAGCCGTAATTTGCGAAAATGCCGAACGACGTGCAATACCGTTGCACCTTCAATCTGCCAATCTTGCCACCGTAACTCGGCTTTAATGGGCCATTTAAAACAAAACCATTGTCGGGTAACAGCATGGCGATCTTTTAGGCCAGCAAAGCTAATGTCCCGTACACGCAACCCCGTTAAGCGCGCTAACTCACGCGCAATGAATTGAGTATTTTGTCCTGTTTTTTCAATGTGCAGTAATACATGTTCTCCGGCGCCACTGGGCTGAAAGTTTAAGGTCTCAACAACCTGAAAATCAGCAGGTACTGCCCGGATCCGCGCTTGTATAGTCGGCTGACCGTACAAATGCGCTAACGGATAGTGTTCAAGTAAATTCCCCGACTGCGCGGTAAATGGCGTATCCATCGTTGTTTTATCCATGCTGCAAAGAACTCGTTATGCTAACAGTACTATGCATTATTTCTGACATAACAGTACCACCGCTTCTACTGCAATACCTTCTTTACGACCAACAAAACCGAGCTTTTCCGTCGTGGTCGCTTTTACATTAACTTGGGACAGGGCGCAATTCAGATCAATCGCAATACACTGGCGCATCGCATCAATGTGCGGAGCCATCTTGGGGGCTTGTGCCATAATAGTAATATCAACATTACCTATGTGGTAGCTGCGTTGTTGTACCTCTGCAAACACTTTACGTAATAGAATTCTACTGTCGATACCGTGATACGCGGCATCGGTGTCAGGAAAATGGTGTCCTATGTCGCCTAGGGCAACAGCGCCTAATAAGGCATCAGAGAGGGCATGTAACACAACATCGCCGTCAGAGTGCGCTAATAAGCCTTGTTCATAGTCAATTTTTACACCGCCTAATGTCACAGGGCCATCGCCACCAAAAGCATGCACATCAAAGCCATGACCAATTCGTATTGTCATTATCGGTTTTGCTCCAGATAAAATGCGGCCAATTGTAAATCTGCCGGTCGGGTAATTTTGAGATTATCACTGTGACCTTCTACGAGTAATACCGGCTCATTAGCCCACTCGATTGCCGAGGCTTCATCGGTGATGGTTACGCCTGCAGCCAAGGCTCTAGTGATACAATCACGTAATAATGCTGTCGGAAAAAATTGCGGCGTTAACGCATGCCAAAGTTGCTGCCGATCGACGGTATGTTGCACAAGCTGTGATCCACGCTTCATCGTATCTCTCACCGGCGTAGCCAAGATGCCACCATGGCCAACCGCCATACAACGTGTAATCAATAGTTCAATATCCTCACGTCGGACTAACGGCCTTGCGGCGTCATGCACTAAAACCCATGGGGTCTCAGTGGCGTCAATATGTTGCAGGGCATTGAGTACAGAGTTAACGCGTTCGGCGCCGCCGTCAACACGAATCAATCGCTCATCGGTTAAGCCCGTTGCTGAAAAATAAGGATCATCAGGACTTAATGCCAAATACAGATGTTTAACGGCATCTAGCATAAACAGCGGTTTAATACTGTGCTCAAGAATGGTTTTACCATGCAACCGCAAGTATTGTTTTGGCTTATCAGCCTGCATGCGCTGGCCAACCCCAGCCGCAGGGATCACCGCAGAAATAGCGGGAAACGAATTGATTGGCATCATGGATCTCGCGGTATTATCCGAAAAAAAACTTCATCTGCAGCAATTAAGCCTAGTTCGTTGCGAGCACGCTCTTCAATAGCTTCCTGTCCCTGACGCAAATCATTTACATCGGCCAACAACATTCTGTTGCGTTTAATCAGTTCTTGATTACTCGCTTGCTGCTGAGCAATTTCTTCTTGCTGTTTTAAGTAATCGGTAACACTAAGCTGACCAAACCATAATCGGTATTGTAAGGCTGCTAACGTTATCAATAATACGGCAATTAATATACGCATAGTCGATATCAGGTAATCTCTGTCAGTTTATTATGAAGCGTCTAGCGCTGACTGCAAAGCATTAATTTATAGCGTTTTACCAAGATGAGGCCTAGCAAAGTTACGCCAATTCAGTCGACTGGCCAGTAATAGCTCGCGCAATGCAAGTAATCGCGGTTCTTTCTTCTGCAGATTCAGCCATTGATGACCACAACACGCCGCCGTCATTATCGTTTTGTCAGGTTTAAGCAAAAACATATTACTGTTTTCAGATTGTAACGGCATACCGCTAAAAGCAAACCAACCATACTGATTACAATGAAGTTTTTCTTCCAGTAGATCAATTTCATCCACACTGTCTAACACAATACTTTCTAGCGTTTTGTCTTCAACGTACAGTGGCACAATCAATCCCAGTTTCGCGGCCTTACGATAAAACCGATCGATGGGTTCTGCTTGCTGCTTATTGGCTGGGCAACGACTATATTGTTTGGCATACCATGACGCATTTTGACTATCTAGAGCCAACGCGGTGGAATACTGCAAAATATTGCTGGCGGCTCGCCGGATATAAAAAGGTAAACTGGCTAAGCGTTTGGGCAATAGCGCTAACTCATCAGCCCGACACTGCGCTAAGCGCGCAAGCTCGCGCTCATACAAAGCATTGCAGAGCTCTGTATAAGTCTGGTTATCTGGCGTAACTTGCCAGAAGTGTGGTTGATTTTCATGCGTCATCGTCATGTGTCGATGTTAGCCAATCGCTCAATTTTTGTAAAACGCTAAATACGCAATTAATACGATAAGATCAAGCGAACGCCAGCATTCGCTATAGACGCTGTTTTAGAAAAACGGTAGTTTAAAGGAAATAGACTTAACACATTATCCTGTATGAATCGCCGACAATTTTTACAAGCCGCCGCTATCTCCCCCCTAGCTGTTGTCTTAGGGCTGAAATTTATTGCAACGCTACGCCCCTATCCACTACAAACCTTGCATACTCGCTTAAGAGGGCTGCAACCCGATCGGCTAATCAGCACGGGCACATGGCGTGTCAGCCAGATATTTCAGCATTGTGCGCAGAGTATTCGTTACTCTATTCATGGCTATCCTGAACATTATTCTGCGCTGTTTAAAAACACCGCAGGGAAGTTGGCGTTAAATGCTTTTGCGGCTTCGGGCAGTATGTCACACCCGCTGGATGAGGTTATTCCCGGTGCACCAGCACTCGCGCCTGACGTACCAAATGATGTTGCCCTACGGGAATTGCTACACGAACTCCAGCAATTTATTAATTGGCAAGGTGAACTTGAACCCCATTTCGCTTACGGCAGCCTTACTAAAGCTCAATATTACAGTGTGCATTACTTGCATCTAGAAAATCATCTCTTGGAGATTCAACAAGGTTAATGTGCGTGTATCCGCGGTGTACGATTTAGCAGGTTAGCTTAACGACTTAACGTTTCTTATTAAAACAAGTCTTATCTAAGGGGTGTTTAAGCTGTTGTCACGAAGCTCAAATTCACTTTGCGCTACGCCTTTGGCAAAAGGTTCGCATTTAATCTGCACCCGATATCCGAAAACACTGTTATCGGCAGGATCAGGATGGCCCTGCTTATTTAATCGAAGAGATACAGAGTGTGGCCCGTAAAAATGCTGCTGATTATTGGGGCTATATTGTTGACGTAAGCCATCTAATTGCTCATTACCTAATGTTAAACATTCTTCAGGAGTAGCACCAAGCTGAGCTTGCGTTTCCATACTAATCCAGTAAACCTGCAGTTGCGCATTAAAATGAATATCCAACAAAGTACTTCCTGCGGCGCCAGCCTGCTGCGCCTGACATTGCCGCTTTACGCATTTAAACGCGGCAATACTGGCTTTATCGCTTTGTTTTGACGTCGAAAAACGCTGCTGCAAGAGTGCTTCAACCTGTGCTTTATCCATACCTAAAGTCACATCATTTATGCTAATTTTACTTAGGTCAGTCTCAGTGAGTTGCGTTTTAGCCGAAGCGCTCGTGTTCACCTGCGACACCACAGCACTATTTAGTCCAGCAAAAACCAGCAGAGTAGGTATCGAAAACATTACAGACATAGCAAACCTCTTTGCAATAACAGCAACGAACTATAACGCAATACTATCGTAAAAAGCAGCGTATACAGAAGATAATAATTGTAGTGAGAGGAAAAGTGGCGGACGGAGACTGTTAAAAAAGAGGTTGCAGACGCAACCTCTTAGTGGGCAATATTACTGCCCTTTAATTTCGCTACGACCTTTATAGGGCGCTTGCGAACCTAATGCTTGTTCTATACGTAATAATTGATTGTATTTAGACACCCGATCAGAGCGGCACAACGAGCCCGTTTTAATTTGGCCAGCTGCAGTACCTACCGCTAAATCAGCAATGAAGGCATCTTCTGTCTCACCACTACGGTGTGAAATTACAGCAGTAAAACCGGCATCTTTTGCCATTTTAATCGCGGCTAAGGTCTCGGTTAATGAACCAATTTGGTTAAACTTGATTAAGATCGAATTACCAATGCCTTGTTCAATACCGCGGGTTAAAATTTTAGTATTGGTTACAAATAAATCGTCACCCACTAGTTGGACCTTATCACCAATTTTATTGGTTAAATCTTTCCAACCATCCCAATCGCTTTCATCTAACCCGTCTTCGATAGACACGATCGGATAACGCTGAGTCAGACCGGCTAGGTAATCGTTAAAGCCATAAGAATCGAAGCTTTTATCTTCACCACTCAGCACATATTTGCCATCTTTATAGAATTCTGAGGCGGCACAGTCTAAAGCAAGCGTGACATCTTTGTTCATCTCGTAACCAGCTGCTTTTACTGCTTCTACAATTACAGATAACGCTTCTTCATTTGATTTTAAATCTGGGGCAAAACCGCCCTCATCGCCCACGGCGGTATTCAGGCCGCGTTTTTGTAATTCTTTTTTCAGGCTATGGAAAATCTCTGCGCCCATCCGCAATGCTTCAGCGAATGTTTTTGCACCCACTGGCTGTACCATAAATTCTTGAATATCAACATTATTGTCAGCATGTTCGCCGCCATTAATGATATTCATCATAGGTACTGGCATGCTGTAAACACCCGACGTGCCGTTTAAATCAGCAATATGCTGGTATAACGGGATCTTTTTGTCCGCCGCTGCCGCACGCGCCACAGCTAAAGACACCGCTAAAATCGCGTTAGCCCCTAAGTTTGACTTACTTTCAGTACCATCTAAATCGATCATCAGTTGATCAATGTCTGCTTGTAAGTAGGCGTTTTTACCGATTAACGCCGCTTGAATTGGCCCGTCGATATTTGCTACCGCTTTGGTAACACCCTTGCCTAAATAACGACTTTTATCGCCATCACGCAGTTCTAGTGCTTCACGTGAACCGGTAGACGCACCTGAGGGCGCACAACCACGCCCCATAGCACCACTGGCTAAGTACACATCGGCTTCAACCGTTGGGTTTCCCCGTGAGTCCATAATTTCACGGGCGATAATTTTCACAATTTCTGACATAGCAATAAATCCCCTGTTAAAAACGAAAAAGCCGTGCAATATATCACGGCTTTGTAAAGTTATACGCGCTGCTGTTTTTGAAACTTGTGCGCTGCGGCAACAAAGCTTTGAAACAGCGGATGACCATCACGCGGTGTAGAATTAAATTCTGGATGAAATTGTCCAGCGACAAACCAGGGATGATCTGGGATTTCTATCATTTCTACCAACTGATTATCTGCTGATAGACCTGAAATCACCAAACCGGCCTCTTCTAATTGTGGGCGCAGGTTATTATTCACTTCGTAACGATGACGATGCCGTTCCTGAATAACCGACTTACCGTAAATATCACGAGCTTTGGTATTGTCGATAAGGTTACAGTTTTGACTGCCAAGGCGCATGGTGCCACCCAAGTCAGACTTATCGGTGCGAACTTCCACTGAACCATCGGCATCACGCCATTCAGTGATAAGGCCTACAACCGGGTAAGGTGTTGCTTTATTAAATTCAGTTGAATGTGCACCGCTTAGTCCAGCAACATTCCGGGCGTACTCAATCAGCGCCACTTGCATACCTAAACAAATACCCAAATACGGGACTTTTTGTTCACGCGCATATTTAGCCGCTAAAATTTTACCTTCGACACCACGCTCACCAAAGCCACCTGGCACTAAAATACCATCTAGACCGGCAAGTACAGCAACGCCTTTGCTTTCCACATCTTGCGAATCGATGTATTTAATGTTCACGGTTACGCGATTTTTTAACCCTGCATGGCCTAACGCTTCATTGACCGATTTATACGCATCGGGCAATTCTACATACTTACCCACCATACCAATGGTAATTTCGCCGGTAGGATTGGACTCTTGATACAGCACTTGCTCCCATTCCACCAAATCCGCTTCTGGGGCTTCAATATAGAATCGACGGCACACTAAATCGTCTAAGCCTTGAGACTTTAATAACGCAGGAATTTGGTAAATGCTGGACACGTCTTTTAACGAAATAACGGCTTTTTCTTCCACATTAGTAAACAACGCAATCTTAGCGCGTTCATTGGTTGGAATAGCCCGATCTGAACGACACACCAGAATATCTGGCTGGATACCGATAGAACGTAACTCTTTCACCGAATGCTGGGTAGGTTTGGTTTTGATTTCACCTGCCGTGCCTAAATATGGCACTAAGGTTAAATGCATATAGAGGGTACGCTCACGGCCAACCTCGGTTCCTAACTGCCGAATCGCCTCTAAGAAAGGCAATGACTCGATATCACCAACAGTACCGCCAATTTCGACAATCGCTATATCATAACCTTCAGCACCTGCCACCACCCGGTTTTTAATCTCATTGGTGATATGGGGGATAACCTGAATAGTCGCCCCTAAATAATCACCGCGACGTTCACGCCGCAGCACGTCAGCATAAATACGCCCTTGCGTGAAGTTGTTCAGTTTTGTCATTTTAGTGCGGATAAAACGCTCATAGTGACCTAAGTCTAAATCGGTCTCAGCGCCATCTTCGGTGACAAAGACTTCACCATGCTGAATGGGGCTCATGGTGCCCGGATCCACATTGATATAAGGATCAAGTTTAAGAATGGTCACGTTCAGACCACGCGCTTCCAGTATAGCCGCCAATGAGGCTGCAGCAATGCCTTTACCAAGCGATGAGACAACCCCACCCGTCACAAAGATATATCGTGTTGTCATAAGACCCCAGAAACGCAGTAAAATAAGATTAAGCCAAACCGGAAAAAGCAAAATGTCCGGTAAACAAAGTGATTACTGGAAACTTTAGGCTTTAACTATTTGGTATCAGGACGGGAGGAAAGTATAGCAAAGCACCAAGCGCGGCTCAATCTAAAGAAGGTCGAAGTGCTAACTTATTTCGTTTGCAGCTCTCGATTCAGCAACGCGATAGCTGTTTTACCTGCTGCCACAGTGCATCCATTTCTGCTAAATCACTTTGTTCAGGTGTTTTGCCTTGTGCTGCCAAGGCCTGTTCCACTAAACGAAACCGCTGCTCAAATTTGCTGTTGGCGGCCCGTAATACCGCTTCGGGATCTAATTTATGTTTGCGCACCACATTTACCATGGCAAACAGTAAATCGCCCAACTCTTCGGCTAACTCAGGGCTATCAGCTTGGGTTTGCTCTACTTCCAGCACTTCTTCTTTTACTTTATCCCAGCACCCAGCGACATCAGGCCAATCAAACCCCACATTGGCGCAGCGTTTTTGTAACTTATACGCGCGGCTTAAGGCTGGCATAGCCTGTGGGATATTATCTAAAACACTGTGCTGCCCCACTTGCTGGCGCTCATGGCTTTTTAACGCTTCCCAGTTTTTTAACACGGTATCTGCGTCGGCAGCGACTACATTGCCAAAAATATGCGGATGACGTCGCTCTAACTTGTCGCAAATAGCCGCAACACAATCCGCAAACTGAAAACGCGCTTCTTCTTGTGCCATTTGGGCATAAAACACCACTTGAAACAATAAGTCTCCCAGCTCGTCTTTCAGCTCATCAAAGTCCCCACGCGCAATAGCATCGGCAACTTCATACGCCTCTTCCAAAGTATAAGGCACGATAGTGCTGTACGTTTGTTTTAAATCCCAAGGGCAGCCATTGGCCGGATCACGTAACCTCGCCATAATAGTTAGCAATCTGGCGATATTGCTCTCGGGCGTCTTACCAGTACTTGCTTGTTGCTGACTATCAGCGAGTTGTGAATATGACACGGACAATTTTACCTATTAATGATGAAAACGCTTGGCTTCAATAACATCGTCAATTTGACTGACTTTACTGAGTAATTTATTTAACGAATCTAAATTATACAGCTCCATCGTCATATTGATTACGGCAGTTTGCGCTTTAATATCGGAGCTGCTGCTCATTTTAGTCACATTGGCTTTTTCGTTGGCTAAAATACTGGTGATATCGCGCAATAATCCGTTACGATCATGCGCGACAATACGAATATCTACTTCGTAACCCGAGGCATATTTATCGCCCCACGTTGCCTCAACCACCCGCTCAGGATGGGCATCGAGCAACGTTTTAAACTGCTCGCAATCATCGCGATGAATAGCAATACCGCGGCCTTGCGTAATGTAACCAATGATGGCATCACCCGGTAAAGGCTGACAGCACCCGGCCATATGGCTTAATAGATTACCGACACCTTGCACCACCACATCACTTTTCACTTTAGTGACTGGCAGCGGTTTTGTTTTTAACCTTGGATCAATCTCTGGCAATTCATGTTTCGGGCTCTGGCTCTGAATAAAGTGGACAACTTGTGTCACTTTAATTTCGCCGCCGCCAATCCCCACCAAAAGCTCATCCATGCTATTCACATTAAAACGCGCCAGCACCTTAGTTGGGAAATCCATCACTAAATTTAAACGATTTAACTCAGCATCAAGCAATTCGCGACCCGCTTGCAGATTTTTATCCCGATCTTGCAGCCGAAACCAATACTGCACTTTTGAGCGAGCGCGGCTCGATTTTAAGTAACCTAAATTGGGGTTTAACCAATCTCGGCTTGGATTGGGTTCACGTCCAGTTAAAATTTCGACTTGATCACCCGTTTTCAATTGATACGTAAAGGGAACTATCCGACCAGATATTTTAGCGCCAATACAACGATGGCCCACATTAGAATGCACATAATAGGCAAAGTCGAGCGGTGTGGAGCCTATCGGCAAATCGACAATATCGCCTTTTGGCGTAAACACGTAGACTCGATCTTCTATAACTTGCGTACGCAATTCTTCGGCTAAGTCGGTACCATCGGTTAAATCTTCTTGCCACTGCAACAGCTTGCGCAACCAACCAATTTTTTCATCATTTGCAGCAGTTTTTCCAGCTGCAGCGCCTTCTTTGTAGCGCCAATGCGCGGCTACGCCTAACTCAGACTCTTCATGCATTTGCCGAGTGCGTATTTGGATCTCAATAGGTCGGCCTAAAGGCCCCACTACTACCGTATGAATAGATTGATAGCCATTTTGCTTAGGTGTAGCAATATAATCGTCAAATTCTTTAGGTAAATGACGCCAGCCCGTGTGCACTAACCCCAGCGCCGCGTAGCAATCTTGTACCCGCTCAGTGATAATTCGGACGGCACGAATGTCATACAGCTGCTCAAAAGACAGCTGTTTTTTTTGCATTTTTTTCCAGATACTAAAAATATGCTTCGGTCGGCCATAGACCTCCGCGTGTAATTGCGCATCCTGCATTTTTAGGCGAACCGCCGAGACAAAATCTTGCATATATTGCTCACGATCCAACCGACGCTCCTCAAGCAAGCTCGCCACTTGCTTATAGGTTTGTGGATGTAAATACCGAAAAGCCAGATCTTCTAATTCCCACTTTAACTGACCAATTCCTAACCGATTGGCCAGAGGGGCAAAAATAGCGTTGGTTTCTTTCGCGGCTAAAACACGGGTTTCTTCATCGGCATTTTTAACATCACGCAAATAACAAATTTGCGCCGCCAGCTTAATCACCACCGCACGCACATCTTCTACCATGGCCAACAGCATGCGCCGTAAATTGTCGGCCTGCTGACCATCTGCACCTTGTTTAACACTGGTGGGAATAGTGCGGATGGCTTCCATTTGCTGTACTGAGGTTAACAAGGCGCTGACCGCCGCAGAAAAGTGTTGTCCCAATACGGGTAAATCTAATAAGCCCGCCTCAAACGCGGGAAATAGCAACGAAGCAATTAACGCATCATGATCCATTCTTAGCTCAGCCAGGATTTCAACCATCTCCCAACCGGTACGAACCTCAGCAACGTCATCATCTAATTGCTGTTGCTTGAGCCAACTGGCACACTCTAACAGCGCACCAATTTTTTTATCTGATAGACCTAATGAGCACAACCACTCTATTGTCTCACCTCCATGGTAACCACTGCTGTGTGATTGGCGAACCCTAACCATGCTCTGTCCTCATTCAATGCGCTGCGCAGCGAGTCTGCTGTACAACTTAATTAAGCGTCATGATTAATGACGGCTGAATAGTGCCATAAGTTCAAAATGACTGGTATGAGGAAACATATCCATTCCAGCAATTTTTTGTAATTGATACCCCGCATTAAGTAACCCTTTGCTGTCTCTAGCAAAGGTAGCGGCATTACAAGATACGTACAATATTTGTGCCGGTTTCAATGCAACTATCTGAGCAATGGCACCCTCTGCACCCGCTCGGGCTGGGTCCAATACGACTTTATCGTATAAGGGACGATTCCATTCCGCATTCCCCCAAGGTAAGTGTAAATCGGCTTGCCAAAAATGCACATTGTGTAAGTCATTAACCTGCGCATTATGCTGCGCTTGCTGCACCATTTTTGTCAGACCCTCAACACCATGCACCAATTTAGCGCGCTGCGCCAGCGCTAGGCTGAAGTTACCCATCCCAGCATAAAGATCAAGAATGGTTTCATCTGCTGTCGGCGCTAACCAGGCCAAAGCTTGATTCACCATCTGTTGATTAATCTGTGCATTTACTTGAATAAAATCGTCAGGGGCAAAAGATAACGACAATTGTTGATCGGCTAAAGTATACATGGGTGAGGCACGGTCAGTTTGCCAATAGCACAATTCGCCGGCGGAGGCTTCGCCTAGCCACGTTGCTTCAGGCCACGCGGCAACAAACGCCTGCCGTTGAGCTTCTGTTAAGGCCGCAGTATGGCGTACCACGACAAAGGGTTGCCCCTGTGCGTCAATCACTTCGGCATGAGTAATACACCCTGGCTGCGGCAATGCACTCACAACTTGTTTTAAAACGGCAAAAATTGGCGTTAAAACGGGACTGAGTACCGCACATGCCGCAATTGGGGTAAGGGCCTTATTGGCTGGCTGACGAAAGCCCACGATAACGTTTCGCGTTTTTTTATCAAACCACACACCAATCCGTGCTTTACGCCGATAACCTTGCGCTGCACCGCTTAATAACGGTTGCCATGGTAGCTCAGCAAGCTGTAATTGATGACGCAACAACGCATCAATACCCTGCTGTTTTATTTGTTGTTGCGCAGTTGCCGACAGATGTTGCAATTGACATCCGCCACATTGATGAATGTGTGCACAGAACGGTTCTATTCGTAATGGACTTGGTTGTATAACCTGCTCTGTGCGCGCTTTTAAAAATCCTGGTTTGTCTTCAATTATCTTAACCAAGACCTGTTCGCCAGGCAAAGCGCCACTCACAAAAGTGATCCTGTCTTGATAACGCGCAATACCGTTACCTTCATAATCCGCACGGTCTATCAGCAACTTCAATTGCTGACCGGTGCGCTGCGTTTTTTGTTTCTGTTTATAGAGCATTACCATTCGAAGCAGGTCTTATAGGCATTTTACAATGGATGTGTCATTATGACATGGCTGAGCTTAATTGTAACAAGTGCCGAGCCCTGATGAAGAAAATTGGTTTACGCTTTTGGTTAATTTTATGCAGTGTATTGCCTGCATTGCTAGTTGCATTGCTTCTGGGCAGCTATTTTAACCATAAACAACAGCAAGAAAGCGCGCTACATTTACGAGAGAGAGCCGCGAATATTGCACTATCATTAGCGATCAGTAGCCAAGAGCTACTGCAGCAACAGCAATTACAGACGATCAAATTATTATTAGAGCAGGCGCATCGGCTAAATTCGCCCTTGGTGATCAGCATTTCACTGTTTAACGCTAAGGGCGATCTATTACTCACCAGTAACACACAACACGATTTAAGCGCAGAAGCCTGGCATCAAAACACGGCTAAACCAACACATCTGAGTTATTTAGATCAGCAACAACACTTGTTGGTATATCAACCATTATTAAAAACGAATCCCCTGCGGGATATCGAGCCCGGTTATTTGTTATTGCAATTTGAACAACAACAATTGTTGTTAGAACAAAAAATTGGGTTTTTACACAGCAGCTTATTAGTAGCGTTGGCGCTTTTTCTCGCCTTATGTTTGGCCTTTTATTTAATTCAAAAGTTACAGCCAGAAATTCATCGCATCAAAAAACAAATGCAACAATTGATGGATGGGCAATATCGCGTTCGCGCCTACCCACTAGGGATCCGAGAATTAGATCAACTGCAAACCGGTATTATGCAACTGGCTGATCGTTTAGCGCAGTTTGAGCAAGATATGCAACAAAATATTGAGCAAGTAACCAGCGATCTCCAACAAAGTATGGAACAGCTCGAAATACAAAATATCCAACTGGACTTTGCCAAGCGTAAAGCGCTTGAAGATAATCGTCAAAAATCAGATTTTTTAGCCAAGATGAGCCACGAGTTGCGCACGCCGCTAAATGCCGTGATTGGCTTCACCCGACAATTGTTAAAAACCCCACTCAGTCATCACCAAAGTGATTATTTACATACTATTCAAAAGTCTGCCAATAGCCTGCTCAATTTAGTCAACGACGTACTCGATTTTTCGCGCCTTGAAGAAGGTCGCATGTCAATAAATCCAGAACCATTTTCGCTGCGCGATACGTTAAATGATGCCACTGAATTGCTCGCAGCAAACGCCTTTGATAAACAATTAGAATTGGTGTTGATTGTCGATCCCGAGTGTCCTGATGATGTTATTGCCGATCCGGCGCGCCTTAATCAGGTATTAATGAATATTGCGGGTAACGCCATTAAATTTACTGAACATGGCAGCGTTGTGATTAGAGTAACCGCCACAACCTTAAATGAAGAGCAAACACTAATTCATATTTCAGTAAAAGATACGGGACGTGGCATCAATAAAGAAAAGCAAGCTCGGTTATTTGATGGGATCTCACCGATTGAACAGAACGATCAACAAACTGGATCGGGCTTAGGATTGCTGATCTCAAAGCGGCTGGTAAACGCCATGCAAGGGAATATTGGCTTTGAAAGTTCGCCAGGCGAAGGCTCTACCTTTTGGTTTACCATTAAATGCCAGCGGCATCAATTAACCGTAGCAGAGCCGCTCCCGCTAGAGTTATTAGAACAAAAAACGGTTTTATATTTTGAACCCCAACAATATTCGCGCGAAGCAACCCTACAACTGCTGAAAAGTTGGGGCATGCACGTTACGGTATGTGCAACTAAAGCCCAATTACAGCAGGCGATAAGCCAAAATGCACACTACGCAATTGGCTTACTGGGGCGTGCTGTTGCCATTAACCAAGTAAACGAAATTATCAGTTTGGTACAACGTTTAAAAACACATTGTCAGCATATGTATTTGCTGGTTAATACGTTATCACCCAATTTACGGGAGGCATTGCTCAGTTCCGGCGCCAATGCGTGCTTACCAAAACCTGCGCATATGCGTAAATTGGCGTTAACCTTAGCACAACCTTATCATCAGCCTTTTTTAGAACAGATCGCCCCGGCTAAACCCAGCTTATACCCTTTAAAAGTGCTAACAGTAGATGATAACGAAGCTAATTTAAAACTTATCAACACGCTATTAAGAGAACGGGTGCAACAATTGGACTCTGCCCGCGATGGCGCTGAAGCCTGGCAAAAAACCACGCAACATGTTTATGATATTATTTTCATGGATATCAATATGCCTGTAATGGACGGCATTAGTGCGTGTCAGCGCATTCGCCAAAGCTCACTGAATGAACACACACCCATTATTGCCGTGACCGCACATGCTATGGATGGAGAGCGCGCGCGCTTAATCAGTCTAGGGTTCAGTGAGTTTTTAACCAAACCTTTAGATGAAAAGATGCTACATTACACGTTACAGGAATTTTGTCAGCTACAGAAAAATCCGCAACAAGTACCGGATCCGCATTTAACAACAATACCCTTAATAGATTGGCCTGCGGCATTGCAGCGCGCGGCTGGCAAACCCGAGTTAGCGCAAGAGATGTTGCTTTTATTGATCAAATCGCTACCTCAGTCTGATAAACAAATACGCCAAGCTATCACCGACAATGATCAACAAGTGTTGCTACATGCCTTGCATAAGCTCCATGGTGCCTGCTGTTACACTGGCGTACCGCGCTTAAAAAATTTGTTAGAAGCCTTGGAGACCCAACTGAAAAAAGGCGCCCATATTAAGTTATTGGAGCCTGAGTTATATGAGTTAGACGATGTGATACAGATGTTATTAGAGGCAGATACCAGCATGCCTGAAGAACTACTTCAGGCTTCTAATATCACCGTGGCGCAAGCGTAGGCCTGCTCATCACTGATACTGATCCACGTATACTTTATGCCCATTGTGGCAGCGAGCTCAGCGGCAAAGCCGTTCAGTACAAGCTCTGGTTTACCTTGGACATCATGGCGAATTTCGAAATGCTGAAATGAAATACCGCGGCCAATACCGGTCCCTAACGCTTTTGCAGCGGCTTCTTTCGCCGCAAACCGCTTGGCAAAATAACGTTCAGGCTGATTATGCGCGGCAAACTCTTCTTGCTCAAAAGGGGTTAATACCCGCGGCACTAGCCGCGGGCTTTGCTGCAAGCTGCGACTGATCCGTGCTATTTCAATAATATCAGTACCCAGCCCACGAATAGCCATTACCCTCTGGCCTCCACCATTAAACGTTTCATTTCTGTTACCGCCGGACCTAACCCGCTGAAAAGCGCTCGGGCAATAATGGCATGGCCAATATTTAATTCATACATCTGTGGAATGGCGGCGATGGGTTGTACATTATGATAATGTAAACCGTGACCGGCATTAACAATGAGGCCGAGTGATGCGGCATAAGCTGCCGCGTCGGCAATCCGGGTTAGCTCGGCTTGCTGTTCAGCCGCTTTCGTTGCTTCAGCATACCTTCCGGTATGAATTTCAATATAAGGCGCCCCTGCGGCTACTGCGGCTTCAATTTGTTTTTTATCGGCATCGATAAATAATGACACTAAAATATCAGAGTCGGCTAACTGCGCAACAGCATCAGTCATTCGGCTTAGCTGTCCGGCTACGTCTAGGCCACCTTCGGTGGTTAATTCAGAGCGCTTCTCGGGTACTAGACAGCTAAAATGAGGCTTTAATTTACAGGCTATGCCTAACATTTCCTCGGTTACCGCCATTTCGAAATTCAGCCGAGTTGCTAGGGTGTCGCGTAAAATAAATACGTCTCGATCAATAATATGACGACGATCTTCGCGTAAATGCACAGTAATGCCATCGGCACCCGCTTGCTCAGCCATTAGCGCGGCATGTACGGGTTCAGGATAAGCCGTACCGCGGGCGTTACGAACAGTAGCAATGTGGTCAATATTGACCCCTAAATAAATTGCGCTCATGTGACTCTCCAATATTTTGCCACCCTAACGTGGCATCATGACTGCGGCGAGGCCGGTGAAGGATTCATTTTTTCTAACTGATTAAACAACGCACGACTTGCAAGCGGTTTATTACCTAACAAGGGCGCAAATAATTGGCGACTCAGCAATTTGGCGGCAAGTAAGGTTTCAGGTTCATGCCAATGTTGTGCTGCAATAGCCCAAAGCTGCCGTCCTTGCCAAGTGTACTTTGGATAGGGTATTTGCTGCGTTATAGGCATAAAACCGTGTTCGGGCACATAATAATAATGCTGCTCAGCCTGTAAACTCTGTTGTAACGCATCATAATCCCAATCTGGCAGTACGCCCAATTCAGCTAATAAGGAAAACTCAAATTGCCGTAAACAGGGCTCTAATTGCTCAGAGGCGTGCAGCGCTAACGTTAAAGACTGCAACGCTGTTTCATAATACGTAAACAATTGCTCTGCGGCGGTATCTGTTGGCCAAAGTCGACAAATTAATTCGTTAATATACAAACCACTAAACAACACTTTACCGCTAAATAGATGCGCGGGTTGTTGCTCTTCGAGTTGCCGTACATTTTTTAAGCTACCTCGACCAACTAGCGCTATAGTGAATAACTGAAAAGGCTGTAACGCACGGTATTGTTTACCTTGTCGCTTACGAATAACAGCATCTAACCGCCCTTGTTCGGGCAACAGTAATTGCAATAAGAGTTTGTCTTCCTGAAAGGGACGGCTATGTAAAATATAGGCAGGCCATAATTTACCGTCCATTATCGAGGCTAATCTTCGCCGTATCCCAAGCTGCGTAATGCTCTTTCATCATCCGCCCAACCTGATTTGACCTTAACCCAAACCTGTAAAAACACGGGAGCATCCAGCATATCAGCCATATCTAAACGTGCTTCGGTAGCGATTTGCTTAATACGCTCACCTTTGTTACCGATCACCATACGTTTTTGGCTTTCGCGCTCAACCAACACCAGCGCAGCGATATGAAAATGCTTTTCTTCCCATTTAAATCGCTCTATCTCAACCGTAACCGCATAGGGCAATTCATCACCTAGAAAACGCATTAATTTTTCGCGTACAATTTCTGCCGCCATAAAACGCTGCGAACGATCGGTGATGTAATCATCCGGGAAAAAGAATTCGCATGGCGGTAATTGTTGTTGAACTACTTTGCGTAATGCACTGACGTTATCGCCTGATTCTGCTGATAAGGGCACCACTTGCAGAAAATTAAGCTGAGTTCCAAGCCATTGTAAATGTGGTAATAATTCAGATTTATCTTTGTACAGATCAACTTTGTTAACCACTAAAATAACTGGCTTCTGCGCCGCAATCAGTTTGTTAAGTACCATCTGATCATCATCATGCCAGCGGGTACCTTCAACCACAAATACCACCAGTTCGACATCTAAAATTGAAGAGGCTGCAGCTTTGTTCATCAAACGATTAATCGCGCGCTTTTCTTCTATATGTAGGCCAGGCGTATCAACATAAACAGTTTGGTGCTGACCATCAGTATCAATACCTACTATACGATGCCGAGTGGTTTGTGGTTTTTTTGAAGTTATACTCACCTTCTGCCCGACTAATTTATTCAGTAGGGTTGATTTACCTACGTTGGGGCGTCCAACAATAGCCACTAATCCTGCAAAGGTTTCAGGGAGTAGTTCATTTGACTTATCTGTCATGTTTAATTTTTTCCAAAGCATACTGAGCAGCATCTTGCTCAGCTTTGCGCCGAGAGGAACCGGTCGCGGTAATGGGTGTCATGCCCGGCACAGTACAGCGCACCGTAAAGGTTTGCTGATGTGCTTCTCCCACTGTAGCGATGACATCGTAAGTGGGTAAGGGTTTACGTAAGCCTTGTAGGTACTCTTGTAACAAGGTTTTTGAATCTTTTTGCTGACCCGGCGTAATCTCAATAAGACGTTGCTCAAACCACAACATTATTTGTGTTTTACAGGCGGCCATGCCACTGTCTAAATAAATTGCCCCAATAATCGCTTCTAAGGCATCGGCCAGAATTGATTCACGTCGAAAGCCACCGCTTTTTAATTCTCCGGGGCCTAATCGCAAAAACTCTGATAGGCCTAATTCTTGCGCAATAGAGGCCAACGTAACACCTTTTACCAATGCAGAGCGCATTCGCGTAAGATCGCCCTCCCGGGTATCTGGAAAGCGGGCAAATAAGGCTTCAGCAATAATCAATCCTAGTAACGCATCACCTAAGAACTCGAGGCGTTCGTTATGTTGCCCTTTACAACTGCGGTGGGTTAACGCCTGCTCTAATAACGCAGGCTCTTGAAACTGATAGCCGATCTTGCGCATTAATGGCGCTAATGGTTTTTGCATAACACACTCTTAATCGATCGGACCCAAACGCCCAAAACGCACACCAACGGGCACCCACCGAGGTAACCAGCTGTTTGGATCTTCACTAAATTCAAAACTCATCCAAATAAAGACGGCTTTACCCACCATATTATCGGCAGGTACAAAGCCCCAAAAGCGACTATCAATACTGTTATCGCGATTATCACCTATGACAAAATAATGCCCTTCAGGCACCACAAACTCATCAATCGCAGTATTAGGTTGCCGATAGTAATTGGCAATATCATCTGGTCGCATTGGCGTTTGTAGAATATTGTAGCTTGCCTCACCCAATTTTTCGACAAAACGGCGTTGCGGCAGTGGACCAAAAAAGAATTCGCCATCTGCTTGAAAATCTTGAGCAATTGGCTGCAATACACCACAATCTGTAGTTTGTGCTGATTGGCAAACCTTCGCGATATATAATTGTTTATCTTGGTACACAATACGATCGCCAGGTAAGCCAACAACGCGTTTAATGTAATCTAAGCGCGTATCTAAAGGGTACTTAAATACAGCTACATCACCACGAGCAGGTGCATTGTTTTGCCATAATGTTTTGCGCCATACAGGATCTTTGACATCATAGGAAAATTTTTCCACCAAGATAAAGTCGCCGACCAGTAACGTCGGCATCATTGATCCTGACGGAATTTGAAATGGCTCATACAGAAAGGAGCGAAACAGCATAATGCCGGCCACTAATGGAAAGATCGATTTCGCGGTCTCAATTACGGTTGGCTCTCTTAAGATGGCCTGCTGCGCTTGCTCAGATAACGACATGTTGGCTTGTGCCTGCGCGCTCACTAACGCTTGCTGCCGTTTTGGTGCAAGCAATAGCGCGTCAAGTAACCAAATTAATCCACATGCCAGTGTAAGTAGCACTAAAAAAATTGCAAAATAACCTGCCATGAAGCGTCCTTAAAATTTGCTAAGCTTATTTACCGACTTTTAAAATAGCCAAGAAAGCTTCTTGTGGTACTTCAACATTTCCCACTTGCTTCATACGCTTTTTACCGTCTTTCTGTTTTTGTAACAGCTTTTTCTTACGGCTGATATCACCACCGTAACATTTTGCCAATACGTTTTTACGCAACTGTTTCACCGTGGTACGCGCAATAACGTGGTTACCAATGGCTGCTTGAATCGCGATATCAAACATTTGACGCGGAATTAACTCTTTTAGCTTTTCAGCTAATTGACGCCCCCGGCCTTGGGCAAAATCGATATGACTGATGATGGCTAAGGCATCCACGCGCTCACCGTTAATCAGAATATCGACACGCTGCATGTTAGAGGTTTGGAAACGTTTAAAACTGTAGTCTAAAGACGCATAACCCCGGCTAGTCGATTTTAATCGATCGAAGAAGTCCATAACCACTTCGGCCATAGGGAGTTCATACACTACGGCAACCTGACGACCGTGATAGCTCATATTAACTTGCGTTCCGCGCTTCTCGATACACAAGGTAATCACATTACCTAAGTATTCTTGCGGTACTAAAATATGCGCTTCAACAATGGGTTCACGTATTTCGTCTATATCATTCACAGCAGGTAAAGCGCTGGGATTATCAACCAAAACGGTTTCGCCGTTTTTCTTAACCACTTCATACACTACCGTTGGAGCAGTAGTGATTAAGTCTAAGTCGTACTCACGCTCTAAACGCTCTTGAATGATTTCCATGTGTAACATACCCAGGAAACCTATACGAAAGCCAAACCCTAAAGCGCCAGAGTTTTCTGGTTCATAGAATAGCGACGAATCATTTAAACTGAGCTTAGCTAACGCGTCGCGAAAATCTTCATAATCATCACTGGAAACAGGAAATACGCCTGCATACACTTGGGGCTTGATGCGTTTAAAGCCAGGTAAAGGTTTTTCTGCACTGTTTTTAGCCAGCGTTAAGGTATCGCCTACTGGCGCACCCTTAATTTCTTTAATACCGGCAATAATGAAACCTACTTCGCCGGTTTTCAGCTCGCCAGTATCGGTCGCTTTGGGACTGAACACGCCCACTTTGTCCACTTCGTATGTTTGACCAGTCGACATCACCTTGATTTTGTCTTTGGCTTTGATACTGCCGTGTTTAACGCGAACTAGCGAAACAACTCCTTGATACGCATCAAACCAAGAATCAATAATTAGGGCCTGCGTTGGCAGCTCTGCATCACCTTCTGGGCAAGGCACTTGCTTAACAATAGTTTCTAACACATCTTTGATGCCCAACCCTGTTTTAGCAGAGCATTGCACCGCGCCAATAGCTTCAATACCGATGATGTCTTCAATCTCTTCCGACACACGTTCAGGTTCAGCTTGCGGTAAATCAATTTTATTCAGTACTGGAATAACTTCTAAATTCATATCCAGCGCCGTGTAACAGTTGGCAACGGTCTGTGCTTCAACACCTTGCCCTGCATCAACCACCAATAAAGCACCTTCACACGCTGCCAACGAACGACTTACCTCATAGGTAAAATCAACATGGCCAGGGGTATCGATGAAATTGAGCTGATAGGTTTTACCATCATCGGCTTTGTAATACAGCGTTACACTTTGCGCTTTTATCGTAATACCGCGCTCACGTTCTAAATCCATTGAATCTAGAACTTGTTGTTGCATTTCGCGATCGCTTAAACCACCGCAAAATTGAATAAGACGATCTGACAAGGTAGATTTACCATGGTCAATGTGGGCGATAATAGAAAAGTTTCTGATATGTTCGAGTTTAGGCATGTTATCCGCAAAAAACTGAAGGCATGTTTGCCGACGCGTTAGCCTAAAGCTAAAGACGTGCAACTGAGCATGCTGGTTGTTAACATTAATTAGCGCGAATTGTACTCTATCCGACAGCAGCTTGCTATGGTTGTTGCGTTTCGCTGATGGGGTTACTTACTTTCAAATTAGGTAAAACGTATAGAATCTTGACCTGCTCTTGTTGCTGCTGCACATTTTGGCTGTAACGGCTAGCGAGATAAAACCCGCTGGCGCCGGCCAAGATGGCGCTAAGCATTAACCACCCCTCTGCTAGCTGCCAAATAGACTGCAGCAATACCATGGTGATTAAGGCAAGTAGCAAAGGCACCAGATAAACCATTAAGGCCGCGACGACCAAACCGTGCTCTGCTATGCCAATTTGCACTTGCTCGCCGGGTAATAAATTCTCGGTAGTTTTTACAAAAAAACGATTTTGTCTAGGCGTAAAGGTTTTGGCCACAATACCGGTGCCGCAATCACTGCTTACCTGACAACTATTGCAGGTACCAACGGGCGTGGTCACTAACCATACTCCATCAGACTCAGTTGCCACCACAGTGGCAATTTCTTCTACCATTTAAGGCTCGATATCATGTTAACTACCTAGATAGTGAGTAGACAAGCGCATAAAGATGACATGCATTAACGTACCGCAGCGGCTAAACGCTGCGCAACATCAACATTAATTGGACCAATAACGGTAATATCGCGCTGTGCATCGGATTGCACAAAAATAGTCACAGCACCATCACGGTAAGCTTGTGTTGGCAATTGATGGCTGCGTTGCACAAACACAGATACCTGATGCAAACCATCACTTAATAGCCAATAACTTAATACTTCTGGCGTTAATTGCGGTACATGCAAGGGCTCAGGAATGATCTCAAAGCCCGCAGGTAGCCAATTAAGTTCGTGCTGTTGCGGCGATGCCGAAGCAGTTGTCTCGGCAGAGGACGTATCAGGTAATTCAATCGTTAGTAATTGTGCCAAACTGCCAGGCATCTCGGGGGTTATGCGCAAGTGAGTAACTTGCCACGTTTCTAAAGCGCGATTTTGTCGGCTTTGATCTTGTTCGGCTAAGGTATCAATACGTAATGGAAATCCAGTTTCAACATCTACCCACAACCAGTAATGATAACGTGTTTCATCAATGGCAGAGAGACGTAACAATTGCGCACTACGGCCATCAATCATCGAGCTACTGCCCGCAACAGCATCATATAGCTTACGAATTTTTGTTGGATCTTCAAACAGCAAAGCGGGTAATTCTTTTATACGCTCACTGCGCGTAATAAGGGATGGACGTTCGGCTAATAGGTAATAAACACGATCATTACGTCTGACAATATCGACACCTTCGGCAAACATCGGTATCAAGTGCTCTATATCAGCTTCGCCGTCACGTCCATGCAACCAGCGATAGGTTTCAGCTTGCCCACCTTTTAATACGACATAAGACACGTCAAAGTTATGCTGCCTAACACTGCCTTGTACTTTATCAAATAATACCCATCCCGTTCCGTCAGCGTAGACTGGCATGACTACATTGAGTACAACCAAACAACACATGCCAAACAGCCATTTCATCATTTATACTCGCGTGGTTCCTGTTCAGCTGTTGGGGCTGCAGTAGGCTGAGCTTCAGTGATTCGAACTTGCTGCCGATGCGCTTGCAACAACGCTTGTAAACGTCGTTGTTGTTCTTGCATGGCCTGCTGCTCTTGCGCTTCAAAACGACTGTCTACCGAGGTTTGACTTAAACTCACCGGTGTAGCAAACCCTGCCACTGGACGTGTTTGTAATACAGGTGAAGGCATAGATAAATCGGCCTCAAGCGGTTGCTGATATTGTTGCACACCCAATACTGCGACCAAGGCTACACTGGCTGCTATCGCCCCATGGGCAGCAGGTTTAAACCATTCTGCATTCGCTGCTTGACGCACACCCATCTTCATCTTTTGCAGCAAACTACGCTGCGTTTGCAATTGATAAGTGGGTTCTTGTTCAAGCAAACTGGCAAACTTATCACTAAAATCAACAGGCAAAACACTGTCGGCTTCATTACGCATGATCGCGCCAGTTAATTGATAGCGCTGCACAGTTTGCTGCAACTCAGCTTGCGTTAACAACGCAGACAGCTGCTCTGGTGTAACGGGCTTATTATCTGCGGCCTGTGACAGCCATTCCTGCTTTTCTGACAACATAAAGTTTCCTGTCAAATGGTCTTGTTCAGATTAGGTGTTACCCAATAAGAGGCTTCAACTGCGCATCAATTGCTTCACGTGCCCGGAAAATACGACTGCGAACTGTACCTATTGGACATTCCATTACTTCAGCAATTTCTTCATAACTCAGCCCCTCTAACTCACGCAAAGTAATCGCGGTACGTAATTCATCAGGCAGTTTTTCAATAGTACCAAATACAACATGACGAATTTCTTCCGATAATAACAAGCGTTCCGGCGAATCTTGTTCTTTTAAGGCATCACTACCTTCAAAATACTCAGCATCTTCAGCGTCCACATCACTGGCGGGGGGTTTACGCCCATTTGCAACCAGATAATTTTTAGCACTATTTACGGCAATTCGATAAAGCCAAGTGTAAAAGGCGCTCTCACCTCGGAAACCCGGTATGGCACGATAGGCCTTAATAAAGGCTTCTTGTGCAACATCTGCAACATCGCCATGGTTAGAGACATATCGCGAGATTAAGTTCGCTATCCTATGCTGATATTTTTTAACCAGAACATTAAACGCTGCTTTATCGCCTTGCTGTACGCGCTGGACTATCTGCCAATCTAATTCTTGCTCGCTCATTCTGTGAGCCTGCCCCTGTAATACTTTTTAGGTGTTGTAAACGAATGGCGCTAGTCAAGCGTATACACTATGACTGTAAGCTGAATAAATAGTTCTGTTTATTTTGACAAAAACGCTAGAATAAGTCGAACTACGTGCCGCAATGCGGCCCAACCTGCTGTAAAAGCAAGGGCCATCAATAGAGTTAAGTGTATCCTATGACACAACCAAAAGAATATCTTTGTGATGTATTAATTATCGGCAGCGGTGCTGCTGGTTTATCACTGGCATTACAACTGGCCGATCAGGCTAAGGTTATCGTCTTAAGCAAAGGCCCATTGCGTGAGGGTTCTACCCTATATGCGCAAGGTGGCATTGCGGCAGTATTTGATGAAAACGACAGTATTGCCTCGCATGTTAACGATACCCTAATCGCAGGCGCTGGATTATGTGAGCCCGCAGCCGTGCAATTTACTGCCGAGCATGCCAAAGAAGCTATGGAGTGGTTAATTGCTCAAGGTGTGCCGTTTGATCAATACCTTGATACTGATGGCAGTATGAAGTACCACCTGACGCGTGAGGGCGGCCATAGCCATCGGCGAATTCTGCACGCAGCCGATGCGACAGGTCGTGCTGTGCAAATTACCTTAGTTGATCAAGTCAAAAACCATCCAAACATTCAATTGCTGGAAAATTATAATGCGATTGATTTGCTTACGGGTAAAAAGTTAGGGCTAGATGCCAAACGCTGTTACGGTGCTTATGTCTGGAATAAAGCAGCGTCGCAAGTAGAAACTATCCAAGCAAAAGCGGTGGCATTAGCAACGGGCGGCGCCAGTAAAGTCTACTTGTATACCAGCAATCCAGATGTGGCCAGTGGTGATGGCATAGCCATGGCCTGGCGCGCCGGATGCCGCGTAGCCAATATGGAGTTTAATCAATTTCACCCAACAAGCCTGTATCATCCCGCTGCGCCAAATTTTTTGATTACTGAAGCCATGCGTGGCGAAGGTGCCTATCTCAAACGCCCCGATGGTAGCCGTTTTATGCCTGACTTTGATGACAGGGCAGAACTGGCGCCGCGCGATATCGTGGCACGTGCTATTGACTTTGAAATGAAACGCTTAGGCGCCAATTCGGTTTTTTTAGATATTAGTCATCAACCAAAAGATTTTATTATTGAACACTTCCCTACCATCTACGCTAAGTGCTTGAGTGTGGGCATCGATATCACTAAAGAAGCCATCCCTGTGGTACCAGCAGCCCACTATACCTGTGGTGGTGTAATGACCAATTTAAATGGTCAAACCGATCTAGATAATCTGTATGCTATTGGTGAAGTAGCTTATACCGGCTTGCATGGCGCTAATCGCATGGCGTCTAACTCTTTACTAGAATGTATTGTGTTTGCGCAAGCAGCTGCTCGGCATATCTTATCAGAGCTTGTCAGTACACAACCCACCCTCACCTTACCCGCTTGGGACGATAGCCGAGTCAGTAACTCTGATGAAGAAGTGGTTATTACCCATAATTGGCATGAGCTTAGATTATTTATGTGGGATTATGTTGGGATTGTGCGGACCGATAAGCGATTAGAACGGGCGTTACACCGCGTTGAGTTATTAAAACAAGAGATCCATGATTACTATAGTCACTTTCGGATCAGCCACAATTTACTGGAATTACGAAATTTAGTGCAGGTCTCTGAGCTCATTATTCGCTGTGCGATGCAACGAAAAGAAAGTCGCGGTTTGCATTACAATTTAGACTACCCTGAGCAACTCGCTGACAGCAAACCTAGCATTCTTACACCCCAGGCTTAACGCCAACGCTGCAATTGGATATGCCGGGCTAATGCCCGGTAATCCGCAGCCGAAAGTTGATCTGAAAAAATCCATTTTATGTGATTTTTCTGTTGCTGATCTTGCCAACATAACTGAATAAACCACTGGGTAACTAAACTGCGGGGGCTTAATTGCCCAGCGTCTTGATTAGCCGGCTGCCAATGCACCCCCCCCTCAGCCGTAATATGTAATACTCTATACTCAAACGGCATATACCAAGCGCGTAACAGCATATAAAACCACATGCTTAATATCACGGCGGCAACCGCATAACGATAACCCGATAACGGCAATAATAAAAAAACCAATGCTCCCCATAACATGGCTAGCAGCAGAGCATATTGTCGATACCGCGAAGACGTTAACGCAATGCTAGACTCTAACACGATTGACGATAAGCTCAATTAACGCTTGAACAGCAGCATCTTCTGAACGATTATGCCCCATAAACCAAGCAAATAAATCTGGATCATCACACGCCAATAAACGTTCAAAATCCACTTTTTGTTGTTCAGACAGGGCGTCATAGCCTTCTTCTACAAAGGGCGCCAATAGCACATCCAATTCCAACATCCCGCGACGACATGCCCAACGTAGTTTAGGCTTACTCATTAATGGTGTAGCGATTACTTCTGACATAAATGTTCCTTAATACATATATTAACGATTTATTGCACTTAACAGCCTGTTCGTCGCTGCGTTTTACAAAGATAAAGATATAAATAGATAGTAACAAAAATTGGCCTAAGGGGTTGAGCTTTTACACCAAGCCCCAATCTCATTACTATCACGAGCAATATGAAAGATACCGGCAATGCAAACAACTTGGCTTTCTGCAGAACAATACGCGCAACTCTCCTCTCAAGTTCAAGGCGCTTTTATTTCTCCGTTACCCGCTTTTCAAGTATTGAACATTAGCGGCCCTGATCGCGTAAAGTATTTACAGGGACAATCGACCTGCGATCTGACGCAACTCACCTCAGACAGTTTTTTACGAGGCGCCCATTGCGATGCCAAAGGGAAAATGTGGTCGATTTTTCATGTCTTTCAACAGGCGGATACACTGCAGATTATCGCCTTTCGGGATGAATTAAACGCTTCTACGCTGCAATGGCAAAAGTTTGGCGTATTTTCCAAGGTTACATTTGAGCGCTCAGCGCACCATGCTGTTTTCGGTATAGGTGGTGAGGGTGCTGAGCAATTAATTGAAAAAATGGGCTTTACTCCGCCGCAAGCCAATGGCGAACTACGTCGATTGCACGACGCGACATTATTAAGACTGGAAAAAGATCATTATCTCTTGGTAACATCAGCGAGTGAGGCTCAGCAATTAATGCAGAATAATCTGCCCTTAGCAGCGTCAACCCTATGGTTAAAGCAACACATACTACAGGGTTTTAGTTATCTGGAGCAGCCCCTAATAGGCGAGCTGGTACCCCAGATGCTTAACTTGCAAGCTGTTGATGCCATAAGCTTCACTAAAGGCTGTTATGTTGGCCAAGAAACGGTGGCACGTTTGAAATATCGCGGCGGTAATAAACGCGCAGCGTACATTTTACATGCGGACACCGTTGAGTGTCCCGTTGCCGGTTCAGATATTGAGCTGCAATTGGAAAATAACTGGCGCCGAGTTGGCCAGGTCGTTAACGCAGTGAACATTAACAATCAACTATGGTTGATTGCATTATTGCCTAACGACATAACACCGGCAGACGCTTTGCGGTTAAAGTCTGAGCAACCCATAGTGTTGCAGCAACTACCGCTACCATACTCCCTTAATTAAGAGGTTTGCATGACCATTTCTCAAGACAAAGTTGTCGCCATTCACTACACCGTTACCGACACAACCGGTAATCAACTTGATTCTTCTTCCGGCGGCGAACCTCTGGTGTTTTTATTCGGCCATGGCGCGTTAATCCCAGGTTTAGAACAGGCGTTGCTTGGCAAACAGGCCGGCGAAACGTTCTCTAGCCAAATTGCCGCCGCTGATGCCTATGGTGAGCGTCATGATCAGTTAGTTCAAGCGGTGCCTAAATCAATGTTTGAAGGGATGGACGTGGCTGTGGGTATGCGTTTTCGCGCATCAGGACCCGATGGCCGTGAACAACCCGTGATTATTATTGATGTCACTGAGGAAGAAGTTGTAGTAGATGGTAACCATCCCTTAGCCGGCATTGAACTTCGCTTTGATGTTGAAGTAGTGCTGGTTCGTGATGCTACTGCCGAAGAATTAGCCCATGGCCATGTCCATGGCTTAGATGGCCATGCTGGACACTAACACTAAGGTGTGCACTGGCATATCGCTACTAAAACCGCTTTTTTGGCGGTTTTTTTGTAAAAAAACGCTATTAAAACAATTATAAAGCGGTGCTAACGGCTTAAAACCCGCAACATATGCCTTATGAACTGCTTGACAGCCAGCACAAAGCCACATATTTTTAGCCATCGTATTTAACCCATTTCGAGTAAAAAACCACCGCTGATGAAAGATCGTATTACTATTTCAATATCAAGCGTAAACGGAACCCGACATTTTAATATCGGTAAGATATTCAAACGAAATGCGGTTATCGGTCTGTGGCTAGTACTCTTCTCTGTACTGATCACTGCTGCGGTTATTAATTATCTGATGCATACCGTAGATCAAGCCAAAACAGAACAACAATTACTCACTGAACAAACTACCGTTTTACAAGAGCAACTTGCACAATTAACGGCCGCGAGAGAAACCCTCGAACATGAGCTGACCCTAAAACAAGATGAGATGACTCAAGTCACCCAACGATTAGGTGAAATTGAGGTAAGTTTAGGCTTAGAACAAGATCTTGATCAAAACTTCGAAGCACGTTTAGATATTGCTACAGTAACCTCTAGCGCCAGAATGGCCATGTTACAACTTGTGCCAAATGGCTCACCATTAGATTTTAACAAACGCTCTTCACGCTACGGCGTGCGCACTCACCCCATCTTAGGCAAACGCAAACATCATAATGGTATTGATTTAACCGCACCCAGAGGTACGGCCATTTATGCCCCAGCTGATGGTGTCGTAGAAGTGGTTAGACGCAGTAATAGTGGTTATGGCAATTTATTAAAGATCCGCCATGCCTTTGGCTTTGCCACACTCTATGCCCACTTAGACAGTTTTAATGTTGCCAGTGGAACCTTTGTTCACAAAGGGCAGCTTATTGCAAAGGCGGGTAACACAGGCAGCTCAACTGCACCGCATTTACATTATGAAATTCATTTTCTAGACCGTTCACTCAATCCACAACATTTTATGGAATGGGATTCAGGCAATTTCGATCTCTTGTTCGAAAAAGAAAGGAGCATCAAATGGGATTCTTTGGTCACTATGCTGCAAACCAAGGCAAGCACACAATTACAACTGTCATCGCTGAAGGATGTGTCTGCCACGGAAGTTGCCGAGTAAACGGGGACATGCAAATAGATGGCGAGTACGATGGTGATATTGATTGTCGCAGTACCGTTATCATTAGCAGCTCAGGTAAAGTGACGGGCGAAATCCGTGCTGATAAAATCATGATTAACGGGCAGTTTGAAGGCAACATTTTTGCCAACACGGTTGAAATTCTCGCGCAGGGGAAAGCCCAAGGTGTATTACATACCGATAATCTCTGCATTGAACGTGGGGGCAGCTTTTTGGGGGAAACGCATTTAGCACAATCACAACAACAAAGCCTATTGCTAAATGAACAATCTACCGCCACCTCTCTGAACGTAGGCTTTAGCTCCGCAAACCCATAACGACCAAAATTGATGTTATAATATGGTACTTTTTGCACAAACACAGGGTTTGTGCGGGTTGCAGGATTTTTGCTTTGACTCATCCAACATCATTTAACGCCTTTGCGTTACCCCAGGCACTGTTAGACACACTTGATAGCCTCGCGTTTCATCATGCTACCCCCGTTCAGGCGTTAAGCCTACCTGCGATTCTGGCTGGTAAAGATTTATTGGCACAAGCCGCAACTGGCTCCGGTAAAACCGCCGCCTTCGCCCTGGGGATCCTAAGCAGACTGAATGTGAAACGCTTTCGTGTGCAAAGTTTAGTCCTATGCCCTACCCGTGAGTTAGCAGAGCAAGTTGCCACCGAAATTCGGACGCTGGCTCGTGGCATTCATAATATTAAGGTATTGACCTTGTGCGGTGGTGTACCAACCAAAGGTCAAACCCTTTCATTGGAACATGGTGCGCATATTATTGTTGGCACACCTGGCCGAGTATTGGATCATTTACAGCAGCAACATCTGCAGTTGGATGAATTGAGTATGCTCGTGCTAGACGAGGCTGATCGCATGTTAGAGATGGGGTTTGCCGACGACATGCAGCAAATTATTGCCGCAACGCCTGCACAACGCCAGCAATTGCTGTTTAGTGCGACCTTTGCGCCAGCAGTAAAAAAATTAGCTGATGCCCTGCTTAAATCACCAGAGCATGTTGTCATCGACAGCCCAGCCGCCAAGGCTAGCATCGCGCAGCAATTTTATCTGCTGCCATCACCTAACGATCGGCTTAGCGCCACGGTGCGTTTATTGCTGGCAAAAATGCCTACCAGCTGTGTCATCTTTGCGAATACCCGTAAAGAAGTACAACAGCTTACCGAACACTTGCAACATGCTAAGTTTAGCGTCGCGGCATTACACGGTGATTTGGAACAACGCGATCGCGAGCAGCAACTCTTACAATTTGCCAATGGTAGCTTACAATTGCTGGTTGCTACCGACGTTGCCGCCAGAGGCTTGGATATTGAAAAGCTTGATCTCGTCATTAATTATGAGTTGGCCCATGATACCGACACCCATATTCACCGTATCGGCCGCACGGGCCGCGCGGGTGAGCAAGGCGTGGCTTGCACCCTTTATACCGAGCAAGATGGCTATAAAATCGGCTTACTTGAAGATGTACTCGCCCAGCCCATTACGCCAGAAACCCTACCCGAATTACGCCAAGTTCCCCCCCCTATTCCGGCCATGATCACCTTGGAAATCGATGGCGGTAAGAAACAGAAACTGCGCCCAGCCGATATTGTCGGTGCGCTCACTCGGGATGAGCAAGTGGCATTTGCTGATATAGGTAAAATACAGCTGCAAGAAACACGCGCCTATGTAGCAGTGCGTCGCAGCGCATTTAAAGCGGCATTGCAGCAACTAAATAACAGTAAAATGAAAGGCCGAAGCTTTCGCGCTTATCGCTTAACACCGGCCTAATGGCCGTGTGCTCTATCGAGGTAACAGTAGGGGGAATCCCCCCCTTCATACCCTTAGCGCAGTGTTATACGATTAGCACAGTGCTATTCAAAGGTTTTTTGACGTCGCAGCAGCTTGGTTAATCCTTGCTGCTTTTTACTTTCTAAGCGTTTCAATTGACTGCTAAAGCTTGGCTTGGTTGCCAAACGTTTTTTTGGGGTTTTGGTTACGCTTTGCAGCAACAGAATAAATTGCTTTAGGGCTATTTCGCGGTTTTGCTCTTGGCTGCGACTTTGTTGGCATTTAATCACAATCTTGCCGCTTTGCGTGATTCGATGATCCGCAAGTTGACTTAATCGTGTTTTATACAATTCCGGTAAACTTGAGCTGGCTATATCAAATTGCAGTAATACTGCAGTTGATACTTTATTCACATGCTGGCCACCTGGGCCAGATGCGCGAATAAATTGCCAACTGATTTCTTCATCTGCTAACTGCAGCGTAGGTGTAATAGTAATCACGTGCTAATACTCCAGCCCCAAGGCGTAGTACAAATAGGATCACCGCTCCCAATACGCTTCTTCTAAGCTATCTTCACGCTCGGGTAAGCCTTTCGATAGGCGCGGTGCATTTTGTACCAGTATTTCATAACTGACCCGGTTAGCATACTTACAAAGCTGTGCAAAAGACGAATACGCCAGATAAGCCTGCTCATGTTTACTGGATAACGGCTGTACCTGTTTATGGTAATGATTTGCTGCCATATCATGCAGAATAGCCGCTAAGGCGCCATCACCTGCACCATTGGTATTTTTAATCCGCTCAGGCCCGCCCAAATAAGGATCTATATGCGAGTAAACCTTTAAGGGTTGCCGGCAATCTTTTCGCAACATAGGACGACTAAACTCATAACGGTTAAAATCGGCTAACGTGGCCGATTTAATCGGATTACTGCTTTCCCGTTTAATCGGCTCGTCCGTGTATCCACACAAATATAAGCCATCAGCCCCAGCGGTGATCAGTACCATATCGGTAAATTCTAGCGCAGCTTCTGCCGCCAATAAGGGATCAGTAAACCCGGTCAGCGCTTCTGCTTCTAACTCATTCATCGCCAGCACATTCACATAGCGATTAACGGTTTGCAAAATCTGCTCCCGATTCTCTTCTACCAAATGCCGTGTGCCTAAACTCATCACTACAGGCACCTGATGCGCATTGGCATCCGCTAAGGCTTTTAACATAGCTTGCTGGATAGGTTGTCCGGTCGCCCGTAATGGATAGGCACTTACAACAAATGCCGCGGCTGCAGCAATAATGTCGGTAGGAATATAATCAGGGGCAAGCTGATCCATATCGCTAGGATCAATCACGAAAGTACGTTCACCATCGGGTGTAATCATCGTTATACCACGGCCAATATCACCCGCCACACCTTGCAAACGATTCATATCAACTTTCGAACTGGTGTGACACACGTAATGGTAGGCAGGTGAACCTAGAGCAATATTGGCCGACATAACGCCAAGCAACACCGATTTATCATCAGCCAGTACAGAATAATTATGAATAGTATTGCCAATCGTTCCGCCCGCAAAATGATCCGAAATAGCTTGCTCAACCACTAATTCATGATAAATCCGATTGGCTTTTTCGTGCCCCACCAAATTAGATAAGCCTTTAGGAATATTATGCTTGGCTAAGAAATCATCACTAACACTGGCAACGACATCAACGATTGTTTGATCGAGACCCACAATATAGGTATCTAATTCCGGACGCACTTCAAAGCTAGGTAACTGGGGTTTAGGTTGAGAGACAGGAAAATAATGCTTAATTTTGCGTAGACCAGGAAATTTCATAACGTAGGCTCACCAAAGGACAGACCGGTATTTTACCAAAAATACCGGCAAAAAAGTAATGTCAGTTTGCTTCACGCAAAAAAACAGGCTTGTCAGCAGTTGAATCTGCTGCACTGTAGTAATACCCAGCGACATTAAACGCGCTTAACTGCGCGGCAGAGGTTAAACGTTGCTCAATAACATAGCGTGCCATCAAGCCACGCGCTTTTTTGGCATAAAAGCTAATGATTTTATACTGACCATTTTTGTAATCTTTGAACTCTGGCGTAATAATACGGGCGTTAAGTTGTTTTTTGTCAACGGCCTTAAAATATTCTTGAGAGGCTAAATTAAGCAGCGTATCGCTCTGCAAAGCCGATAATTGTTGCTGTAAATGATTGGCGATTTTACTTTGCCAAAAAGCATATAAGTCGGCACCGCTTCGATTGGCTAGTTTTGTGCCCATTTCAAGGCGATATGCCTGCATTAAGTCTAAAGGTCGTAATACACCATACAAGCCACTTAAAATGCGTAAGTGTTGCTGTGCAAAAACCAAATCCTCTGCCGTTAAGCTTTCGGCAGCAAGGCCTTGATACACATCACCATTAAACATAAAAAGTGCGGCTTTAGCATTATCTTGTTGAAAAGGCGGTTGCCACTGCGCAAATCGAGCCGCATTTAAGCCAGCTAATTTGTCGCTAATATGCATTAATGATGCTAAATCGCTCGGCGTTAAGGCCTTGCACACCTGTGCTAATTCTGTGGCGTCAGCCAACAACGCCGGTTGCGTTACCGATACAGTGGGCGAATAAGGCGTTAAATCCAAATCTTTGGCGGGCGAAACAACCATTAACATAGGACGATCTCTCTAAAGTAAAAAAAGTAAGCAGGTTATCCCGCCTGATAGCGACTTGAGAGCTTGCAGACGGCGCTGACGCCCATTATGCTGTTTAGCAGCATGATTGCAAAAGGAATCTGCAAAACGATGCCTAATCGATTAGGCTTCCCCGTGGCCAGGTCGTAAAATGTTGTTTTTTTATTACACATTTTCCACACATTAGGCCAAATAGCCGTATAATTCAGCATATCTCTGCACTTAAATGGTAATTAAACAACATGAATGATCTCTTAAGTCAATTAAAAGCCGTAACAACCGTGGTAGTAGATAGCGGCGATCTCGGCGCCATAGAACAATTTCGGCCGGTAGATGCCACCACAAATCCCTCTTTACTGCTGAACGCTAGCCAATTGGACTTTGCTAAACCTTTACTGGCGGCTGCAGTAGCCTTTGCTAAAACACAAACCGATGACGCTGCAGCACAGTTAAGCCTAGCTAGCGATAAATTCGCTGTAGATGTCGGTACCGCTATTAGCAAACTGGTACCAGGCCGTGTCTCTACTGAAGTGGATGCGCGTTTATCATTTGATACCACAGCAACGTTGGCGAAAGCCCATCAATTAGTGGCACTTTATCAACAAAATGGCATTAGCAAAGATCGGATCTTAATCAAAATTGCCTCTACTTGGGAAGGGATCCAAGCCGCAAAAGTGTTGGAGCAAGAAGGCATTCAGTGTAATTTAACGTTATTATTTCATATGGCACAAGCCCGCGCCTGTGCCGAAGCCGGCGTGTTTTTGATCTCTCCTTTTGTCGGCCGAATTTTAGATTGGTACAAAGCCAATACGAAACAAGAGTACACCGCAGAAACCGATCCTGGCGTTTTGTCGGTACGGGAAATTTATCAATTCTTTAAGACGCATGGCTATCCTACCGTGGTAATGGGCGCCAGCTTCCGAAATGTTGGCGAAGTTTTAGCCCTTGCGGGATGTGATCGCTTGACGATTAGCCCAGGCTTACTGGATGAATTAAGTCAGCAACAAGGGGAACTGGTGGTGAAACTACAAGATACCGGTGCAACGCAACCTAAACCGCTCCCCCTAAACGAACAGGCATTCCGTTGGGCGTTAAATGAAGATGCCATGGCAACCGAAAAGCTCGCTGAGGGCATTCGTAAATTTGCCATTGATCAACGTAAATTAGAAGATGTGATTAAAGCGCAGCTTTAAATCATTGGGGAGAAGAGTATGTCGATTACGTTATCAGCGTTGTTGCAACCTTTAGCGCAGCAGCAACCGCCTTTACGTGAGCTGTTTGCCGCAGAACCGGGTCGCGCCAAGCGCTTTAGTGCTAAAGCCTGTGGCATTTACCTAGATTATTCTAAAAATTTAATCGACGAACAAAGCTGGCAGACACTGCAGCAATTGGCGGCACAAAGCCCCATTAAACAGCTTTGCCAACAAATGCAGGCGGGGGCCGCAATTAACAATACCGAGCAACGGGCTGTCTGGCATACCCGTTTACGGCAACAAAATTTGAGCAACCTCTCGTTAGACGGTGAAGATATTGGTGCGGCAATTTTAGCTTGTCGCGAGAAAATGGCGGCATTGATCACGCAATTGCATCAGCAACAGTATATTGGCTACCAAGGCCAACCTATTACAGATGTTGTTTGGGTAGGCATTGGTGGCTCACTGTTAGGGCCACAAATGGCCGTTGAGGCTTTAACACCCTATCATTGTAGTCCGGTCAAATTGCATTTTGCCGGTAACATTGATGGCGCGGTGGTTAGCGATATTACGCAAGCGTTAAATCCGGCTACCACTCTGGTTATTGTCGCGTCCAAATCATTCGGAACCGAAGAAACCAAACAAAATGCGTTAGCGCTGCGCCAATGGTTTCAAGACGCTGGCGCTGACAGTTCCGCTATTGCACAACATTTTTGGGCAACGTCCTCCAACATCCAAGCGGCAGCCGATTTTGGGATCATTGAGCAACATATTTTACCCATGTGGGATTGGGTGGGCGGCCGCTATTCTCTTTGGTCTGCTATCGGTTTCCCCGTGGCACTCATGATTGGCAATGACGCCTTTGCCCAGTTATTGAACGGCGCGGCTGACATGGATCAACACTTTTTCAGCACGCCATTTAGCGAAAACCTGCCGGTGATCCTAGCATTATTAGGCGTGTGGTACATCAATGGGTTTGGCTGCCAAGCACAAGCGCTGCTGCCATACAGTCATTATCTACGTTTACTGCCCTCCTATGTGCAACAACTGGATATGGAGAGTAATGGTAAATCAGTCGATCGCGCTGGGCATGCCCTAACCGATGCTACTGCCCCCGTTATTTGGGGAGATGCTGGGACTAATGGCCAACATGCTTATCATCAGTTATTGCATCAAAGCCAATTAAAAGTGCCTGCAGATTTTATTCTGCCGTTGCAGGTAAGCCATAATTTATCTGATCAGCATCAACGTCTGGCGGCACATTGTTTTGCACAAACCCAAGCACTTATGCAAGGTAAAACCTTGCAAGAAGCCACAGCAGAATGCTTAGCACAAGGTCTGTCGGAGCAAGCGGCGGCTGCGCTGGCACCCCATAAAGTATCCCCCGGCAATAAGCCCAGTAATACGCTACTACTGGATGAGTTATCGCCATATCATCTTGGTGCATTAATTGCGCTTTACGAGCATAAAGTGTTTTGCCAAGGCGCTATTTGGGAGCTAAATAGCTTTGATCAATGGGGGGTTGAATTAGGTAAACAACTGTCTGGCCCCATTTATCAGGCATTAAGTGGTAAAACATCGGGTAACTTTGATAGCTCAACCGCCCGTTTAATTGCGCATTTCTTAGAAAGTCGAGCCGCGCAATAGTCATCGGCACTTTTGGCACCCGTTGCCGAATACCTTGCTTAGTAAAGGCTGCTTTTGCAGCCTTTTTCTTTGGTGTGTCATCAGTCTGTCACGTATTACGGTTATTTTTGTTTCAATTTCGACCAAAGTATGGTAGAAACTTTGTTGAAAATAACAACAATAATCCACATCAGATGAGGCCGTAATATGGAAAGCTTCGAAGACTTACTGAATATGTTGGAACGCCCCGCGGCAAAAACCCGTGCGGTTAAACGTAAATGGCGTGAAATTGAAGAATTGAAGGAGCGCCAGCGCTTAAAAAAAGAGCTTTGTGATATCGATTGGACGATAGAACCTGAGCTAAGTGATATCGAATTATAAAAAATGGCTCACGGATTTCCGTGAGCCATTTTTTTTCGGTTCCTGTTTAAGCCGCCTCACTTTGCTATTTCGCCCTGAATAAAGCGAATAGCGGGTGAGCATACGCTTAGGCTCGAGGAAATCACTTGCTAGCGCCTGACTGATCACAGTCAGTGTCGCTATCAGTACATGACACTGTGCCAGTTAATGGGCTTTTGTCCTTTTGACACTAAAAGGCTATTGGTCTGTAAAAAATGACCACAGCCTATAAACCCCCGATGTGCTGACAACGGGGAGGGATGTGGCGCCATTAAAATCGCATGACGCTTACCCTCTATTAACGTGGCTTTCTTCTGGGCATGCGATCCCCAGAGCAAAAAAACCACATGCTCGGCATGTGTACTGATTTGCCGAATCACTTGATCGGTAAAGTTTTCCCAGCCTAATTTTCTGTGAGAATTGGGTGTATTGGCTTCAACGGTCAGTATGGTATTCAACAGTAACACCCCCTGCTCTGCCCAGCTTTGTAAAAAACCGTGTTTAGGGGGCTGAAAGTCTGCATACTCCAACGCTAACTCTTTATAAATATTTACTAAAGAAGGCGGCACACGCACACTGGTGCGAACCGAAAAAGCCAAACCATGTGCTTGGTTCGGCCCATGATAAGGATCTTGCCCTAAAATCACCACTTTAAGATCGGCAAAGCGAGTTAACTTAAACGCGTTAAAAATTTCGCTATCTGCAGGATAAATCACCGTACCGTTAGCACGACGTTCCTTGATCTGTGCTAAACAGTGTTGAAAATAAGGCTGTTGCTTTTCCTCGCTCAGTAGCGCTTGCCAGTCCATTAACGTTGTACCACTTGACGAATAACCTGTTCTAAGGCCGCAAATTCTGCAGGAATATCTAGGTTTAATCCTGGCTCTGCTGCGCACTGCGCTAACACAGCCGGCAACGCAATCGGATTCCCTAAGATATTTTCAACTTGCTCTTTAAACTTTGCTGGATGAGCCGTACCTAAAAAGATACCTACTTCACCAGGCTGTAAACTGCGCTTTAAGGCTTTATAGGCTATCGCTGCGTGTGGCTCACTTAAATACCCTTCTTGTGCCAAGATACGCATACCCAGCTGTGTGTCATCCTCATCTACCGCCACCGCTTCAATATCGCTTCGGGCAATCATCCCTTGCGCTAATAACGCTTCAACTCTCGGCCAGTTATTTGGCGCACTAACATCCATAGCATTTGAGAGAGTCGGGACTGTAGCATGCGGCTGCCACACACCACTTTGCCAATAACGGGGAACTGTATCGTTAGTATTAGTTGCAGCAACCATGCGCTTAATAGGGAGACCTAATGCTTTGGCAATTAAGCCAGCGGTTAAATTACCAAAATTACCACTGGGTACAGCAATGACGACCTGATCGCGCTGCTCAGCGGGAACCTGCGCAATCGCTTCAAAATAATAGCAAATTTGTGCAAATAATCGACTAATATTAATTGAGTTAGCTGAATTAATATTAAATTCGCTGACCAAGGCCTTATCATCAAATACCTGTTTTACCAGTGCTTGGCACTGATCAAAATCGCCATCTACCGCCAAGGTGGTGATATTTTCACCCAGCGTGGTAAATAGTTTTTCCTGTAAAATACTGATCTTGCCTTTAGGGTATAAAATAACGACCTGCACACCAGGCTGGCGAAAAAAAGCATGTGCTACGGCTGCCCCGGTATCGCCCGAAGTCGCGGTAACAATGGTCGTGTGTTGTTGTTGCTGGGCCTTTGCTAAGGCCTGTGCCATAAAGCGCCCACCAAAGTCTTTAAATGCTAAGGTTGGGCCGTGAAACAATTCTAAACAATGCATATTTGCATTAACAGCCACAAGCGGTGCTGGAAACGTAAATGCCTGACTCACCATCTCGCGTACTTGCTGCGGGCTTAACTCATCACCAATTAACGCCGATAAAATTTCGGCGCTGCGCTGTACTAAAGGCAAACTCAGTAAATGATTGATATCAAGTTTTGGCCATGAGGTTGGAAAAAATAATCCTTGTTGCTGCCCCAGACCTTGACGAACGGCTTGTAAAAAACTCACCTGCTCTGCAGGTACTTTTAAATTAGTTAATTGCATTTGTTAGTCCTCGAGCGCGCGTGCGCCTAATGTCGCTAAACGACACACTACCGTGAGCGCATCCTGATTTTTTGCATAATGACGTTGCAGATAGTCTGCGGTTTCCGTTGCCAGCGCTTCATTCTGGCATACGGCAAACAACGTTGGTCCTGCCCCAGAAATCCCTAAATGTGCAACCCCCTCAGCCATTAATGTCTGACGCAGCGATAACAATTCAGGGATCAGAGGGAGACGTGCGGGCTCCGCAATAAGATCGTGTAATGCACTGACCGCATCCTGCTCATCGTCACTGTACAGCGCACTAATGAACCGGCTTAATGTCCCCGCAAAAGCGATACTATGCGCTAATGATAACTGCTGCGGCAATACCTGACGTGCAGCTTTGGTTGATAACACTGTACCGGGATAACACAGCACCACCCGCCAGTGAGCAAACCAAGGTAACTGGCGACACAATTTTGGACTTTCCGGCAGCATCAATTGCAAGCCCCCTAAGTAAGAAGGCGCAACATTATCATAATGCACGCTTCCACTTACGCCCCCTTCGGCAATCGCCATTAAGGTTAATAATTGTGTTTGAGTAAAAGGTCGACCAAAATAGTCATTAAAGGCATAAAAGGCCACCACAATCGAACAGGCACTGGAACCTAAACCACTGCCTACGGGTAAATTTTTGTGCAGATGCAAACTGAGGCGAGGTAAAGGTTTACCCAATGCCTGCTCAAAGGCATAAAATGCCTGAGTAATCAGATTTTCCGTGGTATCGGCAGGTAGCTGGTGCACATAGCGACCACTGATCGTTAACGATAATTGTGGTGTTTCTGCAAGAATGTCCAGCACATCGCCCAACAAACTGCCATCAATCGGCTCAAAAGCGGCCCCTAATAAATCAAATCCTACCGAGACATTGCCCGTGGAGGCCGGCGCATAATAACGTTTTATAACCTGTTTTTGCATAAGACTATACCTGTTGCTGCCAACTTAGTGTGCGCAGAATATCGCTAAACACACCCGCAGACGTTACAGCGGCCCCGGCGCCATATCCCCGTAAGACAAAGGGGATCGGTTGATAATAGCGGCTCAGTATAGAAAGCGCATTTTCGCCATCTTTCACTTTAGCTAATGGATGATCACTCGCTAAGGCCTTAATCGCCACTTTACATTTGCCTTGGCGAATTTCACCTATATAACGAAGGACTTTGCCTTCTGCTTTCGCCTGCTGCAATTTTGCAGTAAATACTGAATCGACTTCTGTTAACCGCGCCATAAAATGCTCTACACTGCCACTCGCATCAAAATCAGCAGGCAACACCGATTCCACCTCAACATCAGACAGATCCAAAGACAAACCTGACTCGCGCGCCATAATTAACAGTTTGCGTGCGACATCCATCCCCGACAGATCATCACGCGGATCCGGCTCAGTAAAGCCCATCGCTTTGGCTTTTTCGGTTACTTTTGACAACGCCACACCGGCTTCTAACTCTCCAAAGATATAAGACAATGAACCCGACAAAATACCTTCAAACGCTAACAGTTCGTCACCCGCATTGATTAACCCTTGCAGCGTATCAATTACCGGTAAACCAGCACCTACCGTGGTTTCATACAAAAAGCGACGACGTTGCTGCTGCGCAACCGCACGAAGCTTATGATAATAATCAAGACTGGAAGTATTGGCTTTTTTGTTAGGCGTCACCACATGAAAGCCCGCAGCCAAAAAGTCGACATACTGATCAGCAACTTGCTGCGCACTGGTGCAATCCACTAGAACCGGGTTAGTTAAATGCTGCTCTTGTACAAAACGGTTTAGTGCTGTTAACGAAAATTGCTCGGTAGCCGCCGGTAATTGTTGTTGCCAACTGTCTAAAGCAATACCCTCTGCCGCCAGGAGTAATTGCTTACTATTGGCAATACCATACACGGTTAGTTTGACTTGACGTTGTTTTAAAAACGCTTGTTGGCGATGGATTTGTGCCAGTAATTCGGCGCCTACAACACCACATCCCACTAAAAACACATCAATACTAGGAATATGACTAAAAAAGTTTTCGTGACAGACCTTTACCGCATTTTGACAGCTGCGTTGTTCCACGACTGCCGAAATTGAACGCTCGCTGCTATCTTGGGCAATAGCGACAACGTTGACACGGGCTTGTGCTAACGAGGCAAAAAACTTGGCGGCGACGCCTTGATGTTGCCGCATACCATCTCCCACCAAACTCACAATCGCCATATCCGATAAAATACTTAAGGGACGCAGCAGTTTATTTTGCAATTCTAACTCAAACTCGGCTTCCAAGGCTTTTTTCGCCGCGGTTAAATGCAATTGTGGGACACAAAAACTAATACTGAATTCAGAAGACGATTGAGTGATTAAACTCACAGAAATTTGTGAACGGGCCATGGACGCAAAGACGCGACTGGCCATCCCCACCACACCTTTTAAGCCGGGTCCAGACACAGTAATTAATGCCAAATGCTCTAAACTTGAAATGCCTTTAACCAATGCCTCACCGTCTCCTTGTACATCAATACAGGTTCCTGGTGCGCTCGGGTTTAAGGTGTTTTTGATATAACAAGGGATCTGGACTCTGGCTAACGGGCCAATCGTTTTTGGGTGTAACACTTTTGCACCGAAATACGACAGTTCCATGGCCTCATCGTATGAAAGCCGATCAATTAAACGCGTTTGTTTAACCTGGCGCGGATCCGCACTGTACACACCATCCACATCTGTCCAAATTTCACAGGCGCTAGCCCGAATAGCGGCTGCAATGACTGCGGCAGAATAATCAGAGCCATTGCGTCCAAGCAGTGCGGTTTCACCTTGTGCGTTACTGGAAACAAAACCGGCTAACACATAGACAGCCGCATGGCGTTGAGCAATTGCCTGCGTTAAGGTTACCGACGTGGCAGAAACATCTGCTGTGGCATTCAGATAATCGCCCTGACTTTTTACTAATTGCACAGCATCTAGCGCAATTACATCTGCCCCCTGCGCCTGTAACAGGGCAGTCATTAAGGCGACACTAAATTGTTCACCTAACCCTAAAATTTGCGCCTTAATATGATCAGGACAAAAACGTAACAAACTCATGCCCTGTAATTGCCAGCTCAATTGTTGAATTTGCTGGCTAATTAGCTGCGAAACTCCGGCTTTTTGCTGTTCACTTAAGTATGCCACTGCATTTAATAACAACTGATAACGCTGTTCTAATTGGTTAAGTAATGCCTGAAAATCTGTGCCTAAGTAGGCCAAATCGGTTAGTTCTACTAGCGTATTGGTCACGCCTTGCGGCGCAGATAACACCAAACATACTTGCTCGGTAGCAGCCTGTTGCATCACAATCTCGGCCACTTCAGAAAATCGGCTTACTGACGCCAATGATGACCCGCCAAATTTTAGCACTCTCATATCTTTCTCCTCGCGCCTTCAAGTCTTTCCCATTGCACTTTGCGCATAACCCCTTTGGTTTGTGCTTTAAGCTTTTTGGGTATCCGTAGTTTTGTTATCGTAGACCAATAGCCTAGTAAAAAGGCTAAAAAAAAGGCCCGAACCTTTGAGGTCACGGGCCTTTTTACAGACAACACACCGCCGACCTCCTACCCCGCAGGGTTGGTGGTAATAATAATGGTGGTAAGTGCTGACATTTTTATTTTCATAGAGACACTATGCACAGACTTTTAGACGTCTGTCAAATTTTTTCTGTGGCTTGCTACATTACCGGTTTAAAACCGTTGCACGCCCAAACACCGCAAGCGAACCATTACCCTCTCAAGCGACTAGCCAGCTTTTGCGGCTAATGTATAAACACTGGTTTGATCGCGTCCAGCGCACTTGGCTTGATATAAAGCCTGCTCCGCTTGTTGAATTAACGCATCTGCTAGCGTAGCCGTTTCATACACACTAATCCCAATACTCATGGTAAGGTGCAGCTTCGGATGCTGAGCTAACAGCACCTGTTGAGCCAACTGCTTTTTCATACGATTAGCCACTTCAATAGCACCAACCAACGGGGTGTCAGGCAAAATCAGGGCAAACTCCGCCCCTGCAAACCGTGCGAATAAATCATTATCACGTAATAAGGCAGCAATCATTTTGGCGAAGGCCTGTAAAACCATATCGCCTTGCTGATGACTATATTGATCATTAAACGCTTTGAATCGATCAATATTAAACAATAACAACGCTAATGGTCGTTCATACCGTTCAGCCCGCGCAATTTCTAGCGTAAGTTGCTGCTGCCAAAACGTTCTATTCATTAACCCGGTTAAACTGTCTTGTCGTTCATGCAGTTTTAATTGTTGTTGCGTAAACAACAACTGAGCATGATAGCGTACTTGTTCTGATACATCTTGGATCCACAGGCAAAGATGCAACTCGCCGCTATTTGGATCCCGCAGTGGCATCAAAGTACAGTTTTGAGCCATATAGCGTTGCGCGTGTTCCTGTACTGTTTGCCGGGGAAATTTAAGGAGGTATAAACGTTGCTGCCAGCTGATTTGCTCTGGCGTTTGTTGCGTTAGCACCGCCTCAATTTTTCGATTAAACCATGCCTTTGGCACTTCTGGAAATGTGGAAAAAAACGACTTTCCAAGCAGTTCACGTTCAGGTAACTCACTATATCGACAAATAAACTTATTAACATAAACTATTTTACAGTGGGAGTTGAGAACAATCACGCCACCCGGTAACTGTTGCACCATGCTATTAATAATGGATGAAGACAAAAGTATATTCCTTAACACGCAAGCCGCTATTGCTCAATGTAACGCAAAATAGAACACGACTAAAACACATTTGGTATAAACATATCGCTATTTATACCACTAACGTAAAAAACCCCTAGCTAAATCCTGACTATTTTTACTAAGCTATTTTAAATAGCCATTATATTCGCTATGGTAACCACTGTTGATAGTGGATATCTTGCTCGCTAACCCAGGGTGATAACATGCAGCAACAAAGTCTGTCAAAAAAGCTGCTGACAAAAGTCTTATCGGTGTATTTTATTCTTACACTCGTTGTAACGGTCGGCCAAGTTTTTGCCGAATACTATAATGCTAAAAACTATATTAAAAACGAACTCAGTACGCTGCAACAAACCTTTGCAGGCAGCCTCACTCGGGCAATTTGGGAACTAAATACACCACAAACATTGAACATAGCCGATGGATTATTGGCAATCCCCAGTATCGAAGGCATTATTATTCGTGATGATAATGGCAGTATTATTACGCAGTCAGGGCGTTTTATTGATATTCAACAACGTTTCAGTAATCAATTAGTGCAGCAAGAGCTTAGCCTCAGCGAGCAACAATCTGGAATTTTTGGTTATTCATTTCCTTTAATTTTCGAATTCTCGGGGCGCACCAGCCAAGTAGGTGATGTCACGCTTTTTTCTAGTCGTAACATCGTAATTGAGCGCATTGAGGTAGGTTTATATTTTTTATTTTGTAATGCGGTATTAAAAACCACGTTTTTAATTATTCTCTTTCTTATTGCCTTTCGCCGCTATTTAACCGAACCCTTGGCCGATCTAAGCCGTCAAATAGAAGATTTAGAACTGGAGCAATTAGACGGTTCCAAAATACGTATCTCAGCCGATGAAGGCGCCGAACTGACCGCCATGGCAGGTGCTTACAATCGCCTAATTGCCCGCTTACAAGATTATCAAGCGCAATTAAAACAAACGCAGCAACAACTTCTGTCTTCGAATAACAAACTCGATCAACAAAACCTATTACTTGAGCAAGAAGTCGCGCGTAAAACCTCAGGGCTAAGTCAAGCCATGATGGATTTACAACAACAAAAACAAGAGTTATTGCAGAAAAAACAATCTTTGCGTGAAGAAATTGAGCAGCGCCGACAAACTGAACTTGATTTACGCCAAAAACAACGCGAGCTTGAAGAGACCATTGATAATTTAAACCAAGCCCAAGATCGCTTAGTTCAATCTGAAAAAATGGCTGCCCTTGGCGGTTTAGTCGCAGGCATCACCCACGAGGTCAACACACCAGTGGGTATTGGTGTGACTGCCACCAGCTTTTTAGCCGAGCGAATCCATCAGTTGGGTTTTGCGTATCGCGAAAAAACCCTCACCCCTAAAATGCTCGAAGATTTTTTATCCGAAGCGCAGCAAAGTACTGAATTACTGCAATCAAACCTAAGCCGTGCTTCCGAGCTTATTGCGAGTTTTAAACAAATAGCGGTAGATCAGGCTAGCGAAGCCACTCGAACCATCAATCTTTGTGAGTATTTGCACGAGATCACCCGTTCTTTACAACCGCATTTTAAAAAGACACGCCATCAAATCGAAATTAACTGTGCGGATAATATTATTTTTGATTGCCCCGCAGGCGCCATATCACAGATTTTTACGAATCTACTGATGAATTCCTTGATCCATGGTTTTGACAATATCTCACAAGGCTTGATCCGGATCACGGTAACCGATGACGCAGACAATATAGATATCCGTTACACCGATAATGGTAAAGGCTTACCCCCTGAGCAACTTAATCAACTGTTCCATCCCTTTTTTACCACTAAACGCGATCAAGGCGGCAGTGGGTTAGGCGCACATATTACTTACAATTTAGTGCGGCAAACCCTTGGGGGTAGCATTGAAGCAACGAGCCAAGTTGGTCAAGGTTTGCATTATCACATCTGGTTCCCAAAAAAAATAAAATAACGGTATACTGCGTTTTTTAAAAAATGGAAATAAACGCGTTATGTGGTTTAAAAATGCCCGTGTGTACAAATTAAGTGCCCCTCTTACAACCGATATTGTGGCGTTAGAAAGTGCCCTCGCAGAATATAAGTTTAGCCCTTGCACGGGTCAAGAAGCCGTAAGAACCGGTTTCAGCTTTCCACTGCATCCCAGCATTAAACAGTATTGCCATCAACAAGCACAGCGCTGGTTTTTTGCTGTTAAAAAGCAAGAAAAAGTTTTACCCGCAGCGGTAATTAACGAAGAGTTACAACCTAAAATTGAAGCCGCTGAACAAGAGCAAGGTCGTTCCTTAAGCCGCAAAGAAAAACAAGCGTTAAAAGATGATCTAATTCAAAGTTTGTTACCCAGAGCATTCAGCCGCTCGCAGCTAACACAAGGCTATTATGACGTAGAGCATCAATGGATCGTGATCAATACCAGTAGTGCCAGTAAAGCTGAAGATATGCTGGCTTTATTACGTAAGGCCTTGGGATCTTTACCTGCGTTGCCTTGGCTTGATAATCATAAATTAAATAGCCACTTACAAATGTGGTTAGCTGCTGAAGCGTTACCAGGAACCTTCCAACTGGGTGCCGACGTTGAACTTAAAGCTCCTGATGAAGAAGGCGCCAAAGTACGGTTTAGTAATCATCTGCTTAGCGCGGACGAGGTACAAACCCATTTGCAAGACAAACTGGTCACGCGTATTCGGCTAGAGCAGCCTGAAGGCATGGGACTGACAATGGCAGACGACGGTGGCGTTAAGCAGCTCAGCTATCCTGATAGCATTACAGAGCAAAATGATGAATTAGGTTGGGAAGACTTAGTAACGCGATTAGATGCAGACTTACTGCTAATGGCCGACAGTGTAAACCACGCTTTATTAGCCATTAGCAAACAGGTTAATGCGTTAAGCGATCAGGAAGTCCCTACAAGCTGAACTGCCCAGCTGGCTATGTCGGCTACACTTAACAAATCACCAAAGTAGAACCTCTGAAGCGTTACCCGTAATTGCGGGTAACGCGTTGACCGCCCAGTTGGTAATCACTTTTCACCACTAACGAAATACGCTGAGCTGGCTGCAGAGAGTCTTAATTTCTAATCCCTTGAATCTTGACGCTCTTCCGCTCGCGGTTTGCTCTTTCATCGCTATTGAAATAGTGCGTGAATATCTTGATATAAGCTGGCGATATTTGGCTGCTGCATAAACTCGGGTACGGTGACGACTTGCATCGCAATATATTGAGTTAAAAGCTGATGTTGCTCTTCAGCTGATTTATAGTACCCTCGCTCAATGGCGGCTAAGCGGATAAAGTCAGTATAATCCGGAACGGAATTGGCCCTACACACCCGCCAGCTTTTTGCGGCTAACTGAAACTCTTCAGCAAATCCCCAGGCTTTTAACACTTTTACGCTGATATAGGGCGCAGCTTTATCAATAACACTTTGCAAAAATAAGGGATGCCCAAACACGTCAGGATGACGCTCAGCTTCAGTAATCACCGCCAAGGCACCAATATTATGCACTAAGGCACACAGTGTCATGACATCGCTACTTAACACACAGGCTGGCTGCGTAGCTTGATACGATTTCAAACAGGCCACCGCGATTGCGGCCACATGAATATTTTCACGCCATAGTTTACCTAAATGCTGTTGTACTTGTTTGTATTCTGAAACAAATAATTGTTCTATCGCCAAAGCCGTCGCAACATTTTTAATTTGACTCAAACCAATGCGGGTAACTGCCTGATTTAAGGTATTGACCTTAATGGAACGGCCCATAAACGCACTGTTAGCAATTTTCATCATACGCGCGGACAAGGCAGGATCTTGCGCAATCACATCGGCCATTTGAGCCAAACTTACCTTAGGATCATCTGCCCGCTGCCGAACCCGTAAAGCAATTTCAGGTAAGGTGGGTAACACTAACCGATCGTGACGAATCTTATCGTCCAAAATAGTCAGTAACGCTTGTTGTGCACTCATGTCATCCTCGTTCTACTGATTTTTATGCTACACATGTCTCTGCTACAAGCCAAGTGATGGCAAGATGAGACCGTATTCTCTCTGACTAACCCTGAATACTTGCCTGCATTTTAGTTAATAACGCAGCCACATCATCTGCATTATGTTGTTTACTGGCTTGCTCTAACAGCCCAGCTAATAAGGTGACGTGTGGAAAGCCCATACTCCCTGCGCTACCTTTTAAACTATGCGCTGCAAAGGTCAGTGCGGCCCAATCATCGTTTGCGGCATATCGTTGCAGCATGCTCAATTGTTCTGGCAGTTGCGCTGTAAATTGGGCAATCAGTGCTTGCATGGCAGGATCCGCTGCGAGTTGTTGCTCCAACTGACTTAATGCAGGCATACTTGTTTTGGCAAAACGCGCCAAAATAGCTAAAAACTCTTTTTGTAACACAGGCTTGCCTAGCAAGGCTTGACAACCCGCTTGACGATAACGCTCCGCGTCTTCGGTCATGACATTAGCAGTAACCGCAACAATCGGAACTTTTACCCCCGCTAAGCGCAGTAATTTAGTCGCCTCTTCCCCACCCATAATCGGCATTTGCATATCCATAAAAATTAAATCAAACTTGCCAGTTAAGGCATGCTCAACCGCTTGATGGCCGTTAACCACCAGCTCGTAACTTACGCCAACCTGCTGCAACATTAAGCTTAATAATAATTGATTATCAGGGTTATCTTCCGCTACCAACACATGTAAGTTTAATTGTGCGTACGAAGGGGCGACTTCACGAATTAGAGTCTGAGGATGATAAGATTCGATTAGTGGCGTAGCAGCGGGTAGCTGGAAAAGCAGCTCAAAAGAACTACCAATACCTTTGACACTTTCGACCAGAATATCGCCATTCATCTGTTCCATTAATTTCTTAGAGATGCAAAGTCCCAACCCTGTTCCGCCGAAATCGCGCGTTACTGTGGCATCAGCTTGTACAAAAGGCTGAAACAACCTAGCAATTTCCGTACTGGTCATACCAATGCCGGTGTCTTTTACTTTAATCGACAACCGATGCAACGCTTCATCATAACTCACCTGCAGTATAACTTTGCCTTTGCGTGTAAATTTAACGGCATTACTGACCACATTAAGTAAAACTTGCCGCACGCGTAAACTGTCATTGTAAAGCAACTCTGGCAACGGAAATTGCAGTACTCGCTGACAAATCAGCCCTTTTGCCTCAGCTTGCTCCTGCGCTTGTTGAAAAACATCGTCTAGCATCGCTAAATAGCAAAAGTTTTCAGGTACTAATTCTAACTTATCTGCTTCAATTTTTGATAAGTCCAAAATATCATTAATTAAGCCAAGCAAATGTTCACTGCTGCGTAACACACGATTTAAATAATCAGCGCGTTTTTCTTGTTGTTGTTCTAAAAGCGCTTGTTCACTAAAGCCAATTATCGCAGTTAACGGTGTACGAATTTCATGGCTCATGTTCGCTAAAAATACGCTCTTTAATCGGTTAGCTTGCTCTGCAACTTCTCGCGCTAGGATAAGCGCTTGGTTGGCTGCAGCTAAATCGTCATTTGCTCTAGCAAGATCTTGGGTTCGACGTAGCACTTTGTCTTCTAATTGCTGCTTATAAGCTAACTCACGTTCGCGATAAACTCGTAATTGCCGCACCATAACATTAAAGGCAGCAAACATATCCCCTAGCTCATCTTGTTTATCTACCGTTAAGGTAATCGACAAGTCACCACGACCTACTGCTGTTTTTGCCGCAGTTAATTGTTTTACCGGTTCAAAAACATGCGTAATTAACAATTGATAAATAAACCATGGGACGAGCACACAACACACAAGGGTAAGCAAAAGACTTAGCTGTGGCCAAGGAGTAAATTTACGGTATATTTCCTGCTGATCTACACCATAAATTAATTGATATGCACCAATTAAGGTACGACCCACTAATAATTTTTGCTGACCAAGTAACATTCCCGTTTGCAGCGTCGGCTGATCAACACTTTGCTGAATAGTGCGATAGTGACTCGGTGTAAAAGCAGTACCAATTAGTGCTTGATTTGCAGCATAGGCAATAGTGGCTGAGCGGTTAACTAACAAGGTTATACTATTAGGTGTGATAGGATTAGCTGCAACACTCACAATCGGCTTAGGATCAACAACCAGCAATAAATATCCCCATACTTGACGATTGCTGGCCACACTAGGCGTATACAATTTTTGCACAAAAAATAATTGTAGCTGTCGCTCATCACCGTCAGGGGCTAAAAAGATACTTTGCTCTTCAATCATCGCTTGAACAGCTGAAAAATATTCGTTTCGAAAACGGTTTGGTATCGCAGAATCATTGGCGCTTATTGGAAAACTGGTCGCCTCTTCACCATTAATATCTAACAACTTAATGGAGAGTAACGCATCATCTTGTGCCGCAACATTGGCAAAAAGTTGATTTACTGCTTGTGTGGACGTCCCTGCTGGTGCACTCAAATATCGGGTAAGCTCCTTCGCCGTAGCCATAAAAGCGAGGCGTGTTTGCTGTACTCGTAAGTAATCATGCACATAGTGTTGCTGCTGATGAATACGCTCAGCCACGTATTGATACACTTGGAGATCGCGCGCCAAGCTACTATAGGAGTAAGCGAGGTAACCCAATAACGCCAAGGGTATTATCAATAACGGCAAAATATATACGAGCAGTGTTTCGCGAAGCCTCATCCTGGCGTTGGCCTGTTAAGTTTTTTTAGGAAAGAATTTACAGCATACTCAGCATTCACACGAGCGACAAGACTTTATATGGCAGCAAACACCGCTATATTCACGCAAAGATAAATTTTGCCAGAAAAATACTGGCTAACACCCAGACACTGATACTCGTCCGCTGGAGTTGCCCCGTTAGTAAACACAGCAAGGCATAACAAATAAATCCCATACCAATACCATCCGCTATAGAAAACGTTAATGGCATCATAATTAAAATCACTGCGACAGGTACCGCTTGCAGCACGTCGTCCCACTCCACATGCTGCAAACTGGTCAGCATTAAGGTTGCAACATACAATAAAGCGCCTGCAGTGGCATAGGTCGGTACCATGGCGGTTAGAGGGGAAAACCATAATGCCAATAAGAAACACCCGCCGGTGACCACGGCAGTCAGCCCCGTACGACCGCCTGCAGACACTCCACTGGTACTTTCTACATAGCTTGTTGTCGTAGACGTGCCCAACAAAGCGCCGACCATACTGGCACTGCTGTCGGCAATGAGAGCTTTGGGTAATTCAGGGACAGTACCATCGGCTTGCATCAGTCCGGCTTTTTGCGTAACGGCCACTAAGGTACCCGACGTATCAAAAAGATCTAAAAAAAGCAGCGTTAATACAACGGGAATAATGCTTAAGGTCAACGCCTCGTAAAAATTCAACTGTAAAAAGGTTGGCGCTAAAGATGGCGGCACGGCTAACACACCACTAAACTGGCTATCACCTAATAGCAGGCTAACTAAGCTAACCAGCATAATGCTAACCAATACCGCGCTATGCCAGCCTCGATGCGCCAGCGCAAAAATAATAAAAAAACCAAGGAGCACTAACAGGACCTGGGGACTGTGCAAGTCACCAAGAGTGACTAAGGTCGCAGGACTAGCAACAATAATATTCGCCGTCTTAAGAGCAATTAGCGCTAAAAACATGCCGATACCTGCCGCGATCCCCATTTTTAGCGGTAAAGGAATACTATTGATAATCCATTCCCGCACCCGGAAAAGACTTAACAGTAAAAATAATGCGCCCGAGAAAAACACCGCAGCCAAAGCCGTTTGCCAACTGTAGCCTTGTTCTATAACAATAACATAGGTAAAAAAAGCATTAAGTCCCATACCCGGCGCCAAAGCGATAGGCAAGTTAGCGAGTAGCCCCATCAACAAACAACCTAAGGCTGCGGCTAAGCAAGTAGCAACAAATACCGCCCCATGATCCATCCCGGCTTGCGCGAGTAGGCTTGGATTGACAAAGAGAACATAAGACATGGCCATAAAGGTGGTGAAACCTGCCAAAACCTCTCGTCGTAACGAACTTCCACGCGCAGACACTTTAAAAAACTGATCTAACATGCATCGTCTTCCGTGATAAGCAAATACCGGCTACCAATACCTCAATACTGCCCATCTATTAAACTGCCATAGGGATAAAAATGCGCTTATATTTGCGTATTAGATAATTTTATTATCTTGCCAAAATTTTTCTTTTTCCAAACGCTTTTGGCGTTTTTCACAGGGTTTATCGCAATCACAAGCCTTATCGATATTTAATTCACCCAAACCGCCACAGCTGCCCGCTAACGTTTTACGCTGCAATAAATATCCTGCGGCCATCGCCAGCACAACTAATAAAAACAAGCCAAAAGTGAGTAGAAAAATAGTCATAATAGTCCTCATTGCTCTAATAAATAGGGTCTAAACGCATCAGAGTATCGCTCTTCGAACCCCTGATCAGTTTTAACGATTAATAACACCGCAATCTGATGTGTATTCGCGAACGCAAGCGCTTCATCCACTGGCAACACATTTAACGTAGTAGCGTAAGCATCAGCAGTCATTGCGGCAGGATGCAATACCGTACTGGACACAGTTCGGTGTTGAATCGGCATACCTGTGCGCGGATCAATTAAATGGGAGTAACGTATGCCATTTTCTTCAAAATAATTTCGATAATCGCCTGAGGTAGCTAGCGACATATTTTCGACTGCGAGAATACGCTGTACTGCACGCGCCTGACTAACCGGTTTTTCTACCGCGATTTTCCAAGGCCCTGTCGGTTTTTCCCCACCTACACGCATATCGCCACCAATATCCACCATAAACTGCGTATAACCCTCTGCTAATAGGATCTCAGCCAATCGATCCACGCCATAGCCTTTGGCAATCGTTGATAAATCTACCGCGACACGGGGCTCATGTTTACGTAATACGTTTTCGTTTAAGGTTAATTTATCGATACCGACATAATCACGTATAGCCACTAACGCTGAAGATTCTGGAGCATGTGTAATACGCCCCTGCGCCCCAAACCCCCATAATTCAACTAATGGTCCTACCGTTACATCTAAAATGCCACCACTTTGCTCACCAATCCGCAGTGCTTCGGCAATAACACTGGCGGTCTGCGGCGATAACTGAAAAGACTCAGTAGTGAGTTGCCGGTTAAAGCGCATTAATTCTGATTCTGGCCGATAAGTGGACATCAAATCGTTTATCAATTCTAACTCTGTGTCCAATAAATGTTGTAAGGCCGTGAGTTCGGGTTGCTGCTCGGCATAAAATTTCACGATGTAATATGTGCCCATCGTTTTGCCTTCAATCTGGTATTCCTGCGCATGATGTGTTGGCTGGCATGCACTGAGTAACAAAACACCGACAACGAACAGACTACACCACATTGTATGTATCAATAATCTCATTAACCCTACTCCAACAAATAAAAAGGGGCGACATACGTCACCCCAGATATTTTACCGCTTTCGCTAAAGATTAACCACCGAAGTCATCTAACAGAATGTTATCGTCTTCTACGCCTAAATCTTTTAGCATGTTGATCACCGCTTTGTTCATCATTGGCGGTCCACACATATAGAACTCACAATCTTCTGGCGCTTTATGGTTTTTCAGGTAGTTTTCATAAATTACGTTATGAATAAAACCGGTATAACCTGTCCAGTTATCTTCTGGCTGTGGATCAGACAGTGCGGTGTGCCAAACGAAATTTTCGTTTTCAGCCGCTAGCATATCGAAGTCTTCTACATAGAACATTTCGCGCTTAGAACGGGCACCGTACCAGAAACTGATCTTACGTTTAGATTTCAGACGACGTAATTGATCGAAGATGTGCGAACGCATTGGCGCCATACCCGCACCACCACCGATAAAGACCATTTCTGCTTCGGTTTCTTTGGCAAAGAACTCACCAAAGGGACCAGAAATTGTCACTTTGTCGCCTTCTTTCAAAGACCAAATGAAAGACGACATTTTTCCACAAGGTAACGTTAAGTTGTTTGGCGGCGGTGTTGCAATCCGCACATTCAACATAATGATACCTTCTTCTTCAGGATAATTTGCCATTGAATAAGCACGGATCGTCGGCTCATCAACTTTAGACTCAAGTGTGAAGAATTTAAAACGTTCCCAATCACCACGATACTGCGCTGGAATATCAAAGTCTTTATATTTGATATGATGCGCAGGCGCTTCAATTTGAATATAACCGCCAGCACGGAATGGAACAGATTCACCATCCGGAATTTGCAGCTTCAATTCTTTAATAAAAGTGGCTTTGTTATCGTTCGATATAACAGAACAATCCCACTTTTTGATCCCAAAGATTTCTGGCTCAACTTCAATGTCCATATCCGTTTTAACGTTTACCTGACATGATAAACGACAACCTTCACGGGCTTCACCCTTGGTAATATGGCCTAATTCAGTTGGCAGAATTTCACCGCCACCTTCATGAACATGCACACGGCACTGCCCACAAGAACCACCACCACCACACGCTGATGATAAAAAGATCCCATTATCTGCTAAAACGCTTAACAGTTTACCGCCTGCTTTGGTTTTAATTGCTTTGCTTGGATCACCGTTAACACTGATGGTAATGTCACCGCTGGCGACCAATTTTGACTTGGCAGCCAAAATAATGACAACCAGCGCCAGTACCACGACAGTGAACATGCCAACGCCAAGATAAATCTCTTGCATGGTATTATTCCTCTACTGCTTAAAGTTGAACGCCAGAGAAAGACATAAAGCCTAATCCCATTAAACCGACTACCAAAAAGGTAGATCCCAAGCCACGTAAGCCACCAGGAATATCGGCGTACTTTAACTTCTCACGCACAGCCGCAAGAACTGTAATGGCTAAAGCCCAACCTACGCCACTGCCTAAACCAAACACCACGCTCTCACCAAAGGTATAGTCACGCTCAACCATAAAGGCTACTGCACCAAAGATCGCACAGTTAACGGTAATTAGTGGTAAGAAAATACCTAAGGCGTTGTACAACGCAGGGAAATACTTATCTAACAACATTTCCAATATTTGTACTAACGCGGCAATAACGCCAATGTAGGTCAAAAAGCCTAAAAAGCTTAAATCTGCATCGGGGAAGCCCGCCCATGCTAAGGCACCTGGTGCGAGTAAGTTCGCAAAAACCAGATTGTTAACAGGCACAGAAATACCCAATACTACGATAACTGCCACACCTAAACCGAAAGCCGTGGTAATTTTTTGTGAAACAGCGAGGAAAGTACACATTCCTAAGAAGAATGCTAACGCCAAGTTTTCAATAAAAACGGCACGAACGAATAAGCTAATATAGTGTTCCATTACTTGCTCCTTATGCCTTCTTCTCAACTTGCTCTGGGCGGTACGTACGCAATACCCAAATAAAGCCTGCAATAATAATAAAGGCACTTGGTGGCATTAATAAAATACCCATTGGCTGATACCAGCCGCCTTCGCTAATTAATGGCATAATTTGCACGCCAAACACTGATCCTGAACCGCCTAACTCACGAATAAAGGCAACAACCAGTAATACTACACTGTAACCTAGACCGTTACCGATACCGTCTAGAAAACTCATACCCGGTGTGCTTTTCATCGCATAGGCTTCAGCGCGACCCATTACGATACAGTTAGTGATAATCAAACCAACAAATACTGACAACTGCTTAGATAAATCATAAGCGTATGCCTTTAAAAATTGGTCTACCACGATGACTAAAGAAGCAATGATGGTCATTTGCACAATGATCCGTACACTTGATGGAATGTGATTACGGATTACTGAGATAAAAAAGTTAGAAAACGCAGTTACAAAAGTAAGCGCTAAACACATTACTAATGCCGTTGTCATTTGTGTCGTTACGGCTAATGCAGAACATATCCCTAATACTTGCAAAGCAATGGGGTTGTTTGCAAAAACCGGTCCAAATAAAACGGTTTTAATTTCTTTTGCATTAGCCATTGTTTAAGGCTCCTTCACGCACTTTAGCTAAGAATGGACCAAAACCACTGTCACCGATCCAGAATGTAAAGGTATTTTGAACACCATTAGCGGTAAGGGTTGCACCTGACAAACCATCAACTTGGTGTGCAGATTGCGGATCAGCATTACCTGGTTTTAAGATAGTCAGTGCTAATTCGCCAGCTTCGTTGGTTAATTGTTTGCCCACAAATTGCGCTTTCCAACGTGGATTTTCAATTTCGCCACCTAAGCCAGGGGTTTCACCCTGCTCATAATAGTTCATACCAATAATGGTATTACCATCCGTTTCTAAGGCTAAAAACGCATGCATTGTTGACCATAAACCGTAACCATGAACTGGCAGCACAATGGCTTTTAAATTACGGTTATCATCATAAGTTAGGTATACCGGCGCTAATTCTGAAATGCGGCGAATTGACGCAACATCATCAGCTTGTGCTAAGGCTTTACCTTCTTTTAACGATTTACGGTAATCAAAATTTTCCGCACACTGGACATCACAGCTCGCGTCAATCTCACCCGTTTGTAAATTTACTAAGCGAGTTTCAATATGTTTACCAAACAATTCTGCAATTTTAGTCGCGGGCGCACTGCCCTCAACTAAGCCAACGCTACGCAAAATGTTAACTTGCGAATCTAGCTTTTTGTTTGCTTGTTGAGTTGGCCGCAATTGTACGGCCGCAGTTGCCACCACAATGGCGCACACTAAACATAAAGAAATTACTACAATCAGTGTTTTGCTGATGCTGTCGTTATTACTAGACATTACGTACCAGCCTCCGCTTGATATTGGCTTGCGCGACGAAGAAATCAAATAATGGAGAGAACAAGTTAGCAAACAAAATCGCTAACATCATTCCTTCCGGATATGCTGGGTTGACGACACGAATCATCACCACCATAAAACCAATCAGAATACCGTATGCCCATTTACCTTGGTTGGTAAAAGCGGCTGACACAGGATCGGTTGCCATGAAGAACATACCAATAGCAAAACCACCCAGTACCAGATGCCAATGCCAAGGCATGGCAAATAATGGATTTGAGCTAGAACCTACAGCGTTGAACAGGTAGCTGGTTAAAATCATACCGACCATGACACCTAACACAATACGCCATGAAGCAATACGGAAGTAAATCAGCGCCAGCCCGCCGATTAACAGCGCCAATACTGAAGTTTCACCAACTGATCCCGGTATAAAGCCTAGGAATGCATTCCACCAAATGTCTGATTGAGAGAAAAATTGATTGGTTGCTTCAGCCATTGTTTGATCAGGTAAAGGCTGAATAGATGCAGCTTTACTTAACCAAGTAGCACCTGAATAACCATCTGCTGTACCTGGAAGCTTACCTGCCGCTGTCCAAACGGCATCACCCGAAATTTGTGCTGGGTAAGCAAAGAACAAGAATGCACGACCTGCTAAAGCTGGGTTGAGGAAGTTACGACCTGTGCCACCAAAAACTTCTTTGGCAACAACCACACCAAAGGTAATACCTAAGGCAACTTGCCACAATGGAATAGTTGCAGGGAGGATTAAGGCGAATAAGATTGAGCTTACAAAGAAACCTTCGTTTACTTCATGTTTACGAACAGAAGCAAATAATACTTCCCAGAAGCCACCTACCACAAAAGTTACAGCGTAGATGGGTAAAAACCACACCGCACCATAAAACATTTTGGCGCCCCAACCTGACCCAGCTGTCAACTCGCCACCAAAGGCCGAGTAGATAGCAACTTGCCAAGTATCAGGCGTAGCAAAACCTTGGGCCAAGGCTAATGAAGCTTGGTGACCAATGTTATACATGCCGAAGAAAAGTGCTGGAAATAATGCCAGCCACACGAAAATCATAATGCGCTTTAGGTCAATGCTATCGCGAATGTGTGTGCCATTCTTAGTTACATAACCTGGCGTATACAGAACGGTAGCAACCGCTTCGTATAATGCGTACCATTTTTCGTATTTACCGCCTTGTTCAAATTGCGGTTCAATGCGCTCTAAAAAATGCTTTAAGCTCATGATTAGCCTTCCTTCTGGATGGTATTCAAGCAATTGCGCAGAATTGTGCCGTAATCGTATTTACCCGGACATACATAAGTACATAAGGCTAAATCTTCTTCGTCCAGTTCTAAGCAACCTAAAGTTTGTGCCCCGTCAGTGTCACCAGAGATCATGTCGCGTAACAATAACGTCGGCAGAATATCTAATGGCATTACCCGCTCATAGTTACCAATTGGTACCATAGCCCGTGAAGAACCGTTAGTGGTTGTTGTGAGGTTAAACAACTTTTTCGGATTCAAATGGCCAAGGTAAGCGCGCGTTACAGAGTGCTTTTCAGCACCTGGTGCGATCCATCCTAAGAAATGTTTGTCGTAGCCTTCAGCTAATACTGATAATTGCGTATGGAAACGACCAACGTATCCATTTACACCTTTGGCTGTGGTACCCGCGAGAACCGAGCCTGATATAATACGGTTTTGACCTTCATTAAGTTCACCAGCAGTTAATTCTTCAACTGAGGCGCCTAACAAAGTTTTGATTAAACGTGGCGATTTCACTACAGGACCGGCCAAGGCGATTACGCGCTCGCTGTGCAGCTCGCCCGTGGCAAATAATTTGCCAACAGCGATAACGTCTTGATAGCCAATGTGCCATACCACTTTCTTAGTGCTTGCCGCGTCTAAGAAATGAATATGCGTACCAACGAGGCCTGCAGGATGAGGACCGTCAAACTCAGCAACCGTGACGTTTGATATGCTCGGTACATTAGCACCGGCTTTCTTCGTCAAGTACACTTTACCTTCTGTTAAACGCGAAATAACCGTTAACCCTTGTGTAAAGGCGTTGGCATCAGCTGCAATAACCACAGCAGGATCTGCCGCTAACGGGTTGGTATCCATCGCGTTAACAAAGATAGCTTTAGGTGTACTGTCGATTGCTGGTGATTGCGAGAACGGACGTGTTCTAAAAGCAACCCACAAACCTGAGTCAACCAAGTTTTGTTTAACTTGTTCGGCTGTTAAGGTCGAGAGTTGCTCAGCTGAGTACGCGGTAAAGCGTTCAGCAGCATCACCCGAAGCGGCAATTACCACAGATTGCAATACGCGTTTAGCACCACGATTGATCTCTTTTACCGTACCCGCGATAGGCGCCGTAAATTTAACACCAGGGTTTTTCTTATCTTCGAAAAGCACCTGACCTTTCTTTACGGTATCACCTACTTCGACCGCCATGGTCGGACGCATACCAACATACTCTTCACCTAAAACGGCGACAGTTGTGACGGTATTGCCCGTAGTGATCTCTTGTTTAGGACTGCCTGCAAGGGGAATGTCCAAGCCTTTTTTGAGTTTTATCATACGTACTTGCACTACTATTTTGGGAAGAAACAGGGCCTAGTTTTTCAGCTGCTTAGCCGCAGCACACCTGGTTTTACAATTGCGCTGCCTGCAACTGCACAAAAGATAACCAGATACACGTATTAAAGTCGCGAATTCTACCATTAAACCCTTAGTGTATCCATGGTATTGCCAAAAATTATCCATGCATTGCACAAGAATATTAATAGGCTAAATCAGCATAAAAGCCGCAAAGAAAAGGCTTTTATGCTGTCAATACGACTAATTTACCAAATTTTGTAATGGGCGTACTGGCGACACATCGGCAGTGTAATCGACATGCGCATAACCAAACCCGAACAATCTTAAAAATTCATTATGATAGCCCGCATAATCCGTTAAGGTATCAATGGTTTCAGTGCTGACTTGCGCCCATAATCCTTTTACAGTCTCTTGCACATGATCACTTAATTCTTTGCCGTCCATGCGTAAACGTCCGGCTTCATCCAATAGCGGATCTGCACTGTAAAGTCCCTGCCGGAATAAACCATTAATTTGTTCTATACACCCTTCGTGCGTGCCCTCGGCTTTCATTACGCGGTACAGCAATGAAATATAGAGGGGCATAATAGGTATAGCAGAGCTTGCCTGGGTTACCAGTGCTTTTAACGACGCAACGTAGGCTTTGCCATTTTTCGCTGTTAAACTCGCCGTGATGGCAGCCGCCGCCCGATCTAAATCTTCTTTCGCTTTGCCAATGGTCGCTTTGCCATAAATAGGCCATGTCAGCTCTTTACCAATATAGGTATAGGCTACTGTTTGACAGCCTTCAGCCAAAACACCTGCCGCCGCTAATTGGCTTAACCAACGCTCCCAGTCCTCTCCACCCATCACTTTTACGGTGTTATAAATTTCTTCTTCATTGGCAGGATCGACTGAAACTTCTTCAATTTCACGTTTAGAGGTGTTTAGATTTTTAGCTGTATAAGACTGGCCAATAGGTTTTAGCACGGAGCTAAACACTTCTCCTGTCACAGGATCTTTACGCCGTGGCGCAGCTAAACTGTAAACTACTAAATCAATTTTACCCATTTCGCTGCGAATAATATCAATTGCTTGCGCTTTTAATTCATCCGTAAAGGCATCACCGTTTAAATGTTTATTCCACAAACCCGCCTTTGCGGCGGCATCCTCAAAGGCGGCAGTGTTATACCAACCCGCTGAACCGGTTTTACTGTCTGTGGGTTCTTTTTCGAAAAACAAGCCAAGGGTATTAGCGCCCGAGCCAAAAGCAGCTGTGATCCGAGAGGCTAAACCGTACCCTGTCGAGGCACCAATCACCAATACGTTCTTTGGTCCATTTGCTACGGGACCTAATGCCTTAACATAGGCGATTTGTTCATTAACATGCTCTGCACAGCCCGTGGGATGCGCGTTAGTACAAATAAAACCACGAATTTTTGGTTGAATAACCATGAGGAAACCTGCTGTTGTCGTTATTAAAGTGCCGATAGTGTAAAACTTTAACGCAAAAAACAGGTCTGATCAGCAAAAAAACGCGCTATGCGTCTTTATCTATTTTGCTACCACCAAAACATTTAGGCGAGACCGGAGGTTTTTCGGCATAGTATTCATACCATTCGGAGGGGGTGTAGGTATGTAAGGCAAGTGCATGAATTTTTTCGGCTAACTCCTCAGCTACGATAGCATTTACGGCGCGATGACGTTGCAGTAAACGCATGCCATCAAAGGCTGGCGTAACAATCACCACTTTAAAATGGGATTCTGAGCCCGCGGGAACATTATGATTAGCACTTTCGTTAATCACGTCTAAAAAAACAGGTTTAAACGCGGCCAATAATTTTTGCTCAATAGAAGTGTGGATTAACATTGTTTAACCGCTCCTTTTGTTATCCGTTTGCTTATTCTAGCTAAGCCCTGACACTTTGTCCTGTAAAAATACCTCTAAGCAGCCTGTTACGCTATTTACCAGCGCGGTTTCCTTCAGCAGGGCGAAATAGCCCTGTATATATCATAGCAAGCCACCTTGCCCTGCTTGGCTTAACAGTTGTCGCACCGCTTGCACCATGTCAGAATAGCGTCTTGCCTTTGTTGATGACATGATTATGAATACGCTTTTTAGTTTAGGTGCCACCAAACTTCACTTGCAGCGCTGGCCGCTGAACCAACCTAATCAAAGTTTACAAGCTTGGGATGCCGCCGATGAGCTGATATTAGAGCAAGCCATAGCGTATTGCCGTGCTAGGCCAGCAAACGCATCGAATCCTTTGCAGGTACTTATTTTAAATGATGCTTTTGGCGCGCTATCCTGTGGCGTAAGTACCGTTTTACCGATTGAAAGTGCGCTGTTTGTGGTGCAAGACTCGGTATTATCACAACATGCTAGTCGCCATAACCGCACCCAAAATGCAATATCAAACCACGCGCTTTATGAACTCACCAGTTTAGATCCATTACCCACAGCGCCACACTTAGTACTGTATAAATTACCGTCGAATCATAGCTACCTTAAATACCAACTCGCGGCACTCAAACAGAGCATCACACCACACACTCGGCTAATAATTGCCGCCAAAGCTAAAGATATCACGCGGAATGTCCTGAGCTTATTTGAGCAATATATTGGGCCAACCCAAGCGTCCCTTACGATAAAAAAATGCCGGTATATTGAAACAGAATACGATACAACGCGGCAGCCGCCCGCCACAAATTTTCCGCTGCGCTGGAGATTAGACAATAGCAATATCATGTTGGTAAATCATGCTAATGTGTTTGCCCGTGAGCAATTAGATATCGGCGCACGGTTTTTTTTAGATCATTTGCCCACCGTGGCGACCAATAGTACTGTCATTGATTTAGGCTGTGGTAATGGTGTGCTCAGTTTACAGCTACTAACACAACAGCCGCAGTGCAACTTAATAGCCTGTGATGAGTCTTATATGGCTGTTGCGTCAGCCCAAGCGACCATCATGGAAAATTATCCGCACTTTCTTGCCCAGTGCCAATTTATTGCAGATGACTGTTTAACCCGCCAGGCGGATAACAGCGCTGATTGGGTTATCTGTAACCCGCCTTTTCATCAACAAAGCGCAGTAACTACCCATATTGCTTCGCAAATGTTTCGTGACGCAAAACGCGTACTTAAAACCGGTGGCCGCTTACGTATTGTGGCGAATCGTCACTTACCGTATCGGTTACAATTAGAAAAACTATTTGGCCATTGCCAACAATTGGCGGCTAATCCTAAGTTTGTTATTTTAGAATCCATCAAAAGGAGTTAATCATGCGTTATTTATGGCTAATACTGGTATTAGTGTTGGTAGGCTGCGCGACCAAAGTGCCCTCATTTATGGTTGTTCCGCAAATTTTTTGGCCGCAAAATGCGGAATTACAAGGTGCACAGTTCAGCTTCTCGGTGGTTGATATGCGCCCAAGACCACAAACGTTGACGATAAAACAAGGCAGCAATGAAAACCACTATCGTACTAGTAACGACGTACGCTTGCAGTTAGAAAACACCTTGACCAGCGCATTGAGAGAAAAAGGCGCCAATGTGGATAGTCAGCATAGTGTTCAATTTAAAATCCAAATTAATCAGTTACAGTCCAATGTTTTACAACGACCGATTGATCATCAAGTTGTGAATCAAGTGACCCTAACTGTATTTATTCAAAGTGATAATGGTACCTTTAGTAAATCTTATGCGGGCGATAGCAATTATACTGCGCCCTTCAAAGTGGATTTGGCTGCCGTTGAGCGTGAACTCCGTATTCTTACCGAGCAAGTATTAAATCAGTTATTGCAAGATCCTACTTGGAAAGACGCGCTGAACTAACGAGGGAACTATGAAGGTATTTTTAGTAAGTTTGCTGCTGTTTTGCAGCACGGCCTTACACGCGGGCCAATTTATGCAACCAGATAACTTATTCCCAAAGGTTAAATTTATAACCTCCGAAGGCGAAATCGTAGTGGAACTGGATCGCAGTCGAGCACCCATTACGGTTAATAATTTTCTTAGCTACGTAAAAAAAAATGCGTATAACAATACCGTTTTTCATCGGCTAATTCCTGAATTTGTGTTACAAGGCGGCGGTTACCTCCCCGATTACAAAGCCATTGAAACCTTGAAGCCCATTTTTAATGAATCAGGTAATGGGTTAAAAAATCAACTTGGCAGTATTGCCATGGCGAGACAAACGGATCCGCATAGTGCTGATAGCCAATTTTATTTTAACCTAAATGATAATACCAGTTTGGATCCCGGTAGCCGTTGGGGTTATGCCGTTTTTGGTCAAGTGGTTTCCGGTATGGAAGTACTTGATAAAATTCAACAACGCGAAACCGCGGTATCTGAACAACTGGGGTGGCCAGATGTACCAGTGGAGCAGGTTATATTAAAAATGGTCATTCTGTTACCCCAAGAATAACCCTCATTCTATTCCTTTGCCTTCCATCCTTACGATCTAACTAGATCAGCTTCGAAATTTGCCCTTGCGATTCGCAGGGGCGAATGTAAATAAAATTTGTTCGCAACAACTCACTTCTTCCTGACAACGACTATACTTTACGCAAATTGGGTAAGTTTCTATTGAGATAGATTCAAGCCGCTATCTCAGTAGATTCAAGGCGCCACCTTGTCTCACATTCCGTGGCGTGATGATTAAGAACAGGCAGCACGATAATCTTGGTAAAGGGTACTACATCGTTACCGTTATAACTGCCACGTATCTTTGCTTGGAGTAAAACATGATCACGACCTTTATTGACGACAAGTCACAGCAATTAGTGTTTTATGCCTCACGGTTTTTACGCGGGCAATTACCACATCGTGAATTGCATCTATTTATATGGGATACGTTGGAAGAATGGGCAGCCTTAAGCCATAAACCCGTAACGCCTCCTAGTTATTCTGAAAAAGTCTTCTGGCATCTGTTGCATCAATTGGAGTACTGGCCAGAACAGCAATTACGACAGAATAAAAAGCTCAAGCGTAACTTACAACATTGCTTAGGGTTTCTGGTGGGTAAAGGCCACTGTCCGCAAAACTGCGTGGGCCTGCGCCCTTAGCTCACGCAAGTAATAATGGTGCTTGTTTGCCACTTTATCTATTTTTAAGGCGTTTCACGTCGGCTGAGTTCATCGTTATCTAGCACGTTGTCAGATGGGATCATTTTACAATACCCAATTATGACAATCAGTATTAGCGCGGGTATGCCAGATAGCGCCGTTACCATGAAAAATTGGCTATACCCCATACTTTCAACCCATTCTCCTGAAAATCCACCAATAAATTTTGGTAGCAATAACATTAACGAGCTGAACACGGCATACTGCGTTGCAGTGTAAGCCAAATTGACCAACGACGATAAATAGGCAATAAACGCACTGGTAGCGATACCGGCACTAAGATTATCGGCGGAGATCACCACGGTTAGCCAAAATACATCATGACCAATAACACTCAGTAACGAGAACAATAAATTGGTTACCGCACTAAGCACTGCCCCTAAAAATAAAATTTTCAACGTGCCAAACCGATTCAATAACACACCACCTAGGGCCGCCCCAACGAGTGTCATAATAACGCCGAATACTTTGGAAATACTTGCCACTTCTTCTTTACTAAAACCCATATCTACATAAAACGCGTTAGCCATCACCCCCATAACCACATCACTCATGCGGTAACAGGCAATCAATGCCAGGATCACCAGGGCTTGCCAACGATACCGCTGAAAAAAATCTACAAACGGCGCCACAATAGCTAACTTTAACCAGCTGACAAATCGCTGCCAAGGTTTACCCGTTGAGGTGTTAGCGCTAAGCAGGGTATTGACGGGTTCTTGGCAAAGTAACGTGGTAATAATGCACGGCAACATACAAAGAGCCATCACACTGTATGCGTGTTGCCAACTGGCTAGCTGATAATCTGGGCTGGTAGCAAACAACGCCGCTAGCCACAGCGTACCTGCCGAGGCTAAAATCATCGCAAGCCGATAACCCAATAAATACGCAGCAGCTAGCGCAGCCTGCATCTGCTCAGGCGCACTTTCTATGCGAAAGGCATCTACGCTTATATCTTGCGTAGCCGATGCAAACGCGAGGATCACGGCAAACAACGCCATTAAAGCTAAATCTTGCTGCGGATCGGAATAAGAAATACCTAAGATGCCCAACATCACGGCAGCTTGCGATAATAACAACCAACTTCGTCTTCGACCAAGTAAACGATATAACCAAGGGATCTGTAAGCGATCGGCTAAGGGTGACCACATCCATTTCACACTGTAAGCTAATACAACCCAACTAAAGTAACCAATTTCAGCACGCGATACGCCGGCCTCACGCAGCCAAAACGACAAAGTTCCAAACACCAAAACCATGGGTAAACCACTTGAGAATCCCAACAAAAAAATGATCAATACGCGCCGTTGATAATAAATGCGTAAAGAGGTTATCCAGGTGTTTAGCAACGTCAATGAGGAACCTTACCATAAATAAATTTGGTCTAGCTTAACGGGCTGTCAACAGAGGTCAAGTAGTTACCTTAATGGTATAACGAAAAGATTAATAAAAAAGCCGCGTAAATGCGGCTTTGATGTCAAAACAGGTGATAACGAGAGAAATGTTACAGACTTAAAACTTGACGTAATCCTTCTGCTGGATCTACCTCTAAGGCTTGGCAATATCTGACAAACTCAACCACATCTAATCTGCGCTCTTGGTTTTCCACTTTACCGATAAACGAGTGAGGAGTACCCAAAAGCTCTGATAAACTGCGCATAGTGTGGCCTTTTTCTTGACGTTGGCGTTTTAACCAAACACACAACCGTTTATTTTCGTCTGAAACAACACTTTTTGTACCTTTCATATTTTTTCTTCTCCCAGCGTGTTACGCTTTTATTTTTTATGATTACACTGCTCCCTGCATTAATTGTCTGAGGTTATCCTGTTGAACATCAGTTTTTTGGTACTTAATTAATATCATAGGTTGCGATGAGCGTACAGCTAGACACGATAAAAAACGTAAAACCAGTGAGCTTAACGCTGCGCTATCACGTTAGCAGTTTTAATATATCTAGAGCGTGTAAATAACGTTACGCAAAAATGAGGAATACATGATTAGATTATTATTTTTATTGCCTGTATTAATGTGCCTAGGCTGGTTCTTATTTTTGCGTCATTATCAAATACCGTTAAAACAAGGCCGACGAGGCTTTATTTATATTGGGATCTTTAATGGTGTGTTAGCGTTGGTATTATGGGTATTGCTTTTGCTCACCAATATGTGATGTGCAAGCGCACAAACCGCGCGTCGCTATATATAATAGAGGTCGTGTAGTAAGTAGAGAGAGTAATGCTAACATTGTAAACAGCAATGTTAGCATTAGAACCAGCAAGCACGGTGTAATAGGTTAAGTGTTACACCGAAAAAGAAGAACCGCAGCCACAGGTAGTGGTTGCATTGGGATTTTGCACCGTAAAACGGCTGCCTTGAAGGCCCTCGGTGTAATCTACCACCCCACCCATCAAGTATTGTAAGCTCATGGGATCTACAACCATTGCAACCCCTTGCTTTTCAATTAAAAAATCACCTACGTTTACTTTTTCATCAAAGGTAAAGCCGTATTGAAAGCCTGAACAGCCACCCCCGGTAATATATACCCGTAATTTAAGTTCAGGGTTTTCTTCTTCACTTACTAAAGCAGCCACTTTACGTGCTGCGGCATCAGAAAACTCTAATGGGATCTGTACTTCAGACATGATAACTCCAACCAGCGTAAAAACGCTTTTGATTATCTAATACCTGACTAATTTATTCAAGTATTTCCCCGAATCAGCCATACTTGAAGCAACGACAATAGCGCTGCGCCACACTCATCACACACCAGAACTATACAATGTGACACACAGGTGAAGCAGCCTATGATAAACTAAGGTTATCTTCCTTGGCGCTAGGGATTTAGGGCTTTTATGCAACGTTGGCAGGCTTATTTACCGTCATTACAACGACGGTTAGCATTACCGCAAACCTCATTGCAGCTTTGTTTGCTGGGAATGCTAGGCGGCTTAATTGCAGCGCTGCTGATAATTCTTTTTCGGCTCGCCATTATAGGCTTACAAGGTTTTTTCTTAACTCACAGCGATGATTTTAGTAGCATTGATGCCGATATTCGCTGGTTATTGCCCTTAGGTGGCGCAGCCTGCATTGGTTTAATTGCTCTGATCACCGGCTATCGTCATTACCGCCTCGGCATTCCTTTTGTCATCCATCGGATTAAAACGGCATATGGCATCATGCCATTTCGAAACACCTTAAATCAGTTTTTTGGCGGCATTTTAGCATTATCTAGTGGTTTCTCTGTGGGTAGAGAAGGGCCATCAGTGCATTTAGGCGCTTATGGCGCGAGTAGCGTCGGTCGATACCTAAAATTGCCTTATAACAGTATCCGCATTTTAGCGGGTTGCGGCATTGCTGCAGGCATTTCTGCGTCCTTTAATACGCCTTTAGCTGCCATGATCTTTGTAATGGAGGTCGTGCTGCGTGAATACCGAATCCATGTCTTTATCCCCGTAATGTTAGCCTCTGTTGTCGGGGCATTAGCTACGCAGTGGGTCTTTGGTCATGATCGCGAACTGGCGGCGTTGGATATTATTAACTTAAGCGTTTGGCACTTTCCCTATCTTATTTTATGCGGCATCATTTTTGGTGCTGTTGCCTGGTTTTTTAACCGCAATATGATGCGCTTACTGCATATTTTTAAGAAATGGCCTCTACTATTACGCCTTGCCTTAGCCGGTGCAGTAACCGCTGCGGTGGGCTATTTTATTCCCCATGCGATGGGGGCGGAGACCGGTGCCATTCAATTTGCTATTAATAGCCCTACTGAAATCCATCTCTTGTTAGTTATTCTATTTGGCAAAATGGTTTTAACGTTATTTGCGATAGGATTAGGCGTACCCGGCGGGATCATTGGTCCTATTTTTGGTATTGGTGTGGTGCTTGGCACCATCTTGGCGATAGTGCCGGCCATTATCGTTGATAACAGCAGTAATGCGGGGACCTATGCGGTATTAGGTATGGCGGGCATGATGGCCGCCACCTTACATGCGCCCTTAGCCGCACTGGTTGCGGTACTGGAGTTAGCGGCTAATCAGCATATCATTTTACCTGCGATGTTAGTGATCGTTACGGCTTACGTTACAACTGTGCAGTTTTTTAATAATAAATCGATATTTTTAATGCAATTGGATTTTATGCAACTGCCGTATAAACTCTCACCGGCCGATGACGTGTTACAAAAAGTTGGGGTACTCGCGGTAGTAAGCCAAGATTATCACTTACTAGATAACCCTGATGAAGCGGTGGTACGCCAGCACCTTGCCACCTTACAACCACCCAGCCAATTATTGATTAAACGTACCTTGGATAATACATCGCACTATTATTTGGCGCAGTATGATATTAGCTTATCACTCAGTGGCGACAGTGCCATTCAATATCTTCCGGTAAAGGGGTTATCTCAGCAATGTACGATGGCCGAAGTACTTGGCGAACTGGAAGATAAACGTGAAGGGATTGTATATATTTATCAAGATGATCCTAATGTGCCTTTGGGCATTATACGTTGGGACCAATTACGCGCACTTTTAATCAAACAGAACAATTTAATATGACACTTATTTTAATTTACAAAGCATTACACGTGTTCTTTATGGTGGCTTGGTTTGCCGGTATTTTTTATTTACCGCGTCTGTTTGTATACCATGCAGAAACCCAAAGCCCTGATTGTGATAGCACGTTCAAAGTAATGGAACGTCGGCTGCTGTATTTTGTTACCCCCTTTGCTGTACTCACGTTAGTGTTTGGCGTACTGCTGATCATGAGCTATGGCCGGGTCTGGTTTGCTGCCAGTACCTGGCTGCATTACAAACTGATCTTAGTTCTGTTTCTTTATGCCTATCATGGGTATTGTTTTAAATTACTGGCAGATTTCAAACATAATCGAAATCAACATAGCCCACGGTTTTATCGTTTTTTTAATGAAGTTCCCGTGTTAGTGCTGTTAGTCATCATTTTGTTGGCCGTGTTAAAGCCGTTATAAATTGCGTATAATACAGTGCACAAGCCGCTAGGCTGCCCCATCCGCTATTCGATTAAGTGAGCCGTACTATGAGCTTTAAAGGTCAGCATATTCTCTCGGTAAAACAATTCAACCGTGACAGCATTCAGTATATTTTTGAAATCGCTAGAAAAATGAGCCCTTATGCTAGTCGTAAAAAGCGCACGAAAGTGCTCGACGGCGCCATTTTGGGCAATTTATTTTTTGAACCTAGTACCCGCACCCGCGTTAGCTTTGGCTGCGCATTTAATCTACTTGGGGGCGAAGTGCGCGAAACGACGGGCATGGAATCGTCTGCTTTATCGAAGGGCGAGTCCTTATATGATACAGCCAGGGTGATCAGCAGTTACAGTGATGTGATTGCCATGCGCCATCCTCAAGCGGGGTCGGTGGCAGAGTTTGCTGAAGGCAGTCGAGTACCCGTCCTTAATGGTGGCGACGGTGCGAATGAACATCCCACCCAAGCGCTGTTAGATCTCTTTACCATTGAACAAGAATTAATCGCCTCAGGACAAACTATCGATGGCATGCACATTGCCATGGTCGGTGATCTTAAATTTGGCCGTACCGTTCATTCGTTATCAAAGCTACTCAGCTTGTATAAAAACCTACAAATTACCTTAATTTCACCACAAGAATTGGCGATGCCCGACGAGATTATCGCCGCCTTGGATAACGCCGGTCATCGCCTGACCATTAGCGATAAGTTAGAAGGGAATCTTAACGCCGATATTGTCTATCAAACGCGTATTCAGGAAGAACGCTTCCCCTCCAAAGCCGAAGCTAATCTCTATCGCGGTAAATTTAGGTTAAATCAGGAAATTTACACGCGGCACTGTAAATCTAATACGGTGATCATGCATCCTTTGCCACGGGATTCACGGCAAGAAGCAAATGAATTAGACAATGATCTCAATTTAAATCCGAACCTTGCCATTTTCCGCCAAGCGGATAATGGTATTTTAGTGAGAATGGCATTGTTTGCGCTCACATTAGGGGTAGAGGATCTCGTACAGGATTACGAATGCGCCGTACCTTGGTACACCAATAAATAACTGACAGGATAAGTATAATGTCAATTTCTTCTGAATTATTCGCCCGTGCCCAGCACACTATCCCAGGTGGAGTAAACTCCCCCGTTCGTGCATTCAAAAGCGTAGGGGGCGAGCCTTTTTTTGTAGCAAAGGCCGAGGGTGCGTATTTATTCGATGTAGATGGTAAACGCTACATTGATTATATCGGCTCTTGGGGTCCAATGTTACTGGGGCATAACAACCCCGTTATTCGTGATGCTGTTATCGCGGCAGCCGCAAATGGGTTAAGTTTCGGTGCCCCCTGCCCAGCAGAAGTTACCATGGCTGAAAAGGTTGCCGAATTAGTGCCCAGCATGGAAATGCTTCGCATGGTAAGTTCAGGTACCGAAGCCACTATGAGCGCAATTCGCTTGGCGCGCGGGTATACCGGCCGTGATACTATTGTGAAGTTTGAAGGCTGTTATCATGGCCACGCAGATTCTTTGTTGGTAAAAGCGGGCTCGGGTGCGTTAACACTAGGGGTCCCTAATTCACCGGGTGTACCAGCCGATTTTGCTAAATACACCCTAACATGCGAATTCAATAATTTAGCCCAAATCCAACACCTTTTCGCCGAGCAAGGTGAGCAAATTGCCTGCATTATTGTAGAACCGGTTGCCGGTAATATGAACTGCATTCCACCTGAGCCAGGCTTTTTAGAAGGACTGCGCCAACTCTGCGATGAGTACGGTAGTGTACTTATTTTTGATGAAGTGATGACAGGTTTCCGGGTCGCGCTCGGTGGCGCACAAGCGTACTATGGCGTGACACCGGATTTAACCACGCTGGGTAAAATTATTGGTGGCGGCATGCCGGTAGGCGCTTTTGGCGGTAAAAAAGCCATCATGCAACATATCGCGCCATTAGGGCCGGTATATCAAGCAGGTACCTTGTCGGGCAACCCGATTGCCATGGCAGCTGGCTTAGCCGCAATGCAAGAAATCAGTAAACCAGGCGTGTATGAGGCGCTGACCGCTAAAACAGCGCAATTACTAAAAGGCTTGGCGCATGCAGCAGCAAAACATGGTATCCCAGTGAGTTTTAATCAGGTTGGCGGCATGTTTGGGATGTTCTTTACTACTGAAGGTCGAGTAAGTAACTTTCAACAAGCCACACGCTGTGATATCGAGGCGTTTAAACGCTTTTTCCACCTGATGCTAGCACAAGGTATTTATTTGGCGCCATCCGCGTATGAGGCAGGTTTTATTTCATTAGCCCATACAGATGAAGATATTGCTGAAACAATTGCCGCGGCTGATTACGCTTTTGCAGCATTAAAATAAGCGCACGTATTCCGAGCACTTAACCCCCCTGTTACACCTAACTGCATGTTTCGCGTATACCGTGTGAAAATGCAGTTAGGGTGCTTTGGCGATTACAGCCGTTTTACGAAAGCAGGCATTATGATGATCATTGACCATCCCAACCGCCTGCATATAGGCATACATAATTGTAGAGCCTACAAACGTAAAACCCCGTTTCTTTAAATCTTTACTCAACGCATCCGATTCCGGACTCGTTGCCCGATAATCTGCAACACTGTTAATGCTATTCACTTGCACAGAACCGTTCACAAAACGCCATAGATAAGCACTAAAACTGCCAAATTCAGCTTGGACTTCTAAAAAACGGGCGGCATTATTGATGGCCGCAGCTATTTTTAAGCGATGACGAATTATCCCCGGATTTTGACATAATTCAGCGACTTTTGTCGCATCAAAGCTTGCAACCTTTACCGGATCAAACCCCGCAAATGCGATACGATACTGCTCACGTTTTTTAAGCACCGTATACCAGCTTAATCCCGCTTGCGCGGCTTCAAGGGTTAAACACTCAAATAAACGCTGATCATCGTAAACCGGTACTCCCCACTCGGTATCATGGTATGCAACATAATCCGGTTTAGTCATGTCAAGCCAGCCACAACGGCACAGATCCGTCATCATGTCACCTTTTTATAAAAACCAACGCCTTAATCACACGCCGCCATACTTAAAATACTGTTTTTATGTGCTGGCAGCAGCCAACTATTAGGGCAGTATTCCGGTACCGGCAAACCACTATTGGTCGAAAAGCGCTGCCACTCAACATTGTCAGGCATGTAACGAATCAAATTATGCTTACCCTTTTGCCGAAAATAATCCGCAAAAACTCTTAAGGCCCCCGTACCCCCAGTCAGGCCGGTACTTTGGTTATCATCACGCCCCAACCATACTGTGACTAACGTATCCTGATCAAAGCCAGCAAACCAACTGTCCCGATAATCACTTGAGGTACCGGTTTTGCCCGCAAAGGTTGGCTGTGGCCAAGTGCGGGCGAGCGATTGTGCGGTACCCGTTAAAGTCGATTCAATCATGGCATAATGCAATAAATAAACATCCTCGGCGGCGTAGCGTACAGTTTTTGGACTATTACGTTGATACACCACAGCACCATATTGATCGGTGACCGCCTGCACGGTTGCTAATGATTGGTGTACGCCATTGTTAGCCAACGTTTGATACAGTTGTGTCAATTCATAAGGGGATAAATCTACTGCCCCTAATAACGCAGAGGGGTACAGTGTGACTCGACGTTCAAGTCCTAAACGCTGGAGCGCATCTTGTATTTTCGGCATGCCCAATTGTAAGCCTAACCGCACTGTCGGTACATTGAGAGAATCCGCTAGCACCCGCATTAACGACACTTGCCCGCGAAAACGTTTATCAAAATTTTGCGGCTGCCAGTCTTGATTATTATTACGAAGGCTTAATGGACTATCATCGAGTAAGGTCCCCAACGTAAAACGACCGCGCTGCGCTAAGGCCTCTAGAAATATGGCAGGCTTAATCAAGCTACCGATAGGTCTCTTGGCCTCTAAGGCCCGGTTGAACCCTGCATAGCCGGCGGTTTTCCCCCCCACTAACGCCTGAACGGCTGCTTCTTGGTAATCTACCACCAACATCGCGGCTTCTAAATCTTTATTCATCTCAGGCACGAGCTGCGATACGGTTCGTTCTGCTTGCGTTTGCGCCATAGGATCAAGATAAGTGAATACCTTAATGCCACTATGCGTTAAGCTGGGATCAAGTGCCAATTGGCGTAACTCGCGTTTTACGGCATCCATGTAAGCGGGAAAACTGGCATTAAGATACTGGCCACGTGCAACAAGTTTAATCGGTTTTGCGAGAGCTTGTTGATAAGCCGCGTCGTTTATCAGCTCTTGTTCAAACATCAACCGCAACACTAAATCGCGTCGCCGCTGTGCCCGCTCCGGAAAACGCCGCGGATCATAGTAACCCGGTCCCTTAACCACCCCTATTAATAACGCATATTGATCGGCAGATAATTCCGTCAGCGGTTTACCAAAGTAAAAACGGCTGGCTAAACCAAAGCCATGCACCGCTGTGGCATGATTTTGCCCCAAATAAATTTCATTTAAGTAGGCTTCTAAAATTTGATCTTTGCTAAAGCGATAATCTAATACTAAGGCAATAAACGCCTCATTGATTTTCCGCCATAGGGTACGATCATGGGTAAGGTACATGTTTTTTGCGAGTTGCTGCGTTAACGTTGATCCCCCCTGCACGGTGCGCCCAGCCGTTAAATTGACCCAAAACGCGCGTAATACCGATAAAGGAGAAACTCCACGATGCTGATAAAATTCCCGATCTTCAACCAATAATAACGTCTCTTTTAGCAAGGTAGGCACTAAATCTAACCTTACGAGCTCTCGATCTTCTTGATGCGGCGAGACTAAATGCTCAATTAACTGCGGTTCTAACTGTGCAAACGTTAGGCTCTGCCCTTGCTGCACAATGCGGCTAATCCCAGTACGATTAAACTCAACATTAAAACGCTCAGCGATTTGTTCGCCATTGACGTAAGTAAAACTACGACGAAAAATACTAACACTGCCGCCTTTAACGCTAAATTGACCCGGTCCAGTAACGTCTTGGCTGCGCCGATACTGAAGTTGCTCTAACTCTTGAATTAAGTGAGCTTGGGTTAAGTATTTACCCGGATACAGCGCTAAACTACGACCATAAATTTGTGCCGGAACCTGCCATTTCTGGCCAGAAAACGTACTGGTGATTTTACTGTCTAAGTAAATAAAATAGATGACTAATACCAGCAATATCACGAATGCCAATTTTAATCCTGTCACCCATACCTTGCGCCACCACCGACCTGGACGACTGGATTTTATCGATTTCTTTTTACTTCGGCTCATAACCCATCGCTTTTTTTGTTTTTGTTGTAGGGCGCGCTTGTGCCGGATCATCCGGCCAAAAGTGTTTAGGATAGCGCCCTTTCATTTCTTTTTTTACATCTTGCCAACTCTGTTGCCAAAAACTGGCTAAATCACGGGTAATCTGTAAAGGTTGGCGTCCGGGCGATAATAACGTCACGGTAAGAGGTAACTGGCCGTTCAATACACTTGGCGACGTCAGTTGACCATACATTTCCTGAACCCGCACTGAAAACCTAGGGCCGCCTGGTAAACTGTAATCAATCTGTACGTTGCTTCCCGTTGGCGCTTGCCATGTCTCAGGTAATAACTGCTTTACCTGCTGCTGCTGTTGAAAACTTAACTGCTGCCAGAGTAAATCATAAAGTGGTAATTGTGCTAATTGGCTGGCTTTGTGCACATCGGCCAGATAGGGACCTAACCAGTTTTCCAGATTTGCCAGTAAAGCGCTATCACTAAGATCAGGAAAATCCGTAAATTGGTTAGCATGCAACAACGCCACACGTTGTTGTAGTTGCCAACATGTGGCAGTGAAAGGCAACAGCGCTAGCCCATGTTTAGCAATATGGGCTAACCAAGCGTGTTGTTTTTGCTGCGCCGTTAACTGCAATGGCGCAGGGCGACGTTGCAACACTAACTGACCAAATTGGCGTTGTTGCTCGCTATAAAATCCAGCTAACTTATCATCCCAGCCGGTGCTTGTTTGCCAGGGTAACGCATGCCAGCTTGTCAAAATAGCGTCCAAGTCAATGGCGATGGCCAATTGGATACGATTTTGCTGTTGAACCTGTTGCAGCGTAACGGCAATGATATAGGGCTGTTGCTGTAAAGCATGATCGGCACCTAATTGTGCACCAGCGCCATTGGCTAATAAATACCCTTGCCCTCGACGTTGTGCCAATCGATCTGGATAAGCTCGCAATAACAACGCCGGAACCTGCTCTACTGGCAAGGTGGCACTTGGCTGACAGTTAAGCCGCTTCGCCAGTTGTAGCGCCTGCTGATACTGGCGACTATAACGCGGATGTCGGGCGTGCAATTGCTGTAATTGTCCGTAAAGATCGTCTGGCGAGATACGTCCCTCTTCTAACAAGGCTGCCAATAAACTCGCTAGCCAGCCAATACCCGCTTGCTGCTGTTGCAGCGTCTTGGCATGTTCTAGCATGCTGGCTAAGCGGATATCCGTGCCGTATGCGTAAAGCACGCGACCGTAGGCGGTTATTTGCCCTTGAAGATCTAATACCTGTAATTGCTGTAATAAGGCGGTAGCTGCGGCCAAGTTAGTGGATGAGGGTGTGGTTAGCCAGGCTAAATCTTCAGGTTGACAGCCCCATACGGCAATCTCCACTCTGAGTGCCGTAAGTTCCGCTAAGGTTATTTCTGCCGGCTCAAACGCTGGACGGCGTTGCCATTGCTCCGCGCTGTCTAAACGATAACAGTATCCTGCGGCCAGTCGCCCCGCTCGTCCTGCCCGTTGCGTTGCGGCAGCTTGGCTAATCGCAATGGTTTCTAAACGACTGATACCCGAACGGGCTTGATAACTGGCCCGACGCGCTTGCCCACTGTCGACAACAACATTAATCCCTTCAATGGTTAAACTGGTTTCAGCTAAATTGGTCGCTAGCACGATTTTATACGCACCTGGCGCAGGCGCAACAATTGCGGCTTGCTGCGCCGCAATACTCATACTACCCACTAACGCCAACACCTTTACGCTGGCAGGGAGGGCTTGCGATTGCAACCAGTCTGCAGCTTGTGAAATCTCGGCTTGCCCGGGCAAAAACACCAATACACTGCTTTGATGCTGTTCATATGCCAGCAACGCTTGTCTAGCGCATTGTATGGCTATCGGGTCTTTACTCAGCGGTTGGTACTTAATCGTTACGGGGTAACTACGGCCTTCACTGTGTAATACCGGTGCTTGTAAATATTGAGCAAGCGCACTGGTGTCTAGGGTAGCCGACATCACTAAAATTTTTAATCGTTCATTTAATTGCTGGACTTCTAAGGCAAGTGCTAAGCCTAAATCAGCATGCAAGGATCGTTCGTGAAATTCATCAAAAATAAGCAAATCGATAGAGGATAATTCAGGATCCTGCTGGATCTTACGCGTGAGAATACCCTCAGTAACAATTAATAAACGGGTGTTAGCGCTGTCTTGACGCTCCTGCCGAATTTGATACCCCACGGTTTGCCCAATTGTTTCGCCTAACTGCTCAGCCAAGTATGCTGCTATGGCTTTAGCAGCCAAGCGCCGAGGTTCTAGCATCACAATACGCTTACCCATAAAGCTGGGCTGTTGCAGTAGATAAAGCGGCAAATAGGTTGATTTACCTGCCCCAGGTGGAGCCGCTAACACCACGCGGGGCACCTGATGCAACATCTGACAAAGCCGGGGTAAAATTTCGATTATTGGTAACACTGCTTTTGTACTCAACGGCATCAGCGGCAAGAAACCGCTGATGAAATTCACTCAGACGTTAGGCGTTTACTTCATGTAATAATATACTGGCGATCGTTCTAATCCCTTGCCCAGTGGCGCCCGCTGCCCAATAGGCATTCGCCGTGCCGTTAAAGGCCGCGGCTAAATCAAAGTGTAACCATCCCTGCCCTTCGTTTGCCACAAAGCGACTTAAAAACCCTGCAGCATTACTGGCCCCCCCCGCACCGCCGCCTTTAACCGGCCGGCTATTGGCCGTATCGGCATAGGGCGAGGGACATTGCTGTTGGTGCCATTTTTCTAAAGGCAGTTGCCACGTTAATTCTTGTTGTTGTTCTGCGTAATCCAGCGCACGTTTAGCCAACGCCTTATCTAACGCAAACAGCGCATTATACTCCGCCCCAACGGCCGTTACGGCGGCGCCCGTGAGGGTTGCGGCATCAATAATTAACGCTGCGCCACTGTCGCAGGCCAGTTGCAAACCATCCGCCAAGACTAAACGCCCTTCTGCATCGGTATTCACAATCTCAACCGTTGTGCCATTTTTATAGGTAATAATATCGCCCAATTTATAGGCATGACCGCTAATTAAGTTTTCTGCGCAACATAAAATAAGTTTTACTCGCTGCGTTAACCCTTGCAGAATTGCCAAGGCTAATGCGGCCGTTACCGTCGCCGCGCCACCCATATCGCATTTCATGGTCAGCATCCCTTCGGTGGCCTTAATAGAGTAGCCACCACTGTCAAAAGTAATGCCTTTCCCCACCAACGCAGCCGCTACAGGCGCCTCAGGATTGCCCGTTGGGTTAAAGTCGAGTTCTAACATGGCTGGCGCTCTAACGCTACCGCGGCCAACCTGGTAAATACCCTGCCAACCTTCCGTAACCAGCTGTTCACCACTGATGATGCGATACGTTACCTGGTTTGCCCCCGCGGTTGCCGAAATAAATGCCGCAGCCTCTTCTGCTAATAATTGCGGTGATAATTGCTCGGGTGTTTTATTCACCAAGTGTTTGGCAAAACGATAACAGTGTTCACGTTGTGTTAGCCTTTGCACCGTTAACGCATCACCGCAAAAAAACACTCCTGTAAGGCGTTTAGCATTTACAAAACCTTGATAAAAAGCCCATTGCCACTCTTCTGGCCATTCACCCGCCAGTTGTACTTGTGATAAGCCCAAATTATCGAGCAGCCGTGCCGCTTTTTGCACCATTCTTACTTCATTGCCTGCTTTAATATGTATTTGATACCCTGCGCTGTGTGGTGAAACCAGTGCACCGGTACCAAATTGTTCAGGAGCGGGTTGCGGCTGTATAAAAATCTGTATTACGGCAGGGATCGAATTCATTACAAGCTCCAATAGTAAACGTTAACTAAGCCATCTTAAGGCTTTTCCGACAGTGTAGCATAAGGCAGCCGTCCACTTGGCGCGACAAAACCAAAGATTTGTGACGGTTAGCGTAAAATAATCGACCTTCAGACCAAAAGTCAGCAAGATTCAGCCGAAATTAAGTGACGGCAGGATTGCCAGCCGCTATACTTCCGCGGTTTTTTATTAGTGATTGCGGTAGCGGTGATATTCTGCTATCTATAGCCGCCATCTTTTTGCTTGGTGGGATTGTACAGGAGAGAATCATGCCAGAAGGCAATAACAATAAATCCTTAGGGTTGCTCGCGCTGGCTGGCGTAGTACCTTATCAGGCAGCTGTCGGGGAAGAGTATATGAACCCGAAGCAGTTGGAGCATTTCAGAAAAATTCTCGACGCCTGGCGCCAACAGTTACGGGAAGAAGTTGACCGTACCAAAACTCACATGGCCGATGAAGCGGCAAACTTCCCCGATCCGGTAGATAGAGCGGCTCAGGAAGAAGAGTTCAGCTTAGAGTTACGTGCGCGCGATCGCGAACGTAAATTGCTGAAAAAAATTGAAAAAACGTTACAAAAAATCGAAAACGAAGATTTCGGTTACTGTGATACCTGCGGTATTGAAATCGGTATCAAACGTTTAGAAGCGCGCCCAACAGCCGATCAGTGTATTGATTGTAAAACACTGGCCGAAATTAAAGAAAAACAACTGGGCGGTTAATCCGAACGGTTCGCGTGGTGCTGAACACGCCGCAAACGCAGACGGCCAAGTATATTGGCCGTTTCGCCCCCTCCCCCTCAGGTCCCCTTCATTTCGGTTCGCTCATTGCAGCGGTTGGTAGCTATTTACAAGCTAAAAGCCAACAGGGGCAATGGTTGCTGCGTATCGAGGATATTGACACACCAAGGGTACAAATAGGGGCCGACACAGCCATTATGCATACCTTAGCCGCATTTGGGCTGCACTGGGATGGCCCTGTTATCTATCAAAGCCAACGTATTGCGCGCTATCAAGAGGTTCTGATAGAACTACAACAACGCGAGTTACTGTACGGTTGCCAATGCAGTCGACGCGAAATTAGTTTGACTGGCGGTGTGTATGCGGGCACATGTGCGTCACTATCACTTAACACGCCCCCGCTTGCATGGCGAATAAAAGCCCAAGAGGTAAAAACCGTATTTGATGATCGCGTTTTTGGTCGCCAATCTATATCGGCAGCCTTGGCGGGCGAAGATTATATTTTGAAACGACGCGATGGTTTATTTAGCTATCAGCTAGCGGTGGTAGTAGATGATCTCGATCAACAGATTACTGAAGTGATCCGTGGAGCAGACTTATTAAATATGACACCCAGGCAACAACATTTATGTCACTTACTTGGTAAGCGCGCACCACACTATGGTCATTTGCCTTTAGCCGTGACCGCTCCCGGTCAAAAACTCAGTAAACAAAACCATGCTACCGCGTTAGCAAACTGGCCGCTCAACACCAGCTTAAGTGCAGTACTAGCATTATTAGGCCATCCCGTCCCTGCCGCCTTAGTTGGCGCAAATGTGGCCGATATTTTAGCTTGGGCGCTATCGGTATGGGATTTGGCTCGGGTTCCAGTCACCCCAGAAATACCGTGTCCAGATTTTGCCTAAAAGCGCCACAGAGTATAATCAGCGAAAACCCGCCATTTCGTTCTCATTTCTTGCAAAGTCAGGTATGATACGCCGGTTTTTTCGGCGCTAAGCCGCTTGTTCAATGCCATCGAGGAGAGACATCATAATTTCGCGCGTGATTGATTTTTGCCGCCGCACCTTAGGCGGAAAGAATGCCATACCGGCCACCCCAACTCGCCCAGTAGAGCCAACGAGCCCGGCTGCCCCTTCGGTATTGCCACCGATGCAGATTATTGGCAGAGATCAGCATTCTATTTCACGAAAAGATATTAGCCCCAATGCATTAAAAGTATTGTATCGCTTAAAAGACGCAGGGTTTGAAGCGTATTTAGTGGGGGGATGTATCCGCGATTTATTATTAGGCTTGAAGCCAAAAGATTTTGACGTGGTAACCAACGCTCGACCAGATGAAGTAAAACAGGTATTTCGTAATTGTCGGCTCATTGGCCGTCGCTTTCGGCTGGCTCATGTGGTGTTTGGCCGAGAAGTGATTGAAGTGGCGACCTTTCGTGGTCATCACAGCGGTGCAGAGGAAGACGAAAACGCCAGTAAAATTGCTAGCTTAAGCGATCATGGTCAAATTCTGCGCGATAATGTTTACGGCACCATTGAAGAAGACGCTGAGCGGCGCGATTTTACCGTTAATGCGCTGTATTACTCCATTAAAGACTTTGCGATCTACGATTTTGCTCAAGGTGTTCAAAGCATTGCGGATCGTCGGATCGCATTGATTGGCGATCCGGAAACCCGCTATCGGGAAGATCCGGTACGGATGCTCCGAGCCATCCGTTTTGCCACTAAGCTTAATATGCAAATTGCGCCTGAGAGCGCAGCGGATATCCCGCAGTTAGCCGTCTTGTTAAAAAATATTCCGGCACCCCGCTTGTTTGACGAACTGGTAAAGATGTGGCTGTCGGGCAAGGGTTTTGATAATTTTATGCTCATGCGCGAGCTGAATGTTTTAAAACAGCTTGTGCCTCAATTAGAGAAACTGTTAAAGCAAGAGCCTGAAGGTAAAGCCTTTCAACTGATTACCCGCGCTCTGCAAGATACGGATCAACGGGTGGCGACAGATAAACCTGTTACCCCCGCGTTTATTTTTGCCGCTATGCTCTGGTATCCCGTCGAAGTTCGGGCGCAAACGCTCTTAATCGAAAGCGGCTTAAATGAAAACGACGCCTTTGGTATTGCCATGACGGAAGTCTTGGATGATATTCAGCGTACCATTGCGATCCCCAAACGTTTTAGTTTAGCCATGCGCGATATTTGGTTTTTACAAAATCGCCTATCGAAACGTGCAGGCCGCCGCGCGTTCAAATTAATGGAACAAAGTAAGTTTCGCGGTGCTTATGACTTTTTGGTATTGCGTGCCGCAGCTGAAGGTGGTGAATTACTTGAGCTAGCGCGTTGGTGGGAGCAATTCCAATACAGTGATGAAAGCGATCGACTGGCACTGATTCAGCAACTTGGTAAAGCGGGAGTCGAAAGCCCGAAACGTCGTCGCACCTATAAGCGCAAACGTAACACCAATAGTAACAGTGAACATCATGGCTGAGCGAAGTTATATTGGCCTCGGTGCTAACCTAATCGATCCTGTGGCACAACTGAAACAGGCAGTAGCCGCCTTAGCGTTATTGCCAGCGACACAGTTACGTCAGGTTTCACAATTTTATAGCTCGAAGCCGATGGGGCCACAGGATCAACCTGATTATGTGAATGCTGTTGCGGCGCTTGATACCGAACTCAGCGCGCAGCAATTATTAGCGGCATTGCAGCAAATCGAGCTACAACAAGGCCGTGAACGTAAAGCCGAGCGTTGGGGGCCGCGTACCTTAGATTTAGATATTTTACTGTACGGCCAACTGCAACTGACAACAGCCCAGTTAACCATTCCACATTATGGTATGCGCCAGCGCGAGTTTGTAATTTACCCACTGTTTGAACTGGCACCCGAGTTAACCCTGCCAGATGGCACCCCATTAACAATGCTGATAAAGCAGGTGCCATTAAATGGCCTGCAGCCGCTGCCGCTGGCAGCTCATCCTGCTTTGTGCGATCTTGCGCAAGCCGAAAGCTAGTTGGAATTTTATTATGGCGAAAATCACCACCGCAGTATTACAAAAAATGAAACAGCAGGGCGAGAAAATCAGCATGTTGACCGCCTATGATGCGAGCTTTGCCAAGCTTTTTGCGGAGCAAGGCGTAGAGATCCTGCTCATTGGCGATTCGCTGGGCATGGTTTTGCAAGGTCATAGTGATACCTTACCGGTTACCATTGCCGATATTGCTTACCATACTCGCGCCGTGCGTGCTGGTGCTAGCGATGCCTTTATTATTGCCGATATGCCCTTTATGAGTTATGGCACCTTAGAGCAAACACTACAAAGCGTGGTGCCGTTGATGCAAGCTGGTGCCAATATGGTGAAGTTAGAAGGCGGTGACTTTTTACTGCCCACTATTCAAGCCTTAACCGAGCGCGGTGTGCCCGTCTGTGGTCATTTAGGCTTAACCCCGCAATCAGTGCATGTGTTTGGTGGCTATAAAGTTCAAGGCAAAACCGCAGAGAAAGCTGATGCCATGGTACGACAAGCACTGGCCTTGCAAGAGGCTGGCGCACAACTGCTGGTTTTAGAATGTATCCCTACTGCCTTAGCAGAACGCATTACCCAAGCCTTAGCTATTCCCGTGATCGGCATAGGTGCCGGTAATGTCACTGATGGTCAAGTGTTGGTAATGCACGATTTACTGGGCATTAGCAGTGGTTATATCCCGAAGTTTTCCAAAAATTATCTGGCACAAACCGGCGAAATTCGTAGCGCCATTGCCAGCTATGTCAGTGAAGTGAAGGCCGGTACTTTCCCAGGCCAGGAGCATAGTTTTAATTAAATGAATATTTTGGATTCTGTTGCTGCGCTGCGCGCACAAATTACCACTTGGCGTCAGGCAGGCGAGCGCATTGCCTTTGTACCTACCATGGGTAACCTGCATAACGGTCATTTTAAACTGGTCGATATTGCCCGCCACCATGCTGATCGGGTGATTTGCAGTATCTTTGTTAACCCAATGCAATTTGGCAAAAATGAAGATTTAGATAAATACCCACGTACCCTAAACGCCGATATTGCCGGCTTAACCGCTCATCAGGCCGATGCCCTTTTTATCCCAACACCCGAGATTATGTATCCACGTGGTCTTGACGTACAAAGCTATGTCGAAGTGCCGCTGTTAGGGGATCTGCACTGTGGTGCCAGCCGTGCTGGGCATTTCCGTGGGGTCAGTACTGTGGTCAGCAAACTGTTTAATCTGGTACAGCCTGATGTGGCCTGCTTTGGCCAGAAAGACTATCAGCAGTTAGCCATTATTCGACAAATGGTTACCGATTTATCTTTTCCGATTGAGATTATTGGCGTACCGACCGAACGTGCCGCTGATGGCTTAGCCTTAAGCTCCCGTAATGGCTACTTAACTGCCGAACAGCGGCAGCAAGCGCCTACACTCTATCAAATACTGCTTAAAACCAAAGCCGCCATCGCTGCGGGTCAGCATGATTATCGAGCCTTAGAGCGTCAAGCTAAAGCCGATCTTAGCGCAGCGGGCTTTCAACCAGATTACTTTAATATTAGCCATCAACAAACCTTAACGCTGGCAAAAACTGCGAACGAGCCTAAGGTGATTTTAGCGGCGGCGGCGCTTGGTAATACCCGGCTGATTGATAATCTGGAAGTGTAAAACGGGTGTCAACGCCTTTGCTGTATTTAGGCTGCCCCATGTGGGCCAATCCGGCTTGGAAAGGCAGCCTCTATAGTGCAGATACGCCGCAAGCGGAATTTTTAAAGCACTACGCCAAGGTGTTTAATAGTGTAGAGGGCAATACTAGCTTTTATGCCGACCCCGATGCGGCCACTATCGCGCGTTGGGCCAGCTTACTGCCTGCTGATTTTCGGCTGCAGCTTAAAGTTCCTTCCCGCTTATCACATGCGCAAACAAACACGCCTATGCCCGACACGGCCCAAGCGCTCACTGCGTGGTGGCAATGCTTAACGCCCCTGCATCCCTATATCGGCTTGGTACATTTGCAATTACCGAAAACCACCGGCCCTGCTCAGCTAAATTGGCTGACCCAACACCTCGAGGTGCTCTGTCCGCTCACCAAGGTGTGTGTGGAGGTGCGCCATCCACAGTTTTTTGATAAAGCCGAGCACGAAATTACCCTAAACCGCTTATTGCGTGAGTATCAATGCGAGCGTGTGGTACTGGATAGTCGGCCGTTATTTTCGGTTGCCGCCACCACGCCAGCCTTGCTCGATGCCCAGCAAAAAAAACCGCGCTTACCCGTGCATGCTATTTGCTTAAGCGATACCCCAGTGGTGCGTTTTATCGGTTGTGATGATCTCAGTACCAATCAACACTATTATCAGCCTTGGCTTAACAAAATCGCGGCTTGGCTAAATGCAGGCAAAACGCCTTATCTGTATTTGCATACGCCAGATAATCGGCTGGCCCCGCACTTAGCCAGACAATTTGCCCGCGATTTACAACCATTAGTGCCCCATTTCCAGCATCCCGTACTCCTACCGTGGGCGGGTGAGCAGCAAAGTCAATTGGCGCTTTGGTAAACCTCGCCACGCTAAGCAGGTGCTTGCTAGCATTTGCTATTAATACCGAACCCGCCTAACCTGTAATCACTAAATAACTAAAATAGGATTCAGATCAAACTCCCATAACAGGAAATGGAGTACCATAATTTTTTATCATCTCCGGTTGCCGCTGCTAGCAACGCCAAGAGGTGGTAAGTTAACTATCATCGAAAGAAGGAGCGCTAAGTGATAGCCGTGTTACTGGGTGTTGGCCGAGCCAATTTTTTAACGTTAACGCTAGTCTGTATCGCTTTGGCCGCAACCGCCAGTTGGCAAGCAGGCGCCGCCCCAGTTTGGTCACAATATATGTTGGTCACGCTGGTCGCGCTTTGTGCCCATATTAGTGTCAATGCCTTTAACGAGTACTTCGATTTTAAATCCGGGCTAGATTTTTTAACCATGCGCACCCCCTTTAGTGGTGGTAGCGGCACACTGGTTGCCAACCCCCACGCGAGTAATATCGCCCTGACGCTCGCGGTAAGCACTTTGTTAGTGGTCATTATGGGTGGCTTATATCTCACCCTGCAACATGGCTGGCAATTGCTGCTGATTGGTATCCCCGGGGTGATGATTATCTATGCCTATACCCAGTACATTAATAAAGCGCCCATCCTCTGTTTGCTGGCACCGGGCGTGGGGTTTGGCTTATTGATGACGCTTGGCGCCTTTTGGGTGTTTGCCGATAAACTGACTGGCGGTGCTTGGCTGCTGGCCTTAATTGTCAGCTTACTCGTCAGCAATTTACTGTTACTAAACCAATTTCCCGATGTCGAAGCGGATCGGCAGGTTGGGCGGCGTCATCTCCCTATCGTGATTGGCCGCCGGCACAGTGCCAGTGTGTTTAGCCTGTTAGCAGCGTTAAGCTATATTTTGCTGCTATTAGGGGTGATAGCCCAACAATTACCTTGGCAAAGTTTGCTGGGTTTACTCAGCTTACCTGTACTCTTTACATTACTACCCGGCATTTTTAAATATGCTGAGCAGCCCGCTAAGCTGAGCCGCTATTTAGGCTTAAATGTGCTGCTCTGTCATCTGTATCCATTATTAATTTGCGCCGGTTTGTACTGGGCAGCTTACTAAGTACTATCAGCCAGCTTGTACCGGCTAAAACATAAGGCAGCGCAGCCCGCTAACGCAGCAGCGCTAGCCCAAGGAATTAAACACTATAAGGAAGCATCATGCAAATACTGCACACTGATATTGCCATTATTGGCGGTGGTGGTGCCGGCTTACGTGCCGCCATTGCGGCAGCCCAAACCGATCCTAACTGCAAGATTAGCTTGCTCTCCAAAGTGTATCCCATGCGCTCCCATACCGTAGCCGCAGAAGGTGGCGCTGCAGCCGTGACGCTGCAACAAGATAGCCTACAAGCTCACTTTGACGATACCGTCGCCGGCAGTGATTGGTTAGCCGATCAAGATGTTGTCGATTACTTTGTCAGCCATGCTTATGAAGAGTTGGTGCAGTTAGAGCACTGGGGCTGCCCTTGGAGCCGCCGTGATGATGGCAGTGTGCAGGTCCGTCGCTTTGGTGGCATGAAAACTGAACGTACTTGGTTTGCTGCCGATAAAACCGGCTTTCATATTCTGCATACCTTGTTTCAGACCTCATTGCAGTTTGCCAATATAAACAGGCTGGACGAGTTCTTTGTATTAGATTTACTGGTGGTAGATCAGCAAATTGCTGGGGTGCTGGCCATGCAGCTGAGCACCGGTGAGCTTTACCAAATTCAGGCCAAAAGCGTGATCTTAGCTACCGGCGGTGCCGGCCGCGTGTTCCACTACAACACCAACGGCGGCATTGTCACCGGCGATGGTATGGCGCTGGCGTACCGGCACGGCGTGGCCTTACGCGATATGGAGTTTGTGCAATATCACCCTACTGGCTTACCCGGCTCAGGCATTCTGATCACCGAGGCCAGCCGCGGCGAAGGCGGTATTCTACTGAATAAAGACGGCTATCGTTATTTACAGAATTATGGCTTAGGGCCAGAAACGCCACTGGGTAAACCCGAAAATAAATATATGGAGCTGGGGCCACGCGATAAGCTGTCGCAAGCCTTCTGGCATGAGCAGCAAAAAGGTCGCACCGGTAACTATGGTGAGCATGCAGTAGTCTATTTAGATCTACGGCATCTGGGTAGTAGTTATCTGAATGAACGTCTGCCCTTTATCTGTGAGCTGGCCAAATCCTATGTCAATGTTGATCCGGCCAAAGCGCCCATCCCCATCCGCCCTGCGGTGCATTACACCATGGGCGGGATTTTAACGGATGGTCAGTGCCAAACCAGTATCGGGGGCTTGTACGCCATTGGTGAATGCGCTTCCGTTGGCCTGCATGGTGCCAACCGTCTTGGCTCTAACTCATTAACGGAACTATTAGTCTTTGGCAAAGTTGCAGGTGTTGCTGCCGTGGCCCATGCCAAACAACGCCAAGCGCTGCCAAGCAGCGCGCTGAACGCACAATGCCAACAGCATCACCAACAGCTACAAGCACGTTTTGGAGCAAAACAAGCTGATAGAGTAGCCAGCTTACGCAAAGCCATGACGCTCGCGATGGAGCAAGGCTGTGGTATCTATCGCACCACGGAGGGCATGCAGCAGTGTCTTAACACCTTGCAGCAACTAAAACAGCGCTATCAGCAATTAGCCGTCAGTGATAACAGTAAAATCTTTAATTACGAGCTGTTGCAACATTACGAGCTGGGTTTTGGGCTGGATGTGGCAGAAGCCATGTGTGCCAGCGCCTTGGCACGACAAGAGTCCCGTGGTGCGCACCAGCGCTTAGATCAAGGGATGCAAAGCCGCAATGATACTGATTATCTGCAGCATTCCATCGCGCAGTTAATGCCCGAAACAGCTGGCGCAGCAGGCGGTAGCGCCAAGATTAGCTATCAGCCGGTGCGGATCACTAAATCGACACCCGCTGCCCGCCTTTATGGCGGCGCCGCAACAAAGCAGGAGCCGGTATAATGGAAAAAACAGTGGAAAAAACACTGGTTATTCAGCGTTATAACCCAGAGCAGGATCAAAGGCCCAGCCAGCAACGCTATCAAGTGCCCTTTGATAACAGCACCTCGGTGCTGGACGCCTTGCTGTATATTCAACAAAGCTTAGATCCCAGCTTAGCGTTTCGCTGGTCTTGTCGGATGGCCATTTGCGGCTCGTGCAGTGTGATGGTCAACGGCATCCCTAAACTAGGCTGTAAAACCTTTTTACGTGAGTATAGCGGCGATCTACTGTTAGAGCCGTTAGCCCACTTTGCGACAGAGAAAGATTTGGTATCGGATATGACGCTGTTTTTGCAACATTTACAAGCAGTGAAGCCTTACCTGATCCGCCAGGAGCAAAGCGCGGCAACAACGCCAGCCACTAAACCACAACCCCATAAGCAAACACCAAAACAGTTGGCAAAATATCGTAAATTCTCCAGCTGTATTAACTGCGGCCTGTGCTATGCCGCCTGCCCACAGTTTGGCTTAAACCCTGAGTTTTTGGGGCCAGCCGCGCTAACGCTGGCGCAGCGCTACAACTTGGACAATCGCGATCAGGGTAAGGCTGAGCGCATGCCGCAGCTTAATGGCAAAAATGGCGTTTGGGGCTGTACCTTTGTCGGTTTTTGCTCTGATGTTTGTCCCAAGCATTTAGATCCGGCCGCCGCCGTCAATCAGGGAAAAGTTGCCTCGGCGACTGACTTTGTCATTGGCCTGTTTAAGCCTTAGGAGCACCTTATGTCTGAACAACACAGCCCTCGCCGCCCTTATCTGGCGCCGCTTACTGCGAGCTGGTGGTTAAAGCATCGCTATTACCGTTTCTATATGTTGCGGGAAGCCACCGTTTTACCCTTATTATTTTTTTGTGGCTGTTTAATCGCCGGTTTTTATAGCTTACAGCAAGGTGAACAAAGCTGGCTAAATTGGCTCAGCTTTATGGCGCAGCCTTGGGTGATGGCTCTGAATGCCCTGACCTTTGCGGCCAGTTTGTTTCATGCTAAAACCTTTTTTGAGCTCTTTCCCAGAGTGATGCCACTCTTGCCGGCCCCCCTGATGATTGCCGGACAATGGTTAGGCACTATTGCCGTAGCAGCCTTGTTATTACTGTTGCTAGGAGGTGTGCTATGAATCAGCCAAAACGCTCAGACGAACCTATTTGGTGGGCCCTGTTTAGTGCCGGTGGTGTCTGCTTTGCCGTAGTAATACCGGGTTTACTGTTGACGATAGCGTTGCTCTATCCGCTGGGTGTGTTACCAGAAAATGCGCTTAATTATCAGCAGGTACAACAGTGGCTATTGCAGGATTGGTGGGGACTGGCAGGGTTAGCACTGGCCGGTGCGGCTATTTGCTTACCATTGTTTCATGCCATGCATCGCATTCATCATGGCTTACATGATCTGAAACTCAGTAGCGGTTTATTGGGCAAGATCCTTTGTTATAGTAGCGCCAGCCTGTTCAGTGCACTGGCGCTATATTTTTGGTGGCAGGGCTTAGGCTAACCGAGGTTAGCCGCTGCAATACCTCACACTTAGGCGAGAATATCGGCCGCTAACTGGCGTAACTTTGGATAAAACTCTTTGTCGAGTTGCGCCAGTTGATCTTGCTCCACCAACACATCATGCAAAATTTGCTCAGTCGTCAAGGGATTCGCCAACACCACTCGAAACACAATCGTTTCTTGTCTATCGTAACGCACCGGCGTTAACCGGGTACGGGACACAAAAGATTTCCCCTCCTCCCGTTGCCGTTTTTGAATAAACTTGGTTAAACCATTTAATAGCTCATTAAAACGCTGCCGCTGCTCACTGTTGGCATGAGCCATCGCCTTTTGCACCTGCGCTGGCACATAACGATAGGTTAAAATGCACAGCTCAGGCTCGGTAATGAGTTCAAAATCAATATTATGGCTAATTAGCGTGGCAAAATATTTGGCTTTTTCGATACTGCGATCAATCAGGATCTGATAGCCTTTTAAACCAATCACTTGCAAGCAGGCATGCACCAGCATCGCCATACCCGGACGCGAACCTTCTAGCGTTTGGCTGCCTAAATCTTTCGAGCCTTTGCGTAAAATATACTCTGCATGATGCTCAATGGCATTGGCGGCAGAGGGGTGCTTAAACACCACCATACCGGCGCCCATCGGCACATACATTTGTTTATGGGCATCGATAGTCACGGAATCAGCCCGCTCAATCCCCGCGAGGACATGGCGGTATTTCTCGGACAATAACGTCGCACCGCCCCAGGCAGCATCCACATGAAAATGACATTGATAGGCTTCGGCTAAATCCGCCAAATCATTAAGCGGATCCACATTACCGGTTTCGGTGGCACCCGCCACCCCGACTATCGATAATACTTTAATATTCCGTGCTTGCAGATCGGCCAGCACATTACGCATCTCGGCAATATCCACTTTGTTATTGGCATCGGTTTTTACCGACACCACCGACTCACGGCCAATGCCCAGCACATCCGCCGCCTTACCAAGCGAATAATGACCGCGCTCAGACACCACAATCGCCAAGCCTTGATAGCCAAAATGCTGCATTGAGCGGTACAAACCCTCTTTGGCAATACCTTTAAAATCGCCCTCGGCTTTAAATAACTTGTTACGGGCAATCCACAAGGCAGTAATATTGGCGACAGTCCCGCCAGAGCAAAAAGCCCCTAAGGAATGATTAGCACTGTGCATCCATTTTTTATAAAAGCCATCACGTTCGCCATACACTAGATGATGCATCATCCCCAGTACTTGACGCTCTAGCGGGGTAAAGGCTTTAGAGGTTTCAATTTTGACCAGATTTTGGTTTAGCCCCACCATCATCTTGGAGAGCGGCAACACAAAATAGGGCAAGGCCGAGGTCATATGGCCAATAAAACTGGGTGCCGCGGTATGAACCGAGTGCGCCACCAGTTTTTGCATAATGCTCTCGGTATAATCGGAAACAAAGGTTGGCTGCTCCGGGATCTGATGCGCTTGAAAATCGCGTTCAATTTGCCAGAGCGGTTTTTCTACCGCGACTATACTTTCATTCAGAAAACCGGCCAGATTCTGCGACAGATTCTGTTCGATAATGCTTAATGTCGAATCCGGTGCTTCCGGAATCGTAAAAATCCGCCACAACGCTTCTTCCGAAGCGGTAGCCTGACGCCTGGTTGTGTCATTCATGCCTGTCAGTACCTGAGCGCGACTATCCTGAGCCTATCGTGTTACCTTGTACACGCTAGACTGATAGTCACCGCGATTAAATGTCTGCGAATTATCCCTGTAGCCGGGATTTTGTAAACTAAGCCGCTGCTTAGCTACGTAAGCCTATACCCTTGTTGATCAGATACATGGCATAACTAAATAATACCACGATAAAACTCACGACCACGGCCAGCGCTAACCAGAGGCTAACATCGGTATAGCCGAGAAAACCATAACGAAATGCATTTACCATATACACTATTGGATTTAAGGCTGCAACCTGCTGCCAAAAACCGGGTAATAACGTTAGTGAATAAAACACGCCGCCTAAGTAGGTCAGCGGCGTTAACACAAAGGTAGGGATAATACTGATATCATCAAAAGTTTTCGCATAAACGGCGTTTATTAAGCCACCCAACGAAAATAGCATCGAGGTGAGCACCACCGTTAACACGATAATAGCAAGATTGTGGATTTGAATGGTCACAAAAAATAACGATAGTAGCGTTACAATCAAACCGACCAGCATACCACGCGCCATACCACCACCAACATAACCTAATACAATCAGGTAATTAGGCACTGGGGCAACCAGCAGCTCCTCAACATTACGCTGAAATTTCGCGCTAAAGAATGAAGAGGCAACATTGGCATAGGAGTTGGTAATCACCGACATCATAATTAACCCCGGGACAATAAACTCCATATAGCTAAAACCATTCATATCACCAATGCGTGAGCCAATCAGGCTGCCAAAAATCACAAAATACAGGCTCATGGTTATCGCTGGCGGCACTAAGGTTTGCACCCAGATCCGCATAAAGCGGGTGATCTCTTTATCCAAGATACTTTTAAAAGCAACCAAGTAACGGCGATTCATGCTGACGCTCCTCGGCCATGTTCAACTAAGTTGACAAACAGCTCTTCTAATCGGTTGGCTTTATTGCGCATAGACAGGACTTTGATCTGCTGCGCCGTTAACTGACTAAAAATAGGATTGAGTCCTTGAGCTTTCTCAACATCCACTTCGATACTTTGTCCTTCCAAGGCTCGCCATTGAAACCCCTCTAATTGCAATGCGCTTGGCAAGACATCGAGATCGAGAATAAAGGTTTCTTTCCCCAGTTTCGCCAACAAGGCTTTCATACTGGTATTCTCGATGATCAGGCCTTTATCAATAATGGCAATATTGCGGCAGAGCATCTCAGCTTCTTCCAGGTAATGGGTGGTGAGAATAATGGTCACACCCTGCTGATTAATCGTGCGTAAAAACTCCCACATCGAGCGACGTAGTTCAATATCGACCCCTGCGGTGGGTTCGTCTAAAATCAGTAATCTCGGCTCATGCATTAAAGCGCGGGCAATCATTAAACGGCGTTTCATACCACCAGATAGCTCGCGCGCTCTGGCGTTACGCTTTTCCCATAAACCCAATTGGCTTAGGTACTTTTCAGCACGCTGCAGGGCTATCGTTTTGGGGATACCGTAATAGCCCGCCTGATTCACCACGATTTGTAGTAAGGTTTCAAACTGATTAAAGTTAAATTCTTGCGGCACCAGCCCCAGCTGACTTTTTGCTGCTTCAAGATCGGTGTCGATGTCGTGACCAAATACCTGCACCTTACCCTGCGTCTTGTTTACCAACGAGCTGATCACACCAATGGTGGTACTTTTACCCGCACCATTGGGGCCAAGCAAAGCAAAAAAATCGCCCTGCTTTACTTGTAAATCAATACCTGCCAGGGCGACAGTGCCGCTGCGATATACTTTATGCAGTCCGGCAATATCCAGTGCAATACTCAAATCAAAACTCCTGCTAAAAGGCTTATTGGCCGCCGTAACCCCAGCGAGCAACTAATTGTTGTGATAAACCAAGCTGGTCTAGGATCCGCGCTACCATAAAATCGACGAGATCACTAAGTTGGGTTGGCTGATGATAAAAACCAGGGGCAGCTGGCATGATACAGACGCCTAAGCGAGATAATTTCAGCATATTTTCTAAGTGAATCGCGCTGAGCGGGCTTTCGCGTACCACTAAGATCAGTTTGCCACCTTCTTTTAATACCACATCGGCGGCCCGTTCAATCAGATTATCGCTAGCGCCTTGGGCAATTGCCGACAAGGTCCCGGTAGAACAGGGGCAAACCACCATTTTTTTCGGTGCAGCAGAGCCCGAAGCCACCGGCGAAAACCAATCATCTTTGCCGTATACACTGATTAATTCTGGAGCACAGTGGAAATGCGCGACTAATTGCTCGGTGCATTTATCCGGCGCACCAGCAAGTTTAATATCATGTTCGGTAGCAAACACCACACGCGCGGCACTGGAAATCAACAAATGCACTTTTATATGTTGGGCAAGCAATAACTCTAATAAGCGCCAGCCGTAAGGTGCACCAGAAGCACCAGTAAAAGCTAACGTGATTTCAGCACGCGGTTCAGAAGAATGTTCGGTCATTATGAATTCCACTTGTCAGTTAATGCAGACAATAACTTCTGATGAATACCACCAAAAGCGCCATTACTCATAATAACAATGCTATCGCCAGGTTGCGCTGTGTCTCGAAGTCGTTGCACCAGCTCATCAATGTCATAACTGACACTACCGACTTGGCTGAGCTTTGCCACCAGATCGGACATAGACCAACCGGCATGCCGTGGCTCAAACAAAAACACTTCATCGGCATTATGCAACGCTTGCGGCAAAGCAGCCTGATGTACACCAAGGCGCATAGTATTAGAGCGTGGTTCCAGTACGGCCAAAATACGCCCGTGGCCCACTTTTGCCCTTAACCCCTGTAAGGTGGTAGCGATGGCGGTCGGGTGATGAGCAAAATCATCGTATATCGCAATATTGCCAGGCGTACCTTTTAATTCCATGCGCCGCTTCGGTGCCACAAAGGCCGCCAACGCTTCGATACTTACCGACACAGGCACGCCAGCATGGCGCGCCGCAGCAATCGCCATCATGGCATTATCCACATTATGTTGCCCCGTTAACTGCCAATGCACTTCACCCAGCACCTGTTGTTGCCAACAGACTTGAAACTTGCTGCCATCTTGTTGCAGTAACTGCGCTTGCCAATCCGTGCCATAGGCTTGTCGCTCGCTCCAGCAACCTTGAGCCAGTGTTTGCGCCACTGCGGGAGTGCTTTCTGGCGAGAGCACTAAACCGCTAGCGGGAACCATACGCAATAAATGGTGAAATTGTCGCTGAATAGCCGCTAAATCAGGGAAAATATCGGCATGATCATATTCCAGATTATTAATCACTAAGGTGCGCGGCCGGTAATGTACAAACTTGGAGCGTTTATCAAAAAAGGCCGTATCGTATTCATCGGCTTCAATTACAAAAAACGGCGAATCACCCAAACGCGCCGAGCAATCGAAGTTTTGTGGTACGCCACCGATTAAAAACCCAGGATTTAACCCCGCATAATCTAGGATCCAAGCCAACATACTGGCCGTGGTGGTTTTACCATGGGTACCAGACACCGCTAAAACCCAACGCTGCTGTAATAATTGCTCAGATAACCATTGTGGACCAGAGGTATACGGCAAGTTTCGATCCAAAACATACTCTACGGCCGGATTACCGCGCGATAGGGCATTACCGATAATCACTAAGTCAGGTGCAGGGTCGAGTTGCACAGGATCATAGCCTTGGGTCAAACCAATCCCTAAATCAGCCAACTGAGTGCTCATTGGCGGGTAAACGTTTTGATCGGCCCCCGTTACACGGTGTCCAAGCGCTTTTGCTATAGCAGCAATACCGCCCATAAAAGTGCCGCAAATACCCAAAATATGAATATGCATAAATACTGCCTCGCTCTGCGGGTGCTGACGTTTATCCCGAAAATGATTCATTGTTGGCTGCATTACTCAGCGGCAACCCCAAAATTTGCTGAGTATTGTAACAAATGCAGATAAAGCTGCGATGAAAACTGCAATTTAGACAGAAATTCTTTAAAATAGCTAAGGCTGCCTACACAGCTATACTGTAATGCGCTAACTGCTGCGGGATTTGTCTTCGCATTTAGACGCTGCAACAGTGCTTATTCTTACCTAATATTTGTACAAAAAAAGAAAAAGGACCTTACATCATGCGTCGCATCTCCCCTGTACTGCAACAAGATGGCGTCGATCCTGACTTGATCTCGCTTTTAAAAACCATATTGGCAGCCTGCCGAGAAATTGCTTTCAGGGTCAGCCAAGGCGAATTAGCCGGTGTGTTAGGCTCAACCTTAGCAGAAAATGTGCAAGGCGAAACGCAAAAGAAACTCGATGTTATTGCCAACGAACTCCTTAAAGAAGTGATTTTAGAAACGGGCGTGGTTAAAGCCATTAGCTCAGAAGAAGAAGATACGATTGTACCGGGTAACCCCCGTGGTCGCTTTTTAGTGACCTTTGATCCGCTGGATGGATCGTCAAATACCGATATCAATAGTCTGATAGGAACCATTTTCTCAATATTGCCGGCCGATGCTAACAAAGAAGCGGATGACGCCAGCCAGTTTCTTCAAGCTGGCACAGCACAATTAGCCGCAGGCTATGTACTGTATGGCCCATCAACTATGTTAGCGTTAACGACGGGCAAAGGGACTCGCTTATACACCTTAGATAAAACCTACGGTGGCTTCTTGCTGACCGAAGAGCACGCCACTATCCCGAAATATACCGCAGAATTTGCGATTAATATGTCTAATCAGCGCTATTGGCAGCCGGCAATGCAGCGTTATATTGCTGACTTGCTACAAGGTAAAGAAGGGCCACGTGGCAAAAACTACAATATGCGTTGGATAGCCGCTATGGTCGGTGATGTGCACCGAGTACTATGCCGTGGCGGTATCTTTGCCTACCCGCGTGATATGAAAGATCCGACTAAGCCCGATAAACTGCGTTTGATGTATGAAGCAAACCCGATGAGTTTTTTGGTTGAGCAAGCCGGTGGCGCCAGTTCAACCGGGTACGAACGTATTATGGACATCGTACCGACCGATATTCACCAACGGGTAGCGGTGATTTTAGGATCGAAACATGAAGTGGAAACCTGCGTCGGTTACCATAAAACAAACTGATTATTCGACTAATAACTTATAGCCAATTGTATTGCCGCCCTTATAATAGCGGCATTTAATTAACCTGAGGAACAAGCGATGAGCTTAAGCGATGTAGCTGCCGGCAAGAATCTGCCAGATGAAATTAACGTTATTATTGAAATTCCGGCCAATGCCGATCCTATTAAGTATGAAGTCGATAAAGATACTGGCACAGTATGGGTTGACCGCTTCATGGCTACGCCAATGTTCTATCCGTGTAACTACGGTTTTGTAAACCATACATTGTCGTTAGATGGTGATCCAGTTGACGTGCTAGTGCCAACGCCTTACCCATTAATTCCAGGTGCGGTGATTAAGTGCCGACCTGTTGGCGTACTAAACATGGAAGACGAGTCTGGCGAAGATGCCAAAGTGATCGCGGTGCCCGTCAGCAAGCTGACTAAGCTGTATGATCATATTCAGGACATTAACGATGTGCCAGAATTGCTGAGAAAACAAATCCAGCATTTCTTCGAACGTTATAAAGAATTAGAACCAGGTAAATGGGTTAAAATCACCGGCTGGGGCGATGCAGCTGCGGCAAAAGCTGAGATTATGACCTCATTTGAGCGTGCTAAAAAGTAATTTTGAGATAACACGCGCTGAACGATCATGTTCTAGCGCGGTTCAAGCTTTATTATTACACATTCAGACTATACCCAGCATAATGTACCCAGTAAAGATACTTCTGGCTGGGTACATAGCCGCTAGCAAGCTAACAAGATCCCTGATGCTTCAGCAAAAACTGCATTAACTCTGCTGCGGGCATGGGTTTGGCAAAAAGAAAGCCTTGCACTTCATCACACCCCATATTTTTTATCACAGCCAATTGCTCGGCAGTTTCAACCCCCTCAGCAATTGTGGATAAACCAATACGCTTACCTAAGCTAACAATGGTTTCAGCAATTAAATTGCCTCCAGGCTGCGTGACGGTGCTGACAAAAGCACGATCGACTTTAATACGATCAAGCGGTAATTGCTGTAAATAATTTAACGAAGAGAAACCAATACCAAAATCATCAATAGCGACCTTTATGCCAAAATTCTTTAACTTTTGCAGCGCATCGATTACGATTTTAGGCTCATCCATTACCACCGATTCCGTGATCTCTAATTCCAATAAATAGGGTTTCACTTGATAACGACTAACCATATCAATCACGGATTTTACAAAGTGCGGCGAGCGAAATTGCGGCATAGACACATTAACTGCAATACGTAACTCACTACAGCCTTGCTGCGACAATTGTTGCAGCTGTCGACACGCTTGTTCTAATACCCATAACCCAATATCAACAATCAGCCCTGAGTACTCCGCTAGCGGGATAAAAACGGCAGGCGAAATAAAATGTCCAGGTTGATGCGGCCAGCGCAACAATGCTTCCATACCCATAACGGTATTCGATTTTAGACATAACTGCGGCTGATACCAAAGTTGCAGTTTGTCTAGAGCAAAATCAGCACGAAGTTTACGCAATAAACTTAAGCGTTCTGTCACTTCTTCTGCCATTTCAGGCTGGTAATACTGATGATGCACACCCAAGGTTTTTTTCGCTTTGTTCAGGGCGATGTAAACATGTTTCATAATCACCACGCCCTGATCAGCAGAATCACGCAGACGACAAATACCAAAGGTCGCATTCACTTGTAAACTATGCTCAAACGCTTGAAAAGGTTCAATAAACAACGCATGTAATCGCTCTGGCGTCAAATCATCCTCGGGCCCAACAAGCGCAAATACATCAGCACCGATGCGACCTAATTGTGAGCTGATACCAAAATGTTCAATTAAACGTAAGGTAATGGCAATTAACAACTCATTGCCAACCTCTTGGCCCAGACCATCATTGATATCAGAAAAGTGATCAACATCTACCAACACTGCAACCATATTGTCAGGTTCAAACCGGCGTGTATCTTGCAAAATCTGAATAAATTCGTTGCGATTAGGTGTTTTGGTCAACGGATCGATATAAGCGGCGTGTCGTAATTGTTGAAAGAGCGCGACATTCTCATAACCAATGGAGATATTACTTAAAAACACCTCTATAAGTTGTTTATCAGCGTCTTCAATTGGCCGGTTCGTTTCAATATATACTGCCGCATTATGCTTGTCGTTACCCAAAAAAAGTATGGTATCAAGATGGGTAAAAATGTGCTGTCGTGTCGCTAAACACTGATTTATTTGCGTCACAATGCGCTTATTATCTAAACGCTCTAATTGGCACTTGATAAAAGGCGCATAATGCCCTGCGGCCCCCAACACATATATTTTATCGCTAGCAGAACCATCATCTTCAATTTGCGCGCACAACACCCCTTCTGCATGCAGGCCAATTAAAGACGAAATTTGTGTTACAACGCCTTCAGAGAACTCATGCAACGAGTGTTGCTCAAGTAAATTAGCGCCGGCTTTAATAATTTTTTGTAAACCACGACGATTTTGATTAATTGTTTTTATTTGTTGATATGAGCGTAGCGACGAGATGATGGTGGTAACCAGTTTACTGCGTGTTAGTTCAGTCTTGGTTTTATAATCATTAATATCATATTCTTTAATCACGCTTTCTTCAGGCGCATAACCCGGCTGGCCCGTACGCAATACAATGCGCAACTCGTCCATCCTTAACTCATCCCGAATTTTACGCACAACTTGCAAACCGGCATCGTCAGTTTCCATCACCACATCTAACAGCACTAAAGCGGTATCGGGCTGTTCACGTAAAAACGCAATAGCCTCCTTGCCAGAGTAAGCATGGTGAAACAGCAAAGGCTTACCAAGCACAATTAAATCGCTAAGTGCCAACTTGGTAACGGTATGGATCTCTTGATCGTCATCGACGATTAGCAAATTCCAAACACCTGCAGAGGTATCTGGAGGAATGGGAGTACTCTCATCATCTGCTAAAAACAGAAATCCTTCATCTGTTTCTCTTTGTGCCATTAGCTAACCTTATCCTTATACACACTGACAAATATACCCTCTTCTGGGTGAAAAAAGGAAGGTTATTTCGTATTAAATTCGTACAGCCTATAGGTTTAATATAGCTGGTAGCGCGCTAATAGTGTTTCAAATTTGCTCGGGTCCAGCGGCTTCAATACTATATCGTTCATCCCTGCGGCTTTAAAGGCATTAATTTCAGCGGGCAACGCATGTGCAGTAAAAGCAAAAATGGGGGTTTGTTGATATCCCGCTAAGCGGCGAAGCTGAATAGCCACATCAATACCAGATATATCGGGCAAACTAATATCGAGTAAAATCATATCAAATTGCTGCGTTTGACATAGCGCAACAACTTCCGACCCCGTCAGCGCGGCCTGTAATTCTATACGTTTATGCTGCAACAGCACGGCAATAAATGCCTGATTTGTCTCATTATCATCTACCACCAGCAGCTTTTTTATGGCACGTTTGGGCAATTGAGGTAGTGAGAGCGTTTGTAAACGGTGTAAACAAAAATCTGCACTAATACTTGAGGGTGCAACAGCTTGCCAAGCAACCACGTTCAACTTAGGGACAAAAATCTGAATACTAACTTGATGCTGATAACGATTAAGCAATTCAAGCCATGTCGCATCAGGTGCTTGAGGCGGTACAAATAACAACAGCACCTCAGGAATACTCTCCTGTAGTTTTTGCTCTAATTGCATCACACTGTTACATAGCGTTAGTTCCATTGCCTGAACACTTAATGCGGGGGCGCGCTCTTGCAGCCTTTCGCTATCAGCATCGAATACAATCATGTGCTTAATGTTAGTGTTAACGTGCGCCGGTTGCACCGTAACCGGGAGAGCAAATCGAATACTACACCCTAATCCCTCTAGCGATTGAACTTTAAAATCGGCTGCCAAGACGTTTTCACAGCTTTGTAAAAACGCAATATCGGCATCACGCCATTGCCACTCTACTTGCTCGCCCAACGCCAATTGACGGGTGAAATGGACAGGCAACCCACTACCGTCACAACTGATATGCAGTTGAAGCTGTGGGTTTTTCCCTTTTTCAAGCTGCACACGAAATAAAAGCCGTTGCGCTTGCTCTGCACGCAACACCAACAATAACATTGCCTGCATAATGGCTAATAATAAAGATTCATCCATTTGCACTGTAAAATTGGTATTGGCAGAGCCTTCAATCCAGTCAATTGCCAAGTCCGCTGGCGCTAGGTGATTTAATAGTGGCAAGTGCTGCGCCAGCCAATCGCTACAACTAAGTGGTACCGTGTGCATACTCGGTGCGGTAAACTGCAGCGTAGCTTGAAGTAGATGTAATTGCTGCAAACTATTGAACACCGGGGCAGACAGTTGCTCATGCCGAAGAGATAATTGTTGATAGCGTTGCAACCAGACTGCGATTTGTTGTTGCATCGTCGTGGCGTTATCTTGGTAGTGTTGTTGTAAACGTTCTGCTTGCTCACAGGCTTGTTGGCTGTTTTCAAGCATTAATTGTAAATCCTGCACCTGATTATGCAGCTGTTTTTGTGCCTGTTCACACTCGCTGAACACCTGTTGTATCGACGCAAATTCAGCAGGTAACTCCCTGTCATTAACGTTGACGTCATCGATTTTGACCTGCGTAATTTGTGGCGCAGCTAAACGTTCAAGCCAGTAACGACGCTGACGTTCAACCCGACGCAGCACTAACCATAATAAAACAAACAGTCCCGTTAAAAGCGACCAGGTAATCGCGAAAGGCGCACGAATGCCTGGCCAGAGTTCGGGCAACTCCGGTACAACTACTAGATACGCATCTGGAATTTGAAAGGCACCGAAATGATCAACCTGAGTATACAGCGTATATAATGGCTGCACCGCTAACAGCCGTTCATAGCTATGCTGTAACTGGTACTGCCGCTGCAACACATGGTTTAATTGATCTGGCAATAATTGACTCGCTCCAGAGCGCGCGATTTGTTCGCCATTAGGTTGGTATACGGCGAGCGCAGCAACAGGTAACAGCGCACTAAACTGCAATTCGGTTAAATGACTGCTTAATTGCTCGGCAGAAGATTGCTTGATAAAAGGACGTAAGCTAACTTTCATTAACTCAGCGTACTGTTGCAGATGCCATTGCATGCGCTGCTCAGCATAAAAATGCTGCCAACTCATAAGCGCTATAAACAACAGCGCAGAACCCGCGAAATAGATCAACGCAAAATAACGTAACAGCTGCGACAAAATAACACTCTATAACAGCAAAAAAATGTAATTCACTATATGATGTTATACTCACAGTCTCAAGTATAACGCCATACTGTTAACGATTTTTCAACTAAAAATGAATATCAACACCAGCAAACACCCCTTTGAATTGCAAATCAGCATACAGTGAACTCACATCATCTAACTGAATATCAAGACTGCGATACCCCAGCTTCACGCGCATGTCCACTAAGGCGTTATCCATCAGCCTATAAGCGAAGCCAGCTTGCACATCATAAAGATGACTGCCGTCATAGCGGGTGGCACTGCCCGTTGCAAAAAGATCGAAGCCCGTAGTAAATAAGGCAATCTTGCTATCAACATACAACATCGGGATCCATTCGTTAAGGGTTTGCGCCCCCCGTAAACTGCCTGATGACGCACTAATATCGCCTTTTAATTGTTTCGCACTTACCCCCGCATCAAATGAAAAAAGTGGATTATCAAAAATCTCGTAATACAGAATATAATCTGTGCTGGTAACGTCAAAGGATGCTTGCAACCGGGATCCTGCGGCAAAGGGGGTATCAGCAAACACGAATGACTCATTTAAGCGGGTTTGCCCTTCTGTTGCCAACGACATATGCTGCAAACGGATATTAGGTAGCAAAGGAATAAAATGCTCTAATGCAATGAAATACCCTGGCTGGGTTGTATCGGCAAACTCAAACGTAGATAAACGCGTGGTATTGGCAAAACCACCTGTGGTTGAAGCGCGCCAGGCGTCTGCACCAGCATAAAGCCCAATCACACTGTCGGCATGCGCACTCGCACTGCAGATCACTACACTCATGATGACCGCCCTGCTTATTGCAAGACTAGGGCGTTTGCCGTTCCGTTGCTGTAACATCGAAAATTCCTCTAAGATCTATGTAAGCATTTAACATTGTGTCGAGTTATTACCCTTGGGTTAATAACTCTGATAAATCAATAAGCGCTGCATTTGCGCGTGAAATATAATTTGCCATCACTAAACTGTGGTTTGCCAGTACGCCAAAACCACTACCATTCAATACCATCGGACTCCATATCGGTTGTTGTGTGGCTTCTAATTCCCGGATAATTTGTTGTAAGCTGACCATGGCATTGCGCCGTGCCAACACATCAGCGAAGTCTACTTCTATGGCTTTCAAATAATGTAACAACGCCCAGGTTGCGCCTCTTGCTTCATAAAATTCGTCATCGAGTTTCCACCAACTGGTTTTCACTACCCGTTTGTCTGGCGAAAATGTAGATTGGCGCGCCGTTGCATCACCGGCTAAATCTGTGTTAAAACGCTCTTGCCCAACACTGGCACTGAGTCGCTGCGAGTAACTGCCTAAACGCTTCTCAACATTTTTTAGCCAATCACGTAAGTTATCAGCCCGCGCATAAAACTGGCTATCAGTTTTTTTAGGATCCACTAATGCACTTCGATAAAGGTAAAGTTGACCAATCGCTTTGCGGTATTCTGATTCAGCACTGGGTAAAACCCAACTACGATGATCAATATTCAACTGTGGTTGCGCAATTTTCAAAAAGACGTTTTCGGCGGATTGCGATTGCGAACGACTGAAATCCTTACGAAAAGCCAAGACTAAATCGCGTGACATCTCCAAGACGCCAAATTCCCAAGCGGGCATATTGTCTAACACGCTAAAAGGTGGCAGAACATCATTAGACATATAGCCACCGGATTTATTTAACAAGGTCTCGGTAACTCGGATCAGCGCGGTTGTGGTGGTGTAACCGACTACCTTATTACCTTCTTGTTGACGCGTACTTTGCTGTATTTCTTCGATCAATAAGGCAGGCTCACGACTCACCCACCAACTCAGCAACCACAGTACAAAAAGCAATATGGCCACAGAGACTGCGCCAATAGCAGAACGATTATTCATGAACAAACTCCCAAAACAGCTAACGCTTGTTGATTATCTTACACCAGAACAGTTACAGCGACAGCGTAAATTCACTGTTAACTGCTGAGCTAACAGAATGAGGGGGGGCTTTATAACGCCGCGGTTTACTGAAGTGCCAAACCAAGAACGCGGGGATCATCCCTAAAAACAATCCCAACACAGGCAGGAGGTAAATCAGTATTAAGGTGGTATCAAGTAGTCCTAGCATCATCCTATGCTCGCTTATATCGTTTAGAGACGTGTTACGTACCATAAGCGCTTTCAAGGGTTATGCCAGCGGATAAAAATATCCATGCAATTGATTTTATTAATAAAAAAGAAATCAGCAGAATTGATAAAACGTGCAACACTAAGCTAAAAACTAAAAAGTGGTGAAATTCACCACTTTTTACAAAAAAACATGCTACTACCCTGCTTTATCCATGCTCATTAAACGATTCTGGTACCAAACCTAAGGCTTGCACGAGTAAGGCGGGGGTTGCATCGGCATGGTGTCCCTGCTCGCTTAATAAGCGGCGCCACAAACGGGCGCCAGGTCGCCCCTGAAAGAGTCCCAACATATGCCGAACAATGTGCCAAAACCGCGCGCCTTGCTGCATTTGTTGCTCAATATAAGGCAACATTAATCGTACCACATCATGCTCTGATAACGTGGACTCTGCCGCTCCATAAAGCTGTGCATCAACTTGGCTCAATATGAAGGGATTTGTATAAGCCTCACGCCCCATCATTACACCGTCAAGAACAGTTAATTGTTCAGCGGCTTGCTGTAGCGTTTTAATACCCCCATTAATACTGATGTCCAGCATCGGAAAATCTTGTTTTAACTGCTGTACTCGGCTGTAATTTAGCGGAGGAATTTCGCGATTCTCTTTCGGACTTAAGCCTTTCAGCCATGCCTTGCGTGCATGGACAACAAATTGCTCACAGCCAGCAGCAGATACTATCTCGACAAAGTCTTGCAGAAACTGATATTCATCTGACTCATCAATACCAATTCGGGTTTTGACAGAAATAGGAATCGCCACAGCATCTTGCATCGCCTTAACGCAATCACCTACCAAAACAGGGTTCGCCATTAAGCAAGCGCCAAACATACCATTTTGCACCCGATCAGAAGGACAACCGACATTAATATTGATGGCATCATATCCGCGCTGCTCTGCCAACTTGGCACACTGCGCCAACTCGGCCGGATTAGAACCGCCAAGTTGCAACACCAACGGATGTTCTTCCATATTAAATGCCAGATAATCACCTTTACCATGAATAATGGCACCAGTAGTAACCATCTCGGTATACAACACACTGTGCTTTGTCATCAATCGATGAAAATAGCGACAATGTTTATCGGTCCAATCCAGCATCGGAGCCACAGAGAAACGCTGTGGAAGTAAAGTCTTTTTCAAAAAATGCTCTTTTTAACTGAGGGAAATTTAGGGGCGTACTAAAAAAGCCGTTAATTTTTTTACAACCGGTAACACCAATAACAAGGAGGGAAATGCTATCAACCAAGATAATCCCCACGCACCCAGCCAACCTGTGACCGTAAAAGCAGCCCAGCCAACGCCTTTTAACGTACTAACAAAAGACACGATAAAGGTCATCAATATAGACAACAGTAACGGCATAATGAACCCTGCGGCTTTTGCCGGAAATTTTAACATGACATACCTGAGCTTAAAAACCAACACAACGGTGCCAATACCAGTTCTAAAGCCGATTATACCGCAGTAGGTGCAAAAAATCAGCGCAGGTTACCAGGATGAGGTCATTTATTGCCTTTAAGCCTGTTGTAAAATGCGCGCAAACATGGCGAACAGCAGGCAATATGATACACTGCTCACAGAGGTTACGGGAGAGAAGCGATGTCAACAGAAAGTTTAGTGGCACGAGCCAGAACAATTTGCGAACAAAATGGAGCGCGTTTTACCGCTATCCGTGAAAAAGTCTTTCGGCTCATGGCTGAGAACCAAGGCGGTCAAGGGGCGTATGACTTACTTGAACAATTAAAACAAACAGAACCTGCCGCTAAACCTGCCACAATTTATCGTGCCTTAGAATTTTTAACAGAACAGGGTTTTATTCACAAGATTGAATCTAACAATGCATTTATGCTGTGCCATCATTTTGAAAAACATCACCCAGCACAATTATTAATTTGCGAAGATTGCGGCAATGTCACTGAACTGCACTCAAGCGCTTTACATACTGAGTTTAGTCGGCAAGCAGCAGCATTAGGTTTTCATGTGCATCATCAAACTATCGAAGCACGTGGCAAATGTAATAATTGTCATAATAATTAATTAAGTAAATGCTTACATCTCTTGTGTTGTAATGAAAAAACTTCTAGGCTTAACGAAGATTGTCCCGAGAATAACGTAAATTACTACGGATAGGCATTTTAAATGAATGTTGAATACATAAACCCTTTTTTATCTTCATTAGTTAACGTGTTATCCACTATGGCCAATACTAAAATTGTGCCAGGTCAACCTCGTATAAAAAAAGAAGAAGTGGCACATGGTGATGTCTCGGGCTTGATTGGCATGGTAGGCCCGACAATGAAAGGCTCATTTTCTGTTAGCTTTGACGAGTCATTAGCCTTAGAGATTATGTTTAGAATGCTGGGCGAACGCCCCACAAACATTAATGCAGATGTAACAGACATGGTCGGTGAAATTACCAATATGGTAACAGGTGGGGCGAAACGCATTTTAGGCGAAAAAGGGTATGATTTTACGATGGCCACCCCCATTATTGTGTCGGGGAAAAACCATACTATTACGCATAAATGTGAAGGCCCGACCATTTTAATGCCATTTAACTCCGATTTCGGTAAAGTCCATATCGAAGTGAGTTTTGACAAATAACCGCGAATAGAAATAGTAACGCGTTAACATAGAGCAATGCCGCTAGCTTAAATATTGGTAATCTACTCGAGGCGTTATATTACATAATAATTCGTAGGGTATTGTCCCAGCGGATAACGCAATTCGCTCTATCGCTAACTCAGGCCCCCACAACACCGCTTCATCACCCAATTTATCGTGCGCATTTGGTCCTAAATCGACCGTTATCATATCCATGGAAACGCGACCAGCTAGAGGCACTTCGCGGCCATTAATCCAAACAGGCGTACCATTGCAGGCATGCCGCGGATAACCATCGCCATAACCAACTGCAATAACCCCTAACGTTGTGGGTATTTTTGCCTGCCACTGACCACCATAACCCACTGTTTCCCCTTGCTGAACTTGGCGCACTGCAATAAGCCTACTGCTTAAACGCATCACAGGCAGTAACTGATGCTGCTGGCCAGTCTGCTCAGCAAAAGGTGAAATACCGTGCAACATTAACCCTGGTCTTACCCACTCACCATGGCTTTGCGGCCAGGCGAGTATGGCAGCCGAGTTCGCTAAACTACATTGGTCGGCTTTATCCCGAATGAGCTCACTAAAGATAGCCAGTTGCTGAGAGGTGCGCTCTGATCCACGTTCATCCGCACAGCAAAAATGGCTCATCAAGCGAATGCCTGGCAGCACGGCTGAGCATTGCCATAGTCGTCGATAGAATAGTTCAAACTGCGCCGGCTCAATGCCTAGCCGATGCATGCCGGTATCAATTTTCAACCAAACCTTTAGCTGTCCATCCAAGGAGGTTTGTTCTAAAGCACTGAGTTGTAACTCATTATGCACTACTGTTTGTAAATTATTGGCGAGCAAGATAGGCAGCTCGGCAGCCTCGTAAAATCCTTCTAACAATACTATCGGCTTTACAATGCCTGCCGTACGTAACGCTAACGCCTCGTCTATCCGTGCAACCGCAAACGCATCGGCGTCAGTGAGTGCTTGGGCAACTCGAACAAGTCCATGACCATAGGCATTCGCTTTTAGCACGGCTAATACTTGGCTGGAAGGCGCTAAGGCGCGCACACGGGCAAGATTATGCTGCAGTGCAGCTAAATTTATCTGCGCAACAGGCCGTCGACTCATTAATACTCGTCCTCAAATCGCGCGCTGCCAGCGTAATTATCAAACCGCGAAAAATGCCCATGAAAGGTTAAGCGAATTTTGCCGATAGGCCCATTCCGCTGTTTACCAATAATGATTTCAGCTAAGCCTTTATCTTGGCTATCTTCGTGATAAACCTCATCACGATAGATAAACATAATTAAATCAGCATCTTGCTCAATAGAGCCTGATTCACGTAAATCTGAGTTAACGGGCCGTTTATCAGCACGTTGCTCTAATGAGCGATTAAGCTGTGACAACGCCACCACAGGTACCTTAAGTTCTTTAGCTAACGCTTTTAGTGATCGCGATATTTCCGCAATCTCCAAGGTCCGGTTTTCACTTAAGCCCGGCACCGTCATTAGCTGTAAATAATCGACCATGATCATACTTAATCCACCGTGCTCGCGCGCCACTCGGCGCGCCCGAGAACGCACCTCGGTGGGCGTTAAGCCTGACGCATCATCAATATACATCTTGCCTTTGGTGTTCAGCAGCTCAATTGCCGAGGATAAACGTGCCCAGTCTTCGTCTTCTAACTGCCCAGTTCGCACCTTGGTTTGATTAATGCGGCCTAACGAAGCCAGCATCCGCATCATAATTTGGTCTGAAGGCATCTCTAAACTGAAAATTAACACGGGCTTATCGCTGGTAATAGCGGCATGCTCGGCCAAATTCATGGCGAAGGTGGTCTTACCCATCGAAGGACGTGCCGCAACGATAATTAAATCTGAAGGTTGTAAACCGTTAGTCATCTTATCCAGATCTACATAACCGGTAGATAAACCCGTAATACCATTTTGTGGTGAACGGTACAGTGCATCAATTTTATCAATGGTCTTGGCCAGAATATTATTAATCGGCTCTGGGCCTTCGTTCGCATTGGCGCGCTGCTCGGCAATTTTAAATACTTTAGTTTCAGCAAAGTCTAATAGCTCAGCACTGGTTCGCCCTTGCGTATCGTAACCAGCATCGGCAATATCATGGGCCACGGCAATCATATCGCGAACAACGGCACGCTCTCTGACAATTTCGGCATAAGCTAAAATATTTGCCGCACTAGGCGTATTTTTGGCAATTTCCCCGAGATAAGCAAAACCACCGATATCATCTAACTGCTGGTTAGCTTCTAAAGACTCGGAGACGGTAATAAGATCGATTGGCTGATTAGACTCGGCCAAACGCAACATCGCGCTGAAAATAAAGCGGTGTGAGCGTAGATAAAAGTCTTGTTCGACGACTTTCTCGGAGACTCGATCCCAAGCTTCATTATCCAGCATCAAGCCGCCCAGCACAGATTGCTCTGCCTCAATGGAGTGCGGGGGCATTTTAATAGCCGCGACCTGCTTATCTTTTATGCTACTCATAGGGTATTTAACTGCCGAAGGGAAATACGAATACTAGTGGATATGCTACCTTGCGCTGGGCAGAAGTCCAAGTAAAGTCTGAAAATATCTTATGGAAGTCACGCTGTATTAACGATGAATAAAACGCAGAAAAAATAGAACGAAGAGGAAAGCACACTGCACTGAGGCAGTGTGCTTAATGCCTTAAGCTTCAGCAATAACAACCACTTTGATGGTTGCGATAACTTCAGCGTGTAACTGCAGATCGATATCGAACTGGCCAGTTTCACGTAAGGTACCGTTTGGTAACTTAACTTCAGCTTTTGAAACTGCTACACCGGCTTCAGTGATCGCATCAGCGATATCACGTGTGCCGATAGAACCGAACAGACGACCTTCGTCACCCGCTTTAGAAGCGATGGTCACTTCAGCCAGCTCAGCAACTTTAGCAGCACGCTCAGTGGCAGCAGCTAAGTCAGTAGCCAATTTGGCTTCTAATTCAGCGCGGCGAGCTTCGAATTTTTCGATGTTAGCCTTGGTAGCTGGAACTGCTTTTCCTTGTGGGAATAAGAAGTTACGAGCATAGCCAGACTTAACAGTTACATTGTCACCTAAACCACCAAGGTTAGCGACTTTGTCTAACAGAATAATTTGCATTGCCTATACCCCTCTGTATTAGCTGTGTGAGTCGCTGTATGGTAACAGAGCCAAGTAGCGAGCACGTTTGATTGCGCGAGCTAACTGACGCTGATATTTAGCGCTAGTGCCAGTAATACGGCTAGGTACGATTTTGCCACTTTCTGTAACGTAGTTTTTCAGAACGGCGGTATCTTTGTAATCAATCTCTACAGTGCCTTCTGCAGAAAAACGGCAGAATTTACGGCGACGGAAAAAACGTGACATTTGTCTGTCTCCTAACTTAATTGTTCAATCTGTTGCGCATGCAGCACCAGCTTTGCCTGACCGCTGCCGCTCTGGTGGCGATTTAAAAAACCGCTAACCCGAACGTTATTGCCCAACGTCAAATGCTGAGCTTGTTGGTGTAACACTGTGCCACTTAATACCACTTGCATCCGCACATAAGCCTGACGATTTAAACCAGCCTCTTGTTGCATGCTACGATGTTCCAAGGTTAACACAGTGTGCGGGATCCCCGCTGGACTCTCACTGCGTTCAGGGTGCCGACATACGGCGCCACTAAGCACAAGAATATTGTCCATCAACAACTTACTCGTCGTGTGCTACTTGCTCATCATTGTCACGAGGAGCACGCTCACGGCGCTCGTCACGTACCTTAGCCATGGGTGATGGCTCAACTACGGCACCATTAGTGCGCATAACCAGGTTACGTAATACAGCATCGTTGTAGCGGAAGTTAGTTTCCAGCTCATCGATCACGTTCTGTGGGGCTTCCACGTTCATCAGCACATAGTGTGCTTTGTGCAGTTTTTGGATTGGGTAAGCCAATTGACGACGGCCCCAATCTTCTAAACGGTGGATAGTACCGCCAGCTTCTTTGATCGCGCCAGTGTAACGCTCGATCATACCAGGCACTTGTTCACTCTGATCTGGGTGAACCATAAAAACGATTTCGTAATGACGCATTGTAGCTCCTTACGGTTAGTAAGCCTCGGGAGAGCTCGGCCGGGTTCTCATAAAGGCAAGGAACGTGAAGTATATGGCCGAAGGTCGCGTATTTTACGGAGTTAGCGGGTAAATAACAAGCATTGAAACCAGAACAAGCAAAATACTTAGATGAAAAAAACAAAAACCGCTTTCGCGGCTTTTGTTAAGGAACAAAGGGATGGTCGCAAAACGTTATACTGTACGTTGCCGTACGGCTTCAAATAGACAAATACCCGCAGCGACCGACACATTTAAACTAGACACACTACCAAACATAGGAATTTTCACCAGCGCATCACAGGTTTCGCGGGTTAGGCGGCGTAAGCCTTCGCCCTCGGCACCTAATACTAGCGCTAGCGGGCCCTTAAAATCGGCTTGATACACTAAGGTTTCCGTCTCGCCTGCAGTTCCTACCACCCACACGCCAGCATCCTGGAGTTGCCGTAACGTTCTGGCTAAGTTAGTAACCGTAATAAAAGGCACGCTCTCTGCCGCCCCACAGGCAACTTTTCTTACCACGGCGGTTAATTTCACAGAACGATCTTTGGGGGCCAGCACCGCATGTACACCTGCGGCGTCAGCACTGCGTAAAATAGCCCCCAAATTATGTGGATCAGTAACGCCATCAAGCACTAATAAAAAAGGTTTTGCTTCCTTTTCAAGTAACGAGGCTAAATCACTCTCGTTGCCCCCACTGCTTAAACGCGCTTTAGCAACGATGCCTTGATGCTGGCCATTCGTCATATCATCCAAGGTTTTACGATTGCAAAACTGAATTGAGATCCCCAATTGCCGGGCTTGTTGCAGTAACGGCTGCATCCGCTTATCTTCACGATCTTTCATCGCAAAAATTTCTAACACATCTTGCGGACTGCGCGCTAACAAAGCGCTTACCGCATGAATGCCAAAAACCACATCATTACTCATGTTATTCCTAAACGTGTAGTAGGTTACTTTTTACTGCGCCGCGGCTTTTTAACCGCACCCGCTTTACCGGCCGATCCTACAGGCGATTTTTTAGTCCCTGCTTTCCCTACCGCTTTCTTACTGGCGGCTTTACCTGCGCCAGTTTTACCTGTCTTAACCGCTAACTTAGCCTCAATAGCCGCGTTACGACTAGCCTTTACTTTGCGGCCTGACACCTTTGAAGGCGTTTCACCTGCCAACACTAAATCAATTTTACGCGCTTCTAAATTAACAGCCACCACCTTAACCGTCACGGCATCACCCATACGATACTGTGTACCCGAGTGCTCACCGGTTAAGATCTGGCGTTCAACATCAAAACGATAATAATCATTTTTTAAAGACGTAACATGAACTAAGCCTTCAATGTATAAATCAGCTAAGCGCACAAATAAGCCAAAATTGGTTACAGTAGAGACCACACCCGCAAACTCAGTCCCCAAGTGATCCTGCATATACTCGCATTTTAGCCAGTCAGCCACCTCGCGCGTGGCATCATCAGCCCGGCGTTCAGTCATCGAGCATTGCTCACCCAGTGGTGCAATATCTTTTTCGGTATAACCATTGGCGCCAGTAACGTTCTGGCCTTGCTTAGCGAGGATAGCTTTGATGGCCCGGTGTAACACTAAATCAGGATAACGACGAATGGGCGATGTAAAATGCGCATAGGCTTCCAGTGCTAAACCAAAATGGCCTAAATTCTCACCCTGATATACCGCCTGTTTCATGGAGCGTAGCATCGTGGTTTCGATCAGTTCCCGATCCGGACGATCTGCCAATTTGGCCAGCGTTTGCGTCAATTCAAGCGGCGTAGGCTCTGCCGATAAATTAGCTTCAATCCCCAGCTCTGCTAAGAAGCGGCGAAAGTTAGCAAAACGATCGCCATCCGGCCGTTCGTGTACCCGGAACAAGGCATGGGACTGGTGCTTTTCAATAAAGCGCGCCGAAGCCACATTGGCTAAAATCATACATTCTTCAATGATTTTATGGGCTTCGTTACGATGTACCGGTACAATCTCTTCAATCTTGCGATGACTATTAAAGATAAAACGAGTTTCAACCGTTTCAAACTCAATGGCACCACGCTGCGCCCGAACTTTGGCCAGCTTTTTGTAAAGGCTATAAAGCGTTTCCAAATTGGTTAACTGGGCGGCATACTCGGCGCGGAGTTTAGGATCGCCCTGTAAAATGGCATGCACCTTGTTGTAAGTAAAACGCGCAGCAGAATGCATCACCGCTTCATAAAACTGATAACTTTCTAGCTTACCATGCGAATCTATGTGCATTTCACAGACAAAGCACAAGCGGTCGGTATGTGGATTTAACGAACACAGACCATTAGACAACGCCTCTGGTAGCATGGGTACCACATGATCAGGGAAGTAAACCGAGTTACCTCGCTCCAGCGCACTGTGATCCAATGGCGTACCAAAACGCACATAGGCACTGACATCGGCAATGGCAACCCACAGCTTCCAACCACCTTTTTCTTTGGCTTCGGCGTACACGGCATCATCAAAATCACGAGCATCTTCGCCATCAATGGTCACTAAGGGCAACTGGGTTAAATCAACTCGGCCAAGCTTAGCTTCAGCAGGGACGTCTTCACCGTATTTCGCGACTTGCGCTAATACCGCATCAGAGAACACATGCGGGATTTGATGATTACGGATCGCCACTTCAATTTCCATACCGGGCGCCATATGTTCGCCTAGCACTTCAATTACTCGCCCTGTGGCACTAACCCGTTTTGATGGGCGCTGAGTAACTTCAGCTAAGACTACCTGCCCATGCCGAGCAGCACCTTGCTGCCCCTCAGGAATGATAATGTCCTGACAAATTCGAGCATCATCAGGCACCACAACACATAAGGCATGATCTTTGTAATAACGACCAACAATAGGCTCAGTCCGTGGTTCTAGCACACGCACGATGCGCGCTTCAATTTTGTCTTTGCTTTTGATTGTGGTTGCCGTAGCCAGCACTTTATCACCGGGTAACACCCGCTGCATTTCATGAAACGGCAAATACCAATCGGAGCCACCTTGGTCTAGCTTTAAAAAGCCAAACCCATCGCGATGTCCAATAACTGTGCCTTTAACCAGATCCATGTGATCAGCTAAGCCATAACGTTTACTCTTCGTAAAGACGACTTGACCATCACGTTCCATAGCGCGCAAGCGTTTTTTTAACGCAAAAATAGCATCATCGTCTGTTAAACCAAGCTCAGTGACCAGTTCTTCAAAGTAGGCAGGTTGTTGCCGTTTTTCGATATGCTCGAGAATAAATTCGCGGCTGGGGATAGGGTTATCATATTTTTCTTGCTCACGCGCAAGATGCGGATCATTTACCGTCATTAATTAAACTTAGGTTTCCTCGTCATAGTATTCAGTGTAACAGCTACGCATGAAAATGGGATGAATTTCATTTAACCGGCCGTTGTGCATTTGCGACAACGCGCGCCGGCATTTTTTTGGCGAGCTGCTGTTTAAGCGTATCAAGTTTAGCATGAATTACCGGATCTGCGGTAATAGCATGATGTAACCAACGATAACTTTGCTCAAAATCCGTCGGGCTGCCTTGGCCAGCAATTAAAATCTCTGCCAAGCGGATTTTTGCATTGAGGTTACCAACCGTAGAGGCTTCGCGTAAAAAGATAATGGCACGGCTCACATCTTTTTGCACAAAGCGCCCAATGTGGTAATACCTACCCACTTGCTCCAAGCCCTCTGGCAAACCTTGTTCGGCCGCTTGCAACATCATATCCCAACCACGTTCTACATCGCGCGGTACACAGACACCATAGGCTAGCATGTCGCCAAACAAGAACTGATAAGAGGGCAATTTCATTATTTCAGCACGGGCTTCAATATCTCGTACTAATTGACAATCATCAGCTTTTACACGTTCTAGGTGCTGATTGTTCCTAATCAGTTTTAATAAATCGTCTTGACTGTATAGCTCAACCGCTTGCATTTCTTGCGCAATGACTTGCCCAATCCACAATGGCAATACAATCAAAATACCTTTAGCGACTTTTAGCATAGTGTCAAATAACCGTAATTACGCAAAAATAATCTTAATGTCGATTTATAAGCAAAAACCAGACCATAAACCGCACTATCAATTAAGTGGTTACGAAACACCGCTACCTCAGGCCATCACTGTTCATTATAAATGCGCCAACTGGGTTTATTACGTGCATCAGCAAACTCAGTTACCTGACGATCGCTGCTCAAGGTTTGCTCTTCTAACGCCAAACCTTGTCCTGACGCGCAACGCCCGTTACTAATGTAATTAATAGCAGTGGCATATAAAGGATCATTACTTACCCCCCAATCGCCTACAACGGCAGGCGTTACAGGACACTGCGGTTGTAATCCATTAAAATAATCGCCAAAATCAAGTGCATTTACGGTTTGAAAGTTAATTGCAAATAAACGAAAGTTATCAATAAGCGTTGGGATTTGCCCAATAGGCTTACCACAGGTTGTTTGACCAATTTGCACCACTTCAACAAAAGGGCTCATGGCATTAATCACCAATTCGCTGGAAGAACAGCTCCCAGGTGTGGTTAAAACAAATACGCGTGGTAAATTCAGCAACGTTTGACCCTGCCCAGGCGCAAAAAATACCGTCGAGTTACGGCTACTATTTTTATCGTTGTAGCGGTATTTTACGAAAACCTTATCTCGCAGCCGGTTAAACGCAATATGTGAACTCAACTGATTGGCGACGCGAATAAGCCCGCCGCCGTTGTAACGCAAATCAAGGACGAGCTCATCAATTTGCTGAGCCGCAAAAAACTGGAAAGCCTGTTCTAATTCTCGCTCAGAAAGATCAATAAACTGATTAAATACCAAATAGCCCACGTTTTTACCGGCTATCTCTGCGACAGAACGATGCATTACCGTGTTAGTGGTCACACTGCCTTTTTGTAAATCTGCGCGCCGCGTTGTGTTGTCCGGTTTACGCCACACAAAATTTCGTATTACGCCCGCCTGATTAGGCCCATAAATATCATCATTGGTTAAGCGGCCACTGTCTAATCCCGCTAACCACTCAGCCACACTTACACCTTCAATCTCAGTGATCTTATCCGCACGGCGTAAACCTTGTTGTGCCGCCGAACTGCCGTCATAGACGTACAATATTTGAAGGGCCGTATTATTGTCGACACGTTGCGTGGCAAAGCCATAACCAAAGAACACGGCATCAATAAAACGACTTTGATACTCTTGTTCAGTTAAAATAAAACTAAAACTATCTCGAGGCGCTAAAATAGCATTAAGGTAGCTAGACGCGCTGCTAAAACTGCTTGGCACGGCAGAACGCATTTCGTTATACCACAAGTAATTTCGAAACATCTCACAGCCAATTTTGCTATTAGTATCGGTACCATTACAAAGGCTGCTATTACCTGTTGGGGGTGTTCCCACGCTGCTCCCAGAATTCGAGCCACTATCGGAACTGCCACCGCCACATCCAGCCAAAGTTAAACATATCGCGAACAGAACAGCGTTTTTCATCTGCACATTACCCCATATTGCGGAATATTTATTTCAATATTACGCACAATCGCTTTTTAATCCAGCAATACAGGTTTTTGCAGACGAAAAAAAACGCTGCTTAGTGGCAGCGTTTTTGCACAGTTCTTTACTAATCACCCTATCTAAGGACTTTACTACTCGCCTTATCTAGGGAAAAGCAATTAGGCGAAAGGATGGCGTAATACAATCGTTTGTACCCGATCTGGCCCCGTTGAAATAATATCAATAGGAACGCCAGTAAGCTCTTCCAAACGGCGAATGTAATTGCGCGCCGCGACAGGTAATTGCGCTAATTGTTGAATACCAAAAGTACTCTCAGACCAACCTGGCATATGTTCTAAAACGGGCGTAACCACTTCATAACCTTCTGCGGCTAATGGGGGGGTCTGTAAAATACTGCCATCGGGTTGACGGTAACCAACACAGATGCTGATTGTCTCTAACCCATCTAACACATCTAATTTGGTTAAGCAAAAACCTGAAATACTGTTTAATTGCACTGCACGACGCACGGCAACAGCATCAAACCAACCACAACGACGCTTACGCCCCGTAGTTGCACCAAACTCATGCCCTTTTACACCAAGATGCTCGCCAATGGCACAATCTAATTCGGTTGGGAAAGGACCCGAGCCCACGCGTGTTGTATAGGCTTTTACAATGCCTAAGACATAATCTAAATAACGTGGACCGAAACCACAGCCTGTGGCCACACCACCTGCCGTGGTATTAGATGAGGTTACGTAAGGGTAAGTACCATGATCGATATCCAGTAAAGTGCCTTGCGCACCTTCGAACATAATTTCATGGCCGTTTTTACGTGCCTGATCTAATAGCTCTGTAACATCCACCACCAACGACTTTAACAAGTCGGCCATCGCCAACGCGTTGTCTAAGGTCGTTTGGTAATCAATCGGATCCACTTTATAGTACTGTGTTAACGTAAAATTGTGTAAATCCATTACCGTTTTCAGTTTCTCAGCAAACAACGTGGGATTGAACAAATCGCCTACTCGTAAGCCTCGACGCGCGACTTTATCTTCATAAGCTGGGCCAATACCACGACCTGTCGTGCCTATAGGCTTATCACCACGCGCTTTCTCACGTGCTACATCTAAAGCAACATGAAATGGCAAAATAAGGGGACAAGCTTCGCTGATCAATAAGCGCTCTTTTACCGGCACGCCACGCTGTTCCAGCATGGTCATTTCCTTTAAAAAGGCTTCTGGCGATAAGACAACACCGTTACCAATCACACACTTTACATTCGCACGTAAAATACCGGATGGAATAAGATGTAATACCGTTTTTTCACCGTCAATTACCAAAGTATGGCCAGCATTATGGCCGCCTTGGTAGCGCACCACATAACTGGCTTTGTCGGTTAATAAGTCAACAATCTTACCTTTACCTTCGTCACCCCATTGGGTACCGAGCACAACTACGTTTTTGGCCATGGTTCCTACATCACGGAAAAAATGAAGGGTGGATTCTAACAAATCGCTCGGCAAGTTTCAGCCGTCTGGACGAAAAAAAGGCCACATTTTTTATGACCTTTTTATGTTATTGATTTATTTTATATTAAGACAAGTCAGATCGAACTGTTCTGCCATTTGATATAAACCAAAGCCAAATCGTAAACGATCTCCACGATAATCTGTGGTAATACCTGCTTGTTTTAGTAATGCGGCTATCTCTGCCACCTGCTTACTATTGGTTAAACGAAAGGTAAAAAAGTGCCCATGATGATTGGCATCGTGCAACAGTAAGTGCTCACGATTAAGGAGCGGATGTGCTTGTGCATCTAACAACGTTAAAAAATGTTGCTGTAGTTGCTGTACATACCGATGGATACGGCCAACACTGATACCTTGTTGTTTGTATAACAACAACGCGGCTTCAAGGCGGTACAATGCAGTAAAGTCCATGGTAGAGCCCGCAAATCGATAGCCATCTTCGCTGTATAACACTAGCGCAGATTTATCTTTTGCCAAGGCACCAAACTCAGCAAACCACCCTGTATAGACTGGTCGATGTTCGCTGCCTGCTGGAACCGTCATAAAACAACAGCCTTCGCCTCCCTGTGCATATTTATAACTGCCAGACAAATAAAATATCCGCTCAGCAATAGCCGATAAATCGGTTGGAAGTGCCATAAAGCCATGGTAACCGTCAATCACAATCATTGCCTCGGTGACTGCCGCCAACTGATTAACGAATACCGTCAAATCGGCGATAGCATAGCCCGAGTTAAAAAATACCTGGCTACAAAACACCATATCATAGGGGGCATGTTGCGCAGCCTCAATAAAACGACGTTCAAAACTGGCAAAGGGCTCAGTAGCAATGATGTCTATCTCGATATTTTCATATTCAGATAAGCGCTTTATTTGTCGCTGAAAACTATAGAATTCGCTGTCGGTTGTTAAGATTCGCAAGGGTTTTTGCCAATTAAAACAGCTGAGTAACCGCATCACAAACTCATGCGTATTCGGCGCAAAAACAATTTGCTCTGCTGCAGGAAAATTCAAGACATCAGCCACTAATTGTTGAGTATGGGGGATCTTGGTGCCAAAAATATACTGCCACTTATCATCAACTAATCGGGCGCTATCATCCCAGTATGCCATAGTGGCCTCACGCGTCACATCGGGCCAATAATGATGAGAGTGGCTGGCAAAATGTTGTTTATGCTGACTAGCTTGCAAAAAGCGTTGAAAAAAATGTTGATACATAATCACCTCATAACACGCTGTCAAACCACCTGACTACAGTGCAAAAAGGCCCGTAAGGGCCTTTTTCTTTAACATCAAACTAACACAACGCAGTTAGTTTTGTACGGCGTCAGAGCGCATATATTTGAAGAAATCGCTATCGGGTTGCACCACAATAACATCATTTTTCGAATTAAAGCTGTTGCGATAAGCTTCTAAGCTACGTACAAAGGAATAAAACTCGGCATTCTGATTAAACATTTCTGCATAAACACGCGCCGCAGTAGCATCACCTTCACCGCGTACTGAACGTGAATTCCGTTCAGCATCGGCTATCATAACAGTAACACGAGCGTCTACATCTGCTTTGATGATCTCTGCTTCTTCCATACCCTTAGAACGATGTTCACGAGCTACGGCTTCCCGCTCTGCGCGCATCCGAGCAAAGATTGAACTACTGATTTCGTCAGGTAAATTGATTTGTTTTACCCGTACGTCAATCACTTCAATACCTAGCTCATTTGCAGCTTGTCCAGCTTGGCTTAACGCACTTTGCATTAATTGCTGACGTTCACCCGAAACAATTTCTTGAATCGTGCGAGCACCAAACTCCGTACGCAGACCGTTATTGATGTATTGTTTTAATAGCACTTCAGCTTGAGCAGTATTACCGCCAGTAGATAAGAAGAATGCACCAAAATCACGAATACGCCATTTTACATAGCTGTTTACTAATAAGTCTTTCTTTTCAGCTGTAACGAATCGGTCGGCACCATCATCCAACGTTTGGACTCGGGCATCCAACAAACGTACCACTTGGATAAGAGGTAGCTTGAAATGCAAACCTGGCTCGTACACTAAAACACGGTCTTCAGCATCACGCTGAATTTTACCAAATTGAATAACGATAGCCCGTTCGCCTTCTGGCACAACGAAGAGTGCAGAAACGACGATCAAACCCACTACGACAAAGATGGCAATAATTAAATTTTTCATTACGAATTATCTCCCACTGCCAGAACGCGTTGACGTACCACGCGTGCTATCAGTACGTGGTTGCGTATTAATCCCATCCATATTAACACGTGCTGGAGACGAAGACGGTGAAGCAGAGGGTGCTGCAGCAGCGCCCTGTTTCATCAACTGATCCAGTGGTAAATACATCAGATTGTTGCTGTTTTTAACGTCAACCAAAATCTTAGATGTATTGCCGTACACATATTCCATCGTTTCAAGATACATACGATCACGTGTTACTTTTGGCGCGGCAAGGTATTGTGGTAATAGTTGCTCAAAACGTGCCACTTCACCTTGTGCTTTTAATACAATTTGTTGCTTATACGCTTCTGCTTCTTGCATTACGCGGTTAACTTGACCACGGGCACGCGGTTCAATTTCACGCGCATACGCTTGAGCTTCTTGCACAAAACGCTCTTGGTCTTCTTGTGCAGAAATCGCATCATCAAAAGCCTCACGCACTTCTTCTGGTGGCCTAGCATCGCGGAAGTTAACATCGACCAGTGCAATACCCATATTGTAAGGCGTAATAACACTTTCTAACTCTTGACGGGTATTTTGACGAACCACTTCACGACCACGCGTTAGAACATCATCCATAATGGAGTGACCAATCACGAAGCGTAAGGCTGCGTCTGTAGCTTCACGCAAACTGCGATCGGCATCAACCACCGAGAAAAGATATTGTCTCGCATTAAAAATACGATACTGGACTTCAAAGGTTACGCGAACCAAGTTCTGATCTTGAGTCAGCATAAACCCATCAGCACGCAAGGAGCGAACTTCTTGAGTGTTAACCGGTGTCACCGTATCAATAAAAGTGGGTTTCCAATGGATACCCGCGCCAACTTCAGTATGGTATTGACCAAAGCGTAACACAACGCCTCGCTCTGCGTCTTTAATGGTATAAAACCCACTTAAACCCCATACCAATATTGCTACAACCAGTATCACACCAAACAGGGCTGAACCACCGCCACCACTGCTGCTACCAGAATTGCCACCTTTGCCACCAAAGATACCGCCAAATTTTTTGCCTAAATTGCGGAATACTTCATCTAAATCGGGCGGGCCTTGATTACGACCACCTTGTTTCCAGGGATCGTTATTTTTGCCGTTATTGCCCGGCTCATTCCAAGCCATGCTTAACTCCATAGTAGTAAGTTGTCATTAAAGGTTAATGTATCAAAAAACTGACTGGCTGACGATATAGTTTTCAAGTTGTTGTGCACTCTGCTTTTGTAAACGCGCCCATTGCGCAGTCGACAGCTGAATGTTTAACCGACACTGACCATCATCCAAATATTCTTCTTGCTGTACAGCCTGCAGCTGATAGAGGCGCGCTCGCCAATTGGCAGCCGCGGGCGGTAACAATAATGTCAACTGCACATGCTGCTGCGATAACAGTTGAACCAACGCTTGCTGTAACAGCGCAATGCCTTCACCCGACATGGCCGATAAATAAACTGCGCGCGGCAAACCGGTATCGTCATATTCTATACGTGGCAACTGCGCTATTTGGTCAATTTTATTAAAGACTAATAACTGCGTTACATCCGCAGCATCAATCTCCTGTAACACAGAATCAACCTGTTTTATATTATCGTCTTTACGTGGATCAGCCACATCAATAACATGCAATTGAATATCTGCATCACGCGTTTCTTGCAAGGTTGACTTAAACGCCGCAACCAGATCGTGAGGTAGATGTCGAATAAACCCCACCGTATCCGCCAAAATAGCGTCACCAAATTGCGGCAAAGTAATTTTACGTAACGTGGGATCCAAGGTGGCAAAAAGCTGATCAGCAGCATACACAGCAGCGGCTGTTAAACGATTGAATAACGTTGATTTTCCCGCATTGGTATACCCGACAATAGAAATAACCGGTTGCTCAGAACGTTGTCGCGCTCGACGCCCCTGCTCGCGCTGACGCGTCATTTTTTCAAGCCGTTGCTTAAGCGCCCTAACGCGCTCCCGTAATAAACGCCGATCAGTTTCTAATTGTGTTTCGCCCGGTCCACGTAATCCAATACCACCCTTTTGCCGCTCGTTATCGAATCCGCGTATCAACCTTGATGCAAGATGCTGTAATTGCGCAAGCTCAACTTGTAATTTACCTTCGTAGGTGCGGGCCCGTTGCGCAAAAATATCCAAGATTAAACTGGTACGATCGAGAACCCGAGCTTGACAGAGACGCTCTAAATTGCGGGTTTGGCCTGGTGATAGCTCATGATTGAATATCACCACAGACGCAGAGAGGTCTGCGACCGTGGTGGCAAGTTCTGCAGCTTTGCCTGATCCAATAAAAAATTTAGCATCAGGTGACTGCCGATTGGTGGTTATAACCTGCAAAGTAGATACACCTGCAGATGCAACGAGCATTTTCAGCTCTTGCAAATCTTCGGTAACCGCCTCTTGCGGGAAATTAACGTGTACTAGTACGGCCTGTTCAGCCAGCTCAGCCAGTTCAAACAAGCAATATTACTCCGCTAATTATTCTACATCCTCATCGCCATCGCCTGGTGCACCATGTGCCACCATCGTGTTAACCGCACGCGCAGGAACGACAGTAGAAATGGCATGCTTATACACCATCTGACTCACTGTGTTCTTTAACAAAATGACAAATTGATCAAAAGACTCAACCTGACCTTGTAATTTAATCCCGTTCACCAAATAAATTGAAACAGGAATACGCTCCCGTCTTAAGGTGTTCAAAAATGGATCTTGTAATGATTGGCCTTTTGCCATGTCACGCTTTCCTTTTTTATTAAGTGTGCTTTATATAGGTATTATTTTTTTTATTTCAAGTTGTTAAACGTGAAATTTTTACTAACTCTTCACATTGTAGCTTAGCGAAGTTATGACAGCTTGCAAGTTTTCTTCAAGCTTAGCTTCACTTTTTAACCAGTGTAGGTCTGGCCAACTGCGTAACCAAGTCAACTGCCGCTTAGCCAGTTGACGCGTTGCCGCAATGCCTTGACTAACCATCAGCGCATAATCGGCTTTACCCGCCAAAAAATCCCACATCTGTCGATACCCAACACAGCGAATAGCCGGTAGGTTTTCATGTAAATCGCCACGCCCAAAAAGCTGCGCAACTTCATGCTGAAAACCCTGTGCTAACATTTGTTGAAAGCGTAATTCAATACGTTGATGCAATACTGCACGATCAGTGGGCGCTATGGCGAATTGGTGTACTTTATACGGAAAAGGTTCAGGTTTTTTTGCTGTTAACGCCGTTAAGCTTGATCCCGTGAGACGATAAACCTCCAAGGCTCGGTTAATGCGTTGCGGATCATTAGGATGAATTCGCGCTGCGGCGACCGGATCGACCTCGGCTAATTGTTGATGTAAGCTCGCCCAACCATACTGCTGAGCTTCGAGCTCTAATTGTTGCCTAACCTGATCATTTGCTGGCGGCAGCTCAGAAATACCTTGTAGTAAGGCTTTAAAGTACAACATGGTGCCACCAACCAAAATAGGAATATTGCCACGTTGATGAATGGCAGCAATTAACTGCAGGGCATCTGAGCGAAAGTCGGCAGCAGAATAGACCTCTGCCGGATCACGTATATCCAAGAGAAAATGGGGCGCGGTGGCTAACTCTGCGGCTGTTGGCTTGGCTGTGCCAATATCCATACCGCGGTACACTAAGGCACTGTCGACACTGATCAGCTCAGCCTTTCCTAGTTGTTGTTTTAACGCTATTGCCAGCGCAGTCTTACCGGAGGCCGTGGGACCCATGATACAAATAACGGGTAATTTAGCATTCATGTTTTACTACCTGTAAGGTGGCATCACTCACATCGAGAACCACGACTTTAGCATCATGCTGATCGGCAAATACCGCTTCCGGAAAATAATGTAACAACAGTTCAGCCTGTAAATAAGGCGTGGATAACACTAACTGCAACAGCAACCGTGCCGGTTCTATGGCGCCCGGAACGGCTAACTGTGCTACAAAGGCACTAAACCATTGACTGATAGCAGTATGCCTTAACCAAATGGGTACCCGTCGAATAATCGCCGTATTGTCTTTGATCAAGAGATCAAAACCTAAGGACTCTAGACTGTCGGCACACGACAACATGGCGGCGAGCTCTTCAGCCGTAAGATTAATCCTTAACGGCAGTAACAATGGCGCGGTGTCAAGCCGCAGTGGCCAATACCGTGCCACACTGACAACTAAATCATTTAAACGTAGCTGAGTATCTTCTTGATACAACACATAACGATTATCGACTATCAAATAAGGCTTACTTGGCTGAGCACGTTCTTGCTCAACAGCAACCTGACTGGCAGCAAGGTAAGCAATAGCGTGCTGTGGTGATGCACTAGATTGTGATAACACTTCTTTTTCTTTATTAAAGCCTTTATTCACATAAACAGAAGAAGAACGCGGAGATTGCGCACTTACATGATTAGCAACATGCTGTATATCATGATGCTCAACACGCTGCGTAACAAACCCATCCGTGCCTGATGGCGTAACAGACTCGGCAATAAAACGGGCAGAATCCGACACTGTTTGATAACGTTCAGGTTCTGCCACTGTCGAAGGTAGAAGATCTGTTGATAGCTGTGCCAACGCATCACTCAATGCACTCACAACAAAATCATGCACTAAACGCGCTTGATGAAAACGCACTTCATGTTTCGCTGGATGAACATTCACATCCAAGTCTGCCGGATCCAGCTCAAGATAAAGTACAAAAGCAGGCTGAAGCTCCGCGGGCAAACGTTCACCATAGGCTTGTCGAATGGCATGATTTAACAGCTTATCCCGCATCATTCGGCCATTAACATAACTGTATTGACACGCAGCAGTGGCCTGACATGCAGCAGGTGCCAGCAACCAGCCCGATAGCTGCAATTGACCATAATGATTTTCAATCCACAATGCCTGCTCCGCAAAACTGCGACCGCATAAAGCCGCCAACCGTTTTTGCTTGGCTGCTGGGCTGTCTGCTATAGGCAAACGACGTACCGGCTGACCATTGTGGGTTAACGTCCAAGCCACATCAAAACGGCTCAGCGCTAACCGTTTGATCAGCTCATCGATATGGGAAAATTCTGTTTTATCACTGCGTAAAAAGCGGCGCCGCGCTGGGGTATTAAAAAACAAATCAACAACATCAATACTAGTGCCGGTTGGATGCGCTGCCGGTTTTACTTGCACCGCCATATCGCGGCCTTCCGCATTGGCTTGCCAAGCTGCGCTCTGCGTTTCCGGCTTGGATGTTAGGGTTAAACGCGACACAGAGCTAATACTGGCTAACGCTTCTCCCCGAAAACCTAAACTCACAATCTGCTCTAAATCGGCTAAGGTTGCTATTTTGCTCGTTGCATGCCGACTCAAGGCTAACATTAATTCTTGCTGCGCAATGCCTGCACCATTGTCACGCACCCGAATCAGCTTACTGCCACCTTTCTCAATATCAATTTCGATCTGTGTTGCACCGGCATCTAAGCTATTTTCAACCAATTCTTTAACGACTGAAGCGGGTCGTTCAACCACTTCGCCTGCAGCAATTTGGTTAGCTAATTGTGGCGGTAACAATTGAATAGGCATGTCAGGGGATCCGTATTACCTGGCCAATGCGGATACTGTCACTACGTAATTGATTGTGGCGGCGCAGCTCTTCTATCGACACATTGTAACGCTGCGCAATTAATGACAACGATTCCCCAGCCTGGACGCGGTGTTCTTTGGCTCGGCGCTGCGCAAAAAGCGAATCGGCAGGCGGCGATAATTCGAAATGGCGTTTTAACCCTGTAAATAATGATTGCACTAATTTTTGTTGATGCGCACTGCTGCGCAATAAGCGTTCTTCTTGTGGATTCGAAATAAATCCAACCTCAACCAAAATGGAAGGAATATCGGGTGCTCTCAATACCCCTAAACTCGCGGCTTGAGGTTCACGCTTGTGTAAGGTGGTCACTTTACCCAATTCAGCAAGCACTTGGTTTGCAACTTGATGCGCTGTAACCATGGAATGGTTCATCGATAAATCTAACACGGTTTGTGCCAAGTAACGTTCATTAGCGGAATCTTTAATGACCTCAGCAACACCCCCTAATAACTCACCGTGTCGCTCAGTTTGCTCTAACATCCGCCCCACTTCTGACGTTGCTCTGCGAAGCGATAACACCCAAACGGCAGCGCCCTTTGGATGGGGCGACGTAAAGGCATCAGCATGAATGGACACCAGTAAATCGGCTTGCATACGTCTGGCAATATCGGTTCGGCTATTAACATGAATAAAATAGTCGCCGGTACGCACCAGAACAGCTTTCATGCCTGGCTCTCGATTTATCCGTTCTACCAATTGCCGAGAAATGGGTAACGTTAAATTTTTTTCGAAAGTACCACCTGGGCCAATTGAGCCTGGATCTTCCCCGCCATGGCCTGCATCTACCGCAATAATAATATCGCGGGCGGTGCGAGCGCCTGATGGCAGCGGACGATTGTTACTTGCTCCGGTAATTGCAGTACTCGCTGGGGTGCTGGCCTCAGCAGGTTGGCTGTTTGCAGCATTGCTAGCTGGGTTACTGTCAGGAAAATCAATAACCAAACGGTGGCCATAAGGTGGCGTAGGCGCTAACGCAAACACCGTAGGTTTCGCCGCACGAGTTAAGTCGAGCACAATACGCATACTATTTTGTCCGCTACTACTGCGGATACCACGAATTAACGCAGCCTCACCATTCACACTGGGTAACGCAGTTCCCCCAGAAACACGACTGAGATCAATCACTAAACGGTGTGGATCTTCCAACATAAAATGCTTAAAGTTGGGTGCGGCACGTAAATCAAATACGACTCTGGTGTTATCTGGAGAAGGCCAAACACGAATGCTTTGCACTTGATTAGTTGCATTATTGGCCTGCGCCACCATGCTCAGCAACACACAACACGCAAAAAAGGTATATCGAATAAGTACGGTAAGGTTATTCATGATGTGATAATACAGTTAACATCGCGTCAGTACGGGCATGGTGTGCCGTTAACACCAGTGTGCGTTGTTCCGCCTCGAAACCCAAGGTAACAGTGAGATCAGGTTGTGGCAGACTACCTTCGCCACGCTCAGGCCACTCCACTAAACACAGGCTTTGTGCGGTAAAGTAATCGCGTATCCCCATAAACTCCAGTTCTTCGGCATCATGCAAACGATAAAGATCAAAATGATATACCTGCAAGCCAGCAAGTTCATAAGGCTCAACCAAGGTATAAGTGGGGCTTTTAACATTACCGTTATGGCCAAGTGCTTGAATAATCCCACGACAAAATGTGGTTTTTCCCGCCCCCAAACCGCCTTGTAAAAACACGACAAGGCCACCGTGTAACAGCGTAGCCAGGCGTTGAGCCAGCGCCAATGTTTCCGCTTCTGTATGCAACTGAACACTTAGACTCTGCAAGCTACTACCCTGAAAATACGTATCAATCATTTTGTTGGCTATGGTAACAAAGGATCAGCCCTTTCAGCCAGAAAAACCGCGTTATAACGCCATCTGACTTGATGCTTTCGTTCAAGTTCCCTTGCTTGGCACAAAGTTGACTCAGAGCGTATGGGACTCGCCCTGAAACACCCCAGCATACGAGTGAATGTGTTTGCACACCGATATGCGCACCTGTAGATGAAATCTTTGAATGAAAACTGCGGGCTAAAACTATGGGCTAAAAAAACACTATGCTAAGATCCTTGCTGTTGCTTATAGCACCTAAGCATTTTAAAAATGGAATCCCTTAAGATGGACAAGCATCAATTGGCTCAACAAATTAAACAGTGGGCCAATGAATTAGGCTTTCAAGCCTGCGGCATCACAACACCGGATTTAAGCCAATACGAAAGCGCGTTACAGCGCTGGTTAGAGGCAGGGTATCATGGTGAAATGCATTACATGGCTGAGCATGGCATGTTAAGGGCTCGCCCGGCTGAATTACATCCCGGCACCCTGAGTGTGATCAGTGTTCGAATGGATTACTTGCCAAAACAGGCAGGGTTCGCAACGAATCTTGCCGATCCTAGCCAAGCTTACATCAGCCGCTATGCGCTAGGACGTGATTATCACAAACTGGTGCGCAGCCGTTTAAAACAACTTGGGCAACGTATTAGTACTGCGCTTGCAAACATCACCGATGTGAACGGTAGACCTTTTGTTGATTCAGCGCCTATCCTAGAACGCCCCTTAGCACAACAAGCGGGTATTGGTTGGATAGGTAAACACAGTTTAGCGCTCAATGAATCCGCAGGCTCATGGTTTTTTCTCGGCGAACTGTTAATCAATATTGCGCTGCCCACAGATACACCACACGAAGGCGATTGCGGTAGTTGCGTCGCCTGTATCACCAGTTGTCCCACAGGTGCCATCGTTGCCCCCTATGTGGTAGATGGTCGCCGGTGTATTTCGTATTTAACCATTGAATTAAAAGGGGCTATTCCGGAGGAATTTCGCGCCCTTATTGGCAACCGTATTTATGGCTGTGATGATTGCCAATTAGTGTGTCCTGTCAATCGCGATGCGCCGCTAACGGCGGAGGCCGATTTTCAACGGCGCCCCCAATGGCAAGATCATGCTTTGCTTACGCTTTTTCAGTGGGATGAGGCCACGTTTTTACACTATACGGAGGGCAGCGCCATAAGGCGTATAGGCTTTGAGCGTTGGCAACGTAATCTTGCCGTAGCGCTTGGCAATGCGCCCTATCACGCTGAAATCAGCGATGTATTGCAAGGCGCTTTAGCGCATGCGACGCCCTTAGTGGCAGAGCACATTCGGTGGGCGTTGCAACAACAAAAACAAAAATACTGGCAGCAAGGCAACTTGCTACCCCGCTCAACAGCCCGCTTAGTAAGAATTATTCAGAAGGGTCTACCCAGGGATGCATAATGTCACGTTGCCGACGCGCCTCACGCCGCTGCTGCGCCAGAAGGCTAATCTGCTCCCGACGCCACGGCTCGGCTTGATGCCACTCGGTAATCTCGGTTAATAAACGCCCGCAGCCCAAACAGCAATCATGCTGATCGAGACAACAATTACGGATGCAAGGTGATTGCGACATAACTCCTCCCTTCGCCGCTGCGTTTACAGTAAAGCTTTACCTATCATAAGTTGTAGCTGCAAATTGCCAACTTGTAACGGTACGATGCAATTTTTTTGCTGTTTCGCAGTGAAGCTGGAACAGTGAATAACTCACATCACGCAAGATGGGAGGGAATTTGCAGTAAAATAGGAACATTGTTATGAGCTTAAAACAGAAAAGCAGCCATAAGGCTGCTTTTCTGTTTCTAAAATTTGGAGCGAGTTACGAGGTTCGAACTCGTGACCTCGACCTTGGCAAGGTCGCGCTCTACCAGCTGAGCTAAACTCGCATTAACCAGCACTATCTGTACTGTTTGTGTGGCGCATTTTACAAAAACAGGCCGCTGATGCAAGACTTTTTTAAGGTAATTTAAAAAAATGCGTACGGTAAGTCACTAACTCTGCAATTGATTCACGAATATCATCCAGTGCCAGATGGCTACTGTTTTTTTGCACCTTTTTTAACACCTCTGGATGCCAGCGACGTGCAAGTTCTTTTACCGTACTCACATCTAAATTGCGATAGTGAAAAAAGGCCTCGAGGGTAGGCGCATATTCCGCTAAAAAGCGTCGATCTTGGCCAATGCTATTGCCACACATAGGTGACTTACCTGGGCTAACATACTGGCTTAAAAAGGCAATGGTCTGTGCTTCAGCCTCAGCCAATGACACGTTACTGGCACGACACCGCGCCGTTAAACCACTTTTACCATGCTGTTCAACACACCACGGACTCATATTATCTAACACATTGTCAGCGGTTTTGATGGCAAATACAGGCCCTTCAGCTAAAATATTTAAATGGCTATCGGTAACAATGGTCGCCATTTCCAAAATCACATCGGTTTTGGGTTCTAGCCCGGTCATTTCTAAATCTAACCAAACCAGATTCGTGTCGTTAATTGCCATCATTAGATGCTACCTATTACAAGTGAAAACTGAGGGAAAATGTGGGTGTTGCTATCAAGTCGCGGCTTGCCACTTTGTAAGAACCCAGAATACGAGTATGATACACGCCTTCGGCTTTACAGTAATAGCATCCTTTTTAAAAAACGGTAACCAGTGACCAAGAAAAAACATCTTAGCCAGCGCCAACATGATCGTATTGCTAAAAACGAGCAGCGCCGCTTACAACGCACAGATAAAAAATCCAACGTAGTTTGGGATGATACGCTGCTTGAGGCACCGGAACCAGGCCTTGTTATCAGCCGTTTTGGTCAACACGTCGATGTGGAAGATCGCCATGGCCAGATTATTCGCTGCAATATGCGCCGCACTATCAGCTCGGTTGTCACGGGTGATCAGGTAAGTTGGTGCCGCAGTAAACAGCCTACCGGCAGTATTGATGGCGTGATAGAAGCGGTAGAAGAGCGTCGTTCCGTGCTGTTACGCCCTGACTTTTACGACGGTTTAAAACCCGTAGCAGCCAATATTGATTTGATGATTATTGTGTCGGCTATTTTACCTGCACTGTCGTTAAATATTATTGATCGCTATTTAGTTGCCGCAGAAATGACCGGTATCAAGCCATTATTAGTGATTAACAAAGCCGATTTAATCGACGCCGATGCGCAACATGCGATAGAGCAACAACTTGATGTGTACCGTAATTTAGGCTATCCAGGACTATTGGTAAGCGCTAGCACAGGACAAGGTATGGACGCCTTACTACATTATATCCACAGTGGTACCAGTATTTTTGTTGGGCAATCGGGTGTAGGCAAGTCGTCATTAATGAACAATCTGATGCCTGAACTAGCAGCGGTAACCCAAGAAGTATCTGCTGTTTCTGGGCTTGGTCAACACACTACAACCGTATCTCGGCTCTATCATTTACCTGAAGGCGGCGCCTTAATTGATTCACCTGGTATTCGTGAGTTTGCGCTATGGCATTTATCGGCGGAAGAGGTTACCGCAGGCTTTGTAGAATTTCGTCCGTGGCTCGGCCGTTGTAAGTTTCGCGATTGTAAACATATCACCGATCCGGGCTGCGCTCTGCAACATGCCATTGCAGAAAACCAGATAAGCCAAACCCGCTATGACAGTTATTTAAAAATCCTGACCAGTATGACGCAGGATAAACCTAATCATTTTTAAAATTTAAGAGTAAGAAACGTACCATGGATAAACTTAAAATTACCCTGCAATATATTTTACCTAAACATCTTATCTCGCGCCTTGTTGGCAAACTTGCCGCCGCGAAACTGGGGTTTATTAGTCATGCGTTAATTAATATATTTATTAAAGCCTATAAAATTAATATGCAAGAAGCCCAGTTTGAGAAAGCCTCCGATTACGACAGCTTTAATGCGTTTTTTACCCGGCCCTTAAAAGCCGGTCTTCGCCCTTTAGCAACCGAACAAAACGTCATTGCCCATCCCGTTGATGGCAAAATTAGTCAGTTAGGCGACATCATTGCCGGACAGTTGGTACAAGCCAAAAACCATGATTACAGTTTACAAAGCTTGCTCGGTGGCAAAGCAGAAACGGCTGATCCTTTCTTAGGCGGTAAATTTGCCACTATTTATCTGGCGCCGAAAGACTATCACCGGATCCATATGCCTGTAACCGGCACCCTGCGCGAAATGATTTACGTGCCAGGTGAGTTATTTTCGGTCAACCCGCTAACAGCGGAAAATGTGCCTGATCTTTTTGCCCGTAACGAACGCGTTGTTACCCTGTTTGATACAGAATTGGGGCCTATGGCACTTGTGCTGGTTGGCGCAACCATCGTTGCAAGCATTGAAACGGTATGGGCCGGGACAGTGACCCCACCCGCAGGTAAAGATGTGTTCCGCTGGCAATACCCTGCTACCGGATTAAACAGTGTCACCCTAGAGAAAGGCGCTGAAATGGGCCGCTTTAAATTGGGTTCCACGGTAATTTTAGCCTTCCCTGCTAACAGCATGGCATTTTTACCCGAACAACAACCCGGTACGGTTACCCGAATGGGTGCTGCCTTTGCAAACATAACAACTGACCCGCGTTCCTAACTAAACGGCTCATTTTATAAGGATAACCTATGCAGATAATCGCGCATCGTGGTGCCAGCGGCGAGTTCCCAGAAAACACGTTATTAGCGTTTCAACAAGCTATTGCACAAGGTGCTGACGCTATTGAGTTAGACGTGTTTGCGGTTGAAAACGAGCTGGTTGTTATTCATGATGCGCGATTGGAACGTACCACATCAGGTCAGGGCAGCTTGTATGCGCATTCCTTGGCACAATTAGCGCAATTAGATGCGGGGCAAGGTCAATCTATTCCCCTGTTATGGCAGGTTCTTCAGTTGATTCAAGGCAAGTGTTGGTTAAACATTGAATTAAAAGGCCATGATACCTTAACCCCGTTATTATCTTTGCTCGACCGCGCGGTAAATGAACTCAACGTTGATCTTAGTACCTTACTCATCTCCTCATTTAATCATCCTCTGCTAGCCGCATTAAAACAGGCAAAACCCAGTATCCGTATTGGCGCCCTAACCGCCAATCTGCCTTTAGATTATGCCAAGTTCGCCAGCGAATTGCAGGCTGAGGCAGTTCATTGTGACGTGGATTTTATTAACGAAGACATGGTAAAGGATGCAAAAGCACGCGGCTTAAAAGTCTATGTTTATACGGTTGATGGTGAGCAAGCCGTAAACGCCATGCATCTGCTCGGAGTAGATGGCATTTTTACAAACTACCCGGCTAAAAGCCGAGCGATACTGAATTCAAAAGATTAACGAAACGCCTAACAGCCAGGTAAATCGTCATCATGCTATCCATCGAAGTAGCGCGATTATGCCCTCTTGGGCTAAGACACATAAGCTAAAGACAGCGATTATCAGCCATAAGGCTACAATCACCTTATGGCTAAAAGACTAGTTAATCTTCATGATTAAAAGATATGGTTAGAACAAAGAAGATCTGAGCGTTATTAAGATACAACCAAGTAACGTTAGGCCGTTTCTTTAGGTTGCTCAGATTCACAACCAGTGCACTGGTTACACAAACGCATGTTCATGATATGTGCACCGACCACTAAAACCGCCCCTATGACTAAAATAAAGTGCTCATAGTCATGTCCCCAAGCTCCGCGCTGCCAGTAAATAAAGCCGCCTAAGAACAATGCATAAAAGGGATAAAGCTTACGGTGGTAACGGTGAAAACCAATAAATAAGGTAATAAAACCTAACACCATGGTTAGCAGCAAAACAAAGCCTTCAAAGGCGTGATTGTGTGACGCAGTTAACCCTAACAGCGGTAGTACAGGCAGGATAACAGGCAATAAAATACAGTGAATAGCACACAGTGATGTGACCATAATTCCGAATTTATCAAATAACACTCTTGCCTTGGCAATCACAGCGAAACCTCAGAACAATAAAAACTCAAAAGATATAATATAACAACACAGCATACAATGAAATGGGCTGGTTAAAAAAAACTGTATGCTGCCTGTAAGCGCTAAGATATGCCATAATAACGCAACTGCACCCTATCGTTTAAAAACACTACGATCCCTTTTTAAACAACAGGGTGCGCAACTAAGCTGAGGCCTTTTGCGTATAAAGTGGAATTATGGATACATTATTAGAACAGCTAGATGAAAATTTGAAAGAGCTATATCGTAAAGCTTTAGATGCTGATGCACTGTTAGAGGAGTTGCAACAGCAGGGCCAAGCTAACTATCAGGCGATATTTAGTAAAGAGTCGGCTTTTAACGTACAAAGCAATCGCTTTATGCCCTATCTGGCTGAAACCGCAGAACAAATCGCCGCCATTCGGCAAAGCCAACAATTTAATACGGCGACGTTACAACGTGTGGTGAAGCAGTTGCAGGTGCTACATAAAACCCTGGCAGAGTTTCGGGCGGCATTGAAAGTCACTCAATAAGCGGGGCAAGTGGGTTCAGCACAGTAAATACTGCGCTGAACCGTTTTTTATTGCAAAGAGACGTTACTGAGAGACTTTAGGCGGTACCGCAGCATGCTGCGTAATGGCGGGCTGTACAGTTTTCCTAAACCAATCTTCTATCATTTTATGCTCAAACTCAAATTCTGGCCGACTGCTGGTGGCATTTAACCGCTGCATAAAGCCCATATCCCGTAAGCGGACTTCACCACTTAAAACCTCTTCACCAAGATTATCACGTAAACTGTGTGTAAAGCGCACAGCAGGTGAGTAAATGTCTTTGACGATCCGTAATGCTTGGCCAGTTGGGCCAGCAAAATAATCAACATCTCCAGCAAGATCAATATCTGTTATCGTAACGTCCCAACGATAGCCTTCAGGCATTTTTGCTGCCTGCTCATTAAAAAAACGTTCAAACGCGGCGGTAACACGTTGCTGATAACGACTTTTTGAATCATTCGCCGGACGAATATCGGTAAACTTTTCAGGTTGTTCAAAGTTAATAGTGAGCCCTGTTGCAGAAACAAGCCCTGACATCGCTAACAGTGTAATAGCAAGCAAACTGTTACGCATTTTATAACTCCTCAATTAACAGTAAGACCTAGATTAACGGTGAGACAAAATATATCACCACTAAAAATATAGTGAATATACCCTTTATGCAAGCTGAACACATTTTAAACAAATACACACCGTGTAAATAAAAAACCCCGCAGTTTCCTGCGGGGTTTTTGGTATGTTAGGCCATGTTAGGCAAAGCAAGGTGCGCTAAAAACACACTTTGCTATGGCCTATTAGCATTACATCATGCCGCCCATACCACCCATGCCGCCCATATCTGGCATTGCAGGGGCATCAGCCTTTGGTAACTCAGTTACCATCGCTTCGGTGGTGATCATCAGTGAACCAACAGAAGCAGCAAACTGCAGCGCTGAACGCGTTACTTTAGTTGGATCCAGGATACCCATTTCTAACATATCGCCGTACTCGCCACTTGCCGCGTTGTAACCGTAGTTACCTGAACCCGATTTAACTTGGTTCACGACTACTGATGGCTCTTCGCCCGCGTTAGAAACGATTTGACGCAGTGGCGATTCCATTGCACGTAAGGCAATTTTGATACCGTGGTTTTGATCTTCGTTCGCACCTCGCAAGTCAGCCAGTTTAGCGGCTACACGAACTAGGGCTACACCACCGCCAGGTACTACGCCTTCTTCTACCGCAGCACGGGTAGCATGTAAGGCGTCTTCTACGCGGTGTTTCTTCTCTTTCATTTCGATTTCAGTGGCCGCGCCCACTTTGATTACCGCAACACCGCCAGCTAATTTCGCTAAACGCTCTTGCAGCTTTTCTTTATCGTAGTCTGAGGTAGCTTCTTCGATTTGCTGACGGATTTGCTTCACGCGGCCATCAATTGCGCCTTGCTCACCAGCACCATCAATAATGGTGGTGTTATCTTTAGTGATAACGATACGCTTGGCTGTACCTAAATCTTCTAAGGTGGCTTTTTCCAGTTCCATACCGATTTCTTCAGAAATCACGGTACCGCCAGTTAAGGTAGCGATATCTTGCAGCATAGCTTTACGACGATCGCCGAAACCTGGGGCTTTTACCGCAGAGATCTTCACGATACCGCGCATATTGTTTACCACTAAGGTGGCTAAGGCTTCGCCTTCCACATCTTCAGCAATAATTAATAACGGCTTGCCTGATTTTGCAACGCCTTCTAATACCGGTAACAATTCACGGATATTCGTGATTTTCTTATCCACAGTCAGGATGAATGGGTTATCCAGTTCAACCTGGCCCGCTTCCTGATTGTTGATGAAATACGGTGATAAGTAGCCACGATCGAATTGCATACCTTCAACCACGTCTAGCTCGTTGTTCAGGCCTTGACCTTCTTCAACCGTGATCACGCCTTCTTTGCCTACTTTGTCCATGGCATTGGCAATGATTTGGCCAATTTCATCATCAGAGTTAGCAGAGATAGTGCCTACTTGCGCAATGGCTTTGCTGTCAGCACAAGGCTGAGATAAGGTTTTCAGCTCGGCTACCGCAGCGATAACGGCTTTGTCGATACCGCGCTTCAGGTCCATCGGGTTCATACCAGCAGCAACGGCTTTAACACCTTCGTTGATGATGTTCTGGGCTAATACTGTAGCAGTAGTCGTACCGTCACCCGCTTCGTCGTTAGCTTTCGAGGCCACTTCTTTGACCATCTGTGCGCCCATATTCTCGAATTTATCTTCTAATTCGATTTCTTTGGCAACAGACACACCATCTTTGGTGATAACAGGTGAGCCGAATGATTTATCTAAAATTACATTACGGCCTTTTGGACCTAAGGTAACGCGTACTGCGTTAGCCAGAATATTTACGCCTTTCAGCATTTTGTTGCGAGCTTCGTCGCCAAAACGTACGTCTTTTGCAGCCATTTTAAAATCCTTAAATACGGTTAATGATTACTCAGAAAAAGGGGGAATTAATCCAGAATAACACCTAAGATATTGTCTTCTTTGGTGATCACATATTCCTGACCATCAATTTTTTCAGTGCGCTCTACATAGGCACCAAACAGCACCTTGTCGCCAACTTTTACTTCCAGTGGCTTAACGTCACCGTTATCTAAGATACGACCATTGCCAACCGCAACGACTTCGCCACGAGTAGATTTCTCAGCAGAAGCACCAGTTAAGACGATGCCACCGGCTGACTTGCTTTCAGCGTCAGTACGTTTGATGATGACACGATCATGTAATGGACGAATATTCATGCTCTATCTCCTAAAGCTTATTTATGTTTTAACATGGTTGTTAAATTGCGTGCTCCCTATATGGGGCAAGCTAAAAAAAATTCCAAGGGGGGAATTTAAAAATTGTGCATTTTTCTAGGTGTCTTTATCGTAGAATAGCGTTATAACCAACGCTAAGTTACTAACCGCATCGCCTGAAAACAGCGTTTCAAAGCAGACAGTTTGCGTTTTAACGCATTAAAGCAGACCATGCTTGCTGTTACGCCGTAAATGCAGACTACATATTTTCTGTTATTAACAGCACATCACTCTAATCCTGATTTATAGTGACGCTTTTAAATATAACGCCACAATACTGATAGCCGCTATCACCACCGCCAAGAGGTAATTGCAACGTGATAAGACATTTGTTGTATCTGTTTTTCGTATTCTCGGTAACATTGAGCCTGCCCAGCGCAGCGCAGCAATCATCGTCTAGCGATAATGCCGTACTAAACAGCCTTTTAAATACCCAGCCACAGTTTTTACCGGTTAATCAAGCCTTTGTATTAGATTATCGGCAACAAGATGATGTGCTGGTGTTAAATTGGACCATTGCTGACGGCTACTACATGTATCGAGATAAGTTTAAACTGGGTGGCATTGCCGTTAATTTCTCGCATCCTACGTATCCAGCCAGTATCAGTATTGAAGATGAATTCTTTGGGCAATCCGAAGTGTATTATCATCAATTACAACTTAAAATTCCGTTATCTGACATCGACGAAGACGCCATTTTTCGAGTGCAGTTTATGGGCTGTGCCGAAGCGGGATTATGTTACCCTCCCGAGACTATTGAAATTCCACTTATACAGCCTTCGGCAAACGCAGCGGCTCTGGACAGCAGTGCAAACTCAGATTCCTCTGGCATAACAGCCGACAATGCGCCGGTATCTAGCCAATTTAACCTTCTAAATAAACTGTCTGAAGGATCAGTATTAGCCAGTCTAGGTGTGTTTTTCTTGCTTGGCTTGGGCCTTGCGTTTACACCCTGTGTTTTTCCGATGTATCCCATTTTAAGCAGTATTATTGTTGGCCAAGGGCAACAACTCTCTACTAGACGCGCATTTGGTCTGTCCATGTCGTATGTGCAAGGTATGGCCTTAGCGTACTCAATATTAGGCTTAATCGTCGCCAGTTTAGGGGTGAAGTTTCAAGCGGCCTTACAACACCCTGCGGTATTAATTATCGCAACCGGTATTTTTATCCTGTTGGCGTTAGCGATGTTTGGCGTCTTTAACTTGCAGTTACCTGCCCGCTGGCAAGAAAAAATTGCCGGTATTAGTAATAAACAGCAAGGTGGATCGTTGAAAGGGGCCTTTACCATGGGCGCACTCTCTGGTTTTATTGCCTCGCCATGCACCACTGCTCCGCTGTCTGCCGCCTTACTTTACGTGGCACAAAGTGGCGACTTACTGTTAGGCGCGGTTACCTTGTATGTGCTCAGTTTGGGCATGGGTTTACCATTACTGCTGCTGGGTACATCTGGCGGTAAATTACTGCCCAAGGCCGGTAATTGGATGAACTCGGTAAAAGTGATTTTTGGTTTCTTACTGTTAGCCGTGCCATTAATCCTACTTGATCGGTTTTTACCCTTTGCCGTTGTACTAATACTAGGCACCTTGCTGACGTTGTCGTTGGTGTTTTACCTCTATCGTCTGTTATTCAGTGCTAACAGTCTTAATGGTAAGGCCGCGCTGGCGGTGATCATTCAGGTGTTACTACTCGCCGTATTTTGGTTAAATTTATCCTATTGGCAACCAACATCCACCAGCAGTGCCAACGTAAACGTAACGAGCGCAGACAATGTTAATGCCTTAGGCTTTATTGAAATAAAAACAGCAGAGGAATTGGCCGAGCAATTAGCACTCACTAAGGCCGCTAACCAATTTACGATGGTTGATCTTTATGCTGAGTGGTGTGTGGCATGCAAGGAATTTGAGCAATTAACGTTCCCAAGGCCCGAAGTTACCGCGCTAACGTCGCAGATGCGTTTGATTAAAATCGATGTGACTAAAATGACGCGCAGTGATGCCGCATTGCTTGATAGCTATCAAGTGTTAGGCTTGCCGACCTTGTTGTTTTTTGCACCCGATGGCACTGAATTGACCCAAAGCCGAGTAACCGGTTTTATGAATGCCAGTGCGTTTGCTAACCATTTGTCAGCGATATTGCCTTAACACCCCTTATACATGGCAGAGCAACGTCAGTTCTGCCATGTAATCCACCGCCAGGTTATTTAACAGGTTTTAACAGAGCCACGAGAACGCGCAAGAGCAGTCTTTCCGTGTTATCGATATTTCCCGCCTGTTCAGCACTTTTAGCCTAATAGTTGGCACTTTTTTTCTAAATTAGTGTCGAACCATACAATTATGCTCACAAAAACAGCAAATTAATACCATCTAGACGGCTACTGGCTGATAAGACCAGTATTTTGCTGCCATTTGCTGCGATTTCACTATAATAAGGCGCAGATCTGCATGCTGACCTGCAAAACAGTTTGCCATTTTTGTTGAAACTACTGTTTTTTATGATTAGCCCTTATATAGTATTGCGCAGAGCATTGAACCGATAACGCACGTTCTCACTTTAGGAAGAATATGGCCGCCACTTTACGCATCTTACTGCTCAACGGGCCCAATTTAAATATGTTGGGGATCCGGGAGCCTGCTACCTATGGTGCAGAGACCTTACAGGATATCGTCCATACGTTAGAAGCTCAAGCTCAGCAGTTAGGGGTAACACTTACGTCGTTTCAATCTAATGCCGAGCATGTGCTCATTGATACCATTCAGCAGAGCTATCAACAACAAGATTTTATTATTATTAATCCGGGCGCATTTACCCACACCAGCATCGCGTTAAGAGACGCCTTGCTTTCGGTCAATATCCCGTTTATTGAAGTCCATTTATCTAACGTACATGCGCGGGAAAGTTTCCGCCAGCACTCTTATTTATCTGATATTGCTAAAGGTGTAATTTGCGGCCTTGGCGCAAAAGGCTATCACTACGCATTAGACGCGGCAGTATCGTTTTTACAACCACACAACCAAAATTAACTCAATCAGGCGACAGACATGGATATTAGAAAAATTAAAAAATTAATTGAATTGCTCGAAGAATCTGGCATTTCTGAATTAGAAATTACCGAAGGTGAAGAATCGGTTCGTATCAGCCGTAATGGCCCAGCACAACATTACGCGCCCCAGCCGATGCATTACGCACCTGCACCTGCGCCTGTCCCAGCTGCTGCACCTGTTGCCGCAGCACCCGCAGTTGCTGCGGCCCCTGTTGTCTCTGGCCAAACAGTTAAATCACCTATGGTCGGTTCATTCTATCGTGCGGCGTCACCTACCTCGAAAAACTTTGTAGAAGTGGGTCAGAGTGTCAAAGTGGGCGATACCTTATGTATTGTTGAAGCGATGAAGATGATGAACCAGATCCAGTCTGACAAAGCCGGTGTGGTAAAAGAAATCTTAGTTGAAAACGGTGAGCCGGTTGAATTTGATCAACCCCTCTTCATTATTGAATAACGCAAAAGGCTGACTGATGCTAGAAAAAGTACTGATAGCCAACCGCGGCGAAATTGCTTTGCGTATTTTACGCGCCTGCAAAGAGCTCGGGATCAAAACGGTGGCAGTGCATTCCACTGTCGATCGCAACTTAAAGCACGTGCTCTTGGCCGACGAAACCATTTGTATCGGCCCAGCACCGTCACCACAAAGTTATTTAAATATCCCTGCTTTAATTGCTGCCGCTGAAGTAACCAATGCGCAAGCTATTCACCCTGGTTACGGCTTTTTAGCCGAGCGAGCCGATTTCGCGCAACAAGTAGAAGAGAGCGGCTTAGTCTTTATTGGGCCTCACCCCGATTCTATTCGCTTAATGGGCGATAAAGTCTCGGCCATTGAAGCGATGAAAAAAGCTGGCGTGCCTTGTGTACCAGGTTCAGATGGTGCTGTAGGTGATGATCCTGCCACCAATATGAAAATTGCCAAACGTATCGGCTATCCTATTATTGTAAAAGCGGCTGGCGGCGGCGGTGGCCGTGGGATGCGTGTGGTGCGTTCAGAGGAAGAACTGGTTAGTTCTATCGAGATGACCAAAGCCGAAGCCAAAGCGGCTTTTGGTAATGATATGGTGTACATGGAGAAATTCCTTGAAAACCCACGCCATATTGAAATCCAAGTATTAGCCGATGGCCAAGGTAATGCCATTCACCTAGGTGAACGTGATTGTTCAATGCAGCGTCGCCATCAAAAAGTGGTCGAAGAAGCACCGGCGCCAGGAATTACGCCTGAACTGCGTGCCTTTATCGGTGGTCGCTGTGTTGATGCTTGTAAAGTGATGAATTATCGCGGTGCAGGTACCTTTGAATTTCTGTTTGAAAACGGTGAGTTTTTCTTTATCGAAATGAATACCCGTATTCAGGTAGAACATCCGGTAACCGAAATGATCACCGGCGTAGACTTAATTAAAGAACAATTGCGCATTGCTTCTGGTATGCCAATGACGATTAAGCAAGAAGATATCGTGATCCGTGGTCATGCCGTGGAGTGTCGTATCAATGCCGAAGATCCGGTAAGCTTTATCCCTTCACCTGGCAAGATCACCCGGTTCCATCCACCTGGTGGCAATGGCATTCGCTGGGATTCGCATATCTATGCTGATTATACCGTACCGCCAAACTATGATTCTATGGTCGGCAAGCTGATTACTTACGGTGAAAATCGTGAAATCGCGATCGCAAGAATGCGCAACGCGCTTGACGAGTTATTGGTAGATGGCATTAAAACCAATATCCCACTGCATAAAAACATTATGCGCGATGCGGGTTTCTGCAAGGGCGGCACCAATATCCATTATCTAGAAAAGAAATTGGGCATTAAATAATTAGCCGCGCGGTGTACTTGATAAAAAGGACCATTTTGGTCCTTTTTTATTTCGCACTATGCCATCAGAGCGCTATAATATTGGCCCTTTATCAGCAAGCCGAGATTTACCATGCCCTGGATCCAACTGCGCGTCACCACCACTGAGAAAAAAGCCGAACAGGTCAGTGATATGCTGATGAGCTGGGGTGCCCAGGCCGTGACCTTTTTGGATGCCAAAGACACGCCGATTTATGAGCCGATGCCTGGGGAAATTCTGTATTGGGAAAACACCGTGGTCATGGGCCTGTTTGATGCTGAACACCCCATGCAAAAAGTCATTAAACAGTTAGAAAGCGTTGCATTGTTTAAAGACGGTTTAACCTACAAGCTGGAACAATTGGAAGATAAAGACTGGGAACGTGAATGGATGGATAACTTTCATCCCATTAAATTTGGCGAGCGTCTTTGGGTTTGCCCTAGCTGGCGGGATATCCCAGAACCAACTGCTGTGAACGTTTTATTAGATCCTGGCCTAGCCTTTGGTACAGGTACCCATCCCACTACCGCATTATGTATGCAATGGCTAGATGCGCATATCAGCAAAGGGCAAACCGTGGTCGACTTCGGTTGTGGCTCGGGCATACTGGGTATAGCGGCGCTCAAACTCGGCGCCAGCCGCGTCATTGGTATTGATATCGATCCCCAAGCCATTATGGCCTCGAAAGCCAATGCCGAGCGTAATAGCGTTGCCGGACAAATTGAACTGTATTTACCCAAAGATCAACCTAGCCTGCAAGCCGATGTCGTTGTCGCCAATATCCTCGCCGGCCCGTTAGCCGAATTAGCAAGTATTATCAGTGCTTATGTGAAACCCGGCGGTTTGCTGGCACTTTCGGGTATTTTACAAAGTCAGGCACAAAGCGTTATCGCCGCGTATGCAAACGAGTTTGTCTTTGACGCGATAGCTGAACAAGATGAATGGGTACGTTTAAGTGCCAGAAAAAACACCTAATTCAGTCTATATTCAGCCATAACGTAAACCAATTATCGCTTTCATTGATGGTGATAAAAACAACAGCAACACAATTATCTTTTTATGACAGCCAGTATTTTCGCGAGTGGATCGGGTAGAAAATGCGTCTTTTCAGCCTTTTAGGGAATGTCAATCCCTGAAAGGCCAAAAAAAAGCAAATTTTGTTTAAATAATAGCCTTTGCTTTAGTGGCAAAAATCCGTAAACTTAGCGCCCCTTAAGGGTAGAGCCTCGGATTCAGTGGTGCGCATAGGTCCATATCAGTTAGCGAACAAGGTTATTTGTGCTCCGATGGCTGGAGTCACTGATCACACTTTCAGGGAGCTTTGTCGGCGATTTGGTGCTGCTTTAGCTGTATCTGAAATGCTGTCGAGCAATCCACTGGTCTGGCAGAGCGAAAAGTCACAGAATCGGATGGGACATCGCCACGAGTCAGGCATTCGCTCAGTACAAATTGCGGGCAGTGATCCTGAACAGATGGCCGATGCAGCTCGACATAATGTCGACATAGGCGCCGACATTATTGATATTAATATGGGTTGCCCAGCAAAAAAAGTGAACAAAAAGCTAGCAGGTTCGGCGTTATTGCAATACCCCGAGCTAGTGCAGCAAATTGTAAACGCGGTAGTTAAGGCGGTTAATGTGCCGGTTACCTTAAAAATACGCACCGGCTGGGACACCGAAAACCGCAATGGCGCATTAATTGCGCGAATAGCAGAAGATAACGGCATACAAGCGTTAGCAGTACATGGTCGTACTAAAGCCTGTATGTATAAAGGAGAAGCCGAGTACGACACCATTGCTGCCATTAAGCAGCAGGTTAAGATACCGGTCATTGCCAATGGTGATATAACTTCACCGGAAAAAGCGCAATTCGTGCTCGATTACACCGGTGCCGACGCCATTATGATTGGTCGTGCGGCACAAGGTCGGCCATGGATTTTCCGAGAAGTCGTGCACTATTTGGCAACAGGGGAGAAACTGGCTGCACCTGCCATATGCGAGGTGCAGCAAATAATGCTGGAGCATGTTCAAGGTCTGCATCAGCTCTATGGAGAGCACGCTGGTGCCCGTATCGCCCGTAAACATGTGGGTTGGTACCTGGCAGAACATGATGCAGCAGGACTATTTCGCAGTGAATTCAATGGTATTGAGGATGCTAACCAGCAGCTCAATACATTAAATGACTATTTTCATAAACTAGCAGCAACCTAACGTAAAAGAGAAAAGCAATGTTTAATTCGAACGTTACTTCGCCATTTATCACTAACGCCCATGTTCAGACTCAAGAGAAGCCACAAGCTTTATCTAACGCCGTACAAAAAGCCGTTGCTAATTACTTGCAACAGCTTAACGGCCAAGACGTGAACGATTTATACGAGTTGGTATTATCCGAATTAGAGCGGCCGTTACTAGAAGAAGTTATGAAGTACACTCGCGGTAACCAAACGCGTGCAGCCAACTTAATGGGTATCAACCGCGGTACGCTGCGTAAGAAATTAAAGCAATACGGCATGTCGTAATGCCCCCGCAGGGTTCCGCCCTGCACCAAAGCACCTTCGGGTGCTTTTTTATTGACCTTTTTCTTTTGGCTACAACGAGATAAACCTGATGAGCACACTTCGCCCTGTTCGCCGCGCCTTGTTAAGCGTCTCCGATAAAACCGGTATTGTTGAATTTGCCCACGCCCTTCATGCTATGCAGGTAGAAATTTTATCTACCGGCGGTACCGCCAAATTACTCGCGGCGCAAGGTATTAAGGTTATTGAGGTATCTGATTACACCGGTCACCCGGAAATAATGGATGGCCGCGTTAAAACGTTACACCCTAAAATCCATGGCGGTATTTTAGCAAGACGTGGCACAGATGAAGCCGTTATGGCTGCCAATCATATTGGCCCTATCGATCTAGTCGTGGTTAACCTTTATCCATTCGCCACTACCGTTGCAAACGCTAATTGCACGCTTGCAGACGCGGTTGAAAATATCGATATCGGTGGTCCAACCATGGTACGCGCAGCGGCGAAAAACCATCAGGATGTGACCATTGTGGTTAATGCCAGCGATTATGCTACTGTACTTGCCGAAATGCAGACCAACCAGGGTGCAACCACGCAGGCTACCCGCTTTAGCTTAGCCATCAGCGCCTTTGAACACACCGCGCAATATGATGGCATGATTGCCAATTACTTTGGCACTATGCTGCCGGCATACGGCCAAGAGAATGACGCTGCCACTCAGTTTCCACGTACCTTTAATAGCCAGTTTGTAAAAAAACAAGACCTACGCTATGGCGAGAATAGCCATCAGCAAGCGGCGTTTTATGTCGATGCTAACGCCAGCGAAGCCTCAGTGGCCACTGCAACTCAGCTACAAGGTAAGGCGCTGTCTTACAACAATATCGCCGATACTGACGCAGCGTTAGAGTGCGTAAAAGAATTCTCAGAGCCAGCCTGTGTTATCGTGAAACATGCGAATCCATGTGGCGTGGCCATTGGTGACAACATTCTAGCCGCCTATAACCGCGCCTATAGCACCGATCCTACTTCAGCCTTTGGCGGTATTATTGCCTTTAACCGCGAGCTGGACGAAGCGACAGCACAAGAAATCGTTAGTCGGCAGTTTGTAGAAGTCATTATCGCGCCACGCGCTACAGAAGCAGCAATAGCGGTGGTTGGCAGTAAGCCTAATGTGCGCTTGTTAGTGTGCGGTGACTTTACTGCCGCAGCGCCTGCACTGGATATTAAGCAGGTCAATGGCGGTATCTTGTTGCAAGATCGCGATCAAGCGCAAATTAGCGCCGCTGATTTAAAAGTGGTCACCAAGCGCCAGCCAACTGAGCAAGAGCTAAAAGATTTACTGTTCTGCTGGAAAGTGGCGAAGTTTGTGAAATCCAATGCCATTGTGTATGTGAAAGATAGCATGACCATTGGTGTAGGTGCTGGCCAAATGAGCCGTGTGTATAGCGCGAAAATTGCCGGTATTAAAGCCGCAGACGAGAATCTGGAAGTTAAAGGCTCAGTGATGGCCTCTGATGCCTTCTTCCCATTCCGTGATGGTATTGACGCTGCTGCCGCTGCCGGTATTACTGCCGTGATCCAGCCAGGTGGCTCTATGCGTGATGCTGAGGTGATTGCTGCTGCTGATGAGCATGGTATGGCAATGGTATTTACCGGCGTAAGACACTTTAGGCATTAATCTAAAGCGTGTCTCGCTGGGATTTAATGCAGTTAACTGCGCTAAAACAAGGTCGCCAAATTGGCGACCTTTTTTATCACATAAACTTTACGGGCACCGACCATTGCAGGCACCAATTTACTGTAGCGCTGTCGTTGCTGCCAGCAGACGATGCAGTAAATTCAGTTGATTCTGTATTTAATTGCAAACAGGTTAGTGAGGCTTTACGAACCTTTAACAAAGGTTCCAGCAATGGCAGTTGTGCGTTCAACATACGGCTTATCAGCTGCGATAAATCAGGCTCATGTCCAACAAACAGGCTAGGTGCTGATAATTGGGGGATCAGGCGTTGTAACGCCTCAAGTGCATCCAGCGGCGGCGTATTAAGCGCTAGCCAATCCACCGCTGTGGCAGAGGTTAACTTCGCTTGCTCACACACAATAGCAGCTGTTTCGCTTGCCCGTGGATAGGGGCTAGTAAAGACATGCTGCGGTAACATGTCGTGGCGTACCATAAATTGCCCTACCTTTGCCGCTTGCTGTTTGCCTTTTTCAATTAAGCAGCGCGCACGATCGTCCTGATCTGGCAATATAACCTCAGCCGTAGCATGGCGTAAAAAGTAAAGTGTGCTCATAAGGTATCCAAATTGATGTGCAATTCTTTTGTAATGTGCATCACAAAAAATGTTAGCACTCATATAAGAACACACTATTACGGGGCACAGCTGGCCCCCGTCATGTTGAGTTCTGCGTTAAAAGCGGTACTGCAGTCCCAAGGTCATCAGAGAGACATCCGATTTAAACAGCCCCTCGTCTTCCTCTTCCAGTTTAGGTAACCGAGTATATTCTGCCACAACACTCAAACTGTTTGTGAGGTTAAGTGCAACACCTGCACCAAATTGTACGCCTTTTTCAGTGGTTGTTTCGCGGCCGTCAGCGCCTAGCACTTCATAAGCAAGGGCATAACGGGTTTCTCCGTATCCCGCGGTGCCAAACACCGACACGGTTTGGCCAAGATGAAAAGTTCCTTTTGCAACCAACGCCATATGCCGATCTAGCTCAAAACGTGCCGCATCTGAACCACTGAACAGATCCTCATCTTCAACGCCTTGCGCATAACGCGCTTCTAATCCCAAGAATGGGCTGAGTTGATAGCCTAAATTGACTCCAACAAGGCCAAATTTGGCATTAGCACTGCCTAAATCTGATTCCAAGTCGACTTTTTGCTGGCCATAATGTGCACCAAGATACAGTCCGCTATCTGGCGTTTGTGCCAATACCGTATTCGCTGATAACGCCGTAAAAGCAGCCATGGTGGCAACTAATTTCAACATAAAGAGTCCTCGTGTTCATCATTAATGTCAGCACAAGGTATAACAGAGCGCGGATGAATCTATCATTAACCCACCAGATACCTAGATGAACGTACTGATACCACGATGGGCTTTTACCCCACATTGCAACCTTGATGCTTTATCCAGGAAAACTGACGCTAAGGCTTTACTTTTTCTGCCCAACCGCTACAATACGCGCCGCTCTTTTGAATGTTATTTATACAGCTCTTTCCAAAATAAGGTAATCGTTATGCATCCGATGTTAAACATCGCTATTCGCGCTGCCCGTAGTGCGGGTAATGTTATTGCACGTGCTTGTGGCCAGCTAGACATGGTTCAAAAAATGCCAAAAGGAACGAATGATTTCGTTACCAATGTCGACCGCGAAGCTGAACAAGCTATCGTTGCGGTGTTAAAAAAATCCTTCCCAACCCATGGTATTGTGGGCGAAGAGCATGGCGATTACGGCAACAATGACAGTGAGTTTCAATGGATCATCGATCCGTTAGATGGCACGACCAACTTTATCAAAGGCATTCCGCATTTTGCAGTCTCTATTGCCTTAAAACATAACGGTAAGTTAGACCAAGCAGTGATTTTCGATCCATTGCGTGGCGAGCTCTTTACCGCATCGCGTGGCCGTGGCGCACAATTAAACGGTACCCGGATCCGCGTGAGTAACCTGCCCGATATGCAAGGCAGTATCTTAGCAACGGGTTTTCCCTTCAAAGCGAAACACCACTTAGACAGTTACAGCAATATTTTTAATGCTTTCTTTGCTGATTGTGCAGATATGCGCCGCACTGGCTCAGCTGCCTTAGATTTAGCCTACGTTGCCGCAGGCCGCTTTGATGGCTTTTGGGAAATCGGCTTAAAACCATGGGATATCGCAGCAGGCGAGCTGATTGTGCGTGAAGCCGGTGGCATGGTGTGCGACTTTGCTGGAGGCAATAATCACATGAAGAGCGGTAATACTGTGGCAGCCAGCCCGAAAGTGCTGCAAGCCATGGTGAAAGGCATGCGCCCACACTTGTCAGAAACCTTAGCGAAATAATACGCTGCTACACTGTACGTTCGGCGGCATGCTTGTGCTGCCAAGCGTCAACATCCGTACTGTAAATCCGACAACTGTCGGATTTTTTTATCGACCTGACCGACACGAGGTAATTATGCAAGAACAACTCGCACAACTTGATGCCTGGACAGCCGAATACAGCCATTTAGCCATGTGGCTTGGTTTAACAGTACTGCTGTGCTTATCTTGGTGCGCTAATTTTCTGGTAAAGCATATCTTACTGCGTGGCGTTTTGCGGCTGCTTAATTTAGAACGAAAGCAATGCGAGCAACGGGGGTTTGATCTGCGCTTTATTTCCCGTTTATCTAATGTCGTACCGGCGCTAGTCATTTCAACGCTGATCCACAAAGTTCCACTGCTCCCTGACTTGCTAATGCAAGTCACCGTGAATGTCACAAACGCCTTCGTGGTGTTAACGATTGCCATCGCCCTCAGTAATTTGCTGTCATTAATAAATAATTTGTACTCCCGCAGGCCTGATGCCCGCAATAAACCGATTAAAGGCTACATCCAACTGGCCACTATCGTTATTTATGCGATTGCTGTTATTTTGGTTATCGCTGCCCTATTCGATCGTTCTCCGCTTATCTTGTTATCTGGCTTAGGCGCTATGGCCGCCGTTTTAATGCTCATTTTCCAAGACACCATTTTATCGTTAGTGGCCAGTGTACAAATTTCTTCGAACGATATCATTCGCGTTGGTGATTGGGTTGAAATGCCCCAATTGAACGCCGATGGCGATGTAATAGATATCGCCCTGCATACTGTCAAAATTCAAAACTGGGACCGCACCATCACGACTATTCCCACCCGCCGTTTTATGACAGATCCCTTTAAAAATTGGCGAGGCATGCAGGAATCTGGCGGCAGACGCATTAAGCGTAGTATTATGCTTGATCAACAAAGTATTCACTTTCTAAGCAAACCAGAAATTGATCAACTAAGCCGTTTTAGTTTGCTGCAACAGTATTTAAACGAAAAACAACAGGAAATTGATGCATGGAACGCGCAATTAGCCGAACAAGGCAAAGAGCCAGTTAACACCCGGCGTATTACCAATATTGGTAGTTTTCGGGCTTATGTGGTGCAGTATTTAAAAAATCATGCAGGTATTCACCAAAATATGACGCTGATTGTGCGGCAACTGTCGCCAAGTGCTGAAGGATTACCGCTAGAAATTTATTGCTTTACCAATACGACCGTTTGGGTGGCTTACGAAGGCTTACAATCGGATATTTTTGATCATTTATTGGCTATTTTACCCGAGTTTGGCTTGCGGGTTTATCAACAACCAAGTGGGTTGGATGTGAGAGCGTTAAACCTCTCTGCTCTCAACACGCCAACATTATTAGAATAGCGCTATTAGAAGAGCGTTATTCTGGTGTTATTACCGGCAAATTGCGTGCAGTCCACTCTCGGTATCCCCCGATTAAACTGAACACATGTTGATAGCCCATTTGCTGCAATGTCTGAGCGGATAAAGCAGAACGAAAGCCACCACCACAATACAGCACAATTTTTTGCTTTTTATCAGGCACAGTTTGCTCAATATCGCGCTCGATAATGCCCTTACCGAGATGCATTGCTTCGGGCAAATGGCCACTTAACCATTCATGATCTTCGCGAATATCTAGCAGCACATAAGGTTCATTGTGCTGCTGCATTTCATCTATAGTCATTTCGTTGATCTGGCTTTTTGCTGCGTTTACTAAGGCAATAAAACCCGGTGCATGCTGTTTACTCATATATTTTCCTATAAAAAATGCCAGTCGATGACTGGCATTTTTAACACACTTTAGACGTAATTACACTTCATACGTACTCACCTTTACCGGTGATTAGAGCAAGGGCTCTGTGCCTTCGCCTTCTTTCTCTGGTGGTGGTGGAGGCAACATATCTTCGCGGTTAAGGCCAAGCTGTACCGCAATACCACTGGCCACAAACACAGAAGAATAAGTACCGATAGCAATACCAAATAACAACGCTGTAGCAAAGTTATGGATTAAGGCACCACCCATATAAAATAATACAATTAATACAATAATGGTGGTTAACGACGTAACGACCGTACGATTTAACGTAGCGGTTACCGCATCATTAACCGTTTCAGCTGCAGTGGCATCACGCAATTTACGGAAGCTTTCGCGGATCCGGTCAAATACAACGATAGTATCGTTAATTGAATAACCAATCAGCGCTAAAATAGCCGCCAATACCGTCAAGTCAAATTCCAGTTGTAGCAGCGAGAACAAGCCGAGGGTAATAATCACATCGTGCCCTAATGCCAGTACCGCACCTAACGATAGCCGCCATTCAAAGCGCATGCCGACATACAGTAAAATACCAATTAACGCAGCCAGCATGGCTAAACCGCCTTGCTCTTTTAACTCGTCTCCTACCGAAGGTCCAACAAACTCAATACGGCGCATCTCTACAGCGGATGACGAAGTTTGAGATACTGCCGCTAATATTTCATTGGAAATACGGCTTTGATCAATGCCTTCTCGTGGAGAGATACGAATAGCCACATCTTGGCTTGAACCAAAATATTGCACCACTGCATCGGGATAACCACGCTCTGCCAGAATGGCCCGCACTTGGGTTAGATCAGCATTTTCAGCAAATCCAACTTCAATCACGGTACCCCCGGTGAAGTCCAAGCCCCAGTTTATTCCTTTGGTAAATAGCAATCCTAATGAGCCTAGTACCAACAACGCCGATAGCATTAATGCTGGCCATTTGTAGCGCATAAAATTAATAGAATCAGTAAAACGAAATATTCTCACTGTTTAGCTCCTCACATTGGCAGCGACTGAACGCGACGGCCGCCCCAGATTAGGTTAACCAGTAAGCGGGTACCCACTACTGAGGTAAAAATAGACGTTAAAATACCAATCGCTAAGGTTATCGCAAAGCCTTTGACCGGACCGGTACCAATGCCAAAGAGTATCAACGCAACTAATAGGGTCGTAACGTTAGAGTCGGCAATGGTAGCAAAAGCACGATCATAGCCTTGATGAATGGCCTGCTGTACCGAACGGCCATCAGCCAATTCTTCGCGGATCCGCTCAAAAATAAGCACGTTGGCATCAACCGCCATCCCTACCGTTAACACAATACCTGCCATACCCGGCAAGGTCAGCGTAGCCCCTGGGATCATTGACATAATACCAACAATCAAAACTAAGTTAGCCACTAACGCCAGGTTCGCAATAAGCCCAAACGCACGATAGTAAATCACCATAAAGATCAGCACTACGACCATGCCCCACATAATAGCAGTCATACCTAAATCGATATTTTCCTGCCCTAAGCTTGGACCAATAGTACGCTCTTCAATGATTTGTGTTGGTGCAATTAAGGCACCTGCGCGCAGTAACAGTGCTAGGTTTTGTGCTTCTGCTGGGTTACCGATACCGGTGATCCGGAAACTACGTCCTAAACGTGCTTGAATCGTAGCCGCATTAATCACTTCTTCTTGTTTGATTAACACTGGCGTACCGTCTGCTTGTAATTCCTCGCCCGGTTTATACTCAATAAACACCGTCGCCATACGCCGACCAATGGAATCCCGCGTGGCCACTGACAGGAGGTTACCGCCTTGTGCATCAAGTGAAATATTCACCTGCGGCTGGCTGTATTCATCATAACTCGAACTGGCGTTCGTTATATGCTCACCCGTCAGCATAACCCGGTTTTCCAGTAAGTATGGCTGACCATTACGATCGGTATATAACGACGAGCCTGGCGGTAAACGACCATTTAAGGCCGCCGCTAAATCACCTTGCTCATCAACCAGACGAAACTCTAACGTGGCGGTTGCCCCTAAAATCTCTTTCGCTTGCGCCGGATCTTGTACACCAGGTAATTGCACGATAATACGATCAGCGCCTTGACGCTGCACCAGCGGTTCCGCAACACCAATCTCATTTACCCGATTACGAATAATGGTAATGTTTTGTTCCAGCGCGTATTCCCGAATTTCACGAATACGGTTTTCGCTTAAACTCACATTTAAACTAAACTCAGCAGCGCCATCGGTAAAAACATATTCACGATCCAGCTGACTTAACGCAGTACGAGCCGCTAATACATCTTCGGCTGAGCGCAATAAAATTTGCACTTGACCGCGTTCAACATCAGCCGATACTGAGCGATACCGCACCCGAGCCTCACGTAAATCGGCCCGAAATGCTTGTGTCAGATCGTTAATGTTTTTATCTAAGGCCGCTTTCATATCTACGGCCATTAAAAAATGGACACCACCACGTAAATCTAAGCCTAATTTCATAGGGCTAGCACCGATAGCCGCTAACCAAGCCGGTGTGGTAGGAACTAAGTTTAACGCAGAAACATAGTTCACATTTCCGAGCAATTCGGTGGCAACTTGGCGTCCACGCAGCTGATCTTCAGCCGATTGAAATCGCACTAATACCTGACCATTTTCTAACGTAACCGCTTTAGGCGTGATACCCGACGCGGTTAAGCGTTCTTCTAACTGTTGTCGCGTGGTTTCCGACACCACACCCCCGCGTGTTGCGTTGATGTTTAATGCCGGATCCTCCGGATATAAATTGGGCATGGCATACACTAATGCCAGCAGCAGTACCCCGATAACAACAAGGTAGCGCCAAAGCGGATTTTGGTTTAACACAAAAACATCCTTTCGATAAAAGCGCCGCTTATAACGACTTTAAGGTACCTTTTGGCAACACAGCACTGACAGCAGACTTCTGCACAGTCACTTCTGTAGTGTCGTTTAACGCAACAACGATAAAGTCTTTGTCTTCAGCAATTTTGCTGATGCGTCCAACAATCCCGCCTTGTGTTAATACTTCGTCGCCTTTGCCTAAAGCACTCATCAAATTACGGTGTTCTTTTACGCGTTTTGCTTGCGGACGGTAAATTAAAAAATAAAAAATTAAACCAAACGCCAGCAACATGATAATTAAATCCCAACCGCCACCTTGTGGTGCAGCGGCAGTGTCAGCGTAAGCTTGGCTAATAAATAAACTCATAAAAATCCCCTCAATTGTTTTAAAAAGTTATTCTGTTGTTATTGGTGCATCCAATGCAGGCACTGGCATACCCCGTTTTGCATAAAAGGTGGCAACAAAGTCGTCCAAGTTACCAGCGGCGATGGCTGCACGCAATCCCTGCATCAATTTCTGATAATGATGCAGATTATGAATGGTATTCAACCTTGCGCCAAGAATTTCATTACAGCGGTCTAAATGGTGTAAATACGCTCTGGAATAATTTTTACACGTATAGCAATCACACTCGCTGTCTAGCGCCGACGTATCGTCTTTATGCTTAGCATTGCGGATTTTAATCACGCCATCAGACACAAATAAGTGACCATTACGGGCATTGCGGGTTGGCATCACACAATCGAACATATCTACGCCACGACGCACCGCCTCGACTAAATCTTCTGGCTTACCCACCCCCATTAAATAACGTGGTTTATGTGCCGGCATTTTATCGGTAGTATGGTTTAAGATATTGATCATATCTGCTTTAGGTTCGCCTACTGACAGACCACCAATGGCATAACCATCAAAACCTATGTCCTCTAATCCTTGCAATGAAATATCACGCAAATGCGGATACATTCCGCCTTGGATGATCCCAAATAAGGCCGAAGGATTGTCACCATGCGCATCTTTAGAGCGCTTGGCCCAACGCAAGGATAATTCCATCGATTTTCGGGCTTGCGGTTCAGTAGCGGGGTATGGAGTACACTCGTCGAAAATCATCACAATATCAGAACCCAGATCGCGTTGAACTTCCATCGAGCGCTCGGGCGTGAGCATTATTTTTTCGCCATTAAGTGGCGAACGAAACTTTACGCCTTCTTCAGTGATCTTGCGCAATTCACCTAAACTAAATACCTGAAAGCCCCCCGAATCCGTTAAGATGGGTTTGTGCCAGTGCATAAAGTCGTGCAAATCGCCATGCTTACGGATGATCTCCGTACCGGGGCGTAACATTAAATGAAAGGTGTTACCCAAACAAATTTGCGCCCCAGTGGCCGCCAACTCTTCAGGCGTCATGCCTTTTACCGTGCCGTAAGTCCCTACCGGCATAAACGCTGGCGTATCAACCACGCCACGTTCAAATACTAAGCGGCCACGACGGGCTTTGCCGTCAGTAGCAAGTAATTCAAATTTCACAATCTACCTCTTTTGGCCAGAAAAACAGTCTGGCCATTCATTTTTAACGCGGTTAACCCTTTACTGTGGTCAACCTGCAGGGTGCTATTATATCAGTAATCGCGCTTAGGCTTAACTATTCATCCATTAGCGAATAAACATGGCATCACCATAAGAGTAAAACCGATACTGCTCGGCAATGGCTGTTTCATAAGCCTGCATCACATAGTCGCGACAACTAAACGCCGATACCAGCATAATTAACGTCGATTCGGGTAAGTGAAAGTTAGTGATTAAACTGTCAATGACCTTAAATGTGTAACCGGGATAAATAAAGATTTGCGTATCACCCTGATAAGGTTTTAATTCCCCACCATGTTGCTGTGCCGCCGACTCTAACGAGCGCACTGATGTGGTGCCTACGGCTATCACTTTGTTACCACGGGCTTTACAGGCTGCCACGGCGTCCACTACGGTTTTATCAACCTCGATATATTCTGCATGCATTTTATGCTCTAACACCGAATCCACGCGAACCGGCTGAAAGGTCCCAGCGCCCACATGCAAGGTGACAAAAGCAAATTCCACCCCTTTTGCACGTAGCTGATCAAGCAAGGGTTGATCAAAGTGCAGCCCAGCGGTCGGTGCGGCAACAGCACCAGGTTTAGCATTATAAACGGTTTGATAACGGGCTTTATCTTCTTCGGTATCGGGGCGTGCAATGTAGGGCGGTAATGGCATATGCCCTAAGCGTTCTAACATCGCCAACACCGGCTCGTCGCCTAATAACTCCAACTCAAACAGCGTATCATGCCGCTGTTGCATAACCACTCGGGCAGAATTCTCTAACAGCAATTCCGTTCCCGGTTTTGGTGCTTTACTGGCGCGAATATGTGCCAAAAAACGTTGCCCGTGCAACAAGCGCTCAACGAGCACTTCGACTTTGCCACCGGAGCTTTTTTCCCCAAATAAACGCGCTGGAATCACCCGGGTATTATTAAAAATCAATAAATCACCGGGATTAATTAACTGCAGAATGTCTTTAAAAATGTGGTGTTGTAAAGCGCCACTCTGGCGGTCCATCACTAACAAACGACTGGCAGAGCGTTCTGCCTGCGGTTGGCTGGCAATGAGCTGCTCAGGCAGCTCAAAACTAAACTCTTTGACTAACATAGTAGGGTCTCACTTTTCTCTGGCTTTACCGGCCAAATCCGGCGGCGCTATAGTAGCAAAGTCACTCGGTATTGCGGCACTTTTTTGCGAGCACTTCTTTAATTAATGCGGCCATTAGCTGGTAGCTACGCGCTTTGCTCGACGTAGGCCGCCATACTACACCAATATCACGATAGGCATTGCCGGCAACGGCAGGTTGGCTAATCAATTCTGTGCCCTCTAACACGCCGCTATTAATGGCCATTTGCGGCATAAAGGTTACCCCCAGTTTGTTATTCACCATTTGCGTTAAGGTATGCAAACTGGTCGCAAAAAACGGGTTCACTTTACGACTATCTTCCAATTCACAGGCTTTTACAGCATGTCCAGTTAAACAGTGTTCACGCTCTAGCAAAAAGATGCTTTCATCCGGCCACTGATTAATATCTTTGTTAAAACCGCGATCTTGCCAATCTTTGTGTAGCACCAGATTAAACATATCTTGGCCTAAAATTTCGGTATGCATCGCGCCTGTTTCATACGGTAAAGCCAATAACACCATATCTAAGCGGCCTTCACTTAACGCATGTAAGGAGTTTTCAGACGTGTCTTCGCGGAGCAATAATTGTAAATCGGGATAACGCTCACGACACAGGGTCATCACTTCGCCAAGTACAAAAGGCGCAATCGTCGGAATACAACCTAATCTAAAGGGCCCGGTCATTGGCTTACCTTGCGATTTTGCGTAATCACTCAGCTCTTCGCATTGCTCAATGATTTGCCGAGATAAGCGCACCACATCTTCACCTAAGGGCGTAAAAATAAAGGTTTTGTGATCACGCTCTAATAACTGGGTTTCCATGGTTTCTTCTAAATTAGCTATCGCGGCACTTAAGGTTGACTGCCCAACATAACAAGCGTCTGCGGCACGACCAAAATGTTGATGCTCATGTAATGCCATTAAATACTGTAACTGCTTAATACTCGGTAACCTTTTCATGCTTTATTCCGATTAAAGTTAACTCGTTTAGATGTAAATTATGATTAAGTTACGCCTTCAATGTCCGAGAATCAAGCTTATTCATCGCAACATTGCGGTTATGCTGCGCTATTGTAGGTAACGATGAATACGCGAGCAAAAAATCACCAAAAAACGATACCAAATATGCACAAACGAAGCCTTCGCATAACATTTCATTCGAAGTGCAATTTTTAGTTCGATTTCTAGTCAAAAATTACGCTATAATGCCTTTTTAATTTTAGCATTGAGTGATTTTCAATCAGTGAGGATAGGCCGGTGTAATTAACAATACAGAATACTATATTGCAAAAAAAGTTGTGAAAATGGGTACTCAGGGCAACTTTACTGCAATGCCTGTTAATCTGCGTTCCGGCTTACTATCGGTAAGTTTTTTTGATTGGAAATGTTATGTTGAAATCTATCCAGCAGCACTGGTTCTCTAACACCAAAGCTGATCTGTTATCTGCCCTTGTGGTCGCCTTGGCCCTGATCCCTGAAGCCATTGCCTTTTCTATTATCGCTGGCGTTGATCCCAAAGTCGGTTTATACGCGTCCTTTGCTATCTGTGTCATTATTGCTTTTACCGGTGCCCGCCCAGCAATGATCTCGGCAGCGACCGGCGCGATGGCACTGCTTATGATTACGCTGGTAAAAGAACATGGCTTGGAATATTTATTGGCCGCTACCCTGCTAACGGGTGTTATTCAAATAATTTTTGGGTTTTTAAAACTCGGTGATTTAATGCGCTTTGTCTCGCGCTCGGTAGTCACCGGCTTTGTTAATGCCCTAGCCATATTGATTTTTATGGCACAGTTACCTGAATTAAGCGGCACCTACGGCAGCACTACGGTCTATGGCATGACAGCACTTGGCCTGGCCATTATTTATCTGTTTCCGTATGTTACCAAGGCCATTCCTTCGCCGCTGGTGTGTATTGTGGTATTAACAGCATTAGCGCTGTACTTTGATTTGGATATTCGTACCGTGGCCGATATGGGCGAGTTACCTGATAGCTTGCCTATTTTTCTCTGGCCAGACGTCCCACTGAATTTTACAACCTTACAAATTATCTTTCCCTATGCGTTAGCACTGGCGATTGTGGGTATTTTAGAATCCTTAATGACCGCCACTATTGTTGATGATCTTACTGATACTAGCAGTGATAAAAACCGCGAATGTGTCGGTCAGGGTGTGGCTAATATTGGCTCAGGTTTAATCGGCGGTATGGCCGGTTGCGCCATGATTGGGCAGTCGATCATTAATGTGAAATCAGGTGGTCGAACCCGCTTATCGACCCTAGTTGCAGGAATATTGCTACTCATTTTTGTGGTCTTTTTGGATAAATGGGTTGGCATGATCCCTATGGCGGCATTGGTTGCCGTAATGATTATGGTGTCTGTCGGTACCTTTAGTTGGCAATCGGTGCGTGATTTAACCACCCATCCTATAAGCTCAAGTATAGTGATGCTTGCGACTGTTGCCGTCGTTGTGGTCACTCACAATCTTGCCTATGGGGTATTAGTAGGCGTACTACTCAGTGCGCTGTTTTTTGCGAACAAAATTAGCCAAATCCTTTATATCCATTCAACGCTTACCGATATAAAGCGCCAGCGGAACTATTATGTTATTGGCCAAGTCTTTTTTAGCTCAGCAGAGCAATTTAGCAAAGCGTTTGACAGTAATGAAGCGTTGGATAATGTGACTATTGATCTCAGTAAAGCCCATTTTTGGGATATCACAGCCATCAGTTCATTAGATAATGTCCTCTTAAAATTTCGTCGTAAGGGCATTATGGTAGAACTGATTGGGCTTAATGAAGCGAGTGCCACACTGGTAGACAAATTTGGGACCCAGCATCACCCAGAAGCGATTGATAAGATGTTTGGACATTAATCACACACTGTATTTGGGCTTTAAGTGAGAGCTTCACGTGCTTAATACTACCGAGTATCTAGCGTCGTTTATGCTCTGCAGAAAGACATAAGGCTGACAGATGTCAGCCTTATGTTTAGGTCACCTAGCGTATGCTGCTTTAGCTAAAAATGACTTTAAGAATATAAAAGAACACGATAGCTAATCCAGCACCTACAGGTAAGGTAATCACCCACGAAATAAAGATATTACGTACTACCCCTAAGTTAAGCGCAGCGATTCCACGGGCTAATCCCACGCCCAACACGGCGCCTACTAAAGTTTGTGTAGTAGAGATAGGTAACCCCGCGCCAGAGGCAATAACTACTGTTGACGCAGCAGATAATTCAGCGGCAAAACCACGACTCGGCGTTAAATGAGTAATCGCAGTTCCCACGGTTTTAATGACACGCGCGCCTAACGTCGCTAAACCAATCACAATACCAATAGCGCCCAACGGTAAAATCCACGGAGCTAAAGTCGCGCGAGAAGTAATTTCACCACCTGATGTGACAACGCTCACAACCGCCGCCACCGGACCAATCGCATTCGCAACATCATTAGAACCATGCGCAAACGCCATACAACATGCGGTGGTGATCATCAAAATACCAAAAATACGCTCTACATTATTAAAATGCATTTCTTTATCGGCTTCTGGATCAATCTTTAAGCGTGAGATAGCAATTTTACCAATTATGCCGACAATACCACCAATTAATAACGCCAAGTAAATCCCATTCGCAGTGGAGATATTTAACCCCACATGGGTTAAGCCTTTTTGAATGGTTACCAATGACATAATAAAGCCAGCGAACACCATGTAAAAAGGCACATATTTTTTGGCATTGGCTAACGGATTATCGGTATCAAATATCAGACGCTGTGCACTCATAAAAATAAGATAAGCCAAAATACCAGCAAGAAATGGTGTTACCACCCAACTGCCAACGATACCCGTCACTTTATCCCATTGAACCGCTTCAGAGCCCACCGCCACTAACGCAAAACCGATAATAGCCCCTACGATAGAATGCGTTGTTGATACTGGCCACCCAAAGTAAGAGGCCACTAGCAACCACGTACCTGCGGCCAAGAGCGCGCCAATCATACCAAAAACCATTAATTCCGGTACATCGGTAAAATAACCCGCATCAATAATGCCAGAGCGTATAGTCGACGTTACCGAACCACCCGCTAAATAGGCGCCAGCAAACTCAAATATTGCAGCAATAATAATAGCTTGTTTTATGGTGAGCGCTTTGGAACCTACCGAGGTACCCATGGCGTTAGCAACATCATTTGCGCCCACTCCGTACGCCATAAAAAAACCAAAAACGGCGGCCAAAATAATCAAAATAAGGCCGTAAGATTCTAAAATTCCCATAACAAATACCTGTAAGGTTAGCGGGCGAGCATAATTTCAAGACGAGAACCAACACGAAGTGCGACATCTGCTAAGTCGCCCAACCATTCCAATGTGCGATATAAAAACATCACATCTACCGGATTAAGATCCTTCTCGGCCAACCGCAATGCCTTGCGTAGCTTGATTTGCATTTCATCGGTATCATGTTCAATGGCATCTAGTTGCTCGACCATTTTGATGACCAAATTCACTTCACGCCCTCGGAAACCGGTCTCAAGTAACTCATCTAATTCGTTGATAACTTGCGACGCCATTTCAGTAGCATCAACACAACGCTGAACGTATAACGTAAACTCAGTTTGAATACTTGGCGGAATTTCTAACTCTCGTCCTAATACCCTTCCTGAAATATCTTTGGCTTTATTAGCGATTTTATCTTGTTGAGCGACTAGCTCTAAAATATCGGTTCGATCTACGGGTAGAAATAAGCCACGCGGTAAGTTAATCCGAATTTCGCGTTTTAACTTATCTGCGTCTTTTTCAAACGCCACAATATTTTTGCGAATATCAGCAGCTAGTACCCAATCTTTTTCATACACCGCCGCAAAGAAAGGCAGCAGCTGCTCACTTGCTTGGTGTACCTTACGGATATGCTCTTCGATGGGTTTTATCGGCGATTTAGCAAACACAGATAAAAAAGTATTAGCGGGCATAAAAGGCCTCATGATGTTGAATGACTTTAGTCGGCGCGCATTGTAACCGTAATCAAACTGCAATAAAAATGAAATATACAGAAATACCATGCTCCTCAGCCAGAAGTGTGGCTAAGGAGTCATGGAAAAGCGAGGAGATAGTGAAAAGATTAACTACGTACTTCTTGCTCTAATTTTTCTTCGCTGCTGTGGCGTACTACTTTGCCTTTTACAAAGAAAATAATGTATTCAGATAAGTTTTTACAACGATCACCAATTCGCTCTAGAGAACGCGCAGACCAAAGCACATTCATAATTTTTGGAATTGAACGTGGATCTTCAATCATATAAGTCATCAATTGACGGGTAATGGCTTCATATTCCCGATCCACTTTTTTATCTTCTTTGTGTACGGTTAATGCCGCTTCCACATCCATCCGGGCAAAAGCGTCTAATACATCATGCAGCATCTGCGCAACATGGCGACCTAAATTATCTAAATTAACCAATAAATCTTGTTGATCACTATTAAACGATTCCAACGCTACCTTGGCAATACGCCGTGTTTCATCACCAATGCGTTCTAAGTCCGCAATACTTTTCAAAATGGCCATAATAAGGCGAAGATCGCTGGCTGCTGGTTGCCGTTTGGCAATAACTCGGGTACATTCTTTATCGATTTGCAGTTCCCAATCATTAACTTTTAAATCATTTTCAATGACTTGCTGAGCCAACTCACTGTCATTATTGGCAATAGCCGTAAGTGCATCATAGAGCTGCCGTTCAATTAAGCCACCCATTGACATCACATGATTTCTAATTTGTTCCAGCTCTTCATTAAACTGGCTGGAAATATGCTTTGATAAATTCAGTTTATCCATGGTGTAACTCCCCGCGCTCTCTAAGTGGCATCGCAAAGGCTGAACATCTAGCCAAAGCGTCCGGTAATATAATCTTCTGTTTGCGACTCATTTGGATCGGTAAAAATTTTATTAGTTGCATTAAATTCAACTAATTGGCCTAAATTCATAAATGCAGTGAAATCAGACACACGTGCCGCTTGTTGCATATTATGCGTAACAATAACAATGGTGTACTCTTGCTTTAACGCGTAAATAAGCTCTTCAATCTTCAGTGTGGAAATAGGATCAAGCGCTGATGCTGGTTCATCTAATAATAGCACTTCTGGCTCAATTGCAATGGCCCTAGCAATCACGAGGCGTTGCTGCTGTCCACCCGACAAGGTTAACGCATTTTCGTACAAACGATGTTTAACCTCTTGCCATAGCGCCGCTTTTTCTAACGCATCACAGACTAAAACATCCAACTCCCGTGCGCTATTCACACCTTGCAATCTTAGCCCAAAGGCCACATTTTCATAAATAGACAAAGGAAAAGGATTAGGCTTTTGAAACACTATCCCGACCCGGCGTCGTAATTCAGCTAAATCCCAACCTGCACGATAAATATTGGAGCCGTCCAATAATACTTCTCCTTCGGTTTGGGTATCCTCTAACAGCTCGTTCATACGATTAAAGCTACGCAGCAAGCTGGATTTACCGCAACCAGAAGGTCCAATAAGGGCCGTGACTTTGTTGGCTGGAATGTCTAAACTGATGTTATCTAGCACTTTTTTGCCAGCAAAATTAACTGACAAATTATGAGCAGACATCTTTATTTTTACATCGATATCCAAAGACATCTTAACTCCCAATTATGACACTTTTATGAAACTACAACTGAACATCACGCAACTGTGACCGATAACGCTGCCGTAAGCGCATTGCGATCACATTTAAACTGCCAATAATAAACAACAGCACCAAAGCAATAGCATACACTCTAGGCTCCGCGGCATCCGCATTTGAGCTTTGTAAGCCAACATCATAAATTTGAAAGCCTAAGCTCATAATTTGTTGATTTGTATGTATAAAAGGCCACTCTGAACTGATTGGCAAACTGGGGGCATATTTTACTACACCAACAAAAATTAACGGGGCGACTTCCCCCGCAGCTCTTGAAATAGCTAATACTACGCCAGTGAGCATCGCGGGTTTGGCAAGTGGCAAGATTAATTTCCGTAATACCTCAGCTTTGGTAGCACCTACAGCATAACCGCCTAAACGCAAGCTCATTGGCACCCGAGCCAATCCCTCCTCAGTAGCCACAATCACGATCGGCAATGTCAACAATGCCAAGGTTAACGAAACCCAAATTAATCCTGGGGTTCCAAACGTTGGCTGTGGCAAACGTTCAGCATAAAAGAGCTGATCAATACTGCCACCCAGCACATACACAAAAAAACCTAAACCAAATACACCAAAGACCACCGACGGGACACCGGCTAAATTGTGTACGCTGATTCTAACTAATCGCACAAACCGCCCATCTTTGGCATACTCGTGTAAATAAATCCCTGCCATTACGCCAATCGGCGCCACTAATAGCGCCATCAACATCACCGATACCAAGGTGCCCACAATGGCGGGTCCAATACCACCGGCACTGTTAGCCGATCGTGGTTCACGACTTAAGAATTGCCACCATTCTGTGGCAAATACCTTCAGCTTATCCAGCCACGTAAGCTGATTTGGTTGAAGATGTAGTTCAATATCTTCTGTCGCCAGTGTCACAGTGTTACCTGATAGCCACTGGAAGGTATGGTACCCCGCATCACTTTGCTGCATGTACCCATAAAGCTCCCCCAAACTTGGCACGCGCACTACACTGAGCTCAGCAGGATAGTGCAATTCACTGATATGCGTCTGCCAATACCAACGAAAACTGGGTTGCCCCGGTGCGGTATATCCTTGTTTCACTAAAATACGCTCACCGTCACCCACGTCGGTATAGCCCGCATCGGCTTGCTGCTGCAGGCTCAGTCGCTGCTTACTAATCACCTCTCCTGCCACTAGAAAGGTATTAGCCCCCTCTTGATAGCGGAATTGTACTAGCTCAGCAGGCCAAAAAAGGCTTAGGCCACGGCTTAACATCAATAAAGAAAGCAACAGTAACATTAACAAAATAAATGCCGTTGATAGTGCAGAAAAGCAATATAGCAAACGTCCCTGCAGCGCAGATTGATTCATGACTCCAACCTCTTAAGTTTTTGTCTTAAGCGCTGGCGAACCAAATCGGCTAGGGTGTTGCAGGTAAAGGTAAAAATAAACAATAAGATCGCTACCAAGAATAGCACGCGATAATGACTACTATTCACAGCCGCCTCAGGCAATTCAATGGCTAATGTCGCGGTAAGGCTGCGTAAGCCCTCAAATAAATTGAAATTAGTAATAGGATTATTGCCGGTCGCCATAAGAATGATCATGGTTTCGCCTATTGCTCTGGTTAAGCCTAACATGCACGCGGCAATAATTCCGGGCGCGGCCACAGGTAACATAATTCGCTGCACAACCTGCCATTGATTTGCGCCCAAAGCATAGGCACCCAGCGTTAATTGTCTGGGTATTTGTGCTAACGCATCGTAGCTTAGACTATACACGATAGGTAATGTCGCGAACCCCATGGCCACCCCCACCACTAGCGCATTACGCTGCTGATACGCCACCCCTTGTTGATTTAACCAAAAGTGAAATTGTTCACCTAATATTGCCTGTTCTATGCCGTTACTTAACGCTAAAGCAATACCAGCGCTGATCAGCAATACCAGCAGCATGATGCCAAGCGTATACAGGCTGCCTATCGGCTGCTGCAATCCTTTTGGTAACCAAGGCCAGCACTTGGCTAAACCAAATACGAGCAATGGCGTTAACAGAAAAAATACTAAAAAGGCCAACAAATGCCGCTCTAACGCGGGGGCTAACCAAATAGCCGCTAAAAAACCAATAATCACGGTGGGAAATAACGCAAGCAGTTCAATTAATTGGCTTAAGCGACTGCGCAATGGTTCGGCTAAAAAACACACACTGTAAATTGCAGCTAAGATCGCTAATGGCACTGCAAATAACATGGCATAAAAGGCGGCTTTTAAGGTGCCAAAAGTTAATGGAACCAGCGAATACTTTCCCTGATACAGCTCTGCCCCACTGCTACTTTGCCAAACATACTCAGGCTGTTGCCAACTTTCATACCAGACTTTTTGCCATAACGTACGCCAAGATATCTCTGGGTGTTTATTATTTATATCGAAGTACCCAACCGGTTGCTCGTGCGCATAAAGCCATAGCTGTGCATTATTTGCCGTAAATTGAAGTGTTGTTATAGTAGATAAAGGTGCCAGTAAGCTAGGTGCCTTACCTTGCCACAATGGACGGCTTAATGTACTGTAAAATACACTTAGCTCCCCGTTAGCATCCAATACAGCAAATCCACTACGCCCGTGTTCAGGACGAATACTCACAATCGCGGCCGCGCGAGTGGCAAAGGGCTTGATCCAACTTAATCTAACCTGCCCTTGTGCATCAGCCAATAAAAACCATTGTTTTAATTGGCCAGCGCTGTCTCCCGTTATCACACTCTGTTGCCCCGCAAGCCACACCATCGCGGTTAAGGTTACCGTTCGATCCGTTACCGATAAACGTTTCGAGCAGTTAGCCTGCGACGACTGTAATGACATTAAACAAACTTCACCATTTTCTTTCGCCAAAATGGCATAGCGTTGTGCTGCATCGATAAGCTGAAAGTCAGCCTGAAAACCAGGTTCTAGATGCGCACTATTGAGTAAGGCGTGTGGTTGATCTGGTGCGTGCAATGCGGCAGATTTGGGCGCAGGCGTATGTAACTTATCTTGCAATTGCGCGACAGGATCTAAGGGCCGAAACTCCGCTGAGACGGGTTTTAGTAAGGGCAGTACTTCAGAGAACAAATACAAAAAAATAGCTAATAAGGCGGCAATAACCGTGAAACCGGCTAAGCTAATTAAACCATACCATAAGATATCCCATGCGCGACGCCTCAAAGCATTTTTCCGCCGTTTGGCTTGCGCAGGTAAACCACTTACTCGAGGGGATGAATTCTCTCGCGGTATCATAAGCCCAACTCCTGTCGAATCTCAGCCGCGAGCGATAATGGTATGGGGACTAAACCATCATTACTGAGTAATTGCTGGCCTTCAGCAGACAAGATAAAACGAATAAATTCTCGCTCAGCACGTGGCAATGGTAACTCGGGAGATTTATTAACATAAATGTAAAGTAATCGAGCCAAAGGATAAGCACCCGATAACGCCTGTTCGGCTGAGGGTAATATGGCCGTAGCATCGGGAGTATGGCTAATTGCTAACATTTTTACACCCGCGATTTGCTGACCAAAACCAGAATACCCTAACCCATTGACGCTTAAACTCACAGCTCGTACCACCGCGGCGGCCCCTGGCAATTGCTGGACATCATGCTGAAAATCATCATTACACAACGCTTTTTGGCGGAAAAACGCATAGGTACCCGACGCGGGGTTACGGCCGTACACTGCAATAGGTCGGCTTTGCCAAACACCGGTTAATCCCAAATCGCCCCAATTACGCTTGCTTGGCAAATAACCGCAGCGCCGGTTTTGTGCATAAATAGCATCAAGCTCAGCCATACTAATGTGTTGTAACGGATTATCTTGGTGTACATAAATGGCTAACATATCTAATGCTACTGGAACGGCATAGGCCTCGTAGCCAAACTTATGCCGAAAGCGTTGCTGCTCACCACTTAGCATGGGGCGACTCATCGGGCCAAAACTGGCTGTGCCTTCTAATAACGCAACAGGTGCGGTGGCAGAGCCGCTACTTTGTATTTGCAAATTGACTTGGGGATGCATTTCAACAAAAGCTCTGCGCCAGAGCATCATCATATTATGCAAGGTGTCAGATCCCGTACTCGACAGGGTGCCCGCTAATTGAGGGACGTTAATCGCTTCAGCATTCACCGAGTTAGTGTTAATCGGCACCGCTTCAACAACAGATAGATTATTTTCGTCTATTTGCACTACAATCAGCGGTTCAGGCTGCATCGGGTTATCTGTTTGCTCGCCTAGCACCGGCATACCATTAAACAGAAACCCCAGTAATATAAACCAGCTAAGTCGCATTTATTACGCATCCAATAACATTAAACGGCGGAGAACCGCTTCCATACTAACGCAGCCATATGACAGCGACTAGCGCACATCACCTTTTCAAGATTATTTTTTGAAATAAAATGGCCGGAGGACTTTAAAAACATCTAGTTACAGCTACACTCTTAACACTTAATAGAAACAAACTGTTAGCGCCAAACTTAATGAGGAAGCACACAGAATGAAGCAGTTAGTACTTACCATTATAGGTAAAGATAAAGCCGGTTTGGTAAAACAATTAGCACAAGTGATTAATGCTCATCAAGGTAACTGGATGGCCAGCAATTTAAGTCACTTAGCAGGCTATTTCGCCGGTATTGTTCAAATTGAAGTGGCTGAAACCGATCTTGCCGCATTGACGGCGGCCTTGCAACAGATAACCGATTTAGACATAAAAGTGCAGCAAGGTGAAAACACCGAATTTAATTTAGATCAGCAATTGCGTTTTGTCGTCACCGGGAATGATCGTCCAGGTATTGTTGCTGAATTATCCAGCATCATTAGCCATAAAGGAGCGAATATTGTTGCCTTTGAAAGTAATAAACAAAGCGCACCTAATTGGGGAGTCCCTTTATTCCATGCTGAAGCGACCGTGCAATTACCGGCGGGTTTACATCGTGATGAAATTATCGCCGCACTTGAGGCCATCGCTACCGATATCGTAGTTGATTTAGAATAATATGTCATGAGCAATGCGCTGAAGCTGTCATTGCTCTGTCATAAAAATGAAATAGAGTGCTTTGCAGGCAGTTAGCAGGAGCAAAATCAATGGAACAGCAAAACACCCCCATCATCCAAGCAGAATACCCGTTATTTTCACGAGAACTCAGCTGGCTAGCCTTTAATGGCAGAGTGCTGCAAGAAGCCGCAGATACCCGTAACCCGCCTATTGAGCGTTTACGTTTTCTGGGGATTTACTCAAATAACCTCGACGAATTTTTCCGTGTGCGGGTGGCCGATGTAAAACGCCGTATCTTATTGAAAAAATATCAAACCTATGAACATGAAGATGCAGAACTGCTATTAATTGAAATTCAGAACCAAGTGCTGCAGCTGGGTAAACAGTTTAATAAGATCTACTTAGATATTCAGTTAGAGCTGCGTAAACACAACATCGAATTAATTGATGACAGTAAACTTACCGAGCTGCAATCAACCTGGGTAAGAAACTATTTTAACAATGAAGTTAAGAAACATATCTCGCCAATAATTTTGTCTAGCGCCGACGCGTCACTGGGCAAAATTCTAGAAGATAATACTACCTATCTTATGGTGGAGATGACCGGGCAAAACAAACCTGAATATGCCATTGTGCAGGTACCAACAACAGAATTATCGCGTTTTATCGAACTGCCGTTAAATTTAAATACGCGCAAAAAGAATGGGCATTATCGTCGGCAAATATTGTTATTAGACGACATTATTAACCATTGTATTGCCGATCTATTTCAGGGCTTTTTTGAGTTTGACAGCATTTGTGCCTTCTCATTAAAACTTACCCGCGACGCCGAATATAATATCAGTGATACGCTAGATCAGAGCTTGATCGATAAAATGTCTAAAGGCATTAGACAACGGCTAAAATCTGAGCCCACACGCTTAGTTTATGATGCCGCGATGCCAGAGCAAATGCTAAAAGTGCTAACAAAGCAATTAGGAACAAGCTCAGTAGATGCGCTAATTGCCGGCAGTCGTTATCGCAACTTTAAAGATTTTATTGGCTTTCCCAATTTAGGGCACCAGAGCATGGAGTTCCCGCCTCTGCCACCCTTGCCAAGCATTGATTTTGAACAGCATGCCACCACCTTTGACGCCATACGTAATAGCGATATTTTGCTGTATTACCCTTACCACAGCTTTGGTTATTTTACAGAATGGGTACGGCAAGCCTCTTTCGATCCTAAAGTGACCCACATCAAAATTACCATGTACCGGGTGGCAAAACATTCACGAGTGATTCACTCCTTACTGGATGCCGTACGTAATGGTAAAAAAGTCACTGTTGTGGTTGAGTTAAAAGCGCGTTTTGATGAAGAAAACAATATCAATTGGGCGCGACGCATGACCGATGCGGGTATAGAGGTGATTTTTGGCCAAACCACATTAAAGATCCACTCAAAAATTTGTGCCATAACGCGTTTAGAAAAAGGCAAGCCCGTAAAATATTGCCACATTGGTACTGGTAACTTTAATGAGAAAACAGCACGTATTTACACCGATATGAGCCTGTTTACCTGTCATCCAGAGATCACCGCAGAAGTGGAGCAAGTATTTGAGTTTATTCAGTACTCATACCGGCCATTTGTCTTTAACCATCTAATTGTTTCCCCTACATGGAGCCGCCCCAAGTTACAACAGTTGATTCAGCGTGAAATCGATTTCGCAGTAAGTGGCCGAAAATCAGAGATTTTCCTTAAAGTGAATAATTTGGTTGATGAAGAGATTGTGCAACTGCTCTACAAAGCCAGCCAAGCGGGAGTAAAAATCCGCATGATTATTCGCGGCATGTGTTCGTTAGTGCCCGGCATTGCCGGCATAAGCCAAAATATCAAAATTATCAGTATTTTAGATCGGTTCTTAGAGCACACGCGAGTTTATGTATTCCACAATGGCGGTGATACCGATGTGTATTTGTCTTCTGCCGATTGGATGACACGTAATATTGATCAACGCGTTGAAGTGGGTGTGCCGCTGTTTGATGCAAAAATTAAGCAAACCGTACTAAGCACCTTAGATATTCAGTGGCGGGATAACGTGAAAGCCCGTACTATTGACGCTAAGCAAACCAATGCCTATGTTAAACGTGGAAATAAACGTAATATTCGCTCCCAGCAGAGTATTTACGAGTTTTTCGCAGCACAGGCCCACTCTTTATTGCAACAGGCTGATCACGAGCTTTGACAACACAAACACTACCAGAACAAGGTGCGGCACCTTATATTGCCGCCGTAGACCTCGGCTCTAACAGCTTCCATATGGTTATTGCCCGAGTGGTAAAAGGCGATATTCAGTTATTGCACCGAGAAAAACAAAAGGTGCAATTGGCTGAAGGACTAAACGAAGAACTCGTTTTAAGCGAAGAAGCCATCGAGCGCGGGTTAAACGTTTTGCGCCAGTTTGCTGACACGCTACAGCCTTTTGCGCCGCAATCGGTGCGTGTTATTGCCACCTATACCTTACGCCGAGCAAAAAACTCGGCTACTTTTTTAAGGCGCGCTAAAACGCTGTTTCCATTTCCTATTGAAGTGATCTCAGGTCAAGAAGAAGCCCGTTTTATTTATCAAGGCGTCGCGCACTTTGAACACTTTAATGGCCGGCGTCTGGTTATCGATATCGGCGGTGGCAGTACCGAATTTGCCATTGGTGAAGCAGCTCAACCGCTGCGCTTAAGTAGCCGTAATATGGGATGTGTTAGCTACGGCAAAAGCCACTTTAGCCAAGGCAAAATTTCTGCCCGACGCTTTAACCGCGCGATTATTCAAGCTGAACAAGAACTAGAGCCTATCGTTAGTAGTTTTCGCGCTGCGGGTTGGCAGCAAGTTGTTGGTACCTCGGGTACCATTAAAACCATTCGCGATATTATTCAGGGATTTGGCTGGAGTAACGGCCCCGTTGACTTAACCCATTTACTGCGGTTACAAAGCTATCTGCTTAAGTTCGAACATTGCCAACAATTAGATTTACCGGGACTAACAGAAGATCGTAAATTATTACTCTGCTCAGGGTTAAGTATCTTAATTGCAGCCTTTCAAATGCTGCAAATTGAGCAATTAGTGTATATCGATGCTGCATTACGCGAAGGGGTGTTATACGAAATGAGTGATCGTATGCAGCATCTGGATATCCGTGAACAAACCATGCAAAGCCTAGTAACCCGCTATGATATTGATCAAGCTCAAGCAGGTCGGGTGCGGGCTACTGCGCTGGCATTATTTGAACACGTAAAAGACAGTTGGCATTTAGGCGAAGAAGAGGCCCTATTGTTAGGTTTTGCGGCAACCGTGTTTGAAATTGGTTTACATATCAACTCATCGGGTGTGCAAAAGCATTCTGCTTATATCTTACAAAATGCCAATTTACCCGGTTTTAACCAAGAGCAACAAAACTTACTGGCCTGTTTAGTTCGTTTTCATCGTCGTAAAATTCGCGCCGATGAGATCCCCTACTTTAGCTTGTATGATTTGCCTGTGGTCATTAATTTATTGGTCTTACTGCGCTTAGCTGTGTTGCTAAATCAAAAACGTCGCGATGATTTTTTACCCCTTTTTAGTGCTCAGGCAGCGGTTCAACAATTACAATTGCAACTGCCACCAAGCTGGTTACAGCAACAAAGCGTGTTAACGGCCGATTTAGTACAAGAACAAAAAACCTTAAAGAAAATTGCGTTTAAACTGGATATCCCGGCGTTGCAGGATTTGCTAAACCACGTTAACCCGCAATTAGAGACAGACGGCTAAGCACATATACTGTGCACTTAAAAGCAATCATCTAAAACAGGGTCTAAACGTAAGGGTGTGTAGCGAAAATCAACGATTAGTCGGTGCGCTACTTAACCTTAAATTTAGCGCGCTTTTTGGGCGTCTGTGCACTCAATACCAGCTCAGGCGGTATCGCAAACGAAAAGGTACTGCCATGCCCTGGCTCAGAGAAAATCATTAACTGGCTGTTATGCCGCGACAATACATGCTTTACAATGGCTAAACCCAAGCCAGTACCACCGGTATTTCTGGCGCGAGCTTGATCTACACGGTAGAAACGCTCAGTTAAGCGCTTAACGTGATGGGCGGCAATCCCCTCACCATTATCTTGCACGGTAAATACCGCTCGCTGATGCTCTCGCTGCCAACTCACCTTAATGCTGCCAGCGGCTGGCGTATACTTAATGGCGTTGGTAACTAAATTGGAGAAGGCACTGCGCAATTCATCTTGCGCCCCAGTTACTGTTAACGTCATATCGATGTCAAAGACTAGGGTGTGTTGCTTATCACGATTCAAGGTTTCCGCTTCTTGTTCAATTAATTTAAGCATCGCGGGCACATCCACTTCTTGCTCAAACTGTACGCGAGCCGCAGCTTCTATGCGCGACAAGGTCAATAATTGCTGGACCAACGCATCCATCCGGCGAGTTTGCTCTAACATGACCGGATGGGCTTTTTGCCATATGGCGTGAGCCGGTTGGCTATCAACGTCCATGACTTCTAAATACCCTTGCAACACCGTTAAGGGCGTACGCAATTCGTGCGACACATTCGCCACAAAATCTTTGCGTATTTGCTCAAGCTGTTTTAATTGGGTGATATCTCGCACAATTAATAAAAACTGTGCTTTACCATAAGGCATAATTTTACACTCCAACATTACGCTGGAGGAGGTAGGTGACATGACTTCTAACGGTTGTTGAAAGCTTTGTAGCTTGAGATATTGATGAAATTCAGGTGAGCGAATAAGATTATCGATACGCTGTCCTTCATCACTGGGCCAACGTAAACCAACTAGCAATTGCGCTAACTTGTTGCACCAAATAATACTCCAGTCTTCGCTAAGCACCACAACCGCTTCGGGGAGGGCTTCAGCACCATCACGAAAGCGCCTAACTAAGGTGCGTAATTCTTTACGTTTACGACGCTCACGGCGTTGTTGAAAATAAATACCATCAAATATTTGCTGCCAGCTCCCGTCACCAGCAGGAGGGGTTAGCTTACGATCGCGCCACAACCATTTATCGAGCAAAAAAATGTGCTTATATTGCCACCAAAGATGCCCAAAACTGAGCAAACACAAAAAAAGTAACGCCTGACCAAACATCCAGCCAATGATTGCTGCCAAACAATACAATGGCAGCACACGCAACAATAAATTTTTTTTAGAGAGCAATACGCGCATTAAACACTACTTAGCCGAAAAGCGGTAACCCGAACCGCGTACCGTTTGCACTAACCGATCGTGCCCCGCATGCGAAATGGCTTTTCGTAACCGTCGTATATGAACATCTACCGTACGATCTTCAACATAGACATTGGTTCCCCACACATGATCAAGCAGTTGTTCACGACTGTAAACCCGCTCCGGATGGGTCATAAAAAAGTGTAATAATCGAAATTCCGTTGGTCCCATATCTAAAGGATACTCTTCTGCCGTCACCCGATGTGATACAGGATCAAGCTTTAAACCATGCACTTCAATCACTTCATCTAAGCTAGTGGGTGCAACTCGGCGAATCACTGCTTTAATCCGCGCCATCAACTCCTTGGGTGAAAACGGCTTGGTCACGTAATCATCCGCGCCTACTTCTAGTCCACGGACCTTATCTTCTTCTTCACCGCGAGCAGTGATCATAATAATAGGGATATTGCGCGTTAACTCATGTTGCTTCATTTTTTTTGCAATTTGGATACCGCTGCCACCAGGTAACATCCAGTCTAGCAAGACCAAATCGGGGTAAGGCTCAACCAACATCTCTATAGCGTTATTATAATCGGCGGCTGTTGCCGCTTGATAGCCATTTTGCTCCAATACAAAACACAACATGTCACGAATGGGCGCTTCATCTTCAACGACTAAAATCTTCCGAGACGACATTTTTTCACCTGTGTTAATCATTTATCACCTGTATTGCAGTATCCATTTAAATTATGACACTTTTATGAAAAATAGCATCCTTTGTTACGCGGCTCTCCAACAAGATTGCCATGACAAGCAGATTGTCATAAAAAACAGATTGCCATAGAAAACAGTACAACTTGATAAGCTCCTTTCTACAGAGTAAAAGCACCAAGCTTTATGACAGTAAAATGAATTATTTGTGTCACGCTGCCCTGTAAGGCGCATAAATCCTCGTACCGTTAAACCTAATATTTCAACGCATCTTCTTGTAATAAAAGCGTCACAGCATTCAGCTAGCTTAGCGCTCATCTAAATCCCTTAGTTAATGTTCATTAAAACTTCATATTTACGGAGAGATGGTAATGGCTTTACGCAAAATGGTTAAATTAAGCGCGATAGCATCAGCCTTGATGTTAGCTGGCTGTGGCGGCGATTTAGTCGTTAACGCTGGTAGCAATAGCAACAATAATACTGGCGGTGGCACCGGCGGTGGTAGCACGCCACCACCTGTAGTAAGTGCTTGCCCAAGCTTTTCTACTCAAGGTACTAGTTTAGCTGGCGTTAACAAACCCGTGTGTGAGATTACTGGCACGATCACTAGCGATACACGTTTAACCGCCAATATCGCGTGGTCGTTAAGTGGTAAAGTTGCTGTAGGTAACGACAATGCCAACAGTGCCACCCTGACGATTGAACCTGGTACAACCCTTTTTGGGAAAAGCGGTGCAGACTTTTTAGTGGTTGCCCGAGGCTCTAAAATTCAAGCCGTCGGAACACGCACAGCCCCCATCATTATGACCTCTGTAAACGATATGTTAGGTTTATCAGACGAAGAATCCACCGCTGAATGGGGTGGTTTAGTTATTTTAGGTAATGCCCCCACCAACAAATGTGATCCAGCTAACTTAGCAAATTGCCGTGTAGAATCGGAAGGTGAAGCTGGGCCATACGGTGGCTCTAACCCTGAAGATGACAGTGGCGCATTAAAATATGTTCAAGTGCGTTATGCTGGCTTTGAAGTTATCCCCGATAATGAACTCAATGGCATAACCTTTGGTGGTGTAGGTAGCCGTACAGTAGTTGAATATATTCAAGTACATAATAACTTAGATGATGGTGTTGAATTTTTCGGTGGTACTGTTGATGCCAAATACGTGGTATTAACCGGTAACCGCGATGATTCTTTAGATTGGGCAGACGGCTGGACTGGTCGTATGCAACACGTGTTAGTACGCAAAGCGCAAAATGATACCAAAGCAAACCGCGGAATTGAAGCCGATAACCAATCAGGTAACTTTACCGCTACGCCTGTATCAAAACCACGCATTGCTAACATGACCATCATTGGTAACAACTTTGATGGCGAAGACGATTCTGAGGGCATTTTATTACGTGCTGGCACCGCAGGTGAATTATATAACATCATCGTTACTGGTCCATCAGGCATGGGTGAATGTTTCGAAATTAACTCTAACGAGTCTGTTGCTAATGCTGGCAATGGCCAAATTATCTTCCGTAATTCAATTATTGATTGTGCTGAGCCCTTCAGAAATTCTGTTGATGCGGCAGGTAACGTAACCTTGAACGCTGAAGCCTGGTTCCGCGCGCAACCGGGTAATATCGTGGGCGATGCCTTACTAGGGGGCTATATTCCTGCACCAAACTCTCCGGCTTTAGGCAATGGCTATAATGTTGCGAATAACGTTGATCCGTGGTTTGACAATGTCACTTATATCGGTGCTTTTGATGGTACCAATGACTGGACCGAAGGTTGGACCATTGGCCTGCACCCAGAAGATGATTTAGCCGCGTGTCCTGTTGGTACAACTCAAGTTAACAGCTTAACAGGACGTTTAAACTGTCAATTAAGTGGTGATATTACCACTAACGTTACTTTGGCAACAGGTGCCGACTATGTGTTAAGTGGCCGAGTGCGTATTGGTAATGACAACCGTAGTAATGCCACACTAACTATTCAACCAGGTGTTACCATTTTTGGTAAGTCCGGCGCGGATTTCCTAGTTATTACCCGCGGCTCTAAAATTGAAGCCAATGGTACAGCGGCAAATCCTATCGTTATGACCTCGGTTCAAGACGTAATTGGTTCACCCACCGCTGCCGGTCAGTGGGGTGGTTTAGTGTTATTAGGCAATGCACCGAGTAACAAATGTGACCAAGCTAACCTAGCCAGTTGTCAAATTGAAGCAGAAGGTGATGCAGGTCCATACGGTGGTGCTAACTGGGAGGATAACAGCGGCCGTTTAAATTATGTTGTGGTGAAACACGCAGGATTTGAAGTTATTCCAGATAACGAACTCAATGGCATCACCTTCTTTGGTGTGGGTTCACAGACACAGTGTTCTAATATCCAAGTACACCAAAACGTCGACGACGGTGTGGAGTTCTTTGGTGGTTCAGTGAGCTGTAAAAACGTGGTCTTAACGTCAAACGGTGATGATTCACTGGATTGGGCAGATGGCTGGCGCGGTAATATGCAATTCGTAATTGTGAAACATGATGCTGATGACGCCAAGGCTAACCGCGGAATCGAAGCCGATAACCAATCAGGTAATTTTACAGCACTACCGGTATCTAACCCGATTATTGCTAACATGACTATTATCGGTAATAACTTTGATGGCGATGACGATTCAGAGGGTGTATTACTGCGTGCAGGTACCAACGCGAAGTTACATAACTTTATCATCACAGGCCCAACTGGCATGGGTGAATGTTTAGAAATTGAATCAAACGAGTCACGCGCATTAGCTGCAAGCGGTGAACTACAAATGACCCACTCTGTTATTGCCTGTGCTGAGCCGTTCAGAGGTAATTTGGGTAACGGTACAACTGTTGAACAGTGGTTCCTTGCCCAAGAAGGCAATAGTGTAGCGCCTAACCAGGCTGCGGTATTAAAGGGTATTTATACCATTGATACAACTACACCAAAAGTGATGTCGACAGTTAACCCGTTCTTTGAAAACGTTGACTTTATCGGTGCCGTTAAAGAAGGCCGTGATTGGACTGCAGGCTGGACGGTTGGTTTACAAGACTAACCAGTAAAGCACTGCCGGGTGAATCCGGCAGTGCTTTTGTTATTTATATATCCTTCTTTTCTCGCAAGTACCTTTTAGAGCTGATAGGACGACTTTCAGATGAGCAGCATGCAAAAATTTAATATCAGTCGTGTTGGCCGCAGCGTGTTGCTGGCGCTAAGCGCGACCACCGCGATGATGTCATTAAACACCATCGCACAAGAAACAACCGCGCCAACACAAGCTGAACAAGAAGACGTAGAACGTATTTCAGTTTCAGGTCGTTTAATGAGTTCGGCCGCATCGGCTGCAGCTGAACGACGTGAGCAACCTTATGTTGCCGAGTTATTAGGGATGGAACAGATCTCTCGAGCGGGTGACAGCAATGCAGCAACTGCATTACGTCGGGTCACCGGCTTAACCTTAGTAAAAGACAAATTTATTTACGTTCGTGGCTTAGGTGAGCGCTACTCCAGCACGCTACTAAATGGCGCCATGGTGCCAAGCCCCGATCCAACACGCAATGTTATTCCGCTGGATATGTTTCCAGCCGGTATTATCGAAAGCTTGGTGGTACAAAAGGCCTACTCACCCGAATTACCCGCAGCCTTTGGTGGTGGTAATGTGAATATCCGGACAGCGGCTATCCCACTGCAAACCACGTTTAACGTGTCTGTGGGCACAGGGTACAACAGCCTGAACAGCGATGACGGTTTTGAATATGCTGGTGGCGGTGATGATTGGCGTGGTAAAGACGACGGGACGCGGGGCATTTCAGCTGAATTAGCTAACGCACAAGCGCTGTATGGTACCTTAACACCCATTAATATTGCTGAAGCGCTTGGCGGCATTAACGGTACTAACCTTGCTCAAGCTGAAACTATTGTGCGTGAATTAGGCACGGCATTCAATCGTGATTTAGATATCAGCCGTACCTCAGTAAAACCCGACTTTGATGGCAGCTTATCTTTTGGTACACGTTTTGATTTAGCAAAAAATGTTGTCTTTGGGGTGATGACGGGCATCAGTTACGATCGCTCAACTCAAAACATTGAAGAAAAAGAACGTTATTTTTCAGTTACTGGCCAATCACTTACACCGCTTAACTTATATGACGATATCAAAGGCACAGAGCATCAAGTTAAATTGTCGGGCATGCTTAACTTTGGTTTGGAATTGGGCGTAGATCACCGTATCGAAACATCAACGATTTATCTGCGTGATACGAAAGACGAAATAAAAATAAAAAATGGTGACAGCATTGAAACGATCAATGAACCGAATCGTTTTAATACCGACACCAGCATTTTATATGAAGAACGCACCATGTTGAGCAATCAGCTTCGTGGTCGTCACAATTTACCGTTCTTGATGGATTTGGCTATTGATTGGCAATATACCGATGCCAAAGCCCGTCGTTATGCACCAAGTGAAGTAGAATACCGTACATTAAATGAAACCAGAGAGGATGGCAGCGTATTTTCATTTGTACGCCGCAATCAAAACGCGGTGAACTACAGTTTCAGTGACATGAATGATGACACTGAGAACTTGAGCTGGAATGCAAAACTACCACTAACTTGGGGTAAAGCAGAGCTGGCATTAACGGGCGGTTATGCCTACTTTGAACGTAGCCGTGATGCACAAACGGATCGGTTTAACTTCGACACCGTCGGCTATACGCTACAACAACTTTCTGGCCGTTTCTCTGAGATTTTCTCGAATGACAATATTTTAGATGCTGGCAATCGTTTTAAAGTCTCAAACGTGACCACGCAAGCAGACGATTATTTAGCTGCACAAATGATCGACGCGGCGTATGGCGCAGTGGAACTCAATTATGATTATAAGTTCCGCATCAATATTGGTGTGCGCTACGAGGATTTTAAACAAATCTCCCTGCCACTTGGCGCGAATGGCGAAGTAAGTGGTAGCCTTACCGATTCAGTCTTATTAGAAGATGGCTTTTATCCCGCGGTCTCTTTTACGTGGTTTATAAACGACGATTTACAAGCACGCTTTGGTTATAGCCAAACTGTTGTTAGGCCTGACTTACGTGAAGTAACGCCTGTATTGTATGTTGATCCGTTAACCGACTTTAAAGTGACGGGCTTCGCAGGCCTTAAAAGCACTGATATCAACAGCGCCGATGTGCGTTTAGAATGGTACTACGATACTAGTAATTACAGTATTGGGGTCTTCTATAAAGACTTGGAAAATCCAATTGAAGCCATTGAACTTTCAGGCTCAGACGGTAACTTGTTGATGTCGTTCCGTAACGCAGAAAGCGGCAGTGTTTACGGGGTAGAAGCGGAATTTCTTAAACAGCTAGATATGTTTGGTGGTGATCTTGGTCGCCTCACTGATAACTTCTTCGTAGCAGGAAACCTGACATTAAGCGAATCAGAGATCAGTATTCAACGTTTCCCTGGAGCAAACTTAACAAATTTAGAACGGGGTTTAAGTGGTCACTCTAAATATGTGGCTAACTTACAATTAGGTTTTGACTCTGACGATGATAAACACAATGCTACGTTAACCTATAACGTCTTTGGTAAACGTATTGCTTTTGCCGGTGTAAATGAGAAAGATGATGCGTTTGAGCAGCCATTTAACTCACTTGATTTCACCTACAGCTATACGCCTGTTAATAATATGACTGTGAAATTAGGGCTTAAAAATCTTCTTGATCAAAATGTTGAGATCCTACAACAAGGGGAAATTTTACAGCAGCGTACAGAAGGCCAAAGCTATTCGTTAAGTTTCTCTTATAAATACTAATAACGTATGTCAATAAGAAACCATTAATACTTTACGTTATCAAACAAAAAACACTAGGCCCGCAACGCGGGCCTATTTTATTACTAATTCTCTACTTTAACGCGCTTTTGTGGGGGATTTACCCACACTACATGCCCAGTGTGAGCTGACGTACGCGTTAAAGCGGGTTCACTCTTCATACGCTCTTCATCTAATTGGTAACTGTATTGTTGCGAAGTAATAGTCGAACAACCGGTAATTGCCATAGCGGCGGCGACTGCAACAATCGTTAAGGTTTTTTTATTCATCTGCCTGCCCTCGTCTTGGTGGATGATGAAACTATAGACAGCAAGTCACGGCTTGTCTAGCACATTTTTATTACAGTTTGATGAATGCTGGCAGGCAGAAAAAAACACAAATTATTGATTTTTAAATAAATTAAATTTCATCCTTTAAATAATTTCATTTTTTTGCAGAATTTCTCACGCATCACAAAGAAATTTTTAATGGTGCAGATGTCATGTGAACAAAAATGGTGAGCAAAAATGAAAAATGCCCTGCAAGCATACTCACAGGGCATTAAGGGAGGGCATTTAAACGCGCAGTAGAAATGCGTTAGAAATTGTATTGGATACCCAGTGATAACCCACTGCTATTCTCGCCCGCAATGGCAGCCATTTGTGTATCACGTCCACCTGCCGACACTCGGAACGCGGCAGCATCCTCATTTGAAGTAATGCCGTAGGCCACATATAAGGTTAAATCTTTGCCAAGACGACGATCGGCTCCTACGACAAGCATCGATGCAGCAGAATCAGCGACATCATTCTCTGCCGCAACATAATATTGGCTACGCAGTATATAATCGCCTAGCTTATAACTAGCACCTAAACCATACACATTACGATCACCACCTGGTATATCACTGGCACTTTGAAACATCCCCGACACTCGGAAGTCAGACGTAACATCGTAGTACGCACCTAAACGTAACGCATTTGGATCAAGATCGTTTTGACCTTCAAAAGTCTCATAAGCAATGGCTGCATAAAACCCTGACACTTCATAGCTTAACGCCATACTATAAGATTCGCGAACATTGTCCACGGTTGCACCTTCAGTATTATGTGGGGTGTAGTGGATATCGAATACAAAATTCCCGAACTTAGGCGTTTGATAATGCACACCATTTTTGAAACGCTCGTCAAATACATTACCAATATTGGCATTGGTATTCCCTGCCGTTGATGTGCGAGTCAAGTTACGAATGTCACCCACACGATCGCCGAACATATCAACTTTGCCCCGTATCGACTTTAACGGCGTGTCAAACTGGCCCAAGCGAACAGTACCAAAATCACCTCGGATCCCAACAAACGAATCACGGGAGGCCCAACTGCCCGCACCTTCATCAAAACGAATATTTTGTTCAATCTGTGCAAACGCCTCTAACCCACCGTCAAGCTCAGTTTTAGCACGAAACCCCAAACGGCTGGAATTACTAGACACATTGGTACCACTGTCAACGCCATTATCAAGCGAATCAAGCGATAAATGGGCACGACCATAAATCTCGACATCAGCAGCCAGAGCAGGTAAAAAAACAGTGCTAAGCGCAGCAGCAACTAGACTTAACTTGATGGTATTCATTGATCTTCTCCACATGGTTAAAATAAAAGTGATTGCGTAGTAAGTGATTTAATCTCATCTTGAGTGATGGCAATTTTATTTCTTTTTTATGATAATTTTATGACAGCCGGAAAATTAATAATAAAAAAGAGCGAAAATCGCTCTTTTTTTGTTACCTCTAGTAAGTTTTTTCCTGCAGCAGACTCGCTAGCGCTAAATTAACCGTAGCGACCGGTGATATAATCTTCCGTTTTCTTTTGCTTAGGATTCGTAAAGACATCGTTGGTCACGCCCAACTCAATTAAATTACCTAAATGAAAAAACGCTGTTCTGTCTGATACACGCGCGGCTTGCTGCATATTGTGCGTAACGATAACAATGGTAAAGTTTTGCTTTAACTCGTCAATTAATTCTTCAATAATTGAGGTTGCAATAGGATCCAATGCCGAACACGGCTCGTCCATTAAAATAACTTCTGGACTCACGGCAATAGACCGAGCAATACATAAACGCTGCTGTTGACCACCCGACAACCCTGTGCCAGGTTGGCTTAAACGATCTTTTACCTCGTTCCATAAACCGGCACGGCGTAAGCTTGATTCAACAATATCATCTAAGTCAGATTTTTTACTGGCTAAGCCATGCAATTTAGGACCATAGGCAATATTTTCATAAATCGATTTTGGAAAAGGGTTTGGCTTTTGAAATACCATGCCCACTTGAGCACGTAATTGCACCACATCTAATGATGGATGATAAATATTCTGACCATCTAACGCAATTTCACCTGTTACCCGGCAAATATCTATGGTGTCATTCATCCGATTTAAACAACGCAAAAAGGTCGATTTACCACACCCAGATGGCCCTATGAAGGCGATAACTTCATTTTCAATAATATCCATATCAATACCATGGATAGCTTGGTTATCGCCATAGAATACTTTTACATCGCGCGCGGTCATTTTTACCTTGGCCGCATTGTTTACTGCTACACTTTCACTCATTGTTATATCCTGTAATCTGCTTAGATAAGGGGTGCCAGCCAAGGCAATTTACCAGCGCACTTCATACCGTTTACGTAGCCAAATGGCTAAACTGTTCAATGACAACATTAACGCTAACAACACAATAATTGCCGCCGACGTTCTTGCTTCAAAGAAGTTACGTAACTCATTACCTTGCCACAAATATATTTGCACCGGTAAAGCAGTCGATTGTTCCATGGCGCTGGTTGGCACCGACGCGACAAATGATTTCATTCCAATCAGTAACAATGGCGCTGATTCGCCTAACGCTTGCGCCACACCAATAATAGACCCCGTTAAAATACCTGGGATAGCCAAGGGTAATACATGATGGAAAACCGCTTGGCTTTTTGATGCCCCCAACCCTAACGCCGCTTGACGAATAGAAGGCGGAATGGCTTTTAACGTTGAACGGGTGGCAATGATCACCGTGGGTAACGTCATTAATGTTAATACTAATCCCCCAACCACCGGTGCAGACATGGGTAAATTAAACCAACCAATAAAGATGGATGCGCCCAATAAACCAAACACAATTGATGGAACTGCCGCTAAGTTGTTAATGTTAACTTCAACCAAATCGGTTAATTTATTTTTAGGCGCAAACTCCTCCAAATAAATAGCCGCTGCCACGCCCATCGGAATCGCCAATACAATCACCACTAACATCATGTACAGCGAGCCCATAAATGCACCTGCTAAACCTGCTGAAGCTAAAGAACTGCGTGAATCGGGGTTCATAAACAAGGCAAAACTAAACCGGTTTTGGATAATCCCTTGTGCTTTTAAGCTCTCTACCCACTCGCGCATTTTAGGACTTAATTGCTGTTGTGCATCACTCAGTGAGCGATCAATATTACCTTTTAACCAAACATCAATATTGGCATCGGTTAACAAATATAATGATTTGGTAGTACCAATAACACTGGGATCATTGATTACCATATCACGAATCGCAAAACGCTCACCTGATGTGACGACGCGCTGTAAATCGCGACGATGTGCTTGACCATCGGGGATCACTTTATTTAAACCGTCTAAAATCAGCCGATTAAAGTTAATCATCCCTACCGACGAACGCCACTCTAAATCACGTTGCCGAAAATCATTATCGCTCTCATCGGCCTGTTGCACCGGTTTTTCTGCAATTTGTACCACCGCCGGATCAAAATAGATATCGACCTTGATCGCATGTTGCCAAAACGCAGGCAAACCTTTAGAAAAAATATTCACGAACAGCAATACCACTAGCAATAAGCTAATCGCTACCGCTGTCACGCCGGCACCGCGAAATAGCTTTTCTTGGCGATGACGCTTTTGCAACGAATTAATGACCTGTTGTTGCACCTTACTTCTGGCAAGGCTTGAACCTTTAAGATTTTTTACTTCAGTCGTCATCATTTATTACTCGTATTGTTCACGGTACTTGCGCACGATAACTAGTGCTACCACATTTAATAACAGGGTAATCACGAACAAGGTTAACCCCAAGGCAAAAGCCACTAAAGATTGCGGACTCGCAAAATCATTATCACCGGTTAATTGGTTAACAATGGTGACCGTTACTGTTGAAACTGCTTCAAACGGGTTGGCTGTGACAGACGGACTATTACCCGCTGCTAGCACCACAATCATTGTTTCACCTATGGCGCGGCTAACCGCGAGCAATACCGCACCAACGATACCTGGCAATGCCGCTGGCAACACCACTTTACGAATGGTTTCTGATTTAGTCGCACCCAAACCCAAGGAACCATCACGAAGCGTTTTTGGAACTTGCGTTAATATGTCATCAGACAAAGAGGAAATAAACGGCACTATCATAATGCCCATAACCACACCTGCCGTTAAGGCTGAAGTGGCACGGATAGTTAATCCCATGGACGCGCCGATGTCGCTTAAAAAGGGTCCCACCGTAACGAGCGCAAAAAAACCATACACAATGGTCGGGATACCAGCCAAAATCTCAATAACTGGCTTTACCGTGTTACGAACCTTACTCGGCGCATACTCTGCTAAATAAATGGCAACCATTAACCCTAAGGGTATCGCAACAATCATGGCAATAAGCGCCACTAACATGGTCCCAGAAAGCAGTGGTAACAAGCCAAAACTGCCTTGACTACCGGTTAGCGAACCATCAGCTACGCCTGCAGTAGAAAATCGTGGGTTCCAGGTTGTGCCAAAAAAGAACTCAGAGGGTTTAACAAAGGTAAAAAATTTCAGCGTTTCCCCCACCATCGATAACACAATACCGACGGTGGTCAAGATAGCAACTGTAGAACAAAGCAATAACAAGCCCATAGTAACGCGCTCTACTTGATGTCTTGCGCGTAACGAAGGCTGGATCTTTCTAAAACTCAGTAACAAACCCAACGAGGCTACCACAAACATTAACGCGGTAAGCATTAAGGCACTTTGTTGCTTTAATCCAGTAAGATAACTCGCAGCATTGAGCTCCCAATCAGCTGCTTCCGCCACAATACCAAAGTTCGCTGCTAAGTTACTGATCCGGCGCATTACAATAGCGGCTTGCTCTAATTCTGGTTTAAATTCAGCCGGAATACTGGCAATAACCATACCGTCAATAACACTTGGAGCAAGCCAATTCCACACTAACATCACGGCAAGTGGCGGCAATACCGCCCAAAGCCCAACCATCATACCGTAATGATGTGGTCGTGAATGCATGCTGGAACTGTTGTTGCCACCAGCAATACTACGGCTTCGTGTCATACCAAATTGGTAGGCAATTGCCATTAGCACCAGCAACATCAAAATTAAAGAAAGATTGTTCATCAGTACTCCGCTACTGAACAGAGATCAAAAAATATAGGTATAGCATAAAGTCTAAAGATTGCAGTTTTATGACAATGAAAAGTCATTGTCACAAATGCATAAAGCCACCCAAAGGTGGCTTAGATGTATTAAAGCGTATTACAGTACTTTTTTGCTACGAATCGTCGCTAATACCTCAGCGCGCTCATCATCAGATAACGGAATTAAACCTGCTGCTTCTAATGGGCTGCCTTCGCCTGAGGTAGCATCAGAAATAAAATATTCTGCAAATTGCTGTAAACCTGGGATCACGCCAATATGTTCACCTTTAACATAAAAGAACAGAGGGCGAGCTACCGGGTAAGTACCAGCAATAATATTATCAACTGTTGGCACGACACCACCTACAGTAGCTACTTTGATACGATCACGGTTTGATTCGTAGAAACTTAAACCAAATACGCCAACAGCATCTTTTTGTGCTTGAAGACGAGCTAAGGTCTCAGTGTAATCACCTGCAATTTCAACTACGCTACCATCGGTACGCATGGCTAAACAGAATTGGTTTTGTACATCTGAGCTCATTGCTTGTACTTCTGGCAGTGTTTTACAGCCATCAATAATTACTTTCTCTTCATAAACTTCACGAGTACCGTGATTTGAACCTGGGATCGCTAACAAAATTGCTTGGTCAGGTAATGATTTGTCGATCTCTGACCAACGCTTATAAGGGTTATCAACCATCTTTCCATTTTGAGGTACTTTGGCCGCTTGCGCTAAAAATACATGTACCGGTTGTAAAGCAAAGGTACCTGCATCAACACGTGACGCAAACACAATACCGTCATAACCAATTTTAACTTCAACAACCTGATTAACACCGTTGGCCTTACAAGCTTCAAGTTCTGCTGGGCGAATAGCACGTGATGAGTTAGCAATATCGATAGTGTTGGTGCCTACACCTTGACAAAACTGACGTAAACCGCCACCAGAACCACCAGAGCCCACAACCGGGGTTTTAAACTGTGCAAAGTTATTACCAAATTCTTCAGCAGCAATAGAAGAGAACGGTAACACGGTAGAAGAACCGGCGATTTGAATGGTATCGCGCGTTGCTTGCGCTGTTACAGCAAAACTAAGTGAAACGGCTGAAACCAGGGCGAGTTTAGCAAAAGTTTTCATATTCATATTTTCGTTCCTCTGAAGAGTAGTCTTTCTAACGTTTGAATGAGATGTACATTTTATGACACTAGTTTGCCAAACTTATATTTCAATAATATGACAGACGGTAATTTAATATCAGCAGCGTTAACGTATAGCGTCAAATTATATGAAACAAACGACAACTCACGTTCAATTGCTGGGCTAAAGCCGATAACTGTTCACTGGCCTGTGCAGAACTTGCTGCCCCATCATGCAATTGTTGGCTGGCGGCATGCAGCTCACTGATACCCGTAATAAAACGGTTTGTAACCTGCTGTTGACTATCGGTTGCTTGTGCAATTTGCTTATTCAACCCGGCTAATTCATGTACTTCCAACGAAATATTATGAAACACGTCTTCTGTGTGCCGAGCATGTATTACTCCTTGCCCAGTTTGTTCTGTAGCAAGCGTTATAGCACTTACAGCATAATTTGCTTGTGTTTGTAAGGTCGTAATCATATGTCGAATCGATTCAGTAGCGGCTTTAGTATTACCAGATAATGTTCTTACTTCATCTGCTACAACCGAAAACCCCCGCCCCGCTTCACCTGCTCGAGCGGCTTCAATAGCAGCATTTAACGCCAATAAATTTGTTTGTTCAGAAATCTGACCAATAACTTCTAAAACGCCCGCTATTTTGGTTGAGTCTTGTTGCAGATCGCGAATAATGGCACTGGCCTCACTCATCTTTAATGCGAGCTGTTCCGTGTTTTGCATATTTTGTTTCGTCACGCTTGCGCCTTGTGTACATAATTGTTGGGTAACTTGCGTCCGTTTTAACGCAACTTGTGTATCAGCCACCACCTGCTGCAAAGCAGTAGATAATTCAGTAACGGCCATACTAAGCTGATCCGCTTGTTTTGCTTGCTGCCTAGCCCCCGTATTCACTTGTTCACTCACCTGCTGTACATGGATAACTTGCTGCCCAAGCAAGTCTGAACTGCCATCAATATCTTTAAGCAAACTAGCAAATCGTGCCAGCATGACATTCAGCGCTTTGGCCGCATCAGCAATTTCATCTCGCCCTTGTTCATCCGCTCTTAAGCGCAAATCTGCATGTTGCGCTAGCTGGTGCAATAAGGCGCACAATCCTTGCAAAGGTTGATTTACTGCTCGACGGGTTTGCCAAACCAATACAATCATTAATAACGCTAAACCCGTACCACCAAAAACGTAGACGTGCACCATGGTTTGCGTAAATGCACCAGCCTGATCGCGCACGGTTGCCGCGGTGGCTAATTGTTGTTGAATAAACTGTTCGGCTAGCTCAGTGAAGGGGGTAATTCTTTGCGAAACTTCATTGCTAATTGTAGACTCGTTTAAAATACGAATAAGGAGCGCATCGGTTCCTGCATACGTAAGCCATTCTTTATAATGCTTTATTGCTTGGGCGAAAGTGGTATCTAATTGTTGAAATATTGCTTGATCCGCATCAGATTTTGCCACACGTGCTGCAACAAATTTTTCCCAGCGTTGCTCTGCTTCAACGAGTAATGCTGTTACATTTTGCACTGTAGCGTCGGGAGAAACCCAACCTGTTCGATACTGCTGTAGTTGTGCTAACCCTTGCTGTTGTAGAATTTTCTGCGGCACCATAATGTCGGTGAGTATCGCTAAATGTTCATCATATAATTGATTAAATAATCGATCTTTCGCACTTGCCATCCAAAAGCTTGCTAGCAGTACCATAATAAGCAGCACTAAAGGCACCAACCCCAGTAACACAACCCGTTTTGAAATCGTCAACGATATGGCCATACCACTGCTCCTATAAACCTGTGTAGATTCACAGTAGCAAGACTTTATGACTTTTTCATGACACGCTTACTTGGTACTAAAAGCGGCTGTCACCTCTGTACTGCACACCTTGTGTTCAACCGAACCGCATAAAAAAAGCCGGCAAGCCGGCTTATGGTAAGGTGTTACGCGATAGTAAACACAACAAGACAAATGGGTTGCCATGTTGCCTAGTTCACTCGCTTAGATCTTTTTAACCCACGCTTGGCACCAACCTTCTGCTGCCACTAATTTGCCCGGGAAAATTGCGCATGGGCGCCATTCCTGACCATCTTCGCCTTGGATCAGATTACAGTTAGCACAATTTTGGCCTTCCTTTTCTGATTTATGGGTGTACTTCATGGCGGTTGCTAAAGGATCGTCTAACTTCACCGGCTCTGCTGCCATCGCCCGTAAACTTACACCACCTGCAGTTAAACCAATAACAGCACCAGCTGAAATCTTAAAAAAACTACGTCTATTAATATTATTCATTGTGAATCTCCTGCATTGTTGCATTTAATAATACTTAAGATCCGTCGTTGCGGATTTGATTTACAGCAAGTTTAGTTGCTAACGTAAAAGCACATAAGGTTTTTTACTTGGCAACCGACCTGACTTGGCAAGTGTACGCTAAAACGGCATGCGTTGCTGCTTTTAAGCGTCCTTTAGCTAAAAGCCCTTCATATAAAGGGGTTATCTCAACTTTACACTGCAAGCAATCTACAAATTACATCCCTTTGCAGTGCCAACAGAATAGATTTTTTTCTTAGTATTAAATCCAGCCCTAGCAAGCACATAATGAACTGCGGTATCGTTGTAGTTTATCTTAAACCTTGTGTTGTGACCGTTATGTCTAACAATGCTGTACTGATTACCAACGACGCTGTTGTGTTAGGGATCCTTGCTATTATTCTTGGCGCGGTGTTTTACACTAGCCACAGTGATCATCGCTACTGTAAAGCGTTCTATCGCTATGTGCCGGCGCTTTTGCTCTGTTACTTTATTCCCTCGCTATTTAATAGCTTTGGCATTATTGATGGCGAAGGCTCCTCCCTTTATAGCATGGCCTCTCGCTACCTGTTACCCGCCAGTTTAGTCTTATTGACCTTAAGCGTAGATTTTAAAGCCATTATGGGCTTGGGCCCTAAGGCCCTAATTATGTTTTTTACAGGTACGCTCGGTATTGTGATTGGTGGCCCTTTAGCGCTACTGACATTAGGCTCGCTGTATCCGGAGGCATTAGGGGGTGATATTTGGCGCGGTATGACAACAATTGCCGGTAGCTGGATTGGCGGCGGGGCCAATCAAGCCGCCATGAAAGAAGTATTTAACGTCGATGGTACCATCTTTTCGGTGATGATCACGGTCGATGTCATCGTCGCCAATATGTGGATGGCCGTACTGTTATTTATGGCCAGCCGAGCGGCGTATTTTGATAAAAAAACCGGGGCCGATACCTCAGCGATTCGGCATTTACAGCAAAAAATTGAGCATTATCAAGCGGAGCATGCTCGGATCCCGCAGCTAAACGATTTTATCTTAATTATTGCCATTGCCTTTGGGATCACTGGTTTTTCCCATCTGGTTGCAGATTGGATCTCGCCTTGGATCGAACAAACGGCGCCGCAATTAGCCATGTACAGCTTAACCAGTAAGTTTTTTTGGCTGGTGGTTGTGGCCACAACCTTGGGATTACTGTTATCCATGACCCGCGCGCGCAAACTCGAAGCCGTTGGCGCCTCTAAATTTGGTACTCTCTTTCTATATATCTTAGTTGCCACTATCGGCATGCAAATGGATGTGACCGCGATCTTAGATTATCCATTAATGTTTGTGGTTGGTATTGTCTGGATGGCGTGCCATGCTGGCTTAATGTTATTTGTCGCTAAACTGATTAAAGCACCGTTATTTTATATGGCGGTAGGTAGTCAAGCCAATGTTGGTGGTGCCGCCTCAGCCCCCGTGGTTGCCGCAGCATTTCATCCGTCGTTGGCCCCAGTTGGTGTGTTATTAGCCGTATTAGGCTACGGCATAGGCACTTATGGTGCTTATATTTGCGGATTAATACTGCAGCAGGTTGCCCCTTAACGTTACCGTTTATAACCAGAAACAAAAACCCCCGGCATAGGCCGGGGGCTTTTAAATAACACCCTGTGTCACTGAATACAATTAACCGCGGCTAGCGCGCTTACGATCGTTTTCAGTTAAATGGCGCTTACGAATACGGATAGATTTTGGTGTCACTTCTACCAACTCGTCGTCATCAATAAACTCTAACGCCTGTTCCAGCGTGTAGCGAATTGGCGGAACTAAGGTAATGGCTTCATCAGTACCAGACGCACGTACGTTAGTTAACTGTTTGCCTTTTAAACAGTTAACCGTTAAGTCGTTGCTACGGCTATGAATACCGATTATCTGACCTTCATACACTTCTTCAGCATGGCCAATGAACATACGGCCACGTTCTTGTAATGAGAAAATTGCATAGCCAGCAGCTTTACCCATGGCGTTAGAAATCATTACACCATTGGTACGCTGACCAATGTTACCGCCTTTGTGCTCACCGTAGTGATCAAAGCTATGGTACATTAAACCAGTACCTGAAGTAATGGTCATAAATTCTGTACGGAAACCAATTAAACCACGGCTTGGCATTAAGAAATCCATACGGATCCGGCCTTTGCCATCGGGTTGCATATTGGTCATTTCAGCTTTACGCTCGCCCATTTTTTCCATAATAGAGCCTTGGTTTTGCTCTTCACAGTCAATGGTCACGTTTTCCATCGGTTCCATTTTCACGCCATCAACCACTTTCATGATCACTTCTGGGCGTGATACGGCTAATTCAAAGCCTTCACGGCGCATGTTTTCAATTAACACGCCTAAGTGCAATTCACCACGACCTGAAACACGGAACTTATCACCGTCTTCAGTTTCTTCAACACGTAACGCCACGTTGTGTTTCAGTTCGTTAGTTAAACGCTCTAGAATTTGACGTGAAGTAACAAATTTACCTTCTTTACCAGCAAACGGAGAGGTGTTTACTTGGAATGTCATCGTAACCGTTGGTTCATCAACTTGCAGTGCGGGTAATGGCTCTACTTTTGTTGTGGCACAAATAGTGTCAGAGATCTTTAATTCACCTAAACCGGTAAAGGCAACAATGTCACCTGCGGTGGCTTCAGTGGTTTCAATACGCTCTAAACCTAAGTAACCAAACACTTGGCCTACTTTACCATTACGCTTGGTGCCATCAGCGCCCACAATAGTCACTTGTTGGTTTGGCTTTAATGAACCGCGTTTAATCCGGCCGATACCAATAATACCTAAGTAACTTGAATAATCTAATTGCGACACCTGTAATTGCGTTTCGCCATTCACTTCCACTTCTGGTGGCGCAACATATTTGATAATGGCTTCGAATAAGTCGGTGATGTCGTCTTTTTTCACATCAGCTTCTAACGACGCCCAACCATTTAAGCCTGATGCATACACAATTGGGAAATCTAATTGATCATCAGAAGCGCCTAAGTTATCGAACAAATCAAATACCTGATCAATAACCCAATCAACACGGGCACCTGGCTTATCAACTTTATTGATAACCACAATCGGCTTTAAACCATGAGAAAACGCTTTTTGAGTAACAAAACGTGTTTGTGGCATTGGGCCTTCTACGGCGTCAACCAGCAACAGTACTGAATCGGCCATTGACAATACGCGCTCTACCTCGCCACCGAAGTCGGCGTGACCCGGTGTGTCCAGAATGTTGATCTGATAACCGTTCCAGCGCACAGAGGTATTTTTAGCAAGGATAGTAATACCCCGCTCAGACTCTTGTGCATTAGAATCCATTACACGCTCTTGTAATTTGGCCCGAGAGTCAAAAGTACCTGATTGCTGTAACAGTTTATCAACCATGGTCGTTTTACCGTGGTCAACGTGGGCAATGATTGCGATATTACGCAGTTTGTCTAAAGATGAAGCAGTGACGCTCATGTAAATGTTTCCTCTGTGGCACTAGATGACCATAATGACCACCAGGCTAACGCGATTTAAAACTAAAGGGTGCATATTCTACTCTTTTTTTTACGTGAAAGAGAAATTCCCTGTCGACTTTTCCTGATTTTTTTTCAATACCGTTATTTTCCGCTACACTAAGAGTCGGCATAAGCGGCACCAGAATGATGCACTTCAGCACCATTTTGGTGCATTATGAATTTTACGGCCAATCACAATTTTACAAAAGCTATTGAATACATAAACTTAGTATCTTGGCACATATCTGGCATTTAACAGGGCAACCACCTATTAAATGCTCAAATTAGGTCACTTGGAGGATTGCATGTCTGTTGAAAACGTTCTTAAACTAATTAAAGAAAACGATGTAAAGTTTGTTGATCTGCGTTTTACTGATACTAAAGGTAAAGAACAACACGTAAGTGTACCGGTTAGCCAAATTTCAGAAGACACTTTTGAAGACGGCAAAATGTTCGATGGCTCTTCTATTACTGGCTGGAAAGGCATCAACGATTCAGACATGATTTTATTGCCCGATCCAAGCAGCGCGGTGTTAGATCCGTTCTTCGAAGAAACGACTTTAAACATTACCTGTGACGTTATCGAGCCAAGCACCATGCAAGGTTACGATCGCGATCCACGTTCTATTGCCAAACGCGCTGAAGAGTACTTAAAGTCTACAGGTATTGCCGACACCGTATTGTTTGGCCCCGAGCCAGAATTCTTTATGTTTGACGATGTGCGTTTCCACACAGACATGTCAGGCTCATTCTTCAAATTAAATTCTACCGAAGCAGCGTGGAACTCTGGTACAGCGTACGAAGATGGTAACAAAGGCCACCGTCCTGGAGTTAAAGGCGGTTACTTCCCATTACCACCAGTAGATTCAGGCCATGATATTCGTAGCGCCATGTGTATGGTGTTAGAAGAAATGGGTCAAGTAGTAGAAGCTCACCACCATGAAGTAGCGACTGCCGGTCAGAACGAAATTGCTACACGCTTTAACACCCTGACGAAAAAAGCAGACGAAGTGCAGCAATTAAAATACGTGATCCACAACGTAGCGCACATGTATGGTAAAACGGTTACCTTTATGCCAAAACCTTTAGTAGGTGATAACGGTTCAGGTATGCACTGTCACCAATCGTTAGCTAAAGATGGCGTTAACCTGTTTGCTGGCGACAAATATGCCGGTTTATCTGAAATCGCTTTATATTACATCGGCGGTATCATCAAACATGCGAAGGCAATCAATGCCTTTACTAACCCGTCTACCAACTCGTACAAGCGTTTAGTGCCTCACTTTGAAGCACCTGTTATGTTAGCTTACTCAGCGCGTAACCGTTCTGCATCAATCCGTATTCCATTGGTACCTAGCGCGAAAGCACGCCGTATCGAATGTCGTTTCCCGGATCCAGCAGCTAACCCATACTTAGCCTTTACTGCACAGTTAATGGCCGGTTTAGATGGTATTCAAAACAAGATCCACCCAGGCGACGCGATGGACAAAGATTTGTACGATTTACCCGCTGAAGAAGCAGCAGGTATCCCACAAGTTGCAACATCGTTAGATGAAGCCTTAAATGAGCTTGAGAAAAACCGTGCTATCTTCACCAAAGGCGGCGTAATGTCAGACGAAATGATCGATGCCTATATTGCCATTAAACGTGCTGAAGCACGTAAAGTGTCAATGGCCGTGCACCCATTAGAGTTCGAACTGTATTACAGTGTATAAGCTAAAAGTGTATATTAAAGTAACACAGGCGGGTTGATCCCGTTGTTCCGCAACAAGCACGGCATACGCCGTGCTCTGTGTTAACCTACTTATACTCATTAACAAACGCAGGCAATTGCCTGCGTTTGTTATTTTCGATAGCAGGTACTTTTTCGGTAATAGTACTTTTTTACTAAAACAAGCAGTACGATTTGATTGGAAATTTTTTGTAGGAAAGTTAATAATTTCAAGCTAAAGTTACATATATGATTTCAGCGTAATAAATTAAAAGGATTGCACAGCTGATGAAACGGCTAACGCTGCTATTGGCCCTGTTGACCTGTATTGTGTCGCAAGCCCCTGCTGGAGCGCAGGATAAAAAAATTTATGTTAGCCGAGACGCCAATGGTGTTTTGGTCTTTTCCGACAGCCCATCAACAGGGGCCGAAGAAGTCAGCTTAACCTCGCGTCCTAATATCATGGATTCTTCTCCTGTCCGTTTTCCAGAAAAAAAACCTGAACCTGCACCCACGTATAAAGTTAGCATCGACCAACCCGAGCATAAAGGCACCGTGCGAGATAACACGGGCTCAGTGTATATTTCAGGCAGTATTAGCCCGCGTTTTCAACGTGGCTTTCGCGTAAGATTACTGTTTAACGGCGCAGTCTATGGCGAGCCGCAAAACAGCGCGATCTTTGTGTTACGCGATGTCGATCGCGGCGAGCATACTCTGCAATTAGAATTAATTGATCAAAACGGCAAGCTAATTGCAACAAGTCCTGTAACTCTCTTCTATTTACATAGAGCCAGTTTAATTTCACCAAATTAGTGCATTACAAGTGAAATCTAGCCTAACCCGCGCTAGACTCTCCTCGTTAAGCACCAAATTGGTGCGTGAGGAGTTTTATGTTGCAGCACCCTGTTGCCCACACGTTAGTTGACCAACTTACTACTGCAGTATTGTTACTGAACCAGCAATTGCAGATAAGTTATTTTAATACGGCCAGTTGCGCCGTGCTTGGGTTGGGTGAAAAACGGTTAAGCCAGCAATATTTTCCCGGTTTATTTCAACATTTAGATTTAAAGGCCTCGCATTTACACAATGCGCTGCAAAGTCGTCAAGCCTTTAGCGTCAGCGATGTGCAGGCCGTCTTAGCCGATGGCCGCCACTTATTATTAGATATTGCTGTTACCGTGGTGGTCGAACACGCGCCAGCGCAACTACTGCTTGAGCTGCGTCAGGTTGATCAACAGCGCAAAATTAGCATGGAAAGCTTACAACAACATCAGCATCTGGCCGCACGCGAGCTGATACGCGGCCTTGCCCATGAAATAAAAAACCCACTAGGCGGATTACGTGGTGCCGCGCAACTGTTAGAAGAGTCGCTAGACGAAGAACAAAAAGAATATACCCAATTAATTATAGCCCAAGCCGATCGCTTACGAAATTTGGTTGATCGGCTGCTTGGCCCTTATCGTCCGCCACAATTAGCCTTGTGCAATTTGCATCAAGTGGCAGAACAAGTGCTGCAATTAGCTAAAATGGATAATCCAGCGCAAGTTTATTTTCAACGTGATTACGATCCCAGCATACCCGACTTTTTATTTGATCCCGAACTGCTTGAACAAGCGCTACTAAATATTGTGCGTAACGCGCAACAAGCGTTAACGGATGGCGGACAGGTGTGTTTACAAAGCCGCATTTTGCATCAACACACCTTGCATGGTAAACGATATAAATTGGTGGCCTGTATAAAAGTGATCGACAACGGCCCCGGGATCCCTTCGGCGATCCGAGACACCTTATTTTATCCCATGGTCAGCGGCAAAGCAGGCGGTACAGGGTTAGGGCTCTCGATTGCGCAAACCTTAATACACCAACAACGCGGTTGGATCGATTGTGAAAGCTGGCCGGGTCATACCGCCTTTATGATTTATCTGCCAATTTCCGACTGTGAGGATTAACTATGAACCAATGTGTTTGGATAATTGACGACGACAATTCTATTCGCTGGGTGCTGGAAAAGGCCCTTTCTCGCGCCGATATTCAATGCGAAAGTTTCGCCTCTGCCGATCTCATGCTTCAACGGCTAGATTACGAGCAACCTGCTGTCGTGGTGTCAGACATTCGTATGCCGGGTACCGATGGTATGGTATTGCTGTCTAAGCTACAGCAATTAAGCCCCGATTTACCGGTGATCATTATGACCGCGCATTCTGATCTCGACAGCGCGGTTAACGCTTTTAAACGCGGCGCATTTGAATACCTACCTAAACCCTTTGATGTCAACGACGCGGTGGCATTAATCAGCCGCGCCCTTGAACACAGTAAAAACCGTTTAGCCAAACATCAGCCGGTACCGCAAGCTCTGAATCCGGAAATCATTGGTGAAGCCCCTGCCATGCAAGAGGTGTTTCGTGCTATTGGGCGCTTAGCGCGTTCCAGTATCAGTGTACTGATTAACGGTCAATCGGGTACTGGCAAAGAATTGGTTGCCCGTGCCTTACATAAACATAGCCCACGATCAGAACAACCCTTCATTGCCCTGAATATGGCAGCTATACCCAAAGATTTGATTGAATCTGAATTGTTTGGTCATGAAAAAGGCGCCTTTACCGGTGCCAATACCTTACGTAAAGGGCGCTTTGAACAAGCGGATGGCGGAACCTTGTTCTTGGATGAAATTGGCGACATGCCACTTGATGTGCAAACACGCTTACTGCGGGTGTTAGCAGATGGCCAGTTTTATCGGGTTGGTGGTCATCAGGCGGTTAGCGTAGATGTCCGCATTATTGCCGCCACCCATCAAAATCTTGAAAAATTAGCGCAGGAAGGCAAGTTTCGAGAAGATTTATTCCATCGCTTAAATGTTATTCGTGTGCATTTACCTACCCTAAAAGATCGTCGACAGGATATCGCCAAACTGGCCCGTCACTTTTTAGTGCAGGCCGCCACCGAACTGAATGTTGAAGCAAAAACGTTAAGTAAAGAAGCCGAGCAATTTCTTACTCAGCTTGAATGGCCCGGTAACGTGAGACAACTCGAAAACACCTGCCGTTGGCTGACGGTGATGGCCAGTGGTAAACACATTGTGGTAGCAGACATGCCTCCTGAGCTATCACAACCCAGTAAGGTTATACAGGCAGTTTCTCCAGAAGGATTTAACGGCGACTGGCAAAGCTTACTGGCACAATGGGTAAATGAGCGCTTGGCAGCAGGTGAAGATAACATCCTCGCTGAAGCGGCTCCGGCGTTTGAAAAAGTCGTGTTAGAGCAAGCATTGCGTTATACCCATGGGCATAAACAAGAAGCGGCCCGCAAACTCGGTTGGGGCCGCAATACCTTAACCCGTAAACTGAAGGAACTCGGAGTTGACTAGGGCGCATCAGCTTTGCGATCACCTAGCTGATCACAAAGCTGATCACGCAGCCCATCTTGTAGAAAGAGGCGTTGCGCGCCTCGCTTAACTCGCCGCACGTTGTTCTGTTTTCATCCGGCGACGCTCTTTCATGCGTTCGCCACGCTGTGCCCGTTTACTATCCCACTGCTGTCGCTGCTCGTCGGTTAGCACTTGTCTAATTTGATGATCTAATTGTAAACGCTGAAGCTGACGTTCCAGTTGCTTCGATTGGCGCTGTGTTAACAGCTCTCGGGCACTGGTGGCATCAAATTGCGGCGCATCCATTAACGCTTGCCATGCCGCGCGTCCTTCAGCATCACGTTGTCGTGCAGGTTGCGCTTGCCGATGTGCTTCTAACAGCGCGGTGATCTCAGCCTGCTGCGCGGCGCTCAAATCTAACTGGCGAAACGCCTTGTGATACATGTTGGCAGGCCCATGCTTTTTGCCCTGTGCTTGGCCCTGACGCTGCTCTGCGACAACAGGGTTAACCTCATCCGCTATGGCGGGTCCATTTAACATGAATAAAGTACTTAGGGTCATTAATACTGTTTTTACGTTCATCATCTGCTCTCCGCTTTGTTGACCATGACAGCTTAGCGCAGCCAATGCAAAGCAACGCAAAGAACACGTAAAGATTCCGTAAAGAGCCTGACAGTCAAAATACTACAGCGTAAACTGCACACTGTAACATCGCATTACGGAAGCCTCAGTATGTCGACAGCCCCGAAAGCCGCGCCCACTATTTTAATGATCGATGACGATATCGAACTTTGCCAACTCGTTGCCGAATACTTGGCCTTGGATGGTTTTACCTTTAAAGCGGTACATGATGGTGAAGTCGGGCTTACCCAAGCCAGCCTTGGGCAAGCCGATTTAATTTTGCTAGATGTTATGCTGCCAAAACGTGATGGCTTATCAGTACTAAAAGCTTTGCGTGCGGGTGCATACTGCCCCGTATTGATGTTAACAGCACGTGGCGATGATATTGATCGTATCTTAGGGTTAGAACTGGGCGCTGATGATTACTTAGCAAAACCCTTTAACCCACGCGAGTTGGTTGCCCGCATTAAAGCAATATTACGGCGTGTTGAATTATCACAACAAGAGCCGCCACAAACCACACATTTACTGGTATTAAACGAAGTTGCCCTAAACACGCAAAACCGCCAAGTAAGCTGTAATGGTCATCCCATAACGCTAACAGCAACTGAATTTCAATTACTTGAGCAATTAATGCGCCGTGCTGGCGAAGTGCTCAGCAAAGAAGAATTAAGTAAAAGCGTACTAGGACGGCGTTTACAGCTGTACGATCGCAGCTTAGATATGCACATCAGCAATATTCGGAAAAAATTAGCCCAACACAGTGTCATCGAAAAAATTCAAACATTGCGCGGCAGTGGCTACTTATTTCTAAATGGAACAGATGCATGACACTGCATTGGCTTAATCCAGTTAATTCCTTAGCAGGCCGTATTTTTATCTGGTTCTGGTTGGTGTTATTGCTTACCGTTACCTTAACCCTGCTATTAAGCCGCCAATTGATGGAAGAAACTGATATACGGCGCTTACCACCGCAAGTGGTAGGGCAAATTCAACAAGACGTCAATCGCTTGAGTCGACAGCCTTCATTACCCCGTTTATTGCAAAAGCTTAGCCAGCAAACCGACACGCGCTGGGTCGTGATCGACGTGGCAGAAAACACGCTATTAACACCTAATGTGTTACCCCGTAATTTTAACTATAACTGGCTGATTGAACTGAATCAGTTAAATCGCCCGCGTTTGCTACGGCATAATAATACCCATTTAGCTGGGCCGTTTCTGCTAAATGTAGCAGGCGAACAAGTGGCATTATACCAAGTGCGCCAACGGCCAGCGCAACCTTGGTGGCGCTTAAGCAGTTTGTCTGAGCCTATTTTAATTTTACTGCTTTTACTTACCTCGGCCGCTGCCAGTTTTATTTTGGCGATTTCGATCTCACGCCCACTGCGCGAACTGGTACAACACAATTTACAGTTTGCAGCAGGCCAGTTAGACAGCCGCGTTCCCAAATTAGCCCGACGCAAAGATGAACTAGGCCAATTAGGACGTAGTTTCAATACCATGGCCGAGCAAATTAGTGCCTTGTTACAAAATCAGCAGCGTTTAATACGTGACATCTCTCATGAACTGCGCTCTCCGCTCGCCAGAGCCCAATTAGCGATAGGCCTGACCGAGCGCCAACAAGATTTACAACAATTACCCCGATTAAAAAATGAGCTAGAGCGCCTCGACTTAATGCTAGACGAGTTGCTTACCTACAGCCGCTTAGACGCTGGCCAATACCAATTAGACAGGCACGCCTGTGATATCGTGGCGCTAATGGAAGAAGTGATCAGTATTAATCAATTAGACGCAGACGCTAAGCAACAGCAAATCACGTTGCATGCCCCCGAACAAGTCTGGCTTAACGCCGACAGTCGCTTACTGGGCCGCGCTATTGAAAATATCTTGCGTAACGCCATCAAGTACAGCCCCAGCAACAGCCATATTCAATGCACCATTACAGTGCAAGGGCAGCAATTGTCGCTGACAATCCAAGATAATGGCCCGGGGATCCCGGCGCATTTAGTAAAAAATATCTTTTTACCTTTTTTCCGGGTCAGTGATAGCCGTACCAGCAGCACAGGTGGCACCGGCTTAGGGCTGGCCATCGTGGCACAAATTATTCGCCAACACCAAGGCGAGGTCAGTGCTAGCCTTCCTGCTGGCGGAGGCTTACTCGTCAATGTTACACTTAATATAACTTAGACGCCTATGCTATTAGCTTGGCACGCAGAAGCGATAATATTACGCAGATGTCTGTATTACATTTTCCGGCAATCCGCCCCCTTAGCAGCGAGCCACACCTTGCTGAACACTGGTCACAGGTACTCTTGCCATTTTGGCGAACGCTGCAACATGGTGAATTTATTGGCGCTGCGGGGGTGCCTATTCATTACACTTACTGCCCTACCCCTGGCGCAAAACACGCCTGGGTGATTAGCAGTGGCCGTATAGAAACCGCGATTAAGTATACCGAAGTGATCTATGAACTTAGCCAAGCAGGTTATAGCGTTTTTATTTTAGATCATCGGGGACAAGGGCGATCGGGACGGATGCTCCCAGACGCACAACTTGGCTATGTCGCAGATTTTGCCGATTATCAGCAAGATCTTAATACGTTTTTGCGCGATATAGTGAAGCCGCAAGGCTATCAACAACATTTGTTGCTTGCGCATTCCATGGGCGCGGCTATCGGGGCAGCGTTAATCACGTTACCGCGTTGGCAAAATTGGCATCGTTTTTTTAGCGCTGCGGTACTGTGTTCGCCGATGTTCGGTATTTATACCGGCGCAATACCACGCCAACTGGCAGAACCCGCGGCACTGTTGTATTGCCGGGTAATACGCCGTTTAGCGCCCACCGAGTTTCGCTATTTTCCGCGGCAACATGCCTATCGAGATAAACCTTTTGCGCAAAATGAGCTCACCAGTAGTATCGCGCGCTATCAGGCCTTGCGGCAGTGTTATCAAACCGAACCGCAATTACAGTTAGGGGGCGTTACCGTGCACTGGTTAGAGCAAGCGATACAGGCGATGCGCCAACTTCGGTTACACGCCGCACACTGCGTTACACCGGTATTATTGCTACAAGCCGCCGACGATAGCGTTGTAGCGAATAACGCGCAGCAACAGTGGTTTACGCAATTACCGAGCGCGTTACCCAAAAACCTAGTTCAACTTGCCACGGCTAAGCACGAAATATTGATGGAGCACGACACTGTGCGCCAGCAAGCCTTCACGGCGATTAATCAGTTTATCGCCGCGCAGCAATAGCTTATTAGATACCGCCGTGATAACCCAACTGACGCCACGCTTCATAGCTGACAATCGCCACGCTATTAGCCAAATTTAAACTGCGGGCATCGGGTTGCATCGGCACCCGAATTTTTTGCTCAGCCGGCAAACTGTCGCGCACACTGTCGGGTAATCCCGAGGTTTCAGAACCAAACAACAGGACATCACCGGCTTGATACTGCACCTGATGATAAAATGCCTTGCCTTTTGTGGTCACCGCGAAAATCCGGCGGCCCTGCATTGCTTGGGCAAACTCTGCATAATTTGCGTAGCGGGTAACCCGGGCAAGATCATGATAATCTAAACCGGCACGACGTAGCTTTTTCTCTTCAAAATCAAAGCCCATAGGCTCAATTATATGTAACTGACAACCATTATTGGCCACCAACCGGATAATATTTCCCGTATTAGGCGCAATGCGCGGTTCAAACAAAGCAACATGAAACATCAGAAAAACCTTTAGTAATACCTAATAAATATGTACTATGAGTGCTTAAATAAGCATCATGCAAAAGTGCGCTTAACTTGCTATTTTACAGCATTGTAATAAGGTGTATGGGCTACAGGGCGCAAGAATAGCAAATAATTTAATTCTTCAGCTATGCCTAATGCGAAAAAGCATCTATAGTCAATATTGGTCAGAAATTCATCAAGGACAGTTTTGTGGATAGTTTCGTAATGGCCCGACAAAAAATTTTAGTTTGCGCTACCTCTGTGCTACTAGCGCTAAGTACGCTTTCTTTACCTGTAATGGCAGAAAGCAATGCGTTTTTAGAGGGCGCTTTATTATTGCTCTCAGTAGTACTTTGCCTTTTGGTGCTCGCTTTTTTACTCTCATTACATACCCTAACGCGTCGTGGTGTAAAACTGGAGAGGCTGCGTACCAGTTTTAACCAACTGCTTACTGACACGCCTGGTATTATCGCCTTACTGGATCGGAATCTCAGTTTTCAAAATGGCAGCAGTACCCTCAAACGTATTTTAAAAAATGCAGACAGTACCACCGTATCAGGCCCATTATCGTTGTATGCCGATGCCCAGGGCAAAGAGCCCTTAGATAATGACATCAAGCAGCAGCTTCGTACAGAAGGCAAATGGCAAGGAGAAGCTTGGTTAGTCAGCGAACAACACGCCGAGGCATTACAATTAAGCTTGCAAATGCTACAGCCTGACAAATTGCGCCCGCCTGTTGTGTTACTTTATGGCCAAAACGTAAGTACTTTGCGCCGCCAAAACGAACAACACCTGCAGCACGATATCACTGACAAAGACACTCAGCTCCCAAACAAACGTCTGTTTGAAGAACACCTGACGATGGTCTTACAGAGCTGTAACGATTATTTCCCTGCCGTTGCAGTGTTTTACATTAAGCTTTCGCCTGCACAGCATGATTACCCACTTACTGAGCAAATCAGCTACGCACAACAGATTGGTGAAATTGCGACGCGAATTCAAGCAGCACTACCGCAAAAGTTATTACTGGCACGTTATCAAGCTGACAGCTTTACCTTGCTGATCCCGCCACATTTATGCGACGAAAACAGTACCATTTATTTGAATCAACTGGCGCACAAAATTTTAGCCAGTTTTGACAATCCTGCTGATGAGCAGATTTTTGCGGGCATTGACATCGGTTTAGGGGTGAGTATCAGCCCGAACGACGGTCAAGATGCAGAGTCTCTGATTAAAAGCGCCGAAAAAGCCGCGCGTAAAGCCACTACGCTGGGGCAAAACAGATTATGTTTTGCTGATAGCGCCAGCCAACAAAACTCACCCGATTATTTGGCGATGGAAGCCGAACTGTATCGCAGCGCCGCGCAAGGTGATTTTGAACTATATTATCAACCTAAGTTTAGCATAAGCAGCAACCGCATTATCGGTTTTGAAGCCTTGTTGCGCTGGCCAAGCCCACGCCGGGGCATGTTACCGCCACCGACTTTTATGCCGCTACTTCACGACACAGGCTTAGTGATCAGTTTAGACCGATTGGTGTTTCGTAAAGCCTGTCAGCAAGTTAAATACTGGTTACAAACCGGTTTAATGCGGGGCAGATTATCGCTGAATATTTCAAGCCAACAATTTGAGCAACCCGATTTTATTACCTTTATGCAAAGCACGCTGGAAGATGCTGAAATCAGTGCCACGCATTTTGAGCTAGAGTTATCAGAATCCATATTCTCACAGCCCACCATCTGGCTACGCGAACGGATGCATAGTTTAGATCGTCTAGGCTTTAAGCTGATATTAGATAATTTTGGCGAAGGAGTATCGTCTTTTACCCAACTCAAACAGCAACCTTTGCATGGCATTAAGTTAGCCCCTGCGCTCATTAAATATATTGAGCAGCAAGAGCAACAGCGCAATATTTGCGCCACCTTGATTCGTTTAGCGGGTTACCTAGAGTTAGAAGTTACTGCGGCCAATATCGAAACTGAAATGCAGGCGTATTTACTGCATGTAATGGGATGTGATGCGCAACAAGGCCATCGTTTTAGCCGCGCAGTTCCTGCTGATGAAATTGGGCAATTATTGCTGCATGAAAATAGCTTGCTCAATGTTAAAGCCGCCAACCAGTAAACGCACTACCACTATACGAACAACAATACCTGCATCAACAGAAGTTCCAGAATAAAAAGGCAACATAAACAAAAATGGCGGTGTAAACACCGCCATTTTGCTAACATAAAAACAAGCGGCAATGTGAGCTAGTTGTAAGCTGCTAGTTGTAAGCTGATTGCTAGCTGATTTCGTCTTTACGCTCGCGGCCCAGCAAATCTAGCGCTGCAAGTTTGACATTTTTACCTTGGTACAACACGTTATAAATTTGCTCAGTGATCGGCATTTCAACACCCACTCGCTGCGCTAAATTAAACACTTCTTTGGCATTACGATACCCTTCCACTACTTGACCAATGGTCTGCATAGCGTCGTCTACCGCTTTACCTTGTCCCAATAACAACCCAAAACGGCGATTGCGCGATTGGTTATCGGTGCAGGTTAATACCAGATCACCTAAGCCCGCCATGCCCATAAAGGTATCCTTTTGAGCACCCAGCGCCAAGCCTAACCGGCTCATTTCGGCTAAACCACGCGTAATCAGGGCGGTGCGCGCATTGGCACCAAACCCCACGCCATCGGCCATGCCCGCGCCAATTGCAATCACGTTTTTTACCGCCCCACCTAATTGCACACCAATAAAGTCGGTGTTGGTATACACCCGAAACGTTTTGGCACAATGCAACAAATCGGACAAACGCGAAATAAATGCCGCATCCGTCGAAGATAACGAAATGGCCGTGGGCAAGCCCGCCGCCATTTCTTTTGCAAACGTGGGGCCCGATAATACCGCTAACGAAATGGCATCACCTAACACCTCTCTTGCTACATCTTGCAGTAAACGACCCGTTTCGGGTTCTAAACCCTTAGTTGCCCATGCCACTCTTGCCTGCGTAGGCAATAGCGGTTTTATCGCTTGCAAGGTTTCTGCAAAGGCATGGCTGGGCACAACCACCAGAATATCGCTACTACTGGCAATGGCATCGGATAACGAATCGGTAAGCTGTAAGCTTGGTGGCAACACCGTGTCAGGTAAATACTTCTGATTAACCCCTTGCTGCTGCATCAGCGCTATTTCGGCACTGTTACGGCCCCAAAGGGTAATGGTATTGCCATTGCGTGCAAGGCAAATGGCTAGCGCAGTGCCATAAGAGCCTGCGCCAAGCACGGTTATTGCAGATGGCTGCAACATTTACGCATTCAGCTGCTGAGTTTCGCCCTGACGCTGCTGTAAATATTGAGCAAACAACGCATCAAAGTTAACAGGTGCTAAATTTAACTGTGGGAAGGTACCACGGTTAACTAAGTTAGAAACGGCTTCACGCGCATACGGGAAAAGAATATTCGGGCAGAATGACGCCAACATATGAGCCATTTGCGTTTCTTCTAATTGACCAATAGAGAAAATACCGGCCTGTTGCACTTCGCATAAAAAGGCGGTTTCGTCACCAACGGTAGTGGTTACCGTTAACGATAAAATTACCTGATATACGTTATCTTCAATTTTGTCGCTGCGAGTATCTAAGTCTAATTTTACTTCTGGTTTCCATTCTTTACGAAAGATAGCCGGGGCATTTGGCGCTTCGAATGAAATATCTTTTACAAAAATACGCTGAATTGCGAATTGTAAACCCTGCGCAGCCTGATCCACTGCTACGCCGCTTGCTTGTTGTTCGGCCATGATAAATCCTATTCTAATGTTATACGTGTAATTATGATTGTAATAACGGGTCTAGTTTGCCTGCAGCATCTAAGGCAACAATATCGTCGCAACCGCCCAAATGTTGGTTGTTTACAAAAACCTGGGGCACCGTAGTACGGCCACCTGCTCGAGCAATCATCTCATCACGACGCTCTGGCTGCAGATCGATCCGAATTTCTTCGTAAGCCACTTTTTTATCGCGCAGCAAACCGATAGCACGCACACAATAAGGACAATACGCTTTGGTGTAAATAGTGACTTCTGCCATTATTACCTCTTTGATTTAACCACTGGCAGGCTAGCACCGGTCCATGAACCCATGCCACCCTGTAATATTGAGACTTTTGTAAAGCCTAGTTTAGCCAAAGACGCGGCCGCTTTAGAAGCACTCATACCCGCCTGACATACTACAATAATGGGCGCATCTTTTTGCTTTTCAAGGCCTGCCAATTTTTGGTTATCAATATCGCCCTGCGTTAGGTTAACCGCATCGGTAATATGTCCTTTGCGGTACTCTGTATCGTTGCGAATATCCACAACCGTTGCATTTTCGCGATTAACTAATAACGTTAATTGTGTGGGTGAAATGGCTTTAATAGACGAAAACATCGACTTTAACCAACTCACAACAATCAACACCAACAACAACGCCCAAATGCCACTTAATAAAGGGTGATTGCCAATAAATTCGATAAATTGGTTCATAACTTCACTTTTCTTTAGGTTGCTAATTAAAAACAGCGCTGAGTATACCGATTTTAAGCTAATTCTACAGCTAAAAAAATGCACACCCTCCGTCGCCCGTTTAGCAACACACCGGCCTCAAATGCGAATGATTACTGGAGAAATATCAAAAAAACGGTAAGATACACATCTTATTCTTTTCAGCAGTTTCTTGTGCACAGATTTGCTTATGGAGATGTTATGAGCCAACCGAAAAAACCCTTGGTGTTACTGATTCTTGACGGCTGGGGCTACCGCGAACAACGTGAAAATAATGCGATCGCTCAAGCCAATACGCCCGTTATGGATAGCCTCTGGCAACAGTATCCACACAGTTTAATTTCTGGCTCTGGCTTAGATGTAGGCTTACCCGATGGTCAAATGGGCAACTCCGAAGTTGGCCATGTTAATCTTGGCTCGGGCCGCGTGGTATATCAAGATTTTACCCGTATTACCAAAGCCATAGCCGATGGCGATTTTTTCACTAATCCGGTATTGGTTGATGCCGTGCAACTGGCGGTGTCGAAGCAAAAAGCAGTGCATATTATGGGCTTGCTATCGCCAGGTGGGGTGCATAGCCACGAAGATCATATCTTAGCCATGGTGAAATTAGCCGAGCAACAGGGTGCCACCCAGATTTATGTACACGCCTTTTTAGATGGTCGCGACACGCCACCACGCAGTGCAGCAGACGCCATTAGCCGACTTGAAAACCATTTTGCCCAAAGTGGCAGTGGCCAAATTGCGTCAATTATTGGCCGGTATTTTGCCATGGACCGTGACAAGCGCTGGGATCGTGTACAGCAAGCCTATGATCTTCTTACCCAAGGTAAAGGGTTTTACCAGTTCACCCGCGCCAGCGACGCGCTTGAAGCGGCTTATGCGCGTGATGAAAACGACGAGTTTGTAAAAGCCTCAGCCATTCTCAGCCCCGCGGGCGTACCTGTTAGCATGCAAGATGGCGATGCGCTCATTTTTATGAATTTTAGAGCCGATCGCGCCCGTCAGTTTACCCGCGCCTTTGTTGATCCGGCGTTTAACGGTTTTAGCCGTGAAGCCACACCACACTTAAGCCGTTTTGTTATGCTGACCGAGTACGCTGCCGACATTCAGGCACCTTGCGCTTATCCGCCAGAAAGCTTAAATAACGTGTTAGGTGAATGGTTAGCAAAACATAACAAAACCCAATTACGCATTTCTGAAACCGAAAAATATGCGCACGTCACCTTCTTCTTTTCAGGGGGGCGTGAAGACGTATTTGCAGGTGAAGAGCGTATTTTAATCCCTTCACCGCAAGTGGCCACCTACGATCTCCAGCCAGAAATGAACTCGGCTGAGCTCACGGATAAGCTTGTAGACGCCATTCACAGTGGCACATACGATGTCATCATTTGTAATTATCCTAATGGCGACATGGTTGGCCATACCGGGATCATGAGTGCTGCCATTAAAGCCGTTGAAGCCGTTGATCACTGTATTGGCCGCGTAGTTACTGCCTTAAAAGAGGTTGGCGGCGAATGTTTAATCACGGCCGATCATGGTAATGCCGAGATGATGCAAGATCCTGAATCAGGCCAAGCGCATACGGCACATACCAGCGGCCCAGTGCCCTTAATTTATGTAGGGCGGGCAGCCTCAGTAGTAGAAGGCGGTATTTTAAGTGATATCGCCCCAACCATGCTGCATTTATTAGGCTTACCCAAACCTGCCGAAATGAGTGGCAAAGTGTTGATGCAACTCGCTTAATGCCTTTACGACGCGCCACAAGTCTATGCTTACACCGGTGTTTTTGTGCACTGGTGTTTTGCTTTGTGTGGCAATTGCCAGCGCACGCACAACAAAAACCGGGTGCAGAAAAAGAACTGCAACAGGTACAACAAGAAATTAAGCAAACCGAACAACAATTGCGGCAGCAACGCCGGCAATTACAACAAGCCGAAAAAACACTGCAACAAGCCGATAAAGCCTTAGCTGAAGCCGCCTTAAAGGTGCGCCAAACGACATTACGCAAACAACAGTTAGAACAAGAAAGTACACGGCTAGATACGCAGCAAAAACAATTACAACAACAGCTTACTGAGCAACAAACGCTGCTAGCTGCGCAGTTAAAAAGTGCCTACAGCATGGGGCAGCATGATTACTCGCGCCTGCTCTTAAACCAACAAGATACCGGCAAGCTAGAGCGTGTACTCACATACTACCAGTACTTTAATCAAGCGCGCATGCAGCAGCTAGCCACGATAAACCAAACCGTACAAGACTTAGAACAAGTGGTAGCCAAACTCGCCGCTCAACAAAACCTGATCACGCGTGAGCTAAATGCATTAGAACAACAACAACAGCAACTCACACAAGCCAGAGCCAGCCAGCAAGAGTCGATAAGTGAATTGCAAGCACTGTTGGCCAAGCAAGGGAATCAGCTTACCTATTTGCGACAAAATGAGAGCAGCTTGCAAGACACCATTAACGAGTTACGCCGCTTAGCTGAACTTAGCAAGGATATGGCAGGGTTAGGCGCTGGCAAGGGTAAATTTCCTTGGCCACTCAAAGGCAGCTTGCTGCAACGTTTTGGACAAAGCCGACAAGGCGCCAATGCCTCACGTGGGATCCTGATCCAAGGTATAAATGGCGCCAATGTACAAGCCATTGCTGATGGCCGAGTGATCTACGCCGATTGGCTCAAAGGCTATGGCTGGGTTATTGTGTTAGACCATGGTGCAGGCTTTATGTCGTTGTATGGCCACAATCAAACACTGTTAAAACAGCCTGGCGATCGCATTAACGCGGGCGAAGCCATTGCGCTTGTAGGCGCCAGTGGTGGCCAAGCCGATCCCGGCTTGTATTTTGAAATTCGCGAAAAAGGCGAAGCCGTAAACCCGCTGCTTTGGCTAAATCGGCCTTAGCATCATTTAATAACACTGCAATGGGTTTGCGCACCTCACAGGGTGTTGTGCATCTCCGTTAGAATTTATGTATAGGAAAGCCTGGTTGTGCTTGTTCGTTTTTGTTGGTTCTTAGTCTTAACGCTGTTTAGCGCCATCACGGTTGCTACGCCCCGTATCGCCATTATTATTGATGATATCGGGTATCAAAAATCAGATTTACGCATGGTTGCGCTACCCTATGCAATTACCTATGCCGTGTTGCCTCATACGCCTTATGGCAAACAAGCCGCCGAAATAGCCTACAATCAGCAAAACGATGTTATTTTACATATGCCAATGGAGGCCACTGCGCAAAATGCCTTAGGCCCAGGTGCGCTAACCCAGCATATGTCGCGGCAACAAATACACAGCACGCTGCAACAGGCCCTCTCTGATATCCCCTTTGCCATTGGCATGAATAACCACATGGGCAGTTTATTTACCGCATTAGACCATCCCATGGACTGGACCATGGAATACCTAAGCCAGCGACACTTATTTTTTGTTGATAGCTTAACAACACCGCAAAGCACAGCAAAACACTATGCGCAGCAGCGCAATGTGACTTTTTTAGCTCGGCATATTTTTTTAGATAATCAGCAAAACCAAGCCGCCATCGAAAAACAGTTCCAGCAATTACTGCAGATTGCTCGGCAACATCAAACGGCCATTGCGATTGGTCATCCTTATCCAGAAACCTACAGGTTTTTAAAGCAACGTTTGCCGCAGTTAGCCGCAGAAGGCATTGAGTTAGTTGGGATTTCGGCCTTATTACCAGAAGATCATCATGCTATTGCTGCGGGATTTACCGAACCCGCCAGCGCAAAATGATCGGAAATAGCGGCCAAGTTGGCAGCACAACCGCTAAGCCGGAAGTGCTAAAGCGAGCGTTATACCAATTGTGAGTCGAACACCACAACCCGTTGCCATAGATGTGCACACTCTGCAACAAACTGCTGATGTAACGGATGCACCTGATAGGCATTTTGTCCCGCAACATCATCAAACATCATTAATTCTGACACCTGAAAACTATTATCAACCACATCCCGCTGCTCGGTTGATGCTGGCACACCAATTTGTAAACTTCGTACACTGGGGATCGCAGACAAACGTTGTAACCCAGCAATTAAGCTGGCTTTATCGGCAGCTGAATCTGGGTTTTTTAGCCAAAAATACACACTGTGTAACAGCCCTATCGCCGCCATGGCATCGGCATTTAACGTCTTAGGCTGGGGGGGGGCTGCGTGTTCCGCAGTAGCGTTAGGTGTAGCAGGTTTAGTGGTAGTAGCTTGCCCTATAACAGGTAAAGCCACTCCAGCAAGCGCGCCCATACCCATAAGAAAACGTCTTCGCGTGTGTACCATAATCTATATCTCCCTTACCCGCAGGCTAAAAATATACACAGCACCACGGCGCAGAAAGCAACCCGTTAATAACGAAAAATGATGCAATGCGGTGCTAGCGTGATTAATCTAAAACGTGGTTAAGACTTATCATGCAGTGGCATGACAGGCAGTAACAGTAAGTTATTTCGTTTTAGGCTTTAGAAATTTTGCTGAGTGAGATAGAAGGGTGTTGCTTTCATGTGTTGTTATCAGCCGGTCTACCTCCTACAGGCCGCCGATAGCAAGCGCTCGAGTATGTTAAGCACGCTTATCGATGAGCTCAATTACAGCCCAAAGCAGCCACGCGTTAAGCGTTAGCTACCTTGGTATATAAGAACAGCATCTGATCAATTTAAACGCACGCCTGTGGCGTAAATAATATCATCACTTGGGCATGCGTATTTTATGTAACAGTTGCAGAGCAGGTTACGTGAAATAAAATTTATCTGTACAGCGTTTTTAACGGCTCTCTCTCTGTTGGCTCAACGATAATCGATTTCTTGAACTGAATACGGGTTGGCGATTACCCTCTTTTGTAAGGAATACATCAATTTCAACCGTAAAAAAAGCTCTTGGCTCAATCTCTATTACACCCAAATCACCTAAATTAGCAGAAAGCATCACTTCACCACCAAACGCAAAGTAACTGTCGTCGTGATCTCGGAATTCACCATCGACATAAAGCTTAGCGCCATGAAACCATGTATTAACCACTTTAATAGAATGGCCCTTCACTTCAAAATTCCATGTTTTTCTCATTGATTACGCCTTAACGCAGAAAATGTATAACAGTCAATTATTTAAAAAAGCAAAACGAATAGATATTTATGATGAGAATTCCTAGCGTTTATGCTTAACAGCTAACTTTATCTTATCAAATTAGGCAAAAGCCAGTTTCTTCGGGAAACGTCATAACCACTGATAACCTAATTCCAATGATTAGCTCATGTGTCAGACCAGAAATGACGTGATTGTTTACCAGTTTAAAACCCCCTATTTTAAACTGCCTTAAGCTCGTAGTTGCCGCTAGTGTGCAGAGCAGCGATTTAAACCAAGGCTGCGCAGCGTCCTTGGTCGCTAAGCTGGTTAGCTACCACGCCGTATCCAACTTTTGAAGTGCGCCTGTTTTAACGTTAAAAATAAAATACGATGTATCTAGTTCTGATCCACTGTAAATTAAAACAATGTCGTTATCGACAACTTTATAGCCCCTAATATCATTCATAACAGACATCAAATTTGAGCCGTCATATTCCGAAATTAACAATTCTTTTTGATCGTGCTGATTTAAAAAACCATCATTATTGGAATCGTATTTAGCTACTGAGTATATGTTTTTACTAAGCATTTTTTCGTATTGAGTTTGTTTCTCACGGCTAGGTGAAAATTCCACTATTAATGCATTTTTTCAAATAATAACTTTCGTTGCTCACCAATCTTTGTGAACATTAGATTTACGGCATTTTCACTCAAACCGAAACCAGATGAGATAACTATTCTTTCGGCGCTAGAACTATACGGTTGCTCTTGGATCACGCTATCTGAAGTGATTTCAAAAATATGCACATCTTTAATTAAACCAACATACTGTTTTTCAAGCTTAACATTATGTTCTATAGCTTGTGCGTCATCGCTTTTTATAACCTGTACGGTTGGCGGTGAATAGTCTTTACGAATAATGTCTCTAAGGACATCTTTGCCAACCAAAATAATCACCATTATTGCTGCGAAAAACAGTAATACCTTATTAGATTTCTCAATAAAATCCATAATTCGATTGCTCAATTAAAACTCCTTTAACGCCAACACAAAACACAAAACACACAGGGGATCAGCTGTACTGCGTTGAGCGAGCATCTATCACCGCCGATAATATTTGCTTGTTGTATAACTAATCTTGTTCTAACTTACTGAATTCACGGTTTATGAAAAACCACATGCATAACCCCCAAAATACGCCACCAATTGAGAACAACACCAGAGCAAGAAATATACTTTCGGTAAAAGGTATGCTGCCTATAAAATGCATGATCGCTGACCAGAGAATTGCTGTTAGTACTCCCCAGCCAAGCACGCCGTGCTTTAAAACATATGACCATTTACCTTTTTGAATCACAGCTTTGAGCTTTTCAGATTTTTGTTGGTTCATAAACTTAACCGTCCAAAGTTATAATGCCCGCCACAAACGCGAGCAAGTTCTTCTATGTGTTTTAGTTATTTACGTCTGTAAGAATTTCTTTTTTCAAAGAGTCGATATCAGCGTCATATTTTTTAAATATGCTGTCAAATTCGCGCTTTTGGTGCTCTGTCACAAGCGAATAAATGGATGCCAAATAAAACAAGCCTCCTTTTTTGAATACGTCATTTTCTGGAGAATTATGCTTTATAAGGTGTATTAAGTGAGAGTGTGTTCGCTCAATCAACTTAAAAAACTCTAACATAGCGCTATTAGAGGGTTCACCAACCCCTGAGAAACTGGTGTTTTCAAGGTCGATTACCCAACCTTTTCCAGTATTTAAAATTGAAAGAACAGTATTGTCGGGGCCTTGGAAAGTGGCTCTGTTTTCGCTTGTAGCTTGAAGGTAATAATCTGAGCTTTTTATTGGTGTAATTGTAAGGCTATAGGTATCAATGAGTTCTGCATATTTTTGCTTTCCGTACGTTTCAATGAACAGCTTCTCAAAGACAATACTACTCCTCATTACGTTGAGTATACTTAAAATGACCTGTTTCTTTTCTATGTCTCCAACTAAAACTGACTCACAAGCCCTTGAGCTTTCATTAATACACTTACCCAACAATGAGTCTAAAATTGAGTTTGGAGTATCCTCAGCCAAAATGGGCATACTAAGAAACAAAAAAAGGGCAACAAAAGATAATCTCATAATCTTCTCATATAATGCCTAAATTTAGCGCGGAAAACCGCACCGCGGGTTGACGTTGCAGCCAGCGCTCTTTTCTGGCGATAAAATTTGTTTGTTAGCGTTTACTCACAGGCTACTCTAGATAAAATTCCTTTGATATTAAACAAGTAGCTGTTACGTCTAAATTTCAAAAGTAGGCTATCACTATTAATTCTGATTAATTTTTTTGGTGAGCCTGTCAGGTTAAAAAATAACTCAAATATTGGCTTCCCTTCTGAAAAATTGAGTAAATGCAGCTTACCGTACTCAAACCCGAGATGATCAAGCCCTGAAACAACTACATAACTACTGCCAAATTTGAAGATATCTTGAACATTAATATCAGCTAGCTTTAAGACTTTTTTATTACGATCTATGAAAAAAAGATCTCCTCCAAATTCTCCACGATCTGAGCCCGCGATTATTCCTTCAGCTACTTCAAAATAAAATCCCGGAATGACATACTCTGAAACTAATGCACGATTCTCATTCTTATCATGGCCTAAGTACCTCACCCTGATAGCAATTTTGACACCAGCTTCATTAGCAAGGCTTTCGTCAAAATCTGAAATTATTTTATCTTCCAAATGCGGCTCTCCAGGCTGGTAATAAAATTGATTTATGTACTCAGCAGGAAACTCGCCTATTAAGGCATATTCCTTGGGCTTGTGAAATTTTTTCCAATTACTGGTTCGTTCAAAATTATCAGTGATTTCTTGAGCAGAATTAATGTTTTTACAATCAAATTCTGTTGCTAAAACCTTCAAAGAGGATGTAAGAAAAATCACTGATATTAAAAGAAACTTTCGCATAACGATCCTTGCTAACGCCGCCAGCAAGCGCGGCTTTGTAGTGGAGGCGAAGCCGCAGCGCAGAACAGTCGCCTTGGCTGGCTTTGCTAGCCTTCATGCTTAACCGCTAACTTTGCATCGTCAAATAAGGTAACAAAGCCTTTTTCTTCTGATAGCTTTAAAAATACTGACAACCCTATTTCAGTAATCTCACTTGGAAACTGCTCAAAACCGGTTGTAACTGAAAAATTCAATTTGCCGGATTTTTCATCCTGAATAATGTGTTGGGTTGCTATAAAGTTTTTTACCGCTTCATCTGAGAGTTTTAGAGTGTACTCAGTCTTTCCTGCTGAATTTGAGAAAAAACCGCCCACCGGTGCAATTTGTTCTTGGCGAAGCAAAAGCAACGGAAACTTAAATTCTCTTATGCCTTTTTCAGTGGCTAGTTCAAGAGCTAATTCCGCACTCTCTACATTTGCTCGCACAGGCTCATCAACCTGTATTTTCGCCCTAAGATCCTGAGGCACAATGTTTACAAAGTCGTCTTTACCAAATGAACGAAATTCGAGCATTGTTCCAAGTGGGACACTCGCACAGCTGCTTAATAAAAAAGAAATTAAGATCAAAGAAAATCTTGTCATAGCAACCATCCTTGTTTTGAAGGCTAACGCCAAGCTAACCAGCGTCGTTTTTGGCGTCTGCGTTTAGCGCATTGTCAGTGCTCTGAAGCCTAGTTAATAAATACTTGTAAGTAATCGCGCCACTAATACCCAGTACACCAAAGGCTAAGACACCCTGACCATAAGATATCCAACCAGCGATTGTCGGTATACCATTAATTATTGTAGGTGTTCCATTTATAGTAGATGACCCACTGCTTGACAACGGCCATGCATAAATCGCAACCGGTATGATCCCAACGACGAATCCAGAAAAGGCAGACACTAAATAATTGAACGGTAAAATACGACGAACCAAGAAATATGTCGGTAGACCTAAGAGAAACGTATGCATTGCAGAAAAAATAAATACAAAAAAGGCTAATATGTATAACTCACCGAAAACTCGTATCCAGTTTGATGAACCAACAGAAAGAACTAAGCCGTAAATCAGACATAATAAAACCGGTGCTATTGAGCATAAAAGCAAAGAAATAAAGTGGTTAAAAAATGTTCGCATTGTATACCCCAACGCCGCCAGCAAGCGCGGCTTTGTAGTGGAGGCGAAGCCGCAACGAAAAAGACGTCGCTGTGGCTGGCCTTGTTATAAGCCATCTACTTCCGAAGCCCGATGACTTTTACACCATTTTCTTCATAAACAACAATATCGGACGTTTTAACTGAGAACAACACTTCCACTTTCGTTTCGGGAGGAACTTGACCTAAAAACGGCTCTAATGACTCTATTGCACTCCACTGCCCGTCTAAAAAACCATGATATTGGCCAAAATCAAATTTATTCTTTTGTTCGAACTTTAGCAGAGGGTAAAACATCGCCGCGCTCAATAAAACTCCAATAATCATACCGATTGCCAGATTTTTCACTTAAGCCTCCATGGGTTATAACGACGCCCGCAGCGGCGAGCGTTAGCGAGTCCAGCACCGAAGGTGCGATGCTGACTTGCCTTGTTAACTTTTCGCATACTCTACAACTAGAGATAGCGGGA